>SVEL01000002.1 GCA_015057425.1 Lachnospiraceae bacterium
TCCTTTCGTATCCTTTCTTAGATAAATTTATCTAATACCATCTCATTATATCAAGATATTGCAATAAAGTAAGGTTTTTTTTGGTGGTGATTTTTTGGTGGTTTTTAGTAGTTTTGTTAGTTTTCCAATGTAAAACGACCTACTTTTTCATTTTGCATCTTCTGACCTTAATTTTCAACCCAGTGGGTTGTGAACGGTCAATTTAGGGGTTCGAACGGTCATCTTTAATATAATTTTAAATACAACTAATTCTATAAATTTCCTTATAATTTTTCAACATTTTTACCGCGAGACGACGCGAACGACGTATATAACGACGCGAACAACAAAAATTTGTGATTTTTTATTTCATATTGAATATTTACTTTTGTAATATTTAAAGAAAAATATCAGTTATGTTCGTCAATATATCTATAATTCATTCATTTTAATCATAATTATAATCTACTCTGACACCTAAAAGTTTATCAGCTATATATTCTAAAACATTATATGCATCTTCTGTCTTTGTATCAAATACATATGCATAAGCAGATTGTTCCATAGATACACATAATTTTCCTTTATTTTCACCTTCACCGATGTATGAATAATCTATGTAGGCCTCAAGCGCAGGATGATAGAATTTAAACGTAATTGTTGCGTCAGTGTTTATATCTTCTGTTTCAATGACTTTTATAAGATTCACATCATTCCCACCTGCCATTTTATCTAAGAATGTCAACGCATCATCCGTATAATAATAGTTGTCCGATATAACAGATCTGCCAAAAAACGCACTATGATAACCATAACTTCCGTTATATTCACTATTATTAACATATAACACTTTAAGGTCTATATAATAGTTTTCATAATCATTAAATTTATCAACAGACAATCCATTTGTTATATCGCTTAATTTAGTAATAACATTTACTTCCGCATCAGATACTTTTTCCGGTGTTACCGCATACAGTGCATGACTTCCGGCATCTGCATATTTAGCTACAACAAATAATTCATCCGAAATATCTTTTATGGCATATACATCAGCACATGCAGGCTCTTTTACATTCAAATCCGGATAATATCCTTCAACCTTTCCCAAATGCTTATCAATGTATTTCAAATCGTTATATAAGCCAACACACTGATATACTCTTCCGTTATAGATAATTTTATTAAGTCGCACAGTATATATTGTACTACTTGCTTTTCGTAAAAGTTTATGAGCGGACAAATCAATCATCGACTCTTCCTGTTCTGCATTTTGGCGTTCAGTGATTAAATCACTTTTATTAAACTGTATATATTCCTGCAAAAAACTGTCCGGATACAAATCAGCATTTGCATATACAAATTCTTCATGAATAATAGCAGCATATTCACTCACTGACAGATTTTTAATCTTTTCACCTTCATAGTTTCCAAAAATATAATCTATCACTTTCTTGTACAATTCCTCATCAGTTTCATATATGTATACATCATTTCTGTAATAATCATCATATATAATCGTAACATATCCACTGTCATTGAAACCTATAAAATAGCTTCCTCCCAACAAAGAATGAAAAAATCTCATCTGAAATGTATAATCCACTGTATATTCATAGTTATTTGTTGATTTTTTTACACCTGTTGAACCATCCAAAATCATGTCAAGCACTGTCAATATATCGTCAGGATAATAAGAAATCGTACCGCCATTCCTTTTATCATCAAACATAGTAACTTCAATGGCACTTCTCGAAACATCTGCATAATCTTTTAAGCCTATCATACCGATAAATTTATCGAAAGATTCTGTTTGTTCAGTAAACTTTTCATCTTTAGCGCACTTTTCCTCGCCATAATAACTATAATCAGACACAACATATAAGCAATACATATCTGTATTTTGATTTTTAACAACGATGGCATATTCTTCGGATATACCATTTATTCCGTAGACAGAAAATTTATCTTCATATGTTATATTTTCTTCAGGTATTCTGTTAATCTCTTCATCAAGCAAATATGCTTCATAATCTGTTATTTCATATATGCACTGTTCAATATCAATACTGAAATTAGTCTTCTTTCCCCAGTAATTTCCTCCGTTAAATTCGATAAATCTGTTATTTATGTACCATACACCGAATTCGTCATCAATATATTCCATATCTCCTTCCACGTATGAAATTGAATCGTGACCATAAATAATCTCGTTACCTGTTTTCTTAAAAACGTCGCTTTTGTTTTCATTTATATGTTTTCTCGGAAATAATGCTAATGATTTAATTGATTTAACTTCTTCGGAATAATTTTCCCTAATATACTTTTGAGTTACACCATTATACTTTTCAAGCGCTCTATCCAACTCTTCATCGCTTAACTTTTCCATGTACTCAATATCGGAATCACCGGTATTTACCTTTTGAAAAAGATAAATGCCGCCCGCAAAAATTCCAACAAATGCGATTAAAGCAAGGCACGCTGCGGCTATTATTAACCCTATTATAATTTTCTTTTTCTTATTCATAAAACCTCCAACAATATCTCTAACTGATTCTTACCACTCCATTGTATTCATCTGCATAATTAAAGTATTGAACATTATTTTCAAATAATTATTATTTCCTTTTTACTTTTCTTTTTACCCATACCGTTCTCCAACAAAAAGGTCCTGCCAAAATATAGGCAAGACCTTTATATACATTATTATTTACTTGCCTGCTTTTTTGCTGCTATCTTCTCACTTATAATTTTAACAATCCATACTGCCGAAATTGCCCAAACGACACCAAAAAATGCACCTGCCAAAATATCCGTAGGATAATGAACAAATACATATAATCTTGAAAAACCTATAAGTGCAGCCATTATAAGAGCAGGGATTCCCCACTTCTTATTGTTTATAAATATAACCGTAGCAGCCGCAAATGAACTTTGTGTATGACCGGATGGAAATGAATACTCACCCGGCTTTTCTATTAACAGATTAATTACTTCACCCGAATGTTCCAAAACATACTGGAATGGTCTGATTCTTCCAACTACATTTTTTATGATTCCATTACCAAATATAAGTCCAAGTACCAATGCAATGCCCATGGCAATACCGCATTTTCTTGTCTTTTTAAAGAACAAAAGAACGACCGCAATAGCTATCCAAAGGATTCCTCCATCACCAAGTGTTGTAATAAACACCATCAAAGCATCCATTACATCATTTGCAAGAAAATCCTGTATCCAATAAAGTATTGATAAATCTATCTTTGTAATAAATTCAAACATTTTAAATCCTTTCTGTTGTATATTGACATATTAAATGTTCGTCTGTACAAGTTTTGGTCTGTATCCGTTAGTTTCAAGTGCTTCCACAATCTTATTTTTGTGATCATGTCCAAATGTTTCAAGTGTAATTCTAAGCTCAACTGCCGCGCTTCTGTTTATACTTATAAACTGGTTATGTTCAAGTTTGATTACGTTACCCTGTGCTTCTGCTATAACTGAAGCAACACGCACAAGTTCTCCCGGCTTATCAGGAAGAAGTACAGATACAGTAAAGATTCTGCCTCTCTGAATAAGTCCGTGCTGAAGCGTTGATGACATTGTGATGATATCCATATTACCACCGCTTAATATTGATACAATCTTCTTATCTTTACAATTAAGATGCTTAATAGCTGCAACAGAAAGAAGACCTGAATTTTCTACAACCATTTTATGATTTTCTACCATATCAAGGAAAACATCTATAAGTTCGTCATCTTCTATAGTAATAATATCATCAAGATTTTCACTTACATATGGGAATATTTTTGAACCGGGTGTCTTTACAGCAGTACCGTCAGCTATAGTCGCAGCTGAACCAAGTGTAACTACTTTTCCTTTCTTTATTGATTCCTGCATACAGTTTGCACCGGCAGGTTCAACACCTATAACTTTAATATTAGGATTAAGCATCTTTGCAAGTGTGCTTACGCCTGTAGCAAGACCGCCACCACCAATAGGAACAAGAATATAATCAACTGTAGGAAGTTCTTTGATGATTTCCATAGCTATTGAACCCTGACCTGCTGCTACATCAAGGTCATCGAAAGGATGAACAAATGTATAACCATTTTCTTCTGCAAGTCTTAAAGCTTCCTTACATGCATCATCATATACATCTCCGTGTAAAATAACTTCTGCACCATAGCTTTTCGTTCTGTTAACCTTCATAAGTGGTGTAGCTGTAGGCATAACTACAGTTGCCTTTACACCATATAATTTAGCAGCATAAGCAACACCCTGTGCATGATTACCTGCTGATGCTGTTATAAGTCCTCTTTCTCTTTCTTCCTTTGTAAGTGTGCTTATTTTATAATAAGCACCTCTAACCTTATATGCACCTGTAAACTGCATATTTTCAGGTTTCAAATATATATTGTTACCTGACTGTTCACTAAAATAATTACTATATACAAGATTCGTTTTTAATGTAACCTTCTGGACTATTTCATATGCTTCTTCAAATTTCTTTAATGTTAATTCACTCATGTGTTTTACCTTCTTTCATCACAAATATTACTCTACCGTAAATAAAGCATCAACAAATTCCTTGGAATTAAACTTCTGTAAATCATCAATCTGTTCGCCCACACCTATATACTTTACCGGTATTCCAAGTTCTGACTGTATTGCTATTGCAATACCACCCTTAGCCGTTCCGTCTAATTTAGTAAGAATAATACCTGTTATATTTGTAGCTTCCATAAACTGTCTTGCCTGAGCAAGTGCATTCTGACCGGTAGTACCATCAAGAACCACAAGATTTTCTCTATATGCTCCGGGATATTCCTTCTCAATAATTCTGTCAATCTTTTTAAGTTCTTCCATAAGATTCTTCTTATTGTGAAGTCGTCCTGCCGTATCGCAAAGAAGTACATCAGCATTTCTTGCTTTTGCTGCCTGACATGCATCAAATATAACTGCCGCCGGGTCAGAGCCTTCTTTTTGAGCAATAATATCTACTTCAGCTCTGTTTGACCACTCTGTAAGCTGGTCTATAGCCGCCGCTCTAAATGTATCGGCTGCTGCAAGGATAACCTTTTTACCATCTGATTTAAGCTGACCTGCAAGCTTACCGACTGATGTTGTTTTACCTACACCATTTACTCCTATTACAAGAACAACTGATTTCTGTTTTTCAAAATCATAAGCATTTTCGCCTAAATCCATCTGTTCTGTAATAGAATCAACAAGAAGCTGCTTACATTCCATTGGGTCTTTTATCTTTAATTCTTTAACCTTACCCTTGAGATTTTCTATGATTTCCGTAGTTGTCTTAATTCCTATATCACCCATAATAAGAATTTCTTCTATTTCTTCATAAAAATCATCATCAATACTTGAAAAACCAGAAAAAATATTATCAAATCCATTAACAATATTCTTTCTTGTCTTACTGAGACCATTAACAAGTTTTTTAAAAAAACCTGTCTTTTCTTTTACTTCTCCCATATGCATCTGCGCAGATACTCTACGCACTCCTTTCATTAACAAATAACATATTAACTGCTTTAAGTTAATTTTTCTGCTGGTTCATTTTATCAATTTCATCTTCTATAAGATTTACACTTACAAGGGTTGATACACCTTTTTCCTGCATAGTAATACCATAAAGTCTGTCTGCTGCAGCCATAGTACCACGTCTGTGAGTAATTACGATAAACTGTGTATGATCTGTAAGCTTATGTAAGTATTTTGCAAATCTTGTTACGTTAGAATCATCAAGTGCCGCTTCAATTTCGTCCAAGAGACAGAATGGTGAAGGCTTAAGATTCTGAATCGCAAAGAGTAATGCAATTGCCGTAAGTGCTTTTTCACCACCTGATAACTGCATCATATTTTGAAGTTTCTTTCCAGGTGGCTGAGATATAATTGAAATACCTGCATCAAGCATATCTGTTTCTTCATCTTCAAGAAGTTCGATGGTACCTTTACCACCGCCAAACATTTCCTTAAATACTTTATCGAATTCAACTTTAATTTCTTCAAACTTTTCAGAGAACTGCTTCTTCATTCCCGTATCAAGTTCTTCAATAATCTTAAGTAAGGTCTCTTCGGCAATGATTAAATCATCATGCTGACCTTTAAGGAATGTATGTCTTTCCAAGACTTCCTTATAATCGTTAATTGCATTAACATTAACTTCACCAAGATTCTTGATATCCGACTTAAGTGTAGAAATAGTCTTCCTAATCTGTTGAAGATTTGTAAGTTCATCATTTTTCATGGTAAGAGCATCGCTGTATCGCATCTCATACTCATCCCACATATAGTTAACCTGTTTTTCCTTTTCTTCTTCAAGCTTTTCTTTCTGGCTGTTAAGTCTGAAAAGTTCCTTATCAAGTTCACTTATATGATTAGCAAGTTCTTCTCTCTTTCCAAAGAAATCCTTGTGTTCTTTTGTCTGATTATCTTTATCTTCGCCATATTTTGCAAGTTCTTCACTAAGTTTTTCAATAATCTTACGTTTATCTTCAACACTTGCTTTGATATTGTTAATATCATTTATCTTTGAAAGAATGTCTCTCGATGTATCTTCAAGTGTAATCTTAAGACTTTCCTTTTCAGACACAAGTTTTCTTATTTCACCTTCAACTCTTGAAATGTTTTCTCGAACAAAATCATTCTTTTGAGTAAGACCTGAAAGATTAACTCTCAAATCTTCATTATTCTTCATCTCTTCAGCTTCTTTTGCCTGTTCGCTTTCAAGAATTGCCGTAAGTTCTCTAACTTTATCTTCAAGTGCTGCATTCTTATTGTCACATTCTAAAAGGTCATCCTTCATAGTTGCACAGCTGTTGTTGATTTCTTCAAGCTGTCTTGAAATCTCGTCACTTTCAGAATTAATATTTGCAAAGGAATCTGTAATTTCCTGCTGTTTATCTGTCGCAGTTTTGAGATTATGTGCAATGGAATTCTGAGTAAGATGTTTTTCGCTTAAGGAAAGCTTAATCTTCTCATAATTTTCTTTTGTAGCTTTACCTTCTTTTTCGTTAGCTTCAAGTCTGTCAGCAACTTCTTTCTGCTTAACTTTAATAGCTTCAATAGAATTCTTTAATTCATCAACTTCTCTACGACGTCCCAAAAGGTTACTTGCATTTTTAAATGCACCACCGGACATAGAACCACCCGGATTAAGCTGTTCTCCATCAAGTGTAACCATTCTTAATGTATATCCGTATTTTCTTGCAATAATAAGTGCATTATCGATATTATCGACTACAACTGTTCTTCCGAGAAGATATTTTGCTATATTTTCCCATTCTTTTCTTATCTTAACCAAATCACAGGCAAGACCGATTACACCCTTTTCACTAAGAGCTCTCTCGTTTGAAAAGCCTGTCTTATTGGCAATACTGTTAAGCGGAAGGAATGTAGCACGTCCGAACTTGCCACGTTTTAAGTATTCAATTACTTCTTTTGCTGTGTTTTCATCATCAGTAACAACGTTCTGAATATTACCGCCAAGAGCTGTTTCAACAGCAGTTTCGTACTTTTTATCTACAGAAATAATATCTGCAACTACACCGATGATACCTTTCTTGGTTTCCTTAAGTTCCATTATCTTCTTGATACTGTTACCATAACCTTCATATCTTTCAGTCATATTGGTAAGAGCTTCAAGATTGGAATTAAGTCTGTGAAACTCTCTCTGATAATCATCCTGATTCTTAAAAAGATTTTTCTTTTCTGCAGAAAGCTCACTGATTTTCTTTTCGAGTTCATCAGCTTCTGATGTCATATTGATAATTTCATCATTAACTGCCTTTAACTCTTCTTCCAATTCATTGATAATCTTCTTTTGAGCATCACTGTCACTTTTAAACTTAATTAAATTCTGACTGATTGTTGCCTTTCTGATATTAATCTGTTCAACCATAGTGTCATAACGGCTGACACGGCTGTTAATATTAGCCCTCTCATTTAAGACTTCGATTATCTCTGTCTTGGCATCTTCTATCTTTTCCTTAATCTCAACGATTCTGTTTGTTATAACAGCAACCTTGCTGTCTGCTTCGCTTTGAATAGTCGAAGCATTATTTAACATATCTTTGATTTCTTCTTTTTCTTTTAAAAGTTTATCTTTTTCAATATTATATTCTGCTATGGCATTATCTATATCACTTATTCGTTTATTATAATGCTCATCATTCATTCTGGCCGAATTAATCTGTTCATCCAGCACTTTGATTTCACCATCAAGCTTTTCTACAGATATATTTGCCTCGTTGAGTTCATTCTTTTTGTTTTCAATAACAGAATTTAATTCTTCGATAAAAACATCCAACTGTTCATACTGCTTCTTTGTTTCATCAAGAGTTTTTGTTTTTTCCTCTAATTCATTTGAAGCAATAAGAATCTTCTTTTCAACGCTTTCTATGGAATCTTTAACCTGATTTATGGTTAAAAGGAACATATTGACATCATATATCTTAAGTTCATCTTTAAGCTTAAGATACTTTCTTGCAGTTTCCGACTGTCTTTCAAGTGGGCGAAGCTGCCTTTCAAGTTCAGAAAGAATATCTGTAACACGGGCAAGATTATCTTTCTCATCCTGCAACTTTTTAATAGCTTCATTCTTTCTTCTTTTAAACTTAACAATACCTGCCGCTTCATCAAAAAGCTCACGTCTTTCTTCCGGCTTACCACTTAATATCTTATCAATCTGTCCCTGACCGATAATAGAATAACCTTCTTTACCGATACCTGTGTCATAAAAAAGTTCATTGATATCTTTAAGACGGCAAATTGCACCATTTATCATATATTCACTTTCGCCTGAACGGAAAAGTCTTCTGGAAACAGTTACTTCATTGAAATCAATGGCAAGCTTATGGTCTGAATTATCAAGTGTAATTGCAACGTATGCAAAACCAAGCGGTCTTCTGCTTTCTGTACCTGCAAAAATAACATCTTCCATCTTACCGCCACGAAGCTGCTTAATTCTTTGCTCACCAAGAACCCAACGTACAGCATCTGCAACATTACTCTTTCCGCTTCCGTTAGGTCCGACAATACCTGTTATTCCGTTGTGAAATTCAAAATTTATCTTATTGGCAAAGGATTTAAAACCCTGCACCTCTATACTTTTTAAATACATTTACGTGTTTCCTCCATATAGACAATTAAAAATTGCCTTCTCGATTCATTAGCGCTTCATAAGCAGCTTTCTGTTCGGCACTTTTCTTGGATTTTCCTTCCCCTGCTCCAAGCACCTTATTACCCAACTTCACTTCGACACAAAATGTTTTACAGTGGTCAGGTCCGCATTCGCTTACCAGTTCATAATGAACGGTCTCACGATATTCTTTCTGTACATACTCCTGAAGTATGGTTTTGCTATCATAAAAGAGTTGTTTTGCTTCAATATCGTTCAATATAAACTTCTGAACAAAGTCTTTTGCATTAGCAAAGCCACCGTCAAGGTAAATGGCTCCAATCATAGCCTCTAAAGCATCTGAAATAATAGAATCCCTGCTTCTTCCGCCGGTATGTTCTTCACCGCGTCCTAATAAAATAAACTCCGGTAAACCTATATCTCTCGCTACCTGTGCAAGGGTTGGCTCACATACTATACTTGCTCTCATCTTTGTAAGCTCACCTTCGGGTTTATTCATATACATATGGAAAAGGCTTTCACTTACCGATAATTCAAGTACTGCATCACCTAAAAATTCAAGTCGCTCATTGTTATGTAATCTTCCAAGTTTATGATCATTGCCATACGAACTGTGCATAACAGCCAGATTAATTAATGACTTGTCATTAAAAACATAGCCTATTTTAGACTCAAGTACGTCGTATTTCATAACATGCTCCCTTCATTTACTTAAACGACCGGAAACACTATCAGCATTCCCGGTCCGTTTATCTTAAATAAAATTAGTTTGTTGCTAATTTAATCTGCTCTACCGCATCGCCTACAGTAACAATCTTTTCAGCTTCTTCTTCCGGTATTTCGATATCGAACTCTTCTTCAAGAGCCATAATAACCTGCATTAAATCAAGTGAATCAGCACCGATATCATCTATAAACTTTGTATCCATAGTGATTTCTGATGCATCAATGTTAAGTACTGAACTAATAATCTCCTGTATTTTTTCGAATTCCATGTTTCAAACTTCCTTTCATAAATATTAATTAGTCTTCATTGATGAGATTTTCTTTGATTTTCTCATTAATTTGCTGTTCTTTAAATGTTATGCACTGCATAATTGAATTTGTTATTTCTATCGCCTTTGAACTTCCGTGTGACTTAACAACAAGCCCGTTAAGACCAAGCATTGGTGCTCCACCATGTTCTTCTGTCTGGAATGATTTAAGAGTGTTCTTTAAAGCAGGTTTTACTAAAAGTGCACCTATCTTACTTCTTAGCGAACCCATAAGTCCTTCCTTAATCATAGCAACAAGTGTCATTCCCACACCTTCATAAAGTTTAAGAATAACATTTCCCACAAACGCTTCGCATACAATGACATCTGCATAACCTGACGGAATTTCTCTCGCTTCAATGCTTCCGATAAAGTTAATATCCGTACAATTCTTAAGTAATGGGAATGTTGCCTTAACAAGGGCATTTCCTTTTTCTTCTTCTGCACCATTATTAACAATTGCAACTCTTGGGTTTTTAACGCCCATAACGTTTTCCATATAAATGGAACCCATTCTTGCAAACTGAACAAGATGTGATGGTCTTGCATCAACATTTGCCCCGCAATCAATAAGCAGTGAAACACCTTTCTTTGTTGGAAGTAATGGAGCAAGCGGTGCTCTTTCAACACCTTTAACTCTGCCTATAATTAACTGCCCGCCAACGAGTACAGCTCCTGTACTTCCGGCAGATACAAATGCATCGGCTTCTCCATTTTTTACAAGATTCATAGCAACTACTATAGAAGAATCTTTTTTCTTTCTGATAGCATTTACCGGTGGTTCTTCTGTGGCAATAACTTCAGTGGCATTAATAACTTCGATAGAAGACTTATCATAAGTATACTTCTTCAATTCTTCTTCGACAACATCAGCAATACCAACTAATTTGATTTTAATCAAATTGCTTTTATTTACTGCATCTACTGCACCTTTAACAATCTCAACCGGTGCATTGTCGCCACCCATCGCATCAACTGCGACAACTACTTTATCCTGCATGTTTCTCCAATCCGCACAGACTAAATGTCATGCTTTCATTTTTCGTGTTTTACAACACATTTACTATACTAAATATCAGTAGATAAATCAATAAATTTTTTTCTTTTTTTACACTTTTGATTAAATGGCAAAAAAATAGAACGGGATGTTTCCCCGTTCTATACTCTACACAATTAATCCTGTGCAATAATTTCTTTCTTGTTGTATGAACCGCAAGCCTTGCATACTCTGTGAGGCATCATTAATTCTCCACACTTGCTGCATTTAACAAGGTTTGGAGCTGACATCTTCCAGTTCGCTCTTCTCTTATCTCTTCTTGATCTTGAAGATTTATTCTTTGGACAAATAGACATGGTTTACACCTCCTTAATACTACTGTTAAATACTTCCAGAATTTTAGCCATTCTGGGATCTAATTCTGTGGTATCACAACCACACATATTGTGGTTAAGATTCGTGCCACATCTATTACAAAATCCTTTACAATCTTCTTTGCAAAGAACTTTCATAGGTAAATTAAACAGAATCTCACCGTGTACAAACTCATCTAAATCAAAGTTTGTTCCTTCGATAAACCGGCTAAAGTCTTCGAAGTCTTCATCGGAGCATTCATCAATGCTTGACTTTGTCAAATCAAACTCCTTTGAAGTTTTAATGAATATTCTCTTTTTAACATCTTCAAGACATCTGTCACATGGAATGTTAAGTGTAACATCTATCTCTGCATCAACGCCTAAAACCTTTGACTTAACACATCTTAGTGTAAGCTTTACAGGTTCTTTGCTGTCAAACGAGTAGCAAAACCTTGATGTTTTATAACTTTCCATTTCGATAGGTAACTCGAAGTTCTCTTCTCTTCCCTCTCGGGTAAGAATCTTTGAAAAATCAATTATCATGGGAATCTCCATATAAGCATAGTCATACTGAAATAACCACACTTTGGGTATTATACATACATTTCCACACTTTGTCAACAAATTTTTTAGATAAGTGCTAATGTTTCTCTTGCAATTCTTAATTCTTCATTTGTTGGTATAGCCATAACCTTAACTTTTGAGTCAGGAGTTGAAATCATAATTTCTTCTCCACGTTTCTTGTTTTCTACAGGATCGATTTCGATTCCTAAGTATCCAAGATAGTCACAGATTGACTTACGGATAACACCATCATTTTCACCAACACCTGCTGTAAATACAATAGCATCTACACCATTCATGGCAGCTGTATATGCACCGATGTATTTTGCAATTCTGTAGTTGAACATTTCTATAGCAATCTGTGCATTGTGGTTTCCTTCGCCAGCAGCCATCATAACGTCGCGGCAGTCACTTGATACACCTGATACACCAAGTAAACCTGACTTTTTATTAAGAACGTCTAACATCTGGTTAACATCTTTACCTTCTTTGTTAGCAACAACCTGGATAATTGCAGGATCGATATCACCACTTCTTGTACCCATTACAAGGCCTTCAAGTGGAGTAAGACCCATACTTGTATCTACGCACTTACCATTTAATACAGCTGATACACTACCACCATTACCAACATGGCAAACGATAACCTTAGAATTATCTTTATCAAGACCTGCAAACTTAATAGCTTCTTCTGAAACAAATGCATGGCTTGTACCGTGGAAACCATATCTTCTGATGTTATACTTTTCATAATATTCATAAGGAACCGCATACATATATGCTTTTTCAGGCATTGTCTGATGGAAAGCTGTATCAAATACAGCAATCTGTGGAACACCCGGCATAGCATGTTCACATGCTTCAATACCTGTAAGGTTTGCAGGATTGTGTAATGGGCTTAAATCGAAACATTCTCTGATGTTTGCTTTTACTGCATCATCAACTACAACTGATGCGCTGTACTTAGCTCCGCCGTGAACAACTCTGTGTCCTACAGCTTTAATTTCACCTATATCTGCAATAACACCATGTTCTGCATCTAAGAGAGCATCTGTAACAACTTTAAATGCTGCCTTATGATCAGGCATATCTACCTCTGCTATGTACTTATCTTTTCCTTCCGGCTTATGTGTAAGTTTTGAACCGTCAATACCGATTCTTTCGCAAAGTCCTTTTGCAAGTACCTCTTCGTTTGTCATATCAATAAGCTGATATTTTAATGATGAACTACCACAGTTAATAACTAAAATCTTCATAATCAACGTATCCTTTCTTTGCCATAAGGCTTATGTAATATTATATAAATTATTAAACAAACAACTTTACTTTATACAAACAAATTATGCCATCTGCTGAGCCTGAACTGCTGTAATAGCAATAACACCGACGATATCATCAGATGAACATCCTCTTGAAAGATCGTTAACCGGCTTTGCAATACCCTGTGTTAATGGTCCGTATGCATTTGCCTTTGCAAGTCTTTCAACAAGCTTATATCCGATATTGCCTGCATCAAGGTCAGGGAAAATAAGTACATTTGCCTGTCCTGCCACCTGGCTGTTAGGAGCCTTTGATGCACCGATTGCAGGTACCATAGCAGCATCTGCCTGTAATTCACCGTCAATCATAAAATGTGGTGCTGTTTCTTTTGCAATTCTTGCAGCTTCTACTACTTTATCTACATCTGCATGCTTAGCGCTTCCCATTGATGAATGAGAAAGCATTGCAACCTTTGGTTCTTTACCAACCAAAGCCTTGAAGCTTTCTGCTGAAGATACTGCTATAGCAGCAAGTTCTTCTGATGTAGGATTCTGGTTAAGACCACTGTCACCAAATATAAATATACCATTTTCACCATATTCACAATTTGGAACAACCATTACGAAGAATGCTGAAACAATCTTTGTACCAGGCTTTGTCTTAACAATCTGTAATGCAGGTTTAAGAGTATTGGCTGTTGAATGACATGCACCTGAAACAACGCCGTCTGCATCTCCTGCTTTAACCATCATACATGCATAATACATATATTCGTTAAGCAAAAGCTTCTCAGCTTCTTCCGGTGTCATACCCTTTGACTTTCTAAGTTCAACGAGCATATCAATATATTCTTTTGTCTTTTCTGACTTAGCTGGGTCTATAATAATAGCCTTAGAAACATCAAGTCCTTCGCTATTTTTCTTAACCTCTTCGTCGTTACCGATAATAATAACTTCTGCGATATCTTCTTCAAGTGCTACTGCAGCAGCTTCGAAGATTCTTCTGTCCATAGATTCAGGAAGAACTATTCTCTTTTTGTCAGCTCTTGCCTTTGCTTTAATTTCATCAATAAATGCCATTGTGAAACTCCTTTCGTATGTAAACTCTTAAAGATTATTATAACTCTAAGGACTTTTTTATTCAAGCATAAAAGGATATTATTGTGAAAAATTTGTCTTAATTTTCACAACAATATCCTTACAAAAATTTTATCTTCTTCCCGGTCTCATACCGCCAGGGCCCATTCCGCCGCCCTGACCCATGCCGCCCATTCCGCCGGCTGAACCGATTGACACATTATTACCCGATACTGTAAATGTATCATATTCTGTATCATTTAAGTATACAGTATATGTTTCACCATCCTTAAGATTTTCTCCTGCATATTCATATGCCGTAAAATTCTTAGCCGGTGTGTATTCTGCTACAACATTTCCTGACTTATCAGTTATCTTTACAGTTGTCTTTGCTGACTGTGTCGATGTAAATACTATAGTTACACAATATGCTTTTTCTGAGCATGACGGATACTGAAGCATTCCTGAACTTCCGCTTCCGTTCATAACACCACCTGTCATTTTAAATGAGCCATCATAATCTAAAAATCCGTTTCCGCTTGATGTCGGACCGTCTATATCTATCTGACCTCCTGTCATAACAATTGTTCCGTTTGAATCAAGCCCGTCACCATCTGCATACAGATATGTGTATCCGCCGCTTATAACAACAGCTCCCGTTGATGATGAAAAAGAATTCATTCCCGGTCTTCCGTTCGTTGCAGAGCCGTCTCCACCGGCTGCATTTATACCGTCATCACTTGCTTTTACATATGTCTTTCCGCCTGTGATTTCAATAGTACTGCTTTCAAGACCTTCATAGGACTTTGTAACATTTATGTTTCCACCTGAAATTGTAAGCTTTGTATCAGAGTGAATTCCGTCATCTCCTGCCGCTGTAGTTATATTACCGCCACTTATGTCTATAGTTGCATTTGAATGAATACTGTCATCTTCCGAATCAATTTTAACTATTCCGCCTGTTATGGTTATATCAGTTCCTGCTTTTATGCCTTTCATGCTTGCGGATGTACTTTCATTCGAAGAAGAATTACCCCGGAATATCATACCCCAGTCATTGTTTGTGCTGACCTTTTCACTTCCTTCACCTGTAAGAATATCTGTGTCACCACCTGTTATTTTAAGACATGTTTCTGCCTGAATTCCATCCTCGCCTGATGTAATTGTTACATATCCGCCTTCAATAAGAACATATCCCTTTGTTGTATCAGATGTATTGTCTGCCTTAATACCGTCGCCGTTACATTCAACAGTAAGTTTTCCTGATGAAACAACTACTCCGTCTTTACCTTTCACACCATTATTCTTTGCATATACCGTAACATTTCCGTTGTAAAATTTAAGTATATCTTTTGCGGCAATACCATTATTGTAATTAGCATTTACCACAAGATTGCCTTCACCATTAATGGTCATATCATCATCGCAATATAAGCACGCATTTGGTTCATCTGTTTCCGCATCCGGATAAACATATTCACTGCCATCAGTTAATGTTGTTGTAGTTCCTTTTACAAGATTAATCACCAGAAGTTCTGCCTGACAGCAATATACCGGTGCACTGTCACTGCATGTAATAGTTGCACCATTCATAACAAGGTATACTGTTCCGTCATCTTCACAATCTATAATAATCTGTCCGTCATCAAGTATTCCCGAAACATAATATGTTCCCGGTTTACTAATCGTCACATCGGAGCCTTCAGCTTTCATACCTGTTCCTGACACGTCAATTGATGTTTTCTTCAATGTAATAACATTTTTGTCAGTTGCCTTGGCTGTTCCATCGGTATTAACAACTGTTTCCACCTGAAAATCTTCTACTTTTTCGTCTTCATTATATTTTGTAGTTACATCAAACTTTTCTACAGTTTCACCCTCAGCATCTGATTCTGTAGAATTGTTGTTACCCGGAATATCTTCCGGTGGCATATTCTCTCCCGGCTCACCCGGTCTGAAATCATTATAACCGTTATTGGTTTCCTGCTGCTTTGTAGCACCGCTTCTGCAACCGGTCATAAATGCAGTTGTAACAAGTATTGCTGTAATAAATACTGCAACTATTTTTCTTTTCATGGATTTTACCTCCGTCTGATATGTATAATCTGATAATAATTGTAAAATTTATATCTTATGAAGTATTTTTAACATCCCAATGTGATTAGAATGTGAAAACACGTGGAAAAATTGGTGTTTATATGATAAACTAAATATGTTTCAGATATTAATCAAGCCAAAAGCCCAAGGCTTTAGACAAGGAGCAATATGAAAGTTACGGGAATTGTCTGTGAATACAATCCATTTCACAGCGGTCACAAATATATGATTGACCAAATTAAAACTCAATATCCTTCCGACTATATTATTGCCATAATGAGCGGAAATTATGTTCAAAGAGGTGTTCCTGCCTTTATGGACAAATACACCCGTGCAAATATTGCTTTAAATATGGGTGTGGATTTAGTTATAGAACTGCCTGTAGTTTATGCAACTTCAAGCTCGGAAGTTTTCGCTTCAGCCGCAGTAAATATTTTAAATAAAACCGGTATTGTTACTGACATTGTCTTTGGCTCAGAATGTAATGATATTGATTTGCTTACTGTTTTTGCTTACATCTTAGCAATGGAGCCTGATAATTTTAAGCTTATGCTTAAAGACTCCCTAAAAGCAGGAATGTCCTATGGCAGTGCAAAATACTGTGCTCTTATCAGATATATCAGCGAAACTGATACTTCTATACTTGCCGCTTTAACAGGGCTCCTTCCGGAATCCATAGAAAGTACTTTAAGCAAGTATACAATCGGGCAATTAGAAGATATAGTTGCATCTCCTAACAATAATCTCGGAATCGAATATGTAAAGGCATTATATCAATGTAACAGTAAAATCACGCCATATACACTTAAGCGAATTAATAGCGATTATCATGATAACGATAACATTCATGCTTCTTACAGTGCTACTGCTTTACGAAAAGCCATAAATGATGGTTATTTTGATGGTATGGATAATGAATACCTTAGAAAAGTCTATGAAGAGGATTTCAATAAAACATATCCGATTTCAGTTGATGATTTTTCAACTGTTCTTGGCAGCAGATTAGTAGAAAACAATAACTTCAGCAAGTACTACGGAATTACTGAATCATTTTCAAATAAAATAGTAAATAATCTATATTCTTATGACGGTTTCAGCCGCTTTACAGATATGCTAAAAACTAAAGAAATTGCCCATTCTGCCATATACAGGGGATTATTGCATATATTGCTCGATATAAAAAATGATGATGTAACCGAATACATTAACGGTGGATATTGCGACTATGTAAGAATTCTCGGATTTACAAAACGCGGAAGCTCACTTATAAGTAATATACAAAAGAATATGACAACTATAGTAAATCCTAAGAAAGACGAAGATAGTTTGAGTCCACTTTATAGAAAAATGTACTTTTCCGGTATGTATGCCGATAATTTATACAGAATGATTCAAATGAACAAATTCGGCAATGAAATTCCAAATGAATATACAAGAAAATGCCTTATTGTCTGATAAGGCATTTTCATTTGGCTTTTTTACTCTTTTAGATATTTTATGTCCAAACACTCCAAACAGTGATTCCGAGCAGTCGTATAATAACTCCATCTCCACTGTCTTCAATATAGGTTATTTTATCTGTTTCATTTACGTTTAGATAATCTTCATAAGTTACAGAATATCCCAGTCCTATATATGTTATATTATGCTTTTCCATATTTTGACCAATACATATCAGAGGCTTTCTTCCAGTAACATTTTGTTTCAGCCTGTGTATGTCTGTCCCAACAAACATTACATATATCAATATTAGCGATAGCGTAATTGCATAAAATATCTTTTTTTTCATAACTATGATTTCTCCTTAATACGCATAAACATTCATTGATTCCAAAATCTCAGGTGCTTTAACAATATATACTTCTTAATTCTTTATACCACAGCAAAAACAATTCACCACCATATTTCCACATTAATGTTTCGCTGTCAAATTGCAGTCAACAAAACACCTATGTAAAAAACTACAAAGGATAGAAAAATGCTACACTAAGACATATATTAAATTCAAAATACTCATTGTCAAACTGCTTCCCACAATTAATCCGGCGAATACGGCAGCAGTAATTATCGCTGTCTTCTTAATTATCTTCCTGTAATCAATCGGGACCTGACCTAAAAACTTACCGGTCTGTCCGTTCATTACAAAAGAAAACCTACTGCCATTGTATTTTACATCCAACATCCAAAGCGGCATTGTAACTATTTTCTCCATTCCGCCTCTGTTTTTATCCATACCTACACATTCTATATCTGCGCACTCATATGGTTCAACTGACTTTATCAACTCATCTACCGCTTCATTAGTATTTTCATTAATCATCCTGTAACACATATCTTTGTTATCAGTCCAACCGTAGCGATATGTATCCGGTGTGTTCTTTTGCGTAAGCGAAACGCAATATCTGTTAGACAGTTGCATTATATTATCAAATGATACATTTTCTATAAACCGATTCGGTACATATTTAAGCTTGAGCTGTTCATTAATATGTTCAATGAATTCTTCTTTACTTACTTTAAACGGAATATTATAAGGAATCTGATGATATATCAGTTGTTCCTCAAGAATATCATTTCTATACCTTCCTTTTGAATATTTTTTATCATTCTTTAACCTTGTATAAATAAAACACACCGCAAATATGGTGATCACAGCTACAATAAATAATGTAGTTACTTTCCATACACTCTTAATATAAGGGTTAATAAGTGGTATATAAGGCAACATAAATGTCGCTTCTTTCTCAAATTCATCAATTAGACTGATTGCCATATCATTTGCTTCATATAACTTGTTTTTACGTAGCAATGCTTCTATTTCTTTTTCAATAATCCTAACACCGTATGGATTAATTCTGTTTTTTAGTTTTCCGCTTACATATATTTGACACTCATCATTATAAATGTCAATCAGCAGAGCTATTCCGTCTGTATTTTCGCCATAACGGATATCATAATCTGACTTAAGACTATTTAAAGAACTCTCTGCATTTATATACCATGATGCATCGGGTCCTCCCTGTTCTATGTACATATTAATATTATATTTTCCAGCTATATCATCTGCTTTTTCAATCAAGGCGTCTAACTCGTCATCTGATAAATCAAACCACAAATTCCATATTAATACTCTGTCTGTATCCCTCATATTAGGATATATAGCGGGTATTTTGTCAGTATCTGTAATAATTTGCTGTTCAAAAGGTTCGAATTCACCTAACTTCACATCAGCTACATTTGTTTCTTCAACAAGTGCTGCTACATCTTCGTCCGTCAATGCCCTGTCATACATATACAGTTCATCAATATATCCTTCAAAAGAATCTCCCCAAAAAACATTCCCTACAAATGTACTTACAGTGGAATCATAAAAGAAATTATGTACCTTAGCATCACCTGTATCAGCTATAAACTGTCCGTCATAATATAATTTACCCTGTCTGTCTTCGACTACTATCGTTACGTTAGTCCAATCATATGTTGTCAGTTTTTCTGCATCGGGAACATTTTTAACTGAAACAGGCCCTTTATCTTCATTTGAATGTAATCTTATACGAGATACCTGGTTTACCGCTTCAAACAGCGGTCCATTAGTGTAATCAAAATGCAAATAACCGTATGTATCATTTATTATACCGACAAAATTTTTATTATTCTGAATGGTTCTTCCCATCCACACAATCGGGCTGTCTTTATTCTCATCAAAGCTTTTAATCCACACAGATATCGTATAATTTTTGTAATTTGAAGGAACAATACCTAAATCTAATCCGGCTTCACCATTAGCCTTAAAACAAATAGCATTCCCTTTAACCCCATCCGTATATGTCCACTTGGAATATAATTCTTCGATTACCACTCCATCTCCTTTATTTAAAGTCACAGCCGATTCACCTGTGATTTCGTTAATTATATTTTCGTCAAATGTAAACTTTCCGATAAGGTCAGATGTTGTATCTGCTGCATATACTACAGATGTGCCAAACAAAAATATCATTAAAATAAGTAAAATTATTTTTTCAATTGTCCTAAATACATTTAATCCATTCATAAAACCACCTCAAATAAACAATAAGAGCTCTCCAAGGAATCTCTTCTTTGGAAAGCTCTAAAAATATTAATTCTTAAAACTATGAATTGGCGCAGGAATTCTGCCACCTCTGTTAACAAATGCTTCGCATGAGAAATTATTCACAGGCATAATAGGCGCATAACCTAAAAGGCCTCCGAATTCTACCATTTCTCCTACCCCCTTACCTATTACAGGGATTACTCTTACAGCTGTAGTCTTCTGGTTTATCATACCGATAGCTGCTTCATCTGCTATAATACCTGATATTGTTGATGCAGTTGTATCTCCCGGTATTGCTATCATATCAAGACCTACAGAGCACACACATGTCATAGCTTCAAGCTTTTCAAGAGTAAGCGCTCCTGCCTGAACAGCATCTATCATACCCTGGTCTTCACTTACAGGAATAAATGCTCCGCTTAAGCCGCCTACATATGAGGATGCCATTACGCCACCCTTTTTAACCTGATCGTTTAACATAGCAAGTGCTGCTGTTGTACCCGGTGCTCCTACAGATTCAAGACCAATTTCTTCCAAAATCTCTGCAACACTGTCACCTACAGCCGGTGTCGGAGCAAGTGATAAGTCTATTATACCAAATGGTACACCAAGTCTCTTTGATGCTTCCTGTGCAACAAACTGTCCGACTCTTGTAATCTTAAATGCAGTCTTCTTTATTGTCTCGCAAAGAACTTCAAAGTTCTCTCCTCTTACTTTTTCAAGGGCATTCTTTACAACACCCGGTCCGCTTACACCTACATTTATGATAGCATCGCCTTCCGTCACACCATGGAATGCTCCTGCCATAAAAGGATTATCATCAGGCGCATTACAAAATACCACAAGCTTAGCACAACCGAATGAATCTCTGTCCGCTGTCATCTTAGCTGTCTCAAGAACCATCTCACCCATAAGCTTAACTGCATCCATATCAATACCTGTCTTTGTGGAACCGATATTTACTGAACTACATACTCTTTCTGTAGTCGCAAGTGCCTTTGGTATGGAGCGAATCATAAGTTCCTCGGCAGGTGTCATACCTTTTGAAACAATTGCAGAGTAACCACCTATAAAATTAACACCTACTTCATGTGCAACCTTATCAAGTGTCTTAGCAATTGACACATAATCATCTATCGTCTTACAGGCACTTGCACCAATCATACTGATAGGCGTTACACTGATACGCTTATTTACAATCGGAATTCCGATTTCTTTACTTATTTCATTGCCTGTTTCTACAAGCTTTGAAGCTTTACTTATAATCTTATTATAAATATTTTCATTTAACTTATTTACATCGCTGTCAATACAATCAAGAAGACTTATACCCATAGTAATAGTTCTTACATCAAGATTTTCATTGGCAACCATATTATTTGTTTCATTTACTTCTACAAAATTAATCATATTTTTTCTCCGTTTACAAGAAATAATTTTATCTATTCTTATTAATTAAAGTCTGTGCATCGCATTAAATATGTCTTCTGACTGCATCTTAATCTGGACACCCATTTCATCGCCGATTTTAGCGATTTCATCAACAAGCTCACCAAATGGCTTATCAGAATTACTTACATCTGCAATCATCATCATGTTGAAAAAATCCTGTACGATTGTCTGAGAAATATCAAGAATATTTACTTTGCTTTCCGCAAGATATGTACAAACCTTTGCAATAATACCTACTGTATCTTTTCCTACTACTGTAATAATCGCTTTTTTCATAAGCTTCCTCCTTGTTTTTCCGAAGGAAAAATGCGAACCTGCTTTTGTGAGCAGAGGAAGCATTCCTCCTTGTTTTTCCGAAGGAAAAATGCGAACCTGCTTTTGTGAGCAGAGGAAGCATTCCTCCTTGTTTTTCCGAAGGAAAAATGCGAACCTGCTTTTGTGAGCAGAGGAAGCATTCCTCCTTGTTTTTTTGCATATATAAATATTTGTTAATTATTATACAATCATTATTTGATTATATTGTATTTCTTTCTGTTTTTCAATCTAAAATTCAAAATAAGAGCTTGGACATTCTCTTTTTGCCACTTCCATATTAAAATCATCTGCTTTAAACGGACTGTCACTTAAGTTTATCTCTGACCTTACACTTTCATATGCAAGGTATGGATAATTATTTTCTTTGCTGAGATGTCCAAGTGCAATCATCTTCATCTTATCATTTAGAATTTTATCAAGAAGTCTGCCGCACATCTCATTACAAAGATGTCCTTTATCTCCGAGAATTCTCCTTTTAAGCGGATATGGATACGGGCCTGTTTCAAGCATCCTAATATCATGATTTGCTTCTATTAATATAGCATCCAAATCCAACAGATTACCAATTATATAATCATCAAAATGTCCCATATCCGTAGCTACAGCCACTTTTTTATCATCCGCCTCTATTCTGTAACCTACAGGATGTACCGCATCATGATGTATATTAAATGGATTTATCTGTAATTGTCCAATATCAAATGATTTATCAGGTTCAATCTCATGAAAAAGTTCCGGGTCAATCACCCCAAGGCTTCCTTTTCCGCCTGATATATTGCTGCATTGAAACCTGACATAATCCATAGTTTCCTGAGTTCCGTATATAGGAATATTATATTTTCTTGACAAAACACCGAGACCTGATATATGGTCTGAGTGCTCATGTGTAATCAAAATGCCACCGATATCTTTTGGATTAATATCTTTATCCGTAAGTCCTTCTTCAACACGTTTTTTACTGATGCCCACATCTATCAGCACATGGGTATCACCGTGACCTACACAGATACAATTACCGCTGCTTCCGCTGGCAATACTGTATAATTTCAATTTTTGTACCTAACCTTTCATATCCTGTAACTTTTTCTTATATTAATCTTCTATATCTAATCACTTTTATAACAGGCTATCTTATATCTTTCAAAACCATCATCAAAAGTTCAAAAGTTTCTTCGGCTGATTTTAAATCCATAGTTTCTTCAGTAGTATGAATATCATAAATAGCCGGTCCCATGGATATAATATCCCAGTTCGGATTATAAGTACTTAAATAACCACATTCCAGACCTGCATGAATTGCCTCTCTTTTAAGTTCCTTACCCGTAAGTTCCTTATATACTTTCACAAAAGTCTGCTGAAGTTTGGAATCTGCCTTATATTCCCATTGTGGATAATCGCCTTTCATCTCATATGTTCCGCCGGTCATTTTTAATATTCCTGCAATTTTGTCGGTCAGATAATCCTTTCCCGAACCAAGGTTACTTCTTACGGATATAGTTATATATACACTTTTTTCAAGACTGTTTATAATACCCATATTGCTTGAAGTTTCTACCATATACATAGGCTCAAATGTCTTTTTAAATACACCATCAGGAACAAGGAACATAAAGTTAACTACTCTGTCTGTTGATTCTTTATCAATAGCCATTATGGTATTTTTATTACCTTCTTCATATGTTATATCCACTTTAATACCGTCATCTTTATGGGCAAACTCACTTTTTAACTTTTCTTCCATATCTTTTACGAGAGCTTTTACATTATTAAGCTCTGTTTTATCTATAAGAATATCAGCCGTACATTCACGAGGTATTGCATTGTCTTTACTTCCGCCATTTATATTTACAAGCTGTACGCTAACTTTACTTTTAAGCATATAAAGAACTCTTCCGATTATAACATTGGCATTAGCACGTTCTTTGTCTATCTCTGCACCTGAATGTCCGCCTTTCAGTCCACTTACTTTGATAGTAACATGTTCCATACCTTTTCCTGACTGTATATCAATATTTTCCCTGACTACAGGAATATTACACTCAAGAGTTCTGCCACCTGCACTTCCCGCAAATATCGTTCCGTCTATATCATTATCAATATTGATAATGTAATCTCCTTTTATAAGAGACTTATCAATATCACGCATGCCGTTAAGTCCGATTTCCTCATCTACGGTAAATACAACTGTCAAATCCGGATGAGATATTGTATCGCTCCCCAGAACTTCCAGTGCATATGCAACTCCTATGCCGTCATCTGCTCCAAGTGTTGTCCCATCGGCAGTCAGATATCCGTCCTTTTCTATTAATTTAAGACCATCTCGAGAAAAATCATGATTACTTTCAGGTGTTTTTTCAGCAACCATATCAAGGTGTGCCTGAATTATAACACCTTTGTCATTTTCTCTTCCTACTGTTGCTTTCTTATATATAATGACATTGTTAAACTTATCTCTGATATATTCTAAGCCCTTTGCCTTTGCAAAGTCTTCACAATATTTACTTATTCTTTCCATATCACCTGACGCTCTCGGCACCATAGATATTTCTTTAAAATAATCTAAATAACTCATTTAAGTTTCCTCCGAATAAATGAAATACACAAGATAGTATATCATAAATGTTCTTAAATAAACAGACTTTTAATATATTGTTTTAAATAGGTTTGGGTAGGATTAAATATTGAAATTTTTCTTAAAAAAATATTCCTTCATTCCTGCATTAATTATTCTTTTCACATTTCTCATAAGCTCATCCCTTGTAAAAGAAGGAACATATGCCGGTTTAAAGCTTTGGTTATTTACTGTTTTTCCAACACTTTTTCCATTTATTCTGACGACCGAAATCATCAAATCAACCGGTGGTATCGAAATAATCTCAAAAATATTTCACCCTATTATTTCTAAAATCACAGGAGTATCGAAAGATGGGGCTTATCCTGTAGTTATAGGATTCTTATGCGGTTTTCCAATGGGTGCAAAATCTGTATCTGATGTTTTGGAAAAGAACAAGATTTCATCTGTCGAAGCTACTTATCTGCTGACATTCTGTAATATGCTAAGTCCCGGATTTTTATCCGGATATTATTGCACTCAGGTTTTAGGCGGATATTTTAATTCATTATCAGTATTAATTATTTTATATCTTGCACAAATTTCAACCGGTTTACTTTTTAGGCAGACTTTATTTAGAAAATATAATTTTTTATCTCATTCAAGTAATAATGCACACATATCAGATACATCATTTTCCTTAGACACATTACTTAAAAATTCTCTTACAGGTTTATTAAAAATCGCAGGGTATATAATTATATTTTCTATTCTATGCCAATACATTAATCGTTTTATTACAAATACATATATCAATATATCCCTGCTTTCATTGTCGGAAATAACGACCGGATTAAATTATCTGTGTATTGCCGATGTTCCTATATTCCATAAAGTTATTCTTGGTAATATATTTATAGGATTCGGTGGCATATGCGGACTGTTTCAAACTATAGAAATAATAAAAAAGCACAAACTACCGATTAGACCTTATCTTTTCTCACGGTTAGTTTGTGCTATGTTTTCTTTGATTTATTCGTTAATATTAACTGTGTAGTCTTCAAACTCAGCAGGTTGTTCTTCAGCAGGAGTTTCTTCTTCCGGTCTTAACTCTTCTCTGTTAGCAACTACTATTTCAAGGCTCTTATTAACTGATGCCATAAATGAATCGAACTTTGTCTGGAAATTTTCTGCAGAATATGAAAGCAGATTCTGAACATTTGCAAGTATTTCATCTGTATACTGCATTGCTCCCATCTTAACTGCATTGGCTTCCATTGTCGCCTGGTCTAAAATAGCCTGAGCTTCATTGGTTGCATTCTGAATAACTTCATTAGCCTGTATGTATGCCTGCTGCATAATTTCATGTTCACTTATAAGTTCACTTGTCTGAATTTGTGCCTCACGAAGCATTGCATCTGCTTTTTTCTGAGCATCTGAAAGAATAGCTTCCCTATTATCGATAATTCTCTGGTACTTCTTGATTTCATCAGGAGTTTTTAATCTTAACTCTGATAAATATTCCTCCATCTGGTCTTTGTTAACAATAATCTTGGTATTTGAAAGTGGCTGGAATCTGCAACTTTCAATATAATCTTCCATTTCTGCAATTATGTTTTCAATCTTACTCATTTTCGCCTCCATACTTGTGCATCAAAACACATATTCATTAATAGTACTTTAATTCTTTTGCTTACGTTCTTCTATCTTCTTATATACCTTCTCTTCAACACATGGTGCTACAAAATTGCTGATATCTCCACCGTACATAGCAATTTCCTTTACTGTGCTGGAACTCAAATAAGAGTATACAATATTTGTCGTGAAAAAGATAGTATCAATTTCAGAATTCATAATTCTATTTGTCTGTGCCATCTGTAATTCGTATTCAAAATCCGTTATGGCACGAAGACCTCTGACTATTATGGTTGCATCTACTTCCTTAGCATAATCAACCAGAAGACTGTTATATGACATTATCTTAACATTCGGTATATCAGCCGTAACTTCTTTCAACATTTTAACACGTTCATCCACAGAAAACAATGGCGTTTTAGAACTATTCTGCAAAACTGCAACTATAAGTTCATCTACAACCTTCGATGCTCTTGTTATAATATCCATATGACCTAATGTTACGGGATCAAAGCTTCCCGGATAAATTGCTCTTCTAAACTTTTCCATACAATGCTCTCCATTCTTAGACTTATAAATATAATATCATACTTTTTTCTCAATAAAAATATGTTTATTAGTTTTATATTCTTTTACTTTATATACATTAAATCCCATATCACGAACATAATCCATCTCCGTCTCAAGCGACGCTTCAACTATAATTGTCGTGTATTCATCAATTATATCTTTATCTTTCAGAAAATCCAATGCTTTCCTTTCATATTCCATATTATATGGAGGGTCCATAAATATAATATCAATCGGCTCATCCTTTTTAGATATAATTGACAATCCGCTTAAATAATCGCATTCAAGAACTGTTGCATTTTCTTCAAGCTTAGTAAACTTAAGATTATCTTTAATGCATTTGGCCGCATCTTTGTTATTTTCTATAAATACACATTTTTTAGCTCCACGACTTAGTGCTTCTATACCAATTCCACCACTTCCGGAAAATACATCAACGAAATAACAATCCGGAATATTTTTATTAAGCATATTAAATAATGTTTCCTTAATACGGTCCGTAGTCGGTCTTGTTCCCAAGCCTTCTATAGTCTTTAATGCAAGACTTCGGGCGCTTCCTGCTATTACACGCATACATATTTCCCTTTCATATTTGTAATGGAAATGGGCAGGATATTATGCCTGCCCATGTAATTAAACCTTCTGATAAAAAAATGTCTTCTTTGATACAAAGTTCAATTCTCTGTACTGGATAATCTGTTCTGTACTTCCAATAAACAGATAAGCATCCTTTTTAAGTGCTTCATTAAACTTCTTATATACATCGTACTTAGCCTCGTCAGTAAAATAAATCAATACATTTCTGCATACTATCAGGTCCATATCCTTTGGATAAGGATCCAATAAGAGATTGTGTTTCTTAAATTCAACACATTTCTTGATTGAATCAGATATCTGATAATTTGACTTTCCAACCGGGGTAAAGTACTTGTCCAAAAACTCTTTTGGAACACCTTTAAGACTCTTTTCGTTATAAAGACCTGCTTTTGCTTTTTCTAATATCTGACTGTCGATATCTGTAGCATAAATCTTTATATCTGATAAAGGCATATGCTTTGAAAGCAACATAACAAGTGAATACGGTTCATCACCTGTAGAACATGCCGCACTCCAAATCTTAAGTTTCTTTCCTTGTCTCTGGAATAAATCTGCAAGTATATTATCTTCTAATACCTGCCACTGTTCCGGATTTCTGAAAAATTCCGAAACATTAATTGTAAGGTAATTTACAAAACCTTCAAATAATTCCGAACTACTTTGTAGTCCCTTTACATAACTTGCGTATCCGTCAAACTTATTTTTGGCTATGAGAGCATCTATACGACGCTTCATCTGTTTTTCTTTATAAGATGACAAATCAATTTTTGTCAACTTATATACTTCCTTTTTAAAAAGTTCATAATCCATAAGCGGCACCTACGCTTTCTGTATAGCAATACAATCTTTTGTAATTATTCTTCTGTTGTTTCAACTGCTTCTTCTGCAACTGTTTCTTCTGCAACTGTTTCTTCAACTACTGCTTCTTCTGCAGCCTCTTCAACTGCTTCTTCTGCAACTTCCGGTTCAAGAACTTTCATACTTAAGCTGATTTTCTTGTCTTCTTCATTGAAATCTACTACCTTAGCTTCGATTTCCTGACCAACCTTTAATGCATCTGCAGGTTTTTCAACGTGTGCTCTTGAAATCTGTGATACGTGAAGTAATGCATCAATACCTGCTTCAAGTTCTACAAAAGCACCGAAGTCTGTCATACGTGCAACTTTACCTGTAACAACATTTCCTACTGCATACTTTTCATTTGCATTCTTCCATGGGTTTGTATCTTCAAACTTAAGACTTAATGCAATCTTGTTAGCTGAAATTTCTTTAATAAGAACTTTAACTGTATCGCCAACTTTAAATACTTTCTTTGGATGTTCAATTCTTCCCCATGACATTT
This sequence comes from Lachnospiraceae bacterium, assembly GCA_015057425.1. Lineage (GTDB taxonomy): Bacteria > Bacillota > Clostridia > Lachnospirales > Lachnospiraceae > SVEL01. The sequence continues at coordinate 29,058 of SVEL01000002.1, forward strand.
CTGAAATATGAAGAAGACCATCAATTCCGCCTAAATCAACAAATGCACCGAAGTCTGTAACATTCTTGATTGTTCCTTCAACAACCATACCTTCTGAAATCTTAGCAAGTAATTCTTCCTGCATAGCTTTCTTTTCAGCAGCAACAAGCTGTTTGCGGTCACCTATAATTCTTCTCTTCTTTGGATTGAATTCTGTAATAACGAATTCAATTTCCTGTCCGTTGTACTTTGATAAATCCTTTTCGTATACATCTGATACAAGACTTGCAGGAATAAATACCTTAACTTCATCAACTACAACTGATAATCCTCCAGGAGTAACCTGAGAAACTGTAGCCTTAAGTACTTCTTTGTTTTCAAATGCAGCTTCAAGTTTTTCACTTGATTTTTCAGCAGCAAGTTTCTTGTAAGTAAGAAGAACCTGTCCTTCGCCGTCGTTAACTTTAAGTACTTTTGTTGTCATTACGTCACCAACAGATACTAAAGTTCTTAAATCTGCATTAGGTACATTTGTGTACTCTTTTCTTGAAACAATACCGTCTGACTTGTAACCTATATTTAAAATAATTTCATCTTCTTTTACGTCGATGACTGTACCTTCTACAACTTCTCCATTTCTAATAGATTTTAATGAGCTTTCTAATAATTCTTCAAAGCTTTCCATGTTTAATTCTGACATTCGTCCGAACCTCCTCAATTATATTATTAGGGGTTGATGCCCCCGCTGTAATACCTACATACCAATCATCATCAAATTCTACATCATGTAAATCTTCAGCATTTTGAATATAGTAAGTATTATTACATTCTTTTTTGCATATTTCGAATAACTTCTGTGTATTGGAACTGTTACTGCCACCGACTACTATCATGGCATCAGCTTCTTTGGCAATTTCTTTTGCTTCAACCTGTCTTACACTGGTTGCATTACAGATAGTATTCACAATACTACTATTGTAACCTTTTTTTGAAATAATTTCAACTAATTTATTAAATTTATTGTAGTTAAATGTCGTCTGTGAAACAATGCATATTTCTTTTGATTTTTCAGTGCAAAACATCTCTGCTTCCTGTTCGTCTTCTATAACAACCGGTGCTGTTACAGACCAGCCTTTTATACCTTCAACTTCCGGATGTTTATCATTACCGATAATAACAATCTGCATTCCTTCCTGACTCTTTTCATATACAATCTTGTGTATTTTTTTAACAAAAGGACAGGTTGCATCAACAAGCTTAAGCTTATTGCTCTCTATAATATCATATATGTGTTTTGACACACCATGTGATCTTATAATAACTATTCCGGATATTATTTCCTTCAGTTCTTCTTCCGAATTAATAACTTTGACGCCCTTACCTGCCAAATCATTCACCACATTTTCATTGTGAATAATCGGGCCATATGTGTATATCTGTTTCTTTTCTCCCGATTTTTCATTTTCATCAATCTGCTCATATACACATTCTACAGCTTTTTTTACGCCAAAACAAAATCCTGCTGACTTAGCTACTTTTATTTCCATATTCTAACCTTTCAACTACATTGCATTTCTTATAATTTCAAGCATTTTGTTAACCACTTCATCAATGTTCATATATGAACTATCAAGTAACACTGCATCATCTGCCTGTTTAAGCGGTGAAATTGCTCTGTTCATGTCTCTGTAATCTCTTTCTATGATTTCTTTCTCAATTACATCAATATCTGCTTCCATACCTTTTTCAATATATTCTTTATATCTTCTTTCTGCTCTTACTCTTGAACTTGCCGTAAGATATATCTTAACCTGTGCATTAGGGAGGACACATGTTCCTATATCACGTCCATCCATAATAACATCTGAAACTTCCGCAAGCTCTTTCTGCAATTTTACAAGCTTTTCACGAACAGGACCATATGTAGAAATAGTTGATGCAGCATTGCCAACTTCCTGTGTTCTTATTAACCCGCTTACATTTTCACCGTCTAAAATGACCTGTTGTTCTCCATTTTCATAAACGATTGAAACCATTACATTTTCGCAGGTACTTACAACAGCCTGTTCATCTGAAAGATTAACATTTTCACGCACGCATTTTAATGCCATACTTCTATACATTGCACCTGTATCTATATATATAAACCCAAGCTCCTTTGCAACTCTCTTTGCGATTGTACTTTTGCCTGCACCTGCCGGTCCGTCAATTGCTACATTAAATCCTTTTTTCATAATCTCAATTCTCCAATCTGAATTATATAATAAATTAAATTCATTTTACTTAGTATATACTTTTTCCGGCAGCGTATCCGCTTGACCAGGCAACCTGAAGGTTATATCCGCCCGTAAGAGCATCTACATCCAAAACTTCTCCTACGAAAAATAATCCGTTTACTAACTTTGATTCCATATTTTTAGGTTTAATTCCATCAACCTTTACTCCGCCCTGAGTAATTATCGCTTCATTAAAATCTCTCGTTCCTTTTATGTGAAGTTTCAAACCTTTTATTGTTTCCGTAAGTTTTTTCCGTTCTTCTTTTGTTATTTCATTGACCTTTTTATATGGCGAAATACCGGATTCATCTATAACTATCGGAATAATATTTTTAGGTAAAAGGTCATTTAGTGAGTTTCTAAAATCTTTATTGATATTTTCACTGAAATCTCTCAGTATTCTTTTATCAAGTGCATCGAAATCAAGTGCCGGTTTCATATCAATAATTACCGAAACCTTCTTTCCTTCTGATAAAGGCTTTGTAACATAACTGCTTCCGCTGAGAATAACAGGACCGCTTAATCCGAAATGAGTAAACAAAAGTTCACCAAAATCACTATATACAATCTTATCATCAACATATATATCTGCTCTGATATTTTTTAATGCAAGTCCCATAATATCCTTTGGATATCTTTCCCTTGTTTCAAGTGGTACAAGTGCAGGTATAATATCTGTAACTTCATGTCCTGCTTCTTTGGCAAATCGATAACCTGCTCCGTCGGAACCAGTTGTCTGGTAGGAATATCCTCCCGTGGCAACAATAACGCAATCGCTTGCTACTATACCTTCATTCTTTATTTTTACTCCGGTAACATAACCATCCGAAATACACAAGCTTTCAATTTCCGTATTAAGATGGACTTTAACACCAAGTTCGTCTAACTTTTTCTTTAAACCGTATATTACGTCTGATGACTTATCCGAAACGGGAAATACACGATTCCCGCGTTCAACCTTTGTATCAATTCCGGCTTCATTTAATATCGACACAATATCTTCATTGGTAAAATTACGAAATGCACTATACATAAACTTACTGTTAGTTACTATATTTTTCATAATAGTTTCCATATCAGAAGCATTAGTAAGATTACATCTGCCTTTACCTGTTATATAAATTTTTTTGCCGAGCTTTTCATTTTTTTCATATATATGAACTTCATTATAATTTTCAGCGGCACCGATAGCTGCAAGCATCCCTGACGCACCGCCTCCTATTATTATAACTTTACTCATCTTCCATATTCTCCAAGTCTTCAAACTTCATTTTCATGGTATCATCCACAATATTTATCTCATCACCTGAATACACCTGATACTCATCCCAGATATTTTCAAGCATCTCTAATGTTTCAACAACTTTATCTGACTTTTTCATACAAAGGCTCACTATTAAAGCATTAATAAGACTAAGCGGTGCAACAAGTGAATCAACAATCGATGCCATATCACTTCTTGCAAGAAGATTACATGATGAATATAATGTCATAGGCGAATGTTTACTGTCTGTAAGAGTTATAACTTTTGCATTTCTGTTGTTTGCAAATTCCATCGCTTTCAGAGTTCTAAGCGAATATCTCGGAAAACTTATACCGATAATACAGTCTTCTTCGTTCATTCTAATCATCTGTTCAAACAATTCACTACTGTTATTTGTCGTAAGAAGTACTACGTCATCAAACATCAAATTTAGATAAAATGCAAGAAAACTTGCAAGAGGTGCACAGCTTCTTATGCCTACTATGTATATCCTTCTGGCACATAATATAGTATCTACTGCCACTTCGAAAGCACCCCTGTCCACATTATCTAGTGTTAGCTTTATCTTCTCCGCATCAGCTGCCAAAACAGACTCTAAAACCTCCTGTTTTGACATTTTTCCTGCAGCAATCTCAATTTTCTGCAAAGAATTAAGTTTATCCTTAACCATATCTTCCATGGCTTTCTGGAACTCAGGATAACCGTTATAATCAAGTAATGTTGCAAATCTTACTACTGTTGACTCGCTTACGCCAACTGTCTCACCAAGCTTTGCCGCAGTCATAAACACTGCCTTGTCATAATTCAATGATATGTAATTGGCCAATTTCTTCTGCCCTTTACTCATATGAGCAAACTTTTCGTTCATTTTGGATATTAAATTCATCTTCATATGCAAGACCTCCCGAAACACTCTAATAAGATTATTTTACCATTTTATATATGAAATTGAAAGCAGAAATTTTAATAGCCATGCTTTACACTAAACCTTTTGCTCAGAGTTTATTTTCTGTAACACTTGGCCGGTGGTTTTAGCAGTAGGCGAAATCCACTGCTTACGAAGACTTGAATCTTGTACAAAGAAATTCGGGCACGAGGCCACACCCGAGTGGCTTAGAATTTCGACTACAAGATTTATTGTCGTAGTTAGCAGTTAGTTTGCCGGATGCGTTACCGGCGTTACAGAAAATAAACTCTGAGCAAAAGGTTTAGTGTAAAGCATGGCATAAAAAACTGAGTCCGAATTTAATCGGACTCAGCCACAAATCTTTATTATGCAGGATATGCTCCGTTTTCTGTGTCAGCCTTTGTAAGGTCAACTTTGTCCTGCTGAGCTTTTCTGTATGCAAAGAATTCCTTAGCTACCTGTGGGAATAACGCATATGATAATACGTCTTCATCCTGCTGTTTCCATTCTGCCATTTCTTTTTCAATCTTAGCAAGTTCAGGCTCAATAAGGTCTGCCGGTCTGCATGTAATAGGTTCTGCATCACCGATAACTTTCTTCTGAACTTCTGCATTAAACGGCTTAACTGTCTGACCATATTCACCTGAAAGAACAGCCTTACATTCTTTAGTAGGTGTCTTATATCTTTCACCTGCAATAACGTTTAATACAGCCTGTGTACCAACAATCTGTGATGAAGGTGTAACAAGTGGTGGTTCACCAAGGTCTTTACGAACTTCAGGAATTTCCTTAAGAACGTCATAGTACTTATCTTCAGCATGCATTTCACTAAGCTGTGATACCATGTTTGACAACATACCGCCCGGTACCTGATAAAGAAGAGTCTTAATATCAACACCCATAACCTTCGGATTAAGTAGTCCGCTCTTAAGAGCTTCATCTCTCATAGGTCTGAAGTAATCAGCAATTTCTGCAAGAAGGTTCTGATCAAATCCTGTATCGTACTCTGTTCCCTTAAATGTCTCAACCATAACTTCTGTAGCAGGCTGGCTTGTACCCATTGCAAATGGAGACATAGCTGTATCAATAACATCAACTCCTGCTTCTACAGCTTTTAAGTATGTCATTGAAGCTACACCTGAAGTATAATGTGTATGAAGCTGGATAGGAATATCAACAGAATCTTTAAGTGCTCCGATAAGTTCTGTAGCCTTATATGGTACAAGAAGACCTGCCATATCCTTGATACAGATTGAATCTGCACCCATATCTTCTATCTTCTTAGCAATATCTTTCCAATATTCAAGTGTATATGCATCACCAAGTGTATATGATAATGCAATCTGAGCATGTCCTTTTTCTGCCTTTGCAGCATTAACTGCACACTCTAAGTTGCGGATATCATTAAGACAATCAAATATTCGAATGATGTCAATACCATTTGCAATTGACTTCTGTACGAAATATGCAACAACATCATCTGCATAATGACGATATCCTAAAATATTCTGACCTCTGAAAAGCATCTGTAACTTAGTATTTTTAAATCCGTCACGAAGCTTTCTGAGTCTTTCCCATGGATCTTCCTTAAGGAATCTAAGTGAAGCATCAAATGTAGCACCACCCCAGCATTCAACTGAGTGATAACCAACTTTATCCATTTTATCGATAATCGGAAGCATCTGCTCTGTTGTCATTCTTGTAGCAATAAGTGACTGATGAGCATCTCTTAAAATTGTTTCCGTAATTTTAATTGGTTTCTTTGTAATCTCTGCCATATTACGTTTGTCCTTTCTTTGATTTTATATTATATAACGCAATCTACTTTGAAAGTCGATTGATGCCAATCTACTTCTTGAAAGTCGATTGATGCCAATCTACTTCTTGAAAGTCGATTGCTTCGTGCTTCGCACTTTCGCAATCGCAGACGATATTCGTAATTCGCGCTATCGCGCTTCTTACTCATACCGTCCAGGTTCCCAAATGGATAAATAGTTTTGACTGCAAGCAGTCAAACAACATTTATCCATTTGTTAACACTTTCATCGCTATATCCCAAATATTGCCATAAATGTTCCGGCTGCTACTGCTGTACCGATAACTCCGGCTACGTTTGGTCCCATTGCATGCATAAGAAGGAAGTTTGTAGGATCTGCTTCTGCACCAACCTTCTGTGATACTCTGGCAGCCATAGGAACAGCTGATACACCTGCTGAACCGATAAGTGGATTAATCTTACCGCCTGTAAGTTTACACATAACCTTACCAATAATTACACCTGCAGCTGTACCAAACGCAAATGCAACAAGTCCTAAGATAACTATCTTAATTGTATCTAAGTTAAGGAATGCTTCAGCACTTGTTGTAGCACCAACACTTGTACCAAGAAGTATAACTACTATGTACATAAGTGCATTTGATGCTGTTTCAGTAAGCTGTTTAACAACTCCTGATTCTCTGAAAAGATTACCAAGCATAAGCATACCTACAAGCGGAGCTGTAGTTGGTAAAATAAGTACTACTACAATAGTAACAACTATAGGAAAAAGAATCTTTTCAAGCTTTGATACAGGTCTAAGCTGCTCCATCTTGATTTTTCTTTCTTTTTCAGTTGTAAGTAACTTCATAATAGGTGGCTGAATAATAGGAACAAGTGACATATATGAATATGCTGCTACTGCAATAGGTCCCATAAGTTCAGTCTGTTTTAACTTTCCTGCAAGGAAAATGGATGTAGGTCCGTCAGCACCACCGATAATAGATATAGCTGCGGCAGCCTTGTCATTGAATCCCATAAAAATAGCAAGGAAATATGCAATATAAATACCAAACTGAGCAGCTGCACCTAAGATGAAGCTCTTAGGATTTGCAATAAGCGGACCAAAGTCTGTCATCGCTCCAACACCAAGGAAAATAAGTGATGGCAGTATACTCCACTCATCTAACTTATAAAAGAAATACAAAAGTCCGTCTGTACCACTGCTTGATTCTGCAGCCGAAAGAATAATATCCGGATACAAATTTACAAGAAGCATACCAAATGCTATAGGTACAAGCAAAAGCGGTTCATATTCTTTTCTGATTGCAAGGTATAAAAACACACATGCAACTGCAATCATTATATAATTACCGACTTCAAGATTAAAAAATGCGGACTGGTGTATTAAATTGTCTAATGTATTTACAATATAATCCATAATAATCTCCATTCCGAAATAGCTTTACATTAAATAAATGTGTCGCAATCTCAATTAGTTTAATGTCGCAAGAACTGTTCCTGCTTCTACCATTGCGCCTTCATTTACATCAATGCTTGCAACTGTTCCGTCTTCAGGAGCTACTATTTCATTTTCCATCTTCATAGCTTCAAGAACTAAAACAACCTGTCCTTTTTTAACAGCAGTTCCAACCGGTGCCTTAACTGCTAAAATTTTACCAGGCATAGGTGCATTAATCTTAACTGCTCCTGCTCCTGTACTTGCTACAGGTGCTGCAGCAGGTGCCGGTGCAGCTGCAGGTGCTGCCACTGGTGTTACTACAGGTGCTGAGCTTACTGCTCCACCTAATTCTTCTACTGTAACGTCATATACGTTACCATTAACAGTAATTCTATAATTCTTCATGTTAATCCTCCATTCTGTCTTTCACTATCTTCTTCTCTTAATTTTTCTAACTACGAAGCTGTCTGTGCCTCTGCCTGTCTGTGCTGCAATTGCTGCTGTAATAACGGCAATAAGTTCAAGATCATTAGTTTCACTTGCCTCAATTCTTGCAACAACCTGATCCATAGCTTCGTTAACTTCTTCTTTTCTCTTTTCTTTTTTCTTAAATAAATTTTTAACACCGTCAACTATTTTATCGATGTATACGAAAAGAGAAATTACAAATAAGATAAGTATTAAAACAATAACTACAGTACTCATACCCATAACAGTGTTAAGAGCAGCCTTGCCGATGCTTGCATCTTCATCAGCTCTTACAGCTGAAAATTCAGCGTTTACAGGTACGATATTATTGTCAATATACTTAAATACTATCACCATCTTACCATTGCCGTTTGCACATTTAACATTAATGGTAGCTGTATATCCGTCTTTATCTTCAACAACCACCGCAGTCTCATACTGATTAATGGCTCCGCACTCAGCTTTAAGAGTCTGAAGAGATGAATATAAACCATGATCAAAACCAACTGTATTATCTACATAATACTGAATCTTTGTATCATTGAAAGACATAACTGCTGAAATCACATTTTCACTATATGTTGCAATCTGTGTTTTCATATCTGCTGTTGTTTTCTCACCGGCAGCAGTTGTTTCTTCGTTCTTTGCCGTTGTAGTCTCTTCATTCTGTGCTGAAGTTGTGCAATTTTCAGTATTAACTGTTGTTTCATCTGCAAAGACAACTGTACATGACATGATGGTAATTAACATAAAAGCTAAAAATGACATAATCTTTTTCTTCATTTTAACTTAAACCTCACATTCTGCCTTATGGCTATTATATTGTACCGTGTTTCTTTACAGGAAGTTCTACTGACTTTGTATATAACATTTCGAATGCACCAATTACATATTTTCTTGTATCAACTGCTTCAATAATAGTATCAACATAGCCTCTCTTTGCAGCTGATGATGCGCTTAACTTCATAGCATCATATTCTGCAGCAAGCTTATCAATTTCTGCAATCTTATCGTCTGCAGCAGCAATTTCTGTTGCGTACATAATTCTTACTGCTTCCTTGCCTTCCATAATACCAATCTTGGCTGTAGGCCATGCAAATACCATATCTGCACCTATTGCTTTAGAATTCATTGCAACATATGCACTTGATAATGCATTGCCAACCACAACATTTACTTTAGGAACTGTCGCACTTGCAAATGCGTATGTAAGCTTGGAAACTGTTTTTGCCATTCTCTTTTCATCATCAAGTGTTGTTGCAAAACCTTCAACATCTGTTAATGAAAGAACAGGAATATTAAATGCATCACAGAACTTAACAAAATCTGCAGCCTTTATGCAACCCATAGCTGAAAGCTTTGAATGATTATTTGCTACAGCACCTACAGTTCTGCCTGCAAGTCTTACAAATCCAACAACCATATCCTTCGCAAAAGCTTTCTTCATTTCAACAAAAACACCGTTGTCTGAAAGCTGTGAAAGAACATAAGCTGCATTATTTTCCAATGTTTCTACAGAAGCACTTGCTCTGTTAAGATCATCTGTAACATCGCCTTCTGATAAGTCTTCTTCATTGTTAGCCGGTATCATTGTAACAAGTTGTCTCATAGCTGCAAGAACTTCTGCTTCTGTTCCTACATAGTCAACCATACCTGTTTCTTCTGCCTGATATTCAGCTGATGAAGTATCAAGCTTTGATTCAATATTTCCATCAACTGCATTTGGTGAATTAACAAATAACTTTGCATCATTTGCCATAAATGTAAAGTCTGTTAATCCGTTTACAACTGCAAGTCCGCCGCCACATGTACCAAAAATACCTGTAAGTTGTGGAATAACACCACTTGCTTTAGCCTGTGCAGCATATATTTCTCCAAATGCATTTAAAGCATCTGTAGTTTCCTGAAGTCTCATACCTGCGCAGTCAATAAGACCGATGACAGGTGCTCCAACCTTCATAGCCATTTCATAAATTTTAACGATTTTCTTTGCATGCATTTCGCCGATTGAACCACCAAGTACTGTCTTGTCCTGACTGTAAACATATACAAGATGTCCATCAACAACACCGTAGCCTGTAACAACGCCATCACCCGGTGTTTCGGCATCAGCCATATTAAAATCTGTGTTTCTTGCAGTAATCATACTGCCGATTTCAACAAAGCTGTTTTCATCAAGCAATGCACTAATTCTAGCTTTTGCTGACTCTTGTGCCATATTTTCCTCCATTTCCACTGCATTTAGCAGCATATGTATTTTAATTTAAAAATTAATTTAATAAAATTAAATTCAAATTTTTGCCATTGTAAGTATACCACAGTTGTATTTTTTAATCAACAAATTAAAGTGTTTTTTGATGAAATTTTACACAGACTTTACATTGATTTTTTATGGCAAAAATTCGTCCGCAACTTTCTTTATCCAAAAGAAAAAATCTCTCTTTTTTATACTCTTATATGTCTTTATTGGAACAACCTCATATAGTGTATCATTTACATATATTTTAACATTTCCTACTATAGAATCTTTTTCTACAGGTGCAGTAAGACTTTCATCAATTTCATATCCAAAGTCAATTTTCTCCCCTTCTTTAATATTTAATGCAACCGACTTATCTGTGTAAGTCCATACAGAATTTTCAACTCCGTCTATAACCAAAAGTTCTTTTACATAATATTCTTTTTCATATATCGTTTTGTAAAAGTAATTACTTTCACCATAATTTATAAGCTTTTTCACATCCTGCCACTTATAATTTTTGTTCGGTGGCCAGCCTGCACCAAGCAGTGCTATTGTAAAAACGCTGTCACCTCGTTCCACGGCACACACATAACAATATCCTGCATCACCTGTATAACCGGTCTTGCCGGAAACTACGCCATCCATAGTTGTTAATAAAGTATTCTTATTGTTTACAGTATGTTTTCTTGTTCCTGATATATTTGAAAATGTATGACTTAATGTTGTTGTAATCCTGCAAAAATCATCATTTTTTATACAGTACGACATCACTCGTGCAAGGTCATATGCTGACATGGAATGCACTTTTTCTTCTCCATTTTCATCGGCCTTTGAATCATCAAGTCCGTTTGGTGTTATATAATATGTATTATTACATCCCAAATCCAATGCTTTTTCATTCATAAGTGCAGCAAATTCCGTAACACTGCCGCCGATGTGCTCTGCTATTGCCACAGCTACGTCATTATGTGATTCTAACATCAGCGAATATAGCAAATCCTCCAGTCTGTATTGCTCATCTACCTTTGCATTAAGCTGAACATCCGGCATGGATGCCGCATAAGGTGAAATAGTTACTATATCATCAAGATTACCGTATTCCAACGCAAGAATACATGTCATTATCTTTGTTGTACTTGCCATAGGATAACTTGTTTCATAATCTTTACCATACAATACTCTTCCGTTACTTGCATCCATTATGCAAAATGCTCTGGAATATAAGTCTGTGGGGTGATTTTCATCAGCCTTAACCGTATTCTTTAACATCATACAATAAAACAGCAAAAATAAAACTGTAACTATTATCGCTATATTGCCCTTTATATATTTCTTATCCTTTTCCATATAACCTCCATACAGTATTTATATGTAAAATTTATATGTAAAAGATATATTTTTATTCGTCTAAATCAATGTACAAAAAAGGCGGGTAAACCCGCCTAAAACTAATAACTATTAATTATATGTCCAATGTAAGCTGAACTTCTTCTTCTGCCTCATGCTTAAAATCTTCTACAAGCTCATCTGCTATTTCAGGAAGTTCATCAACTGACTTAACACCGAACTTTCTAAGGAAATCTTCTGTAGTACCGAAAAGCAACGGTCTGCCCGGTGCGTCCATTCTGCCTACATCTGTTATAAGATTATATTCTATAAGCTTACTTATGGCATGGTCGCACTTAACGCCTCTGATTTTTTCTATTTCAATTCTTGTAATCGGCTGTTTATATGCAATTATTGACAATGTCTCAAGCAATACTTCTGTAAGAACCTGATGTTTCGGTTGCTTTGCAACTTTTATAAGATATTCATACATTTCGTTTTTGGTACACATCTGAAAAGAATCTTCAAGCTCTATAATCTTAACACCGCGATTTTCATTTTCATATTTATCCATAAGATTATGTATTATTTTCTTTGTAGTTTCTACATCATGTTCTATTGCATTTGCTATCTTATCAACTTCTACGGAGTCACCCATAGTAAAAAGTATAGCTTCTATAATTGCCTCGTATTTTTCAATTTCCATATCAGTTAAAACCTCATTGCTTTCCATTATGGTTATCCTCTATTCCGTCTCAAGTATTCCTTCAAATGACTTTTCGTCTAAGTCATCACAGGCTGTTATATGTATATCATCAAAAATCTCTTCCTGAACAATAGTGACAACGCCTATTTTAATCAGTTCAAGAATAGCAAGAAAAAGTACTATAATCCTTATCTTGCTGGACTGATTTTCAAGCATTTCCCTAAAGCTGAATGTTTTATGATTCATAATATATTTTTTAACATAGTCCATCATCTCGGCAACATTTACTTCTTCCTTTTCAATCTTGCCAAACTTACTTCTTACAGGGTCGATTTTGTCTACCTGCTTCTGCATTACCATATTAAAAATATCATTAAGTTTTTTAAGTGTTACATCTTCTAAGAGTTTATCAAAATCAATAGGTGCCTCATACATGGCAACCTCTTCCGGAATTGTCGGTTTCTTATAAAGAGAACGGATTGCATCCTGCTCTTTATCTCTAAGCTCATAAGACATATACTTAAACATCTTGTATTCCAAAAGCTTCTGAACAAGCTCTTCTCTCGGATCTTCTTCCTCACCATCTTCATTTACCTGTTTCGGAAGAAGCATCTTTGACTTAATATCAAGAAGCGTCGCTGCCATAACAAGAAACTCGCTTACTACATTTAAATCCTGCTTGCTCATATTATTTACATATTCAAGATATTGGTCTGTTATCTCCACTATCGGAATATCATATATATTTATTTTGTTCTTATCTATAAGATGAAGCAATAAGTCCAAAGGACCTTCAAATACTTCTAACTTTACCGGTATACCCATTTCTTTTCCTCACTTAACAAAGTCAACTTTCTTATTTTACAAAATTAAGTGATTTATTTCAAGTTATTTTTATCAAACTTCAAGTTACCCCGAAAATTGCAGATACCAACTATAAGTCACTTAATTTCAAACCTGTTCCCTCGGTTTCAATACCACTTCCAATACTTCCGGCTGATTAAATAAACGTACATTTATGGTATGTGTTCCAAGACCACCACTTACAAGCATAATCGTTTTCTTCATCTTATACATACCTTTTTCAAACTTAGGAAAAAGTCTGAAATCAGTTGCTATACAGCCGCCGAATCCCGGCATTCTCACCGTTCCGCCATGATAATGGCCTGCAATTACAAGGTCTGCACCATAATCACTGTACGCTTTAAAAAATCGTGGATGATGGGCTATAAGAATGTTGTATTTACTGTTATCAACAAGGCCAAGACTATATTCTATAAATTCAGAATTCATTTCTTTGCGTTTTATCTTATTATAATATCCCGGTTCAATATCCAGTCCTAAAAGTCTGATATTGTATTCTGAAAGGTCATTAACTTTATTGTTCAAGAAAATAATATTGTCAGCAGATTGCATTTCTTTCGCATACTTACTTATAAGTTCAAGATACCTTTCAAATGCATCTCCGTATTCTTCAGTGCTATTTTGCATTCTTCCTTCATGGTTGCCGTAACCATAATACACTTTTCTTTTTTTTGCCAGAGACGCCACAAAGTGTGCAGCCACTTTATTATCTGCATTTTTACTTCCTGTAAGAATATCCCCTGCTATACATACAAACTCAGGATTTATATTATCAATTGCATTTAAAAGATGCTCATTATCTTTTCCAAATTCATTGTTATGAAGGTCACTTATAACTACAAAATGACATTCCATTTTAACATCAGCATCAATTTGAAACTTTTTTACAAGAAAATGCTTAAGTTCCCAGTTACTTCTTACAAGAAGAACAACTATAACAGCAATTATCAGTATTATTCCCATTGTAATATAAAACAGCGGTCCCATAATCTGTTTCCTTTCAAACTAAGTATATTAATGATGATTATAGCATTAAAAAATTTCTTTTTCAATTATAACCACAACAACTTTATCAGTCTTGTAAAGTAATTGAAAAAGCCTGCTTTTTTTATTGTTTCGGTTGCAATAATCTCTACCCTTCCTATTTCATTTCCGTCAAGTTTATATATCACATACCCTATAATATCCCCTTCTTTTACAGGTGCAGCTATCTTTTCAAATTCAAGTTCCTTAACAATATTATCAAGATTTTCATTTTTAGTTGACAGATACGAAAATGACTCTTTTATCTTACAATTCACCTTATCTTTTTTACCTTTTAAAAGCTTTTGCGGATTAATAGTTTCTGTATTATTATCTTTATACACACTGCAATTTGCATATCCATAATTAAATAATACCTTTGCTTCTTCAAACCTGACTTTATAATTTGGCGCAGCCATTACAACGGCAATAAGGTCTATACCGTTTCTGTTTGCAGTAGCTGATACACAGTATTTTGCTTTACTTGTGGAACCTGTTTTCAGACCGGTCGTTCCTTCATATTGTTTTAAAAGTTTATTAGTGTTTGTAAGTCCGAATTCACTTGACCCCTTATCCGTTACATGAGTTATATTTTCCATCCATATAGTTGAATAATTAGTAATTTCCGGATATTTTGTTATCAGTTCTTTTGACATAATTGCCACATCATTAGCTGTCGTATAATGATTGTCCGACTCTGTAAGTCCACAGCAGTCTTCAAAATGTGTTCCTGTCATTCCAAGGCTTTTTGCCCGCTCGTTCATCTTATCGACAAATATCTTTTCATCTCCGCTTATATATTCTGCCATTGCAACAGATGCATCATTACCCGACGCAATTACTATACACTTAATAAGTGTCTCAACTGTCTGTTTCTCTCCTTCTTCAAGAAATACCTGTGAACCACCCATTGATTTTGCGTATGCACTTGTTGTTACCATATCATCTAACTTGATTTTTCCTTCTGCAATACTGTCAAAAATAAGTATCAGCGTCATTATTTTTGTAATGCTTGCCGGTGACAACTTTTTGTCCTTTTCTTTTTCATACAATATAGTTCCTGTTGAGGCCTCCATAAGCACAACACTTTCCGATGAAAGACTTAATGTATTGCCACTTACATCAGTTATGGACACTTCTGTTCCTACAGGCATATTACTTTGTAATATCAGCTCAGTATTTGCCTTTCCAACTGTAACTGAATTAATCCATAATACAATAATTAATATTATAGATAATAATCTTTTAGTCATAAAAAACCTCTGATTAAAATACTTAATACATTTTAATCAGAGGTACTTCCTTTTATTCATTAGAATTTTCAATATAGATAAATTCATCAGATTCTTTTAATATGTTATCTTCATATTCAAGTCTTACGACAATTGAATCCATACTTTGTAACGCAATATACGGAATTTTCAGTCTGTTTGAACTGATAAATTCTGTTTCAACTGCTTCTCCATTGACAATTACATTACAGTAAGAAGTAAAGTGCTCCCCTTCTATAATATAGTAATCATCTTCAGGCTCGACGGTAATACCATCAAACTTCCGTACGCTTTCTATGGAGATTTCATCTACACCCAAAGTCATTTCCGTCTCTATATATGGATTAATTCCATCATAAACATACTTCTTACCGTATAAAATATCGTATTCTAAAACATGAAGTGCTCTAAGGTATTCTTCTTCGTCTTCATCGCCATATACCTGATGGAACTTATTGATAATTCCCGTATCAATATTAATACTTTGAAGTACTCTTGATGAAAGCTGGAATGTTTCCAAATCCATATCTTCAAGTTTTAAACCGAAATTATTCCATATAATATATTCAGTCTGATATAAATCTCCATTTTCAATTTCTTCTTCAGTAAGACCAAGACTTGGTAAATGGTCTCCATACATAACAAGTATGGTTTCTTCTTCTCTTTCACTTAATGCATCTGTAAGTTCTTTAACAAACAAGTCAACTTCATACAAAAGATTGACGTAATATTCAAATGAATACTTACGTTCTTCATCAATACCGCTTACTGTTATAAGCGGATTATCAAGTACCGGGGTACTTGGATACGTTCCATGACTTTGAACGGCAATGGTATATATATAATCCTGACCGTCAGATGAATCAAGAAGCTTAAGTATTTCATCTTTAAGATACTTATCTTTTGCCCATCCGATTTCAGTAAATTCTTCTACCAACATTGATTCAAGTGATGTAAAATTATCAAATCCCAGCTTTGGGAATATTTCACTTCGCTGATAAAATGTCGAAACATTATTATGCATAGCATGAGATACATAACCATGCTCTTTCAAGTTAAATGGCACACTTTCGCAAGTTGTTGTTGTAAGAATTGTCTTATACGGAAATTCTCCCGGTCCAAAATCATCAAGATTAATTCCCGTAATAACTTCAAATTCAGTATTAGCTGTACCATAACCCACATTGTTTACACTAAGATAACCGGATGGATATTCCGCTTTCATCTTATTAAAGTTTGGCGTTGGGTCCTGAGAAAGTTCAAGGCCAATTACTTTATTTACATCAAAAAATGATTCTAACTGTAAAAAAATGATATTTGGTGTTTTTACATTTTCATTATCGACTGTATTTTCACCAAAAACCTTATCAACAATTGTTTCAACACTTATATCATTATAATCTGAAGGTTTCTTTATACCTGTATTAACAAGGCTTGTGGAAAATCCGTATACAAATCCGTAATTAAAGTATGCTTCTGTTATATTTGAAAACTTAAGCGACAGCGCACCTGTTGCAATTGAAAGTTTGATTTCTGCTGCAGTAACCATAATTATCACGGAAATATATATTAAGTTTCTGACGTAATTTATCTTTGCTCCATATTGTGGTGACTTAATAAACAAAAATACAACAATTGCTATGACAAGCACAATTCCTGCACAAAGCATAAGTATACCAACGAAATTCATATACTTATCTATTGTTTTCATCGCATCACCTATTAACCTAAAATCAGATGCCGAAAATGGTGTCTCTCTAAATGATCTGAGAACAAAATTTGTCACACCAAAGCCTGTCCAGATAACCGCCACAACTACCATAACAAAAAATCTTCTTTTGAACAGTAACATAATTGACATTGTTGCCATAATAATTGCAACTCCCGAAAGAAATGCCAAAGGATTACCAAAAATATATGATACTAATTTAATAACAGACTTTCTGCTTAACAGTTCAATTATTAAGTTAACAAATATCGGCAAAGTAACAAAGAGAATAAATGTTAATCTTTTTACCTTATCCTTAAAAATATCCAATATATATGCTTTAATCTTTTCCATAAATATCACCATTATTTACCACAAAATACGTGGTTATTTTAACACAATCACTTTTAAATTACAATATTCTTAATAAGTTTAGGCTTATTCACTTTTTCGTTAGAATATAAATATGCATTTAATATTATGTCCTTTGCCTGTGTTACTTTATCCGGTGAATTACCATATATATATGCAATAACATCGCCATTTTTAACAGTGTCACCTATTTTCTTCACTATGTCTACACCTACTGCCATATCTATAACCGACTCTTTAGTTTCTCTTCCGCCGCCTAAAACAAGTGATGCTTTTCCTATATCTTCTGTATGAATCTGTCTAATATACATACTTTCACCGTTATATACGACAGGTTCTATGTAGGATGCCTTCGGAAAAAGATCAATATTCTTTATAACTTCTACATTGCCGCCCTGCATTGTAACAAACTCACAAAACTTGTCATAAGCCTCGCCTGTTTTGATCTTTTCTTTAACCATATTTACTGCTTTATCAAGATTTTCCTGCTTTTCGCCATAAATATCCGATCCGAGAATCCCTGATGCAAGTATCATACGTGAAGCAATTACAACACATAATTCAGTAAAATCTTCAGGTCCGTTTCCTTTTAATGTATCAACAGCTTCAATCACTTCAAGTGCATTTCCGACTTTACAACCAAGTGGCTGATTCATATCTGTTATAATAGCCATTGTGGTTCTTCCTGCCATTTTGCCTATTTTAACCATTGCTTCTGCAAGTTTAACAGCATCTTCTTCATTTTTCATAAATGCTCCATTGCCGCACTTAACATCCAATACAATTCCGTCGGCTCCTGATGCTAATTTCTTACTCATAATACTTGACGCAATTAATGAAATATTGTCTACTGTAGCAGTTACATCTCTGAGAGCATAGAGCTTTTTATCTGCCGGCGCAAGATTAGCTGTCTGACCGGCCACTGCTATCTTTATTTCATTTACATTTTTTATAAAAGTATCTTCACTGACAGATGTATTAAAACCTTCTATGCTTTCCAACTTATCTATAGTTCCGCCTGTATGTCCCAATCCTTTGCCCGACATTTTTGCAACAGGTATACCACATGCTGCAACAATAGGTCCGACTACAAGAGTTGTCTTATCTCCTACACCACCTGTACTATGCTTGTCTATTTTAACGCCTTCTATAGCCGACAAATTTAGGCGTGTACCACTGTTTGCCATGGCCATTGTCAGATTATATGTTTCCTCATCAGTCATTTTCATAAAATATATTGCCATAAGTAATGCTGATATCTGATAATCAGGTATAATACCTTTTGTAAAACCTTCTACAACAAACTCAATTTCTTCCTTCGAAAGTTCATTTCCGCGTTTTTTCTTTTCTATTAAATCATACATTCTCATATAATTTTCACTTCCTCTCACAAACTTTCATAAAAGCTTTTACCTATAGAAAGTTTTTTAACGCCCATTATATCTGATATAGTCTGACCAATGTCTCCAAAGCTTTCTAAGGTACCGAGATTTTTGCCCTTTTCCATTAATTTTGAATAAACAAGAAGAGGTATATATTCTCTGGTGTGGTCAGTTCCTTTTGTTGTCGGGTCACAACCGTGGTCAGCATTTATGATAAGTAAGTCGTTATCGGACATTTTATCCATAACTTCTTTCAATCGCCTGTCAAAAGCTTCAAGTCCCTTTCCATAACCTGACGGATCATTTCTGTGTCCCCATTTGGAGTCAAATTCAACAAGATTGGTAAATATAAGCCCTGAAGGTATCACATCCATATATTCCAAAGTTTTGTCCATACCATCTTCATTATCCTTTGTATGAACAGCCTCTGTAATGCCTTCACCGGCAAATATATCTTCTATCTTACCGATTCCTATAACATTCATGCCTGCTTCTTTCATATATACAAGCAAGTTTTCCTTAGGCGGAAGCAATGAAAAATCTCTTCTTGCTGCTGTTCTTTCAAAATTTTCTGCACAATCTCCTTTAAAAGGTCTTGCTATTACTCTTGCAAGAGCATTATCTCCAATAAGAATTTCTCTTGCTGCCCTGCACATACCATATAACTCTTCGTTAGAATAAACGGCTTCATTACATGCTATCTGGAACACACTGTCTGCAGAAGTATAAACTATAGGTTTTCCTGTCTTCATATGTTCTTCGCCTAATTTTTTTATAATTTCTGTTCCACTGGCAGTGCAATTGCCCAAAACTTCTGTTATTCCTTTTTCTTTTAATCCTGACTTTTCTAAAAATAAATCAATAATTTCTTTCGAAAAACCATTTGGATATGTAGGAAACGGTTGTTTTGAATAAATGCCTATCATTTCCCAATGACCGATAGTTGTATCCTTTCCCATAGATATTTCTTTGCTTCTTCCATATGCACCAATAGGATTTTCTGACCTTTCAAGGTACTCCATTCCGTCTATATTGCCGATTCCAAGCATAGTCATATTGGGTATATTAAGTCCGTTATTGAATTTTGCAATATGAACTATAGTATTAGTCCCCACATCATCAAATTTATCTGCATCAGGAAGTGCTCCCATTCCTACACTGTCAAGAATTATCCAAATTACTCTTTTAATATTACCTTTCATCCCATTCTCCATTTCACATTATACATAAAAATATTATATCAATTTTATCATTTTATATTACAAAATGCAATAAAGCCCTGAAACATACATTTAAATTGTACATTTCAAGGCTTATACTTACAGCATAATTACTTTGGCTATCTTTATCAGATTATTCTATATCAATATTATCTTCAAATGATACAACCGGTTTTTCGTCTTTACCTTTCATCACTCTGTTTATATAGCTTCTTGTAATCTTAATAACTACAGGTGAAAGTGAAAGAACACCAATAAGGTTAGGTACCATCATAAGACCGTTAAATGTGTCTGATATATCCCACGCAAGTGAAGATGTCATAACAGCACCCGAGATAATCATAAGAACAAAAACAACCTTGTATACTTTTACACCAATTCTTCCAAAAATGTATTCAACTGCTTTGGAACCATACTGAGACCATCCGAGAACTGTTGTAAATGCAAATAACAACATTGCTATGGCAATAAACATCTCTCCACCTTTACCAAAAACTTTTGCAAATGCACTTGCAACAAGTGTGGCATCATCAACGTTTCCTATAGTAAGCCCTGTTGAAAGATCTATGTAGCCTGATGAAAGAACAACGATTGCTGTCATTGTACATACTACAAATGTATCGAAGAATACTTCAAATATACCCCACATGCCCTGTACAACCGGCTCTTTAACATTTGATGATGAATGTACAAGAACAGATGAACCAAGACCTGCTTCATTTGAAAATACGCCTCTTTTAAAGCCCTGTGTAACTACTTCTTTAAACAAAATACCAACCGTCGCACCACCTACAGCTTTTACACCAAATGCAAAACGGAAAATTGATATAAACATAGCACCAAGATTTTCTATATTAACAATAACCACAATGACACATCCGATAATATAAACTATTGCCATAAAAGGTATAACTCTTTCCGCAACTGCAGCTATTCTCTGTAAACCACCGATTATAATAAGGGCTGCAATTATCATAAGCACTATGCCGATTATAATTGAAACCGTAGGTATTCCTGCGATTGTATTATCCATAAATGATGAAAAAAATGCAGACTGAAGATTAATTGTAATCTTATTTACCTGTCCCATATTTCCAATACCAAATGATGCAAGAATTGCAAACATAGCAAATAAAACAGCAAGTACTTTGCCTATGTATTTACAGTGCTTAATTCTGCCAAGGCCATCACTTATATAATACATCGGGCCTCCTGACCACTCACCGGCATCATTTTTTCTACGATAATATATACCTAAAACATTTTCCGAAAAGTTAGTCATCATACCAAAAAAAGCTGCAACCCACATCCAGAAAACAGCACCCGGTCCACCAATAACTATGGCGGCAGCAACACCGGCTATATTTCCTGTACCAATGGTTGCTGCCAACGCTGTACAAAGAGCCTGAAACTGTGAAATACTTTTCTTATCTGTTTTTTTGGTTGAATCACTGTCTTTCTTAAACACAGTACCTATCGTATTCTTCCACCAGTGACCAACATAGCGTACCTGAAATCCCTTTGTTATTATGGTCATCAATATACCTGTAGATATAAGTAAAATCAAACCAATTTTTACCCATACGAAATCATTAATGACACTGTTTACTTCTGTTACCATTTGCACAAATTTTTCCATAACATTTCTCCTATTTTATTATGCTTAATTTAATCATAAAGAAAAAATCCGAACTTTATAAAGTCCGGACAGTATAAATAGAAAAAAGTTTATTAACATTCTACTATTAAATACTTTGTCCTTTTGCCTGAGAGATTAGTATACACCTTGCCCCTTCGGCACCCGATTTAACGGACTTCTCCAAAGTTCTATCAACTCACAGTCAGTTTTACCTTTCTGCAAGCATCATTTAGATTTAACACTATAGTAATTTAACATAAAAAAATATGTATTGCAACATCTTTTTAATTTTTTAAGAACAAAGAATCTCGCAAGCGAGATTCTCCGCGCCCGAGCGGTATTGCGTAGCAATAAAATACCTCTCCGCGAGGTGTGCATCCTCAGCGGAGCGTTTTTTATGTGATAGGAATTTCCTATCACATAAAAAACAGACCCAATATAAGAAATAATCTTATATGAGTCTGTAATTCATCAATGCTTCTCTTTACCTGATTAGCTTACTTAGCGTAATCAACTGTTCTTGATTCTCTGATAACGCTAACCTTAATCTGTCCAGGATATTCAAGTTCTGCCTCGATCTGCTTCGAGATATCTCTTGCAAGTAATACCATATCAGCATCTGTTACCTGTTCAGGTACTACCATTATACGAATTTCTCTACCCGCCTGAATAGCAAAAGACTTGTCAACACCATTAAATCCGTTGGCTATGTCTTCTAATTGTTTCAATCTGTTAGTATATGTTTCAAGTGTTTCACGTCTTGCACCCGGTCTTGCTGCTGAAATAGCATCTGCCGCCTGTACAATACATGCAATTAAAGTCTGTGGTTCAACATCTCCGTGGTGAGCTTCTACTGCATTAATAACTGTGCCTGATTCCTTGTACTTTTTACATAAATCAACACCAATCTGAATATGTGAACCTTCTACTTCATGATCTACTGACTTACCAATATCATGAAGTAATCCGGCACGCTTAGCTACTCTGATATCTAAACCGATTTCACCAGCTAATAAACCGGACAACTGAGCTACTTCAATTGAATGCTTAAGTGCATTCTGTCCATAACTCGTTCTGAATTTCATTCTACCGAGAAGTTTAATAAGTTCAGGATGAATTCCGTGAACACCAACTTCTAACGCTGCAGCTTCACCTTCCTCGCGCATCATAGCTTCTACTTCTTTTTGCGCTTTCTCAACCATTTCTTCAATTCTTGCAGGATGAATTCTACCATCTACAATAAGCTTTTCAAGTGCAATTCTTGCAACTTCTCTTCTTATAGGGTCGAATCCCGATAAAATAACTGCTTCCGGTGTATCATCAATAATAAGGTCTACACCTGTCATAGTTTCAAGAGTACGAATATTACGTCCTTCACGACCTATAATTCTACCCTTCATTTCATCGTTAGGAAGCTGTACTACTGAAATAGTAGTTTCTGATACATGGTCAGCTGCATACTTCTGTATAGCATTAACAATATATTCCTTAGCTTTCTTACCTGCTTCTTCTTTAGCTCTTGTTTCTAATTCTTTAACTAACTTTGCTGTATCGAGTTTTACCTCATCTTCTACAGTCTGTAACAATAAATCTTTTGCTTGTTCGGAGGTTAATCCGGAAATTCGCTCGAGTTCACGAATACGCTGTTCATTAAGCTTCTCAACTTCAGCCTTTTCCTTAAGAAGTACTTCTTCTCTGCTGATTAAAGAGCTCTCTTTCTTTTCAAGGACTTCAGCTTTCTTATCTACCGCTTCTTCCTTTCCAAGTACTCTCTTCTCAAACTTCTGAAGTTCTGCTCTTCTTTCTTTGCATTCTTTATCGAATTCGTTCTTAGCTCTCAACGATTCTTCTTTTGCTTCCAAAAGAGCTTCTCGCTTCTTAGTTTCAGCTGTTTTTAATGCCTCATCTATAATCTCTCTGGATTTAACTTCAGCACTACCGAGTTTTGCTTCTACTACCTTCTTTCTGTATACGCCTGAAATTACCCAAGTCAATACAGCAACAACGATAGTAGTCACAACTGCAGTAATTATAGCAACTGTAACTTCGTTCACAGGAGCACCTCCTTTTTAGTTTTCATTGTTCAAAACAACATTATAATTTTATACTTTTTTTACAAAAATGTCAATAATACTATGTTAATTTATGTAAACAAATTACAATGCTCAAAATCTGTTCATAACGGAAATAACTTCACTGTAATCAAAGCCCTTACTAACAACATAAGCCAGCACTTTACCTTTATATGCATAGTCATCATTTTCTCTGTCAAATTTTCTCTTAATAAGAAGTTTTCTTATAAGTTCCTCATTATTAAATTCAAATTCATCAGCATCATCTTCCAGTACATCCTTAATCAGTTCACTGGAAATTCCTTTTGCATACAAACCTTCTTTTATCTGTTTCAAACTTTTCATACTAAGTTTTGACTTAATATAATTCTTACAATATCTTTCATCATTAAGATAATTATATTTCACCAAGAAAACTATCGTTTCATTAATTATATCATCAGGATAATATCCTAACTTAAGCTTATCTTTTATCTGCTTAACCGTCTTGTCGCTATCTTTTAAAAGATACAGGCACCTTTCCCTTGCACGTTTTCTCAATATAATCTTTATAGCGTTATATTCCTCCGAATCAAGTACCGTTCCTTCTGTAATCCGGTACTTAAATATCTCTCCGTTATATAGTGCAAAAACTGTTCCGTCATCAAAAATAATCTTCGACTTCTTCTTGTCGATCTTTTTTACTTCAACAACTTTCATAACGGTTCAACACACCCTATTCTGAATCTGTGCTAACATCTTCTACAAAATAATGTTCTCTGACTTTACTTTCTATCTCTGACATAATATCCGGATTATTTTTAAGGAATATCTTCGCATTCTCGCGTCCCTGACCAATCTTTTCACCGTTATATGCATACCATGCGCCACTCTTATTTACAACATCAATATCTGATGCAAGGTCAAGCAAATCACCTTCCTTTGATATTCCTTCACCAAACATAATATCAAATTCAGCTTCTTTAAAAGGTGGTGCAATTTTGTTCTTTACAATCTTAATTCTTGTTCTGTTACCAACTACTTCTCCGGCTGACTTAAGTGTTTCTATTCTACGAACATCAAGTCTGATTGATGAATAGAACTTAAGTGCATTACCACCTGTTGTAGTTTCAGGATTACCAAACATAACACCTATCTTCTGTCTTAACTGATTGATAAATACTATCACACAGTTTGACTTGCTGCTTACTGCAGTAAGTTTTCTTAATGCCTGTGACATAAGTCTTGCCTGAAGACCCATATGTGAGTCTCCCATTTCACCATCTATCTCTGCCTTAGGAACAAGTGCCGCAACAGAGTCAACAATAACAATATCAACCGCACCCGAACGAACCATTGTCTCTGTAATCTCAAGTGCCTGCTCACCAAAGTCCGGCTGTGATATATAAAGGTTATCAATATCTACACCAATATTCTTTGCATATACAGGATCAAGAGCATGCTCTGCATCAATAAAGCCCGCAATACCGCCTCTCTTTTGCACTTCCGCAATCATATGTAATGCAACTGTAGTCTTACCACTTGATTCCGGTCCGTAAATCTCAATAATTCTTCCCTTTGGAATACCTCCAAGTCCAAGTGCTATATCAAGACTGAGTGAACCTGTTGGGATTGTTTCTATATTCATATTAGCCTTGGAATCGCCCAGTTTCATAACTGATCCTTTTCCATGCTGTTTTTCTATCTGTGATATCGCTGCGTCTAACGCTTTAAGTCTTTCATTCTTATCCATTCCTGCCACCATCACCGGAAAACTCCTTTTATCCGGTATACCTTTCTAAAATTATTGTTCGAACATTTGTTCGTTTCTGATATTATAATATTACAATAGTCAGTTCTTGTCAATAGTTTAATTTTATTTTCTTGTTTATTCTTTCAGAGTATACTTTATGTATATTGTTTATTCTTTCAGAGTATACTTTATGTATAATATAAGCTGTTTTCACTGTCAATAATCCTGTTTTACATCATACGTAAATTCGTATACTTATATTGTATCTTCCGCTTCTTGTCATACTTCCTGTACGGTCAAATATAAACTTTCCGTATCCTCTGACAGAAACAACATCGCCGTCTTTCAGCTGATAACTGTTATTTTCACAACTTCTGGAATTTACAAAAATCTTCTTATCCCTAAAAAGATTTATACTTTCACTTCTGGACAGATTGTATATCTTAGATACAATTCCATCTATTCTGACTGATGATGCAATTATATTTTTCTCTGCCATTTGAACCTGACTGCTAACATCTGCTTCATTATCAATAACTGCTTTTACATTTGTGTGCTTAATTTTGGTAAGATTTTCGACTATGTAATCAGCCATTTTATCTAATACCATCACATGGGCTATATTGTCTTTTAAAATAATATCACCAATCATTTCCCTTGTAATACCAAGATTCATTATTGCCCCCAAAATATCTCTGTGAGACAATTTATCTGAAAACTTCATAATTAATGGCTGAATTCTAACTATCATTATCGGAAAATCCACACTATATCCAAGTTCCGATTCATCACCAAACCTGATGACCGCTCTTTCTGCCTCATCATATCCGCCAAACACTTTTGCCCCTTTAAATTCGCTTTTCCTGCTTATTCCGTAAAAATCGCTTATTTCAGCAGGAGCAAGAAAATCCGTAAATGTATAGCAATTATTGTTGTATGCTCTTCCTGCCAGGTCATATAATCTTTTTAAAAATAAATCCTGTTCCATATTTCCAAATCCTTTAGTTGATATGTAATCTGAGTTTTTCAAGGGCGTACTCTATTG
Source organism: Lachnospiraceae bacterium (assembly GCA_015057425.1). Taxonomy (GTDB): domain Bacteria; phylum Bacillota; class Clostridia; order Lachnospirales; family Lachnospiraceae; genus SVEL01. The sequence goes on from SVEL01000002.1 coordinate 55,772, forward strand.
CTTCATCTTTCGCCTGTTCTCTTACCTGTGTACGATTACCTTTATAAATATTTTTCTTACTGTACACCTGTCCGCAAATATATACTGCCATCCAGACAAGCCCCACAGGTTTCGTATCTGTTCCGCCATCAGGACCTGCTATCCCTGATGTAACAATAGCAACATCTGAATTGCTTTCCCTTGCACATCCTAAAGCCATCTGTGTAACCACTTCATCACTTACAACACCATAATTTTTTATAGTTTCACAATCTACTCCAAGATACTTTATCTTGGCGTCATTGGCGTATGTTATAAAACCCTGATTAAAAACTGCCGAACACCCCGGCACATTTACTATCGATGAGCCTATAAGCCCACCGGTACATGATTCTGCCGTTGACACTGTCATATTGTTTTCTTTAAGTAATTTTACAAGTTCAAATTCTATGTTATTCAAAAAAATTCTCCTTTCCTGTTAAATTGATTTCTTAAATGAAAAATTCATTACAAAATCTATAAATTATCCTACTCAACATCCTGTACAATAAAAAGCACTTTCAAATGCATCTCCTTAGATTTTGCATTATCAGTGCTTTAAATCATAATTATTCTATTCTGATTACACCTTTATTTTTCACAAGATAATCTACAAGTGATACAATTGTAAGAACAAGTGATGCATAGATAAGTATCTGGCCGATAATATCATATATAAATGCAACCGGCTTAAAATTAATGTCAAGAATAAGCCAGATAATCATAATCATCTGAACCGTTGTCTTAATCTTTCCCCACCAGCCTGCTGCTATTACTTTACCGCCTTCTGCAGCAATAAGTCTGAATCCGCTTATTATAAATTCTCGTGAAATAATTACAATTACTACCCATTTCGGAATAATACCTATAAGGCAAATCATTGCAGCTGCAACAAGAAGCTTGTCTGCAAGAGGATCCATAAATTTTCCGAAATTAGTTACAAGATTATACTTTCTTGCAATCTTTCCATCCAGTAAATCAGTAAGACTTGCAACTGCAAATATTGCAAGTGCAATATATCTGTTAATTCCGCCAGGAAGACTTAACTCCATAAAAAGCACAAAAAACGGAACCAAAATCACTCTAAAAAGTGTAAGTTTATTAGGTAAATTCATCTTAAACATCCTTTCCTATCATAATAATGAATTTGTTATAAGAGTTCTCCTATCAAATCATACTCAAGGGAACCTGTTACTTTTACTCTGACAAAATCACCTGTCATGATTTCCTCATCTGTTGTAATAAATATATTACCGTCTATTCCCGGTGCATCCATATATGTTCTTCCAACATATGCATTTTCGTCAGCAAGCTTGCCTTCAATGATTGCAACAAATTCTCTGCCTATCATGGAATCACCTTTTTCAAATGCAATTTCCTGTTGCAATTCCATAATTTCATCACGACGGTCTTCTTTTACAGATTCTTCGATTTGGTTGTCCATTTCTGCAGCAACCGTATCTTCTTCCGGAGAATAAGCAAATACTCCAAGTCTGTCAAACTCCATAGAATCAACAAATTCCATAAGTTCCTCATGTTGTTCATCTGTTTCACCCGGAAATCCTGAAATCAGTGTTGTCCTTAATATAATATCCGGAATCTCTTTTCTTAATCTTTCAATCATATTAATCAGTTGGGCTTTACCTGTCTTTCTGCCCATCTTCTTAAGAATTTCATCATTACAATGCTGTATCGGCATATCAATATATTTGCATATCTTTCGCTGATTTTTTATCGTATATATAAGTTCGTCATATATTTCTTCCGGATAGCAATACATTATTCTTATAAACTCAATTCCTTTTACTTCACAAAGCTTATCCAGCAATATATGCAATGACTTTTTACCATATAAATCAATTCCGTATACAGTAGTTTCCTGGGCAACAAGAATAAGTTCCTTAACACCTTTTGCTGCAAGATACTCAGCCTCTTTTACAAGTTTTTCCATTGGAACACTTCTGTAATTTCCACGCATCTTCGGAATTATACAATATGTACACCTCTTATTGCATCCTTCAGCAATTTTAAGATGAGCATAATATCCGCCTGTCGTTATAATTCTGTCCGCATCTGTTTCTACTAACCTGTTAAGGTCCTTATAGCACTCTGTTTTTTTACCTTTAACAGCCTCATTTACGGCAAAAACGATTTCATCATAAGCACTTGTACCAATTACGGCATCAACTTCAGGGATTTCTTTAATAATCTCACTTTTGTATCTTTCTGCAAGACAACCTGTCACTATAAGTGCTTTAAGACTGCCTGTTTTCTTATATTCAGCAAGTTCAATAATCGTATTAATACTTTCTTCCTTGGCATCATTGATAAATGCGCATGTATTTACAACTATAACTTCTGCTTCTTCTTCGTTATCAGTAAATGTAAAGCCGTTTTTATACAGCAAACCCAACATTTCTTCCGAGTTTGTAAGATTCTTATCACATCCCAGTGATACAAATAAAATCTTCATATATACCTCTTAAAAATAATGGGGCCAAAAAGCCCCATTGTATAGATTATTCTTCTACTGCTTCTTCGTCGTTAACAATTTTAACCTTACCGCTGTAAAGTTCATCAACAGCTGCTGATAACGCCTTCTTATTACGTTCAGGTACAAGCGGCTTATCTCCTGAGATAATCTGTCTTGCTCTCTTTGCTGTTGCAAGAACGATAGAATATCTGCTCTGAACTACCGGCTGTTCTCCCGGTTCAACTTCACTGTTTACTACTGCCATTAAATCTGAGTATGATGGATGTAACATAATATTTCCTCCTGATATTATAATTCTTAATTTGCAAAAACTTTTACTTCGTCTTTTATCTTCGAAACAAAAGACTCATTTTTCTTCATATTCAGGTGCTCAGCCTGAATAATTCCATGTAAATCATCTACACATTCTTCCAGTTCATCATTGATAAGTATGTAATCATACCTTTCCATACCTTCTGCTTCTTCACTGGCTCTTGCAAGACGTTTATTAATAGTCTCCATATCTTCCGTATTTCGACCGATTAATCTGTTTTTTAAAATCTCTGCAGACGGTGGAGTTACAAATACAAGTACTGTATCAGGCAACATATCCTTTATCTGCATGGCACCCTGCAATTCAATTTCAAGAATAACATCTTTTCCTTCTTCTAATTTGGAAATAACATATTCCTTAGGCGTACCATAATAATTATTAACATATTTTGCATATTCAAGCAAGCGTTTTTCTTTAATCATTTGCTCAAATTCTTCAACTGATTTATAAAAGTAAGAAACACCTTCCTGTTCTCCCGGTCTCGGAGACCTTGTTGTAGCTGAAATGCTTAATGCATAATTATCATACTTTTCAAGAAGTCTTTTCATAACCGTACCTTTACCGGCACCTGAAAATCCTGACAAAACTACCAGAACACCCTTTTTACTTCTCATGTTCTTCTGTCCTTTCTTTATTTTGAACTAAAGATTTATCAGCTGATTCAACACGTTCAGCAATGGTCTCAGGCAGAAGGGCTGATAAAACAACGTGACTACTGTCAGTTATAATAATAGCTCTTGTCTTTCTTCCCTGTGTTGCATCAACTGATGAACCATTTTCTTTTGCTGCCTGTATAAGTCTCTTAACAGGCGCTGAATCAGGGCTTATTACCGTTACTATCTTGTCGCTGTTAACCATATTACCGTATCCGATATTAATCAACTTACCCATATATTCTCCGTTCTAAAATATCTTTGTTTTTTATTCAATATTTTGAATCTGTTCTCTAATCTTTTCGATTTCTGTCTTAAGCTCAATACCTAAGTTTGTCACTTCAAGGTCATTTGCTTTTGATAAAATGGTATTGGACTCTCTGTTCATTTCCTGTGTAAGGAAATCAAGTCTCTTACCAAGCTCGCCACCCTTTTTAAGCTCAGCCGTCATATTATCAATATGGCTGTTAAGTCTTACAAGTTCTTCATCAACACACATTTTGTCTGCAAAGATTGTAACTTCTGTAGCAATTCTTGACGGTTCAATCTGAACATTATCAAGAAGTTCATTTACTTTACCTTCAAGTCTTTCTCTATATTCTTCAAGAACCTGTGGCGATCTTACGGAAACCTTATCAACGGTTACTTTTAACGCTTCAAGTTTACCCAAAAGATCGTTTTTAAGATTTTCACCTTCTGTCTCACGTGTCTGAGTAAACTTTTCACAAGCACCTACAACAGCTTCTTTGATGATTTCCAATAACTCCTCTTCATCAATTGAAACCTCTTCCATATTAAGAACATCGGGACTCTTCATAAGATGCATAACTGTCATATCATTCTTTAACCCAAACAACGCTTCTATCTTTTCTGCATACTTAACATATTCTGCAGCAAGAACTTCATTAAACACAAGACTTGAATCAGCGCAGGATAAATCTTCATAATTTATATAAATATCTATCTTTCCGCGAACTGCATAATTCTTAATTATGTTTCTTATTTCCGCTTCAAAAGCATTAAACTTTCGTGGCATTTTAATATTTGCATCAAGGTATCTGTGATTAACTGATTTTATTTCAACAGTTATTCTTCTGTCATTTTTCATGACTTCACATTTACCAAAACCTGTCATACTTCTAATCATAATATGTATATCCTTTCATACATAAAAATCTACTATGTTAAACTCCAAACATTTGGACAAAATAATACTTATATAGTATAATCCAAATATTTCTAACCGTCAACAATTTAACGCAAATACTTCTGTTGAAATTCATACTTTCAAATGATATACTTAACTAAAATTACAAACAGTTTATAACGGAGACAATTATGGCATTCGATGGATTAACGGTAGCTGCCTTAACAGCTGAATTAAATAATAAAATACTAAATGGACGTTTCTTAAAAATTGCACAGCCGGAAGCAGATGAACTTCTTATATCTGTAAAGAATATAAAAGATCAGTACAAGCTTCTTCTTTCTGCTGATGCTTCTCTTCCGCTTGCATATATTACGCAGACAGGCAAGACAAGTCCTCTGACTGCTCCAAACTTTTGTATGCTTCTCAGAAAACATATAAATAACGCAAAGGTTACTGCAATTACCCAACCGGGTCTTGAACGAATCATAACATTTCACCTTGAACATTATAACGAAATGGGTGACTTATGTTACAAAAAACTGATAATTGAATTAATGGGTAAGCATAGCAATATTATATTTGTTGATGATAATGATAAAATTCTTGACGGAATAAAACATGTAAACGGTCTTATGAGTTCTGTCCGTGAAGTTTTACCGGGGCGTGAATACTTTATCCCTGACACAATGAATAAGTCTAATCCGCTTGAAGCAGATTATGATATCTTTTCAAAACATATGGCTGATAACGGCACTAAGTTATCTAAAGCAATATATACTTCATTTACCGGTATAAGCCCTATTATTGCAGAAGAAATCTGTTATCGTGCTTCTATAGACAGTGATATTCCTGCCGGTGCTCTGACCTTTGAACAGTTAAAACGCTTATATGATGAATTTAGCAAACTGATATCTCAGATAAAAAATGGTAATTATACGCCGAATATTATTTACGAAAATGATGTTCCAAAAGAATTTTCTCCGGTTATTCTTACTTTATATTCAGATTTAAAAACCGAAATCTTTGAAAGTATGTCTGAAGTTTTAGAACGATACTACAGTGAGAAAAATCTTTATACAAGAATAAGACAACGCTCCACTGACTTAAGAAAGATAGTGTCGGGCACATTAGAAAGAGATTATAAGAAATATGACCTGCAGCTCATCCAATTAAAAGACACAGAAAAGAAAGAAAAATACAAAATATACGGTGAACTTCTTACCACATACGGTTATAACATTCTTCCCGGAGAAAAAACATTTACAACCATAAATTATTACGATAATACGGAGATTACCATTCCATTGGATGAAACAATATCTCCTATAGAAAATGCAAAGAAATATTACGACAAATATAACAAATTAAAGAGAACTGCCACTGCTCTTCTTAATATTATCAAAGAAACCAAGGATGAAATTGACCACCTCGAGTCAATTTCAAATGCCCTTGACATTGCAACAAGCGAAGATGATTTAAAAGAAATAAAAGAAGAACTTGTATTAAGCGGTTATATTAAGAAGAAATCATCCGAAAAGAAGGTCAAGTATGTAAGCAAACCTTTCCATTACATTTCATCTGATGGTTTCCATATGTATGTAGGTAAAAATAACCTTCAAAATGAGGAACTTACCTTTAAATTTGCAACCGGTAATGACTGGTGGTTTCACTCAAAAACCTTTCCGGGCTCGCATGTTATTGTAAAGTCTGAAAACAAAGAATTGCCGGACCGCACTTTCGAAGAAGCTGCCTCACTTGCTGCTTATTATTCAAAAGGAAACACGCAGGACAAGGTCGAGATAGACTATATAGAAAGGAAACATGTAAAGAAAGTTCCGGGAGCAAAGCCTGGTTTTGTAATATACCATACTAATTACTCTATGGCAATCGCTCCTAAAATCAACAATTTAAAACAAATTGTATAGTAATTATTAAAATTAAAAAAGGTCATCTACAGAATATAATCATTCTGTAAATGACCTTTGATTTTTACATATTATTCGCTGTAATTCTGATTTACATATTCTTTAATCTTTTCGTTATCTTCCGGCATTCTACATCCAACAATGAATTTACCCTCATTATTTGAACAACGGATTATGCAGCCTTCCAAAAGATTTCCTGAAGTTGGTGAAAAATCTTTTATATCAAGAATAATATCTTTTCCTTTAAGTTCTTCAAATGTAGCGTTGTCTGATACAAATGCAAAACCATTAGCACTAATGTTAACCATACGTCCAACATATGCATCCTTTGTATCTTTAACTCTGATTGTACACACATTTGAAATAGGCATTCTTGGATATTTTCTTCTGTTAAATACCTGCGGATTGCTTTCAACCTTTAACTTGTACTTACCATTTTCAGAATTCTTTGATACACGGATTGATACGTTATCCCATGAGTATAATACATTGTCAACAACAATTCTAAGCTGACATACAGGTTCTTTATCCTTCTTATCAACAGCTTCCCACTTACTATCATCAACATCTATATAAACGATATTTTCGTCTCTGGAAACTACTGCACCTGTAAATGTTTTCTTGTCATTTCCGTTTTCATCCTTAGTTGTAATAGAAAGCTTCATACCTTCTCTTACGTCCTGTACACCCATAAAGCCGCCAACGCCCAATTCTTCCATAAGACGACCAACAACACTTTCAATATTCATTGTATTGTTTGCACTTTCTTCGTACTTACTAAGCATTGTCTTTGTTGTATCTTCCGCCTTATTTATGCTTCCTGTCATTACCTCCATAACATCGCATACCTGCTTCATATTATCAACAAGAGTAACGTTAGAAGCTGCAACTTCCTTAACAGCGCTGTCTACAATCTTAATGTTTGCACCAAGACTTGTAGTATCATTTGTAATATCTGTTACACTTCGATTAACATTTGACACTTTATCAATATTTATCTGAATAAGTTCAATTGTCTCTGAAATGGATTCAAGCATCTTAGCTGATGTTTCTTCTAAGTGTGCAAGAGCTTCCATAATTCTGCTTGATGAAACTTTTGTACCACTACTAAGTTCTCTGATTTCATCAGCAACAACCGCAAAACCTTTTCCTGCTTCACCAGCCCTTGCTGCTTCGATGGAAGCATTTAACGCAAGAAGGTTTGTCTTAGATGAAATACCTTCAATAGTACCTGTTTCATTCTTCACGTTTTCAAATTCTTCCTTAAACTCTTCAAGTACCTTTTCAACCTCTGCTGAAAGTTGTGCCATCTTATTAGTTGTCTCAACAACTTCTTCAAGTTCTTCCGAACTTGTATTGGCATGTTCCATAGATGCACCGATAAGTTCAACTACCTGTTCCATAAGACTTGTAACATTGTTTACCTGTGTATCAATAACAGTTGTCATTTCCATAGATGACATAGTCTTATCGTTAAGTATACCATTATTGTCAGAAAGATTCTGCATATCGTTTACGACTTCAATGGCACCAACCTTATTTTCATCTGAAAGTTCTCTGACTACAGTAACACCATCTACGATTTCATTACTTGCATGCTTAACCTTTTCAACTGTTTTAACAACTCTTTCAAGGTTCCCTTCAATAGAACTTGTAAGGGCACCATCTGACTGAATAAGATGTTTGATACCCATCATCGTACATATATAACAAATTATAACAATAGCAAACTGTATAGCACAATCCACACTGGATACAAATTCCATCATTCCTTTAAACCAGCCCTTGTACAGGTTACTTGTAATCATAACAAACATTGTGGCAAATAACATCCACTTAATAAACTTTCTGTCCTTATAAAGTACAAGTATGGCAATCATAGGAAGAATAAATACATATGATACGTCATCCAATGCTGTCCATGCAATATATGCATAGAACAGAAGATATCCGTAACCCATAACATACTTATATCCCTTCCAGTCCATTCCTTTAATCTTAAGCGCAATACCTGCTCCCAAGTATGTAACCCATCCGATTACAGCAACCGTAATCTGCCAAGACATACTCATGTAATCACCGTTAACCACTTTTACACCATAGAAAACATTTACAAGAACCAAAAGAAGTAGCCATGTTACACCTGCTCTTTTATTGGCCTTCGCCAAAAAGTACTTTTCATCATAATTCTGCATAATATCTTATCCTTTCTGTAAAAATTCATGTAACTATCATTTTAACAGCTTATCATAAAGTTCTTCATACTTTTTAGCTGAAGTTGTCCATGAAAAGTCTGTCTGCATTCCTCTTTCTATAATTCCATTCCATGCTTCTTTTTCATTGTAATATACGTTCTTAGCATATCTGATTGTATCAAGCATTTCATGAGCATTATAATTTGCAAATGAGAAGCCGGTTCCCTTACTTTCATATTCATTATAAGGTTCAACCGTATCTTTAAGACCACCTGTCTCTCTTACAATTGGTACTGTTCCGTATCTTAAACTCATAAGCTGACTAAGTCCGCATGGTTCAAACAATGATGGCATAAGGAACGCATCGCATGATGCATATATCTTATGCGAAAGTTCCTCGGAATAGAACATATTGGCCGATACTCTTTCACCGTACTTCCATGCATAATGTCTGAACATATTTTCATACTGTGCTTCACCTGTTCCAAGAATAACAAACTGAACATCTTCATCACAGATTTCATCCATCACGCAGTTTATAAGGTCAAGCCCTTTCTGGTCTGTGAGACGGCTTACAAGTCCTATCATAAACTTGTCTGCATTTTCTTCAAGGCCAAGTTCCTTCTGAAGTGCAAGTTTATTCTTAACCTTGTCTTCTTTAACACTTTTTGTTGTATAGTTCTTTATTATAAACTTATCTGTCTCCGGATTGTATTCATCATAATCAATACCATTTACGATACCATATAATGAACCGCTTCTTGCACACATTAATCCGTCCAGATTTTCTCCGTAAAACGGTGTCTTAATTTCCTCTGCATACGTATCACTTACGGTTGTAACATAATCTGCATATGTAATTCCGCCTTTAAGTAAGTTGGCTGCTTCATAGTAACCAAGCTTATCATGTGTAAAGTAGCTGTCTGCAAGTCCTGATATATCCTTGACCTGCTGCATACCCCATACACCCTGGAATTTAAGATTATGAATAGTCATAATTGACTTTATATTGCAGTAAAAATCACTGTCCTTAAAAGGTCCTTTTAAATACACAGGAATCAAACCTGTCTGCCAGTCATGGCAATGTATAATGTCCGGTTTAAAATCGATAACCGGAAGTATTGACAATGCTGCTCTTGAGAAATATGCAAACTTTTCCATATCGTAATAAATTTCACCATATGGCTTATCTCCGCTGAAATAATACTCATTGTCTATAAAATAGTATGTTATTCCGTCATATTCTGTCTTCATAACACCTACATACTGGTTTCTCCAACCAAGGTTCATATAAAAATGAGTTACATATTCAAGCTCGTCTTTAAACTTATCCTTCATGCACATATACTTTGGAAGAACCACACGCACATCATACTTGCTTTTATCAAAGCATTTTGGCAACGAACCAACTACATCAGCAAGTCCTCCTGTTTTAATAAAAGGAACAGACTCTGATGCCACAAATAATATATTCTTCATTTTTTCTCCAATCTGTCTAACAATAGACGTTACGTACAATAATGCACTTTTACTCACCACAAAATGTAGAATAATTATATCATATAAATGTGATTTTGACAATATTTACATCATTTTATATTCGAGACGAATTTTATCTGCAATAAGTGCAATAAACTCTGAATTAGTCGGTTTACCTTTTCCGTCACTTACCGTATATCCGAACAATTCTTCTATTGTTTCGATTTTCCCTCTGGACCAGGCAACTTCTATTGCATGTCTTATAGCTCTTTCCACTCTGCTGGAAGTTGTTTTATGTTTTTGTGCAATTGTCGGATACAGCGCTTTTGTTATTGCATTTAACATTTCCATATCATTGACGCTTAACATTATGGCATCTCTTAAATACTGATAACCTTTAATATGTGCCGGAACTCCTACTTCATGAATTATTTCCGTTACATCACTTTCCAGATTTCTTTCCATATATTCTGATTTATTTTCATATACATTAATTTTTCTGCTTTCAGTACTTTTAGGCATATTATGTATTTTTGTACTTTTAATTCTGTTAATAATCATTTCATTATCAAAGGGCTTCATAATATAAAAACTTGCTCCTTTAGCAAATGCATCTTCCGTAATTATCTCTTTTCCTATTGCCGACATAACAACAAAGGATGGCTGTTTTCTTATAGAATTATCTTTGTTAATCTTCTCCATAACCGTTAATCCGTCTAATTTCGGCATTATGATATCCAACAATACCACATCCGGTGTTTTATCCTTTATGATGTTATAAATTTCTTCCCCGTTTTTTGCTTTACCGACAACATTTAACTGTTCATCCTTGCCGATAATATCTGAAAGTAACTCTAGCAATCTCTCATTGTCATCTGCAATTGCTACATTCAATTTTTCCATTATTATAGCTTCCCTTTCTCTTCTTTACATTTTTTGTTTGTCAAACACCATATAGTATAATATGGCAAAAAACCTTTTTCAATTAATATAGTTCGCAACTTTAGACATATAATTACACAAAAAAAGTCATATCCTCTTTTTCCGACAAGAAAAAAGAAAATATGACTCGTTCTCTTTATATATTTTATTCAAAAATCAGCTTAAATAAATTATTTTTTTGTAGAAATCAACTCCATAAGACAGCGTTCCTGCATATATATTTTCATTTAAACCATGAATACTTTCATATTGCTGTTCATCAATATACAGTGGTGCAAATCTTATACACGCATCACAGACATCCCCGTAATACTTTGCATCTGTACTGCCCGTCATTACATAAGGACAAACCTCAACACCATGGTATATTTCTCTCGTCACCTGTTCAACAAGCTTAAATGCATCACATTTATAATCAACAATTTTGCACGGCGGATCCTGACATATGATTTCTGTTTCAACACCAAACTTTGATGCAATCTTTGTAATAATACCTACACTTTCATCATCAGGCTGATGGTGAATAAATCTCATATTTCCGGTCACATATGCCTCTTGCGGCAAAACATTCAGCCCTTCTGAACCTTTTGCTTTAGTAAATGCTATAGTTGTTTTAAGCATTGCTCCGGCGGTAGGACTGATTATTGGTATAATTTTTGTCAGCAACGGCTTAAATAACCACATATTCCCAAATATATATTTCATACCGAAGTCCATATTTGGTGCCATTCTTTTAAACATCTGGGTAACCGTAGGTGAAAACTTACTTTTGTAAGGATTTTTCTTTTCAACATATGCCATAAATCTACCCAGTTTTACAAGAGGTGAATTCTTTCCCGGCGCACTTGCATGTCCGCCATTACTTCTTGCGACAAATTTTATGTCACCATATCCTTTTTCAACAAGGCCAATCATAGCATACGTACCATTTACTCCTGCTACGGGATTATCAAGTACCATTCCGCCTTCATCTATAAGAAAATCAAGTCTTACACCCTGACTTTTAAAGTACTCTGCTATAAGAGTAGCTCCGTTACCGCCCCACTCTTCTGTACAACTGCTGGATATATATATATCATTTTCCGGTTCATATCCTTCTGCAATAAGTTCTTCAACAGCTTCGAGCATACAGAAAAGACTTGCTTTCGTATCTACTGTTCCTCTTCCCCAAACTCTTCCCTGTTCATCTATATCTCCGCTGAAAGGTTCATGTTTCCATTTGCCTGTAGCTTCGACTACATCATGATGGCTCATAAACATAATCGGTTTTTCTGATGACTTACCTTCCCACTTAAAAAGAAGACTTCCGTCAAATACCTTTTTTTGACATACCTTATGTATATTGGGAAAAATTTCTTCTAAAAGACCATGAAACACATAAAACTTTGTTTTATCAGAATCAAATCTGCCGGAAATAGTTTCTTTTTTCACCATTTTCGCCAGTTTTTCACCATATTCCTTTGCACGCACGTCAAAAATAATTTTAACCTTTGCATCTGCTGCAGAATTTTTTCTTAAAAACAAAGTTCTTAATAACGTTATTATAAATAATATCAAAAGTATGATTAATATACAAATGATTACATATTTAATAATATCCATATTTGTCTAACCTCATTAATATCCAATCATAAGACCATATAATAACATTGCTCCGGTAATTATAAAATTAACTAACTGGAACCTCCATGTCCATTTCAACCATTTTGTATAACTTACATTTACAAGTCCAAGGCTTATAAGCAATACAGGATTTGTCGGATAAAGAACATTTGTAAATCCATCTCCGAAAGCAAAAGCTGTAATACAAATTTGTGAAGATATATCAAATATCTGACCAATCGGAACAATTAACGGAATCATCAAAAATGCCTTAGCTGATCCGGAACTTACAAAGAAGTTCATTACAAGCACGATAAGATATATAAATATAACAACGGCTTCTCCCGGAAGCTTTTCCGCTATTTTAACTCCATAAAACAATAATGTGTCAAGCATATTTGACTCTATAAGTGTATACTTAACAGAGCTTGCCATTAATATAAGAAGAACTGCCGGTAATACACTTACTACCCCATATCCGAACCACTTAACAAATTCCGTCGGTTTCATACCTAAAACAAGTACTGACACAAGTCCGGCAATAAGAAACATAATGGCAATAATAACCATTGTTAAATCCTGTAAAAAAGTGATAAAAACCGAACAAAGCACTATAACAATACCTATTCCGAAGATTATGACAAATAATAATGAGCTTAAGTCGAATTTCTTATTCTTTTTAAAGTCATTATATAATGCTTCATCATTAACAGGCTTTTCAACACTCTTAGCATGACAGTATACAAAAAATGTCAATATGATATATATGATAACAAAACAGAGAATTCTAAACCATATTCCTGAGAACATAGTTATTCCTGCTATTTCCTGTGCAATACCTACTGTAAAAGGATTGCAAACACCTGATGCAAAACCGCATCCTACCGCAAGAAGGCTCATACCCAGTCCTGTAAGGTCATCCCATCCCAGACTTATTGCAAGTGCGACCACAATAGGTACAAGTGGTACACATTCCTCAAAGGAACCAATCATTGCACCAAGTAACATAAAGAAAAATATTATAAAACCCATAAGAGTGTATTTATTTTTACTCATTTTATGTGCAATTCTTTCCAGGATATATTTCATGAGTCCACTTTTTTCAAGTGTATTAAATATACCTCCGGCCACAAGTAAAAATCCTATAACAGCCATAATAGTGGAACTTCCGTCAACTGTAAGAACAAGTATAGGTGATAAAACCCATTTTATAAATGATATTCCACCATCTACATACTTAAAACCACCCTGAGTATCAATAATCGTATCTCCATTACTGTCAACAATTCTGCCATATTCACCACCTGGAACAATAAATGTCAACACATACACAAATAACATTAATACAAACAATATTGCTATTGAAGACACAAATGATTTAACACTTATATCAAGTCCTTTTCTTTTTATACCCTCTGTATTTCCCATAAAAACCTCGTAAAATTATCTAGTAATAATTAATTTGCTACTTCCATCTTTCTTTCAACGTAATCCATAATAACTTTATTATCTTCCGGCATTCTGCATCCCATAATGTACATACCTTTATTATCCGTACAGCGAATGATTGTGCCAAAAAGTTCTCTTTCTTCTATGACATTAAAATCATGTATCTTTATCTTTACATTTTTACCTAAAGACTGTGCAAATATTTCATCCTTACATGCAACAGCATAACCGCCTGCACTTATATTAACCATTCTTCCCACATAAGCTTTCTTTGTTTCTAAAATAGTTATTTCACAGGTGTTGTTCATTGGCAGTCTTGGAAACTTTCTTCTGTTAAGAACCTTTGGATTTTCTTCTATTATCAACTGATAATGCGGTTCGTTTCTCTTATCTGTCCTAATTACCTGTATATCATTCCATACATATACGGCATTATTAACAATAACCTGAACATTAAACTTTTTCTTTTTCGTATTTCCTGCAAATAATGCATCTGTATATGAATCTGCATTTACGACAATTTTATCATCAACCCTACCACTTACAACAGTTTTAACTTCTTTTCCTGTATCATTTGCTTTTATGATAATTGTCATCCCGGCTTTAACATCTTCAAGATTCATAAAACCACCGTCGCCAAGCTCTTCAACAAGCTTACCTACAACGTTTTCAATAAGAATTACGTTTCTTGCGGTTTCATCATATTTACTTAACATAGTTGCCGTAATAGTTTCAGAATCAACAACACTGTCTGTCATGGCAGTCATAATATCCTGTATCTGTTTCATATTATCAACCATGTTCTTATTTGCATTCTCTACATTTTTCATTGCTGAATCAACTATCTGAATCTCTCCGTCAAGAGATTTTGCATCATCAACAATAACGTCAACTTTATCATTAACATTCTTCATCACCTCAAGATTTTCAACTATAAGTGATAAAATTGTTGTTATAGACTGTGTCATCTTTTCAGAAGTTTCTTCAAGAAGCATTAATGCCTCCATAATACTCTGTGAAGATGCCTGTGTTCCCATACTTAAGTTTCTGATTTCATCAGCAACAACCGCAAAACCTTTACCTGCGTCTCCTGCTCTTGCTGCTTCAATTGATGCATTAAGTGCAAGTAAATTAGTCTTTGACGTAATGCTTTCGATTGTTCCTGTTTCTTCTTTAACCTGCTGGAATTTATTACGGAATTCCTTAAGAACTTCATCGACTTCCGTAGAAAGTTTAGCCATCTCATTAATTGATGCCACTGCTTTCTTAAGTTCATCAGAACTGCTACCGGCATTTGATGCAGACTTTTCTATAATACCTACGATATTTTCGATAAGTTCTGCAACATTTGTTGCCTGTCCGTTAATATCTTCAGACATTTCCATTGATGAATCAATCTTTTCACTAAGAATTTTGCTCTTATCAACGAGAGTGTCCATACTTTCCACAACTGTTGTTGCACCCTGCTTGTTTTCATCAGCAAGTTCTCTGACCACCGTAACTCCGTCTACTACGGAATTACTTGCGTCTTTAACCTGTTTTACGGTATTAACAACCTTATCAAGATTGCTTTCCACTGATGAAAGCAATGCACCGTCCGACTTAACCATGTGGTTAATTGACACAACATATCCTATAAAACAGAACAGCACAATACCAAACTGTACTTCAAAGTTTGAAATATCCTGTGATGTATTCATACCGTTAAGATAGTTTCTTACTATTGTAAATATAAGAACAGCTACAGCAGCAAGACCACATCTGAGTACAAACTTTCTGTTTTTATAAATAATAAGCATACTCATAATCGGCAAAATGTATGTAAAGGTTAAAGTTCCTTTTGTATTTAACATAACATAAAGATAAAAGATACCATAACCAAATCCTACAATATCCATAAATGCTTTTGTATGCCAGCCCCTTACATTAAGAACTATAAATCCTATGATAATAGGAATCCAGCAGAAAGATAAGAAACCGATATAAAACCATATTGATTCCAATCCCTTTACAACCTCAAACACATATGCTACAGAAAGTACAACCGCCATTACAAGCCACATTCCCATAGCCTTTTTATTTGCACTTTTGGCAAATACTTTTTCATTATAGTCCATACCTATATCCTCCTCACATTATTTTGTTTAGTAGTTGTATGATAATGATGTCAGATACCATGTGTCATCCTTTAACACAAAGTAAAATTTAAAGTCACCCTTTTCTGTCGGATCATCTAAATCACTATAATTCTTAAATACAATATCTACTACATATTTCACATCACAAGAGAAACAGTCATCTCCATAAACCTGAAAATTATCATAACTCTTTTCCGTAAACTCATAACTTTTGATTTTCGGATACCAACCTGTAGTCGCACTCTTAATTGATGTATATAAATCAGAATTCTTCATAACATATGGAAGTATTTTCTTCTGAACATTAATAAAGTTCTTAGCATATGCAACAGCAACTTTATCTACATATTCTGTCATCTCTGTTACAAAATCATCTGATGCACCAAATGTTCCGCTATATACACCGTCTGTTTCAGTAAGAACCATCTCTTCTTCAAAAAGCACAGCCTTAACTTCCGGTATTTCAAGAAGCCCTGTTATTTCATAAGTAACCATAGTCGGAACCTTTGCCATATATTCTGCAACTGCACTAAGTTCTTCTATATCATTGTTTTCAACAATATAATCAGATGAAACTTCAACACCGTTGACAGTAACTTTTGCTTCTGACGGGACCTTAACTTTAACTGATGATGTAGATATAAGTTCTTTGTAATAATTTTCAACACTTATCGAACCAAATTCCCACATTTTAAAGTTAGAGTCATTTCTTTTATTTGATACAAGAGTTATCTCTGCTATCTTTTTATCATCAGCCTTTATAACATAAGCAGGTGATTTGTCCGTATAATCCTTTGACTTAATTATACTAACCTTCTTATCTTTAATGTAATTCTTATATACTTCAAGAAGGTAGCTGTCAGCATTTATTTTACCTGTTTCAAACGGTGATACCTGATATGCTTCTACCCCTTTAAAGTACATATCGATATTTCCGTCCTGGATATTTTCCGCAATTTCTTCTATTTCGTGTATAGGCATTGATTTCTCGTAATCTCCTATGAAATCCCAGAAAAACTTAAGTCCTGCCACAATAAGCACTGCTGCAATAACCGTATATATAAGAAGTCCCAACTTAAATGTAAACTTAAACTTTCTATCTTTCATGTCTATAATTCCTCCGCAAACTGCATACTATTCTGCTTCTGTAGCATCTGCAACGAGTGGTGCCACAAGGAAAGCTGTAGGACATCTTCTTGGTCCTGTTGGTGAATATGGGCTGTTAATTACTTCGCCTTCATAATACATCTGTGTAGATGTACCACCATCCATAGCTGATGCATTATATGCACCATGTTCAAGCATTATATATGCAAGCTCTTCGAATGTTGCTCCGATACTGTTAGCCTGACGTCCGTCTACTACCAAAAGAAGTACGGCTCCGTCTTTTCTCTGTCCAATGGCTGTTCTTGGATTTTTCCCTCCACCGTAAACTGATGTATCAGGAACAGTAAGTGTCTCTCCGTTAAGAACAAGGAACGGACCTGTTTCCCATTTGGTATGGACAGCATCTCTTACACCCATCTCAATAGCTGCTTTTGCAGTCATCTTACCAATTACAAACTTGTTTTCATAGGTAAATCCTGAGATGTTGTATGTTTTATTCATTGAACCGAATGTCAGTTTTCCATCCTGGATAACACATCCTACAGGAAGCGCCGTATAAGCCTTAGAACCTATGTCATAAAACTCGCCGCCGTTAATACCTGCTATTGCTCCGTACCTGTCTGCAATTTCTGAAACAACCATTCCTTTACCTTCTTTAAACTCTGGAACAGTTCCTACAAACACACGTGACGGATCCTTAACTATAATCATTTTGCCTCTGTATGTTGCACCTTTAATGTCTATAACTTCTATATCAGGTGTTGTATCATCTGTATTATCATCACCATTATTACCCGGAATTATAATATCATCAGGATTTGATACAGTACCTTCATCAACTTCTACAATACCTCTGCTGCTTATAATCTTAGTAATTTCTTCCTTTGATAAGTATAAATGTGCAACCCAGCCCATGGCACTTGTCTCTTTAACAGAACAAACAAACTGATTCTTTGCCGTTTCTGATGGACCTTTTACCAACACATAACATACTCCGTAAAGTGCTCCTACTATAAGAAGCAACGTTACACCTATAACAGCCAATGCACGAAGCAAAATCTTTACTGCTTTTGGCTTTCTTTTCTTTTCTTTTTTTACTTTGTTTTCTGCTGCAGACTTAATATCTTCATCAAATGAAACTTTGACTTTCTCATTCGACTTAACATCTTTATCATCATCTGAAATTATTTCAAAAATATCGTCGTTCATTTTAATCTCCATTCTTTATCTTTATAAATGGGTACACTTACCCAAACTAAACTATCATCTTACATTTTAATCTATTTTCACTCTTATTACAAGCTTTTTCAACATTTTCTTCGATTAATTACGGAACTTTTCAAATTAAATTAATCCATTGATTGTTTATGCCGTTTATGCTATAATCGAAAGCGATTTGGATTTAAAAAGAGAGGGTTTTTTATGAGAGATTTTTGTATTACAACAGATTCTAATTCTGATCTTCCGCAGGAATACATAAATAAGCTTGGAACTATTATTATTCCACAGTATTATTCTTTTGGTGACACAGTTTACGGAGACAAATTAAATATGGCTCCCGCTGAATTTTACGAGCGTATGAGCAAAGGTGAACTTCCACAGTCTCAGGCAAACAATCCTGCCGTTATTGAAGACAAGTTCCGCTCTGTATTGGACAAAGACATGGATATTATTCATATAGGTTTCTCTTCTGCGCTCAGTGGAAGTTATAACAACGTGTGTATGGTAGCAAGAGAACTTTCTGATGAATATGCAGATTCAAAAATTACAGTTATTGATTCATTAAACGTTTCATTAGGGGAAACTGTTATGGTTATTAAAGCTAATGAGATGAAAGCAAATGGCAGTTCATATGAAGAAATAGTTAATTTCCTTGAAGATTTCAAAAATCATATTAATGTTCAATTTACAGTTGATGATTTATTCCACTTACAAAGAGGCGGACGTGTAGGCAAGGCTACTGCCATTATCGGTAGTGCACTTAACTTAAAGCCTTTCCTTTATGTAAATAATGAAGGTAGTCTTACATCAGACGGAACAGCTCGCGGAAGAGTAAAATCCATCCGTACACTTGTAGACAGAATGCTTGCAACAACAGATGAAAAAACAGACTATTCTGTTCCTGTAGGTATTGTACATGGCAACTGTATTGCAGATGCTGATACTTTGGCAAATATAGTTCGTGAAAAAACAAAATTCACAAACATCATTATCAATGATATCAGTCCAAGTATAGGAACACATGCCGGTCCGGGAGCATTAGGTCTTATATATTACGGTAACCTTAAGCAGGGACCAAAGGAAGCTTAATGATAACTATATATACTCTAATAAAAAAGCTTTGCGCATAAAAACGCAAAGCTTTTTATTACATAATAACAAACAAAACTGTCAACAAAAGATATAATATTATTATAAATCCGATAGTTACAAACATAGGCAATATCATCATTCGTACGGCCGACCAATATGTCTTCCATATTGCCCTGCCTCTGAACGGCTGTTTTACTTTAGGCGCACTATATATAAGCGGTCTTCTTGATATTCCCGACATATCTGCTATAGTTCTTCCATCGTCTATATATTTTATCTTCTCTTTTTTCTTCTTTTTATCGCTCATAGTTATTCCTCTAAACCACTACTCTTCAAGAAGGTGACATGCAGCAAAGTGTCCTTCACCATACTCTTTATACTCAGGAGTTATATGCTTGCATATCTCCTTAGCATAAGGACAACGTGTATGGAAACGACATCCCTTTGGCGGATTTGCAGGAGATGGTATATCTCCGTTAAGAATCACTCTGTTCATCTTAATATCAGGATCCGGTTGAGGTATAGCTGAGAACAACGCTTTAGTATATGGATGTAAAGGATTATCAAAAATATCCTTTTTATTACCAAATTCCATCATTGAACCAAGGTACATAACACCTATCTTATCAGATATAAACTTAACTACTGATAAGTCATGAGAGATAAATACGTATGCAAGATTCATATCCTGCTGTAATTTCTTTAAAAGATTAATAATCTGGGCCTGAATTGACACGTCAAGGGCTGATACAGGCTCATCACAAATAACAAGGCTCGGATTAACCGAAAGTGCTCTTGCTATACAAATTCTCTGTCTCTGTCCACCTGAGAATTCATGTGGATATCTTTCATAATAATAATCTCTCAAACCACATTTATCCATAAGATCAAGAACATAATCCTTGATTTCATTCTTTGGAACAATTTTGTGAACCTCAACTGACTCTGAAAGAATACCGCCTACTGTACTTCTTGGTGGAAGTGATGAATACGGATCCTGGAAAATAATCTGCATTTTCTTACGTATCTCACGCATTTTTGCAGAATTATAATCTGTAATATCCTGACCTTCAAAAATAATTCTTCCAAGAGTAGGCTCATGAAGTTTAAGTATCGCTCTACCAAGTGTTGTCTTACCACAACCTGATTCACCAACAATACCCAATGTCTCACCTGCTTTTAATTTAAACGAAACATCATCTACTGCTATAAGTTCAGATGTAACATTGCCGGTAAGTGTTTTCTTAAGCGGGAAACATTTACGAAGATGTCTTACCTCAAGTAATGCATCTTTATCATATGGTTTCTTTAAATCTTCAAGCGCCTTCTTTCTTCTGTTTTCAAGGTATCTTTTCATTTCTGCCTCATCATCATACGTAACAGCGGCAGTTTCATCACTAACTACATTTTCAGCAACAACTTCTTCGGCTGCTATATCTTCAGCAACATCTGTTGTTTCACTTACTAAATTCATATTTTCATCAGTCATTTTTCTGTCCCTCTTCGTACAAATGACACGCTACAAAATGTGTCGGACTTACCTGAACCATTCCCGGATAGTCCCCTGAACACTTATTCACGCATTTTGAACATCTTTCCTTGAAATAACAGTGATTTGGCATATTTATCGGATTCGGTACATTGCCCGGAATATTAAATAATGTATCACTGCTTGAATCCAATGTCGGCTTTGACTTCTGCAAGCCTATTGTGTAAGGATGCATCGGATTATGGAAAATTTCCGATACAGTTCCTTTTTCAATAACTCTTCCGGCGTACATAACTACAACATAATCAGCCATTTCTGCGATTATACCTAAGTCATGTGTAATAAGAAGAATTGAACCGTCAATTTTTGTCTTCAAATCATTAAGAAGATCAAGTATCTGCGCCTGAATTGTAACATCAAGAGCAGTTGTAGGTTCATCGGCAATGATAAGTCTCGGATTAGCAGCAAGTGCCATAGCTATCATTACTCTCTGTCGCATACCACCTGAAAGTTCATGCGGAAATGCTGCATATACTCTTTCAGGCATAGCAATACCTACAAGATTTAACATCTCTAAGGATCTTTCCTTAGCCATTTCCTTAGTTGCTTCCTCATTGTGGATAAATGTTACTTCATCAAGCTGTTGGCCTATTGTAAATACCGGATTAAGTGATGTCATAGGTTCCTGGAAAATCATGGCAATCTGATTACCGCGAATCTTATATACATCACTTATAGGCATTTTTGCGATATCATAAACCTTTTCCTCTCCATTTTCTTCTACGGCTTTAAAACGAATTTCACCTGAAAAAATCTGTCCTGTCGGTCCCTGTAAAAGTCGCATAACAGACATACTCGTTACACTCTTTCCGCATCCCGACTCGCCAACGATACCTACTGTCATATTTTTAGGCACATCTATAGATACACCGTTAACGGCTTTAACAACACCCTGTTCTGTAAAGAAATATGTGTGTAAATCATCTATTTCAAGAATGTTATCTTCATTCTTCATCTGTGTAAGATATTCTGATTCGTCTGCTTTACGATACTTATAAGCTTCTAAACGCTTCATTACCTTAGCATTTTCTTTGGCGATAGCACGAATTTCTTTACCGGAAAGGTAATTTCTTTTAGTTGATTTATTATCTTTCTTCAAACTCATAGCTTATCTCCTCGCTTTCGGATCAAGAGCATCTCGCAAACCATCACCTACAAAGTTAAATCCTAAAACGGCTATAACTATACAAATACCTGCCGGTACCCACACATAAAGATGATTCTGTAAAATATCCTGATTTGTTGAAATAATATTAATCATTGTACCCCATGCAGCATAAGGTGCCTTAACGCCAAGGTTCAAGTATGATAATGTTGCTTCATAAAGAATCATACTACCAAGACTCAAACTCATCTGAACGATTAACTGTGGCATAACGTTTGGTACAAGATGTTTAAAAATCTTTCTTGGTGTTGAATATCCCATAGCTTCTGCAGCTACCATATATTCCTGTTCACGAAGTGAAAGTATCTGACCTCTTACAAGTCTGGCTGTGCCCGGCCATGATATAAATGTAAGATATATCATAAGCAGATAAATTCTGTATCGTGCATCAATTTCTGACGCATCAAGAATTGTACTTATAATAAGCAAAATAGGTACACCCGGTAAACACATAAGCACATCACAAATTCTCATGATTATATTGTCGATAATTCCACCAAAATAACCTGCAACACCACCTAAGATAACACCAAATACAGTAATAAGAATTACGGCAAGAAAACTTACTATAAGGGAAATTCTGCCACCATACATAAGTCTTACAAAAATATCGTAACCTTCGTTATCTGTACCCAAAAGATGTTTTGCACTTGGTGCCTGTAAAAAGTTATCCTTAAGAGTAGTTTCAATAGTCTGTACTAATGTATACTCTACTCCGTTGACTGTATATGTAACTTCTGATGTGGCATATTCTGTCTTACCACTTTCATCAAGTTCTGTTTCGCCCCATTTACCATCGTTTGGATCATATACAAGGGCTGTCATCGGATTACCGTCCTCATCATACATAACATTGCCTTCTGCATCTTTAAGCTGTGTTCTTTCAGCTGTATCTGCAACAAACAATGGTCCCACGAAACTGAAAAGGAATAATCCTATAACCATAACCAAACCGATAATACTAAGCTTTGAACGGAAAAATCTTCTTACTACCATTCTTGTCGGTGACATAAGCTTAACATTTTTATCAAGAGGTGTTTCAATATTTTCTACAGTTTCCTGATTGTTCATATTATCTTCCATACGGCACCTCCTTACTCTAATTTTACTCTCGGGTCGACTACCGCATACATAAGGTCAGCTAACAATACACCTATTACACTTAAAAGTGCAAGGAACATATTGTAACCCATAATAAACGGAATATCACCACTGTTCATAGCCTGAAGTGCTATATTACCGATACCCGGTAAGTCAAATACCTGCTCTGTAATAATCGCACCTGAGAACAATGATGGAAGAAGACCTGCCAAAGAGGTTACTAATGGTATCATTGTGTTTCTAAAAGCATGTTTATTAATAACTACACTTTCATCTAATCCTTTTGCACGTGCAGTACGGATATAATCAGAATTCATAACTTCAAGCATATTTGTTCTTGTCATTCTCATTCTTGCACCGATACTAAGGATAACTATTGTAAGTATAGGTATAAACATATGTCTTATGTAGTCAATTCCAAACTGTATAAACGAATTATACGTCACAGTTGCATCTATAAGTCCCGATGCAGGGAATAGTCCGAGCTTAAGGGATAATACATCCTTAAGAACCTGACCAAAGAAGAATGATGGCAATGAAATACCAATCATAACAAGGATTGTAACTACATAGTCACGGAAGCTGTACTGATGTGTAGCAGCTGTAATACCTAATGGTATTGCAATTAAAAATTCAAATACTGTTGCAATAAGAGATATTGCAAACGATATACCCATATGTTCCACGATAACTTCTGAAACCGGGATACCATACTTAAAGCTTGTACCAAGATCAAGTCTTAATAATGCTCCAAGCCAGCTGAAATATCCTTCAAGGATACCTTTAAAACTGTTATCACCTAATCCATACATCTTGTACATGGCATTAACTGTTTCTTCACTTACTGTTGCACCACCCTGATTGATGGCGTTGATTTTATCCTGGATAAAGTCAACAGGCATCAATCTGATAAGGAAGTAAATAATCATAGAAACACCCATAAGTATGAACAAGGACATTATTAATCTTTTAAATATATATTTAATCATAACTCTTCTCTCCTTTATTCAACAAATGATATTTCCCATATACGTTCTAACGGTGATGAATATGGATTAATCTTTTCAGGAAGTGTTGACTCATCTATAATGCTTGAATCATATGCGTACAACACGTTTCTCTGATATACCGGAAGTTCTATGGCAAGTTCAAGAATCTGTTCCATCGCCTGCTTGTAAAGTTCTGTACGAACCTCCTGATCATTAGTTTCTCTTGCTCTGTCAATAAGTTCACTTAATTCATTAAGAATCTTGGTTTCTTCAGCAGAACCGCTTGTTCTAAGGTAATTGTAACCCCATGCCAATGTACTGGTTGCTGTAGAATCCTTATGGTAAACCTGATAAAGGTCAGGGTCCAATGATGATGACCATGCAGCTGCCCAAACTTCAAGAGCACCTGTGTTAATCTTTGTAAGTGCCTGTGTATCACATACAACTTCTACATCCCATCCGAGACCGTTAAGTAATGCTGCAGCATCTCTGAATACCTTGTATGTAGGATGGTCCTGAAGACTTGAACCTGCAATTGTAAATGTAACCTGAAGGTCACTGTCTCCGGCACTTGCACCTGCAAGCTGCATATAGTTAATAATGTTCTGTGTTGCAACATCTTCACTCCATGTACCAAGCTGTGGATAATCAAAACCATTGTCATTTGCCGCATCATCCTTAGGATAAGCCCAGCTGACTTTTGACATCGGCCAGTAAATCTGCTCTGCAGTACCTTTACGATAATAGTCGATGGCAAGTGATGTATTCATAGCACACATTATGGCTTTTCTAAGATTAATATCTGTAATCTTAGATGAATTAACACCTATATAACCATAACCTAACTGTTTTTCAGTTATCATCTTAATACCCTGAGATGAAAGATTTGATAAATCTTCATAATTCTTAGTTGTAAGAGATGGTGAAATGTAATGTACACTTCCGCTTGCAAGTGCTGAAATAGCATTGGCAGAACTTACAACCTGGTAACGAATCTTTTCAATCTTCGGATTTTCAATATTTTCAGCTACAGTTGAAAAATAATTATTTGCTTTAAAGTAAACAACGTTATTTGCATAGAAGCCGCTTTCCGAAGGTGTGTCACTGTTTTTTGAATCAGTTGTCTTATAAGCACCTGCACCCATAGGAAGCTTTATGTTTCTTGTTGACTGAATAATATCAGTCATGAAGCTAAAGCTTGCAAATTCAACACCAAATTTATTATTGGCAATATCTACACCAACCTTGCTTCCTTCTCCATAATAATGCTGTGGAGCTACAGGTATTGAGAAGTTCCAAATAGCCTTTGGGTCAA
This sequence comes from Lachnospiraceae bacterium, assembly GCA_015057425.1. GTDB lineage: Bacteria > Bacillota > Clostridia > Lachnospirales > Lachnospiraceae > SVEL01. The sequence continues at coordinate 81,669 of SVEL01000002.1, forward strand.
CGCCGTTAATTGTAATCTGTAAAATATCATATTCCGGTTTCTTCTCATCTTCTATAACTACTGTTCCGTTTTCATTATGTTTTGAGGCTATAGTATACTGGGTACCGTTTACAGTAATTTTAGTTCCTGCAAGTGCAGTATGTCCAAGTGAAACAATACCTGCAATATTTGGAACTGCAAGTGTTCCGTCTTCAGATATGTTTTCCTGCAGGATAACTTCCTTAGCCTTTGCTGTAAACTCATTTGTAAGAGTTGTTGCAGTAGCCCAGTACTGAAGTATGATATTTAATTCTCTTGAAATCTTATCATTATAAACATAATCGATAGCTTCTTCTTTTGTCTTAACTGAACTTGGATATGCAGGAGTCAATGTCTTGATTTTTGTTCTGTCAATCTTTCCATCTTCGCCTTCTTCATATTCAACCTCGACATATCCTTCTGTATACATGAAACAGAAGATTTCATCCTTAAATTCAGAATAATTTGTGTAAGGAGAATCATTAAATGATTCCTGTGCACTCTGATAATCTGATTCTAATTCTTCCTTAAATAATTTAAGGGCATATTCATAATCTTCTAAAAGATTCTGGCTTGTAACATCACTTGCATTATTAGAAATAGCCGATTTATAACCTGAGCTTACGGAATAATTAATAATTGCTTCCTTCATAGCTTCATAGCTGACTTCTTTTGTAGAAGATTTCTTGTATTCAGAGTTAAAAAGGTTAAGTAACTCATTTATTCTGGCTTTAGCTCTTGTTGTAGCCTGTGTTGTAATAAGGTCATCACTGTCATCTGATGCTGAGCCTACTGTCTGAGTTCTATACTCTGATAATCCAACAATATCTGTTGAATATAATGTTGATGAACCTGTATAAACAGGGTCAAGGTATACGTAATAATTAAAAAGTACATCTTCCATAGTCAATGGATGACCATCTGAAAATACTATTCCGTTTTTAATTACGAATGTATATGTAGTGGTATTATTGGCATTTTCAACAATGTCATAATCCTTTACTACTACTGCTTCATCATCGCCGTATGCAACCTTTACTTCTCCGTCCTCATACTTTGATGATAACATACCAATCTGTGTCATACTAACAATAGTGCCGTCTGTTGCAGATGTTGAGAAAAATGGATTAAACAATCCGTCTAACTGCTCTGTCATAATAACAAGGGCATCTTTTTCTCCACCAGAACCGCCGAAGATTATAATTATCAAAAACAGAATTGTTGCCAATGTACCTACTGTCGTACCAATGATACGAGGCCATTTTTTCTTTCTGTGTCTCATTTTTTTACTCCTTTACTTTTGGTTTAGATAAATTAATCTGTTAAAAATTCTAACGTAACTTCATTGCCATCAACATAAAGCTTTAAGTTACCGGCATTTTTACCGGTTGACTGGCATGTTATCTCTGCGTCAGGAATAATCGAAGCATCTCCTGTACCGCAAAGTAATCCGATAGTATAATCATCTACACCAAAATAGCTGTCCGAATCAATCAGCAACTTACTTTCAAGAATCTTTACATCCTTAAATGTAGTACCGCTTGCAATATCACCTGCAAAAAGTCCCATGCTTGTACCTGTTATACGGGCACCTGCACTGATTGTAAATGTTACATTCTTGAAAGTAACCTCGTTAATATCTGCTGTTTCTGCAATCTGTCCAAAAAGTCCTGCGTAAACTTTATTGTTATTTGACTGGACACATTCAATGTTTTTAAATGTATGACCATTACCATTTATAGTTCCTGTGAAATTACCATATGTAAATACTGTTGGCCAAATCTCACCTTTAAAATCAAGGTCATCGTGAATTTCATAACAACCTGTTAATGATGCATTATCAACAAACTGTTCTTCATTGTAGATGTGATACCACTCACCTTCCATAAGTTCAACATATATTTTCATAGTTGAATTTGAAGCTGTAGCTGTTTCAATATCTACTTTTCCCGGATGGGTAATGCTGTCTTCTTTTATAAGTTCCGAACCTTTTTCATCGTAATATGCATTTTCGAATGTATATCCTTCAACTGTCGGGAACTCAAACATATCAATAGCACCTGTTTCTGTGTTCCATTCAGGAATTGTAATTGTTGTTGATGAAAGTGGGTTAAATTCATATACGCCTATGCTCTCGCCTGATTCAACATTAAAATACTCAACTGTAAAAAGTGGTACCCATGCTGCATAAAGAGTCATAACAGGCTTTGATGCTTTATACTTTCCATCTTTATCTACTTCAAGTACATCTTTTGTAAAATCCCATGGCTCTGAGTATGTATAACTCTTGTTTCCGTCTGCATCTGTGCTTTCTGTACAATTTTTATACCATCCTGCAAGGAAATAACCGCTCTTTATAGGTGTAAATGCGTTAATATCTCTTGCTTCATCATCAGGCGCAATAAGCGGAATCTCTACATTGCCTGCAGCGTTTGCTGAAAGCTTATCAATGTTGTATGAGTCAACTATTACTGATGTACCTGTTGTAAATATACCTCCGTTAGCATCAAATTTGATGCTAACAGAGTAATTGTTCTTATCGTTCTGTTTATATGGTGATTCATCGTTACTGCAGCCTGCCATAAATACAGATGAAACAATTGCAAGAAGGGCTGCTAATAATAATTTAGTTTTCATTTTCATCATTTTCCACCTCTTCTGTTTCTACTGCTCTTTCTGCAAGTTTTGCTGCTGCTTTTTCTTCAGCCTTAGCTCTCTTATATGAAATAACATTTGAATTTGGATCGTTTTCAAGTTTTGTACGAATTACAAAATATGTTACGATACTTCCTGCTGCTATAACAACAACAGCTATTACGATTAAGATAAAGCCAAGTCCTGACTCTTCGCTCTTACTATTATCATCTTTATCTGATTCAGTTGGTGTAAGAGCTATAATTCTCTGTTCTGCAGATACAAGCTTACTGTAGTTATGTACAAGTGCCTGCTGCTCTGTAGTTGCAATCCTGTTATAAAGTGCTCTGGCCGTTTCCACGAAATGTTTATCTTCATAAGATACTTTCTCCGGAATGTTATTGATTGCGGCAATTGCAGCAAGTGTCACTTCATCCGCTGCAGCTGCACCACTTATACTCAGGTCAAAGTAATGGTTCATTATATAAGTATCATAATACTGACCGTTTACAGGTTTTACCATTGTAAGCTTGTTTTCAACATATCCTACATAATCAACAAAGTTTGCACCATAGAATACATTTGAATACATACCTCCCGTAGCATTCCACATAAAATATGGAATTATCCCCGTACCGATAATTGCTACCTCATTACCTTCGTAATCAGTATATGTACCGTAATCACCTGTTCCCGGGACGTGTTCATATGATTCATAGTATGTCGGATCATATTCTTCTTCAAGAACCGGTGCATTATAACTTGTAAATACAACTGTCTTTAAGTTATCACAATCATAAAATGCCTTATGACCGATTGCTTCAACTGTATATGGTAATGTTACCATTTTAACATCAGAACCTGCAAATGCCATTGATGTAATTCTGACTGTACCGTCAGCAACCTTAACATCTTCCGCATTATTTCCTGTGTATACGATAAGTTCATAACCGCCGTTTAATACCTTGCAGTAAAGAGAACCATCTATTACCTTAACTGTATCACTGATGTCATAGTCATATATCTTCTTTTCAAAATCCTGACCGTTAAAGTTTTCTTTAACGACTTTGCAGAATGTTTCGAGCTTACACATTGCAAAAGGATTATCTCCTATACTTACAAGTTCACTTCCGAAAATAACATTAAACGGTGTAAGTACTTCCTTAAGGAACACCTGATCACCAACTGTTACTGCAGATGTAAGATCGGCAGATGTAAGTGATGTATATGAAAATGCATAATCACCCATTTCTGTCACACTACCCATATTTGCAACTGTTCCAAGTAAATCACAGTAAGCAAATGCAGCTTCATCAAGTTTCGAACCATTTGGATTAAGTGTAACCGATGTAAGGTTCTTATTGTTAATAAATGCATATTCACCTATTGTTTCAACAGATGAAAGATTTGCTGTAGGAAGTGTACTTTCCATAAATGCATACTGTCCGACAACTTTAATGTTTTCAAGGTTAATTGTATTTATTGAAATACAACCTGCAAATGCATATTCAGGAATTTCTGTAATCTTGCTTCCGAGAACAACATCTTTCAATTCTCTACAATATGCAAATGCGTATGCTCCAATGCTTTCTGCGGCTGACACATCTACATTTGTAAGTGAAGCTGCATGATATGTGTAAATATAATATCCATCCTTGTTTACAGCTGCATATGCCATACTGTCATCATAACAAACATTATATACATCACCTGAGAATGCATACTCACCGATTACTTTAGCCTTTGAAAGGTCGATTTCCTTAAGAGAAACCATATTATAGAATGCCATACGTCCGATTTCGGCATTAGCACCTAATGTAATTTTTTCAATTGATGCATGTCCTGCAAATACATTTTCTCCAATTACGGCATTATCTCCGATTGTAAGAGAATTAAGTGCCGAACTGAACTTATAATAGAAAAGCTTATCTCCGTCTTCAAAGTAACTTTCTATTGTATATGATTCATCTTTATCAATATTAAATGCATAATCGCTAAGTGTAACATTATTTCCGATTACTACATTTTCAAGGCCTAAACACTGGCTGAATACGCCCTCTGCAACCGTCATGTTATCAGGAATAACAACTGACTTAAGTGCTGTATAGGAGAATGCATACTTACCGATTGGTGTTGTTGCCGTAAATGCAGGTGCTTCTGTTATTCTTGTTTCAAAGAAACCATATTCACCGATGCTTGTAAGCTTACCAAGGTTAACTGCCGTTAATCTTTCACAAGATGCAAAACCGTAATCACATACTTTTGTAACATCCGGAAGAGTTACTGTTGTTAACTTCTTGTTATGTGAAAATGCACCCTTTGCAATTGTAGTAACCTTGCTGCCACCGATATTTGCTGATGTAAATTCGCCTTCTGCTAAAGGTGAAACAGCAATTAACTGTGTTCCGTCGGCAGATAAAATATAATCCTTAGACTGTACTTTATATGCTTTATTGCCGGAAGCAATTTCATATGTTGAAATCTTTGTATCCCTAAATGCAAATGCACCTATATCGTTAACATCTGCTCCAACTATAACTTTGCTGAGTTCTTCACACTGATAGAACATACCTTCAGGAATTACGGCTGACTTAACTGTAAATTCCTTAAGTGACTTACAACCTGTAAATACATATGCACCGTATTTAACTTTATCTGCACCTATTGAAACTTTACTGAGTTTTTCACATGCAGCAAATGCATACTGACCGATTGAAAGAATTGTATCTGAAAGAACAAGTTCTTCAAGGTTCTTGTTACCTGCAAATGCATAATCAGAAATTACACATGCAGATGTCAGTTCCAATTTACCCTGTAAGTTACAGTTTTCAAAAGCATTCTGGTTAATAATCTGAAGATTATTTTCTGCGCTGAATGAAATCTTCTTAAGAGATGTACATCCATAGAATGCACCGTATTCTATAGCTTCAAGTGTGGATGGAAGAACAACTTCCTCAAGTGCCGTAAGACTTGCAAAGGCATAAGAATTAATCTTCTTAACTCCTTCCGGAATAATAACCTTTGTAATTGTATTATCACCTATATACCACTGCTTTGTTGCTTCTGTATCATCAAATTCAAGTTCTTCCGCAGTTTTATCAACATACTCAAAGTTCGTAAATGCAAATGAACCTATTTCTGTAAGTGAAAGGTCTGCCGGAATACTTACAAGACCACCATTACCATAGTAATGTGTAAGGCTTGAGCCTGTTGTAACGTATGGATCTTTTACTTCTACTGATACTGTATTGGAGTAATATGTTGTCATACCATCCTGCATAACTTTTACAGTTACAGATGCAAAACCTTCACTCTTTGCAGTAACATTACCAAACTTATCAACTTCAACAATACTTTCATTACTTGATTCATATTCCACTGTTGTATCATTTGGGAAATATGCATCTAAAGTATAATTTAAATATACTGACTCCGAAGGATACATTGACAATGTATAATCTCCTTCAAAGAAGTTTGTACTTCCTGTATCACCTAACTTCTTGTCTTCACTTGCAAGCATATAATATGCTTTTAATGTTTCAAATCCGTCAAGTGAGAATACATCTACAACCGGTTTATCAAACTTCTGATAATCCTCATCCTTTTCACTAAGAACAGTTACATTAAATGTGACGCTCTTGTTAGTCTTCGGGTCCTGAACCTTTACGATTGCCTTGCCCGGTCCTACTGCTACAATCTTGTTATTTACAACTCTTGCAACTGCAGGTCTTGAAGATGTAAACTGAAGTAATTCGCCCCACTCTGTTGATGGATATACAAGCATATCAAGTGAGAATACTTCATTCTGGCTAAGTGTTATACCTGATGTCATATCTGCAAGATAGAAATCAATGAAAGAATCAGGTAAACGGATTTCATATGAAGCATAGTTCAATGCATAATCATAACATGTAACAACAAATGAGTTCTTATTTGTTGAGTTATTCTTAATCTTATAAATATAATCAGTAAGTTCATATGTAACATATGTTGTACTGTTTAACTCTGAGTATACCGGTGTAAGGTACTGTTCAAAAGTCTTCATCGTAGGTGCAAGGTTACCGTCCGCATCTGTTTCTGTAGTAACATAACCTAACTGAGATGCCATTGAATAATGATTATCATATACTGCAACCTTTGCATAAAGACGATTCTTCTTAAGAGACTCATCATATTCATAATAGTACTCAACTCCTGTAACTGTAGGAGCTTCAAAGTCGACTGTAAGCGGGAATTCAAACTCATTCTTAAGATTTGAATTTACTCCGCCATCACCGTAATCTACAGAACCTTTAAGTTTAACTGTATATGTACTGTTATTTTTAAGGTTATAATCAAACGTATCAAATTCTATCTCTATGTTAGCAGGATAGATTGAACCACCATCACCGTATGACTTACGGATATCTGTTTCCTGTTTTTCAAAGATAACTTCTCCCGTAGCATCATCTGTAATAGTAATATCAACCTTAGCTGCATTTCTTAGAAGACCTGCCCATACATATCTCAATGCATGAATTGTATCAGACTGATTTGAAAGGGATATATGATTCTTATTTGCAGGAATAACCATATCTTTTGAATCCTGTAAGAAATAGTAAGAACCTAAGTAACTTACATAATCTCCGCTTACTCCACCGATTGGTCTTGTTGCATATGCATCAGCCTTTGTCTTATCTTCTTCATCGATACCGTCATCAAGTTCATCTTTATTTGTCTCATAATAATCAAGGTCAAATAACGGTGCTTTTGTCCAATCACCATAGAATGCAAGGTATGGAACATTTAAATCTATTTCTGTTCCCTCCTGTGCATCAAGAGTAATAAAGCCTTCCACATACATACCGTTTTCAAATGACTCATCAAGATACTTTTTATCTTTTGCACTAAGTGTTATCTTAACGGATACGTCTGCATTCTGACCTGCATCTACAGTAATCTTCTTTCCTTTTACACTACCTCCTGTTACAGATATAATTTCAATCTTAGCACCATCAAGGATATAAGCTTCTTCTGTAACTGTTGTTTTACCTGAATTTGTCTTTGTATCGCTTACACCCTCTGTCATAACATATGCACCGAGGTTATATGCAAGTTTCTTATCACCAAAGTTATTAATTGTAAACTTTAATTCATATACACCTGTCTTTTCAGGGTCATCACCAAGTTCAATCTTGGTTTTATCCATTGCTACACCTTCTGCATCATAAGTTGTAAGATATGCAGTTGTCTCAATCGAACTAAGTAAGTTAGCTAAACCTGCTCCCTGCTTTCTTACTGCATAAGGTGAACCGTTTGTATTAAGAGCGATATCTGCAGTAGACATAAGAAGACGGTTAACCATTTCATTAACCTTATTGTTGTCATTTGCAATATCAGGGAAATTCTCAACAACATACTGTTTTAAAAGGATTACTACTCCGGCAAGGTTAGGACATGCCATCGATGTACCTGAAAGACGTTCATAAGAACCACCTGTTACAGATGAAAGAATACTTCCACCGTGTGCAGTTATTTCAGGCTTAATTCCAAGGTCAGGAGTAGGACCCCATGATGAGAAATCTGAAATGAAAGGACCTGATGTCTGGTTACGGCTGATTAATAATGTGCCGCTTCCCTTCTTTGCCAACATCTCACCATCATCCTGTGATATAGAACATACAGCAAGCTTAGCATCGCCTACGTTCATCTTAATATCACCTGATACATTGTTATATATAATAATACCTGCTGCACCCTGTGCTTCTGCAATAATAGCTTTCTCTTCGAAAGTATTTGAACCACGGCGTACAAGTACTATCTTACCTGTTACATCCAATCCCGTGTAGTCGGCTGTACGTCCAACACCCGGAATTAAAACATATTCATATTTAACAGAATCCTTATCTCCAAGCAATGTATCGAAGAAATGATTTTCTTCTGCTGCTGCGTTATTTGATTCCGTGAAATAAATAATTGTATCGTTATATTTAATATAAGGGGTTTCCACACCACTGATAGAAGCTACAGACATTACACCTTTATATGTAGAAGGTGAACCTACCGTACCTGTATCAGGGTTTGAAGTTAAACCTAAGTTACCGTTTGACTCTGAACCATACGCTGAGCTGTAGCTGTTTGATGCTGCAACTATCATATTGATTCCTGCTTCACGTATCTTATCATAAATGCCGTTTAAAACTTCTTCATCCGATTCACGACTGAAACCACATGCTGTACCTAATGACATGTTGATAACGTCAACACCTAAAACAACACAGTCCTCTAAAGCTGACAAAATCCACGAACTACGTGCTGTGTCAACTACGTCTGAGAATATCTTCATAGATACCAACTGTGCATTTGGTGCAACACCTGTGATTGTATCATCTTTACCTACAATAACACCTGATACATGAGTACCATGATTATTGTGAGTTGAGTAAACATCTGTATCATTGTCCGCATAGTCAAAACCAAACGGAACTTTTTCATTAATATATACATCATCTACCGTAATACTGTTTGAGAGTTTTGCTGCAACTGTATCAGCTAACACTGCTGCAACCTCTTCATATGTAAGACCAAGTTTTTTTGATGTAAAGTTATTTACGGAAAATGCTGTATGGTTTGAATCAAGACCTGTATCAAGTACGGCAACAACCATACCTGAACCGTCATATCCCGAACCTGAACTGTCAAAGATACCTGTATCAAATACGTTTACTTTATTTTCTACAAGTTCTGTCTTGCATTTTTTATATTCTTCACCGACAATTACATTTGCACCTTTTGTAAGAGACTTGCATGTATCAGTAAAGTCAGCTGCTTTAATAATCACCTCAAACCCACTTAATACAGTTGAATAATTTTCTCCAACTACGTAATCAACTCCCTTAGAGTCAAGATTACTAAGTATCTCGCTTTTCTGTGATTCTATACTTGCTTTGATTTCTGCAGCTTCATCACTTAAAACATATTCTGCAAAGCTCATAGTCTTATCTGTGCCTTTATATGCATCCATAAGATCTACTACATCCAAAGCAATAATTACGGAAATTTCCTGATCATCTTTGATGCTTTCCGGCAGACGGAACATAACTGAATTATCATAATACTGCGAAATATCTATTCCGGTAAGCCCCTCTATCTTCTCTATCATAGAAGAAGACAATTCAGAACCGGACATAGACATCAGATATTTCAATATGTTAAAGTCTGACGCATATACTAATGGAGCCGATACAGTTTCCATAAGTAATGCCGTTGCAATAAAGAACGTTGATATTCTCTTTATCGCCCTTTTGAACACTTTTTTCTTCATTAATGGTAACCTCTTTCTTCTTTGTTCTTCACACTACAACACGCATTTATAGCATTGTAACATAGTCATTCTATCATACCTTATTATGACAATATTTGCAAGCATTTTCACATTTCCAACACATTAAATTTCCAAGTAATAAGTTGATTTTAAAATCGTTTACTTTAAGCTTTCTCTATGTTATACTTAAGCTTAATCAAAACTTCTACGGAGGCTATATATGACTAAAGAAAATGTATTACGATTTTATCGTATTTACAAGATTTTATTAAGCGCCGTAATTGTTATTGCAGGCATTTGTTTCATTGCCGGATGCATAAGTATATACCTGTCAGGTGACAGTCCGTACTCCAGGGAAATCGTGGCTGAAACCTTTGGTAAAATTGCAATCCCGGTATATCTTTGCCTCGTTATGACAATTATCGGTTTTATTCTTGATATTGTTCTTCCTGCCGAATGTAAGGCAGACAATAAAAAGAATACTTCAAAACGGGTTAAACCTACAGAAGCCTTAAAATTATCTGATAAGGCACTTCTCATTCTTAGGATTTCATTGCTCGTTATTGGTTTGGCACTTTTAATTTTTGGATTTATATCCGGCGGAACTGCTGATGTTATTACAAAAGCCATCAACATCTGTACGGAATGTATAGGATTGGGGTGACAGACTATGAAAAAACTATTATTAAAATTAAATAATCTGATGCCAAGTAAAAGAAGATTCATTCAGTTATACTGTGCATTACTTTTTAATGCCAACCTGAAAGGATTTATTTCCGGCAACATATTTAAAGGTAATTCTAAGCTAATGTGTGCTCCCGGAATAAACTGCTACTCCTGCCCCGGCGCCATAGGTGCATGTCCGTTAGGTTCCCTTCAGGGTTCCTTCAGTGCAGACAGAAGTACACTTTATTATGTATGCGGCATATTGCTTCTTTACGGGCTTATTTTTGGAAGAATGATATGCGGTTGGTTCTGTCCTTTCGGACTTATACAGGAATTACTTTATAAAATTAAGACTCCTAAATTAAAAAAGAACCGCTTTACCCGCATCCTTTCATACTTAAAGTACATAATACTTATAGTATTCGTATTTATCATACCGATTATGTACGCCTTTAAGGATACTCCATTCCCGGCATTTTGTAAGTTTATATGTCCTGCCGGTACATTGGAAGGCGGAATCGGACTCCTTGCCAATAAAGTAAATGCAAGTTATTTTTCAATGCTTGGTCCACTCTTTACATGGAAGTTTGTACTTATGATAAGCATTGTAGTCGGAAGCGTATTTGTATTTAGATTATTCTGCCGATTTATATGTCCGTTAGGTGCTTTATATGGTATATTTAATCGTTTTTCATTCTTCGGAATAAAGTTAGAGCGTTCAAAATGTATTGACTGCGGACTTTGTTTAAAGCAATGTAAGCTCGATATAAGCCATGTAGGCGACCAGGAATGTATAAGTTGCGGTGACTGTATTAATGTATGTCCTACAAAGGCCATAAGCTTTAAAGGCAATATTTTTGCAAGCAAAGACAATGATACTGTATTTGATGAAAAAACAAAGAAAAAACAATTAATTACAAAGTGGATTTCTTTAGTACTTCTTCTTATATTCCTTGGTGTTGCAATATTTTATGCATGGAATGACGATTCACAAAAAGCAACTACTATCGACCCGGGTACTCAAAACGGTGATGTTGTAACAGGTAATGAAGTTGGAAATCTTTGTCCGGAATATGCCTTAGAAATCATCGACCGGACAGGCATTACATCAAATACCATCAATCCTGCAAAGACCGGTAAGCTTACAATTGTAAACTTCTGGGGAACCTGGTGTACTCCATGTGTAAATGAACTTCCATACTTTAATCAAATTGCTGACGAGTATAAGGACAATGTTACTGTTATCGCAATTCATACAAACAGTGTTGTCGGCACTGCATATGACTTTATCGGCAAATATTATCCTGAAACAAGTATGATATTTGCGCATGATACAGAAGGAGAAGCTTACTACTCTACCCTTGGCGGACGCGGTACTTATCCGTACACAGTTGTTCTTGATGAAGACGGAATCATACTTAAAATCTTCTATTCATCTCTCGAATATGAAGACCTTAAGGAAGTTGTAACTGAATATTTTAAAGAATAAATCGAATAAATTCCTATCACATAAAAATAAGAGCAAGAAATATCATAAACTGATACTTCTTGCTCTTTTATAATTTTATAATAGCGCTAATACCTCTTCCTCAGATAAATTGTATACCCCAACTATAACCTTTACAATTTCTGATTTTGACATATTATTCTTCTTCATCGTACTAATTGTATTATTAAGATTTCTATTACGTTCGTCTGCTTCACCTTTTTCCATTCCTTTTTCCATTCCTTTTTCCATTCCTTTTTGCATTCCCTCTTGTATTCCTTTTTCCATTCCTTTTTCTATTCCCTCTTGTATTCCTTTTTCCATTCCTATTGCCCAACCTTGCTCCATACCTTTTTTTAAACTTCTTCTCATCACCATTGCTCCAAAACCAGCCATACTTTCTATCTCCTTTCTTATTTTTCTATGCATTTTTATATTGTATTCGTTTTCAAGTATATCTTCTTTCTCGTCAACACTTAATTCTGATATAAATATTGTATGTAATAAAGACAAGAGTTTATTATTTTTAGCTTGTTCTTCTCCTAAGCATATAAGAACAACTGACATATAGTCATATTTCTTATGCATTTTCAATCCACCATAAATATCTCTCGGTGCAATACTATATTCTGTTATAGTATTTTCAGCATATTCAGGTGCATCTGTGCACACCCATATTGAATATACTTTTTTTAGATTATTATAGTTATCTGTTTTAAATTCAGTGTCAAGTTCCATAGAAATCATTCTTGCACAATAAAATATACCTCTTGGCAACAAATCATATCCCGGTTTAAAGTCATTTTGTGCCTCTATGTCAAATAACATCTTTCTATACTTAGGATTACTCTCTTTTGTAAAAAATCTAACATCAAAATAAACTTTTCCTTCTTTTGGAATACTACTTTCAGTATTCATCCCTGCTATAGCAGTTATATCATCATCCTTGTTCAAAGCATTAACAGAACAAATATGAGCGGAATCTTCTATATATTGCTTTATCTCGTCAATACTGCTTTCTTCAAACTCCTTTGCAGTATACTTTAAAATCCATGCAAGTATACTCTTATCTGCAAGAATCATCTTGGCATACTCATCATATCTTTCCACACTCTCCGAAGCCTCAACACTACGAGACAGATATGTCTTTTCAATTTTGTCCCTTATCAAACTTTTACCCCTTTCTTAGAACACTACCCCACTGAATAGCGCATAGAATATACTTTATTTAAAAAATATCAGATATACTCAATACGTATTCTATATCAATTATATCATATATCATTTCTCTGTCAATCACATTTTGTATGTGTGATAAATAAAATAATACACAAGTAATTCTTTCCCTTGTCGGGCTTTTGTAAGAACAAAGAATCTCGCAAGCGAGATTCTCCGCACCCGAGTGGTATTGCGCAGCAATAAAATACCTCTCCGCGAGGTGTGCATCCTCAGCGGAGCGTTTTTTTGTGATAGGAATTTCCTATCACAAAAAAAGATGTGGACTTTCAAAATCCACATCTTTTATATGTAATAAATATTATCTACAGATTATTCTGTAACTTCTTTTTTCTTAAGTACTACAAGTACTGCTAAAGCAGCAGCTGCTAATACTATGAAAGGAAGTACTGTTGTTGTATCACCTGTTGGTGTAACGTCTGTTTCTGTTCCTTCTGTTATTTCTTCAGGTGTAACATCTGCAAATACGAATGTACTGAAGTGATCAAGAGATATTGTAATCTTGCCGTCTTCTACTTCGTATTCACCTAATGATACAAGTGCACCATCTTCAAGTCTTGAAACTTCGATAAGTTCTGCATCTTTAAGTTCTTCAACAAGTGACATTGTAATTGTGATTGGTGCTGTAGGCTGAACCTTACCCCAATATTCTTCACCATCTTCTGTTACACTTTCACCCCAAAGAGTTAAATCAAGAGCTTCATAAACTAAATCTTTAAGAGTTGTTTCTTCAAGTTCCTTAAGAGCCAAAACATCTTTTGCCTCTATTTGCGAAATAGCAAATTCTTTGCCGAAAAGTGCTCCTGAGATAATAGCATCTTTCTTAATTTCTTTGATTTCATCTTCAGTAACACTAACTTCTTCCATATCTGCAGCAGCTACAAATGTGAATGTTATCTGTACATCAGCATCTGTAAAACCTTCATCAGGATCATATGCAGCAAGACCAACTTTTACTCTCTCGCCTGCTTTAAGTTCAACAGTCCATGTATCCACAGGTTCTTCATCATCTGAATAGAATGAAGTATAGTCATATGTATAGAACCATCCGTTTTCACCTGAAACAGTGAAAATTAAGCTACCTGCTTCTTTTGCAACATATTCAACGAAGTAAGGATCAATATAATCATATTCATTTTCAAGACCATTTACGGTTTCTGTACCTTCATCAAGAACTTCTGCTCCGTATTCAGTACCTGTAGCACCCCAAAAAGCTGTAAAGTATACTGTACCGGCAGGTGCCATAAACTCATTTTCAGGGTCATATGTGTTAACAAAAAGAATTACCTTGTCGCCTTCTTCTACTGCAATCTTATCATAATCAATTGCAGGTTCTTCATCACTCCAGTGTGTATCTGTTGATGTACTCTTTGTAACATTTGACAATGAATAAGTCCATCCTATCTCATTGCATTCTGCATCTTCTGCTGATTCAATTCTAACACTAACATAACCATCAGCAAGAGCTGTTATTGCATAAAAAAATCCCTGAGAACCTTCTGCAACTTCAGCATTTCCCCAGTTTTCGTTGGCAATACCGCCACCCATATAAGGTGGATTTTCAGGGAACACAAATTCAACTGCCTTATCAATTGATGAGCCGTCATTTGCAGATGCTGAACCAGTTGCTAAGTTTGCCATTACATAAATACTATCTGTTGTTGATGTGTTTTCAATTGTAAAGAAATCATATCCTTGTGCAGACATTGTAAATGACTTTTCAAGATCATCTGCATTTTCAGGTGCCATAAAATCACCTGTGCCGTACTTAACTCTCCATGTCATAGCTTCTGTTGTAAATACTGTAGCTACTGTATTATCATTATCATCTACCTGTACATAATGGATTGCTCCTGCAGGAATTTCCATAAGAATTGTTCCGCCATCCTTCACTAACTGATGAGCATCTTCAAATGTTCCTGTTGCTGTAGACATTGTTGCAGGTCCTGCAAATGATACAGTACTCATCATACCGATAACCATACATGTAGCCAACAAAAATGCCATAATTTTTTTCATTTTTTTCATGTTTCTCTCTCCTTTATAATTTTATCACTAACCCGTCTGCCGGGGTGTAAACTTAATTTTCAATTACTTTGCTTCCAGTGTAATTGTAACTTCTGTCTTGCCGTCTTCGAAGTAGAAATATTCACCGGCGATGTCAACATATCCTTCCGGAGTTGATGTCATTGCTGCCTTGTACTCACCTTCAACCATATTAAACTCTGCAACACCGTTTGCATCTGTCAATGTAGGTGCATAGCATAATTCTTCATCGCACATCTGAACCATTGCGCTTGCTATTCCATTGCCTTCTGCATCTTTTACAATAATCTTGTAAACAATCTTATTGTCATCTTCTACAGGTGCTGTAGTAGTTGCTTCTGTACTCTGCTGTACATTTGAAGTGTCCTTAGAATTATCTTCAGAGCCACCTTCGGCACCACCACATGCCCATAAGCTCATTACCATACACAGTACAAGGATTACGGCGAATAATTTATGAAAGTGTTTCATTTGTCCGCCTCCTTCCATCTTATATTTTATTTCATAATTTTATATGCCTATATAAATACAGCTATATAAAAATTCAAATAATCATTTGATAATTATAACATTTTTTTATAAAAATTTCAAGAAATTTTGCGATTTACTTAAGATAAATCATGCTATTTCTTTTATTTCACATAACAGCATGCAAACATCCATGCGATATCTTTATTAAGTCTGCTTACACTTCCAAACAGATACGCATTATTTGCATTAGTTGAATCCCACCAGCCAATGTATTCTCCTGCCGTTTGAAGTACATATTTCAAATCCTCCGTCAGTGGATATATACCGTATGTCTGGTCCATACATTCAAAATGCTCTATTAAAAAGTTTGAATAATCGATTCTTACCTGCTGTCCATTTTCCGTAGTATAGCTTACAAGTGGTGCACCGCCTGCCTGACCGCTTCCCTGAATCATAATCTGAAGCTGAAGATATGGTGCTTTAGGTCCAAGATTTACATAAACTATCGGACCGGTTGCAGTATCCTTGTGATAGTATCCGTCTGAACCTAATACTATCTTAAACGAACTTGCAGTTACATCAACATATGTAAGGTTATTTCCACCGCTTGTCAATGTAAAGCTTGTTGGTGACTTTTTACCCTCATAATCACGATATATTGTTTCTTCTGCATTTCCCGTTCTTGTAACTATTATAACTGCGCCGGTAGTGCCTGTAACACTTACAGCAATGTCACTGCCCACCATTCCGCTCTTTATCTCTGTTGTATATGTGTTTCCTTCATAGGTCGGTGTATATACAAATGCCGAACTTCCGCAAGGTGCAAGCTTTGCATCTGAGCTTGTAGTCTTTATTTCATACTTTCCTGCCTTTGTAGGTGCGAAAACAAAGTAATTGTCTGCACTTTTATTAAGCGTTACATACACTGCACCTTCTGATATAGGATATGTTGTACCAAAGTATTCTTCAACACCTTTGCTTGTATCCATTTTCTTTGCAGCTATAAGTGATGCTGACGATTTCTTTGCAGTCAGTGATATAGTTCCTGAACCGTATTCATCATCTGAAACAACAGCTGTATATGTACCTGATTTTAATGTTACCGTGGCTACACCATTTGAATTCACTTCAACTTCGTCTACTACAGTATCACCATTCTTAAACTGAACCTTAACGCCCTTTATAGCCTTGTTATTGTAAGTTACAACCGTAACTTTATACTCAACCTGATTTGAAGCTGATGCTTCTTTTTTCATAGTAACTGTAAGTTCTGTCACGCCATTGCTGAACTTGTATGTCTTACCATCTGTTGCGTATCCGCTCATGCTGACATTAACTGTATAATCTCCTTCTTCAAGAGTAAATGTTGCCTTACCGTTACTGTCTGTTTTTACATAATTGCCATCAACGGTTACACCTGCATTTTTAAGAGCTTTCCCGCTTTCATCTGTTACTTTTACAGTATATGTCTTTGTTATAACATTAGTCTTTTCTAACGTTACGGTAAGTTCATTATCATACTTTGTCATTATGTATTCTGTAGTATCTTCCTTGTATCCGTTAGGTGCAGTAACTTTAGCTATATAATTACCGCCAATAATTGAACTTGTTACAACACCGTTTGCATCCGTCGTAAGAACTGCATCATTTAAAGTAACGGTTACACCACTGATTCCATTGCCTTTTTTATCAACAACAGTTACCTTGTAATTAACCATAGCATTGGAATCAATACCTGTTCCTTCACCCGGCACAAAAGATGCATTAAATGTGAAATCTGCCGCTGGATATTCATTGTCCTGATTTGGAAGAGTTCCAATGGAAATCTGAACCTCATCTCCTGCATTTACAGGAACTGATACAGATGTCGCACTATCACCATCTGAACTTAAGTTACGAAGTATAGACGCTACTGTATTATAAAGCGACACTTCATAATCCACATCCGGAGTTACACCTGTGCAATTAAGTGTCAAAGTACCATTTTCTGTAGCCGTATATGTGTAATATACACCCTGTTCATTACCCGCACTTACATTTACATTAAAATCACCAAGATTCATAGTAAATGGTGCTCCCAAAGTTCCTGGGATAAAGCTGAACTTTACATTAAATTTCTTAGTTTCTCCGCTTATGCTTCCTACTGCAAACACAAATGGTGTATATGTATCTGCCGTTGTTGCAACAAGACTTACTTTTCCGTCTTTTGCTTCATACTTCTTATCATCAATTACAACATATGCATCCGCATCAGTTATTTCAAAAGACATTCCTGATACTTTATATATCTGATAATATGTTTCTGTTCCTGCTGATACTTCTACTTCAAATTCTGTTTCATACTTTTCAAAAGGATTTTCTTTAGTTCCGTCTCCACCTTCAACCTTTTCAACAAGGTCATCAAGATTTCTTACTGTAGACTGAACATAATTATCTGATGTAAAATAATCAAACAAACGTGTAAATGAGTCTGTATCCGGAACACTTCCCGTATGAAGGAATCCGACTGTTCCGTAACGGTCTATAACAATAGTTGTAGGGTATGCTAAAACATTATATGCTGTAGCAAATTTCACATCTGCCTTTGCCATAGGGAATGTAAGTCCCATTTCTGTTTTATATGCTGCTACAGATGATTCATCACCATCGTATGTATTAACTGCAAGCACTTCAAGCTTATCACTATACTGTTTATATGCTTCTTCCAAATACGGAAACTCTGCTCTACATGGATCACAACCTTCAAACCAGAAGTTAAGTACGACTGCTTTCTTTTCTTTTAAAAGTTCAGAAATAGTATATGTACTTCCATCTGCGGTTGTAATTGTCATATCTACTGCTACTGCACCAAGTTTTAATGATGTAACATCTTCTGCTGAGAGAAGTTTTGCTTTTAATGAAACTGAAAGTGTTTCTCCTTTAATTGCATAATATTCTTCTGTTACATATCCGGCAGGAACCTTTTTAAGAACTGCCACATATTTATCAGATGAATTTGCTTCAAATGAATATACACCATTTTCATCTGTCTTTCCTACATTTAAAAGTTCTGTCATTGTGCTGTCTTCGTATATATGAACTTCTAAATCTTCAAAAGCCTTACCGCCTTCCGACTTCACTTCTATTTTGTATGTTTTAATGCCACCGTCTTTTTCACTGTCACTATTACCCGAAAGCATTACAACAATACCTGCTATCAATGCGATAACAACTACCACTGCCACAACTGCAGCAATAATTTTCTGTTGTTTTGTCATCTTAGACAAAAATTCTTTAATCTTATTCAATTGGCACCTCCTTGCAAAAACTTATTATGAGCGGCCATATAAATGCCCGCTCATAATTATAGAATTCTAATTTGCATAACAACACATAAATAACCATGCTATTTCTGTATTGATGCCCGGAAGCGGATTACCGTTTGCATCAACAAACAGATACTGACTTCCTTTAACATCCCACCAGCCAACATAGTCACCACGCTGCTGTATAATGTGTTTAAGATCTTCTGTTAACGGATATACTCCTGACTCTTCATCAGCAACTCCAATGTATTCAAGTAAACATTCGCTATAACTTACTTTCTTTTCAAATGTACCGTCTTCTTTATAGAAATATTTACTTACACCTGATCTGTCAAGAATGTTTTTAAAACTTGCAAGATATTTTGAATCTTCTGTAAGATTTACATATACTAAAGGTCCATCTGCAGAATTTAAATGATAAAATCCATCTGTTTCATTGTACACAAGATTGTATGAATCAGCTGTAATATCAAAATCAACCAATGTGGTTCCTGCCGGCAATGTATACTTTGTAAGGTCAGCAGTTGTCTGATAAACTATCCATGGTTCATCGGATACATTCCACTCAGCATCACCTATACGTTCAATTCCCAGGACACATTCCTTTGCATTTTCAGAATCAATACCTATCACAAGTACTGTTGTACCCGTATCACCTGTTCCAATCATGCTCGCACTTACTGATACAGTAAACTTACCATTAACTACTTCTGCAATATTCATACTTTGCACAAAATGCGGTGCGCCATAATATCCCACTGTTACATCTGCTCCGTCAGCAACTGAAAATTCATATGTTCCTGCCTCAGAAGGCGTGAAAAGAACATAATTTCTTTCACCGGTTTCTAACTTAAGATGCGTACAACCTGTTTCTACACTATATGCATCATATGATGCCTGATTGACTACAATTCCTATAGGTTCTCTTGTAACTGCTTTTGCAAGAACAATTTCCAATTCCTTCTTATCTGCAGAAAGTGTCAATCCTTCTTCAGTGTAATGATATCCTTCTGCACCGTCAGTAAACTGTAACTTTACAGTATAATCTCCGGCATCAAGTTTCTTAATTGCAACGCCTTCCGCGTTACATACCTGCATACCGCTCTGAACACCATCTTTAAAAAATTGAACAATAACTCCTGATGTATATGGATTTCCTAATGCATCTTTTACTGTTACTTTATACTCTTTTTCTTTACCTGTTTCTTTTCCTCCACAGGCACTCATCATCACCGCGCTGCACACAAGTACAGCTGCGATGAAAATTATATTTACCTTTTTAATCAACTTCATAATATATTACCTCTTAATCCCTTAACTGCTTATTTTTCCGGACCAAGATAATCATAATAGTAGCAAAGCTTTGTCCATGAATTATCTACATTTTCAAATGTATACTTATCCATAAGCAACTGAAGAATATCTGTTAATTCTTTTGTTGCAACTACACAACCGTTACGTTCCTTATTACCTGACTTATCAATCTGGCTTGTATACTTTTCTATTTCACTTGTATAATCTTTACCTGTTCCATGATAAATACCGGCAAGAACATCATCTAAATGATATTCTATTACATATTCATCATAATCATCTCCCCATGTTTCTTTAAGATAAGCAATTGCAGCTTCCTTATCATTGTTATTTGACTCCAATACAGAAAGTACATACATATCATTTTCTGTCTTACTGAAATCAAAGCCGCCCATTTCAATCATGCCCTTAACGCCCTGATTGCTCATAATAGGATTACTGAAAATACCTGTAATACCAGTGAAATCAACGTATAACTTACTTCCCTTCTTACCGTTTCCTAAATCTTCATACCAGATTCCGTCAGCGCCAAGAACAACATTGATACCACCTGCGATAACGTGATACATCGCTTCGCCTGTTGCGTCACTGTCATATGTAAAGTATCCAGGTGATGCAAGACGGAATAACTCATATGTTGCTGCAACATATTCAATATCGTACTCAATAGTTCCTACTTCATATACATCCCAAAATGCGATATCAATATAATATGACTTTCCCGCTTCCATATAGAAGACCATTGAAACTTCGTCGCCTTCATACATTCTTTCATCATGTTCATACTCAAGAAGCTTTGTACGGTTTTCATCAAATATCCATCCGTTTACACCCTGCTGTGATTCGCTTCTTGATGTAATTCTGTATACACCTGATTTTGTCGGTACAAATTCTGCCATTAAACCTCTTGGAAGAATTGCTCTATCATAATAGAAGAAGTTTGAACTTATATTTTTACCTAATGTTGCTTTGTATGCTGAGAATGTTGCAAGACCTTTAATAGGGTCTTCTAACTGAGCGCCATTTGAGCCGTATGCAGCATAGTACTTACATAATTTCATCCACTCATTTTCATCTTCATCATCAAAGCCGGCAATCTTATCTATTGCCTTTAAGTATTCCATTAAATCTTTTGTTACAGGACAGTAACCGTTTAACGTTGCATTTGATGCATAATTACAATACTGTTCAAAGTCCGCAAAGACGTTCTTTCCGTTTACTTCGAGTGTCGCACTGTCATATAAATATTCATAAATAGATGTTTCTTCATTAAACTGTGTGAAACCTAAAAGGTTTGCCAAAAGGATAGGACCGTTTGCTGTGCCGACATGATAATATCCGTCTTTTTCACTAAATACTATATCAGCATATGTAAACTCAAATCCGTCTTCTGATGTTGCAGCTTCTCTTGGAATATATGTAGGTGTGTCAATATCATCAATGTTTACTACACGCATATTCTTAATGTAAACAGTATCGTCACCTTCATTGGTATCCGAATCCTTAAGATAACAGAGCGCAAGTTCATATGTTCCGTCTTCATCAGCTACACACGGATAACATGACTGCCATTTTTCCACATCAGATACACCTGAAATCTGGAAAATGTCTTCATCATTTACGATTACATACATAACGTCGCTTCCTCTTTCAGAGGACACAAGATAATCAAACGCAAGTGCCTGACCCTTCTTTAATTCAACGTCTGCATAAATAATTGCATATGAATTTTCAATTTTCTGGTTAGAAGCATAGATACACTTTTCTCCATTCTTTTCACCAATGATGAACGGCCATGTATATTCCGCACTATCGCCTTCTTCCGGACGATATGTAACAGTTATGTTTTCACCGTTAATGGTAGCACCGATATTTTCTGATGAATCCATTGTAAATGTAGGTTTTACTACTGTAACAAGGTCAGATACTCCTGCACAAAGTTTCTGTACATAATCATCTGCGGTAAAATGTTCAAATGCACTTACAAATGGTGAATTACTTGTAATAGCACCTGCTTCCACAAGACAAATCACACCGTATCTGTCAATAAATACAGATGTAGGGTAACCTGTAACACCAAATACATTTGCCCAAGATGCCGGACAATCTGCCACTTTAAACGGAAGGTTGTTTGATAACTGGAATGACTGAACTGCTGCTGCTCCGTCTAATGGGTCTAACGCAATAATTTCAATATCATCTTTATATTTTTCATATTCTTCCGCCATAATCGGGAACTCTGTCATACACCATGAACATGTTGTATACCAGAAATTAAGCATCACCATTTTCTTTTCTTTTAACACTTCTGAAAGTGTAACTTTTGAACCATCTGATGTTGTGACTGTAAAGTCATACATAACATCTCCCACACCGAGCTGTGCTGTTGAAATATCTTCATCTTTAATAAGTGAAGATGTTAATGTTATCGCAGCTGTAGTTCCATCAAACGGATAGCTTGCTGCCACATCATATCCTTTAGGAATACCTGAAAGTGCCACAACATACTTTGAATCCTCTTTAAGAGAAATACTTGCTGTACCATTTTCATCTGTAGTAGCAAAATTTTTAAGATCTGTTAGTGTACTGTCAGCATAAATGTAAACGTCTATTCCGGACATTACCATTCCACCTGCTGTTTTAACAGATACGGAATATGTAACATTTCCATTTTCGTTAGTAGAACCGCTGTTGTTCTCTTTCCCCGGCGTTTTTCCTCCATTGCAGGACACTAACGCAACTATTATTGAAATAATTACTGCCAATAATACTGCTCCTGCAACACTTGCAAGGATAATTTTCTTCTTGTTCATTTCTTCCTCCAAATAAATTACTGTTTAGATTGTTTTGCCCTTCAAGGCATAGTATCTCATCATCCTTTGAATGTTATCATAATGATATAAAAAAGTCAATAGAATCGACCATTCTATTGACTTTTTTAAGCTATTGCTTTAAATGCCTGTTTCTTTAATTTTCTTTTTATTTTCATACATAAGCGCATCTGCACGTCTAAACACATCTGAACACGCTTCATCTTCACCGGAAATATATTCAGACATGCCTATTGCAACCTTGAAAGTTCCCTTTTCACCTAAACTTTCATTTATCTTTTTCATATCTTCCTTAAACTTTAAAACAAGTTCTTCTCTATGTTTATAATCTTTTTCTTCAAGTACTGCTACGAACTCATCTCCACCTATTCTGAATACAGGACTTCGTTTAAACACTCCGCAAATATGTGTTGATGACCTGCATATAAGATCATCCCCTGCTTCATGTCCAAAACTGTCGTTTGTTTTTTTCAAATCGTTAACATCACAGACAACAATGGCAAATTTGGCTTTTCCCGCAGAAATTCTTTGATTTAATCTGTCAATCTCTCTATTCCATGCCATTTTATTCTTAACGCCTGTCAGACCGTCTGTAGTAGCCATCTGGTTAATCTTATCGATTCTTTCTTTTAAATCAATAACTGTCTTCTTAAGTACCCCTGCCAAAATACCTACTTCGCCCGGAACATCACAATCAATCTCAACATCCAAATCACCCTGTCCTATTTTTATGGCAACGTCAGTCAGATGTGTAAGAGCATTTCTTATTCTAAGTTCTTCTTCTCTTCTTGCAGTAACATCATTGGCTACAATAAATGCATATAAAGTTCCATCTTCATCTTCAGACAAAAAGATATCTTTCTTCTTATATTCGCCTGTATCAGGAATATAATATTCAACTTCTATGACTTTATTGCCTTCTGCGTATGCTTTTTTATAATGCTCAGTCAGATGACACTCTTCAAGGCCAAGTAAAATCTCCGGTTTCATATTATTAACCATTCGCTGCATAGCTCTGTCATATGGCAGACTTTCAACAAAACCATACTTTGCCAAAAATCCCGCATTATACAATGAATGAATCTTATTTTCAGTAACATTAACCGTATATGCATAATCGCTGTTTATAAGCAACGCATTATAATATCTGTTTCTCTCACCATGAAGCTTCTTTTCATTTTCTTCAATTACTTTTATAATTTTCTGATTTTTATTTCTCTCGATAATAAAATGTACAACAGTCAAAGCAAGAACTACAACCATAATTGCTAAAACCATAGACAATATCATAATTATATAAATTTCCCTCATTTGTTCTCCTCTGTAGTAAATAACTAAATACACAAAAGCCACTACAATATTAGAATACAAAATTTTTCTTCAACAGTCAATTATAATAATTTACATATTAATGTAAAAGTTGTAAAATTAATAAAAATGTATAAGGAGATGAGCGTTAATGAAGAAACTGATGACTTTACTTTTAAGTCTCATATTGGTGTTATCATGTATTACACCGGTTACCGCAGAAGAACCGAAATCTGATGACATAGTTATTCTATATACTAATGATGTTCATACATATATTGACGGTTCTCTCAGCTATGATGTAATCAAAGGTGTTAAAACATATCTTGAAACCCAATATGAGAATGTATTACTCGTAGATGCCGGAGACCATATCCAGGGCACCGCATATGGTTCAATGGATAAAGGAAAATCAATAATTGACCTGATGAATGCGGCAGATTATGACCTTGCCACTCTTGGTAATCATGAATTTGATTACGGTATGGACGGACGTATCAGGGTAACTGATGATTGGTCCGACTTCCCTTATGTTTCATGTAACTTTTTCCATGAAACTGATGGTGAACGCGGTTCAAATGTTCTTGACAGTTACAAAATATTTGACTTAGGTAGTGAAAAACTTGCCATAATCGGTATCACAACGCCCGAATCATTTACAAAATCTACTCCTGCATATTTCCAGGATGAAAATGGTAACTACATTTATGGTATATCCGGCGGAATTGACGGAACATCACTTTACTCAGATGTTCAGACAGCTATAGATGATGCAAAAGCCGATGGTGCAACAAAAGTTATAGCTTTAGGGCATTTAGGTGATGACTTATCCTCCGGTCCTTGGACAAGCGAATCTGCCATTGCAAATGTTTCCGGTCTTGATGCATTTATAGACGGACATTCACATTCCACCATATCGGGCAAATCTGTTAAAGATAAAGATAATCATGATGTCCTCCTTACTCAGACAGGCGAATATTTTAATGCTATCGGCATGATGGTTATTGATGCAGATACAGGTGAAATAAGCACTGAATTACTTGATGCCGAACATACAATAATTGCTTCTGCTACTGCCGATACTGCCGTTAAAGCAATTAAAGATGCCTGGATTAATGAAGTGGACTCTCAGCTTGATATTAAAATAGGTTCTTTAGATGTAACTTTAGATAATTACGATGAAGACGGCAACCGATTAGTCCGTACTCAGCTAACCAACTCTGGTTCCTTTGCGGCAGATGCACTTTATTATCTCTTTGATGATATGGATATGGATGTTGATGTTGCTATTATGAACGGTGGTGGTATCCGCAACGGTGCGTTAACCGGTGATATAACATACAAGCTTTGTAAAAATATACATACCTTTGGCAATGTGGCATGTCTTCAGACCATAACGGGCGGGCAGCTTCTTGATGCTCTTGAATGGGGGGCACGTATGGCTCCTGACGTGGAAGTCGGCGGATTTTTACATGTAGCTGGAATTACATTTGATATTGACGCATCAGTGGAATCTACAGTTCAGATTGATGACAAAGGCATTTGGACCGGTCCTCCTACAGACGAATACCGTGTTAAAAATGTAAAAATTTATAACAAGGTTTCCGGAACATATGAACCATTAGTTCCTGATGCTGAGTACAATTTAGCAGGGTATAACTATACTCTCCGAGACTTAGGGGACGGTTTTACTATGTTTGATGTTGCTGTCAATGTTCTTGACTATGTAATGGAAGACTATATGGTTATTGCAAATTATATTCAAGGCTTTGAGGACTCTACAGTTGGTGCTGCAAACAGCCCGTTAAATGCAAAATATCCCGCCTTAAACATTGACTACTCAGATGTTAATGGTGATGGCCGCATTACAATAATTAATGAAAGCGACGGCTGGGACGGCACAACTACAATTGGCGGTCTTACAAGCGATATCTGGTTTACAAAATATGGTAATGTATATACCGACTGCCCTGCTGAAGGCTTTGTAAATGTTCTTGGATTTACCTGGGGTGATTTAGTTACCGTAAAATTCTTAGATAGAGAATTAGTTTTACCTGTTGTTCCTACATATTCGTATGTTGACACAGGAAAACCTGCCATTATTCTCGAAAAGAATACATCAGGACTACCTACAGGATATGTGGCTTTTGCAATAAATATGGGCAATTTCGGTGAAACTTATGGTTTAGCAAATAAACATACAACTGCAGATTCATGGTATTGGACATCTGCTGAAGGCGTAAGTTATCCCGTTAATATATCATTTGAATTATATGAGAAAGAAGGTTATATGGCAGAATATCTGCTCCACGACCTTAATCGCACAAATGACAGGGAGAATTATTCTAATCTTACTGATGAAGCATTTGCTAACTTCCGCCCGATAAATGTAACAGGCATTGGTTTAAATAAGCTTTTCCGCACATCATCTCCTATAAATCCTGAATTAGGACGCAATCAATATGCTGATGAAGCTTTAAAAAAAGCCGGGGTAACTGTTATTATGAATCTTGCAGACAGTGAAACCGAAGCAAAGAATTACTCCGGTTTTAATGACAGCTACTATTCAAATCAGAAAGTTATATACCTAAGTCTTGGTGTAGACTTTACATCCGGGGAATTTAAAACCGGTCTTGCCAAAGGTCTTAAATTCTTTGCCGAAAATGAAGGTATTTATGCAATTCATTGTAACGAAGGCAAAGACCGTGCAGGTTTTGTATCAGCGCTTTTAGAATGCCTTGCAGGTGCATCTTATGATGAAGTAATCAGTGATTATATGGTTACATATGAAAACTACTATGGTATCGAAAAAGATTCTGACAAGTACAATGCAATTGCAAACAGCAATATTGTAAAAACATTGCAAAAAGCATTTGATGTTGATAATCTTGAAGAGGCTGACCTTGAACAGGAAGCTTCTGACTACATCAGGGCACTTGGCCTCACAGATAATGAAATTACCACATTAAAAGCAAATCTTAGTGGTTCAGATGACATCACTGAAACCGGTGATAACAATAACAGTATATTATATTTCACTATAAGTTTATGTGCTTTAATGTGTATATGTGGTGTTTCCTTTACAAGAAAACATAATCATATTTAATTTTCCAACATACGTTCAATAAAGATACCATACCCCCTGGCCGGGTCATCTACAAGCACATGGGTTACAGCCCCTATAAGCTTGCCATTTTGGATAATAGGTGACCCGGACATACCTTGGACAATTCCTCCCGTAAGCTCAAGAAGTCTCTCATCTGTTACTTTTATAACCAGGTCTTTATCCATTCCGTTGATATTTAATTTTGTAATTTCTATTTCATAATCTTCTGCTTCTCCACTTACGTAACTTCTTATATATGCTTTTCCTTCCTTTATGTCCTGTTTATATGACACCTCTATCATTTCCTGCGACATAACATCATCCATTGCACATGTCATATATCCGTATATACCTTTGTTACAGTTCGTATAAATGTTTCCAAGCTTATTTTCTTCATCATAATTAATATAACCGCATATTCCACCCGGTGTATCCGGAACGCCCTTTTCTATCCCCCATACAATTGCTCTATAAAGCACACCACCTCTCGAATCCAAAAGTTTACCCGTATCTGAATCACTTATTCCGTGACCCAACGCACCAAATCTCATATCTTCCGTTATATATGTTATGGTTCCTATTCCCTGTGTATCATCTCGCACCCATATACCAAGTTTATACTCTTTATCTGTAGTTTGTACCGGCTTTAACTTTATATCTTTTTCTTCACCGTTTCTTCTTATGGTAAGTACTATTTCTTTATTACCATATTGATTTATCAAAAAAATAAGCTGTGATTTCGAACTTACATCTATGCCATTTAAACGAATGATATAATCTCCTTCTTTCACAAGTCCTAATGCAGGTTCACTTTGATTTCCATTTAAATTGCTCACCTTTCCCGAACCAATAACCATCACTCCATCCGTCTGTAAATACATTCCAATAGGCACTCCGCCGCAATAAACAGACATATTTTCGACAACATTGACATCGACTTTTTTTATTGTAAGTATACCAAAAAGTTTTATATCGAACCGATAATTACCCACATTTTTCGAATCAACTTCGGCGTCTTTTCCAAAAGTTAAGGGGATAACTTCTTCATCATTTTGTACAATAGTCATGTTATCCGGTATATTTGAATTAACATAACTGTATGATGAACCTATTCCTGATGTAATAAATGCTATAACTAATATAAGTGATAATCTTTTTATCTTAAATTTCATCTTCATATTTAACGGCAGGACATATCCCGCATAACTCCTTTCTGTTTTTTGCACCCCTCGCGGAGCACTTTTTAATGTAATAGAAAATTCCTATCACATTAAAAAGAGGATAGAAAATCTATCCTCTCTTAGTATATCCATATATGTTTTTTTAAGCGGCATTACAACAAGATACCATATGTTTCTATTTTCCTGCCAGTTCTTTCATCTCTTTAGCATTTGCCAAAACACTTTCTGTAATTTCTGCTCCTCCAAGCATTCTTGCAAGCTCTTTTATGGACAAATCGTTACTTAATTTAACGATTTCCGTAACTGTTTTATTATTTTTAGCAGTTTTTTCAATCAAATAATGATTATCTGCCATAGCTGCAATCTGCGGCAGATGCGTTATACAGATTACCTGATGTTTTCTGCTTAAAACTTTTAATCTTTCAGACACTTTTTGAGCTGTTCTTCCACTTATACCGGAATCTATTTCGTCAAAAATCATAGTTCCGATGTTATCTCTGTCCGCCATAATACTCTTAAGACCAAGCATTATTCTTGATAATTCACCACCTGATGCGACATTTGCAAGCGGTTTAATTGCTTCTCCGGTGTTGGTTGATATCATAAATTCAACAACATCAATGCCTTTTGGTCCTATTTCCCTGCTTTCTTCAAACGAAACATCAAACTTAACTTCCATAAAATTAAGTTCTTTAAGAGCAGTCGTAAGATTTTCTTTAAATACTTCTGCTTTTTGCTTTCTCAGTTCAGAAAGTTTTGCAGCTTCCATATAGTATTGAGCCTTCTTTTTGTCAATTTCTAAAAGAAGTTTTTCTTTGGCTTCTCCGAAATTTTCTAATATCTCATATTTATTTTGTGCTTCTTTAAGATAATCATTTATCTTCTCGATTGTATTTCCATATTTTGACTTAAGATTATTAATAAGATTAAGTCTTTCGGATACTTTGTAGCTTTCTTCTTCATCAAATGAAAGACTATCAATATATGAATTAACTTCATGAGATAAATCACTGCAAAGTGCTTCTATATCCATAATCTGACTGACAAAATCACTTAATTTTTCATCATATGCGGTGATTTTAGAAATATCCCGTCCCACGCTGCCAATAGTACCAAGCACTCCGTCACTTCCGATATATCCTGCGGCTTCTGAAAGTACCGATACTATTTTCATACTATTTGATATTAACTTAAACTTTTCTTCAAGTTCTTCATCTTCTCCTTCACGTAAACCTGCATCTGTGATTTCTTCTATCTGATACTGATAAAGCGACATATCTCTCTGACGCTTTTCTTCATCTATATCAAATTCATTTAACTTATCAGCCAATTCCATATACTGAGTATATATTTCTTTAACCGAACTACGAATTGCCAGTACATCTTCGCCGCCATACTCATCAAGTATTTCCAAATGTTTATTTTTGTGAAGTAATATTTCATTATCGTGCTGACCATGAATATTGATTAAAAGTGATGCAATGTTCTTTACTTCAGAAACAGAAAAAGTTTCTCCGTTTACTTTCACTACACTTCTACCGTTGATTATCTTTCTTGAAATAATTATTTCATCAGACTCATCAAAGCTTATTCCATACTGTAAAAGCTCCCCTTTTACATCTTCCGAAACCGAAAAAACAAGCTCAACAAGACCAAACTCTGCATCTTCTCTTATCATTTCTTTAGGTGCTTTATGCCCAAGCGCAATATTTATAGAATCCAGTATAATAGATTTACCTGCACCGGTTTCACCTGTGAGAATGTTTAATCCCTCATCAAAATATACATCTACATCTTCTATCAAAGCAAGATTTTTAACATGTACATTTAAAAGCATTTTCCTCCTCCTTTGTAACTGTTTATTATCTGTTACAGTATAATTTTTCTAAGCTTTTCCATAACCTCATAAGTTTCATCTACTGTTCTGATGGCACACATAATGGTGTCATCGCCTGCAATCGAGCCGACAATCTCATTCCATTTAAGTCCGTCAAGTGCTGCTGCAACACCCATTGCCATACCGCCTACTGTCTTGATTACAAGAATATTTTGCGCCATTGCCATTGAAACAAACCCTGTTTTAAGTACATTTAAATACTTATCATTCATCGTTGTCTCATCTTTTATAACTGCTACATATTTCTGGGATGCTCCGCCGTCAAGAGACATTTTGGAAAGTCCAAGTTCTCTTATATCTCTTGATATAGTTGCCTGAGTAACATTATATCCGCTTGCAAGAAGTAAGTCTGCAAGCTCTTCCTGAGTTGTGATTTCGTTCTTTGACACCAGTTCCAAGATTTTATTTTGTCTCGCTGTTTTCATTTCCTGCCATTTTCCTCCTCAATACCTGCAAAAAGCTTAAACTATTAAGCTTTATAATCTTTGTATACGAACATGCCTTCTTAATGAATACTTTATCGTAATCTTCAAGCCACATTTCATTATCACCATCATAGGCTGTTATACGGTTTTTCTTTCCCTGTTCCCTACCCGGCAAAATTTCTATTTCAATTTCATCATCTTCACCAAGTATAATACTTCTTGTATTAAGTGTATGCGGACATATAGGTGTTACAAGTATAAGTTTCGCCGAAGGATTTACTAACGGACCTCCTGCTGACATATTATAGGCTGTAGAGCCTGTAGGCGTTGCAACGATAATTCCATCAGCACTGTAATTGTTTAGATACTGATTATTAACTGAAATTTTGTAATTAATTATCTGCAAACTTCCGCTTCTGTTAATTACAATATCATTTAATGCAACATTATCATATACCAGTTGACCATTCCTGTATATCCTGCCGGAAAGCATCATACGGTTTTCAATGGTAAAATCGTCATTTAACAATCTGTCCAAGGTCTCATAAAGTCCGTCTCTGTTATTCTCTGCAAGAAATCCCAAACGTCCGAAATTAATACCTATAAGAGGAATATCTCTGTCGCCTAAATCTCTTGCTGTCTGAAGCAATGTTCCGTCGCCGCCAAGGACAATAACAGCTTCCGTATCTGCAGGCACAAGCTCCGGATTTGTATATTTATACTTATGTTCACTATCTGTCGCAACATAAGAATTAACATATACATTTCCTGCATTCCTGGTCTTTAAATATTTGATTATATCTTTTTCCGCTATTTGTGCCTGACTATTGTCATTATTGGCAACAATAAAGAAATTCTTCATATGTTTCCCTCTAAAACTTAATATCTTCGAGTCTTCCAAGTAACCTGTTTACAATACTTGTTTCATCAATTCCTGCTTCTATCTTTATCTGTGAAAGAGAGCCATGTTCAACGTACTTATTTTGTACACCGATATTGACAACTTCCATATCTATATCATTTTCACCGATAAATCTTCCCACTCCTTCACCGAAGCCACCATTAAGTACATTATCTTCAAATGTAACTATTACCTTATGGTCCTTGCTGTATTTAAAGATGATTTCCTGGTCAAAAGGCTTGATAAATCTTGCATTTACAAGAGATACCTTATATCCTTTTTCTTTAAGAACTTCTCTTACTTTTACAGCTGTCTTAACCATATTTCCTTCGGCAAAGAACATAATATCTTTTTCTCTGTATATTTCTTCAGCTTTACCATATCTGACCGGTTCACGGTAATCTTCAAGACCTTCCCATGCATTTTCTCTCGGATATCTTATGGCAATAGGACCATTATAAATAGATGCAAATGAAAGCAAATCTTCAAGCTCCCATTTATTTTTCGGTGCACAAATGCTCATGTTCGGTATCGTTCTGAGATATGATATATCAAAAATACCCTGATGAGTTTCTCCGTCTCCACCTACAAGTCCTGCTCTGTCTATAGCAAATACAACCGGTAAATCCTGTATACATACATCATGAAGAACCTGATCATATGCTCTCTGTAAAAATGAAGAATATAATGCAACAACCGGATGGTATCCTGCTACTGCAAGTCCGGCAGCAAATGTAACTGCATGTTCTTCTGCTATACCTACATCAAAGAATTTTTCCGGAAACTCTCTGCTAAACTTTTTAAGTCCTGTTCCGTCAGGCATAGCTGCCGAAATAGCTACTATATTGTTATTTTCCTTTGCAAGCTCTATAATCTTTGAAGAAAAAACATCCGTATATGACATTCCCGTCTTCGGTGTAAGCAGTTTTCCCGTCTTCTTATCAAAAGGACTAATGCCGTGGAAACGTGAAGGATACTTTTCTGCAAGTTTATATCCTTTACCTTTCTTTGTAAGTACATGAATAATACATGCATGATCCAATGTCTTTGCTTCATTAAATATTCTTACCATTTGGTTAATGTTATGTCCGTCAACAGGTCCGAGATATGTTATTCCCATATTTTCAAAGAACATACCCGGCACAACCAGTTGCTTAATACTGCTCTTGGTCTTTTTAATCTGTGTAATAAGTTTCTCACCTACAACCGGAATATTATTAAGAGACTTAACAACGCCTGCTTTAATATCATTATATGTCTCGCCTGCTCTGACTTCTGAAAGATATGAAGACAAGCCGCCTACATTTTCTGAAATAGACATATTATTGTCGTTTAATACAATGATGAAGTTACGTTTTAACGCTGATGCATTATTTAATGCTTCAAGTGCCATACCACCGGTCAATGCACCGTCACCGATAACAGCAACTACCGTTCCTTCGTTGCCGGAAAGTTCATAACCTGTTACAATTCCAAGAGCTGCTGATATAGACGTTGAACTATGACCTGTATCAAAGCAGTCACAGTCACTTTCCCTCCTTTTCGGAAATCCGCTCATACCACCGTAAGTTCTTAGCTTATTAAACTCTTCTTTTCTTCCTGTAAGAATCTTATGTGTATATGACTGATGACCTACATCCCATACAATTTTGTCATTAGGCAAATCAAGTGACAGATGGAGCGCCATTGTAAGTTCCACAACGCCGAGATTCGATGCAAGATGGCCACCGCACACGCTGATTTTATCTACAAGAAATTCTCTGATTTCTTCTGCCAGCTTGCCGTAATCTTCTCTTGAAATCTGTTTTATGTCATTTTCTTTGTTTATATTTTCAAGAAACATATTGTATCCTTTCCGTCAGTAAGTAACCGGCCAATTTTAATTCTTCCTGTAAATCAAATATTCAAACAAATCATTTAAAAATGTTTTATCTCCCGGAAGTGTTTCCATAAGTTTTTCTGCTTCTTCCGTAAGTTCCTTTACTATCTGTGTTGCACCATCAACACCATATAATGAAACATATGTTGTTTTCTCATTCTTTTCATCACTGAGCACAGGCTTTCCAAGTTCTTCCGTTGTACTTGTCACATCAAGTATATCATCCTGTATCTGAAATGCTCTGCCTATGAGTAAAGAAATCTTTTCTATGGTTTCTGTTTCCTTATCATCTGCTCCGCCAAGAATTGCTCCCGATACCATAGATGCCTTTATAAGCGCACCGGTCTTTAATGCATATATAAAATCCAATGTTTCCTTATCAACCTTTGAACCTGACAATGCAACATCAACGCTCTGACCGCCTACCATACCATAAATCCCCGCACATTCAGCAATCACATCAAATGCTTTTGCAGCTCTGATTGTATCCTTTGATTTAAGTATTGCCTTGGCACATACTTCATAAGCATAGTTTAACAATCCGTCCCCTGCAAGAATACCTGCTGCATGACCGTATTTCTTATGAGTTGTAAGTTTACCGCGTCTGTAATCATCATTGTCCATAGCCGGTAAATCATCATGCACAAGCGAATAAGTATGTATACATTCTATAGCTGTCATAAAAGGATAACATTCCGATATGTCATTTCCAAAAAGCTTTGCAGTTTCAAGTATGAGCATCGGTCTGAGTCGCTTACCGCCTGCAGTAAGGCTATAGTTCATAGCTTCTATCATATCTTTCTGTTTACCTTCCTCTGCAGGAAGATATCCGTATATTATACTTTCGATATTTTCAATTTTTTCTTTAAGAAGATTCTTGTCCATTTTTACCTCCGTAACACTATGATGCATAATAAATCAAGTCACTATTCTTCTTCATTAATCATAATCAACTTCTTCTCATACATATCAAGCTTTTCTTTGCACTCTTTTATAAGCTTCATACCTTCATCATATTTTGCAAATGATTCTTCAAGTGTTATTCCCTCTT
Source organism: Lachnospiraceae bacterium (assembly GCA_015057425.1). Taxonomy (GTDB): domain Bacteria; phylum Bacillota; class Clostridia; order Lachnospirales; family Lachnospiraceae; genus SVEL01. The sequence continues at coordinate 116,727 of SVEL01000002.1, forward strand.
TATCAAGAGTTTCTATTACGAGATTTAACTTCTCAAAACATGTTTCCAATGATTCTTCTTTTATAACGTCTCCCATATTTTCTCCAATCCGACTACTCTGTATATATAATCTCTTCTGCTTTCGTCATAACAGTTCCATCCTTAAGCCTTATACTTAATGAGTCACCTTTTTTAACATTTTTAACCGAAAGCATCGGTTTACCTGTATCATCCGATACATAACCATAACCACCTTTAAGTTTATTAAGCGGCGACAATCCGTTAAGTCTTTCTGCCAAAACAAGAAATTCTCTTTCTTTACTTTCATATCTTGACCTGACTTTTCTAAAAAGTAGTTCTTTTTTATACTCTAAATCCTGATATTTGTTTTTAATAACCATATCCGGACTTTTCTTTTCCAGTCTAAGCAAATATGTTTCATATAACTTTGTATAATAGTTATACCTGCCTTCCACATTGCGCTGCAGTTTATCTGCACAGGCATCCAGCCCCTGAAGAAAATCGTATACATCAAAAACTGCAAGTTCTGCAGCTGCTGATGGAGTCGGTGCACGTAAATCCGATACATAATCTGCTATTGTTGTATCAGTTTCATGACCTACTGCTGAAATAACCGGTGTATTACATTCAAAAATTGCCCTTGCAACAACCTCTTCATTAAATGCCCATAAATCCTCTATGGAACCGCCTCCACGTCCTACAATCAAAACATCAAGATTCATTGCGTCAAGTGCTCTTATACCACTTGCTACCGATGCACCTGCACCTTCACCCTGGACCTTTGCTGAGTAGAGATACAACTGAACATATGGATTTCTTCTGGCAGATATATTGCAAATGTCTTGAATTGCCGCACCTGTAGCAGCTGTTACCACACCTATCTTTGTAGCAAATTTGGGAATCGGTTTCTTATATTCTGCAGCGAACATTCCCATCTCTTCAAGTTCTTTCTTTAACTGTTCGAACTTTTTATATAAATCGCCTTCGCCTTCAGGTGTAATCTCTTTCGCATATATCTGATACTTGCCGTCACGTTCATATATATTGATACGACCGGACACAATTACATTCATACCTTCCTTAAGCTGACATTTAAGCCCGCCTCTGTCACCTAAAAACATGACGCCGGACATAACTGCACCTGCGTCTTTTAAAGTAAAGTATATGTGACCCGAAGAGTGATATTTGCAATTGGAAATCTCACCTTTAATCATTATATTGTTTAATGCATAATCCTCAGAGAACATTCTCTTAATATAAGCATTTATCTGAGTAACTGTATATACATTTTTCATTAATTATTTGCAAGTTTCGCAAGAACACCATTTATAAATGATGGCGAACTGTCTCCTCCATAAATCTTTGCAATTTCAACAGCTTCATTTATTGCAACATTCTGTGGCACATCCTCATCATATCTCATCTCGTAATATGCCAATCTAAGAATTGTAAGGTCAACCTTGGACATTCTGTCAATAGACCAGCCGATTGTATTGTCTGATATAGCTTTATCAATTTCTTCAAGCTTGGAAACTATATCAAACACTCTGCTATGAATATATTTATCATCACTTTCACCAAGATTACTTATCTGTTCTTTGAACAATTCATACTGATCTTCAAGTTCATCATTTTCATGAAACTCTGTAAGAAAAAGCAATATAAATGTATTGATTCTTAACTCTCTTCTCTTCACGACTTATTCCTTCCGTATAGCAAACTTTTCTCTAATGCGCAAAAACCCGAACACAAATGTCTGAAACATTTATGTCCGGTACTGCAAACATTTATTAATTCTCAACTACCACTCCGGCAATACTGATATTTACCTTTCTAACTTTTAAGCCCGTCATATTTTCAACTGATGACTTAACTTTTTCCTGAATCTTCTTTGATGTAGCCGGAACATTATATCCGTATCTTACATTGATAGCAAGACAAACAACTACGTTGTTTTCTTCCATTTCAACTTTAACACCTTTTGCAAGTGACTTTCCGCTAATCTTTGAAATAATATCCTTTGTGATATTACCTGCCATTGAAGCAATTCCTTCAACTTCCATTGCAGCGATTCCTGCAATAACTGCAACAACATCATCTGCAATTCTTACTTCACCTACATTTTTATTACCGTATGTTGTATTTTCCATAATTGTACCTCCTCAGTTCTTTATACGTTAAAATGCACCATAATTGCATTATGTACATATTTTTACCATTACATACATTATACCAAAAATGTATATAAATGCAATATTTATTTGCTTATGAATTAACCACTTTTTAATCAGAAATTGTAGTAATTGTGATTTTATTTGCATCTACTTCCGTTTTACGTTTTACAACATCTTCAATCTGTGCACGCTGTACATCTGTAAGGCTTTCACCTGCAACAATTACGTCTACGCTTCCATTAGTCATTGTTACGACTGCACCTTCATACCCTTTGGATTCCAAAAGTGTTTCAGCGGCATTTTCTTTTTCGGCTGTCTGTGTAATCAGTATGAGTTGTTCAATAACCTGTTGACGTTCTGTTTCTGTTGCCTTATCGCTTTCAATTATGGACATTAGAAGTTCTTTATTGTTTGCACGTAACTGTTCTCTTGACAATCTTGCACTGATTGCAAAATTAAGTTCGCTTGTACCGTTGACTATAATCGCCTGACCCGGTTCATCTTTTATATCGATATCATTACTTATTATCTCATCTCCCGTTTCTGCACTATCGTCTTTATCTGTATTTTCCTTATCCGCATTTTCTTCATTTCCGGTTGTTGTTTCCTCTATACCCGTATCAGCAGGTTTAATGGTGTTTTTCGCATTTTTATCAACGTAATTCAAATATCCTGCCACAGCTATAAGTGCTGCCAGAACTGTGATAATAATATGATTTCTTTTAAAAACAAACTTCATAATTTCTCCTCTAATTTATTTTCCTACTACTGCTATTTTATTAACTCCAATGTCAAATAATGCCTTAATAATATTATTTATTTTTTCTTTGACATACGGCTGGTCTCCTCCTTCTGCAATTACCGCCACTCCTGTTATTTCAGGCAAAATAGTTTTTACAAGGTATGGATTATTTTCCGAATCGTATATAACTTTTTCATCAAAAGACTGTGATACAACAACTCTTTCTCCACCATCACCGTCACTTTCCATAGTTTCGCTCTTATCATAAGGAGTTTCTTTAAGAACAACTTTTTCGGCTGTAGATTCATAACTTATAAAAACATCTACACTTCCGACACCATCTACCTCCCTAAGTATTTCCCTAAGTTTTTTCTCCATTTTTTCTATGTATTCTTCCTCATAATGTTCGGTAAACATTTCATTCTGTATAGGTGTCTCTTCATTTTTCTTCACTTTTTCTTTATCATTATTAAATATTATACCCACAATTAGCAAACCCACGCCAAGTCCGATTAATATAATTTTATCTTTACCTATATTCCTTTCTTCAATAAATTCCTTTATTTTTTTAATCAACTCTTTAAACATTTACACTCTCTGCCTTTCATGAATTATCGTATATTATAATCAGTGTATCTTCATCAATCTCATACTTTTCACAAATTTCCTTTCTTATATGAACTTCATTTTTATCCTCCCCTTTGTCCGGTTTTCCCGAAATCTCAATAAAAATATCTTCTATCCCGATGTTATCTGATTCTGCTTCCTTTTCAGCAATTATAAGTCTTATACTTTTAATAGTTTCTATATCATCCTTTGCAGAAAATTCTATATCACAGCTTATATACTGCATATTATATCCGGTAACAACCAATTCAATTTCTCTTTCCATAACTTTTTTGTATGCTTTAACAGCTTCATTTTTAATATAACTGTCAGTCAGCTCCATATCTGCTTTCAGTTCACTCTTTTCTCTAAAAATTTCTATCCCTGTTATGTAATAATCAAGATTCCCTGAAATATCCATAATCTTGTCAATCGGTTTTATAAGTGTAATAACCATCATTGTCCCTAAGAACAGTTTTACATATTTATAGTAGCTTTTCTTTGCAACAAGATTCATAATCACCTGTGATAATATAATCAGTATTGCTATTTCTTTTATATATTCCATCTATTTTCCAATCATCCATACTCCACTTTCTTACATTTTCGTCTTTTTCATCTTACTTGTAATTTGTTGCTATACATATAATTGCAATACCGGCCGCAAATAGGGACATACTATACAATGTGGTCTGTAATAACAGTTTTCCGCCTTCAGTAACTGCATCAACACTATCATTAATTCTTCCGTCAGTTATGGGCTGTATCAACGCACCTGCAACCTTATACATCAAAACGTATATTACAATCTTAAGTATGGGAATACTGCAAATCAAAATCAATCCAATAACCATCGTTGTTCCGACAGCATTTTTAATCACCATTCCCGAGCCAATAATCAAATCTGCAACAGTTCCGGCACTATTTCCGATAGTTGGAATAAGCTTAACTATCTTTGTTACGGTCTTTCCTTTTACAGCGTCGACAGAAGGCAGAATTATTCCCTGTATAACATTTATTCCCAACACAACACCCATCATAGTTTTCAATCCCCATAAAACTACCATGCGAATCAAATCCGCAAGCTTTGAAAGATAATTTATAGAATAAATATTATTTACTATAAGAATAACAACATATATCATCACTGCCGGTATCATAAATTTTCCAACAAGTTTGCACACTATAGTTACAACAAAAAGAGCAATCTCATAAAAGGCTGCTGCACTTGTGGCAGAACCGGATATACCCATAGACAGAAAATATGCCGGAACCATTGCATTCATAAAATTTTCTATAACACCCACTGTCTCCAATGCCACATTATATATCATTCCAAAACCGGCAAACAAATACCCTGTAAGTATAATATACGACATAGCAGTTCCTACCTCTGATGCTCCCTCGCTTCCAAATGCTGACGAAAAGTTAGTAAGTACTGCTGTCCCAAGAGCTATAAACATAACTTTTACTAATGCATCTTTATTATAAGCTATTTCTTTTGTTATATTATCTTTTAACATGCTATATATCTTCTTAAGCCATCCTGTTGATTCTCCGTTTTGCATATCCGTTATGGAATCACTTATGTTAAATTCAGAATCAGTATACTCATCCATAAGACTTTGGGCATCCGAAAAATCAAATATATTGCCCGATGAACTGTCTGCTGCTTGTACATATAAGTTACATGAATTCAACAAAAATATTACAATCGCACCACACAATCCACACATTTTACAAATCAATATTACTATATTTTTCATCCAACCACCTCTGAAATCAGTTCAACAAGCGCCAAAACAACCGGAAGACTTATTGTCAAAATCGATACTTTTGCAAATATATCAATCTGCCCTGCCATGGCAGTGTGGCCTGAATCCTTACATACATCTGACGCAAACCCTGATATGTATGAAATCCCTATAATTTTAATCAGATACTTCATATATTTCTCATCAATCAAAATGATTTCCTGCATATTTTCAAAAACCTCCATTATTGATGTAAGTTTTGATATTCCTGAAAGAAGTATCATAATACAACATACTATGGAAATCATAAAAGCTATATCCGGTCTGTTCTGTTTTATAATTATTGATAAAATTATCCCTAAAAAGGCTATTGTTGCAATATTTATAATATCCATACTTTCTCCATCAGAACACAAACAGGTTATTAACTATCTCAAATAAATCAGAAATATATGGCAATATCCAATAAAGAACCATTATAAGTCCTGCTAATCCGATTAAAAATACATATTCATCTCTACCACTTTGTTTCAATATTTGATTTATAACCGATACAAGAATTCCGACTGCCGCTATCTTAAATATAATACTTATTTCCATCTTACTCTCCTGTTTAAGCTATTAAAATGCATATCATCGCTCCGACAAATGCACCAAGACATCTATACATTTTAAAGTTTTTATTTATCTCCTCTCTGCATTCTATCTTACGAATCTCTAACTGTTCAAGAAACATATCAATTACGGAAATTTGCATTTCTTTATCTATTAATCCCAAATTCCCAACCAATCCAATAAGGTTTTCTACATCTTTTCCACTCAATATGGATTTTTTTAGTATATTTTGTTGGCTCGAAGCTATCTCACACATTGACCTTCCGTCATATTTATTCATTTCACAGGATATTGCCAGAAAAAAATTACAAACTGCATTTTCGCCTATTTTACTTACATTTTCCAAAGCTTCTTCCAATGCTAATGACTTGTAATTAATCTCTCCTCTCAATAAAACAACAGCCTTTTCTATGCATTCCAATAATTTCAACCTTTTCTTCAGGACAGCTGACCAATAAAAACCCGCATATGTACAAACTACAAAAATTACAAGCATACTTATTTCTTTGATTTTTCTCACCTCTTTTAACTTTTATCCTATCAAATGGAATTTCTCATCATATATAACCGGTGCATCATCTGCTTTTTTTCTCAGGACCACATAAACATCAAACATTTTCTCAACAAAGATACTTTCTATAACCGGTCTTTTTATAACTTCTTCCAGAGAAGTCCCATGAATAGAAGCAAATATATTACACCCACAGTTCAATACATATCTTAATGCCTCCACATCATCTGCCAAACCAATCTCATCAACACATAAAACATCCGGTGTCATAGTTCTTATAAGCATCATCATGCCTTCCCTTTTACTGCATCCATCTAAAATGTCGGTACAACTTCCCAAATCATTTTGCGGAACACCTTTGTACATAGCTGCAAGCTCACCTCGTTCATCTATGACTGATACATTTGTATAATGTTCGTTTTTCTCCCTGCCGGAAACTTGTCTGATTAAGTCTCTAAGTAACGTTGTTTTTCCATATCCCGGCGGTGAAATAATCAATATGTTTACAATTCCTTTTCTCCCTATTACTTTTTTTATAACAGCTTCTGCCGCTCCATATACCTGTCTTGCAAACCTTATATTAACGGATGATATATTTTTGATAGTTTTAACCTTCTCATTTTCAATTACAACTTGTCCTGCAACCCCTATTCGATGTCCTCCTTTTATAGTAATATAGCCATTACGCAGAGCCTCTTCATAAGCATACATGGAATGACCTGTTGCATTTTCTAAAATTGAATTAATTATTTTCACGTTACCTTTTTCTTCCAGAAAAAGTTCTCTGCCTGATGCGATAATGGCAATTCTGCTTCCGTTACGTACTCTGATTTCTCTTATATCATCTATATCAATACCTTTTTCTCCGATACTTGTCTGAATCTCCAACGGAAGAATAAATACAGGATTATTCATTACCTTTTCACTGATTTTTGACTCCATAAAACCACGCTCCTATAGAACTTCATACTTAATTTCATTTGCTTATATGAAAATATATGTTGTCCTAAAAAAATTAGTACAAAAAAAGAAGCCTTTACAAAAATGTTAATAAAAACATCCTGTAAAAGCTTCTATGTATTTATTTAGTAATTATTTATCGCTTTCTTTCCATCCAAAGCACATGGGAATAAGGAAAAGCAATAATACGATTCCAACTACACCAACGACAATTCCAGGAATCATCAATCCTTCAAATACAAGTGTCATACACATTCCAAGTCCAAAAACCAAAGAAGCAACCACACCGTAAACGATTTTGCCAACTAACTTAAAATTAATCTTACCCGGCTTCCAGCCGATTTTCTTAAGATATACAAGAAGTGTTATAAGAAGCAAAATTGCTCCAACGATTCCAAAACCTACTCCGATTTCAAATGCTCCCCATTCAGGCAAAAGACACATACACATACCTAATGAGAAAATCAATCCTCCAACTACTCCTAAAATTAACATTACAAAATTTTTCTTTTCCATAATTTATAAGCTCCTTTCGAGTTTTTCTTTATTTGATGAGCTTATAATATCGTCATACTGTTTTTGAAATGCTAACGAAATGTTAAAGTTTTGTTAATCTAAAAATCAATACACAATTCTCGTCTCAATGACATTAGTTCCTTTACTAATCTTATACTTGACTGTCGGTATATCTGTCTTAGAATGTAAAAGATTCGTATTCGGATCAGCCCTAAGCACCATCTCATCTCCGTCACCTATAAGACACTTTGCCGTACATGACTTGTCACCTATAGGTACTGCAAATCCTGAATCATATGCTACCATATCATACTGTGAATCAATTGTATGAACCCTTCTGTGACCGCCTTTCTCCGGAATAATCTCTGTATGAACATTTATTCCCATAAACGGAGACCAGTCAGAAATCACCTTACCATCCTTTATCTCGCACTTTTCTATTGTGCGGCGTACAAATATCTGTCCGTCTAACCAAAATGAAAGTACACTGTCCGGAGCTGCCTCACTGAAACTATATGGCCCATGCATTACACTGAAACCATACTTTGTGGAATATGCAAACTTAGAATACTTTTCTTCCATATGTGTATGCACATGTCCAATATGTAATCCTGACGGAAATGATACGCTATGTCCGTCATCAGTTCTTTGCATTATCATCTTTGCTGTCGGAAATACCTTAATCTCTTCCATCTTACGAAGAGGTAATGGCCGGGCACTCCAGAACGGATCATCTTCCGGCAATGTAAGACATGTAAAAAGCTTCATTGACCAATAAGGTGACCCCGGTGCATTGTAGCTTTCTGCCATATATAAATTAGGATAAGCATATCCGATTGTAAGCACATCATCATGGTCAAATATAGGTTTATTAAACCAATATTCCATATGTCGTAAGATAATCCCTTTCATCTCACCTAAAGGAATCGGTTCAATATGCGCCATTACACAAGCTGAGAAAAATGATGCCTGTGCAAACCTGTATGTCAAAGAACGACCATAAGGAAGTCCACTACCATCTTCTGCAAACCAATAAGTATAATCCTTACCAAATTCCATTGCTCTGTCTACGAAACGCTTACATCTTTCTGGGTCAACATCTTTCATAAACATAGAATAAATTATACCGTAGAAATGCATCCCAAAAGGCACATAGTAATCTGCCTGTCCGTTTATACCATCAAGATACCAGCCTTCACCAACATAGCAGTCTTCCAAAAATTTAAGACTTTCTTCCATTCCGTTTGCATCATATTCAACCCCTGCCTTTTTAAGTGCAACATTTACAAGAACATGGAAAAATCTCCAGTTACAGCTGTGACATGGATTAACATTTATCTGAGAAAGCCATGCGAAAAGGTGCTTTTTCTCTTCCTCATTCATTTGCCCCAATATTTTATCTCCTGCAAAAAGAATTGTAAAAGAAATAGCTGCCATCTCCACAAGCATCTGGTCATATGGAACACAATCACCCCAATACTGTTCTGACTTAGGATTTGAACCGGAAGTAAGACCCTTTATATATATTTCTTCCCATTCCTTATCACTACTGCCACCGCCCCAGTAGGCACCAAGTCCCCAAAGTGGTCTTGAAAAGCCTTCCATCCAGGCTGCCGTATCAGGATAATGGGCACTTGTGTCACCAAGCTTAAGCCATGATTTTTCTGAACTGTAATATTTCTTTAACGGCTCAAGAATCTCAAGCATCACATCTGCCATATCCTGCCTTGATTTTATGTTTTCTGTTTTAAATTCCTTCATAATAATTAAGCACCTCCAATTACATATTTACGATTTATCTTTTACCATATAAAGAAATCCTTATTAAGTAATCTTAAAACTGCCTCCGTAAAGAAATAATCTCCGTAAATGATTGAAATTTCCTCATCCTTTGCCGGACTGTTATAATCTGTTCTTCCATAATACAAAATTCCATCTTCTTCTACATTCCAGTTACAGAAAGCCTTGTCCATGGCCATAAGGATTTTAAGTGCACTTCTTTCATATAAAGGCTTCTCTTCTTCCGGAACGTGTTTTGCAATTTCAAGAAGTCCACAGGCAGCACAGGCTCCGGCTGTTGAATCATAAAGCACAGGCTCTTTAGGTGCTCTAAAATCACATAAAGGCAAATAATCATTTAATGCGAGATTTGCAATAAAGTAATGTGCTGCCTGTTTTGCCGCATCAAGATACCTTTCTTCTTTTGTATGGGCATAACTTATGATAAAACCATACAACGCCCATGACTGTCCTCTTGACCATGATGAACCTTTTTTACAACCCTGTCCGGCAGGCGTATCAAGTACATCTCCGTTTTCAGGATTCATAATAGTTATATGATTACTTGAACCATCTTTTCTAAATATTTTTTCAAGTGCCGTATCCGCATGACGCTTTGCTATCGCAGCAAAACGTGGGTCTTTCGTTTCCTCTGATGCCCAATACAAAATAGAAAGATTCATTAGACAGTCAATTATCATCCAACCTGCCATATCTCCATTCCACGCGCGTATGTAATTACCAAGAATATTAAATCTTCCTGCAAGAAGATTAGCTGCATGATGACCTCTTGAAAATGATTTCTTATCACCTGTAAGTCTGTAATCTGCTACTGCACTGTGCATCCACATAAATCCAACATCATGATATAAGCCTTCAAACTCATCAAACGTACGGTCAAGTCTTTCTTCTGTTATCCTTGCCTGTACTTTATACTTTTCATCACCTGTTGCGTGGTACATCTGCCATAAAAGACCTGCCCAGAAGCCATTGGTCCACCATTCGATTTCTCTTGTTCCGTGGTCTTCCGGATACTTTCCGTTTATTGCTATATACGGAATTGCTTCTCCTATTCTGTCACTTTCTGCCGAAACCTTTTTCTTAACTTTCTCGTAAATATCTTCGAGCCATTTTACTTCGTCTTTTGATAAATTTCCACTCATCTTATTTTCTCCTTTACATATTTATAAACTTACATATTGTATTTTTTTATTTTATTCACCATAAGTTTTTTCTAAATAAATTGTATATACTTGACTTATATTTTGCAATAACATATACTCTTAATAATATAACATATCCTGCAATTCAAAGGAGTTCATATGTATACCATACTTAACGGTGGTTATAACACCAAACATCCAAAAACATTCATAATGTCAAGACCTAAAGGATTATCAAACTACGTTTTGCTTATTATAAAAGCCCCTTGTCGTTTTACCATTGGAGAAATAACACGGGATATCTCTGCCGGAACTGCCGTTATTATAAACAAAAATACCCCATATGAATATTACAATCCATATGGGGTATATACTGACGACTGGCTTCATTTCCTTGTAAGTGACGAAACCGGCTTTCTAAATTCAGGAATTTGTCTCAACGAATTCTTTCCGATTTCCAATGTCAATCATTTTACAACTTATATTAAACAACTAATGTATGAAAACCGTTATGCTTTGGAATCATTTAAAAAAGCTAATACTGACAGCCTTATGAATGCCCTGTTCAATAACCTTATCTGTGCATACAATATGAAAGAAAGTTTTTCAAAATCCAGCATTTACTATGAGCAGTTAAAAGTTTTGCGTTTAAAATTGCAACATTCACCTTATGAAAATCTTACAATATCTGAAACAGCAAAAAAGTTAGGTATAAGCCCTTCCCATTTTCAACATTTATATAGTGAACTATTTGGCATTTCTTTCCAGAAAGATCTAATTAATATGAAAATAGAATATGCATGTGAATTACTACACACCACTACCCTGTCTGTTGAACAGGTTTCAGAACTATGCGGTTATTCAAATACTGTACATTTCTATAGACAGTTTAAGGGGATTATAGGAATTACACCTGCAAAATACCGTAATTCCAAATGAGATTATTAAAAAAATACTGCTTTTACAAATATCTCTATACCAATTCCTATTAGTATTAATCCACCTAATATGGAAGCCTTATTAGAAAGCCATGTACCAAACTTCTTTCCGATAAGCACACCACTTACGCATATGATAAATGTTACAATTGCAATAATCAGTGCACATACAAATGCCATCAGAAAATCATAATCTGCTATTGTAAAACCAACTGACAAAGCATCTATAGATGTAGCAATTCCCTGAATAATTAAAGCAGCAAATCCTAAAGTCATCTTATTTAAATCTTCATTTTCAGTACTTTCATTTTCGTCATTTTCATTGTCTTTTTTGACTCCGTCTTTTATACCTTCAACAAGCATTTTTCCGCCGATAAATGCAAGTAAGATAAGTGCAATCCAAGGTATAAGCTTTTCAAAAAATGTAAAATACTGTGATATTGTATGTACACACACCCAACCTATCATCGGCATCAGTGCCTGAAAAGCTGCAAATACTCCTGCAATTTCGCATATTTTGCTTCCTTTCATCTTAGGTTCATTAAGACCATTGGCAAGAGATACTGAAAAAGCATCCATTGCAAGCCCCACACCAAGTAAAATACTGTTAGTAAAAAAAACTAAATTCCACATAGCAAATTCTCCATTCCTGTTAGTAATATCAGAACATCCAAAGCGGATTATTTTTACTTTATCGGAATTTCCCATAAAGTAAAATAATCCCAAGTATAACATATGCTATACTTGGGATAAAAATCAATTTATGACAGACTTCACGTATAGCACTAAGATATACGTGAGTCTCGCAATTTAAAATAAGCCAGACCTATCGGTCAGTATGTTGACTTATTACGTCTCGGCTTCCTAACGAAACGCTCGCTACTCCCTCACAGGATTTCACCTTACATAGTTTACCAATAACGTAATAATTTGTCAACGACTTATACTTTTTATTTTGTACATTTACAAAATTCCGAAGTTCCTACTACAAGAATCTCACCTTTTTCTTCGATAATTCTTTCTAAATGTGCTTTTATCTTACTTTCAAATAATGCAAGTGATTTCCTGCTATCTTCAAATAAGTGTTCTACACGTTCAAAAGCTTCATCTGCAGTTTTATAACTTCTGCTGCTTGAAAGTTCAACCTTCTCAATCTTTGTAAAATACTTGCTTAACATTTCATCTAATTTATCTGTTTTTTGTTTCATTTCTGCAACTTTTGTATCAACAAACTTTGTATCAATACATATTTCAGTGAAAATATCCTTCCACATTATATATTCACTACTTACACCTACTCCTGTACAACAAAATACTCCATTTTCACTAAGAACATCTGCAGCTCTTTTTACAAGAAGTTCCTTATTTTTAAGGAATCCAAAAAGGTAAAATGCAATTACTCTGTCGTATGGTGCCTGTTCTTTCAATACATCCCATGACGCCTCGTCTTCAAGGTCTCCCCATTTAAATGAAATATCTGTTTCCGGCGGCATATTGCCTTTATTTTCTTCTACAAATTCAGCAAGATTATCAGCCCAGCTTCCGTGTACATCACATGCCGAAACCTTTACTCCCTGTGGGATATCAGATAGATTGTTTCTCCAAAGCTTACCAAAACCACAACCTAAATCCAATACTTTTTCATCCTGTTTTAGACTCAATGAACGGAATATCTTAACGTACCAGTCTTCTGTATCTGCTGAATATTTCAACGCATCAAAATGTCCTTCATCAGCCTTCTGATCAATCTGAATATTTCTCATAATATCGGCTATACTGTCCCAATCCGGTTCCTCTTTACAACGCTCCATTGCATTTCTTATGCAGGCAATCGCTTTTTCAAGCTTATATTTGCGTTCTTCCATAACCTTAACCTGCTTTTCAAGCACCTGGTAAACGCTCATATCGTTTTCTTTGCTTAAATTATCTTTTATTTCCTCTAAAGAAAATCCAACTTCTTTTAATGCTATGATTTTTTCAAGTACCAATAAAGCCTCTTTGTCATACAATCTGTAGTTTCCTTCTGTATAATCCGAAGGTTTTAAAAGCCCTTTTTCGTCGTAGAGACGAATTGCTTTCTGCGATACTCCTGTTTTTTTAGCGATTTCTCCTGATGTCATCTTTTCTTCCATATAATTTTTCCTCCTTGTTGTGAGTATAAAGGAATTATCAATAAAAACTCCTGTCTGCTCTTCATTTTTAATTTGAATAAGGACCTTATATACGAAGAATAAAGTATTCCCCAAGGGGAGAGTCAAGAGAAAATTTTATTTTTTTAATTTTTAAGTTTTTTCATAAATTTTTCGCTGACAAATGTCACTGCCTGACCGAGAAAAATAGCCATAAGTACAGTAACCACACCGAGTTTTCCGCCAAATATAAGTCCGACTGCTATAGCTGTAAAATCCCACATAAGGCGAAGCCATTTAAACTTTATAAATGTGATTTTTTTAGAAATAAGAAAAATAAGTGCATCCCATGGTGCAGTTCCCATACCTGCGGACATATATGTAGCTGCTGAAAAGATAAATAAAGCAAGTGCCGGAACCATAACCAGACATCTGACAACCATATTATCCATATATGATGCAAGCTTAATACTGTCAAATATCCACATAAAGAACTCTGCACTATAACCAACTAACACCATATTAAATATAGTTCCTATGCCGATTTCTTTTCTACCCCATATAATTACGGGAATAAACAATACAATATTTAAAATAACCTGCCATGTTCCAAAGGACCATCCCATCTTATCCACAATACTAAGATTCATATAAGAAAATGGATCTGTTCCAAAATTTACATACTTTAAAATCGTAAGTGAAAAACCCATAAGTATTACACCGATTAATGTTATAATAGTAAGTTTTATCTGTTTTTTAGTACTTTTTTTCATATCTATCCTCTTTAATTTATCCAAATTTTGTATAAGCAAAGGACATTATAACAAAAGATGCAGAACATTTCAAATAAATTGTTCTGCATCTTTATAATAAAATTAATTTTCTGTATTTACATTATTTACAACACTACTTGCCTGCTGCTGCAAAATCTGCTGCTGTTGCTGCAATATCTGCTGTTGCTGCATCATCATCTGTCTCTGCTGTGCTTCTTTTTCTTTCTGTTCTGCAAGTCTTTGTGCACGCTTCTTTCTACCCGGTTCGCAGATAGCCCAGATAAGTGCTCCGAGCCAGCCTAAGAATGACCAGCCTAAAAAGATGTTAATAAGAATAATAGCCCATGCTCTCTTAGTTCCCTTAGCAATACAAACTATTGTTGGAACTAAATAAATTACTATACATGCAACTACTGCGACCAACAACAATAACAATATAACTATCATTGCTATTCCGCCTGTTGCTGCGCCAGATGAACCTGATGGTGCTACATTTGATGATACACTGTTCATAGCTGAATTCATAACTTTTCCTCCTGTACGTATGATTTTAATTAATTATATCACTAAAAAGTAATTTAAACAACTAAATAAATCTACTGTTGTACTACTTTTATTTTAATATAATCACTGAAAAACTGTTTTTCTTTGCAATATACTTATCAATAATCACATTTTCTTTTTCAACAGGAACTACCGATAGGTTACCAACACTGTTTACAGCATCCTTTTCACCTGAAAGTTCTATAACCGTAGCTTCTCTACCGCTTTCAAAAAGTTCACTTGAAATCTCTATCGCTTTATCTTCATCAGAACCATTTACAAGCTTGATTATAATGTTTCCGTCTTCTGTAGCAACTGCACTTGCAAATACTTTTTCTTTCAGTTCTTCTTCCTTTGTCAATCCAAGATCAGCGCTTAGAGTCTTATCACCTCTGTATAAGCTAAATAACTGCTGAACATAATAACTTGGTGTTCCGTAAGAATCTTTTCCGTCGAACCATATAAGATTTGGTGACCACTGTGTATAACCCATTCTTGCAAATAGCGGTGCATAGCTTGCAAGCACTACAACATCTGCATTTCTCTCAATACCTGTAAGGAAAGCTGCCTCTGCAATAGCGCCACCAAGATTATTGGCTTTAGGACAATTCATTCTTCCTGCAAGTCCTCTTATGTGACACGCATACTCACCTGCAAATACTTTTATATCTCTGTCATACTCATCATAGAAATGTGTATGTTCATATAACCATTCAGGCGCCACATAATAATGTTCATCCATTGCATACATAAAATTATTATTTTTCTTATATTCTTCTTTAGCCCATTCCCATGCTCTAAAGTAGCCGCCTCCCCAGACATCAGGACCACTTGTACCGATAATCTTTATGTCCGGATATTTTTCATGAATTCTCTTTTCAAATTTAGTATATCTTTCGTAGAACTTAACATAATCAGTTTCCCACTGCTCATTACCTACACCCAGATATTCTAATCCAAATGGTTCCGTATGTCCCATCTGTGCTCTCTTCGAACCCCATTTAGTGTCTGTAGAGCCATTAGCAAATTCAATAAGATCAAGTGTATCCTGAACATAGTTTTCAAATTCTACAGTATCCATCTTAACTATTTCGCTTGACATAAACTGACATGCCAGTCCTACATTCATTACAGGCAACGGTTTAGCCTTAAGATACTCACAAAGAAGGAAATATTCATAGAAGCCAACTGCAAGCGTCTGACCATAATGAGCATATGGTCCTGCAAGATTCGGAAGATGTGTAAATCCATGAACAGCCCAACGGTTCCAATTATATGCTCTTTCTTCTACCGGTGCTATTGTATCCTTCCACTTATATCTGTTAACAAGAGTATTGCCTTCGACAACACATCCTCCCGGAAATCTGATAAAAGATGGATTTAATGCTTCAAGCTTTTCAACAAGGTCTCTTCTGAATATATTAAGTACAGAATCCTCCGGCATCATAGAAAATGCATCAAAACACATAACTCCTTCTCCACCTAAAGATACTACAAAATCAGCCCCGTCTAAGTCCTCGTCGCATATAAGTGTTATCTCGTATTTCTTCCAAGACTCATCATATACTATAACCTGTTCAACTGCTTTTCTGACACCATACTTGTATATGGAAACTGTAACATCTTTGTTTCCTTTTACGGGCTTTGCATAAAAAGATACAAAATATCTCATACCGGCCTTAATATACAATCCGTCATATGCTTTATTTTTAAATGAAGGATTACTTCCCTTTCCTTCAAATACAAGATAATGTGGATTTACATTATTAAGCGGCTCCCTATCATCATATCTCATATATGAGCCGGCTCCATTATCTTCATAAAGTGACCATGCATATCCACCATCATATACAGCCTGATAGTTATCACGTATGCCATGTACAAACATTGCTTCAAAATTTCTGTTTTCAAGCATTTCTGCGTTTAATCCGCCATCTAAGCTGTAGTTAATATCCTCAAAAAATAAACCGTACATATCCTTTGATATGTCTACACTTTTCTTTGCGTCAACAGTTAACTTCATTTTTACCTCCAAGAGTAAACCATTAAATATTTATATCATTTTTTAACCATTCAAGAACTTCTTCAACTGTCTGGAAATGACCTTCTGTCACACCTGTCTGTGAACGTTCTGTATTTTTCTGTGCCTGAATCTTAAGCATTATGGATTTACCTTCTGCAAAACCAAATGCCTTACATCCTGCTTCTACAAACTTCTTGGTCATGGTAACAAGTTCTCCGCCTTCTGCCGGTGAAACAGGACTCATCTGTGAACAATCAGCAATATATGCCCATCCTGTTGATTTCCAATTTTTTGCTTCGTCAAGAACTGTTTCCGTAAGCCATTTAAGCTCATCAATATTTGTTTTACCAACTCCGCTTGATAAAACGATTTTTCTGCCCTGAATTGTTTCTACTGTCTGTGCTCCATTTTTCTTTGCCATAAAAAAACCTCCTGTATTTTCTATTTATTTTCACTTTACAAGTGAATTAATTTTACCACATTTTACTAAAAATCACAATAGTAACAAACATAATGTTGATTTATAAATTTATAACTATATCATCCATTTTTTGTTTCAACTGAGTCTGCTCTTTATCAATTCTTGAAAGCATTGAGTTTAACTTTTCTAAAATGTCATCAATTCTTTCTCTTGTTCTTTCCACCTGACTTTGAGATTCAGTAATTCTGTCAAGAATTGCCCAGTCCACAAAAATACCGTCAAAGAAATAATCTGCAAATCGGAGAAAGCCTTCGCAATTCACCTGAAAATCCGCATAAACCGTCACATCTGCAAGTTCTGTTTTAAATCTGCGAAGCTGTGCCTGTAAGTGCTCAACTTTTCGCTGTGCATCATCAAGATAGCCATGCTTTGCCATATCAGAAATAAGACCACCGCCAAACAAGTCCCATGTTCCCCAACCCTTTGCGCTATTTAAATCAGAAAGTAAGTCTTCAGTTATGTTCAGCGCTCTTTCACCTGCTGATATAGCTTCCTTAATCTCTTTTTTCTGACTGTTTAACATATTGATTTTTTCTTCCAACTTCAATAATTCCTCAGCCTCCGGTGCAGCCGATTCCTTTAACTTCTCAAACTTAGCTTTTAATACTCTTTCGTATTCCCTGTCGCAATCACATATATCACTTAACTCATTCTGATATATTTTTATGTCTTCGTTAATGCGTTTAAGTTCATCTACGGCATTTTCATATTTTAAAACTGCCGCATATGCTTCCGCCTTTTCTTTGTCAAGCTTTTCTTCCTTTTTACCTGTCATCTCATAAAGTAATGATGTAATACTTTTCTTTTCAAGTTTATCAACATCCTTTTGTTCTTTTTGTCTTATGGCATCAAGTTCACCAACCTTTGCCTCTAAATCTTCCTTTTGACTATGTAATTCAGTTAATACATTATTGATATGTTTCTTTCTTAAAACCTTTTCACCTAAGTCCTTTAATTTTTCATTATAATGTGTCATATCTCAAACCCTCTCTCATAATATTTTGCCTTTCCGACAAAGCTGTTTACATTATACAAGACTTTTATAAAATAATAAATTATCTATATCGGAAAATAACCTGTTTTATTTTTCTTTTTTGGCAAAATAAATCATCAAATAACTCAAATGTCATTGATATAATATGAAACATTTGGTATAATACTTATTAATAAATGAACGTTGAATTTACAAATGAATAAAAAGGAGATTATCTATGGAAAACATTACTAACAATCTTACTGAAACTATGGATATGAACAACAAATCTGAAACCGGAGCAACTAAGAAAAAAAGTCGGTTTAAGAAAGTTATTCTCACTGTATCAGGAGTAATTCTGACTATTGTTGTTGCACTGATTATTTTTGTGGCTGTTATTGCCGTGAATAATACTAACGCTATGAATGATTGCGTGGATACAGCTCTGTCAGAAATCAAAAAACACTATACTGTCACTCCGATTGATGCCGGCGAATATGAAGAAATGACCATATACGGTATTATGAAGTTTGATGTAGAACAGTATAACATTGAAGAATTGGGCAATTTGTCTATTATGCGTGTAAATCTCGGTATTATGCAGATGGCAACCGTTGTAATTACACCTAAAGAGAAAAACGCACCACTACTTTCAATCGATTATATGTACATACTTAATAACAGAAAGTGTTACGTAGAATTTTACGATGTGGTGGCAGCTAAAGATGATTTATATAATTCTTTAATGGATAAACTTTCAGAAGTTGAAAACAAATATGCATACCTTGAAAACCTTGAAACATCCGAAGCATGGTATGCACATCTTCAGACTGTAACATTTTATAAATCAGGTTCTTCCAAATATGATGGTGATTTTAAGAAAATGCTTTCAGACAGCTTGTACACATATTTAGAAAACACTGCACAGTTCCCTTCTTTAACTGAAGAAGAAAAAGCCGAAAAATTAAACATTACCGTAGATTATACTGACGGACTTATTGAAAAAGGCGGTATATCTACAGATGTATTTAAAAATTCTCTCGGCGATGACGAAACAAAAAAATTCTTTGATAAAACATTCTTCGGCACAGCTGCAAATTAATTAAATTTAAAACGCCTTATGAGATTAAATCATTAAATCTCATAAGGCGTTTATTTTATGTTACTACAAACATTTACTTATTTATTACCTATAAACTTTTCATCTGTTACATAAGATTCATATAATTCGTTAACGAATTTTTCATCTTTTACTTCGTTATATACAGTAAATTCACATATTCTGCCGATAAATGATGGTTGGAATACATCTCCGCCTAATATAATCCACTTTACATAACGATTTGTAGGAACATTTTCCAAAACTCCGGCTAATTTTCCGTTAATATATGCCTTCGCTGTCTCTTTCTTTGCATCATAGCTGACAACATAATAATACCACTTTTTCTCACTTACAGGTGCTGTTCTGATATCATACCAGCCTTCTACAACTCTTGAATCTCGTATACGTACGTCTGATATTCCTTCTTCTTCCCATGAATATGGAAGTATTGAAAGAAAACCGCTTTCAAACTTTATGTACATAGCACAAACCCAATATTCCAGGATGTCTGCATTAAACCACATACCAACTGTAAAACTTTCATTCACTATAGACTCCGGTGGAACAAACAAAGTATTCTTTTCTTTTGGGCCACCCGGGAAATGCATAGCTTTTGAATCAACAAAAATACCTTCCTGATATTCCAGTCCTTCGCCATTAATGAACATTTCCATACTGCCATCTTCTGATTTTAAATCTCCATTTAATGGGAATCTGTAGCTGTTAAGTGTATGCACAAGATGTTCCTCGGCAAATGCAGTAAAATCATCGATACACAATGGTCTTGCATAGTAAAAACCCTGTGCAATCTGGCAACCGCATTGCTTGATAAAGTCCACCTGTTCTTTTGTCTCTATACCTTCTGTTACAACGTCTAACTTTAAGTCAAGGCACATTGCAATTATATTACGTATAACCTTTTTACCTCGAACAGTTTCACCCGAACCATGTAAAAAACTCTGATCAATCTTTATCGTATCCACAGCCAAATCCTTCAACAAATTTAACGCTGAAAAGCCTGAGCCAAAATCGTCAATAGATACCTGGAATCCGAGTGCTTTCAAACGTTCAACATTGTCAATAAGTTCATTGCCGTCTTTAACAAATACATTTTCAGTAATCTCAATCTCTAATTCATTATGATCAATATCATATTCATCGGCAATAAATGCTAAGGTTTCCGGAAACTTCTTATTATACAAATGTAAACGTGACATATTTACAGATATCGGTAAATTTCCATATGGTGCACCCTGCTTTTTCCACTGAGCTTTAAGACTGCATATTTCTTCAAACATATACATATCCAGCTTAGAAATAAAACCATTCTTTTCAAAAACAGGAATAAACACAGCCGGCGAACGTAAACCATCTACCGGATGAATCCATCTGCACAATGCCTCAGCACCATATAACTTGGACGAAACCATATTTACCTTTGGCTGCAAATATACATGAAACTCTCTGTTTTCCAATGCACTTTCCATCTCAAGTTCTATGTTTCGGTTACGTTCTACAACTTTATCAGCTTCATGATAAAGCGCAAATCTTCCATCACTGACATGTTTTGCCTGGTGTAAAACAGTATCTCCCTTATGAAATACTTCAACAAATGATTCTGTGACTTTTTGATTTAAGACAACACCTATATTTAATGAAATAAATGAAAGAATATCCTTACGTATATCCATATCATTTAATGCACTAAATATCATGTCAGCAATAATAATGACTTCTTTCTCACTCATATCACCATCAAGCATAACTATAAATTCATTGCCTTCAGTTCTGGCTGCAAAACCTTTGCCTATCTCTCTAAGCATTCTGCCTACCTGAATAAGAACATCATCACCTGCATAATATCCATATACATCATTAACTTTTTTAAAGTTATTGACCTCTATAAACATTACATGTACACTTTTATCTTTATCTCTGTTGGTATAATATTCATATAATCCCCTTCGGCTTGCTAAGCCTGTCAGATAATCACTGTTTTCTGCCCGATTCACTTCATTCAGCAGTATTTCAACCTGTTCTTCCAGGCTTTTATGCTCTAAAATCTTTCGATCCATTAAAGCACCTCCGTTCACGTACTAACTACAGATATTATACCACATTTCAACAAAAAAATCTATGTATTAGTTTATATTATTTGAATTACATTTATTGAATGTGGTGATAAAGTTATATTCATACCATTTTCAAACTTACCAAGTTCTTTTTTCTCAATACCGATTTCATTTCTTTCAACATCATTATATGAATCCTTACTTACACCTGAAACACTGTACATAACTACTTCGCCATTATCATACGGAATATCCAAAGTAATTTCCTGTTCTTTATCCATATGCTTATTTACTACAGCTAATGCAACTCCAGCTTTATCAGACCATTTTGTAGCAAGCATGTCAAGCATATCAACATCTGTTTCCGGACCGTACTTATAGTTCACTTTAAATGTCGGAATCTCACTTTCTGACCATAAATCAATAACTGTGTCGCCTAAATAATTTACATACAAGTCAAATACATGATATGTACTTCTAAGCACAATTCCTTTATCATAGCTGTAAATACATCCTCTTGTATTTAGAATCGGTGCAAAATTTGCCATTCCTACAATATCACAATTTCTATTCATAGAATTTAAGAAACATGCCGTAAATACTGCATCTGCCATTGTATATGTACTATTGTCATCATTTTTGTCTCTTGGAGTAATATAATCCTCTTTATTGACACCCTGTTTAATTGTATGAACATTCGGATGATGCCAGCTTCTTAAGTTCCACTCATCAAAAGCAATCTTTATCCTGTCTTCCAAATGCAATGCAGTAAGCATTCCTCTTATATCATCAACTGCACGGCCTATATTTTTAGTCCATGCCATACATTCTTCATATGTAGCCGGATTCTGTACTTCAGGCATCATATCCCAGTACTGATGAATAGAAATCCAATCAAGAAACTGACCGCAATTTTTCAAAAGATTAATATTCCAATCCACATCTGAAAGTGCGGCTGCTGAAAGTTCTGCTGTTGCATCTACGTGCTTAATCATTTTGGCTGACTCTCTCACAAGTCTTCCCCACTCGTCAGCTGATTTTGCTCCTATTTCCCAATGACCGTAATTTTCATTTCCTATGCTCCAGTACTTAACATTGTGCGGCTTTTCAAATCCGTTTTCAATACGCCACTTTGCATACTGACCTTCATTTTCAAGGTTACAATATTCCACCCAGTCACTCATCTCTTCCGGAGTTCCTGTTCCGGCATTTGTACATATGTAAGGCTCGCATCCGATTTTTTTGCAAAGTTTAATATATTCATCTGTACCAAATGTGTTAGGGTCCTCCACACGCCATGCCTTATCAAACAGAGGTTTTCTTTCTTTTCCTACTGCATCCTTCCAATGGTAAGATGATACAAAACATCCTCCCGGCCATCTCAAAATCGGCACTTTAATCTTTTTCATGGCATCTATGATGTCTGTTCTAAAACCGTCCTCATCAGATAATGGATTTCCCGGATCATAAATTCCATCGTAAATCTGTCTGTGAAAATGTTCGATGAAATGTCCGTAAAGCATAGGACTTCTTTTTCCTGTTACTCTTTTGTCATTAATTTTGATTGATACCATACGTTTGCCTCCTTTGTTTGTGTCATTTCCATAAATATTGTATCACGCTCCCTGGATGATTCTAATTCTAACGTCTTGTTAGATGCAATCATTTCATCTGCACTAATCCATACTAATTCAAGGCCTTTCTCTATCTCATTCTTACTTCTGTGTAAATTTCCTCTTTCATCTTTCACATTGCACTTATAGTATAAACTATGGCATATATATTTCTTGCTATCATCAAACACATCTTTTCGTATTTCGATTATTTCACCAATCTCTTCTATGCTTTTTTCATCAACAATTAAGCCTGTCTCTTCTTCCACTTCCCTTATAAGTGCACATACAGGTGTCTCTCCCGGTTCTAATCTGCCGCCCGGAAGCTTGTATTCACCGCTCTTAGCTCTCTGCATAGCATATAATCCATCTACACAAATAAGTGCTCTTGAATGTGTAACCTCAAACACTTCCATATCATCTGTGTAGTTTTTTTCATCTAAAATTTTCAATAGTTTCATCTAACACCTCTACTACTTTTAAAAAGAAATAAGCATCCCGGTACCGTCCAAAGTCTGGGATGCTATTTTTATAAATTATACACCAGCCCGTTTGTGAAAGCAAGCGGTCTTTTTACTTTTCACCTTCTATCACAAGCCATGTCATAGTGTGTTTTGACTCTTCTATATTTGGTATTTGCAACTTATATTTTTCATCTCCTTCTATAGATTTCTTTATAAGTTGTGCAAACAGGTCAAACCCACCAAGCATAGCATATTTGTAATAATTTCTTACATTATCATCAAGAAACTTCGGAATAAATTTCTCCATCATATCACTATAACCGTCAAGGTATTCCTTAAAAAAATCTTTTCCAAGGGATGCTTTTATTTCTGCAACAATATCATTCAGCGTTTTCCATTGTTCACCCGTAAATACAGGTATATTAAATACAAGCTTACCTTTATCTGACGATATATATCCCTGCTTAATAAATTCAGATACATACAGTTTTTCAAACTCATTCATTTCGCAGCCATCATCTGATTTCATAATTGCTTTTGCTGCCTGTAACAGTTTAATTATATTCGGTGTAGAATTATCACGGAATTTCTCTCCGTCGACTCCATGCAGAAAATAAGTATCCGCCTGATACATAGCTCCCACGCCTTCTTTTGTGTTTAATTTATACCCTATACAGGTTCTGTAATCAGCGAACTTTCTTAAATTCTCATCATCCACATTGCCTTCATCTTTTTTATCAGCAATAATCCAATATTCAGAGCCATCCTTTCTAAATGGTCTTTCAAGTTTACAATCATTCCACTTATTTTGCATTTGTTCATATGATTTTTCCTGCGCAACCTTTAACAAAACATACCACAAAAAGAATTCTTCATTAATTGTACCATTACCATAAAAATCAATTTCAAAAAAATCTTTTTTTCTTGCCATAACAGCATCATACAATTTTTCGGCAAGAGGTGCCGCATAAGAATATGCATATCTTACTTTTGCAAGTTCAACCTCAAAGTTGCTAATAAAAAAATTGGTCTGATACTTTTTACCATGCTGTCTTAAATAGTCCATATACACCATATTTTCTATATGTTTTTCAAGATACGCCGCAGCCACATTTAACTTTTCAGAGATTTCAGTTATAGTTATTGGTTCGCCATAACAAGCCAATGCAATATTTTGCATAAGCAAATCACTTTCGAGTATTTTAAGAAGTCCCGGTTCCGCTGCGCATCCATCCATTCCAACACGTAATGCAATAGGTCTAAAATCCAAATTTTCACTCATATCAATTCTCTCCTTTAATGTATCACGGATATTGGAAAGATACCACCTGACAGTTCCTTCGCTTATTCCAAGAATCATACCTATTTGTGCAGTAGTCTTATTCTCATAATAATGCATAATCACAATTTCTCTGTGAATCTTTGATAAATATGAAATCTGCTTTCGAAGTCTGGTGCACATCAGCTTATCCATAGTCTCATTCTCAACATCTATACTACCGGTCACTTCTTGTATTTCTTCGATATCAACGCATTCCCAATGTTTTTTATTCTTACGCAAATATTTAGACCATGTATAGCAACAAACTGTATAAATAAAACTGCTAATATGTTCTATATCTTTATTTTTTGTTGCACACTCAAGTAACTGTAACATTATCTCCGAAGATAACTCCTCCGCTTCATAATGATTACCAGTCTTTTCATAAGCAAAGCCAAATATTTTCTTAATATATTCACAGATAATATCTTCTGTCAGTTTCATAGTATTCTCCATCCGTTTAATAAGCGAACATGCATGTTTTTTACGCTTCTATATATTTAGTACCACTATTTGCACATATGTTGGCTTTATTTTTATATTTATTTTTTACCTATAAATAATTAAAGCTTATAAGATTTCTCTTATAAACTTTAACTCATTAACAATAATATTCAATTTCACCATAGAACGAACACCACTTATTCACAACCTCTGTACTACGTGCTTCTATAATACGCATAATATTTCTAAGTGCCACGCTTGGAATATCAGAATTATTATTTGCCAACAGACATTTTCCTGCCTTTGTTATCCATACTTTAGTTGCATTTGCCTGTGGACTTCCCTGTGAGATATGAACATGTATCGGTTCTCTTGGCTCACCCTCATTTGACCAAAAATAAACCCAATATGAACCAATCTTAAAAACCTGAGGCATTCTCAAATCCCCTTCCCTTAGAAAATTCCATTATAAGATGTGCTGTGGAGTGAATTATTTCAAGATAATAGTCAACCTCTTCCTTAGAAAACCCAAACACATCTTCCAACTCATACTTAGGAAGATAGCAAGTCATATGATGAAAACAATCCTTTTCATCCGGCTTTTCTATATATACTTTAACTCTTCCATCATCCATATACTCTGAATGAACAATCTCTGTATTATCTTCAAGCGTCATAAAAGGATACATCATAATATCACCTCCAAAATCAAACTCATATATCTACTATTATTATAAATCATTAGTACTATTTATATTATACTCAAATATCAGCATAAATTCAATGGTCTGAGCATTTTATTTTACATCACTTTCTTGTCCCCAGGACTACCCATATATTATCTTTTCTCTCTAACTGATTGTAAACTTTTTCTATTAATTCTGCTGTTGTAATATTTCCATCTTCCCTTACTTCACGTTCGATAACTTCTAAAATCTTAGGAAGATAAATCATTCCATTTCCTCTATTTATAAATGCCCTTACCACATCTAATATCAATCCATAAGGAATTTGCCTAAATTCTATTTGATTAATCAAAACCGGATATTTAATTTTTAAATTATCAATGATATCATTTAATATATCTACATTAATAATGTCTGCATATTTATTACGTACAACCTGACCAAGTTTTTGGATAATATAATCCAAGGTATTTTCGTTAATAAAATCTATCTCTTCACAATATAACACATTTTGATATGCCAATATCATAATTTCATTAGATTTAAGATATAACTGATCTTTAACACTTACAATTGGCATTAAAATTCCTTCTCTTGATAATTGCAGTCTAAGCTCGACAATTTTATCAATAAATCTACTGTCTTTGAATATTGGTACAATATTCTCTCCAAAAATCAGTTCTAATGGTTCTAATCCCAGTCTAAGATTACTCCAAATTTCATTTTGAATTATCTCATCACCATTTTCAGTAATACTTTTATTATTAATTCCTAATAAAAAATCAGAACTTACATCTAATATTTTACATATAGCTGATAGCATTGTTAAATCCGGACTACTGATACCCTTTTCCCACTTACTTAGTGCCTGTGGTGTCACTCCAAGACGGTTTGCAAGTTCATCCTGTGTAAAGCTTTTACTCCTTCTGCATTCTGCAATTCTTTTTCCAAATTTTTCAACCAAATTTTCCATAAATATGTCTCCTTTATCATTTATGAAACAATTATATCAAATAAAAATAAAAACATAAAACAACAATCTGTTGAATAAACTTCAACAGATTGTCCTATAACCATTTTAATTGAATTATACATCTCTATCCACAAACATCCAACAGCCCTCTGCTCCTATTCCATTTTCAGGCACAGTAATATAATTATTTTTTATCAGCTCATTATATACACCATCTATAAGTGGTAATGCAGCAACCGTATTTCCATATCTATATTCATTATACAGATACTTCGGAAGCATTCTCTTTAACAAAATACCTATTTTATCAGCAACTTTATCTATTATTTCTTCATCATTTTCAAAGCATTTATTATTTATGCGGAATACTTCATTTCCATTATTAATGTCTGTAATATCCATTACTAATATCTTTGTATAAATCGTATCATCTTCTTTATACAAATAACCACATTCTATTGCCTTTGCTACATCTTCTTTACATTCTTGCGGTATATCGCTGACATTTATACCTTTTATAGCTTTAATAGCCCATTGCATCTGTTTGTCATTTGCCATATCATGTCCACAATGAAAATGTATCTTTATCATCGAAATATAAATATTTTCAAACCAGACCTTTTTGTATCCGCATATATTTTCTGCTGATATTCTATCATCCCCACGACCATAATACTTTCCATTATCTACATAACCAAATACGCTAAACGGTCTGTTAACTTCTTCTATATCAAAAAAATGTTTTTTACCTATTGTCTCAACAATTCTATCAGAAAGCTTAAACAACAAATCCATGCAATTCTGCCATACAATATACTCAAATGGTAATTTATGATTTAAATATGGTAATGAAAGATATTCCTCCTTACATATATCAAAATGATTCATAATCAATTTAGCCACTTCAGGTATCATATTCTCATATATTTTATGCAATTTATTTGCATCCTCGGAATCAAACAGTGGAAAATTAATTCCATACTTTCCATTCTCCATTATTCTAAGCAAACCATATTCTTTATTTGTACCATTAACCAAAATGTCCAATTCTTCCTCAACATATGGCATAGGAACATTCAATTCTTCTGATATTTCCCGTGCACTTTTCGGTTTTTTATGGCACATCCATACAATGTGCTTTGACATTTGACGGGTACATACATCACGTGGGTCTCCCCAAACAGGATTTCCTGTTCCAATAATCTCATAATCAATCTTATCAAGCAGGACCGGTTTGTTATTTTCATTCATACATAATACCTCTTTTCTTATAGAATCTCTTGCTGCAAACAATCTTTGACGAACCGCGTTTTCACTAATACCTAATTTATTAGCTATTTCCACACTATTTTTTTCTTCAAAATAGTATAAAATCATCACTTCTCTATAAGCCTTGGTCAAAAAAGATATAGCTTTTACTATTCTTGATATTTCTTCAGCATCATTTTCCTGTTCTGGTGCAATAATATCTTTAAAAGCATCTTCAGGATTTCCTTCATATCTTCGTGATAAATATCTATGTTTTTTATCAGAAAAGTCAGCATAAACATTACGAGCTACCCGCCATACAAATGCATAAAACTCTTTAATCTCGCCTTCTTTACTACTTGTTTTTATAATTTCATAGACTATATCAGAGCACAATTCTTCCGCTTCATAGCTATTGCTTGTTCTGGCATATGAAAAACCCATTAGCTTATCGAGCAATTCTTCGTCAATTTTCTTGATTATATCTTGTTTTTTCATCAGCATTTCCTCTTTGCTATAGCATTGATTTCACTTATATAGTCGGTATTAAATATTAAATGTTAGGTCATTTCATAAGATATATTATTTTTTAATTACTTTGAAACTAAAGCAAATGTACCTCCGCTATTTGTGGTATGGTTCTCCATAATATACCCATAGGAGGTTTTTCACGGAAAAGCCTGTTTTTTCATTCATCAAAGTTTGTACTACCTTGTTTTCAAACTTTGTAAATATCTTAAAGATTATGTGAAAAATAATCTAATATTGGTACTTCTTTAGAAATCAAGTAATTTCCTATTCCACTTTCAACCAGTTGTCTATTCAAATAACTTGGCATTTTTTTAAGAAGAACAATCAATACATAATCCTCATTCCAATTTTTACCTAACGATTTTATAATTTTCCCAGATGCATTATTTGCATTAAAATTTATATCATTTCCTGTTGCTACTACCCCTAAAAAATCTTCCCCCTTTTCTTCCTTTGTAAATTTCATCCATACAATATCTTTTTTATCCTTTAGACCATCCTTTTTTACAAAATCAAAGTAAAACCCTCTTTTAATAGGAGTTTTCGTTAAATTTACCTCTCTTATTTCATAATCTAACTCAGTAGATAAATCATCTAAAAAATTCCTAATATGTTCCTTAATCATCTCCTTTGATACAGGCTGAAGCTTCACTTGTTCCTCTGCTATTTTAATTCTAAAGCAATCATCCCTTTTCACCATTTTGTCTTTATATTTAGGAAAGAAATATCTGTAACTACATTTAATGCTCATAATTTGTACTACCTCATTTCTAAACTTCAATCATTAGTAACTATTATACCTCATTATATAGCAAATTCAAGTTCAACACCTTCAACCCCTAAATAATCATAACACAGAAAAAGAGGAACACCTGATATAAGTGTTCCTCCGTTTTGCTCCTGTACGAACTTAACAAGTTGGCTCGTTAAGTGTACCTTAATTGTGTCAATCTCTCTTCTTTTGTCTATGGTTATTTCAGAGATAATCATATGTAATAATTGCTTTTTCAGTTCTTTAGATATTTTGTCGCTGTGCAATACCTCACCAAAATTTTGCATAACCTCTCGGACAAAATCATAAGGTATTTCCTTTCTGTGTTCCTCTGCAAGTAATAATAGTGCCTCTTCCTTATCCTTTCTTATTGTTTCAAGTTCTGTATCTAATGCCTTTTTGCGACTCAAAAACTCTTCACTTGTAATAATATTGTCCTCATAGGCTTCAAATACCTTCTCTCGCCTACTCTCTAATACTGATAAATCAGAGGTATATTTTTCAATACCTTTCTCTGCTACCTTTATTTTTTTATTATTCTGCTCATTTGCTTTGTCTACAACTCTTCTAATGATATTCTCATTAGAAAAAACTTTCTCAAGCTCTCTGTAAACAACTGCATTTGCTTTTTCAACCTTGATACTATTTGACCTACATACAGCAGTTCCCTTGTTCTTCCAAGCACCACAGGCATAATAAAATATTCTCTTTTTTGTACCATCCTTCAAACGATTAGTAGTACCCGAGATAACCATACCTGCACCACACTCAGGACACTTCAAAATTCCTGTCAACGGATACTCGCCATCATAAACCCTGTTAGGCTTTCCGTTCTTCTGCTCAATCATAAACTGTACTCTTTCATACAAATCCAAGTCAATAATCGGTTCGTGAATGCCATCACAAATAATGGGGGTAGGGTTAATATTACCTCTGCGTTTGTCACTCCAATCCCTTCTTACATTGTAACGCACCTTGCCAATGTAAACAGGATTTGTAAGTATGCTTCGTAATTGTGCAACTCCGAAAGCATTACCAAACTTTGACCGATAACCTTGCTTATTTATTTTATTTACAATAGCTTTGTAACCCTTACCACTTGCGTACTCATTGTAGATAGTTCTTACAACTTCTGCTTCTTTCTCGTTAATAACCAATTTAGACTTCTTTCTCACAGCATTTTCATAGCCTTCCATAACTTCCCAATCGTAGCCTAATGGGGCAATTCCACCATACCACTCGCCATTTCGAGCCTTTGCACACATTCCCATTTTCACATTTTCAGCGATAGTGTTGCGCTCAAATTCTCCTACGAGTGCCATCATCTGAAACTGCATTCTGCCTGCTGGTGTAGTAGTCTCAAATGGTTCAGGATAGGAACGATATGTAATGCCATTCTTCTCAAGAATTTCAATAATCTTAATCGCATCACCTAATTTGCGGCTGATTCTGTTGATTTTCCAAGAAATCAACATATTGTAGCGTTTTTCCTTTGCGTCTTCTAATAATTGTAGCATAGCTGGTCTATGCTTAATATCCTTGCCACTAATTCCTGCATCACAATATGTCTTGTAGACTTTGTAACCTTGTTTTTCGCAGTAGCGCTCACCATTTTCCGTACGAAACAACGCAATACGCTTGTTGATACAATATTCTGCAAGAAACTAAAGAAACGAGGAATTTATTATTAATATTTATTCTATTGCATGTTGTTCCAGTGTTCTTCTGACATAGCAGTTATCCCAAAGCGGCAAACACCTCCACTTGTTTTCTCATATGCACATTGTATTCCTCCGGCATAACTTCTGACCTTATCACCTGAAACATATAACTCTTTAAAAACACTCGCTACACTATCGGGTGTCATTCCCATTATTTCTGCAAAAACACTACAAAAAGACTCATTTTCCGTATCACTCGGATTACCATTATCTAATCCCACTGTACTACAAACAACCATAAAAACTTTACCCTTCGAATCAACACCAATGTTAACTGCCCACATTCCCGCAGAACTAGTAATACTATACTCCGTATAAGTTGATGTCGATGATATTTGATTCCATCCTCCCGAAGAACTATTTAAGTCACCAATACTTAATTTCCTTCCAACTAATTTTTTAACATCAGAAAAGCTCATATTAAATACTGCTCCGCAAAAGGAATCTGTATCAATTTCAATACAGTCAAAATATTTATCACTCTCCACACCACTCGAGCTACCTTCGACATAATTACTATCATCCTCCTTAGTTTCTATATCATTTGAACATCCTGTAAATACACCTAAAGTAGCGGTTCCAATAAGCAAATATGTAATAGTTCCAATGACAATATTTCTTTGTCTTTTTTTTCTCTTTAAATCATTTCCATTCATATCGATTACCTTATAGCAAAATTGTTGCTATTCCTTTCTTGTTTATACGAGTACTTTTAACTCTTATAGATTATTCTAACATAAAACTTTCAATATTACAATTAGTAAATAAAACTACTCACATAGACAAATTGGAGGTGTTTAAATGTTGCAAGAGTTAGATTACGCTAAATTAGGATTAAAGATTAAGGAAATACGCACAAACAAAGGCTTAACACAAGATAATCTCGCTGAAATGGTTAGTTGCAATACATCTCACATTTCAAACATAGAGAACAACCATACAAAAGTTAGCCTAAATGTGTTACTTGCTATCGCAAATTCCCTTAATACCTCTATCGACTACCTTCTTTCTAATCAATATGAAAATTCCTCATTAGCCTTAGACAACGAAATCTTAAGAGCTATAAAAGATTTTCCTACTGAAAAGAAAGAAAAGCTACTGAAAATGATAGAAATTCTTTAGTCTTTGATTTCTTTCTAAATTCAAAGAAGGCAGATATCCTTTTCTAAATTACACTTGGGTATCTGCTTTTCTATTCTTTTCATCCAAACACTGAATCCCCTTACAAGCATTCTCTATCAAATATGTCCGAATTGGAATTATTCAGATACTCCTTGTACTCCTCAATTACTAGTTCGATTTTTTCATTTTCTGTCATTTGTTCAATCTCTTTTACTACAAAAGAAAAATGGCTAACATACATTTCTGTACATTAACCATTCAAATTTTAAAATTATATACTTTTTCTTTACTTTAGGATATGATACGCCACCCATTACATACCAATCTGCGAAAAAACCTCCGTTATTTGTGATACGGTTCATTATTCTGTATCCTAAACGCCCTATAAATCTGTTCAAGCAGTATTACTCTCATCAGCTGATGCGGGAATGTCATCTTAGAGAAACTAAGCTTATAGTTTGCCCTGTCACTTACGGACTTATGAAGACCCAATGAACCACCGATTACAAATGTAATATTGCTGTTTCCTGCCACACAGATGTCTGAAAGCTTTTTAGAAAGCTGCACTGAATCTTTCATTTCCCCGTTTATTTCAAGGGCAATTACGTATGCACCCTCTTTTATAGACTTTAATATTCTTTCACCTTCTATTTTCTTTATCTGTTCACAAATTGCATCTGAAGCTCCGTCAGGAGTTTTCTCATCTGCCACCTCAATTATCTGTATATCACAGTATTTTGAAAGTCTTTTACTATACTCATCTATTGCCATTGTAAAATATTTTTCTTTTATTTTTCCCACAGAAACTATATTTATTTTCATATTAAGCCTCGCTTCCTGATGATTTATTACAAAATGAATAAACTACAGATACATTTATCTTATAATCACAATAATATCATATTTATTTTTCTTGTGATATAGATATTTTTGTAATATAATATATAAAGTTAAAAATATGTATCTGATACATAATGATTGGAGGATATTATTATGGCTTGGTGCCCTATATGTAACAATGAATTTGGCGATTCAGTTAACATTTGCGAAGAATGTAACTGTCTCTTATTAAAAGGTATTCCAATAGATTTTACAGAAATCTTTTCGGACAAAAATGAAGAGCTTGTTTTAAATTCTTTTATGACTTTAACTGAAGCCGGTTTTGAAACTGCTCAATACTACTGTGATGCTGATAATAATTATCACCTTATTATCGATAAAGAAAATTTCGATGCTGCAAAAGCAATCGTACTTGAAGCTGATGCTGACAATATTAAAAATGCTGATGATTCAATGTCCGGAACAAATACACCTCGTGACAGACGAAGCTTTACATACAAAAATCCATCAGACAAGGTTGCTGACCTTAAGTCTTCTGCTTACAGTCTCTTGCTTGTCGGTGTGTTAGGTGCTATATTCCTTGTTCTTGAGTATTTTAATGTATTTAACTTTAACTTTTCAGATTCTGCACATGCAATTTTTTATATAGTTATGTCCACCTTATTTGGTGCCTTTATAATAATCGGTATTGCAAGCTTAGTTGCTATGTTTAAGCTTAAACCGGTAGCTGAAGCACATGAAAAGTTAAAACAGGATATTTTCGATTACGCAGACAAGGAATTCAATAAAGAAAATGCAAATAAGGCCATCGAAATGGTTCTTGAGGAAAGAGGAATTGAAGAGCCTGATGAATTATTAACATATTATCAGCGTTATGTCATTATAAAGAAATTTATAACCGAAAAGTTCGAGATTGAGGATGAAGGATTTTTAGATTATCTTATTGAAGAAATATATTGTAAGAATTTCGATGATGAAGATGACTATGATTTCGAAGATGCTGAAATTATAGATGATAATGAAGAATTCGAAGCTAACGAAGAAACTGATAACAATTGATAATAAGTTCAATAAAAAAGAACGCACACATAAAATTTTATGTGTGCGTTTTGTATTTATATTGCCGTATCAGCTGTATTTTCTATAAGAATATATTCACCTTCAACAATGTCAACTTTAGTTGATGTTCCGAGATTGTAATCAAATGCATAATACATATCACCGAGAGAAACATTTTCTACATCAAATAATGATATTGTAAAAATGTAGTATGTTGAGTTATTGATGTTCTTAGTTTCCTTATAGTTTACAGTGGCTTTACCACCATCTAATGTTACTAAAGTATTATCCACTATAATAAGGTCTTCAATCAGCTTATTTATAACACCTTCCTTACCCTGAACAGTATTGTAATTCTGAGTAAGTGATAAATTATATGATTCTTCTGTCACCTCACTTGCAATACCATACTTATCAACTACCATTGCTCTTATGATATGTATTCCAAGCGGCATTTCAAATGGTTCCGTATATAAAAGTGATTCTTCAGTAACTTCTTCATCATCAATTGTATAATAAATCTTCGAACCGGCTTCTGCTTCTATGGTAATAAGTGTATGTTCTGTATACGCTCCTGATGTAGGTGTAATAACAGGTGCTGATGGAACTCCAAGTGATATGGAATACTTATACTCGGCCGTTCTGCTGACAATACCAAGTTCATTTATTGCTACTGCCTGTATAACAAATATAGCTTCTTCTTCAAGCTTAATTGCCTTTGTATATAATTCATCATCTACAGATGGTGCAGAGTAATTGGTCTTATCATCAAGAGAAGTTGCTCTGTGGATTGTATAATATATATTGCATCCTTCTTCTGCCGTAAATTCTATACTCAAATATTCATTGTATGTTCCGGTCTGTGTCTTCGCCACCGGTTCATCAACCGTATATGCTGACATAGCTGCAAAAACATCATCATTTTTAATTGAATTAAGGAATTCCGACAACTTATCATACTGTTCATTGGCAAGATAAATCTGAGCAACCTTATCAAAATAAGTTGCTTCACTTGGACAGATAAGTGTAAGTTCAAGTAAGTTTTTAAGCTTATCTTCTTCCTTACCAGTCATATATCCATAAACTTTATCCATAAGCAATCTTGCTTTTATCTTTTCATCAACATTTGATGCCTTTTCCAATGCAACACCAAGCTTTTCCAATGCACTTTCATATTCAAGTTCTGAAATAAATGCTTCTGCTTCTGCATAACTTGAATCAAATGTTGCTTTTATATAATCATTCTTCTGTGAGAATACACTTATAAGTAAAATTGTTAATGCAAGAATGGTAACCACCGCAATAGTAGCCAATGCTGACACCACTATAATTCTTCTCTTCTTATCTTTACCTGAATCTTCGTACTCTTCGTAATCATAATCGTCATTTACAGATTCAACAACTTTTTCTCTAACAACATCTTCATTGATTCTGTTTTCTATACCATCTTCAAAAACAACCTTTTCTCTATGACCAAGATTCATCATCTTTATATCCATAGCAAGATTTCCTTCGAACTTTCTGGTATGCATATCGTTAACATCTGCAGGAACTTCTTCTTCAACGAATTCTTCACTATCCTCTGCATTATTCTTTTCTTCATCTAAGAGTTCACCAATATTATTGGCCAATTCAGCTTCTATTAAATTAAAATCAGGTACTACCTGTATCGGGTTACCACATTTTATACAAAATGCCTGATTATCTCTGCACTCTTCCCCGCATTTACTGCATCTCATACAATTACCTCCAATTGCTGATTATATATATTAAGAATATAACACATTTACTAAACAATTACAAACTATAAAATATTAATTTTTAATTACAAAAAACGCACCATTTATGACAAAACAGTGCGTTTATGTTAACTAATCTGAAATTTTTATTTATTTTACTCTTGTAACTGTAATCTTTGCATAAAGTACTTTGCCATGAACTTTAACCATAATAGTTGTAGTTCCTACACCTCGTGCAATAACCTTACCTGTCTGGTCAACTGTAGCAATTCTGTTATTACTTGTAAAATATTTTGGTGTAGCTGTTGCTCCAAATACATCAAGCTGGAATGAATCATACTGTTCTAATGTAATATATGACTTATTCAGCGCGAGAACCTTAACTTCACAAGTATCTTCTACTCCGGATTCTCCGACACAATAAATTGTACAATTACCCTGGCCTACTGCTGTAACAAGACCGTTAGCATCAACTGTTGCAACTGAAATATCATCTGATATCCATGTTACCGATTCTGTAGTATTCATCGGATATGTTCTGCTTGAAAGCTGTCTTGTCTGTCCCGGGAAGAATACGATTTCTGATGAATCGATTATAACCTTAGTAATAGGAACAGCCTTTCTTACAGTTACCTTACAGGAACCAACTATGTCATTACCATCTTCACTTGTTGCATATACATAACATACACCTGCTTTAACACCGGTAATAACACCATTAAAGTCAACTGTTGCTATTTCCGGATTCGAAGACGTCCATGTTACAGTCTTTATAGACGCATTATCAGGAGTTACATTGGCCTTTACGGCTATTTCTTTACCTTCAAGTATTGTCACTGTCGGCGGTACAACTTCTATCAATTCTACCGGTTCAATAACTCTTATCTTAACTGTATCAAATAACTCACTACCGTCAGCTGCTGTTGCAGTTATTACTGCCGTACCATATCCAACACCTGTTATCTTACCTTTTTGATCTACCTTTATAATACTTTCATCATCGCTTGACCATATAATACTCTGGTTAGATGCTGATTCAGGAAGTACCTGTGCAGTAAGATATCTTGAACTGTTTATATTAAGATACGGACCTGTTTCATCAATCTTTATAGATGTTACAAATTCATTTACAATAACTTTACAGCTTGCTATAAGTCCTCTTTCTACTGTAGTTACGATAATAATACATTCGCCACCCTTAATAGCTCTGATAACACCATTTTCATCAACTGTGGCAACTGAATCATCACTTGAAACAAATGTTACTGACTTATTATCTGCATCTATCGGCGAAACTGAAGGTATAAGAAGGAATTGATCTCCTTTCATAAGTTCCAGTTCCGTTACATTAAGTTCAATACCTGTTACCGGTTCTGTAACAGTAACAAGACATTTAGCTATTACTCCGCTATCCTCACTTGTAGCAACGATACTACACTGACCCGGTGAAATAGTTGTTACCATACCTGTCTTATCTACTGTAGCAATAGATTCGTCTGTACTTGACCAAACGATTGTTTTATTAACTGCGTTGTCAGGCTTTGCTGCACCATATAACCAGAAGATTGTACCCTTTCTTACGGATATTTCCGTCATACTAAGTTCAATGCTTTCAACCGCCTGGTATACAGTTACATTACACATTGCCGTAACACCACTGTCATTTGACTGGCAAAGGATTGCTGCGTTACCGCTTCCAACTGCCTTTAATAAACCATCTTCATCAATAGTTACAACGTTTGTATTTGATGAAATCCATGTAACAGACTTATCTGTAGCTGTCGTTGGCAATACTGCCGCTGTAAGTCTGAATGTATCACCTATTTTTAAAGTAACATCATTATAGTCAATGGAAACACTTACAACCGGATCATTAATATAAAACTCACAAGTTGCAATCAAGCTTCCTTCTGTACCTGTATCAACTGTCTGGGCAATGATTGTTGCCTTACCCGGACTAACAAATGTTACGAAACCATTTTCAGAAACTGTTGCTACTGCAGGATTTGATGATTCCCATGTAACAGCAGTATTAACGCCCGGTCCTTCCGGTGCTATTGTATATGACAACTGGTAATTTCCTACAGAAAGACTTGCTTCTACTCTTGTTCTTGACATTGTAATTCCGGTTACAGGAACACGTACATGCAACGAACATGAAGCAACCTTTATACCATCCATTGTGATAACTGAAATTGTACAATCACCACCGTCTACGCCTGTTACAACACCCTGCTGGTTAACTGTTGCAATAGTCTCATCACTTGATACCCAAAGCACCTGCATATTATCAGGAAGTTCAGGTTCAAATGTAATTACCATCGGATATTCGGCGCCTTTATCAATTTCCAGTTTTGTCGGATAAATTGTAATATTCTGTACCGGATTATTAACTGACACTTCACAGCTTGCAAACTTCTTAACGCCATTTATTGTCTGAACTGCAGTAACTGTAGTTGTACCCTTTGATAGACCTGTTACAATTACTTTATATTTTTCATCTTCTATGTAATCAATGGAAACCACTGATTCATCCTTGATAATCCACGAAACTGTAGCATCTGTATCTGTAACCAATGCTGAAAGTTCAAATGAATCACCAACATTCATCAAATGTTCTGTTTCACTTACGGCAAAATCATCTACAACCGTAACTGTTATTGTTCCGCTTAAAACAGCCTCACCAGGGAAAAGAGATGTACTGTCAAGTGTTGCCTTGATATTACATACACCTGCGCTTACAGCTGTTACAACGCCGTATCTGTCTACCGTACATACTGATGTATTATCAGATGTCCAGTTAACACCTGTGGAATCGGTATTAGTCACAAGCTCTGCAATATCACCTACTGTCATGGTAATATTTCCGTTAGCAATACCGAAATCAACTCTGATTTCCATGTACTGTCCAAACTTCTTTGCCAACTCTTCAGGCGTCATTACCGCATACTTTTCGTATTTTGCATAATCATAATTCGGATAACAGTAAACTTGTGTTATACCTGCGCCTTTACCTGTCACTGTACCTATAATATCAACAGTAACTATACTTTCATCAACCACATACCATAAAAGATTTGTTGGTTTACCTGCATTTGTATTACTAAACAACTCATACTGTTCATTTGGTGAAATTTTAATCTGTGTTGTCTTATTAACCTGAGCAGCTA
Source organism: Lachnospiraceae bacterium (assembly GCA_015057425.1). Taxonomy (GTDB): domain Bacteria; phylum Bacillota; class Clostridia; order Lachnospirales; family Lachnospiraceae; genus SVEL01. The sequence continues at coordinate 156,284 of SVEL01000002.1, forward strand.
CAATTATATCAAATGAATCTCTCTGTCCGTCAGGTGTTTCAACAGTAATAGTTGCACTACCTGCACCTACTGCCTTAACTGTACCGAAGTTTGATGATGTATGTTCTGTATCAATTTCTATAACATCATTGTCTGAAGATGTCCATACAAGTGCATCACCTATATCTGATGTATAGTTTGTCCAAACTGTTACGTTGTCACCAACAGACCATTCATAAGGTTCTGCAGGTTTATTAATGATTCCGAAAGATACCTGGATAGTTCTCGATGTACTTGCTATGACATTTCCGCTGTTATCAAGATAATATGCTTTGACAATGGCACGACCTGCACCTGTTGCTCTTATCTCTGCGCCTGTTCCGTAATTTCTTCCTTCCGAATCAACATCCTGTGTACTTACAGATACAATTCCCGGATCAGAAGATTCCCAGTATACATATGCTGATGAAACAGGGACATCATCAATGTCTCCTTCTGCTCTGGCGGTCCAATATTCAAAATATCCAACCTCCCACATGGAAGTAACATTTTGCTCAATGGTAACAGTAACGCTTGACGCCATTATTATATTTACAGCCACAGTACCTGCGACAGCTAAAATTGCAACTAAAAGTAATTGTTTCCAGTATTTTAATACTCTTGACATACACATTCTCCATTCCGGTATTATACCAAATATGCTTTATTTAAACTTAATTATCATCTTTTCTAAGTCATGATAGACTTCACCTTATTGCATATATCGGTAATATCAAAAAAATACTTTAGCTTTTTTAGTAATATTTTTTAAATTTTTTCAACATATTGTGTTTTTTTACAAATAAAGATACAAAATGAAGTACTACCTGAATCTGTCACACTCAAACTTTGACATTGTGTTAAGACAATTCAACAGGCTCATAAAGCGCTTATCTATAGGTCCTTCATCTATTACGATGTCAAGTGATGCAGCAATATCATTAATAAGTCTGTCATCAATTTTCTGTCTTATGGATACAAGAATTGCCTTCTTCTCTTTCACTGTATCAGCTTCGAGGAACTGCATAAGATACCTGTTACATCCTTCAACTTCCGTTTCTTCTGAAAATGTTACTTCTTCAAACGGTTCCTCAATAACTTCTTCTACAAGTGTTACTTCTTCAAACGGTTTCTCAATAACTTCTTCTTCTACAGGTGTTACTTCTTCAAACGGTTCCTTAATAACTTCATCTTCTACAGGTGTTACTTCTTCAAACAACTCTTCCTTCAGAGATTTCTTATCAACCTTTTCAAATCTGTACTCCTGTTGCACTTCCGGATACTTTTCTCTGTCAACTTTGCTTAAGAACATTTTTAATGGTCTTGCATACATAGAAAAGTCTCCGTACAAAGCCTGATATATAACAAGTTCTTCTTTTGTCTCGGAATGTATTGCCACTCCTATTATCTGATAAAGTTTACCTTTAAAATGTCTGTATATTTCCCCTGCAACCACGTTTCTTTCCATAATAAATACCCTTTCATATATCATTAAAATGTACAACAACCCGAGAATAAGTATCCCCGAGTTGTCTTTATATTACATGTTATCAAATGTATTTCTGATAGCTTTGATGAATTCTTCGCTGTTAAGCACAGTTGGATTTTCCATAGTTGTGATTATAGCTAAGTCATTTGTCATCTGACCGTCTTCAATTGTCTTAATACAAGCCTTGTCCATCTTATCTGCAAACTCAACCAATTCCTTAATTCCGTCAAGTTCTCCTCTCTTTCTGAGAGCACCTGTCCATGCAAAGATAGTTGCGATTGGATTTGTAGATGTCTTTTCTCCTTTAAGATGCTTGTAATAATGTCTCTGTACTGTACCGTGAGCTGCTTCATACTCATAGTTTCCTTCCGGTGACACAAGCACTGATGTCATCATTGAAAGTGAACCGAAAGCTGTAGCAACCATATCACTCATAACATCGCCGTCATAATTCTTACATGCCCAGATATATCCGCCTTCTGAACGAATAACTCGTGCAACAGCATCATCAATAAGAGTATAGAAATATTCGATGCCTGCTTCTTTAAATTTAGCATCGTATTCTTTATCATAGATTTCCTGGAATATATCTTTAAATGTATGATCGTATTTCTTAGAAATAGTATCCTTTGTTGCAAACCAAAGATCCTGTTTTGTATCAAGCGCATAATTAAAGCAGCTTCTTGCAAAGCTTTCAATTGAACCTTCAAGATTATGCTGTCCCTGAAGAACGCCTGCTCCCTTATACTCATGGATAAGTTCTCTTGTTTCTGTACCATCAGCGGCTGTAAATACAAGTTCTGCCTTACCTGCACAAGGTACTTTCATCTCCGTAGCTTTATAAACATCACCGTATGCATGTCTTGCAATAGTGATAGGCTTTTTCCAGTTCTTTACATATGGCTCAATACCTTTAACAATGATTGGTGCTCTGAAAACAGTACCATCAAGAATTGCTCTGATAGTTCCGTTAGGGCTCTTCCACATTTCCTTAAGGTCATATTCTGTCATACGTGCAGCGTTTGGTGTAATAGTTGCACATTTAACTGCTACACCGTATTTCTTAGTTGCATTAGCTGAATCTACAGTAACCTGATCGTTTGTTTCGTTTCTATATTCAAGTCCAAGGTCATAATATTCCGACTTCAAATCAACATATGGAAGAATAAGTTCATCCTTTATCCATTTCCATAAAATTCTTGTCATTTCGTCTCCGTCCATTTCTACAAGTGGAGTTGTCATTTTAATCTTGTCCATATTTGTTCCCTTTCCTCTCTTTTAAATTATAAATCTTTCGGAATTATACCACGAAATGTTTTTAATATCAAGATTTAACAAATCATTGCTCAGGATTTTCTCCTCTTCTGATGTACCATGCTTTTTCAAGCTTACTTCTCTTGATTTTTCTGCCCCATGCTATCTTGCATGTTCTGTAATCCGCATTACATTCCGCCACAATTATATATTCATCGGTTTTCTCAATAATCAAAACCGAGTGAGTATCATTACTTATTCTGGCCTGGTCGCCGACCTGAACTTTATCGTAATCATAAAATGCCCATGCAGGCGTATCAGTACCAAATATGTAGTCACTACAAAGACTTGCAAATCCAAGACACTGCGCCCCTCTTACCGAATACGGAAAAACTGAGTTCGTTATACCTTTATACACATTGCATTTCATATCATAATCAATATCACTCTCATCTTTGTGGTCACAAGGTTTATCAGTTACGGCATAATATTCATACTTTTCACCATTTTTGTGATTCCAGTAAGTATCCGCCGGGAAAATCACTTTAAGTTCTTCAATTTTTTTAGTTATAGCAGCCAGTTCTTCTTCCGTATAAGTCTGTTCTTTTGCAGTTTCTTTTTCTGTTTGTTTCTCTGTTGTAGGTTCTTCCGTCGTAGGCTCTTCCGTCGTAGGTTCTTCTGTAGTAGGCTCTTCTGTAGTAGGTTCTTCCGTAGTAGGTTCTTCTGTTGCAGATTTTTCTGTTGTTGTTTCTGTTACAGACTCTTTTGTTTGCTGTCCTGCCGGTTTTTCTTTTTCATTTTCAATAACCAGACAGGCAATCAAAATTACTGCTATAACAAAGCATACAATTATCCCGACATTCTTTTTCATAAAATCAACCCACCGCCTTTTTTAACATAAACATTCTGACAATAAGCATTATAATATATGTTATTAAACCATATATAATCATTTCAAATGTAATCTGTTCCAAGGAAAAAATATTTCCAAATGCAAATATGCAAACAAACAGTACGCCATACATTAACACTACAAGAATGGTTCTCATTATATTAAATGGTCTGCATACTACAAATAATTCTACCATAGATGCGCACATAAGTCCAACAAATACCCATGTTCCGCGATTAACATCCGATGTATCCGCAACTGTAGCTACGAAAAGTGCAATACACGTATTTATTACCATTGAAAGTCCCGCCGGTACTGCTTTTCTAAGCACATTATTAAAGAATTTGCCTTTTACAATATTGTAGTTTGGTTCAAGTGCAAGTATAAATGACGGAATTCCGATAATGGTTGAACTGATTAATGTCATTTGTATCGGTTCAAAAGGATAAGTAAATGGTAAAATCATAAAAATAATTGCCATTGCGATGGAAAATACTGTTTTCATCAGAAACAAAGCCGATGACCTTTGAAGATTATTAATATCTCTTCTACCTTCATTAAAAATCTGAGGAATTGATTCAAAATCAGAATTTAATAATATAATATTTGAAACATTTCCAGCAGCCTCGCTTCCGTTTTTCATGGCAATACTGCAATCAGATTCCTTAAGTGCCATTACATCATTGGTTCCGTCACCGACCATACCCGTAACATATCCGGCTTCTTTAAGTGCCTCAACAATAAGGCATTTCTGGTTTGGTGTAACCCTGCCAAAGATATTGTATTCAAGGGCTGCTTTCTTTACCTTTTTATCTGTATCAAGACTTGACGCATCTATATACTTGTCCGCATCTTCAACACCGGCTTCCATAGCAACACTTGCTACAGTATATACATTATCTCCTGAAAGAACTTTTATCTTTATTCCCTGTTTTTTCAAAAATTCAAATGTTTCATTTACATCCTTTTTAACCATATCGGATATAACTACATATCCGAGAAGTTCCTTTTCATCTTCATAAGATTTTGCAAACCCCAAAACCCTGTTTCCCTGTTTTTGATATTGTAAAATCTTATCTTTTAAATTTTCATCATCTTTATCAACAAACTTTTCTGCTGCTCCGAAATAATAACTTCCGGAATTTTCAAATGATGCCATTCCCCATTTCTTTTCTGATGAAAATTCACGTCTTTCCACACAGTTCCATAAAGTGTCCGGTTGCTTAAGTATATCCTTTATAGCTAATGATGTCTGATTATCATTTTCCATAGCATAAATATACTGTGCAAGCTCCCCTTTAAAACGTTTGTCATCATACTTTTCGTTTACACTAACAAATTTTTTAACCTGCATCTTTCCTTCTGTAATTGTTCCTGTCTTATCCAGACACAGCACATTTACCCTTGCAAGTGTTTCCACGCAATACATTTCCTGAACAAGAATATTTTTTCTGCCAAGACGAATTGTACTAAGTGCCATAACCATACTGCAGAGAAGTATAAGTCCCGATGGTATCATTCCTATAATAGCAGCACTTGAAGATATATATGCCTCACTTATTTCACTGTTTTGTACAAATACCTGTTTTAAAAAAAGTAATGCAAATATAGGAAGTATAAAAAATGAAACTATCTTAACAAATTTCTTTGTAGATAAAAGTATTTCTGAATTTATCTTCTTAATATACTTGGCCTTTTTCGTAATATTATTGACATAATTGTCATTTCCAACATGTATTATCTTAGAATATACTCTTCCGGAAACAACAAAACTTCCTGATAAAATTTCGTCTCCTTCTTTTTTAAATACAGGTTCGCTTTCACCTGTAAGCAGACTTTCATTGACCTCACATTTTCCTTCTAAAATAATACTGTCTGCACATATCTGACTTCCGTTGACATACTCGCAGATATCATCCAATACTAATTCATCAATCGATACCTTTTCCTTTTTACCGTCTCTTATAACTGACGCTGTCGGTGAGGCAAGAACCGAAAGCCTGTCGATTACTGTTTTTGATCTTATTTCCTGGAAAATTCCTATTACTGCATTCCAAACTACCACACCCAGAAAAAGTGTGTTTTTATATGACCCTGTCAAAATAATCCCAATGGCAATAAGTATATTTAACAGATTAAACCACGTAAATATATTGGTGTACAATATCTGACCTATTGATTTAGTTTTTATAACTGTTCCTGTATTTATCAGTCCGGCCTGTTTTCTTTTTATAACTTCTTCCTTTGTCAATCCATTCATCTTCATAACTTTCCATTCCCGGGTTATCACCCATCTATATACTCACAGATTAACACAAATCACTGTCTTCTTCAATGCAAAAATTTACTTACGTTTACTATTCCGCACCCTTGTACATTCTTTGGTCTTCCACCATCATATGCTGTATGGCACAATCTTTCGCGGATGTATTCCTGACTGCATTTCCCGTGTATTTCTAAATAAAGCGTTATAATTCCGCTTAATATTGCAGCAGACATAGATGTGCCGCTTTTTATTACATAACCTGTACCACTGTTTCTGCAACTTGGGATATTGGAACCGGGTGCTGTAATATCAGGCTTAAAATACAGATAATTTTCATTTCCCCTTCCTGAATAATTCTTTACTACACCTTTTCTTCCGTCTACAAGAATCGGGACATTATCATCAGAGGAACCTACTGTAATTACTTCTCTAAAAATCCCCGGCATTGTTATTGTCCCATCACCGGGGCCGTTATTACCGGCTGCTGCAACTACTATAATCCCACTATCAACCAAATCCTTTACTGCAAAGTGAAACTGCATTTTCTTTTGCTCATCATCTAATTCCATGGCGCTTCCTATGGAAAAATTTGCAACTGCAATATTATATCGTTCTTTATTTTCTATTATCCACTTTACTCCCTTAATAACATTTTTTATATTACCTTTACCCTTTTTATCTAAAATTCTCACTGATATAATATCTGCTTCAGGTGCAATTCCTCTAAACCTTCCGTTACATCCATATCCTCCTCCGGCTATAATTCCGGCAATATGCGTACCATGTCCGTATACGTCATATAAATATCTGTCAAAGCTCACTTTATCACCGGTACAGTCCACAGATGCCACTATCCTGTTATATAAATCAATATGTTCATATACTCCGCTGTCAAAAACGGCAACTCCCATTCCATTGCCCGTATAGTCTATATTCCTTAACTCTTTTAAAATATCCCCATAAAAAATTTCCATAAAAAAACCAATACTACGTTTTAATACATAGTATTGGTTAAAATTTTAAATGTTACCGCTATTACATCTTACTTCCTTTGGCACCTTTAGCGCCACCGCCAAGCTTTACGCCTTCAAGTACATTTGTTTCAAATGAAAATACAAGATTTTCTTCGCGTCTGTTTCTCTTAAGTGCAAGCTTTATCATTCTGTCAAGAAGTTCTGTGTATGAAACTCCGAGAGGCTCCCAAAGATAAAATGAAAGTGAACCCGGAATTGTATTAATTTCGTTAAGATAAACTTCGTTTGTATCCATATCTATCATGAAGTCTATTCTTGATACGCCGTTACAGCCTAATACTTTAAATGACTTTACAGCCATTTCACGAATCTCCGCTCTTGTTTCATCAGATATTTCTGCAGGAATCTTTCTTGCGAGAGATGCCATACCCTTTGAACCGCCGGTCTTTGTTCCTGTCTTTGTCTTTGAACCACCACCCATATATTTATCCTTGTAATCAAGAATATCCCCGTGGCTTACAGGCTCTTCACACTCTGATGCTTCCGCTTCTATTTCGTCACCTAAAACTGAACAGTTGATTTCTTTAAGATTTGTTATGGCTTTTTCTACAATAACTTTATCCGCAAATTTAAATGCAAGCTCTAAAGAAGAATCAAGCCCTTCTCTATCCTTTGCTTTACTTATGCCTACACTTGAACCAAGATTTACAGGCTTAACAATCATAGGATAAGATATTTTTGCTTCTATTTCATCTATAAGCTTTTCACTGTCTTCATTGTACTGCCATGAATATACTCTTTCACAGTCAAGAACGGGAACATCATTATACTTTAACACTGTCTTCATCACATACTTATCCATGCCTACTGCTGATGATGTAACATCACAGCCAACCATAGGAAGATTAAACATCTTTATAAAGCCCTGTATAGTTCCGTCTTCTACATTTGTTCCATGTACTATAGGAAATGCTACGTCTACCGTATCATATACTTTCTTTGAAAATCCCTTTGGCGTAACATACATAATGTTAACCTTATTGCCGTCATTTACGAAAGCAACCTTCTTACTTTCTTTTAAAAGCTTCGGTATATTTTTATAGCTTTCAATATTCCCGATATTTTCACCTATATACATTTCATTTTCCTTTGAAATATAAATAGGTATTACCTGGTACTTTTCAGTATTTATGTATCCTATGGCCTGAATTGCTGATATGATTGAGATTTCATGTTCGGTTGTTTTACCACCGAACATTACAGCTACCTTTATTTTCATGTTAATAATTCCTTTCTGACTTAATTCCTCGTTATTAAATGCTTCTTAAACATATTAATAATTATCCGGCAAATCATTCTCTAAAAGAACAACCTTGTCTGTCTCCATAAGAGAATACATCTTATCGAGTGCTTCCGTCAAGCTATTAAATGCTATAACTTTATCTTCTTCAAAGCCTTCCTCTTTTATACCTTCGTAAATAGGCTTTGTTCTGTTAATTCCTACAAGGAAAATATAGTCGCATACTTTTGCTGCCTGACGGCCAAATTCTTTATTTAACTCTTCTTCTTTGGCTCCAAGTTCAACCATACCCGGCGTAATAAGAATTTTAGTTCCGTCAAATAACGCCAACGTATCAAGAGCTGCCTTTGAACCTGTAGGATTTGAATTAAATGCATCATCTATGATGGTTATTCCGTTTTTATTTATTAACTGAAGTCTGTGTGGTACGCCTTCAAGCTTTCGTACCTGTGGCTTTAATTCTTTAAGACTGATTCCCATAAGATGTGCCATGGCAATTGTACCGACTATATTGATTACATTGTGTCTTCCTATTAAGTCAGTCTTAAACTGGCACACTTCATCACCTGCTTTAACGGTAAATGAAGTTCCTTTGTTATTTACGTCTATATCATAGGCATAATAATCACAATCTTCTGTAACACCGTATGTTATCATCTTTTTGCCGTAATTATATGCTTTGATATTTTCATCATTACCATTTACAAGAAGGAGTCCGCCTTCCGGAAGTGCATCTGCAAGTTCAAACTTAGTTTTCTTAACATTGTCAAGAGACTTAAATGTTTCAAGATGCTGTGGTCCGATTGATGTAATAATTCCGTGATGCGGATAAACAATATCACATATCTCCTTAATCTCGCCTACCTTCTTAGCACCCATTTCACATATAAATATCTCATGAACAGGCTTAAGACTTCCTCTTATAGTCTTAACAACACCCATTGGTGTGTTATAGCTTTCAGGTGTCATAAGTACATTATACTTAGCTTTCAAAAGAGTATTAAGATAATACTTTACACTTGTCTTACCAAAACTTCCCGTAATACCGATAATCTTTAAATCATTATGACCCTTAAGGATTTTCTTTGCCTCATTGATATAATGATTATTCACACCTTTTTCTATAGGTTTATTGATAACATTACCTAAGATAACAACAGCCGGCACAAGGGCATACAATGCAACCATAACAGATAATGACTCATAACGTTTCAACCATACTGCAACTGCAAGTACTGCCAGAATAAGTATATAATCCGTTACATACATTCTTATAACTCTCATAGTAAACACAAGCTTCTTCTTAACATTTTTTTCAATATGCAAAAGTGAGCAAAGAAGAGCAAATACAGCCGGTATAAGCATTATATACTCGCTGTAAGGTTTACAACAGAAAACCTCTACCCTGCTCCAAAGAAGATATATCATTTCACCTACAAAGAAAACTATGATTGGTGAAAGAAGCTTCCCTGAATTTTTAAAATACCAGTTAAACTGTGTTACCCCTGCATAAGAGTTTAGCTGAAACATATGCATGTAAAATTTCAAAGAAATTGAAATCGCAATAAGAAAAATCATTGCTGTAATAATATATATAATCATAGTGCCTCCGTTTTAAATATTCATATATGATGCTAAAATTTTATCAAATACGTACTTTTGTTCAAGGAAAGAATAATGTCCTGCATTTTTTATGGTTGCAAGTCCCGCTTCCGGTATAAGTTTTTCCATAATTTTACCGTCAGACAACGGCGTTGCATCATCATTTTCACCCCATATAAGCAATGTGTCCTGCTTAATATTCTTAAGTAAATCTGTAAGGTCCTCATTTACTACCTTTACAAGACATCCCTTCATAATATCGCTTGCCGCATTATAATCAGCCGAGCCTTTGCCCTTCTTATACTTTTCAAGTGCGCCCGGAAACAACGCTTTAACCGGTGCGCATCCCAGTATTGCTTTCATAGCCTTATATGACTTAACTTTTATATGATATGACAATGTTCTCTTTGGCTTTATTCCTGCACTGTCTACTAAGATTATCTTATTAACCTTAAAGCTTAAATTATTTCTGTTTACCATTTTTATAATAACTCTGCCGCCAAAAGAATGTCCCAATACCGTAAAGTCTTTAAGCTCAAGACTTTCTATAAACTTTATGACAAAGTCAAGATATTCATCAACACCCCATACTTCTTTCGGTTCATCAGACTGACCGAACCCCGGCATATCAAGAGCAACAACTCTGTACTTAGGTGTTAACAGATTAAATATTCCGTCAAACAATGCTATATTGGAACCCCAGCCATGGAGAAGCAACACTACCTCTCCACTGCCCTCATCTCTGTAATTTATATTAATTCCGTCTATATTTGTATTCATCTTAGTTACCATCCGATTTTTCTACAATATTACTCGCTTAACAATCTTTCCAAATCTTCTGTCTCTTTAGGGATCATATGAGAAAGAACCTTTGCCTCACCGTCAGTTATAAGTACATCATCTTCAATTCTTATACCTATACCCATTTTGCTTATATAAAGCCCCGGTTCAACTGTTATAACCATACCCTTTGCTAAAGGATAATCATTGCCGAGTGACATATCATGAGTGTCTAAACCGAGCTGATGCGAAATATTATGATAATAATACTCTGTTACTTTTTCACCATCGCATAATATTCCTGCTTTTTTCAGTTCTTCTTCATAATACTTTATAACCATATCATTTAACTCTCTTATGGTCTTACCCGGTTTGGCATTGGCTATTACAAGTTTCTGTACACCAAGTACTATGTTATATACCTTTTTCTGTTCATCAGTAAACTTACCTGATGCAGGATAAGTTCTTGTAATATCTGCACTATAATGATTGTATGTACAACCAAGGTCTGTTAAAACAAGATTATCCTTTTCGATTTCCATATTATTGTCGGAATAGTGAAGTGTCGTTCCACGTCCGCCGCCTGCTACAATCGTCTTAAATGCATGTTCTCTGATTCCCTGTTTTGTAAGGGCAAAATCAAACATTCCTTCTACTTCGCATTCATTCATTCCAACCTTTGTATACTTCATCATTTCAACTACTGCTTTTCCCGTAGCTTCTATTGCTTTCTGTATACATTCTATTTCAAAATCATCTTTTATTATTCTAAGTTCTGCCATTATTTTATAAATATCCTTAATTACTATGGCAGGATATATTTCTCTGATTTTCTTTGAAATCTTAATTCCTTCCGAATCAGGCTGGTTAATATTATTTCTCCACAAATCGCAGAATACAGTCAGTTCGCAATGTCTTGTTCTGTCTAACTGTGCCGTAAGATTGCCTTCAAATTCATCAATATAATTTATGCTTTCTATACCGCTTATTTCCTTAGCTTCATCTTTAAGCATTCTGCCGCCAACCCACTTTGCAAGGGTTTCGTCAAATCGTTCAATATAAAGGGACACACTCTTTCTACCAGCTGTCTTATTAATTACAAGAAGCATATTTTCACTGTCTATTCCTGTAAGATAGTAAAAATTTCTATCTACACTAAAAGGATACACCTCGTCCAGTGAACGCATTGGTGCTATTCCTGAAGCAATTATTGCTATACTGTTATCCGGCAACATTTCTATTAATCTTTCTCTTCGTTTTTTCAAATATTCAAAATCTGACATATTTTCCTCCAGATAAATTTATATTAATACTCTTATTCTATGATGACTTTCTTTGACATAACATCTCTGTTTGTTGAATACATAAGGGCATCTTCTCCCGTTATCTTTCCTTCGCTATACAATCTGAAAAGTTCACCATCCATAGTCTGCATTCCTTCTGATGCTCCCTGGTAGATAAAATTATCAATCTGGAACACCTTAGACTCACGAATAAGATTTCTTATTGCACTGTTAACAAACATTACTTCAAATGCAGGTACCAATTCACCGTTTGTTCCCTTTATAAGCTGCTGGGATACAACCGCCTGTAAAACCATAGATAACTGAATTCTAATCTGCTGTTGCTGTTCCGGTGGGAATACATCGATAATTCTGTCGATAGTCTTTGCGGCTCCTACCGTATGTAATGTTGAAAATACAAGCTGACCTGTTTCCGCAGCTGTAATTGCTGTCTGTATTGTCTCAAAATCACGCATTTCTCCAAGAAGAATTACATCCGGTGACTGTCTTAGTGCCGCTCTTAAAGCCACATCATAAGATGCTGTATCCTGTGATATTTCTCTCTGACTGACAATACTCTTATTATGCTTATGAATATATTCAATAGGGTCTTCTAATGTTATAATATGCTTATGGGCAGTCTTATTAATTGTATCGATTATAGATGCAAGTGTAGTTGACTTTCCGCTTCCTGTAGGACCTGTTACAAGTACAAGTCCTTTTTGAAGCTCAGTTAATCTTTTTACTGATTTAGGAATCATAAGCTCTTCAAAATTAGGAAGCTCAAACTTAACAACTCTAAGTACTGCTGCAAGTGAACCTCTCTGTTTATAGGCATTACATCTGAAACGGCCTAATCCGCTTATTGAAAACGAAAAATCATCATCTCCGCTATTTAAAAAATCTCTTATATCGTGGTTATTATATTCCCCGTATATTTCGTTAATAAGCCTTGCCGTATCTCCCTGATCCAGTTTATCTCCTGTTTCATACATTTCTCCACTTATCTTATATGACAGCGGACCACCAGCAACAATATAGATGTCTGATGCTTCTTTTTCAACCGCTTCACTTAAGATATCAATTAATTTTCTATCCATATGTCTTCATCCCTTCAACATTTATTCCTTATATTAAAATCCGATTTCATTGAAGTCTTCAAATTCTTCTCCATCCCAATCTGATGTATTGATTATTGCATACTTCTCCATTTCGTATCTCTTATCTTCTGTTAATTCAAGTATTCTTAAGTTAATGTCATATGATCTGACATTATCAATTTCTACAATAATATTTATTATACCCCCGTTAACTGATATTTTTACCTGTTCTCCGTATGTTTTAGGTAAATTTTCTATTGCATTTTTGATATTTGTCATGTAAGCATCATTATCGCCACTTGCTAAGCTTTCCTTTTTTACTTTATATATAGCATCATCTATTTTCATTATAGTATTTTCAGCTATAAATTCAGAATTGTACATATCGACAATACCTTTTTCCTGCTTATCTGCCAATTTTACATCATTTACTGCCGTCTCATAAGCCAATACACCAAAAGTTGTAAGGCAAAGTACAACAAATATCATAAGTATTGATGTAACGCCGGTTCCGACTTGAAGTTTATCTCTATCCATTGTCATTACCTCCGTTCGAAAAATATTTTGCAAAGGTAGCTGACATTATCTCGCTGTTACCATCAGAAATATATACTTTTCCCGTAAGCAATGTTCCCGCTTCTTCATCTGATACCGTATTATTGACAGTCAATATATATTTTGACATTTCTTCCGTAACCTCAGTCCAGTTATCATCATAATATACTGTATACTCATCATCTGTTTTAATATCTGCCTCTTTATCAGTTGCAAGAATATTTTCAATTGTATCTTCAATTATAACACTTGCATTGGCAATTTCATTGGCTTTATTACTTTTTTCAGATGCCGCAACAAATAACTGTATGGTTATAACAGATGCTACCGAAAAAAACAAAACAACTATAATAAATTCTGTTAAGAAAGCTCTTGTTCTATCTCTCTTTCCCATAACCGTCATTCCTTTCCCTTACTTTCTAAGTGCAACATCTGCTGATAATTCTTCACCGCTGTCCAATGTGATTTCAAATGTAACAACATTATCATTTACAATAGCTTTATAGCTTTTTACCTTAGCGACTCTTTCGCCAAATTCCGGCAAAAAGTCATCTCCTTTTGCCATATATACTTCGTAAATAGAATTTTTATAATAATATATCAGTGTTTCACAGTCTCCTTCACTGATTGACAGTACTTCATATCCGTTTCGTTCGGAAACATTTACTCCTTTAGTACTGTCTGCCGTACGAACTTTTCCTGTCAGATAGGAAAGTGCTACTCTTGTATTTTTATTATATTCTCTATTGTCTATGATTCCTTTATAGCTTTCATATCCCATATATATAAGTAATGCCGACAATATGGTAAATAAACATATAAGGCTCATAGAAAATACAATTCCTACTGAATGTGATTTATTTGAACTTTTCATCACTTTTGCTCCTCCTGCCGTTACAAAACAATATTTATCGTTTACTTATTAATTTCAATAACCTTTACCTGTGGTTTAATATTCTTAGCAAATACGCTGTAACTTACTATGTACTTATCTTCATCTATAACCACACCGTAATTTTCTACTATGTATTCCAAGCTTTCAGGATATGCACCTTCAATGGAATAACAGGTCACTATTGCATTGTCTATGACTTCTTTAAGTCTTGCTGCTTTATCTTCTTCAACATTTCCTGACAATGAATATGTAGTAAATACACATAAAAACAATACTGCAATGAACACTGCTACTGCCGTTATGCAACCTTTAAATGTTATTAACTTTTTTGTTTTATATAAATGCATAAACTCACATCCTTTTATGTTTTTTATTACATATCATTATATTGATGACAGGATACTTGCAAGAGGAAGCATTACTGATATAAGTATTCCTCCGATAATAATTGAAATTATGGCAACAAGTGTCGGTTCTATAAATGAAACCAGTTTATCAATTGCATCATCTATTTCATCTTCATATGCAACTGACAATTTATTCATAACACTGTCCAACTGTCCCGCCTTAAATGCAACATTAATCATTCTGTTCTGAAGACCTGTAAACATATTAATTTCCATAAGTGCTTCCGGGAATGACTTGCCTTCGCTTATTAACTGTCCAAACTTTTCTATCTTTTTCTTTGCATCCTCATCCGTAACGATTTCAGGTGCTATTTCAATAGCTTTTTCAATAGAATATCCGCTGCCTAACATCATCGACATAACCGATGCAAATCTGCCTGAAGTAATCTTGTCATTAAGTTTTTTTAACACCGGCAACTTAAAGATAATATTTTTCAATACTTTTCCGCCGCTTACAAGATAAATAACAAAAGCCACAATCAATGCAACAACTATCAACATTACGCATATAAGTGTTCCGTAACCGAAAACTTTTCCAAATGCCATAAAGAACTTACCTGTCTCTGACACTTCTGTACCAAGGCTTTCATAAATTCCTTCAAATACAGGTAAAACCTTAACTACAAGCATAAGTATTACTGCAGCCATCATAGCTACAAGAAGCAATGGATATGTAACTGCTGATTTTATGGAATTTTTGATTTTTTCTTCTCTTTCATAATAAACACTTAATGATGAAAGAACGTCATCAAGATTACCTGTTTCTTCACCAATCTTAATCATCCCTACCATATATTCAGGGAAAAATCCGACTTCTTTAACCGCCATATATAATGAACCGGTTTCAACAACCTTATCTGATATTTTCTTAAATGCTTCCTTTGCATCATCATTTTCACAGCTGTCAACCAATGTTCCCATACCATCATATAAAGGAATACCTGCTTTTACTATTAATGCTACCTGACTGCAAAATATAGATGTTTCGCCGGCTGATAACTGATTATTTCTATTTTTATTCATATATCTACCTTACCTTTCTCTATTTAATAGATTTCACTATCCGAATAAGTCACACTGCCTGTGGATGTTTTATTCTTGGTAGCATCATAAAAATGCCAGCTTCCATTGTAATAAACTCTGTTCCACGCATGATATGCCTGCTTACCGTTAGAACCGGGATATATATATCCGTAAACTGTCTTTGTAGGTATTTTTTGAGCCCTGCACATAACTGACATAAGACATGCATAATCCGTACATACACCCATTTTGGTTTTTAGCGTATTATCTGCATTGACATTTCTTGTATCATCATTGTTGTAATATCGGTCCCAATCGTACTCTATATTGTCAACAATATACTTAAATATTGCTTTTACCTTCGCTTCATCAGTTGTAAGACCGTCACATATTTCATATGACTTTGATACAGCATCAGACTTTTCGGTAAAATTAACGGTATTAGTAACATATGTATATCCCTGTGTTGTATTTCCCGCGCTAACCTCAGCCGAGTTTTTCATTGTACCTTTTCCTGTAGACGCATTAAACAGATACACTTTTATAGTATAATTTCCGTTGCCCGAAGGAAATGTAAATGCCTCATATTCACCCTTTGTGTTAAGGTTATAATTATACTTATTACCATCTTCGTCAATTAATTGTACTTTATACGTATCAGATGCCGTTCCGGTATTCTTAACCATAAAGTAACCTTTTGAAGATGCATTACTATAATCAATTATTATATTGTTGGCAACTGAGCTTTTCGTTCCCGACGCAATTGGCGTATTAATGCTTATTACAACATTTTGATTGAGATTATCTTTTGTTGTCGTCGGCGACGGCTCGGTAGTCGTCGGTGACGGTTTCGTTGTCGTCGGTGACGGTTTCGTTGTCGTTGGCGACGGTTTCGTTGTCGTCGGTGACGGTTTCGTTGTCGTCGGCGACGGTTTCGTTGTTGTCGGTGACGGCTCGGTTGTCGTCGGTGACGGTTTCGTTGTTGTCGGTGACGGCTCGGTTGTCGTCTGCTCTGTCGATGGCCCTGTTGTTTCTCCCTGTTCAGTTACTGTAGGTTCTGTTCCCGGTTCAGTCGTTGATTCATCATTAGGCCAATCAGTTGTATTATCTTTTGAACTGTTCTCTATATAATTTTCTGATGAACTTTTACTTTGAGTGTATGTCGTTCTCTCATTACCATCACCATTACAGCCTGAAACACATGATATTATCAGTCCTGATGTAATGAGTATTGCCACACACTTCATAATAAAGTTATCGCATACTTTTTTCATGTCAACACCTCGCTTTCAAAAGAAAGCTTCTTTATTGGCAAAATAAGCCTAAGTTATCATATTAATCATACTCTGTATCATTTTTTTTGTCAATGTTTTTCACCCTTTGTAACCATTCTCAACAAGGTGCATATTATTAAAGTGTAAATGAAAATTTTGGAGGTCTCTCATGGGAGAAATTAATGCAGCAAACTGCTCAAACGGATGTGGATGTGGAATGACACGTGAAAGTGGCAACAACAACTGCCTCTTCCTTATTCTTATCCTTTTATTCTGCTGCGGTGGTTGTGGTTCATCATTCGGTGGCGGTAACAACAGCTGTCTCTGGATAATTCTTCTTCTCTTATTCTGCGGCGGTGGATGCGGTTCATCATTCTGTAACGACTGTGACAACAGCTGCGGAAGTACTTTTGGTGTAGGTTGCGGCTGCTAATAGGTAGCTTAAACAACAGTTAATTTTAACTGCCCATTGTACTTTTATTTGGGGCCGGACATCTGAAATATCAGGTGTCCGGCTTTATAATAACCCACTTTAAAGTAATATAATTTCATTTATTTCATATATTGTATAAATAATTTTATTTCCAATATCATAAATTCAAATTTCATAAGCAATAAGTCGGAGGTGTAATAGTTTGGAAAATAAAAAAACCGGCACAAGATATCCTTATACAGACTTGGATCTTGCCGTTACAAACAGAGACTTTCTTTTAATGAAAGCCTGTCTCCCGCTGATACCCCCGACAGAAAGACATATTCTTGCCATATACATAAAGTTTCAGGAATTCTATGCTACTTTGAATTTAAGAAACTTAAATAATAATCATAAGGCTTTCCGAAAGAATATCCCAGCTGATTTATCTGAATTAATAAATATTATAGGTGACTATCTTGATGAAGAACAATTAAATTCAATTAACGGTTTTCAGGAAATGATGGAAATGATTCAGCTTATGAATGAATTAAATGATTTTGATGAATAGAAAGGACAGACAAACAATGGAAGAAAATGATTTTTTAAATAATCCTGCACTTAAAAACATAGATAAAAATAAACTTGAATTACTCTTACAACTGACCTCTCAGGCCGGTTCAAAATCCGGTGAAGATTTTTTACCATTTCTTATGAGCGCATTTTCAGGGGAAAACGGAATCGACTTTAACGATGAAGAAACAAATATAATACTTGAGGCAATGAAACCTGGTATGTCACCTAAAGAAATAAAAAGAATCGATACAATAAAAAGAATGACAAAAATAATAGCGGCAAGATCTAAGCCCGCCGCTAATAATAAATAATTTTATCCGGAGATTATATTTCTTTAAAACTACACTAACTCCTTAAATGTAATCTGACCATTTTCAATTATAATGTAGTTGTGTGCACTACCTTCCTTTGGAATGGATACAGAACCCGGATTTACATATCTGTAAGTTCCAAAATCCACATCTGCCGGAATATGTGTATGTCCATGAAGAAGTATATCTCCGTTTTTCAGTTTTGGCAAATTGTCATTATTATATACATGTCCATGAGTTGCAAATATATTTAATCCATCTGCAACAATATATGCATAATCTGCCATCACCGGGAAATCAAGAACCATCTGGTCTACTTCTGCTTCACAGTTACCTCTTACACAGAGAACCTTATCGCTTATTCCGTTTAACATCTCAATAACCTTCTTAGGCGCATAGTCTCTCGGCAAATCATTTCTTGGTCCGTGATATAATAAATCTCCAAGTAATACTAACCTGTCAGGATTTTCAATTTCCATAGCTCTTATAAGCTTATCACAATAATAAGCCGAACCATGAATATCCGAAGCTACCATTAATTTCATACTAATCTCCATTTCAAAGTGTTTTTTAACACAATGTCATCACTACACTTAATAAACCATATATATGGCGATTGCAGATACAACTATCTGTATAATTGCAAATCTGAAAACTGCCTGTGTGTTTGACCAATCCTTAACTTTTCTCACATGGTCATGAAGTGGTGTTCTCGTATTTTTAAGAATACTAATCTTAAGAAATCTCTTTAAAAATACCTTAACAAGTCCAAGCCCGCCATCAAGTATAAGTACTATTGCAACAGGAATATATAAAAGAGGTCTTCCTGTCTTAAGTACTGCAATTGCTATAAAAAGTCCCATTGCTCTCGAGCCTGCATCACCCATCATAAGCATACTCGGTGTTGCATTAAACCACAGATAGCCCAGAATACACACTACAAAAATAACAGTAATAACATTAAAATCCTTACTCTGCTTAAGAACCATATTAATTACAAATATAGTCATAAGCGAAATAATCGTAAGTGTTCCTGACAATCCGTCCACACCGTCTGCACAGTTTGTTACATTGATAGATGCAAATACAAGAATTACCGTAAGTATGGCAAATAACCACGTTGGCACCGTCACTGTCTGATTTGTAACAGATAATACTATTTCATTTGAATTGTAATTCAAAAATGTTATTGCCACAAATATAGCAATTATAAGGTCAAAAATAGCCTTTTTATACTCGCCCCAAGGTGTCTTTGCACAATCATCTAAAAATCCTGTCATCATAGCTGCCGCAACAAGAATAATGTAAATTATAAGCTCATTATTTAATCTTGCAAATGCTACCGTTGACACAATAAATGCAATAACAAATATAAATCCTGCGCCTCTCGGCTTTCCTGCCGACTTAGCACCGTCATGGGCAAATTCTCTACCCTGATCTCTCGGCAGAAACTTTCCTGCTACAGCAAGAAGTATACATGTAAGCAAAAAGGCTACCATTGCACCAAAAAAAGTAATGTGTTTAGTTGATAAATCTGATATTAATAAATTAATCACTATGTCTCCATTCCGAAAACGTATCATACATTTTCATACATAATCGTTCTAAACTTATTTTACTACGATATTAATAATCTTACCTTTTACATAGATTTCTTTTACTACTGTTTTTCCATCAACTGCCGATTTAACCGAAGGCACTTCCTTTGCCTTTGCAATAGCATTTTCATTTGATTCATCTACTGAAAGTTCAACAGTTCCTTTTAACTTACCGTTAACCTGTACACCTATTGTAACAGTATCTTCCACTAAAGCCGCTTCATCAAATACAGGCCATGGTTCATAAGCTATAGTATTGTCATGACCCAATATCTGCCATAATTCTTCACCTACATGTGGGCAAATACATGATAACATCTTTACAAAGCCTTCTGCATATTCTCTCGGACATTTGCCTGCTTTGTAAGCAGCATTCATGAAAATCATCATCTGGCTTATAGCTGTATTAAAGCCTAACTGTTCAAAGTCTGATGTAACCTTTTTAACTGTCTGATGATATACCTTAGTCAAAGTATCATCATTATCATTAATAATATTCTCTTCGTTTACGAAAAATGTCCATACACGATTAATAAATTTTCTTGCTCCGTCTACACCGCTTGGATTCCATGGTTTTGATACCTCTAATGGTCCCATAAACATTTCATAAAGTCTAAGTGTATCTGCACCGTAATCGCGAACAATATCACTTGGGTTTATTACAAACTCAGGGAAACGTTTACCCATCTTAATACCATTTTCTCCGAGAATCATTCCCTGATGAACAAGTTTCTTAAATGGTTCACTTACAGGTGAAAGACCTTTATCATATAAATAACGGTTCCAAATTCTTGAATAGATAAGATGTCCTACTGCATGTTCAGGTCCGCCTACGTAAAGGTCTACAGGCAACCAGTGCTTAAGCAATTCCTGATTTGCAAACTCTTTGTCATTATTCGGATCAATATATCTCATATAATACCAGCTTGAACCTGCACTACCAGGCATTGTAGATGTTTCTCTTACACCCTTAACGCCATCTTTATCATACTGCTTCCAATCTGTAGCATTTTCAAGTGGTGCCTTACCGTTCTTTCCCTTGTAATCATCTAATTCAGGAAGAACAAGCGGTAACTCTTCGTCACTTAATACATGGATGCTTCCGTCTTCACAATGTACTACAGGAACCGGTTCACCCCAGTAACGCTGTCTTGCAAATATCCATTCACGGAAGTGATAATTTACTGTTTTACGTGCAACACCCTGTTTAACAAGCTTATCTGTAATTGCTTCTTTAGCTTCTTCTACTGTAAGACCTGTAAATTCTTCTGAATTTAAAAGTTTGCAGCCCTTACCAAGGTATTCTTTCTTTTCAAATGCCTTTTCACTTACATCTGCACCATCAATTACCTGAATCATAGGTATATTATGTGCTATCGCATATTCGAAGTCTCTCTGGTCATGTGAAGGTACTGCCATAACCGCACCTGTACCATAGCTTGCAAGAACGAAGTCACCGATAAAAAGCGGAACTTCCTTACCATTTACAGGATTAATTGCATAGATTCCCTTTAATATACATCCTGTCTTAGTCTTGTTAAGCTCAGTACGGTCCATATCGTTTTTCTTTAATGTTTCATCGATATATGCCTGAACTTCTTCTTTATTTTCAATTCTTGGCATTAAATCCTTTACAATCTGTCCGTCCGGAGCCAATACCATAAATGTAATACCGTAAATTGTTTCGATACATGTTGTGTAAATCGAGAATTTTCCACCACCGACAATGTCAAAATCAACTTCTACACCTTCAGACTTACCGATCCAGTTTCTCTGAATATCCTTTGTTGATTCCGGCCAATCGATTTCATTTAATCCGTCTAAAAGTTTTTCTGCAAAAGCAGGCTGGTCTATTACCCACTGTTTCATATTCTTTCTGATAACAGGGAAACCGCCTCTTTCAGACTTGCCGTCTATAACTTCATCATTTGACAATACTGTACCAAGCTCTTCACACCAGTTTACAGGCATATCAATGTACTTTGCATATCCGTCAAGGTAAAGCTGTTTGAAAATCCACTGTGTCCACTTATAAAAGCTTTCATCACTTGTAGCAATCATCTTTGACCAGTCATAATCAAAGCCTAACTCTCTTAACTGTTTTGAGAATGTTTCAATATTATCCTGTGTAAATCCGTTTGGATGATTTCCTGTATTAACAGCGTACTGTTCTGCCGGCAAACCAAATGAATCATATCCCATCGGATGTAATACATTATATCCCTGCATACGTTTCATTCTTGACATAATGTCTGTAGCTGTGTATCCTTCCGGATGTCCTGCGTGTAAACCTACACCTGAAGGATATGGGAACATATCAAGAGCATAGTATTTTGGCTTGCTAAAATCCCATACGTCTGTCTTGAATGTTTCATTTTCACTCCAATAATTCTGCCATTTTTTCTCAATCTCGCTGTGATTGTATAACTTTTCCATCTTCTTCGTCCTTTCTATCTTTCTCCGCGAGGCTTTTAGTTTTTTCTATTTGCTATCTACTTTTTTATTTGTATAATTTAACATATCCCTCTCGGCACGTTTGCACTATGTTACGCACGCAACGGACACATAACGTCCTGCTAACGCACGACGCAAGTGCCGGCGGCTCCACAATGCCTCAAGTGATAATGTTAAATTATATAACCAAATACTCTATATAACAAATAGAAAAAACTAAAAGCCTCCGTCTCTAAATTAGAGACGGAGGCCAAAACCTTCGCGGTACCACTCTGATTCATCCATATAATGAATATAATTGGATGCACTTAATATCTTTAACGGAACTACCCGCTTTCGACTACACATACCTGCAAAAATCCGGCAGGAACTTCACCGAAAGAACTCAAAGGCGAGTTGGGAGCTTTGGTTACTGTCTCGCACCTTACGACAGTTCTCTTGAAACCTAAGTACTCTTAATACTCCTTTTCACAGTCTTATTTATTTAGATAATTTCAACACATCTAATATAAACAGATTGCAAAGTTTTGTCAAGGGCAGTTGCAAAAGAATTTAGATTATCATTAATTCGTTTTTCCAAACATTTTATATAAAATTTATATGTCACTTGTATATTTCTTTTCCAATCTGTCACAAACAGAATTAAAATCTTTAGTTTTTCCTTCTTTTATTTGTTCTATTCCCGCCAACACCATTTTTCTTATTTCTTCCTGTTCATTGGCTAAAACATTCAAACAATCTTCTCTTACAGATGTTTCCATTATAATCACCCTTTCATTCTTTATCTAATATAGCCAGTACATTAAATTAATTATTTATATCCCGCAAAGTAAAGTGATTTTCCACTTATATTTATTTTATAATACTTCATAAAAATAGTCAACACAAACTTTTTGTGACATTAGTTAATTTGTATCACAGTTATTATTTTTACTCAACATCTGTAAAAATCATCTGGAACACGCCTTTTTTCTGTCTTTCGGATAATGGTTTTAAAACTCCCTGTTCCACAAGCTCATCTAAAACCATAATTCTGTTAATTTCTACCTGTGAATATGCTTCTAACAATGCATGCATACGTTTTGGATAATATGGTTTCTGAATTTCTACCTTTTCATCACATTTTTTAATAATGTAGTCAAGAAGTCCTTCCGGTAGTTTAGGAAGCACTTTGTCGATTGCATTATTCCAAGCATAATCTTTATTATCTTCTTCCTTCTCTACCTTTACTTTAACTACGTTTAATTCATCATTATGACCGCTATTATAAATCAAGCCTCTGTCGTACAATCTTGCATATTTTTCAACTACTGCTTCGTTTTTCGGAAGCTTTCCTGCAAGATAAAGATATAAATTATCGTAGTCGCTGTCCAGATTGTCCTCCCAACCATTTTCTCTTGAATCAATATTGGTTGATATTGACCAGCTTTGAAGCAATCCTTTGCTTGAACTTCTTATCATATCTCCACATATGTAATAATGTGTTTCTCTTTCGTTGGCAAGACCCAGCTTTTCAACCTCTTCATTGTAAACATGTGCAAAAGCAATATATTCTCCGCCATCTTTTCTCTTAATCATATAATTCTCGCGCTTAAGATACTTTTTATCATTGGTGCCACACTGTAACTTACTTAACACATATGGCACAAGTGACCATAAAAAGTAATTAAAATCATCTTCAGGTATGGAAATACCATACTTATAATCCTTAAATTTTTCTATCAGAAGAGGTATATACTCTTTGCTGACCTTACGGGCAATCTCCTTATCAATTTCTCCGCATTTTTTCATTGCTTCTGCTGATATATCTGTAATAAATACATTTGAAATGTATTTATTACCCGGCATTTTCTCCAAAAAGCCCCATTCCTCAAGATATTCTACTTCATCTTCCACATATACCGGTGTAATTCCCATAGCCTCAGCTATTTCTTCCACAGTTTTCGGCTCGTAATATGTGGTATAAACAATATTCTTTCTTAATCTGCTATTAAGAAAAACATTGGTATCTCCCATATATCCGTTAGTTCCGTCATGTCCCATTCTGCTAAAATCAATTGGCTCTATTGATAAATTATGTGTTCTCATCTTTTTCATACCTTCCTTAATCAACTTCTTTGCATCTGAAAGATGCCATTTCACTGTACCTGAAGGAATTCCTAATTCTTCTGAAATCTGAGATATTTTCTTATTATCATAATAATGCATTATGATAATCTGTCTGTGAAGCTTACAAAGCCATGCCAATTCCTTTTTCAAAGCGTATAATTCTTCCTGTTTTACTATTTCATGTTCCACATTACAATCACCTTCAAGATCTATTTGATCAATATCAGCATTTTTGTGATTCACACGCTCATTTACATACTTTGCATAGACATTAGATGCTATTTTGTACATATAACCTTCCCAGTTATAGATATTTTCCACACTGCGAAGAGTAATATATGCTTCACATACAATTCTTGATGACAATTCCTCTGCTTCATCAATACTTGCTGTTTTTGCTAACGCAAATCCGAAATATTTTGTCCGGAATTTTTCAATCATTTCATCTGCAAATTTCTTATCCATCTGTTCCTCCATTTTGAAAGCTTTCATATATACAGTGGAAGTTTTTTTAAAAAGGTTGGAAATTTTATTACAAGAAAGAATCTCGCTTGCGAGATTCTCCGCGCCCGAGCGGTATTGCGCAGCAATAAAATACCACTCCGCGAGGTGCGCATCCTCAGCGGAGCGCTTTTTATGTGATAGGAATTTCCTATCACATAAAAAAGTGTGATTATTAAAATCACACTTTCTCACTATAAAACATACAAATATATACTAAAGAACTGTAGTATACTTCCGCCAAGTACAAAGAAATGCCATACAGAATGGACATATTTCACTTTACTTCCGATACCGTAAACTATTGCACCAAGAGTATACACAACTCCGCCTGCTGCAACAAGTATAACACCATTCATCGGTACCGCCTGTATCAAGTCACCTATTTTAAATATAATAAGCCAGCCAAGTGCAATATATGCTATCATTGAAAACACTTTAAATTTTTCAACATTTACAGCGTTAAGAACAATTCCAAGTATTGATATTCCCCATACAAGTCCAAATATAATCCATCCTGTTTTTTCATCCAATGAAACAAGAGTATACGGAGTATATGTTCCGGCTATCAATAAAAATATACAACAATGATCAAGCACTCTGAACACTCTCTTTGCCTTGTTAACTTTTAAACTGTGATAAAGCGTTGAGTTTAAATACATAATTATCATAGACGCTCCGTATATAACACTACTTACAACACCTACGGTACTTCCGTGTGATGCAGCCATTATAATACAAAGCACAAGTGCCGTTACTCCGAACAAAACACCAAGTCCATGAGAAATAGAACTGATAAGTTCTTCACCTAATGAGTATTTAGGAATTGGAATTCTTGATGGTTTTACTGTTTTTTTTTTGGATTTTTTCTGTTTAGGAATTATTTCGTCAACTTTAGCCTTTAATACGCGAAGAACACTTTTGTACTCTTCCTCATCAACATATCCATATTCCCTTTTAGCTTTCAAAAGCTTTTTCTGTCTTTTTGTTTCTACTTTATATGTTTTTTTATCAAACTTTTCTTCTGCTTTGACTGCCTTTTTATTATATTTTTCTTCAATCTTCTGAGTCTGTTCCTCAAATCTTTCGCTTACCTCAATCTGTTCACCTGTAACCATAGCCTTTACTGCCTGTGCCATACAATTCTCTCCCTTCTGAGCATATTATTTATTCTAACATTTCACTATGTAGTTTTCAATACTATGTTACAACGTGATAATGTTTTTGTCAATATAATTTATATAATTATTCTATATAATTATAACCTGATAATCTTATAATTTACAAAACCCCAAGCATATTATTTTCAATATGCCTGAGGTTCTTATTAAAGCTATTACAAAATACTATAATTTTTATATATACAACTTTTCAAACTCATCAAAATAATTTTCGAAGGTTTTTCTTGTACATGAAGGATTAAGTATTTTTATTCCTTCTGTTTTAAGACCTAAAAGTGTAAATGCCATAGCTACACGGTGGTCATCATATGTCTCTATGATTGCAGGCTCTGCTTTGCCCGGTATGATTTTAACGCCATCTTCTGTTTCTTCACAGAATATTCCTGCTTTGTTTAATTCATTTGCAATAGCTGCTACTCTGTCACATTCCTGTCCTCTTATGTGGGATATCCCGGTTATTACAGTAGGTGTCTTGGCATACGTTGCAACTGCGGCAAGGGTAAGAGCCTGGTCGGAAAAGTCATTCATATTAAGCTCTACACCATTATATTCACCATTTTTTGCACCTTCAAAAATTATTCCGTCATTATGTGGAATAATTTTTCCTCCCATTTTTTCAAGAAGCTTTACAAACTTAATGTCTCCCTGCATTACATCTTCATATACGCCTTTTACCTGTACCGTAAAGCCGCATATCATAGCTGCCGCATAAAAATACGACGCCGCCGAAACATCCGGCTCAATATAATAAGAAAATTCATTTTCTGCGACCATAGTATGGCCACCGGCTCTGCTGATATTTTTAACTGTATATACCTTACCATCAAACTCACTGTCAATACCGAAATCTTTCATAACCTTTCGCGTAATTTCAATGTAAGAGCCTGTCTTTTTATCACTTGTAATTTCAATATGCACATCTTTTTGTAACATCCGGGCAGTCATAAGTATTGCACTTAAAAACTGTGTACTTTTACTAATGTCAAGAGATATATCACAAGTCTTTGGTACTGACATCCCCTTTATCCTGATAGGAAGACAACCTTCTTCTTCAAGACATTCTATATCGGCTCCCATATACTCAAGTACATCAAACAAAGGCTTCATCGGCCTTTTTTTCATCTGTTCTGAAGCTTCGATTACATACTCACCATCTGAAAAACCAAGCATAGCTGTTAAAAATCTTGCCGCTGTACCTGCACTTCCTACATATATCTTTGCCTGTTTCTTAGGAACAATGCCATTTTCTCCTTTTATAACAGCTATTCTTTTTTCTTCATCAAGTTCCACTTCAAATCCAAGTTCTATAAGTGCTTTAGCAAAATATCTTGAATCATCGCTAAAAAGTGCCCCCTCAAGGACACATTTTCTGTCAGAAAGAGCAGCCAGTAAAAGCGCTCTGTTAGTTATGCTCTTTGACCCCGGAGCAACTACCTTACGTATTACTGACTGCGTATCATCACATATATTTAGTTTTTTAACCTCATATACTTTCTGATTATTCATTAGTTTAATCCACTTTCCTCTACCAACTCATGAATAGTAATCTTTAACTTATCAGAAGGTCTGATTCCGATAAATCTGCATCCGTATAATGTCTTTGGTTCACCTGTATTTTCCATTCTGACTATCTCGATTACTGTATCAAACTCTTCCTTACCCCATAATACCATATGTGTATCATAGAATGTGTTAAGTTTAAGTTCTTCAGATGTCTTAAATGCAATACCATCTTCTGATACATTAACAAGATCCACAACCATTTCATCCGTATTAAGACCTGATAAATCTTTTGTGTTTTTAATAAGATTTAACTTAATACTTACATCAATTTTCATTCTTTTTGATTTTCTTTTTTCGTTACCCATAAACCCTGCATCCTTTCGTTTAAATTAATAGCATTGCATCCCCGAAGCTAAAGAATCTGTATCTTTCTTTAATTGCTTCTTCATAAACAGCCATTACATTTTCCCTGCCTGCAAATGCCGACACTAACATCAGTAATGTCGATTCCGGCAAATGGAAATTTGTTACAAGACCATCAATTATCTTGAATTTGTAGCCCGGATAGATAAATATCTCTGTCCATCCGCTTGACGGTGATATAGTTCCGTCTTCTTTTGCTGCAGACTCAAGCGTTCTGAGACTTGTTGTTCCGACAGAAATAACTCTTCCGCCATTACTTTTTGCTTTGTTTATTTTATTGCATGCCTCTTCATCTACCATGTAGAATTCCGAGTGCATGTGATGTTCTTTTATATTTTCAACTTTAACAGGTCGGAATGTGCCAAGCCCTACGTGTAAAGTCACACTGGCAATATCCACGCCCATAGCTTTTATTTCTTCTAAAAGTTCATTAGTAAAATGCAGCCCTGCCGTAGGCGCTGCCGCTGAACCTTCATGCTTTGCATATACGGTCTGATATCTGTTCTTATCTTTCAACTGATGTGTTATATATGGTGGCAACGGCATCTGTCCTAACTTATCGAGAAGTTCTTCCCATATGCCTTCATACTCAAACTCCACCACTCTGTTGCCTTCATCAACCACATCAAGAATCTTACATTTTAAAAGTCCGTCACCAAAATCAAGTACTGTTCCCGGCCTTGCTTTCTTCCCCGGCTTTACAAGAGTTTCCCATGTCTTTTCACCTGTTCTCTTAAGAAGCAGCACTTCTATCTTTGCTCCAGTTCCTTCTTTAACACCGAAAAGTCTCGCCGGTATAACCTTCGTATCATTTATAACAAGACAATCACCCGGTTTTAAATATTCCTTAATGTCTTTAAATATACGATGCTCATATTCTCCTGTCATACGATTTACCTTTAAAAGGCGGCTTGATGAACGGTCCAAAAGCGGATCCTGTGCTATCAGTTCCTGTGGTAAATCATAATAAAAATCCTTTAAGTCCATGACTTTCTCCTAAATATCGGTATTTCCAATTAATGTAAACATCCGCCAACCTTTATCATTATACAAAAAAATGTATATATTTTGCAACATATTTACATTATTTTTTACTCAGAAAATCAGCCAAAAGCAAATCTACTATCATACCATAGCTCTTAGTACCTTCCTCCTGACCGTTAAACTCAAGATAACTGTCATTTATGGAATCACTTACATCTCCGATAGTTTCGCCCAATTCTGTCTCTTCAAACTTTTCCCAATACTCAATTTCCGCATAGAAATCTTTCCACACATCATCTGAGATTGTTTCATCAACTTTGCAAAACAATTCATAATCTTCTCTGTAAAGCTTATTACTTGCATAAATATATGCTGTTGCATAGCCACTATAATTAAATTCCGGACTATCTGAGTTTACACAGGCGAGATAAGCTATATAATTAGCCTCTTCTTCCTTCATATATCCACACAAATGACTAAGTTCATGGCACATAGTAAAAGGTATACCATACTCCGGCACATCATTATTGACATTGGCCTCTATGGTAAACGGCGAATAAATCCCTACTATTTCCGTATAAGACATATACCTTGACATAAGTATAGGTTTTGCTCTGCCTGCTATATATCCTATTGATTCATACTTTTTTGATATCTTTCTCATTGCGTCGGCAGCATCTCCTGACACATGATAAAAGCTGCCATTTAAAGTAACAGTACCGTCTTTACCGATGCTTGTAACATTTTCTCTTGACTCATTTGTTTTATTTGCTAAGAATACACACAATTCATATAATTCATCAACAGTATACTCTCTTACTTCAAAGTCACAGAACTTTTCAAAATCATATCTGTAGTAATTTGTTCCACACATCATTGTAAAAACAAATAACAGAATTGCTCCGGTAAATGCTACATTTCTTACACCTTTCAGAATATATATCAATGCTGTTCTTACAGGCTTTTCTTTTATAAAAAAACATTTTACAAGTTTAATTACAAATACAATTATACATACTATCGCACCTATAATAAATCCATACAATATGTACTCTGCCAATGAAAATGGCAAAAACCCCATAACAAACGCAAGGGGAACAGACAATATCTTAAAAATGCCACGGGCAAATATATATTCTGCCACAAAAGGATTATTTTTTACTACTGCCATTACAATTCCTGTAATGGCAAGTAGTATTACCGTTATACATTCTAAAATATGTTTTTTTAAAAATCCAAAAAATCTTTTCATACTTAAATTTTATAATTCATCTAACACTATTGTAAACGGACCGTCATTGAGAAGTTCTACAGCCATATCCGCACCGAATATACCGTGTTCAACTACTTCTATTTCTTCTTTACACTTTTCAATGACATACTCGTACAGTTC
Organism: Lachnospiraceae bacterium; assembly: GCA_015057425.1. GTDB lineage: Bacteria > Bacillota > Clostridia > Lachnospirales > Lachnospiraceae > SVEL01. The sequence goes on from SVEL01000002.1 coordinate 186,841, forward strand.
TTCTGCCAGTTGCGGCTTACCTGCTTTGATAAATGAAGGTCTGTATCCTTTCTTACAATCAGCATAAAGTGTGAACTGGGAAACTATAAGAAGCTCTCCTCCCACATCTTTTAATGCAAGATTGGTTTTACCTTCTTCATCATCAAATATTCTAAGTCCGACAAGCTTTTTTACATACTTGTCAGCAACTTCCTTTGTGTCTTCATCAGACACGCCTACAAGCACCAAAAAACCTTTATTAATCTTACCGACTACCTGTCCGTCTACTGTAACAGATGCGTGTTTAACTCTCTGTATAATAAATTTCATATTAAAAACCTCTTTTTCATTTTTCTTAGCTTCTAAGTTCTGCTCCGAGGTTCTTATTAAGCTGCTTAAGTATCTTTTTAACAAATGCGTCTACTGATTCTGTTGTAAATGCTTCGTCCTTTGGAGTAAAGAGTACCGTAAATGCCATACTCTTCTGGTTTTCAGCTATCTGAGCACCTTCATAGATATCGAAAAGCTTAATACTTGTTATATATTTACAAGCATCCTTCATAACATTTTCAATCTCACCGCAAGTTACATTCTTATCAACTACTATAGCTAAATCTCTCTGTTCTTCCGCAAACTTTGGAAGCGGAGTAAACATAGCTTTCTTGCCATACCACTGTGACAATACTTCAAGGTCAATTTCCATAATATACATTGGCACACGCATATCACATTCATCTGCCACATCATAAGCAAGCTTTCCTAAGTAACCGATTTCTTCTCCGTTACAACTGATACTTGCAGTCTGGAACGGATGTAAGAATGTCTTTGCAGTATTTGCATAAGTAAATTCTACATGTAAAGTATCTGCAACCTTTTCCGCCATTCCTTTTAATGTGAAGAAACTTTCCTTTTCACCAAACACTGCTACGCAAAGTGTCTGACGTTCATCAGGATATTCTGTTAAAGGAAGTCCCTTTGGAATAAACTTCTTAGCTATTTCAAATAATCTTCCTGAGAGATTACCCTTCTTCTGATTATTCTTTACAGCATTAATCATGGAGGCTGCAAGTGTAGTTCTCATAAGAGAAAGTTCCTCACTGATTGGATTCATTATACGTATTGCATGACGTTCAGGAGCATCTTCCGGAAGCTTAAGTAAATCCAAATCTGATGGTGAGAAGAATGAGTAATGAATACATTCATGAGCACCTGTCATACAAAGTGCTTTCTTTAACTTCATCTCTGTCTTCTGCTGAATATTTTCACCACCAACAGTTACCTGTGCTGTAGGCATAAATGTTGGTGTAATATGGTCATATCCATACATACGTATAACTTCTTCTGCCACATCCTGATATCCTTCCATATCCTCACGATATGCAGGAATCTGTAATGTTAATGTATCACCATCTACCTTTGGTTCAAAAGAAAGATTTGTCATAATACGAATAATATCTTCATTTGGAACTGTAATACCGAGTACTGCGTTTACCTTACTGATACTTACTGATAATTCCTTTGGTTCTACACTGTTTCCTGTATTTACATCTACATGTAACTTTGAAACCTTACCGCAATTTAATTCTTCGATTAAATGAAGAGCTCGTTTCATAGCCATAACTGTAGCATATTCATCTACACCCTTAGCATATCTTGCACTTGAATCAGATGACTTACCTACGGCTCTTGATGTACGACGGATATTATCACGGGCAAACTTAGCTGATTCAAATAATACCGTACTTGTAGTTTCTCTGATTTCAGAATTTAATCCACCCATAACGCCTGCCAATGCGACCGGTTTAACACCATCGCAAATAAGCATATTTTCTGTGGTAAGTGTAAGTTCATCTTCATCTAATGTAGTAATCTTTTCACCGTCTAAGGCACGACGTACATTAATTGCATCTCCTTCAAGAGTTGTATAATCAAATGCGTGCATAGGCTGACCAAGCTCTTTTAATATATAGTTTGTAATATCAACTACATTTGAAATAGCTCCGATACCTACAAGATTTAATCTGCGTTTCATCCAAAGTGGTGATTCAGCTATCTTTACATCATGTACAAAATGTGCGCTATATCTTGGACAAAGTTCAGGACAATCTACTGTAACTTTAAAGTTATCTATTGTCACATCATCCTCTGTATAATCAAGTGCCGGTGCCTTAAATGGCTTTTCAAGTACGGCTGCTATTTCTCTGGCAATACCTACAATACTCTGACAGTCAGGACGATTTGCTGTTATGGCAATATCAAAAATCCAGTCATCAAGACCAAGTATTGATTTAACATCTGTACCTACAGGAGCATCATCAGGTAACACTAAAAGTCCGTTATAATCTGCACCCGGGAACATATTTTCATTGACACCGAGTTCTACGCCTGAACAAAGCATACCATGTGATTCAACACCACGTAATTTGCCTTTTCCTATAGTCATAACACCTTCTACAGTCTTATGATCTTTTGCAGTCGCATATACGGTTGCGCCAACTAATGCTGCCGGAAATTTTCCTCCTGCACATACATTATCTGCGCCGCAGCAAATCTGGAATGTACCGTGTTCACCGCAATCTACCTGACATACATGTAAATGTGTATCAGGAATAGGTTCACACTCTAAAACATGTCCAACTACAACCTTACTTATGTCCTTTCCAACTTCATATAACTCTTCTACTTCAAAACCACAAGAAAATAACTTTTCTTCTAATTCCTGTGGTGTAATATCGATATCTACATAATCCTTTAACCAACTAAGTGGTGCTAACATATCTTTGTACCCAACCTTTCTGTTTTATTTATCATTTAACTGATTTAATACTTTAATATCTGATTCAAATAATAACTTAATATTATTAATTCCGTACTTAAGCATAGCTGTACGTTCAATACCGATACCAAAAGCAAATCCGCTGTATACATCTGTGTCTATTCCGCAGTTTTGTAATACCTTATTGTTTACAACACCTGCTCCAAGGATTTCTATCCATCCTGTACCTTTACAAAGCTTACAACCTGTACCACCACATTCAAAGCAGCTGCAGTCAACTTCTACAGATGGCTCTGTAAATGGGAAATATGAAGGACGAAGACGAGTCTTTGTACCTTCACCGTAGATTTTCTTTACGAACTCATCCAACATACCCTGTAAATCACAAAGGGTAATACCCTTATCAACTACAAGACCTTCCATCTGGGTAAACATTGGTGAATGCGTTGCATCATCATCTGAACGGAAAACTTTACCAGGTGATAAAATCTTAATAGGTGGCTGTTTCTTTTCCATTACATGAATCTGTCCTGCTGATGTCTGTGTTCTGAGAAGGAACTCCGGAGATAAATAGAAAGTGTCCTGCATATCTCTTGCCGGATGATCCTGTGGAGTATTTAATGCCGTAAAGTTATAATAATCTGTTTCAATTTCCGGTCCTTCGAATATCTCGAAGCCCATACCTGCAAATATATCAATAATTTCATTCTTAACAAGTGTAATCGGATGTAAATTTCCTTCTGCCATTTCTTCTGCCGGAAGTGAAATATCGATTTTTTCTGCTTCGTATCTTGACTGAAGCTCTTTAGCTTTCATCTTTTCATCGATTTCACCTAAGAATGTAAGCGCCCATTCCTTTAATTCATTGACACCCTTTCCATAAGCTGCCTTTTCTTCATTTGGGATGTTTTTCATCTCCTTCATCAAAAGACCAATCTTTCCTGTCTTTCCGTCTAAGAACTTTTTCTTAAACTCATATACTTCTTTTGATGAATTTAATACTTCTGCTCCCGCAATAATTTCCTGCTTAATTTGTTCTAAATTTGCGTTCATTGCTATGCTCCTTTTCCTTTAAATTCTAAGTTGTTTCATAAAAAAATCCCTTTAGTTTTTAACTAAAGGGACGAATATATTCCGCGATACCACCCTGATTCCCACATTATGCGGGCTCTCATTGACTGCGTAACGAGCAGTAAACCGTCTCAAACTACTTAATATGTTCACTTGAGAAGCTCCTGTGGGAATTTCAGCATATACCTGAACTTAAACGGGCTTTCAGCCGGTGACCCATTCTCTCTGAAAGAATATATATACCTACTTAACACATTCATTGCTTTTATGTATCTTTATTTCAACTAATCCTTATGATAGCACACTAAAATTTCAGTGTCAACCTGATTTTAAACACACTAATACATAATAAAAGGCCACCGCTTACGCGATGGCCAAATAAACATTTTGCGGATTATCGATTATTCGTTAACTGTTTTCTTTCTCATAACAACTACTACTGCCATAGCAGCTACTACTATAACAGCTACTGGAAGTACTGATGCAACATCACCTGTAGTTGGTGTTTCCTCTGTTGTTGGAGCTTCTGTTGTTGGAGTTTCTGTTGTTGGTTGCTGTGCTGCTTCTTTTAATTCGTATGAAATCCAGTCAATGTTAGGAGCTTTCTTTCCTGTAACACCTGAAAGAACGATTGAATTTGTTCCTGCATTAAGTGTTACTTCACCTACATATTCTGCATATGTTTCATAATCTGCATGTTCTTCTGTAATAATATCTTCTGCAACTACTGTTCCGTTAACAGCAAGAGATGCTGCTCTGTCGCCTTTACCATTATAACGAACTTTAACCTCATATGTACCTGCTGTTTCTACAGTAATTCCAAATGTAACTGTTCCAAGAGATGTTGCCTGATCATCTGGTGACTTAAGACCTATAACTGATGCTCCACCTTTTTCCTGTGCATTTGAATCATTAAGATTATTAACAGTTCCGTTTTCTGCCTCAATCTTTGTTGCTTCTGCCATAGCAAATGTACTCATAGCAAGTACTAACGCAGCTGTAATAGCTACAAAACCTTTAAATTTTTTCATAAAAATAAATCTCCTTTCATATGAAAAATCACAACTTTATTTATGTTGAGATTATAACATATATTTAAAAAAAATGCTATACCTTTTGACATATTTTTACTAAAAAAATAAAGTTTTTTATTTTTGTTTACTAAACAATCCTGTCATTCATCCATTGAAGTATCAAATCATAATATTTTTCACCTTTGAAAAAGCCGTGTCCCTGTTCAGGAACAGTAACAAATGTAACATCTACATCATTCTTTTCCATTAGTTCAACAAGCATTTCGCTTTGGCTGATATTTACAAGTTCATCCACATCTCCATGCATAATAAGACACGGACAGGTATTCCTGTTTACTGTAAATAATGGACTTATTTTCTGTCTGTTCTCTTCTGAATTATAATCAGGGCTTCCTACAAGCAGTTCTATCCATTCCGCTTCAACAGTTCCTGCCGGAATATCCTTAAAATATACCGGCGGATACCATATACACGCTCCTGCTGCTTCTCCGTCATTTGCCAGAAAAGCAGTAAGGTGTCCGCCTGCCGATTCACCCCAGATAAATATATTGTCTTTATCTATTCCAAGTTCATCAGCATTATCCTGTAAATATTTAAATGAATATCTGCAATCTTCTATCTGGGCTGGCCATATGGCTTCCTGTGATAATCTGTACTCACAGCTTGCCACCATATATCCTGCATCCACCCATTTCTTAAATTCCTGCGGAATATATTTCCTTGTAAGTTCCTTTACACACCATGCACCGCCATGAATCCACATAACACACGGTTTTTTCTTATTATCATCATTTTCATCTGTATAGAAGTCCATATAAAGAGTATAATTTTCGTCTTTTCTTATTACTACGTCAAGTTTTTCTGTCATAATTGTATACCTCTTTCTTCATCTATGTTTGTTTACTGCTTTTAACTAAGTGAAAACGGATAATTCTTTAACTTTGCTTTATTACATTTCAATGCCTCCCAGTTTCTTTCATACATTCCTTCCGGCAATGGTTTAAACTTAAGCAAATCTTTAAGATAATCATCAAACTTATCTGTACTTTCAAATCCAAGTAAATTCATAACTGTCTGTACTGTTTCCTTATCTTCCTTTTCATACATCTTAACAAATTCTCCAAGGAATCTTCCGCAGGCACGGCCATGTGCTTCTCCTGTTTCGTATGTTACCATATAACTTAATCCGTGGGGAAGGCTTGTCTGAGTATGTGCAATTGCCATTCCTCCAAGCATTGAAGCTTTCATCATATTTTCATAAGCCTCATCATCAAATTCATTTGTCTTTAATGCATCCTTATAGTTTCCAAATGTAGATAATCCTGCCGAACTATAAATTCTGTTATAATCATCTGCATTTGTATTCAGATAACTTTCCACAAGATGTGCCAATGTATCTGTACAAGTATTTACAATTCCGTTATATGACTGTGTTGCAAGATATCTGATATCAAGAAGTGCCAACTGTGGAAAGATTCGGTGACTTATACTTCGTTTTGTTCTTTCTTCATGAATAGTCAGTATGGCATAAGGCGTAACTTCTGAGCCTGTACCTGCCGTAGTCGGTATAGCTACAACCGGAAGATTTGCACACTCTTCATTTTTATAAAGTATATCTCTATCCTTATGCGGATTTTTCATCATCATTGCAATTGCCTTTGACGCATCAAGAGGTGAACCACCGCCAAGTCCTATTACATAGTCTGCACCATTTTCAATCCCATAATCTCTTGCTTTCATAACTGTTTCCACAGACGGATTTTCTTCTATATCATCAAATATAATATAATTTCTGCCCTCTTTCTTTAACGCTTCTTCCAAATCCTTAAGGGAACCGTTTACTTTTGATGAATGTTTTCCTGTTACAATCAGTGCCTTTGAACCATATGCAGCAACAATTGCGCTGTTATTCACTATACAATTCTTACCACAAATCACTTTTGTAGGCATATACAATTTCTTTTCTGACATAATTTGCTCCATTTCTTATTTTCAAATTTGTTTTTTTCAGAATTCTATTCTCATTTTCTTGCTTTAAAGAAATCTGTTATATATAATTATTCATATATACTATTATAGCAGAGGTCAAATAATATGAAAATAATAAAACTTATTTTTAATGCAACTATCCGTTTTCTTAATCGTATAAAAGATGATCACGTCAGTTCTTTTGCCGCACAGACATCCTTTTTCATTATGCTCTCACTTTTTCCGCTGCTTCTTCTTATATTAAACATTATAAAATATACTCCTGTCACCAAATCAGTACTTTTACAAGTTGCAACAGATATCTTTCCCGGGGCCTTGGACCCTTTAATTATAACAATCATAGAAGAAATGTATTCAATGTCAAGCGGCGCCGTAATTTCCATTACTGCCATTCTTTCTCTGTGGTCTGCCAGTAAAGGAATTATGGCTCTTATCCGCGGATTTAATTTTATATACCACGTAAAAGAAGAACGAAATTACTTCGTTCTTCGATTTATCGCATCTTTATATACTATTGTACTGGTTTTAGGGATAGTTGTTTCTTTAGTCCTACTTGTATTTGGTAATACACTGATTAAATCTTTAGAAACACATCTCCCTTTAATTTATGGAATAATATACACGCTTACTACCTCAAAGTATTTATATATGCCTGTTATTCTAACTTTGTTCTTTTTACTTATTTATAAAAGTCTTCCAAACCGTAAATACAAATTTAGTGATTTGATTCCCGGTGCTGTTTTCTCTACACTTGGATGGCTTTTATTTTCCATTGCATTTTCAATATATGTAGACAAATTTGCAAGTGTCTCATATATGTATGGAAGCCTTACTACTGTTATCCTCCTTATGCTGTGGGTATATTTTGGCATATATATTATCTTTCTTGGCGCGGAAATCAACTTATTCTTTTACTCATACATAAGTTCTAACTCTACACCAAAGTAGAATTTATTAAGAATTTCCTTATAATCATATAATTCTTCAGCCATTCCTTTTGCACCGTTTTGGCTAAGTCCGGCACCATGTCCGTAACCGCCGCCATATACTTTATATCCTGTAAGGACTCCATCTTCCTTAATTTCTTCCAATGTAAAGAAACCGCTTGGCAAAGATGTCATTGAAGATGATGACTTACCATCATTTTTATAAAGATTCAATCCTTTCGGACTGAATATCTTTCTGACATTTGACTGATAAAGTACTTTTACGGTAGCTTCTGTTCCTTCTATAACTATAGAATTTACCACACCGCTGTCAGCTCTGTCACTTACTGTTATTTTCTTTACAACACCTACATTTTCAATATCCTGCTTAATATATTCTCCGTTTACCAGCGTAAGAACATGTTTTTTATTATTATCATATATAGAACCGATTTTACTGTTTACAAGTTCTGTAAGTGTCATTAAATCAAATTCCACATTCCATCTGAACATTGAATATTCTGTTTCAAAGCTTTCGTACTTATTCTTTATAAATTCAGCAAAAACAGCTTCGTCTGAAAGATTAAGTTTCTTTCCGTCTTTACTTAATAATACATTCTTTATATACGGAAGGTCGGTTCCCCATATACTGCTGTCAGCTGTAGAACCGCATGATGTAGAATAAAAGTATGCCATTATCGGTTCGCCTTCATAAGTAAGGATTTCCCCGTATGTTTCATTTACCGCATCATTTGTTTTCTTCTGTTCTTCAAGATTGTTATATACCTGGAATGAATTACTGTCATCTACATGAGCACCATACTTGTTGAATGTATTACTCAAAAGATGCTTATATGCATATGTTCTTGCGCAGACAGCCTGAGCTTTAAGTGCTTCCGGCGGATAGTATGACGGCATTTCACTCGGCACTACTCCATAGAGATATTCTTCTACAGGAAGTTCATTGACCACAAGAAGTCCGTCTTCACTTACAGCAACCTCTATACTTCCTCTGTATGCAGGAGTTCCATATGAACGTTCTATAGATTCTACCTTTATCTTTCCTTTGATGTCATTGGAAACAAACTTTGCCCGGCCTTCATCAAGTATAGCATTATTAAGGTCAAGAATCACCGGTTCACCGGGGTCCGTTACTATCTGATTATCTCCATAAGTAATAGTCATCCCACCTTGGGAAGACAGTATAACTCTGTTGTGGAATTTACTTTTATCTTCGCCTAAAACAAGAACACGTATGTTTTCTGCATTTATGTCTCTGTCCATAACTGCCGCACAGATTTTTTCGTTCTCTATAACAAAAATCTGGGCATCATATCCTACGAGAATATCTCTTACGCCCTTTTCCTCAAGTTTCCCGTATACCTTATATACTTTATAATTATCTTCGAGCTTTATCTTACCATATCCTTCAACTTCTATGTAGTCATAATCTGAAGCAAGGACCTTTCCTGTAATGGTATTTTTCTTACGTTCAAGGCTTGTTACCTTCTTATCCGTAACTGTCACATCCGCAACGGAATTAATGAATTCACTTCCTGTTTCTCCAAGTTCAACTGTCTTGATTATATCATACATAAAAAGTTCAACTTTATCCGTATAGCAGTTTGTCACCCAAACATTTTCATAAGTCACACTATTGGATATAAGTTCTTTAATCCAGACAATTTCCTTATCACGCATATAAACTGATATTTCATTGTCCAAATAATAATCAAGTGCGAGTCCTTCAAATGAAAATGTTCCTTTATCAGTTATCGTTTCCCACGTTGAAAGTTCACCTACATTGGATACAGTTGCAACAATTTTCATATTTTGAAGTTGTATATCACCCGGATTTTTAACTTCCAAAATTCTTTCATATATATCATTCCACTTTGTGGTTGTAACTCTGCTTTTCTTTCTGCCGCTTTTAGCTATCTGATCAAGTTTTTCATCTGATATACCCATGTTGCGCAGTAACTTAATCAAATCACCGTATGTAAATGCTGATAATGCTTCTTTTTCTGTCGCCGGAACCATATCCTTTGTATAATATCCCATGGTATACATGGCATTCATATACTTCTCATACCATTTTTCTTCATCATTTATAGTGTAAAAGTCATTATAGTTTTCACAATCAGAATATGTATTTTCCATTAAAGCTATGGACTTTGCCACTTGTGCAACCGACACTTTAATTCCGTCCTCTTCTTCTATGTAAAAAAATACTCTATATATAATCATTGCTCCTATAAGTAGCAAACATATTCCCATCAGTATAAAATGTTGTTTTTTCAGTTTCATATCTTCTCTCACACTTTTCCATATATTTTGTCTTTAATGCACAAAAAGTCCCGGGGAGCCGTTTCTTGGTATTTTGAGTCCTAGCTACGCTAGGTGGGCAACCGCACATGCACCTCTGCCTTCCACTCGAAGGAGGCCTGACATCACTGCATAAATATAGGAATCCCTTAAATAATTTGTAGGTTCAAAATTAACAAGAGTGTCGCACTTCCCAGGACAATTATCTTATATCCTAAGTATACCACGACACTCTCAAACATACAATTAATTTTTAGTTTTATGAGATATTTTCAACAGTGAAAATATACCATTTTTCGAGTTACTCACTTCTCAATGCCACAACAGGGTCTTTCTTTGCTGCACTTCTTGAAGGAATAATTCCTGAGATAAGTGTAAGAACAACACTTATTACTACTAATATAATAGCTGTCGGTACCGGAAGAAATGCATTGAGCGTTTCTATTCCTGTAAAATAATGCAATATTATATTAATAGGAATACATAACAGGTATGTTACCATTACACCCAAAAATCCTGATGTAAAACCGATAATCATAGTTTCTGCATTAAACATACTTGATACATCTTTCTTTGATGCACCGATGGCACGAAGTATACCGATTTCCTTTGTACGTTCCTGCACGGAAATAAGTGTAATAACACCAATCATAATAGAAGAAACTATTAATGAAATTGCGACGAACGCAATAAGTACATATGCAATTGCATTAATAATAGCTGTAATTGATGATAACATCATACCAATGTAATCTACATAAGTAATCTTTTTAACTTCTTCTACATCTTTGTTGTAGTCATCAATTACGTCAGCAATAGCATCCTTATCTTCAAACTTTGATGCATAGATATTAATTGCTGCAGGTGACTGAAGTTCTACATATCCCATTGAAATAAGATTATCTTCATATGTTGAAGTTGAAAATTCCATAACTTCATCATAATACACTGCACACTGCTCTGTTGTATACGTTGTAAGTGCCATATCAAGCGCTGCTGCAAGCTGATCAGGTGTCATTGTAACTAACTGACCAAGCATATTCTGTGCATACTGTGCCTTTATCTGCTCAACAAGAAGCTGTGAAAATACTTCTGTCAATTCTTCGTCAGACATTGCTTTCAAATAAGCCTGGATATCTTCCGTGCTTATAGCCATCTGTTCAGAAATTCCCTGTAAAATCATTGCTTCCATATCTTCTCTCTTCATATCCTTAAGAGTAGCTTCAATCTGGCTGTTTACAAATTCTTCTGACGGAATACACATAATCTGCGTATAAATCTTTGCTTTGCCTTCTGTTGTAAGGTCAGCGATATGATCACGTAACGCTTTTTCCTTTTCAGCATCTGTAAGTGAACCTGTATTGGTCTTAAAAGGAAGACCGCTTATAATATCCATCTTATCATTCTTCATCTGTTCTTTTATAATTTCAGAACTATGAGCTTTTTCAACAACATACTTTGTCAGGTCTTCCGTATAGCAGATTGTTCCTGTAAGCATAGTCATATCTGCATCTTCATTGGCTCTGATAATACCGCTTACTTTAAGAGCAATACCATTGTCATAAAGGAATTTGAGACCTGTTTCATTGTCACGAAGGTCTAAGTATAAACCTGTATTTTCATCATACTTGTAGCAATCTGCATTTAATATAATCTTATATTCCATATCGCAGATTTCTTCATAACTCCAGCTGTCATCATATGAAGGAATTTCCGTTCCTTCCATGGCACCCTTCATAATTTCATCTATTCTTTCTTTTTCAAGAAGTCCGAGAGCGTATAATGTAAGGTCATCAAGTTCATTGTTTTTGTCTACGACAAGAACCACCTCATCATAATTATTTGGCCATGAACCATATATAACATCATACTGACTCTTTATAACATCATTAACCATAGAACCATCTGTTCCTGTTAAAAGTTCCTGCCACAATCCTGTATTTCCCATAGGACCTGATGACATTGCAAGAGATGAAAATGTTGAATTTCCTGCTCCTCCGGATGCCATTCCTGACATATCACTACCCATAAACTCTGTCATAAGTTCTGTAAGAAGAGCTTCAGTATCTGCTTTGATGATTTTATTTTCAACATTTTTTGTATATATCAGTAAATCTAAGTCATATGAATACTGTATACCTGTTACAGCTGATGAAAGTACAGAATCTTCTTTTTTCATCTCACTTTCAAGAAATTCCTTAAATGCAACAAGGTCATTTTCTGTTTCTTCAAGACTGTTTATTGCATTGACAAGGTCAGCTATTGCCGACTTCTTATATACCGCATCATTTTCGTGTTCATTGCCTTCTTCAGCCATATCCATAAATGTTTTCATAAGCGAAGAAAGGTCATATGTGGTCTTTTCTATAGTTATAGGATAGGAAGAAAGCGCTGCTTCCTGCATCATATCAATATATGTTGTAGTACCTTCAGATACTGCATAAATAAGCGCAATACCTATAATACCTATAGAACCTGCAAACGAAGTAAGTAATGTACGTCCTTTTTTTGTAAAAAGATTCTTTAATGACAACATAAATGAGGTAAAGAAAGACATTGAAGGCTTCTTCTCTTTCTTTTTTCTCCTTGCTTTACGTTTCGCTTTATCTAAATCTTCTAAAAGTTCTGCCTTGTATTCAACTTCCGTAAGAGGTGCTGAATCATGTGTTATAACACCATCAAGCATATTGATAATACGTGTGGAATACTTTTCTGCAAGTTCAGGATTATGTGTTACCATAATAATCAATCTGTCATTTGATATTTTCTTGAGAATTTCCATAACCTGTACACTTGTTTCCGTATCAAGAGCACCTGTAGGCTCATCTGCAAGAATTATATCAGGATTATTGACAAGAGCACGCGCAATGGCAACTCTCTGCATCTGACCACCTGACATTTCACTTGGTTTCTTATTAAGCTGTGTTTCAAGACCAACTTCCTTAAGTGCCTGTTTTGCTCTTTCTCTTCTTTCAGACTTAGACACGCCTGAAAGAGTAAGTGCAATTTCTACATTTTGAAGTACTGTCTGATGCGGAATAAGATTGTAGCTTTGGAATACAAATCCGATAGAATGGTTACGATAAGCATCCCAATCTCTATCTTTAAAGTCCTTAGTTGATATTCCGCCTATAACCAAATCGCCTTCCGTATACTGGTCGAGTCCGCCTATAATATTAAGCATTGTTGTTTTACCGCAGCCTGACTGTCCAAGTATAGATACAAACTCCGACTTACGGAATCTGAGATTTATTCCTTTTAATGCATGTACTGTGTTATCACCGGCAGGATAATCTTTCTTTATATTTTTTAATTCTAACATCCTGACACCTTACCTTTCATTTACTATATTTTACATTTTATATAACTTCTAAACAATTGGCACTATATATTTATATAGTTTCCAATATTTTCATATTGTAGCACCGTGTATGTTCAGGTGTCAACCCAATAACTATGTAGTTTTTGTGAAATTCTCCACGCCCGAATGATATTGCATAGCAATAAAAAAGCCCTAACCAAAAGTCAGGACTTTTTAAATTAATATTTAATAATCTAAATTAGTTAAGTGCATCTACCAATTTCTGAAGAGCTGATAATGCTTCTTCCGGAAGAGCATCATATCCTTCTTTCTTTTCAGAGAAGTCTTTTACAGCCTTAACACGTGTCTCCATAGCTGCTTTTAACTGTGCCTTATAATCAGCATCATTAAAGTTTGGTGTAAAGTCTGCTGTCTTTCCTGACCAATCGTTCATAATTTCGATGTCTGCAAATGGTCCCCACTGTACAAAGTTTGATTTGCCTTCAACGATTGTTTCAAGAATACCAAGTGTATCAGCCGGTTTAACCTTCTGACCCATGAAGTCACCTGTATTAACAATATAGCAATCTACATTCTTTTCTTCAACTAACTTCTTAAACTTCTCATAGTCATTTACTAATGGATATGTTCTAAATGGGTTAGCATATGGTACAATTCTGATAGCATTTAAATCTGTTCCTGCTGCAACACGCTCTGCTGTTGATGTCTTTGTAGCAAGTGTAGCACCCATAACTGATGCTAAAGCTGAACCTTTAAGCTTAACTACCGGTGGAATTGTTGGATCTTTCATAATCCAGAAGATTGCATTTACAGGAGCATCAATCTTATCAACGCGGTTTGGTGACCAGAGTTTTGACTTAATTGCACGTCCGTTACCATTTCTGATATCTTCTGTTACAAGCTGAATCTTTCCGTCCTCATCCATTGTACATGAACAGTTCTGAGCTGATAATAAATACTGATTATCAGGACAACCTGTTGGGTAATCTGAAGTCTTGTCAAAGTATGTCGGTTCAAGTGCAATTGATGCACATGTATCTGTATTAATAATAAAAGCATCATCATGAAGAACTTTGATTTCGTACTTGCCGTTATGTTTAGCATGTGTAAGTGTTGACTTACCCGAACCTGACAAACCATAAACTGATGCAACGAACTTGCTGCCGTCAGCTAAGATATACTCTTTCTGACCACCGTGGCATGATGCATATCCATTTCTGTTTGCAATTGCCCAAGCCATTGTAAGAGTACCTTTCTTATGTTCGCCAAAGTATCTCATACCAAGAATTGCAGCACAGTTTTCATTTGTATCAAAATAGCAAAGTGTTAAAGGATCACTTAAGCAACTGTAATCAACATCAGGGCGGTTACCCGGAATCCACTGTGGATCTGAGAAGATATAAATATCTGCTTCCTTACCATCACCTACTGCCTTTGAATTCTTGTACATCTTTACATATTCATCTGACATATACTGGAAGTTTAACATCCAGTTGTACATAATATTTTCTTCTCCTTCAGGAATAAGAAGATGTGCCTTTACCATAAATTCAGGATCAAGACCAACATATACTTCTGCATGATACATTGTTTTCCAACGTGTTTCATATACAGCGTCCATAACAACTTTATCAAGCTTAACTTCGTCTACACCCGGTTCGCCTTTAATACGACGAGCTGCTGCATATCGACCTGTTACAGCACCATCATTAAATAACAAAACCTTAGCATCTTTTTCAAGACCAAATTCTTCGCCTCTGTAAATTGGCATATCCGTAACTACTGTTCCCGGAGAATTTTTTGCTAATTCATAAGCTTCTTTAAGAGTATTAACCTTAACAACATTATTACCATAAAATGCTGCTTCAATAATTGAACGTGTTTTACTAAAACCAGGCTTACCTGCACCAATTTCACTAATTGGATAGTATGCTTTTGTTGACATATAATTCCTCCATTCTGTCATCTTCATAATGATATAATGTTTAATTTTTCTAAGAAAATCAAATTCGTTCTTTATTATCTCATTTTGGTAAAAAATTGTCAACATATATATATGTTAATTTTTATTTACCACTTCGTTCTTATTCTTGTAAATCGACTTTGTCGGCACATAGCCTCTTACCATTGATAACGGATAAATATTACTTTCCTTACCGACTATAGTTCCCGGGTTAAGGACACTGTTACATCCTACTTCTACATTGTCACCTAAGATAGCACCCATTTTCTTAAGGCCTGTCTCTACTTTTTCACCATTTACACTGACAGTTACAAGTGTCTTATCTGACTTAACATTGGATGTGATTGAACCTGCGCCCATATGTGATTTAAAGCCTAATATAGAATCGCCTACATAGTTATAATGCGGAACTTGAACATTATTAAATAATATAACATTTTTAAGTTCCGTTGAATTACCTACTACCGCATTTTCTCCTACAATGGCATTTCCTCTTATAAATGCGCAATGTCTTACTTCCGCACCTGCACAGATTATGGCAGGACCATTAATATATGCTGAAGGAAATACCTTTGCTGACTTTGATATCCATACATTTTCTGAAGGATTATCATACTCATCACTTGAGAGTGTTTTTCCTAATTCTATAATATATTCCTTAATATGTGGAAGCACTTCCCATGGGAATTCATACTTTCCGATTAACTCTCCTGCAATGCTTTTGCTTAAGTCTTCAAATAATTCACTGTTTTTTAACTGATTCATATTCTCTCCTTTCACGCTTACTGCATGTGATTACTTATAATATACTGCTGACTTATCATAAAAATATCTCATTTGATATTCGTTCTTAATATCTTTTACGGCATTTACCCTTCTCGTAACAAATCCGTCAAGTTTTTCAAGATATTGCTCTTCAGTTATTTCACCATCTGATACCTGTTTTAATCCTTTTTCCCAGCTTGCCGTCAGTTCCGGATTAAGCAGCGAACCAATAGAACAATATACTATGTCATTTATCATCTCTCCTACCTGTGTAGGTGTAACAATTTGTGTTTTCTGGTTTAACGCAATATATTTGTTATTTATAAGCTTCTTAATTATTTCTGCTCTTGTGGCACTTGTTCCTATACCGCTTCCCTTTATCTGGGCACGAAGGTCTTCATCTTCTATAAGCTGACCTGCATTTTCCATTGCAAGAATCAGCGAACCTGAATTATATCTCTTTGGTGGCGAAGTTTCACCTTCTTTTACTGAAAGTTCATTATAAGAAATAATATCGCCTTTCTTTAACTTTCCTAATATAGCTGCAAATTCCATATCTGATGATTCATCTTCCATACCTTCAGCACTTTCCGGCTTATCATCAGCTTTCTTATCGTCTTTGCTTCTGTAACTGTTAGCAACTTTTAAGTAGCCTTCATCCATAAGCACCTTCATACCGCCAAAGAAACTTTCATTTCTTGTTATTCCTGAAGGTTGAATCAGTTCATCATCAAATGTAGCTGTTGCAGTTACTGATATCTTCTGATACTGTGCTGCCGGATAGAATATACTTAAGAATCTTCTTACGATAAGACCATATACCCCTCTTGCCACCTCAGGCATAGAACCCAAAGCACTAAAACCCTGTCCCGTAGGAATAATTGCATAATGATCTGTTATCTGTTTGTCATTAACATACTTTGTGGAGGCAATTTTCTTATACGAACCGCTTTCCATAATTTCATTAACAAATTCAGCTACACTACCGATTGCCTTAAGTCCGCTTATATTTTTATAAATCTCCTTTGCAACCGCAGTAGATAATACTCTGGCATCCGTTCTCGGATAAGTAACAAGTTTCTTTTCATAAAGTTCCTGTGTGATTCTTAATGTCTCATCAGGGCTAATCTTAAATATCCTTGAACATTCATTTTGAAGTTCAGCCAGGTTGAACAAAAGCGGTGGATTTTTAAGTTCTTTTTTCTTTTGTATATCCGTTATGGTGAGCTTACCGCCTGATACGTTTCCGATATCATTTATAAGCTGCTCGGCAGTTTCTCTTTCTTTAAAACCATTTTCCTTATACAAATAAGGTGTTTCAAAATACTTAGAACCTTCTACTGCCTTCCACTCTATTTCTTTTCCGCTGTATCCCTCTGCAAAAGATACATCTGCTACCACTCTGTAAAAAGGTGTTTTGACAAATTCTCTGATTTCTCTTTCTCTTCGGACAATCATACCCAAAACACATGTCATAACCCTTCCTACGGAAATAACAGAATTTTTATCAAGTCTTAGATAATTCGAAACAGTTCTTCCATATTTCAAGGTTAGTACTCTCGAAAAATTAATTCCCATAAGATAGTCTTCTTTCGCCCTAAGATATGCAGCTGAAGAAAGATTATCATATTCCGACAAATCCTTCGCCTCTTTTATACCACGAAGTATTTCCTCTTCTGTCTGAGAATCAATCCAAACTCTTTTTCTTATCTTCCCTTTAACACCTGCCATCTGCTCTACAAGTCGGTATATATATTCTCCTTCCCGCCCCGAGTCGGTACATACGTAGATTGTCTCTACATCCGGTCGGGTAAGCAGTCCTTTTACAATACCAAACTGCTTGGCAACAGCCGGTATAACTTCATACTTGTATTCTGTCGGTATAAACGGAATAGTATCAAGACTCCATCTTTTTAAGTTTTCATCATATACTTCCGGATAGCTCATTGTTACAAGATGACCTACGCACCATGTAACAATATACTGCTCCGATTCAATATATCCGTCTTTTTTACCGGAATTTACCTTTAACGCCTTTGCAAACTCAGTTGCAACACTTGGTTTCTCCGCTATAAATAAGGATTTACCCATTTTGGCCTCCTATTTGTTATAAATACTTCCCTTATCCTTTAATAACCGTATCATCCAATGTAAGACTATATGCCGGAAGGAAATTATCAAGAAAATAATCGGCTTCTTTCATCTTCATATCTCTCACCGCTTTAAGAGTTGCTTTCTCCGCCTGCATAAAATCCATATTGCCCATTCGTTTTTCTTCAATACACTTTATAAGTGCAGAAATCTTATCTGCCGCTTTAACAAATTTCCACAATTTCTTTTCGTTTTCTTCTTCCAGCAATATATCCTTATAAAACGGGCGCATTTCTTCCGGAAGTTCATTAAGTAACTGGTTTGCAGCTATCTTTTCAACATTTTTGTATGCTGTTTTTATCTCCGGTGCAAAATACTTAATCGGTGTCGGCATATCTCCCGTTATAATTTCTGTAGTATCATGAAAAAGAGCAAGCATTGCCACTCTCTCCGGGTCTACGTCACCGTCAAAATAAACATTACTGATAACTGCAAGTCCGTGGGCAATAACTGCCACGTCAAGACTGTGTTCTGCTATATTTTCATTTATTGTATTTCGCATAAGCCCCCATCTGTTAATATATTTCATACGTGAGAGCATTGCAAAAAAGTTTTTATTTTCCATAATTTACTCCATTAGTTGATACAAGTTTCCCTAAAATCTTACTAAACTGTTTTAAAAGCATACTTTGTAACAGTTGTAAATTCTTCTCCTGCTTTAATTACAGGCTGTTCAAATGATGGTACATTTATAGCATTTGGATAATACTGTGTTTCAAAACAAAGACCTGTTCTAATGCTGTATACTGCATCATCCTTACCATTTACATCTCCTTTTAAGAAGTTTCCTGAATAGAACTGCATACCCGGAAGGTCTGTATATGTTTCCATAAATCTGCCTGTCTTTTCATCCTTAAGTGTTGCAACAAGTGAAAGCTCGCCTTTCTTTGTCTTAAGTACCCAGTTATGGTCATATCCTTTGCCCCATACTATCTGCTGATAATCACTGTCAATTCCGTCTCTTATAGCCTTTTCAACTCTGAAATCCATAGGTGTTCCTTCAACTTTTATAATATCACCATTTGGAATAGATTCTGAGTCTGCAAATGTAAATTCATCTGAATCAATCCATACTTTATGGTCAAGAATTGTTCCTGAGTTATGTCCTGCAAGATTAAAATAAGTATGGTTTGTAAGGTTAAGTACAGTGTCTTTATCGCAGATACCCTTATATGAAATAACAAGTTCGTTAGCATCTGTAAGCTTGTAACATACAGTAACTTTAAGATTACCAGGGAAGCCCTGATCCATATCGGCACTTTCATATGCAAATTCCATTACTGTACCGTCTTCTTCATCGTAAGTCTTTGCATCCCAAAGTCTCTTGTGATATCCGTCAAAGCCACCATGAAGGTTGTTCTTACCATCATTTTTATCAAGCTCATATGTTACACCGTTAAGTTCAAACTTGGCACCACCGATACGGTTTGCATGTCTTCCGATAGTCGCTCCGAGGTTAGGATCATTTTCAAAATACTTTTCAAGTACGTCATATCCTAAAACAACGTCTGCCATGTTGCCATCCTTATCAGGCACAAATAATGAAACTAAAATAGCACCATAGTTTGTATATACAGCCTTTAAACCGTTTTTGTTAACTACTGTGTATAAATCAGCTTCTTTTCCTTCTTTTGTTAATCCAAATACTTTCTTTTCAACTACGCTCATAATTCTTCTCCATTCATAAATTTATCTATTCCTTCACATTGGGCCATTACCCAAAACAAGGCCTGTTCAACCAGGCAATTATATCACAAATGCCTTTCCCTTTCAATAAAAAGGGGGAAAGTTTAACTAACTTTCATATACAACAAAAGCCAATAAGTCAACTGACTTATCGGCTTTTATATAAACTAAATTATAAACTTTCCTTTTCCGGAAGTAATCCTAAAGAAATACTTAAATTTCCGTTTCTGCATCTGAGGGAATCGATAAACTTCTTCTCATCTATACCTTTTTTCAATGTAATATTATATGTAATCTTATATAAAGTTCCGAGGTTTACTGTCTTAACTTTTACTACTTCAACTCTGTCTGTAAATTCGTTAAACACATCATCAAAAGCATCAGAATAATTTAAATCTTCAGGAATTGTAATCTTAAGTTCTCTTCTTATTGATTTGTGCTTTGCAAATCCAAATCTTACGAGTACGAAGAATATTGCTCCGATTAATAATGTAATTACTACCGCAAGTTTAACCTGACCCATACCACACGCAAGACCGATGGCCATTGAAAAGAATACACTTGAAATATCTTTTGAATCTCCCGGTATACTTCTGAATCTTACAAGCGCAAATACACCACCAAGTGAAATAGCTCTTACCATATCACTACCGATAATCATAATAATTGATGCAGTAATTGCAGGTACAAGTATAAGCGTTATGGCAAAACTTGCTGAGTGTGACTTCTTTCTGTCACTAAATATGTACACAAGACTAACGATAAAACCTAATACTAATGCTGCTGATATACATATTAATGCATCATCTCCGGCTATCATGGAAGAGGTCTCCGTATTAAAAATTGACTTGAATTCAAACATGTTATATTTCTCCTTTTATTCTCTTGTTATTTATATATTTTGTATATTCAGTACCATACTTTGAAAATGACCTTGGATAAATACCGCCTTCGGACAGGATTTTTACAAACCATAGCGGTGCACCTTTAGAGCTTTTTATTTCCATAAGCCACTTATCATTGTCCACCAGAAGTTCTCCGTGATTCCCTGCCTCAAGACGTACATCTTCACGGCGGGCTCTTATATTTTTATCAAAGGTAACTCTAAAGTCATCATCATCTATTGCAAAATATGCTCTTCTGTCGTATGTCAGATACAATTTCGGCACAAGTTTTTTTCTGGACAATAAATACTTTATTTCATTAAGCACCTGTTTATTTATAAAATCTTCCTCCGGCGGGTCTATTCCCTTTTCCACCAGATTGTAAGCGTCCTTAAGTCTGATTTTCGTCCTTCTCTTATTGACAAGGCCTTCATACTTTTTCTTGATTTCAAGAAACACCTTGTCATTTAAATCAGGAACGCCATAACTCCTTAACCTGAGTTTTTCCTTATACAGCGGTTTCTCAATAGAGTGGGCAATCAAATCATCTGACTCCGTATCATAGTAAATATTTGCAATATTGTACATTTCGCCGCCTTTACTATGCTTGTCAGGTTTCATATATGATTCTATATTTTTAATTATATATTGATATGATTCTTCATCAAGTAAATACTTTTTCTCATATCTGTTAAATACTTCTATGGCCATGCCTGCATCTCCTAATTACTTTTTTTATCTATAGGAAGTTCAAACCAGAACTTGCTGCCATTTCCAATCTCACTGTCAACTCCATACTTTGCGCCATGCATTTTAAGTATGTTATTTACAATCGAAAGACCAAGTCCTGTACCTATTATAGCACGTTTGTGATTTTTATCAATTTTATAATAACGATTCCATACATTTTTTATTTCTTCTTTAGGAATTCCCTGACCTGTATCACACACTTCTATCCGCACTATACCATTATTAACTATCTGGTTAACCGTAACTTTTTTGTCTTCTCCGGTGTAATTTATGGCGTTACTGATAAGATTGTATACTACCTGATATAGCTTAAACTCGTCTGCTTTTACAAATACATCTTCCTCATAATTAAATTCTATACTGTAACCTTCCTGATTTACAAGCTTACCATATCTTTCAATTACTTTTCTTACGGCATCGGTTAAATTATATTCTTTTATATTCAAATTATCAACGCCTGCCTGAAGCTTTGATATATCAAGCAAATCATTTACCAGTAAAGTAAGTCTGTTAGCTTCATCTATAATAACCTGTACATTTTCAGGTGTGTTTTCTCCCGGCAAATCTCTCATCACTTCTGAATAAGCAGTAATCATTGTAAGAGGAGTTCTTAAGTCATGAGAAACATTTGCTATAAGTTCCCTTCGTATTTCCTCGGTTTTTCCAAGCTCTGATGCTGCATAATTCAACGTCTTTGAAAGTTCTGATATTTCTTTATAATCATTTCCGGTAAACTTAACATCAAAATTTCCTTCTGCCAGTTCCTTTGCACTTTCATTTACTTTTGTAATCGACCTTGAAATAGTCATTGATACAAATGTTGCAAGAAGAAGTGCAAGAATTACCAATATTACAGAAATAAATATAAGTTGCACTCTTATAGTATCAACCACGGCATCTACCGGCGTGATTATGGTGTTTACCACTACCATAAATTCGCTTCCGGAACTTATATTGAAAATTCTCATTCCGACAACGCCGTCTGCAGAATAATTTCTCCTTGGTATATCCTGAAATTCACCAAACGGATAGGACCTATAGTTATTCTCTCTGTCCTTTCCGCCGCCAAAATTGTCTTTAAAATTCTCAAATACCAGAATTTCTTCACTACTACAGGTTAATTTCCCACCATTGTCCTTTGTCTTTTCGTATTGCTTTGCCAGCTGTAATGAAGTCATATAGTGAATTGTACAATCAGGATTAGATTCAGCAGAACATACCATTCTGCCGACACTGTCAACTACAAGCACACAAACATCCTTACTTTTTGCCTCATATGCTACATTTATAAGCATATTTTCATAAGTACCCGACTCAGCAATACTTTCAACTGCACTTTCAAACTCTTTCATCTTGGTGTATTCATAAAAGTCATCAAGATATACTGTTTGAAGCAGCCAAAGCATAGCTATCAGAACGGATGTAAAACCCAGCATATATATGAAAATTTTCCATTTAAGTTTTATCTTATTATGCTTCAAATCTGTAACCTACTCCTCTTAAAGTAACAAGGTACTTTCTGTATTCTCCTAAACTGCTTCTCAAAAGCTTAATATGTGTATCAAGTGTTCTGTCATCGCCGAAATAATCATATCCCCACACATCTGTAATGAGTTTTTCTCTCGAAAGTGCTATTCCTCTGTTCTTTGTCATAAAGAATAACAAATCATATTCCTTCGGCGTCATGTTTACAGGCTTCCCATCTATAGTAACAATTCTGCTTGTATAATCAATTTTAAGTCCTTCTATTTCAAGAATGTCATGTTCTATGCCCGGTTCCGCACTCCTTTTATTTCTCGTAATAACTACATTGCATCTCATCATAAGTTCCTTTGTAGAAAAAGGTTTTACAACGTAATCATCAGCACCGATTTCGAAACCATGGATTCTGTCATACTCTTCTCCGCGGGCTGATAACATAATAACCGGAATATTTTTAAACTTTTTAATTTCCTTACATGCAGAAAATCCGTCAAGTTCCGGCATCATTACATCCATAATAATCAAATCAAAATCTTCTTTTCTGCAAATTTCGATTGCCTCCATACCGTCAGCTGCAAGAATTGTCTCATATCCTTCATACTCGGCATATTTTTTTATAATCTCTCTGATTTTAAGCTCATCATCCACAATAAGAATTCTGCTCATGTACTACACACCCTGCTTTCTTCACATATTACACCTCAAGAATATCAACTCTCTGTGATGTTTATGTGATTATATTTTAAAAATCCGCTGTGTTATTTTTTTCATAACACAGCGGCATATATACCTTTATAAACTATTTTGTAAGAAAATCAACTACAACTTTTTCCATATCAGCTACTTCACATACGGTGTTATGAAGAACATTTGCATTTCTTATTTCTTCAATAGCATTTGGAACGTCTACATTACCAATCTTAGACAATTCATCTACTAATTCGAAGTCTGAAAGCGCATCATACTTTTCATCAATAGCGTTCATTACGCTTCTTGTAAACTTAAACGGACTTGCTGTACTTGCAATAACAGACTTATTTGTATCACCTGTTGCCGCAACATACTTTTTATGTACACCTGCAGCTACTGCTGTATGAGTATCGATAATGTATCCTGTCTCTTTGTAAAGATTACGGATTACTTCTGCTGTTTCTGCTTCTGTAGTATAATTGCCATAGAAGTCAGCAAGTTCTTTCTTCATACTGTCAGTAATTTCATACTTACCATCCTTAGAAAGCGCATCCATTAATTCCTGATTCTTAACTTCATCCGAACCGGCTATTCTGTATATAAGTCTTTCAAGGTTACTTGAAATAAGAATATCCATAGATGGTGATGTTGTAAGTATAAACTCTCTGTTCTTATCATAGCTTCCTGTTTCAAAGAAGTCATATAATACTTTATTGTCATTTGATGCACAGATAAGCTTATCAATAGGCATACCCATATTTTTAGCATAGAAAGCAGCAAGAATGTTACCGAAGTTTCCTGTAGGAACTACAACATTAATCTTTTCATCCTTAGCAATTTCACCTTCAGCATATAATTTGCTGTATGCATATACATAATAAACTATCTGCGGAACAAGACGTCCTATATTAATAGAATTTGCTGATGAGAACTGGAATCCTTTTGCATCTAACTCTTTTGCAAGTTCCTTATTGTTAAATATAGCCTTAACGCCACTCTGAGCCTGGTCAAAGTTTCCTTTGATACCAACTACAAATGTGTTATCACCCTTCTGTGTAACCATCTGTTTCTCCTGAATAGGGCTAACGCCTCCCTTTGGATAGAATACGATAATCTTTGTGTTTGGAACATCTGCAAAGCCTGCAAGAGCAGCCTTACCTGTATCACCTGATGTAGCTGTAAGAATAACGATATCATTCTTAACATTGTTCTTCTTAGCTGATGTAGTAAGAAGATGTGGCAAAATAGAT
Organism: Lachnospiraceae bacterium; assembly: GCA_015057425.1. GTDB lineage: Bacteria > Bacillota > Clostridia > Lachnospirales > Lachnospiraceae > SVEL01. The sequence continues at coordinate 211,884 of SVEL01000002.1, forward strand.
AATGCCATATCTTTAAATGCAATAGTTGCACCATGGAATAATTCAAGATAATATGCACCGTCTGCCTTTACAAGCGGAGCAATAACTTCTGTATCAAACTTTGAATCATATGCCTTATCAATACAAGCTTTAAGTTCTTCTTCTGTAAAGTCTGTAAGGAAAAGCTTCATTACTTCGTAAGCTGTCTCTTTGTAGTCCATCTTACTAAGTTCATCTATTGTAACGTCTAACTTTGGAATACTTGTAGGAACAAATAATCCTCCGTCGCTTGCAAGTCCTTTCAAAATAGCCTGTGATGCTGTAACTGTTTCTTTACCTTTTCTTGTACTTGTATACATCAAATCCATAGCATAAGTCCCTCTTTTCTATATTGTAAACAAATTATCGCCATAAGCGAAAATATCTAATGCCTTAGTTTCCCAATGCATTAGATATATATTATCATACCTTATTTTCTTGCACAACCACTTTTTTCTAAAAAAATTCTTATGATTGTTACATATTTTTATTTATATTTTTTATAAAAATAATGTGTACCGTGTTTAAATAAGAATATCAATCTTTTATCAAATCGTTTCTTTGCACTCTTACCGCAAAAATATTCTGCTCCTTCTGAGTAATCAACGCCTGACAATATCTTATATACGGCTTTCTCGGTCTGTGCATTTGGCGTCACCTTATAATAAGAACCTCCTTTTGCAGCAGGCGAGAACTGTCCCTTCTGAAATACAACACCCTGGATGTCATTGGCATATCTGTGACTTCTGACTCTGTTGATAATAACATTACCCACAAGAATCTTACCCTTCAATCCCTGATTACCTGCTTCTGCCTGAATTATTCTAAGAAGACAATCGTAATCTTCAAGAGTAATTCTAAGTCCAAGCTTATTGGCAACAAGTATTGTTCCGTCTGCACCTTCAAATGTATCTCCCGGTTCAAGCATTTCTGCGAAAGCTTTGTCTGATGCTTCGTAATTTTCCATTACATCAAATTCTGCTCCGTAGTTTTCATCAAACTCGTCAAATACATTTTCAAATAAATCTTCCTCATAGTACTCATCTGTCAATTCGTCGTCAGTTATGAAATCATTATTTTTAAAAAATAATTCTTCATATACTATTGTTTCCAATATGTTTCCTGATAAGAATAAACCATGTGTTTCCTGTGTGATTTCAGAAATATCTATTTTATTTATATTTTCTGAAAAGCAATACTCATTTTCTGTTTCACACTGACTGTTACTTTCATCGCCTGTAGCGACGTTTTCTTCTAATTCAAATATGTAATCTTCTTCCAATTCATCTTCTGCTGCTATAGTCTTGTCCTTGGAACTTAAAGTTACAACAAGTACACCTGCAACAACTATTGCCGTCAAAGCTATAAAAGTCCTATAGGATACTTTTATCTTTGAAACAATATAAGAATATACATTCTGAATTAATGTCTTGATGTTAAGCATATAATTCGTCTGCTTCCTTTCTTTTTCTTTGATTTTCAAATCTTTGCACATTATAAAAGGCTTATTTTAAAGTGTCAATAAGGCTTCGTTATTTTTAGAAGTTATATACGGAGTATTTTTACAATTATTACCAATGTTGTGTGCATTTTATACAAATAGACACATTTTTCCAACCTTTTTATATGCATTTTGACGCACTTTTTATTATTTGTTTAGATTTCTCTTTACACCAAAAGGCGTGGATGTTATAAATAATATATAAAAATATAGTATAGGAAACATTAAAATGGCACAAGATATTGCGGTTAAAGCTGAAAAGCACCTTCCAAAGGGTGTATTTCTTGCTTACAAAAAAGATAAAACTCCATATTACAGAAGTTCATTTACCTATAAGAATAAGCATATAAGTCTCGGAAGCTTTGATACTGCAAAAGAGGCTAATCTTGCCTATAGGGAAGCACTTCGTCTTGTAAAGGATAACAAATACTCTCTTACATCATATAACAGCAAGCGTCATCTTTCCTTCGGCAAATGGGTTTCTATAATCAACTTCCGTGATAACGGATATTACTTTAAAACTCCTATATATATGAAGCAACGTTATTTTATATATTACCTCGACCAGTCTACTGAATTGAAATTTGATGTTGATGACTTATTCTTCTATTCAACTCACACCATTATGAAAAGAGACGGGCATCTTTTTGTATCGGACTATGGTATGCAGTTAAATATAAAAAACCGATATGGTATCAAAAACTTTGCCGTTGCCGGTAAAGATTATATATTTGTCAATGGCGATGATACAGATTTCAGATATGGAAACATTAAGATAATAAACCGTTACAATGGCGTTTCAAAAGAAGAAAAAAAGGGACGTATCTCTTATGTTTGTAAAATACATATAAATGGAGATTATATAATAGGAAGATATTCATCTGAAATTGATGCTGCCATCGCATACAATAAAGCAATTGATATATTAAAAAATAAAGGAATTAACATAAACTATACCATCAATTATATAGAAGACATATCCTCTAAGGAATATGCAGAAAGATACGCAGTCATCAAAATATCTAAGAAATTAAAAAACATAAAATATGAAGTATAAAACCGACAAAGCGGCCGGCACATTTAATGCCAACCGCTTTTTACATTTATATTTTATTACTTGTTATTAATGTAGTTAATAAGTCCTTCTGCAGCTATAATCTTCTGCATAAATTCAGGGAATGCCTGACCTTTAAATTCAGTTCCCTTTGTACGGTTATAAATCATACCGCTGTCAAAATCTACCTCTACCATATCACCTGCATCAATTCCATTAGCAGCTTCCGGACATTCAATAATAGGAAGGCCGATATTGATTGCATTTCTATAGAAAATTCTTGCAAATGTTTCAGCTATTACACAGCTTACTCCTGCTGCTTTGATTGATAAAGGCGCATGTTCTCTTGATGAGCCGCAACCGAAATTCTTAGTTGCTACGATTATATCACCTTTATTTACATTCTTTACAAAGTCTACATCTATATCTTCCATACAATGCTTAGCAAGCTCTGATGGATCAGGTGCATTAAGATATCTTGCAGGAATGATTACGTCTGTATCTACATTATCGCCATATTTAAAAACTTTACCTGATGCTTTCATAATTTAATCTCCTTTATTCTACAACTTCACATGGGCATGAAATCTTACCTGTTATGGCACTTGCTGCAGCAACAGCAGGGCTTGCAAGATAAACTTCTGATTCAGGATGACCCATACGACCTACGAAGTTTCTGTTTGTAGTAGCTACTGCTCTTTCACCTTTTGCAAGGATACCCATATGTCCACCAAGACATGGTCCGCAAGTAGGTGTACTTACAGCAGCTCCGGCTTCAATAAATATCTTAAGTAAGCCTTCCTCCATAGCCTGAAGATAAATCTTCTGTGTAGCAGGAATTACGATACATCTTACGCCTTTTTTAACATGCTTGCCTTCCATAACCTTAGCAGCAATTCTAAGGTCTTCCATTCTGCCGTTTGTACATGAACCGATAACTACCTGGTCGATTACAACCTCGCCCACTTCATCTATAGTTCTTGTATTTTCAGGCAAATGCGGAAATGCAACCGTAGGCTTAAGTGCGCTTAAATCTATAGTATATTCTTCATCATATACTGCATCTTCATCTGCTTCATATACTTTGAAATCTCTTACAGAATGTTCCTTCATATATTCAATTGTTTTATCATCAACAGGGAAAATACCATTCTTTCCGCCTGCTTCAATGGCCATATTTGCCATAGCAAATCTGTCATCCATAGAAAGATGTGCAACACCATCGCCTACAAATTCCATAGACTTATATAATGCACCATCTACACCGATAAGACCAATAATATGTAAAATAATATCCTTACCGCTTATCCACTTTGCAGGAACTCCCGTAAGATTAAACTTGATAGCTGACGGTACTTTGAACCATGCTTTACCTGTTGCCATACCTGCAGCCATATCTGTACTTCCTACACCTGTTGAGAAAGCACCAAGTGCTCCGTATGTACAAGTATGTGAATCAGCTCCGATAACCACATCACCTGCTACTACAAGTCCTTTTTCAGGAAGAAGTGCATGTTCAATACCAACTTCACCTGTTTCAAAGAAGTTTGTAATATCATGTTCCTGTGAAAACTTCTTAGCACACATACAAAGTTCTGCTGACTTTATATCTTTATTTGGAGTAAAGTGATCAAGCACGATAGCAATCTTATCTTTATCAAATACTCCATCAACATTCATTTTCTTCATCTCACCTATTGCAACCGGTGCAGTAACATCATTGCCCAGTACGAGGTCAAGGTCTGCTTCAATTAACTGTCCTGCTTCTACCTTTTCAAGACCGCAGTGGGCAGCCAATATTTTCTGAGTCATTGTCATTCCCATAGTAATATTCTCCATTCGATTATAAAAAATATGTGTTAAGCATACCACAAACTTATCTCTTTAGCAAGTTAAATCGCAAGAGTTTTAAAAATTGAAATTATTTTCACTTGAAGGTAACCTTCAAATATGATATAACATAAAGGCAGGTCAAAATGCATATGGAGAAGTACTCAAGAGGCTGAAGAGGCGTGACTCGAAATCTCGTAGGTCGTTTGCGCGGCGCGAGGGTTCAAATCCCTCCTTCTCCGCTAAAAAAGCAGAAATGGTTTATATACCATTTCTGCTTTTTCTTTTTTATAAAAATATTCCGGTTTTAATCAACTCAAAAATTTTTTACTCTGCCTCTAACCAATATCCCTTTTCCTTTAGTACGTTTTCAATATCATCCAAAATCTTTTCCGACTCTGCACGTACCGTGTGATAGTGATATCCTGAGGTAATGTGCATAAGTTCTGAAGAGCGTCCTGTCTTTATGCCTTCCATAAACTCCTGCACATTTTTTTCAGTAAATATATTAAGTTTAGCATCTATTCTTCCATACACTCTGTGCCATACAAACACATCCATAACCATTCCGCCAAGGCCTACTATACTCATAAGCTCGTCCTCTGTCTGCTCACTTGTATGTTTAAGTTTAAACACTCTTTCTGCATATGGATTTTCTTTAAGTACATATCCTTTGTGTGTTGATATTATGTCAAAGCCTGCAGCCTTAAGCATAGTTATATCCTGTACAATTATCTGTCTTGATACATTGAGCCTTTCCGAAAGCACACTTCCCGATACCGGTTCAGACTCAGACATAATAATGGAAACTATCTCTTTTCTTCTTTCATCTGCCTTCATCTTTATAATCACCCCTTATATTGCATGAAGATTTTTAAGGGACAAGTCAAGAATCGGTGCAGAATGAGTAAGTGCACCGCTGGAAATATAGTCTACTCCTATATCGGCAAGTCTTTCTACATTTTCCTTTGTAACATTACCGCTACATTCTGTCTCTGCCTTACCCTGCACAAGTCTTACAGCTTCCTTCATATCCTCAACGCTCATATTATCAAGCATAATAATATCTGCTCCCGCTTCGAGAGCTTCCTTTAACATATCTATGTTTTCTACTTCTATTTCTATCTTTCTTACAAATGGTGCATATTCCTTAGCCATCTGTACAGCCTCTTTTACACCGCCTGCAGCACCGATATGATTGTCTTTTAAAAGAATGCCGTCACTTAAATTGTACCTGTGATTATATCCGCCACCTACTTTAACTGCATATTTTTCAAAAACACGCATATTAGGTGTGGTTTTTCTTGTATCAAGAAGTTTCGTCTTTGTACCTTTAAGGATGTCGGCAATTGTACGTGTATATGTAGCTATACCGCTCATTCTCTGTAAGTAGTTAAGCGCTGTTCTTTCTCCTGAAAGAAGTACTCTTATATCACCTTTTACAACACCAAGCTTTTCTCCATTTTTTACAACGTCTCCGTCTTTGCAGAAAAACTCTGCTGTAGTATTTTCATCTAAAAGTTCAAATACTCTCTTAAACACATCAAGCCCGGCAATTACTCCGTCCTGCTTACATATAAGCTCTACTTCACCCATCTGAAACTCTCTCATAACGGAATTTGTGGTTATATCTTCACTTGTAATATCCTCTTTAAGAGCACCTAAAATCAACTCGTCTGCGTTAAGCATCATTGTAATGTTATTCATAATTTTATTTCTTCCTTTCATTCATTATTCTGTACATCTTCGTATTGCTTTACTCTCTTCAATAGCTTCAAGAACTGAATTTTTATATTCTTCTTTATAATTCGTATATGTTTCACTGTTTAAGCTGACAGTTTCAAACCTTTCAACAGGCAAATAATTTTCTATAATATCCTTCGCAGCCCTCTTTGCAAATACGAGACTCTCAAGAAGTGAATTACTTGCAAGTCTGTTTTTACCATGCACACCATTGCAAGCCGTCTCTCCTACGGCATAAAGCCTGTCCATAGATGTTTTACTATTCATATTGACGTCTATTCCGCCCATAAAATAGTGCTGTGCCGGCACTATTGGTATAGGTTCCTTAGTAATATCATATCCTTCTTCAAGACAATGCTTATATATATTTGGAAAATGTTCTCTTATTTCAGCCTCCGGAATCGGAGCAAGGGAAAGCCACACATGCTTAGAACCTTCTTTTTCCATTTCTTCATAAATAGCCTTTGTAACTACATCTCTCGGCAACAATTCATTTACAAAGCGTTCTCCTTTTGAATTTAGAAGAATTGCACCCTCGCCTCTGACAGATTCAGATATAAGAAATTCCCTTCCGTCCTTTTCATCATAAAAGGTTGTCGGATGAATCTGTATATAATCAATATCCTTAAGCTTAATATTATGCTTAAGTGCAATAGCCAGTGAATCTCCTGTTAGGTGCCTGTAATTTGTAGAGTGTTTGTAAAGTCCACCGATGCCACCGGTCGCAAGTACTGTATAATCAGCACTTATATAGGTGTAATTACCATCCTTATCATGCCCTTTTATTCCTTTACACTGATTGTCCTCTTCAATTATATCCACCATGGTGAATTGTTCGATAAGTGTTACATTTTCAAGCTTACGAACAGCTGCTAACAGATTTGATGTAATCTCTTTACCGGTCTCATCTTTATGAAATAGTATTCTTGGTGTAGAATGAGCCCCCTCCCTGGTATATATAAACTCACCATTGTCTGTTTCAAAATCAGCACCGTATTTTACAAGCTCGTTTATTACATCTCTTGATGAACGAATCATAATATCTACTGATTGCTTGTTATTCTCATAGTGTCCTGCTTTTAAAGTATCTTCAAAAAAAGAATCATAGTCATTCTCTTCCTTCAACACACATATACCACCCTGTGCAAGAAAAGAATCACTTTTTTCAGCTACTGACTTACTTATAATTACTATTTTTTTATCCTTCGGCAAATTCAGTGCACAGTATAATCCGCTTACACCACAGCCTACAATTAATATATCTGTTTTCATTTCAATCTCTTTCTTTTATTGTGCAAGTTCTAACATTCTTTCAAGAGGAACCAAAGCTTCCTTTATAATCTCTTCGCTGACATGCACTTCATTTTCTCCTGTTTGTAAAACCTTCAATACATTTTCCAATGTGTTAAGTTTCATATCTAAACATGAAGGACACTTTCTGCCAAAAAAGAATTCCTTGTCCGGATTTTCCTTTTTAAGCTCATAAGCTACTCCGCATTCCGTACATACAATAAATTCCTTATATTTACTTTCTCTTACATAATCAATAATTTCTGCCGTACTTCCTATGTAATCCGAAACTGCCAATACCTCTTTCTTACACTCAGGATGGGAAAGTACCAAAGCTTTCGGATGTAGCTTTTTTTCCTGCCTTACCTGCTCTGCAGTAATTGACATATGTATAGGACAATATCCATCATTCAAAATAATATTTTTCTCCGGAACCTGTTCTGCAACAAAGCTTCCGAGATTTTGATCCGGAATAAAATATATGTTTTTATTTGGTAATGCTTTTACTATCTTAACTGCATTTGATGATGTTACGCATACGTCACTACAGCATTTCAATTTTGCAGTAGAATTTATATAACATACAACCGCAAGGTCTTCATATCTCCTGCGCATCTCATCTATCTTTTCTGCTGAGGCCATATGTGCCATAGCACAATCTGCTGTCATATCCGGCATAAGTACTGTTTTTTCCGGATTTAGTATCTTGGCACTTTCTCCCATAAATGAAACCCCACAAAAAACTATAACATCTGCGTCACTTTTCTTTGCAATCTTAGCAAGATAAAATGAATCTCCCACATAGTCAGCTATACCCTGTACTTCATCACATGCGTAATAATGTGCTAAGATTACCGCATTTTTCTCTTTTTTTAATCTTTCAATCTCTTCTGTTATATTTTTCATCATGTTGGTATCTCTGCTTTCCTTTATGCATTTTCGTGGAATTATACACCCAAGCTTTACATCTGTCAAGTCAACTGTAAAGTTTTGGGCAAAAAAATATCGCGGTCTTTTATGACCGCAATATTATAATAACCCTTAATCTATGTACTTAACTACGCATTTACCTTCTTTACTCGTGATAAAACATAAAATGTTCCACATACTGCAACTGCCATCATCATGCACCATACCGCTGCATTTGCTGCATCACCTGTCTGTGTAGTTTCTTCTGTACTTCCCTCTGCACTTTCAGCCAATGTATAAATACTAAAGTGGTCTGTTTCAAAGGTTACTGTAGAATCATCATCATCTATATCTTCATATTCTACTACCTTTCCATTCTCATCAATATAATATGCTATTATTGTCTTATTCTTAAGCGCATCCTTAACAGGTATCTTAACCTGAAATTTACCGTTTTCAAGTTTTGTAATAAATTTGTTTACAATATTTGAAAACAGCTTAATATCAAATGTTTCATTTTCTTCTACACCAAGCTTAGAAATAATCGCTTCGTATTCATCACCTTCCGTAAGCTTATCTACACTTACAAGTGTATCCAAAGGTATAGATGAATCATCTGAAGAAATCTCGACATCTGTGCCAAAATCTGCGCTCTTATACGTAGGTTCATACATACCATCGCTATCTTTTACAACAAAGAAACTGTACTCTTTTTCGCCTACAGCTGCCTTGAACCAGTATCCGCCTTCTGCTTTATGATAGTAATAATATTCACCATCTTCATTTGTATACTGTTCTATAAAATATGTTTTATAATTCTGATAATTACCTAATTCATTTCTAAGCTCCATAAGCTTAAGCACATCCTGTTCTTGGGCAGGTTTTGCTTCCTCTTCTGCTATATCAGCCTCTATCTGTGCAATAGTTGTATCATAATCATTGATGAACATCTCATAAATACCTTGTCCACCATAGCTTACTTCTACCTTACCTTCACCGGCATATGCATCAATTCTTTCCTGAGCTGCAGCCATAAGAGAATCCTTGTCTGTTACAGTATCATCTGATACATATATAACGTGTTCAGCCTTTACCGTAAGGTCTGAATCTGTGTAATATATAGTATCTCCGCTATATACAGCCGCAATACCTGTTCTTATTGTTAAGAACGGATCATCACCACCTGATCTGTCATCTATGCTGAATCTGAAATTTGTAAAGTTAAGATAACTCTTTAATTCGCTTGAAAAATTATCAAGACCGTACTTTTGTTCTTCATCTCCTGCACAGTTTAACCAGTAGTTAATAATTTCCATATCTTTAACATAGAAATCTTTATTATCCGGGAAATCTGCCATAAGCTCTGCTACTGCTTCCTTTGTTGACTCATCATATACATATTCAATCTCCACTGTATGTGATTCCATAGTTTCAAACAATTCCAAAGTAGCTGTCTTGTAGTCACTGCTTACATCAGTAAAAATCAATCCCCCATGCTCCATACATAAACGGTCAAGTGCAAAATAAACCTCATCGCCATACTCTGACTCCGGCTTAATAACTTTAAGTTCCAATTTTCCGTCTTCATTTAATATTGCCTTGAATTCATCACTCATTTCCTCCGTTGCAAAAGCAAATGATGTACAACCAAGCAACATAACAATGGTAAGTACAAATGCTAAAATTTTCTTCATACGCATTCCTCTCTTTCTGTTGTAACTTTATCTGTTATAAAAACTCACGGACATAACAGATTTTAATAAAAATATTATATCATATCAAAGTATAAATTGCACTAATATTCCCATTGAAAATAATTGCTTTTTTGCATATAATTGACGTGAGTTTGGTAATATTAACTATAAGTATAAGTTTTATATAATTTTCAAACCATAAATTACTTTTTAAGAAAGGCGCTTTCAAAATGAGAAAAACCAAAGTTATTTGTACTATTGGCCCTGCCAGCGAAAATGAAAAGACTATACGGGAATTATGTTTAGCCGGTATGAATGTTGCCCGTCTCAACTTTTCACATGGCGACCATGCTGAACATCAGCGTAAGATAGATATTATTAAAACTGTCAGAAAGGAATTAAATCTTCCTATAGCAATAATGCTTGATACGAAAGGTCCTGAATACAGAATAAAGACTTTTGAAAACAAAAAAATCAAGCTTAACGACGGCGATACTTTTACATTTACAACTGATGACATTGTTGGTAATCAGAACATTGTATCCGTAACATATAAGCAGCTTACCGAAGACCTTCGCGTAGGTGATACTGTTTCTGTTAACAATGGTCTTGTTGTTTTTGAAGTAACCGAAATCAAAGGTTCCAATGCAATATGTAAAGTAATTGCAGGCGGAGAGCTTTCTGACCGCAAGAGCATGAATTTCCCTAACAAAGTTATGACTCATGCATTTTTAAGCGAACAGGACAAAGAAGACCTTCTTTTCGGTATTGAAAATGATGTAGATTTCGTTGCTGCATCATTTGTTTCCAAGAAGTCCGATGTAGAAGACCTTAGAAGTTTTCTTGATGAAAACGGCGGACAGGCAATTGATATTATTGCAAAGATTGAAAACCGTTCAGGCGTAGACAACATCGAAGAAATATGTGAAATCGCTGATGGTATAATGATTGCACGTGGTGACCTTGGTGTTGAAATTCCTTTTATAGAAGTTCCATCAGTGCAAAAGTACTTAATAAATAAATGCCGACTTCTCGGCACACGTGTTATAACAGCCACAGAAATGCTTGAATCTATGATTCACAACCCAAGGCCAACAAGAGCTGAGCTTTCAGACGTTGCAAATGCCGTATACGACGGAACTTCTGCAATTATGCTTTCCGGTGAAACAGCGAGTGGTAAATATCCGGTTGAAGCCCTTAAGAATATGGTGGAAATAGCTGCATATACAGAACAGCGTATCAACTATTCCAAACGTTTTAAGCAGACTGAATTTGAAATCAGAAACAACCTTGATGCCATATCACATTCAACATGTTCTATGGCCATTGATGTCAACGCTAAGTGTATAGTCGTTAACTCTATCAGCGGACGAACAGCCCGAATGGTAAGCCGTTTCAGATGCCCTGTAGACATACTTGGTACAACAACTTCCGAAAAAGTATTCCGTAAGCTTAATTTAAGCTGGGGCGTTACACCAAAGCTTTGTGAAGAATATGATTCTATGGACGTTATGTTCTATTCTGACATAAACCTCGCCAAAGAAACATTTAATCTTTCATCCGGTGACAACGTTGTTATGACCGGCGGTAAGCTTAACGGTAAACAAGGAAATACTAACATCATCAAAGTTGACCGAATCAATTAATTATAATAAATACACATCGGATTTATGTATCAAAAAAGAGGCTTCATCGCAGGATAAAGCCTCTTTTAGTTTTAGAATTTAGTTTTAGTCGGATAATAGTAGTTGAGATATTCTTTAACTTTGTCGCTTGCTTCAAAGAAAACTTTTGCATTACCTGCACCATATCCAACTACCATAAATATTTTATTTTCTGCCGGAACATCCGCATATCCTGATGTAAAATCAAATGTTGTCATTGATGTGGCATTTGAATAAAACATAGCACTTTCAGAATCAATATAAGTAATTAATTCAGCTCTCTTTAAATCAAACTTCTGAACTGTTTTTCTTTTATTTCTTCCGTATATAACGTCAACCGTCATCTCACCGCCAAGCATAAGATATTCATATTCTATGCTGGTATATTTGTAAAAATAGATGGCAAAAAATACAGCAAAAAATGTAAATATCAGTCCATATAAGCCTAAAAACATAGTTGTAACGAGAGATATACCCAATGCAAGCACTACAAGCAGTGCTCTGATTAGCATTTCCTTTGAACCGGCTTTTTTCTGAACAATATACTCTACTACCTTATTATCATCCATATTACATCATTCCCATTCCGCCGCCTGCAGGCATTGCAGGAGCGTCTTCCTTAATATTTGCAACTACTGACTCTGTTGTAAGTAATGTTGAAGCAACACTTGTTGCGTTCTGAAGAGCACTTCTTGTAACCTTTGCAGGGTCAAGAATTCCTGCTTCTACCATATTTACATACTCTTCCTTATATGCATCAAAGCCATATCCTACTTCTGATTCTTTTACTTTATTTACGATAACTGAGCCTTCAAGACCTGCATTCTGTGCAATACAGAATAATGGTGCTTCAAGTGCTTTAAGAATAATGTTAGCACCTGTCTTTTCATCACCTTCAAGTGTAGCTGCATATTTAGCAACTTCCTTAGAAGCATGGATGTATGCTGAACCGCCACCTGAAACAATACCTTCTTCAACAGCTGCTCTTGTAGCGTTAAGAGCATCTTCCATACGAAGTTTTCCTTCCTTCATCTCTGTCTCTGTAGCAGCACCTACTCTGATTACAGCAACACCACCTGCTAACTTAGCAAGTCTTTCCTGAAGTTTTTCTTTATCAAATTCAGATGTTGTAACTTCAATCTGACCTCTTATCTGATTTACTCTTGCTTCGATTTCAGCCTTAGCACCTGCCCCGTCTACGATAACTGTGTTTTCCTTCTGAACCTTAACCGATTTTGCTCTACCAAGCATATCAAGACTTGCATCCTTAAGTTCAAGACCAAGTTCTTCTGATATAACCATACCGCCTGTGAGGATTGCTATATCCTTAAGCATTTCTTTTCTTCTGTCGCCATATCCCGGTGCTTTAACAGCAACTACCTGGAATGTTCCTCTGAGTTTATTTACGATAAGTGTTGTAAGTGCTTCACCTTCGATATCTTCTGCAACGATAAGTAATTTTGCACCACTCTGAACAATCTGTTCAAGAATAGGTAAAATATCCTGAATATTTGAAATCTTCTTATCTGTAATGAGGATGTATGGACTTTCAAGAACTGCTTCCATCTTATCCATATCTGTACACATATATGCTGAAATATATCCTCTGTCAAACTGCATACCTTCTACAAGGTCAAGTTCTGTCTGCATTGATCTTGACTCTTCAATAGTGATAACACCGTCATTTGACACCTTTTCCATTGCATCTGCAACCATTTCACCTACAGCATCATCGCCTGCTGAAATAGCAGCTACTCTTGCAATCTGTTCCTTTCCGTTTACTTTGCTGCTCATACCTTTAATAGCTTCAACAGCAACTTCTGTTGCTTTCTTCATACCTTTACGGAGAACGATAGGATTTGCACCTGCTGCAAGGTTTTTCATACCTTCGTTAATCATAGCCTGTGCAAGAACTGTAGCTGTAGTTGTACCATCGCCTGCTACATCGTTTGTCTTTGTTGCAACTTCTCTTACAAGCTGTGCGCCCATATTTTCAAATGCGTCTTCAAGCTCGATTTCCTTTGCGATAGTTACACCGTCATTTGTAATAAGCGGTGCACCAAATGACTTATCAAGCACTACGTTTCTTCCTTTTGGTCCTATTGTAACCTTAACTGTATTTGCAAGCATATTTACACCTGTTTCAAGGGCTGTTCTTGCTTCTGCTCCGTATTTAATTTCCTTTGCCATATCTGTTTCCTTTCTTTAATTACAATTAATTATCTTACCTTAATTCAAATAATCCGTATTATTTAATAACTGCTAATACATCTTCTTCGTCCATGATGATATATTCTTCTTCATCAAGCTTTACATTTGTACCTGCGTATTTCTTATAAAAAACTTTGTCTCCGACACTTATATCTATGGAAACCTCACCTACAGCTACAACTTCTGCTTCCTGTGGTTTTTCTTTAGACTGTCCTGTAAGTACAATTCCTGACTTTGTTGTTTCTTCAGCAACTAACTCCTTTAAAACAACTCTTTTTCCAAGTGGTATTAATTTCATTTTTGTTACCTCCTACTTTCTTGTTAGCACTCTTGACTTTTGAGTGCTAAATCTGTTTTATATAATAGTTAAATTTATTTTCATATGCAACCTTTGGTTTCATATAAATTCTTGCATTTTCTCGATAATACTCTTATTATCTCTTTTTTTCTTTCATTTTCTTGTTTTGCAATTTTATCTTAATTTCACAGTTTCTTAACATTTGATGATATCTGTCATTTACCATCACCTCTTATGTGATAAAATAAGTACTGTTGAGCATATCCTCCGTATATTCCAAAGCGTTCCTTAGCAAACTCCATAATTTCTGTGTTAGGAGTCTCTTTTTTAAAGTATACGTCCTCCATTGCTCTTTTAATCCAGACATCTACAGGAAATGCACTCCTATATCCCAAACTAAATAATAACACACAATTGGCTACTTTGTCTCCTACACCTTTTATTTCTTTTAATAAAGAAAGTGCCTCTTCATACTCTAAGTTTTCAAAGGATTGTGCATTAAGTCCGCTTTTAAGCTTTTCTGATGCATCCGCAAGATATTTTGCCCGAAATCCTGTTTTACACTTTTGATACCCTTCTATTCCGATATTACTTAAAGCTAAAACATCAGGAAAACTGTAATAGTCTTTTCCATTGATACTTCCTATGTGTCTGCCATAATTTTCTGACAACATTCTGACTATCTGCTTTATATGCGGTATCTGTTTATTCTGTGAAATAATAAATGACATCAGTGTTTCATTAAATTCCTGATTTAAAATTCTTACACCCCATTTATCTTCAATGGCTTTTTTCAGTTCCGGTGCATTTTCTACAAGAGTTTTCTTTATTACTCCGTAGTCTCTGTCAAGGTCAAAATATTTTACCCATAAGTTAATGTCTTCTGTAGTAATATTATGAAATATTATATTATCATTCTCCTGACTTATATGCAAAAGTCTGTTCATGGCAATTACAACATACTCATCTTTTTCATCATTTATCTTTTCAAAGTTAAAGCATTGACCGCATTCCAGTGTCTGCTGTAATGAAAAATCTTCCAAATCACTGATATATACTTTTTTATTTTCTTCTTTTATGTTCATTGTATCTTCCTTTTATATAAGACCATAGTGTTTAAGGCCTTTGTATACACCGTCATTATCGATTGTATCCGTTACGTAATCTGCCGCTTCTTTGACATCTTCTGCACTATTTCCCATGGCAACTCCATGTGCAACATATTTTATCATTTCCAAATCATTGCCGCTGTCTCCGAATGCATATGTGTTTTCTCTTTTTATTCCTGTTGCCTTAAGAAATTTTTCAATACCTGTCGCCTTTGAAAATCCTGCAGGAATAAGTTCTAAAAGAACACCTCTGTGGTCAACTATATCATAACGGTCCGCAAATAATTCTATCATAGCCTGTTTATTACTTTTATCCGTAAACTGACCGCTGACTTTTGCTGCGTAAGTTTCGCCTTTCCTTATAGGTTTCATAAATTCACTAAGTTCACTGTAATATAAATCAAATATTTCCTTATATTTTGCTGTATTAATATCGTCCTTATAATAGAGATTGTCATGGCCTTCAGGTATAGGATTAAAACCATACTTAACCATTGCTTCAACTATTTCATCTATATCTTCAGGTTTCATATCAACCCTGTATATTTCTTCACTATTTACTTCTACATAAGTTCCCGCTCCGGCAACAACATCTTTAAAACCTATATCCATAATAGATTTAAATATCATCGACCTGGATCTGCCTGTACAGATAACAGGTATAATTCCATTTTCATTTAACTTTACAATAGCTTCTTTTGTTTTTTCAGTCACGCCTAAATTAGGCATAAAAATGGTTCCGTCTATATCAAAAAAAACTGCTTTTTTATTATTTGACATTTTTTCTCTCACTTTCACAGTTATTTCACATTACATTTTGCAAATTTTGCTTTTATTTTTCTTAGTTTTGTATTACAATAGTATTAATCAATTAACAAACTCAAAATATTAAGAAAGGAGTTTCTGCTTATGAAGGATTTTTTTAAGACTATATTTAAATGTTTTGCAATTCTCGCTGTTATCGGTGGTATAATTGCCGGAGGCTACATTCTTTATAAGAAGTATAAAGAAAAATTCAGTCCTGATGAAGATGACTTCGATGACTTTGAAGAATTTGATGACTTCGATACAGATTTCTCTGATGCCGAAGCTGACAGAGGCTATACTTCTATTAATACAGATGTTGCTGAAGATGTTGATACAACATTAGACGACAACGAATCAGTAGAATAATTATTATATCATTATAGAGGCTGCTACAAGTGGTTGTGGCAGCCTCTTTTTTTGAACATTCATATAAAATCATTTTTCTTCTTCATAATAATACGAATTAAGTTTTGTCATTGCACGTGGCAATGAATCCTTTGCTTCATACCAAGGTTCATCCTTATACTTATAATCAAACTTATTGATGAACCATGCTACATCATCTCTCACTCTGTCCATATTATCTATAAATATCTTATTGGTAACTGTAAGAAACTCTTCTAACTTCTTTCCGCTTAATTTTTTCTCTCCTTCTCTTACGAGAGTGCCATAATGTTCAAGACAAAATCCTTTACTTTTACCATACATTTTTACAAAATCATCATCAGATTTCCAGAGCATATATATAGTATCAATGCATCTTTTAAAGGTTCCGTCTGTTCTGTCACAGACATAGCATGAAGAATTAAGCTTATCAAGATATTCTAAAAGTTTTTCGTTATTACCTTTCTTCATAAATCCCGGTTTTCCGTTGGAAGCAAGCTTAGCAATGTCTTTATTTATTTTGTCCATATGTGTCTTTGCTATCCATGCCATACCAAGACGATTGTTTTTATCGTAAACCATCTTAATATGTTCCTTACAGAATCCCATTTTATCAGTTACACTTCTGACATCGTCCTCCATATAACTTGGACCCATAACAAAATCTATAGTTTCTTTTTCGATTCTTCCCTTCATAACGCAAACAGGACATTCCGAATCTGTTTCAAACGCTTCTTTTACAGGGATTGTATACAGCTGTTCTGCCACAATAATATCCTCTCAAAATTCTATAATTTTTCTTTTATAAGATTTCTGATTTCTCTTGCTCTTTCCTTAAGTTTTGCAGATGCTTCTCTTGATACAATAACCTCTGAAACAAACTTAAGGCAGGTTGAATAATCTTCACACTGTCTTGCAAGGTCAGCTACAAGATATGTAAATGTCCACTGGTCCATACCGCATATAGGCATACTTTCCTTTGAGTAAGCGGAATAAAATCCTTCATACGCATTCTTAATATACTGCATTTCTGCGGCTTTAAGTTCCTTTATAACATCTTCCCTGTTTTCTTCATCTTCAGGAAGATTTTCGCATTTACCTCTTATAAGCCATGCAAGTTTAAGACATATGTATGCCTTTTCACTTGCCTTTCCTCTCTTTACAACTGCATTGGCCAATGCAAGCTGATGTCTTGTAATTGCATCATCATAAGTATATGTATCATATACCTTATCATCTTTCTTGTAGTTTGCACTTATACTTTCACTTATGGCTTTTGCCTGAGTATAATTAAGATAATTGAAGTATCTGCTAAGTGATGCATAACCGCATTTTGTGCAAACGATACAATCATATTTTAATGCATCAACACCCTGATATTTCGGTCTTAAGTCAGTATCAATTTCCAAAAGTTTTGCTTTACCTGTCTTAACTGCTTTACTTTTAAACTCGTTTTCGCATACCGGACATTTATATGACTTATCAAAGACAAAATCAGTCTCATCAAAAACCTTCTCTACCGGTTTTTCTACAACTTCCTGCTTAACAGGTTCTTCGTAAATGTTGAGATTCTGCAAACCACTGAGACCTAATTTATCAAGTTGTGAAAATAAATTACCCTCCATACGTCCTCCATCTCTATTTCGCTATTTTAAATGAACTCTTTAATGAAACAATTCTGTTAAATACTAAATTGTCTTCTGTTGAATCCTTTGTATCTACACAGAAGAATCCCTGACGTACAAACTGGAAGCTGTCGCCCGGTTTTGCCTGTGCAAGATTTGGCTCTACATAACAGTTTTTAAGAACTGTAAGTGAATTTGGATTAAGATTAAGTGTTCCATCTTCATTTAACTTGCCTTTTTCTTCATCAACGATGTTTTCATATAATCTGATTTCTACCGGAACAGCTTCTTTAGCACTTACCCAATGAATTGTTCCTTTAACTTTACGACCTTCAAATCCGCTTCCGCTCTTTGTCTCAGGGTCATAAGTGCAATGTACTTCTGTTACAACGCCATTTTCATCCTTAACAAATGATGTACACTTTACAAAGTATGCATTCATAAGTCTGACTTCATTGCCAGGGAATAATCTGAAATACTTCTTTGGCGGTTCTTCCATAAAGTCTTCTCTTTCAATGTACAATTCCTTAGAAAATGGTATCTGTCTCTTTCCAAGCTCAGGATTTTCAAGGTTATTATCAGCATCAAGATATTCAACCTTACCATCTTCATAATTATCGATTATTAACTTAATAGGATCAAGGATAGCCATCATTCTTGACTTTTTAAGTTTCAAATCTTCTCTGATACAATATTCAAGCATTGCATAATCTACTGAACTGTTCGCCTTAGAAACACCACAAAGCTCTACGAAATTCTTAATTGATTCCGGTGTAAAACCTCTTCTTCTGAGAGCACTGATTGTTACAAGTCTCGGATCATCCCATCCGTCTACAATACCGTCATCCACAAGCTTCTTTATATATCTCTTACCTGTTACAACATTTGTAAGATAAAGCTTAGCAAACTCAATCTGCTTAGGTGGCTGGTCATATTCAAGTTCCTTTACAACCCAATCATAAAGTGGTCTGTGGTCTTCAAATTCAAGTGTACAAATAGAATGTGTTACACCTTCTATGGCATCTTCTATAGGATGAGCAAAGTCATACATAGGATAAATGCACCATTTATCACCTGTATTATGATGAGTCATTCTTGCAACTCTGTAAATAACAGGATCACGCATATTGATATTAGGAGATGACATGTCTATCTTAGCTCTTAATACCTTTGAGCCGTCTTCGAATTCACCATTTTTCATTCTTTCAAACAAATCAAGGTTTTCTTCTATTGAACGGTCTCTGTATGGGCTGTTCTTACCCGGCTCTGTAAGTGAACCTCTGTATTCTCTTATTTCATCTGCCGAAAGGTCGCATACAAATGCTTTTCCTTTCTTAATAAGCTTAATTGCACCTTCATACATATATTCAAAATAATCCGATGCAAAGTAAAGTCTGTCTTCAAAATCCGCACCAAGCCATTCTACATCTGCTTTTATGGAATTTACGAATTCTGTCTTTTCTTTTGTAGGGTTAGTATCATCGAATCTTAAATTGAACTTACCGCCGTACTTCTGTGCCAAACCATAATTTAAAAGTATGGACTTAGCATGTCCGATATGAAGATATCCGTTTGGTTCCGGTGGGAATCTTGTCATAATATGATCATAATGACCTTCCTCTATATCTTTTTCAATAATCTGCTCAATAAAATTCTTACTTACAACTTCTTCTGAATTTTCTAATAATTCTTTATTTTCTTCCACTTTCATGTCCTCCGTAGGGTTTAAGAAATTTCAATTTTATTTAAACCGTCATAATCAACAGCCATAAGGCATTTTTTTCCACGCGTATACTTAAACTCAACTCTCTTTTCCTGTCTGTTAACATTAAAATCGTCTACGTCAAAGTCTACCGGAACATTTACCCCTTCAGTTCTTCTTATAAGAAATGTCTGACCCTTCAAATAGTCTTTTTCAACATAGAAGAAGCTGCCTTCCACAAATTTAACTTTTGATAAATTTCCTTCCATAAAATAATCTGTTATAAGATCATCCGGAATTTCAGGATATTTATTGAGTAATTCTGTAAAATTTTCAAGTAAATCGCCTTGTTTTAAAAGAAGCCCTGCATATCTTGAATCCATAAGCAGTATCTTTATCCACTGGTTTGCTTCTGTATCTTCACCTGTCATATCAACACTTCTTACGTATTCTGCAAGCTTATTATAAATAACTTCATCAACTGCGTCAATTTCGTACAAATTTGTTACAGCTTCAAAAACAAGAAAAATCCCTTCCCATTCTCCTGACTCCAGGAGATTATATCCTTGCTTAAATTTATCACCTATTTTCATTTCTTCACCACTAAGCTTTTACATAATTTCTTTAATGTCATCATCTGTAAAGAATCCGACATTTTCTTTTATAAGAACTTCTACTGCCTTCTCAAGGTCTGATGTCTTAAATACGATTGATGCATCATCCTTACCCGTTGAAAGGGCATACATATATTCAATGTTTATAGATGAATTACATATCTTAGCAAGAAGTTCCTGAAGTCTTCCTGTTCTGTGCTCAAGTTTAATAACAAGAACGTCTGTAAGCATTGCTGAGAAGCCTTCTTCCTTAAGAGCATCCCTGCCTTTCTTAGGATCAGAAACAATAAGACGTAATAATCCGTAATCACTTGTGTCAGCAAGACTTAAAGATACGATGTTTACATCATTTTTCTTAAGAACTGCCAATACGTCGTCCAAACGACCTTCCCTGTTTTCAATAAATACTGATAACTGTTTAATAAACATAAAAACCTCCTGTCTGAAGCAATCTGCTCCCCGTTTATACTAACTTTCTCTTGTCTATAACGTGAACTGCCTTGCCCATACTTCTTTCAAGTGACTTAGGCTCAACAAGTTTAATCTTAGCTGAAAGACCAATTGCTGTCTGAATAACATGTCCAATCTTCTTCGTAAGACTTTCAAGTTCCCTAATTTCGTCTGAGAAGAATCTCTCTTCTACTTCTACCTGAATCTCAAGAGTATCAAGATTATTTACTCTGTCTACAATCATCATGTAATGTGGTGTTGTTCCGCTCATTTCAAGCAATGCAGCTTCTACCTGTGATGGGAATACGTTAACACCGCGGATAATAAGCATATCGTCTGAACGACCTTTAAATCTGCTGATTCTTGCAAGCGTTCTGCCACATTCACACTTATCATATGAAATACTTGTAAGGTCCTTTGTACGATATCTGATAAGCGGAATACCTTCTTTAGTAATTGTAGTAAATACAAGTTCCCCTGTCTCACCTTCAGCAACCGGCTTAAGTGTTTCAGGATCAATAATTTCAGGTAAGAAATGGTCTTCATATACATGAAGTCCCTTATGATATTCACAGTCACACGCAACACCAGGTCCCATAATTTCCGAAAGACCATAAATATCAAATGCTTTGATGTGAAGTTTTTCTTCTATGGACTTACGCATATTTTCTGTCCATGGTTCTGCACCACAGATAGCATATTTTAATTTAATCTCATCAATAGAGCCTTCTTCTTCAAGTACTTCTGCTATATGAAGAAGATATGAAGGTGTACATGCAATTGCAGTTGCTCCAAAGTCTTTCATCATAGTTGTAAGCTTCTTTGTATTACCTGTTGACATAGGTACTACCGTAGCGCCAAGCTTCTGAGCACCATCATGGGCACCAAGACCACCTGTAAACAATCCGTAGCCGTATGCAACCTGAATGATATCATTTCTTGTTACACCTGCCATAGTCATAGCTCTGGCAACACACTCACTCCATACTTCAAGGTCTTTTCTTGTATAACCAACAACCGTAGCCTTACCTGTAGTACCACTTGATGCATGAATTCTTACGATTTCTGACTGTGGTGCTGCAAAAAGTCCAAACGGATATGTATCTCTTAAGTCATTTTTAGTTGTGTAAGGAAGTTTATCAATATCTTCGATTCCTTTGATGTCGCCCGGTTCAAGCCCTGCCTGCTGCATTTTCTTTCTGTAGTACTCTACATTATGATAAACCCTGTCAACAGTTTTAACAAGTCTTGCACTTTGAAGATGTGCAAGCTCGTCTCTGCTCATACATTCTCTTGCTTCATTCCAAATCATACCTTTTAATTCTCCTTTATTCTCCGGCATTACCCTTTTTATATATTTAGCCTTCATATCCTAACAAGAAAGCTTTTTTATTAATTTCAATGGTCTTTGGCGGAACAGTGTTTTCGATAACTTCAAGCCACTCTTCCTTCTTAAAATCCATATGCTTTGCTGCCATACCGAGAACTATAATATTGAAAACCTTTGAATTTCCAAGTTTCTTAGCTTCTTCCATAGCATTAATCTTATATACATTATGGTCTTTTTCAAGATTTTCTATAATATTTTCAGGATACTTTGCTGCACCTATAACTACTGTCATCGGATCAATTCTATAATCATTTACAACTATTGCTCCGTCCTTTTTAAGGAAGTGTGCATATCTTAATGCTTCAAGTCTTTCAAATGCAATAAGCACATCAGCCTGGCCTTCTTCTACTATAGGTTCTGCAACGCTTTCACCATATCTTACAAACGTAACTACACTTCCGCCTCGCTGTGCCATACCATGAACTTCAGAAAGTTTAACATCATATCCTGCCTTAAGTGTGATACCACCTAAAATACGGCTTGTAAGAAGAGTTCCCTGACCGCCGACACCAACTATCATAATATTCTTTGTTGCCATTTCAATTCTCCCTTCCTAAACCTCGTATTTTTCTAATGCTTCAAATTTACATGACTGCATGCAAAGTCCGCA
Organism: Lachnospiraceae bacterium; assembly: GCA_015057425.1. GTDB lineage: Bacteria > Bacillota > Clostridia > Lachnospirales > Lachnospiraceae > SVEL01. The sequence goes on from SVEL01000002.1 coordinate 234,787, forward strand.
TCCGTTACACATCGTATCATCAATCTTAACTGTTCCGTCAGGATTCTTAGTAAGTGCAGGACATCCCGGTACAAGACACATACCGCACTTCTTACACTTCTCAGGAACTGCCTTTACCTTATACTTAAATACATTTCCTTTCAAAAGTACGCAAGGTGATTTGCAGATAATAACAGAAACTGCGTCTCTTTCATTTTCCTGCTTAACAAGTCTTTCTATTTCCTTAGTATCAAATGCATCTACTTCATATACATACTCTACACCGATTGCCTTGCAAAGCTCTGTAATATTGATGGCATTTGTAGGTTCACCCATAAGAGTCTTACCTGTAGCAGCATGATCCTGATGGCCTGTCATACCTGTAGTTGAGTTATCAAGAATCATAACTGTACCTGTAGCTTTGTTGTAAACCATATTCATAAGCGAGTTTACACCTGTATGTAAAAATGTTGAATCACCGATAACAGCTACCCAATTCTTGATGAAATCCTTGCCCTTAGCCTTTTCCATACCATGAAGAGTGGAAATACTTGAGCCCATACACACTGTAGTATCTACTACGTTAAGAGGTGCTACTGCACCAAGTGTATAACAGCCAATATCTCCTGCTGCATGTATCTTCATCTTCTTAAGAACTGAAAATGTACTTCTGTGAGGACATCCCGGGCAAAGAATAGGTGGTCTTCCTGCAACACCTGCAGCAGCTGCCTTTGCAGGTTCTTCACCTAATATCTTTTCTCTTATCATATTGGCACTGTATTCACCCTGCAATGTAAAGATTTCCTTACCGAGAGCCTTAATGCCCCATGACTTAACCTGTTCTTCAATAACCGGTTCAAGTTCTTCAAATATGTATAATTTATCTACCTTAGATGCAAATTCTTCGATAAGCTTCTTTGGTAAAGGATGTACCATACCAAGCTTAAGTACTGATGCATTTGGGCATGCTTCCTTAACATACTGATATGGAATACCGCTTGTAATAAAACCAATGGAAGTATCGTTGTATTCTGCTTTATTGATTTCAAATGTGCAGCCATCCTCTGCAAGAGTTTTCATTCTCTTCTCAACTTCTATATGACGAAGCTTTGCATTACCCGGCATCATAACATTCTTGCCGAAGTTTCTTTCGTATACTTTATCATCCGGTGTAACTCTGTCACACAATTCTACAACACCCTGTGAATGTGAAAGTCTCGTTGTAGTTCTTACTATAACCGGAGTATCATACTTTTCACTAAGGTCAAATGCAAACTTCATAAATTCCTTAGCTTCATAACTGTCAGAAGGTTCAAGTACAGGAACCTGTGCTGCTCTTGCAACACATCTTGTATCCTGCTCATTCTGTGAGCTGTATAAGCCCGGATCATCAGCTGCAACAAGTACAAGACCTGCATTTACACCCATATATGCAACTGTATATAATGGATCGCTCGCTACATTGACACCTACATGTTTCATAGATGCCATGGCTCTGACACCACTAAGTGATGCGCCAATAGCAACTTCCATAGCCACCTTTTCATTAGGTGACCATTCGGAATAAATCTCCTTATATACAATAATATTCTCACTTATCTCGGTACTTGGTGTACCAGGATATGCTGCCGATACCTTAACACCTGCTTCATAAGCACCTCTGGCAATAGCTTCATTGCCAAGCATAATCTTCTTTGCCATCTTTATCTCCGTTTCTCTTAAATTCTAATATTAGGTTTGTAATTTACACAAAAATATGCTTCCCACTAAACGCACCTATATAACTTATATATTTTAGCAGATTTTCCCTTAAATTTCAATGTTTATAAGTCAAATTTATTAATAAAACCTATGCAACAAAAAAGGAACTTTTTTCAAAGTCCCTTTGTGGTAACTCTATCTTACCCTTACACCATCATAATATGCCAATAATTTTTCATATTACACTTTCTCCACTAACCTTTTGTCCCGAATTGCATATATAATCATAACAACAATGCCTATCATAAAATACAATCCCATGACTATAGATACAACATACGGATGTATACCAAATATTTCCAAAACCGGATCTATAAGCACATACATATTAGAGGATATCATACTGTATGCAATGTATATAAACATAATATATGTCGTCACCATATATGCCCATTTCCCATTATTAATCCAACTCACACAAATAATACACTGATATAAAACAAGTGGCAATATTACTCCTGTTACAATAGGAATTATACCTAAGATAATGCTCCATACTGCACTTGCAAATACCATGATTGCTATCATAAGTGCCACTACACCTGCACATATCCATCCGCTAAATATAGCTGCTCTTTCTCTATAGTACTCTATTTCTGAACTTAACTTAGTTGTGTTTTGTTCTATTTCTTCTTTTACACATATTTTATTTATAATACAATATATAAAACCTGACACTGCTACTATAGCAGATACAACATTTGCTATTTCAAGTAACCCTAACAAAATCACTCCAATCATAAGCATATATACAGGAAGTTTCTCTACGTCAAAGTAAACATTTGCACTTCTAAATAACCCATATGTAATATATCCGCCAAAATAAACTATTATTATATGCACTATCTCCATAAAAAAGATGTAACTTAACGCACTTCTCTTTTTGAAATTCTTTACAACATGATATATTATAAATGCCAGCGATACACCTAAGCCTACCACCATAAAAATAAGCATCTTTCGAAAATCAAAATCACCATTTCCATCCTGCGCATAGTCATACGCATCTGCACTATACGGAGCAAACAAAAAGATGTACATCAATGCATATATAATCAGCGTTATTATCATATTCAATTTTAAAAATTTACTGATTCTTGTCAGTGATATCATATTAACAAGCCTCCCTTTACTTATAAATAAATGCAGTTTCAAATCCGCATACTCTTCCTATTACGTCCGTAGTGGTATATCTGTATAATTTTGCACAAGATTCAAATATAAGATATGTTTTGTCTCCTACTGTAACCACCTCTTCTAGATATCTTGGTAAATTTATTGTTTTTGTATTTGTTAATGTACCGTAGCCTACCCCTCCTGTTCCTGTTGCAACATACACATAAATCCTAGATTTGTCGTCTGTCCCTATCGATGTTGTTATAAGCATATATGTATAATTATTACTATTATAAAACTCTACCCCTTGCGCTTTAGGAGGTATTTCTCTTTTTAAACATACTGAGATATCTGCTATATGTGCGTTGTTATCTGCATTTTTAGGAGTCGGATAATAAAAAATCAATTTACCATTTTCATTTTCCTTATACTCTCCTACACACAAATATTTATTATCTAAATCAGACATAAAACTTGCGTTTCCAACCGATACATCGATTCGATAGTAAGTATATTTAGACAAATCAATGCACTTTACATTGGTGTTTTGTTTTGCATAAGATATTAATTCTTTTATTTCAGAATATTTATAACAGTGCAATTCTTCTGTTGCTCCAACCCACAAATAATTATTTACACACGCTATTCCACCTGCATGTGGTGTTCTTTTTTCATCCTTCATCTTTGCTAAAACAAGTGTAGTTATTAACTTCTTTGATGCTCCATCTATAACATAAATAACTGAATCATGCTCACTCACATCATTTTTTATCCAACCACAATATGCGGAAATAAAAAAATAACCATCGTAATATGTTATTCCTTGCGGCACCATATCATCACAAATATTTCCTTTTACATTCGTTTTTTTCATTCCAGGAACAACAAATGAATTCTTTATTTTATCTTTAGGCGTAAAAGCTATTTCATTGCCATTTTCTCTAATATAACTCCAATCATAATTTATAGCCGAAGTATAATTTCCAACTTCTTGCGTTCCTGTTGATTCCCCTGTAGTATATATCCCCTCCATAGAAATCGTTCTCATCATACTATTGGTTGTAAAACTAATAGTTTTATTTTTTTCTTCATCAACCTCAATTTTTTCTTCATCAAGCAACAAATCAATGGATCTATATTATTAAAGTGGACACAAAAACATTTACTTGTTACAATAAATTAGACACCAAAAAGGAGGTATCAAACATGTCCACAAAACGCACCGGAACTCGATATGATGAAGAGTTCAAAAGAA
>SVEL01000010.1 GCA_015057425.1 Lachnospiraceae bacterium
CACATGGTTCTATTGGATATAAAACCCCTGACGAGTATGAGGCTGAATACTGGGATCAGTATGAATAACATCTGGTCCCTCCTAAAAAACTATTAAAAATTGTGTCTACTCTATTGACTGTATTCCACTTCAAATTTTTTCCCACCTTATTGCTTAGTTCATATCTCTTTTATTTTTCTCTTAAAATACTTAAACTTTCCGCCTGCTACATTCCCATTCTCGTCATACATCACCTCCTCAGGAAACATTTCATCTTCTATCCATAATGAATAATTACATTTTTTTAATTCCTCATCATATATTCCATTGACAAACAACTTTTTCAGTTCTTCTACCGGTATGTAATCCTGTTCATCTTCATCTATTACAAGTTTTATTATGAAATCTGTATATGAGTTTTGTTCTATCTGAAACTGTTTTATCAGTCCATCCATTTCATAATTTATGTTGTCTATGGCACGTATCAACGTGTAAACTGTCTTTTCCTCGCCACTTTCTGTCTGTATAAGGTCATTTGTTCTTCCTGATGTAAGTCTGAGAATTGGTCTTTTACTTTCACATCCGCACTCACATTGCTCTATCTTTCCTATATCGCCTATCCCATATCTTATCAGTGGCATTGCTGTATTTGTCTTTGTTGTTATATAAAGTTTACCTTCTCTGTCATCTGTTATGATATTTCCTGCCTTATCAAGAACCTCAACATACACATTTGATGTCATAATGTGCATATTTCCATATGGACACTCATACGCTATAGAATTAAATTCATTGGCTCCATACTGGTTTGCTATCTTACAGTCAAAAGTTTCTGTTATAAGCTTTCGAACTTCGTCACGTAATATTTCCCCTGTAAGCTCTATGTATTTTATGGAATCAAGCTTCGGCAGGTTGTACCTTTTGACACATCTGCACAAAAGTATCGCCATACTTGGCTGCAAAAGCATCCATACCGGCTTATATTCCAACATCTCGAGATATATTGTTTTTAACCTTTCCATACTAAGATTTGACTTGCTGTACCCTATCTGATTTCCCTGTATAATCCTGTCTTTATCGTTATTCCCGATTTCCATTATGGTAAAGAAAAAGCACATCTTATCTTCCGGATTAATATCGTAATATTTTTTTCGCAGTATCCACAGTGGCATCATAGACTTGGCATAATCTGACTTCTTCCAGTATATCTCCATATATTTTCCTGTTGAACCCGACGTTCTGGTTCTTATTAACTTGTTACCATAGTAAAGTGGTATGGCGTATGCTGCTATTGCTTCGGCCTCCTGCTCTATTACCTCGTTCTTTTCTATAGTCGGGTAATCCTCCCATTTCATATCATCCCGCACACATCTCTTACGTATATACATTGGCACAGTATCATATGATTTCTTCGCAAAAGTATTCAGTTTTTCCATTTTTCCCTCCGCACTATGTAGTTTCTGTCAGCTTCAACACACATTCAAGCAGACTGTTATAGTTATCAAAACTATCTATCAAAACATCATCATCCATTGATATGTCAAACTTCTCTTCGATTTCTGCGATTAATTGCATAAGATTTAAAGAATCATATCCCAAATCATCTACAAGATTCTTTCCTTCTAAGCTTACTGTATCTGCATTTTTACCGGCAAACTCTCTTATCAATGAGTCTAATATTTCCTTTGTATTCATAATTGTACCTTTCTTTTGCAAATTTGACCTTAAATTACACTTTTTAGATCTCAAATTTTATTATTTATACTCTAAAGCCACTAAAAGGATTGAGTCGCCATTTTACTGCCGGCTCAATCTCTTTTTAGCACTATTGACCGAATTATAGCCTACTCTTCTTCAGATTCAATAAGACATTCCGGTAATTCTGGTTCATAACATAAATATGTCGACATAGTATTTGCTCCCATTTCTGCTGTTAAAACAACAACATCACATAAAGCATTAATCAAATTATTGAACACGCTTTTCACCTCCTTTTTCTGTTAATAATATACCCATTGCAATAGATGCAATCGTTATAACTATATAATTCAAGAAATATGTAGGTTCAATAATAAAATACCCTATCATAAGTAATATAGCTAAGACATTTATCATTATTAATGAATATTTCTTATTTTTCTTAATAACACTTTTACCTACATTGTGTTTTCTATTTTTTACAGGTGCGCTTATAGCTATAAATATTACATTTACCACCAATATACATAGCCATATCCAAATTGATAAATTTATTGTAGATAAAAGCTTTGTTAATAGCATAACTAAAAAATAGTTTGTTAGACTTACCGCAAAACACCTACCAATAGTTTTAGCATGATAACCGCCACAAGTCACTTTCAACGGAATATATATCCCCAAATATAGTAATCCCATAAAAAAAGAGTCAAAAATACAAGACATACATATGATAAAAAATGCAGTTCCTATACTTGAAATAATTAGATACACACCATATTTATACACTTCAACAGGAATATTTTTCTTACTTTGTCTATTAAATAAAAAAATAGCTATACTGTTACAAAGTTTGTCCATTTCTTATTTCTCCTCTCTACATTCATATCATATCATTTTCTTTCCTTGTTTTGTAACTTTGACCCTAAAATGCGTTTTTTTGACCTCGAAAATTTTTTCATGTTATTTTCATAGCTTTTCTACTGAAATAAAAACTCTCTTAAATGCTACTAATTAAAGTAACTATTTAAGAGAGTTTCTAATACTAAAAATTCATTATTATATTCACTACAAATATTTGGTTTTCTGCGACGCATTCCATACTTCCATTGTATTTTTCGATTACAGATTCCACACTTTTTAATCCCCATCCGTGATACAAAGAATCTTTTTTTGTAGTTTGATAATACCCATTTTTCTTCTTGGGTTTAACAATAAAATCATTTCTAAATTGAATAATCAACATTTGCTTTGATAATTTTATCTTTACTTCAATTTCTTTTTCTGCTGCTTCCAATGCATTGTCTAAAAGGTTTGCAAACACTGCGCATAAGTCTTTTTTTTCAATGCCGATATCCTGTGGTAGCATCTGCGTCTGAACTTTAAAAATTATACTCTTGTTTTCTGCTTGTTTTTGCTTATCTGATAAAATTACATCTATTATATCTACTCCTGTATAGGTTATTTTTTTATAATGCTCAGAAAATTCGACGAGACTTTGTACATATTCTTTTATCTTTACCTTTTCGTCTCCGTCCAACATATAATTTATGGCATTAAGGTGATGTTTCATATCATGATACAATTTGGCATTAGATGTATAATACCGACTTACCGTATCATAACTTTGCGCCAACAATTCATTTCTCGCTTCTACCACACGTAATTGATTTACCATTTCTCTATACTTAATCATAAAATACGGTATAACTATACATGCACCCACAATACAAAGCATAAACACAATAACTATATCTATCTTATGAAAGAAATTTGTTAAAATCTGTGTTCCTAAGAACAAAAGCCCTACATAACTTATCACACATACAACAGACAGATACCTGCCTTCGTTTATATTTATGTTATTTTTCTTTATCAATATGTATGCCGTAAAAGCAATCAATAACCATATGAGACTCCCTAAAAACAGCACACTTGCCCTTTCGAAGCCTGCTCCATAAGCTATTTTTTGAATCAGACTGTTTCCACCTATTTTTCCTACCATAAGCATTATACTTATGTCCTTGAGAAGTAAACCCAAGCCGTATGTACCAACCATAGCTACTGATAATATCAAATCACTTTTCCATATAATTATAACCACGACTATACTATATAACATCGCTGTAACAAATGTATATGGTGACGTCAAAGTCATTCTATTTAACAGCATTACTATTATAATATACAGAATCATTGGTACCCAAGGAATACAGCACTTTCCAAAAAATCCTTTTCCTCTCTGAAAATATGTTCTCCTTTCAAATAAAACTTCCATCAAAAAAAATATCCAAAAAGCTTCGTTAATTGTTCCGAGCACATTTAAGCTTCCGACTATCATACTCATCATATATTTTCTTCCTCCATTACATAATGCTGTAATCTTTCCAATGTTTCTCGTAAATATTCTCTGCCAAAAGACTGTTTCTCGCCATTGGACAAATACACATTATTTTTAGATATTTTCACAATATGATACAAATTACATATACATCCACGTGAAACCCACTGAAACCTGTCACCCGGCAATTCACGATATATCTCTCCTAATGTTTTTCGTATCTTTATATCTTGACCATTTATTTTTTTAATATATGTATACTTTCCATGATGCCAAATATATATAATATCCTTTATTAAAACTTTTTCCATTCTTTGTTGATTTTTTACAACATATACTTGATCCGTCTGTTTACTTATGTAGTTTATAGCATCAGCTAATGCATTAGGTAACATATCTGACATTCTACTCTTAGGAATAAATCTGTATGGTTGGACTTTAAAAGACTCGTAAACATACTTTTCATAAGATGTCACAAAAATAACCAATGCATGTGGCATCCTCTGTTTTATCTCATATGTCAAGTCTATTCCACCTATTTCCGGCATTTCTATGTCAAGTAAAAAAATATCAAAGTTTTTTCTATCTTCTATTTCGTACCAAAGTGAATTACCATTATCAAAAAGTCGTATTTCTGCTATATCATCCTTTTCTTTAAAATATTTTATAACTTCTTCATATACTTCTTTTCTTTCTCTTTCTGTATCATCACAAATAGCTATGCTAATCATTGGTTATTTTCCTTTCAAATTTATTAGTTAACTTTATATCACATTTTTCACATTCTTAATTGATTATACCATTTTTATGCAAAAATTACATCACAATATTGATATATATTAAAAAATGTAGCAGAAAAATCTGCTACATTTTTTTCAATGCATCTACCTACTTAAATATTCCTTTTTTCTTACCCTTAGACTTCGGACTTTCTTCTTTCTTTGCTGTTCCAGAACCATTCTGATTCTTATATTCAAGTCCCATCTTTCCGCCGATGGAAGCGTCAAATGCAAGAAGTGCTTCTCTCTGGTCTGCATTTAACTTTTCAGGCACCTGAACTACAAGGGTAACATACTGGTCACCTCTTATAGACTTATTTCTAAGAGATGGAACACCTTTGCTTCTAAGTCTTATCTTTGTATTGGTCTGTGTACCCGGCTTAATGTTAAATAACACATCTCCATCAACTGTTCTTATCTTAATGTCTCCGCCGAGAGCCGCTTCTGCAAAGGAAATAGGCTCTACTGAATAGATATTCACATCATCTCTCTGGAATACAGGATGACTTGATACGGTTACTTCTACAAGAAGATCTCCTCTTGGTCCGCCATTTGTACCCGGCTCACCTTTGTCTCTTATACGGATACTCTGTCCGCTGTCTATACCGGCCGGAACTACAACCTTAATAGTCTTTCTGCTTGCTATGTAGCCCGTTCCGCGACAATCAAGACATTTTTCCTTTATCATCTTACCGCTACCGCTACATTCAGGACATGTCTGAACATTTCTCATAACCATACCGAATATGGTCTGCTGGGTGTATTCTATCTGACCACGGCCTCCACACTTAGTACATGTAACCGGTGATGTACCTGCCTTAGCACCGGAACCATGACATGATGTACATGTATCCTTAAGAGTTACATCTATCTCTTTCTCACAGCCAAATACTGCTTCTTCAAAGGTAATTCTTATACCTGTTCTGATATTCGGTCCCTTCATCGGAGCATTTGAATTTCTTCTTCTGTTACTGCTTCCGAATATATCACCAAACATATCACCAAATATGTCACCCATATCAAAGCTGTTGAAGTCAAATCCTGCTCCGCCTGCACCACCTGCTCCGCCTGAAAATGCGGCGTGACCAAACTGGTCGTACTGACGTCTCTTTTCCGGATCACTTAATACACCATAAGCCTCCGAAGCTTCCTTAAACTTAGCTTCTGCTTCTGCATCACCAGGGTTAATATCCGGATGGTACTTCTTAGCTAAAACTCTATATGCTTTTTTCAATTCTGCGTCATCGGCACCCTTATCAACGCCTAAGACTTCATAATAATCTCTTTTATCTGCCATTTTTGCACCTTTTTATACCAGATAAGGCTTTTGGCAAAAGTCCCAAAAGCCCTTCTGAATATTTAATTATATTTGTTATATCAGTCTATTTATTACAAATTAAACTTCTTTATAATCTCCGTCTACAACATCGCCTTCGTATGCACCGTTTGTATTTGTATTATCAGCACCTGAATTATTTGCAGCATTGTATGCCTGCTGTGCCTGTTCATACATCTTAGCAAAGAGATTCTGAGCACCTGTCATAAGTTTTTCTTTTGCATTTCTTATAGCTTCAACATCTGAATCTGTCATATTTTCAGGGTCTGTCTTTTCAACTAATTCCTTCAATGCATTAAGGTCAGCTTCTACTGCAGCCTTTTCAGTCTGGTCAACCTTATCACCGGCTTCATCAAGAGCTTTCTGTGTCTGGAATACAATTGAGTCAGCATCGTTTCTAACTTCGATAGCTTCTTTTCTCTTCTTATCCTGTGCTTCGTACTCTGCAGCTTCCTTTACAGCCTTTTCAATATCAGCATCTGACATATTTGAACCTGCTGTAATAGTAATGTGCTGTTCCTTACCTGTACCAAGGTCCTTAGCAGATACATTTACGATACCGTTTGCATCAATATCAAATGTAACTTCAATCTGTGGAACACCACGTCTTGCAGGAGCGATACCATCAAGTCTGAAACGGCCAAGGCTCTTATTATCTCTTGCAAACTGTCTTTCACCCTGAACTACGTTGATATCAACTGCACTCTGGTTATCCTCTGCTGTTGAGAATATCTGGCTCTTCTTTGTAGGGATTGTTGTATTTCTTTCAATAAGTCTTGTAGCAATACCACCCATTGTTTCGATAGAAAGTGAAAGTGGAGTAACGTCAAGGAGAAGGATTTCGCCTGCACCTGCATCACCTGCTAACTTACCACCCTGGATTGAAGCACCAAGTGCAACACATTCATCAGGGTTAAGTGACTTGTTAGGTTCTTTACCTGTTAACTGTTTTACTTTATCCTGAACAGCAGGAATTCTTGTAGAACCACCTACTAATAATACTTTTGAAACTTCATTCATTGAAAGTCCTGCATCCTTAAGAGCGTTCTGTACAGGTATTGCTGTTCTTTCAACAAGGTCATGTGTAAGTTCATCAAACTTAGCTCTTGTAAGGTTCATATCAAAGTGCTTTGGACCTTCTGATGTAGCTGTGATGAATGGAAGGTTGATGTTTGTAGTTGTAGCTGATGAAAGTTCTTTCTTAGCCTTTTCTGCAGCTTCTTTGATTCTCTGAAGAGCCATCTTATCTGTGCTTAAGTCAACACCTTCTGCTTTCTTAAACTCATCGATCATCCAATCTGTAAGTTTCTGGTCAAAGTCGTCACCACCAAGCTTTGTATCACCGTTTGTAGAAAGAACTTCGATAACGCCATCACCGATTTCAATGATAGATACGTCGAATGTACCGCCACCTAAATCGTATACCATAATCTTCTGTTCCTGTTCATTATCAAGACCATATGCCAAAGCTGCTGCTGTAGGCTCGTTGATAATACGCTTAACATCAAGACCTGCAATCTTACCTGCATCTTTTGTTGCCTGTCTCTGAGCATCGTTGAAGTAAGCAGGAACTGTAATAACTGCTTCTGTTACCTTTTCACCAAGATAGCTTTCTGCATCAGCTTTAAGTTTCTGTAATACCATAGCTGAAATTTCCTGTGGTGAATACTTCTTGTCATCAATAGTTACCTTGTAATCTGAACCCATATGTCTCTTAATTGAAGAGATAGTCTTATCTGCATTTGTAACAGCCTGACGCTTTGCTGGGTCACCTACAAGTCTTTCCCCTGTCTTTGTAAATGCTACAACAGATGGTGTTGTTCTGATACCTTCTGTATTGGCAATAACTACCGGCTTACCGCCTTCCATAACTGCTACACATGAGTTTGTTGTTCCTAAGTCAATTCCTATAATCTTTCCCATTTTGTTTTCCTCCTAAAAATTCATATATTTATTATTGATAGTTTCTTTTTTATTTAACAGACATAGTCTGTATCAAACATTAAATGTTGTATTAATTGGCTACCTTTACCATACTATGACGTACAACGGTATCTCTATACATATATCCCTTCTGGAATTCTTCAGCTACTATATTTTCACCGAAGTTTTCGTCGTCTATATGCATTACTGCATTGTGAAGGTTTGGATCAAATTCCTTGCCGACTGCTTCAATCGGCTTTACTCCTGCATCTTCAAGAGTCTTAATCAACTGCTTATAAATCTTATCCATACCATCTACAAACGGAAGACTTCTGTCCTCTTCCGAAACTGTCTGAAGACCTCTTTCAAAGTTATCAACTACCGGAAGAATCTTTTCAATGATATCCTTTGCTCCGATTTCATACATAGCGGCTTTTTCTTTGTCTGTACGCTTTCTGTAATTATCAAACTCTGCAAAGGTACGCTTATACTTATCAGTAAGCTCCTCTATCATCAGGTCCTTTTTGTCTTTCTTATCTTTTTTCTTAAGTTTCATATCGTCATCTTCTTCAGTAGTTTCATCGTCAGTCTCAACAGCTTCTGCAGACTCCACAGATTCTTCCGTTGTTTCCGCCTGTTGTTCAACTTCATCTTCAAAAGTCTCTGTTTCTACTGTTTCCTTTACATTTTCTTCTGTATTAACGTTCTCTTCTTTTTTCTTTGCCACTCTTATCGCCACCTTTTATTTTTTATAAATTGTATCCAGCTGTTCTTTTACCGTCTTAAGTGTTTCTACAACTTTCTCATAATCCATTCTCTTCGGTCCGATGACACCTATAGTTCCCTTCATACCATCTTCAAGCTCGTATGTAGCCGTAACCACACTACAATCTTTCATAGTCTGTACAGGAGTTTCATTGCCGATATAGACCTGTATCTCCATATTATCTTCTTCAGAATTTTTAATAAGATGAGTAAGCTGCTGTTTTTCTTCCAATATGCTTATAAGTTCGCTTGCTCTTGCCGAATCACTTAACTCCGGATATCTGAAGAAGTTAGTTGCACCACTTGTATAAATATGTGGCTCTCCTTCTTCTGCAATTGACTCTCCGATAACTTCAAGTATCTTTCTTAACACATCTGCAAGCTTACCTGCCTGACTGGTCATCTTCTGCATAACTGCTATATTAATCTCTTCTACGGAAAGACCTGTGAGACTGCTGTTAAGCAGAATATTCAGTTTAAGTACATCCTCATCATTTAATTCATCAGAAATATCTACGATTCTGTTCTTAATAACATTACCATCAAGAACAACTACGCATAGAAGCTGTTCACCGCTTACTATAGAAAGCTGTACAAACTTAAGTTTATTTCTATGATACTGCGGTCCTGATATCATAGCTGCGTAATTAGTATTCGCTGCCAATATCTTCGCCATATTCTGGAGTAAGGTGTCGATTTTATCTACCTTCTTATCAAGAAAGTCCTTAAATTCATCTAATTCCTTCTCTCTGTGGTCAAGCTCCTTTTTCTTTTCATCCATCATATGGTCAACATATAATCTATAACCTTTATCTGATGGAATTCTTCCTGCGGAAGTATGCGGCTGAAGTATATAGCCCAATTCTTCCAAATCAGCCATCTCATTTCTGATAGTAGCAGAACTGAGATTCAAATCAGTATACTTTGAAATTGTTCTTGATCCTACAGGTTCTCCGGTCTCCAGATAGTTTCTGATAATGGCCTGAAGTATCTTTAACTTACGCTCATCAAGTTCCAATACGCCACATCCCTTCTTTTTTATTTTGTTAGCACTCAACTCTTAAGAGTGCTAACATCTAAACATAAGATAACACTTGCATATAATTATGTCAAGTGTTTTCTTTAAAATTTTTATTCTGTTTTATAGTGTGGATAAAAAATTTTAATTAATACCTCGATATATAGAAAGCATCCGCAAGTTCTGCCTTTGTTATCCTTCTGCCCCAGCTTATCCTGCAATTTGTTCCATTATTATTCACTTCTACTACTTCTATATAATCATCTGTCTTATCGATTACAAATACCGTTTGGGTATCTCCATCTACTCTCGCCTGATCACCTATTCTTAGTTTCTCATAGTCTGAGAAGCTATATGCTTCTACTTCTGTACCAAACACATAATCACTTAACATACTTGCAAAACCTACACTTTGTCTTCCTGCCACGGCATATGGATAAGCGTCACTTGATTTTCCCTTATATGTATTGCAATACTTAGTACTGTTCTTTGTATGATTGCAGGCTTTATCCGTAACATAATTTTTATTTTCATCATATTCATCTTCATCTATATCCATATGATTCCAAAACCTACCATCAGGATAAAGCTCGCGCAGTTCTTCTATCTTTGATTTGATTTCAGCTTCCTTCACATCCGTATCCGGTGAAACAGACGATATCTGCCCATTAGATGAACCATGAGAATCCTCGGATACGCTTTCCGTTTCCCCGTTCTTTTCCTTATTTATATCTATAATTGTCTGTATGGCAATAAAGGCTACCACAACAGCTATTATTCCATAAAAAATTTTTTTCTTATCCATCTTCTCATCCTTCGTAATTCAAAAAAGACCAAGCACACTTGGTCTTTTCAACAAAATAAATGTCATACCAGGGACTATGCTGTCCCAATCCAAATTAATCATAAACTCATGAGCACCTGATACAAAAATAATTATACCATTATATTTAAATCAGAGATGAGTAAAATAAAATTATTTTGTCACTAATATTATATGCAATTTCTTTATAATTGTAAAGCACTTTTAACTCTTTTCTTTATTTCATTTAAATCGTAGGAATCCACCATACAAATATATGTACCCATTCTGCTTTTTGAAACGCAACGTATATCTTCACATTGAACAGTAGAATCATAATTAAGCATCGTATATTTTGCTTTCTTTAAAACATAGTGCCATTCATACTTAAGAACAGTTCTCGAACTATTTGCATATTTTATTTCTTTAGTAAGTGGAACTATAATAATATTTGTTGATTTATAATTTATTCTGTTATTTGAAATAATCAAACAAGGGCGTGCTTCTAATCTGCTTTTTTCGTGCCCGATATTTTCACCCATATAACATGAATATATCGCACCTCTGGGATATTTTACAAACTGTTGATTATTAATATTGAATCTGTCTTGTATTCGTAATTTGTTAGCCATCCAACGAAAAAAATTTTCATATTTATTGTCAATAATTCTTGCCATATAATCCCCTTTCTCAAACCACCAATTTAACTTATTATATTATATGACATTTGTCTCAAAAAATCAATCAAGATTTTTGTATTGCTATTTTTTCTCTAAAAATGTATACTATACTAAGTTATTTAGTCAATTTATATGAAAGGTAGAGATAAACTATATGTCCACTGTTAATCAGGATAAAATCAGAAATTTTTGTATTATTGCCCATATCGACCACGGTAAGTCAACTTTAGCCGACCGTATAATAGAAAAAACCGGGCTTTTGACAGAACGTGAAATGCAGGAACAGGTTCTTGACAATATGGATCTTGAAAGAGAAAGAGGTATAACCATTAAGTCACAGGCTGTCCGTACCGTATATAAGGCAAATGACGGAGAAGAATATATTTTCAATCTTATAGACACTCCGGGGCACGTTGACTTTAATTACGAAGTTTCAAGAAGTCTTGCTGCATGTGACGGAGCTATCTTAGTAGTTGATGCCGCTCAGGGTATTGAAGCACAGACCCTTGCCAATGTGTATCTTGCTCTCGACCATGACCTCGATGTTTTTCCGGTTATTAACAAGATTGACCTTCCAAGCGCCGATCCTGACAGAGTTGTAGATGAAATTGAAGACATTATAGGTATCGAAGCACATGATGCTCCCCGCATCTCTGCCAAAAATGGTATTAATATAGAAGAAGTTCTTGAACAGGTTGTAACTAAGATTCCTGCTCCAAAAGGTAATTATGATGCCCCTTTACAGGCTCTTATATTTGACAGCCTCTACGATTCATATAAAGGTGTTATCGTCTTTTGCCGTGTTATGAACGGTTCTGTAAAGGTAGGAACTACTATTAAGATGATGGCTACAGGCGCTACTGCTAATGTAGTTGAAGTAGGATACTTCGGCGCAGGACAGTTTATAGCTTGTGACGAACTCTCTGCCGGTATGGTTGGATATATTACTGCAAGTATAAAAAATGTTAAAGATACTACTGTCGGTGATACTATAACTGATTTAAATAATCCTTGTGACGCACCGCTTCCGGGATATAAGAAGGTTAACCCTATGGTTTACTGCGGTCTCTATCCTGCAGATGGTGCCAAGTATCCTGACCTTAGAGATGCTCTTGAAAAGCTTCAGTTAAATGATGCTGCTCTTACCTTTGAGCCGGAGACCTCTATTGCTTTAGGTTTTGGTTTCAGATGTGGTTTCCTTGGTCTTTTACATCTTGAAATCATACAGGAACGTCTTGAAAGAGAATACAATCTCGACCTTGTAACTACTGCTCCCGGCGTTATATATAAGGTATTTAAGAATAATGGCGAAGTAATAGAACTCACTAACCCTTCTAACCTTCCTGACCCTTCTGAAATAGAACATATGGAAGAGCCGATGGTTAATGCTGAGATTATGGTTACAACTGAATTTATCGGTTCTATTATGGAACTTTGTCAGGAACGTCGTGGTGTATATATAGGTATGGATTATATAGAAGGAACACGTGCTCTTCTTAAGTATGAGCTTCCTCTTAATGAAATCATATACGATTTCTTTGACGCCCTTAAGTCACGTTCACGAGGCTATGCTTCCTTTGACTATGAATTAAAGGGATATGTAACTTCTAACCTTTGCAAGCTTGATATCCTTGTTAATAAGGAAGAAGTTGATGCGCTTTCATTTATCGTTCATTCCGCTACTGCTTATGAAAGAGGACGCAGAATGTGTGAAAAGCTTAAAGACGAAATCCCAAGACATTTGTTTGAGATTCCTATTCAGGCAGCCATCGGAAGCAAGGTAATTGCCCGCGAGACTGTTAAAGCTATGCGAAAGGACGTTCTTGCTAAGTGTTACGGTGGCGATATCACCCGTAAGAAGAAGCTTTTAGAGAAGCAAAAAGAAGGAAAGAAGAGAATGCGTCAGGTTGGTAACGTAGAAATACCACAGGCAGCATTTATGAGTGTATTAAAATTAGATGAAGACTAATGATTTTATGGGGATATATATACATATCCCCTTTTGTATAAGAAAATGTAAATATTGTGACTTTTTATCATTTCCTGCCGATGAGGCTGCTATAACCATGTATGTAAACAGTCTTATAGAAAGGATAACTTTTCTTGGTAAAAAGTATTGTTTGAAAGTTTCCACCGTCTTTATAGGAGGAGGTACTCCTTCAATCCTGCCGGACGGACTGATTTCAGATATTATGGCAGCGTTAAAGAACAGCTTTGATATGTCAGATTGTTACGAAATCACTATAGAGTGTAATCCCGGAACTGTATCCGAAGAAAAGCTTATGGAATACAAACGAAGCGGTATAAACCGCTTAAGCTTCGGACTCCAGTCAACTGATAATCACGAACTTGCATTTATAGGAAGAATTCACTCTTACGAAGATTTTCTCCATTCCTTTAACCTTGCAAGAAAATGTGGCTTTACAAACATTAATGTTGATCTAATGTCTGCACTTCCATACCAGACATTTGACTCTTACAAAGACACTCTCTTAAAGGTTATAGCTCTTAACCCGGAGCATATTTCCTCATATAGTCTTATATTAGAGGAAGGTACTCCCATGTATTCTGTAGATACTTCTCTTCTTCCCGATGAAGATACTGAAAGAGAAATGTATTACCTGACAGATGCATTACTTAAAGAAAACGGTTACAACCGGTATGAAATATCCAATTACGCCAAACCGGCATATGAATGTGCCCACAACAAAAGCTATTGGACACGTATAAACTATCTGGGAATAGGTCTTGGCAGTTCATCTCTTATGACTTTAGATGAATGTTACAAAGGTACATCCCTGCCAATCGCTGTCAGATTCAGTGAAACCACGGATTTCAAAGACTTCTGTTCTAAGGATTATATCTATTCGGAAATTACTGCTCTTCCTTCTTATTCCACATTATCAAAGGCAGAAGTTATGGAAGAGTTTATGTTTTTAGGATTGAGACTTACAGACGGTATATCAAAGAAAAACTTTAAAAATACTTTCGGATATGATATAGATGATATATATGACAAAGTTATTAGCGCTCTTATTGCCAAGAATCTTATTGAATATGAAGGGGATTTTCTCAAACTGACAAAGCTCGGAATTGATGTAAGTAATTCTGTTCTCGCAGAATTTTTAGAACCTGAACTATAGTAATTTTTTACAATTTTTAGTTATTTTTTCCTTAAGAAAATGTGATATCTGCTTATTTTAGCCGACGCTATCGTCCAAAGGACCAACCACAACATCTTGTGGTTGGTCCTTTCTATTTTTCAATATTTTGTAGACTTTTAATCTGTTTGGTGTTATACTGTAGGAGATGGAATTTGGCTTTATGTCAAATTTATATTTATAAATATGTATATACTATTAACATATAACTATTAATCTATTTGAATTGGAGAAAGCTATGAAAGTAATTAAGAGAGATGGTCGTCAGGTTGAATACGACCGTAACAAAATCGCTATTGCCATTGAAAAGGCCAATGAAGGTGTAGATATTCCTGAGAGAATATCAGAAGAAAAGATTTATAACATTATTGCTTCTATTGAATCCAGAGGCAATCAGACTATGCAGGTGGAAGATATTCAGGATATTATTGAACAAAAGCTTATGTCCGAGAAGAAATATGCTCTGGCTAAAAATTATATCCGCTACAGATATACACGCGAACTGGTGCGAAAAGCCAATACTACTGATGATTCAATTATGAGTCTTATTAAAAACAGTAATAAAGACGTTATGGAAGAAAATTCCAACAAAAACGCTATTATCGCTTCTACTCAGCGTGACCTTATTGCCGGGGAAGTTTCTAAGGATTTAACAAGACGTATTCTTCTTCCTGAGAAAATCGCAAAAGCCCATGACGATGGGGTGCTGCATTTCCATGATGCCGATTATTTCCTTCAGAGTATATTTAACTGCTGCCTTATTAACATAAGCGATATGCTTGACAACGGCACGGTTATGAATGGCAAGCTTATTGAAAGTCCTAAGAGTTTCCAGGTTGCATGTACTGTTATGACGCAGATTATTTCGGCAGTTGCCAGCAGCCAGTATGGCGGACAATCTGTTGATTTAAAACATCTCGGAAAGTATCTCAGAATAACTGCCGATAAATACAGAAAACGTTATACCGAAGAATTTGGTAACAGCGTCAGTGATGAAGTTATTGAAAAAATGGTTTCTGACCGTGTCCAGGATGACCTTAAGAGCGGCGTTCAGACTATTCAGTACCAGATTAATACTCTTATGACTACAAACGGACAGTCACCGTTTGTAACCTTATTCCTTCATCTTGACGACGAAGATCCGTACATTGATGAAAATGCACTGATTATTGAAGAGGTTTTAAGACAACGACTTGAAGGTATAAAAAACGAAAAGGGTGTATATGTTACCCCTGCGTTTCCTAAACTTATATATGTACTTGATGAAAACAACTGTCTTAAAGGCGGTAAATTTGACTACATTACAAAGCTTGCAGTAAAATGCTCTGCCAAGAGGCTTTATCCTGATTATATATCTGCTAAAAAAATGCGTGAAAACTATGAAGGTAATGTATTTTCCTGTATGGGTTGCCGCAGCTTCTTAAGTACATGGAAGGATGAAAACGGCAATTATAAATGGGAAGGCCGTTTCAATCAGGGTGTTGTAAGTCTTAACCTTCCTCAGATTGGTATTATCGCAAAAGGCGATGAAGAAAAGTTCTGGACATTGCTTGAAGAACGTCTCGCGCTTTGCTTCGAAGCACTTATGTGCAGACATCATGCTTTAGAAGGCACACTTTCCAATGTAAGTCCTATTCACTGGCAGTATGGTGCTATAGCCCGACTCAAGAAAGGCGAAACTATAGACAAGCTTCTTCACGACGGATACTCAACTATTTCCTTAGGTTATATCGGTCTTTACGAAGTTACAAAGCTTATGAAAGGCGTAAGTCATACAACTCCTGAAGGACAGGAATTTGCCCTTAAAGTTATGAAAAGACTTCGTAACGCTACTGACACATGGAAGGAAAATACAGGTATTGCTTTCGGCTTATATGGTACTCCTGCCGAAAGTCTCTGCTACAGATTTGCAAGAATTGACAAGATGCGTTTTGGTGATATCCCTGATGTAACAGACAAGGGCTACTACACCAATTCTTATCACGTAGATGTACGCGAAAAGATTGATGCATTTAGTAAGTTTACCTTTGAAAGCCAGTTCCAGAAGATTTCTTCCGGTGGTGCTATTTCCTATGTAGAAATTCCAAATATGAGAAACAACCTTACTGCCCTTGAAGACCTTGTTAAGTTTATATATGACAATATCCAGTATGCCGAATTTAATACAAAGTCTGACTACTGTCATGTATGCGGCTTCGATGGAGAAATCATCATCAATGACAAGCTTGAATGGGAATGTCCTCAATGTCACAATAAGGATCATGCAAAGATGAATGTTACAAGACGTACTTGCGGGTACCTTGGGGAAAACTTCTGGAATGTAGGAAAAACTAAGGAAATCAATTCACGTGTATTACACGTATAATTTATATGTTTATTAAAGTCTGACAGATTCATATACTTCTGTCCGGACAGATTGGATTTTTATGAACTATGCTTCTATTAAAATAATGGATGTAGCTAATGGTCCCGGTATAAGAATGTCTCTCTTCGTAAGCGGTTGTACCCACAGGTGCAAAAACTGCTTTAACGAAGAAGCATGGGACTTTAACTACGGCGAACCGTTTACTCAGACAGAAATAGATAAAATCATCGATTATGTTAAAGGTGATTACATCGCCGGGCTTACTATACTTGGCGGCGAACCCTTTGAAAAAGTCAATCAGCAGGGGCTTTTGCCTTTACTCCGACAGTTCAGGCAGGTTCTTCCTGACAAATCAGTATGGTGTTTCACAGGATATGACTTTGAAAAGGACATACTTGAACGTATGTGTAAAGAATGGCCTGAAACCTCTGAACTTTTGTCTTATATAGATGTACTTGTTGACGGAAAATTCATCGAAGAACTAAAAGATTTAAATCTTCGTTTCAAAGGTTCATCAAATCAGCGAACAATAATGGTGAAGGAAAGCCTT
The DNA here is from genome assembly GCA_015057425.1 of Lachnospiraceae bacterium. Lineage (GTDB taxonomy): Bacteria > Bacillota > Clostridia > Lachnospirales > Lachnospiraceae > SVEL01. Next base: position 17,395 of record SVEL01000010.1, read on the forward strand.
GAGAAAGGCACTGTAGTTTTATGGGACGAAAAAGGAGGACAATATGATACCAACAATTAATATTAAAAAGCTTAATCCGGGTGCAATTATCCCAACTTATGGCACAGAGTATTCTGCCGGTGCAGATTTATACGCATGTATGGACACTGCCGTAACTATCAATCCCGGCAAAACAGAATTTATTCACACAGGAATAGCTCTTGAAATACCTGCCGGATATGCCGGTCTTATATATGCAAGAAGCGGACTTGCATGTAAGAAGGGACTTGCCCCTGCTAATAAAGTAGGTGTAATCGATGCTGACTACCGTGGTGAAATAATGGTTGCCCTTCATAATCATTCATCAGAACCGGTAACCGTAGAAAACGGCGAACGTATTTCACAACTTGTAATTACACCATTTCTTCAGGTAGCCTTCAACGAAACCGACGAACTTAGTGACACAGTACGCGGCGAAGGCGGCTTCGGCTCAACAGGAAGAAATTAATTAAGCACCTTGTTTAACAGAACTGCTAAAGGCTCCATGGCGTTCATGGCCTCTTCTAATGAATTGGTCTGGGCGCCTACTTCTATGAGCATAGACTTCTCTCTAAGATTCATATTATAGTGATATGCATTAACATAATTTTTACGGGTAAAAGATGGATAATATTCTTCTGCAAGAAGCTTCATCTGCAAACTTAAAGCAAGATTTTCTTCCCTGTAATTATTTGTTCCGTAATCAATGGTATTACCCGATGAATTACGACACAATCCGTTAAAAAACATAATCTTTGCAGTATCTTTTCCGTTTACGTCCGTGACAAATTTCAAGCTGTCATCCACTCCGTCTCTATGCACATCAAGTATCACTTCTATGGTTGGATTTTCTTCCAGTATTTCAAGCAGACGTACTCTTGCATTTTTATATGCACTTGACCTGTCTACATTTCCATTTTTATCTACATCAAAACTTTCCGTACAATGAATTACATTATAACCAAACTGTTCACTAAGTATGGTAGCAAGATATTCTCCAACCGCCACTATGTTAGTTGACTTATCCCCCGTTACCGAATCTGTATACCCTTCCATTGAGTGAGTATGATATATAAGTATCTGTGGCTTATCTGATGTTTGTTTTATGGTTGCATCAAATGCCATTACATTATTTATATTTACATCATCTGCATAAAGCTTTGTACTGGAAGGAACTGTATAAAATTTATTTATAATAAAGTTTGAACTCAGTTCGTCCATAGTATATCTCACCCCTGATGATACCGGCTGTTCTACGTATACCTTTTTGCTTTCATGCTCTTCCTTATTATCTCCCTGTCCATTGTCATTTTCTATGTTTTCCGTACTAAATTCGTCCTGAACATCCGGGTTTTCATTTTCATCTTCCGAATTACCAAAACCATTTTCAAGAAGTTGTCCCCTTGCCCTAAGGCTTTTAGTATACCAGTCATCTTCTTTACCTTCTACAGACATTGGCTTACCTGATGAAGAATATGAAAGTATCCCCATTTCCTTATCAAGTATATCCTTTAATACCCTGTTATCTTCACCGGTTGAGTATTTGTATTTTGCCGTAAAATTTTCCGTAATATCACTAACAAATGCAATCGCATACTCACCGGGATTGATTTTTGGAAACACATACGCCAAAATCATTAATATTGCCGCAATAATCAATATTATACTGTTTATTTTAAAATTGCCCCTTTTCATAATCTCTCCTGAACCAATTTATTAAGTCCTTTTGCAATAATCTTTGCCATTACATATATATTTTCGTCAATACAGTCAGAAGTTACAAACATATTAAATACGTCGTTTTCAATTATACTTCCATCACTAATCATTTGATGATAATCCGCCTTGTCATCATTTATGATACTTTCAAGTGCATCTCTTACTATTGTCGCCGCATTTACAACCATAGGTACTCCTATTGCTATAACAGGAACGCCCATACTTTCTTCATTTATGCCATATCTGTGATTATCAACTCCCGAACCGGGATTTATACCGGTATTAGCTATCTGTATAACCCTGTTTAATCGTTTTATGTTTCTCGCCGCAAGTGAATCTATGGCAATTATCACGTCAGGTTTAACCTGATCACTTACACCCTTTACAATAAGCGCACTTTCCATACCTGACTTTGCCATTACTCCCGGAATTACTACATATGGCTTTACGTTTGCATCCATATCAATGTCTATCAGTTCTGCAACATTGGGTCCAAGAGAATCTGCAGTTATATCTCTGTTACCAAGTCCTGCAACAAGAAATGAACTTCCCGGCTTAAATGTATACATATCTTTCATTTCACCTGCTATGATTCCTGCTATAAAATCTATATCATTTAAAGTATCTTCATATGGTATTTCTGACTCTATTGTAGTATATGTTCCTATAGGTTTTCCCATTACCTTTGCAGCCTCTTCTGTTTTAATAATAACTTTTACAATGTTGATTTTTCTGTCGTAATATCCGTGCTTAACCACTTCGACACCATCTATTTCCACATTATCTTTTTCAAATTTTTCTCTATTTTCCAGAGCCAGGTCGGTTCTGTCAAAATCAAATCCGCTTATTTCCATTTATACCTCCCACAAATCGAAAAATTTTGCAATTTTCTGCTTGACATTCATATTCTTTTAATGTATTCTTATTTAGATGTTTGTGTTTTTGTCCGCATAAAGTCTAAACATAAACAGTTTACCATGTGATTGCTTACTCTCTCAAAGTAATCGCAAAACAAGGATATTTTGGAGGTAATCAAAATGGCTAATATTAAGTCAGCTAAGAAAAGAATTGATGTAACAATCAGAAACACAGAAAGAAATAAAGCAATCAAATCAAAGGTTAAAACTGCAGTAAAGAAAGTTGACGCTGCTATCGCTGCTAACGATGCAGATGCTGCAAAGGTAGCATTAAACAACGCTACAATCGAAATCAGCAAGGCTACAACAAAAGGTGTATATCACAAGAATACAGCTGCAAGAAAAGTTTCTCGTTTAGCTAAAGCAGTTAACAATATGAACTAAATTTAAAAAGTGTTACTATTTAACCCGATAGTAACACTTTATTTTTTTATTTTTCACTAACATATTGAAAAATATACTATATTAAATTATTTTGCGGAATATTTTATTATAATCATTTCTACTGCTGCAAGCTCGTCAAGTCTTCCGTTCTTAACATCTTCTTCTATCTTTACACAATCCTCCACAGCATCTATCAGCTGTTTAATTGTAAATCCACTTGTCTGTTTAAGAGTCTTACCTACGATAAACGACTGAATCCCCACATTCTTCGCAATACTTTCTCCGCTATATCCTTTTGAACCTAATTCCTTTACTTTAAGCATAATGTTAAACTGCCTTGCAAGCATAAACAGAATTCTCATCGGCGGTTCCTTTGTTGCAAGCAGATTTCTATATAACAGCATTGCTTTTGCACTGTTTCTGTTTCCGATAGCATCTATCATCTCAAATATCTTACCTGACACCTGTGGTATACAGACAGCTTCAACGTCATCATCTGTAATCACATCTCTTCCGGCAGTATAATCTACAAGCTTACCCATTTCATTGTATATATTGGACATATCCATTCCGGCATATTCAAGGAACATTTCCATAGTTCCTTTAGTTATCTTCTTACCTGCACTTCCGAAATAATTAAGTACCCAGTTTGTAAGAGCCGCTTCACTTTGATGGTTCAGTTCACATACATAACCGTTTTCTTTTACATTCTTATAAAGCTTACCTCTTTTATCTATCTCATTTTCCACAAATACCATGACAGTCGTATCAGGCATTACTCCTATATACTCATTCATTTCATCTGCTGCCGACTTAAATAATCCCGTATTTTCCAAAATAATAAGTCGCTTATCAGCAAAAAAAGGAAATGTGTCTGCAATTGCCGTAACTTCATTTATCTTAAAGTTCTTTCCTTCAAAATAATTATAATTCATAGTGTTTTCATTACCGACAATTGCTTCTTTAAGCTTATTTCTGATATTCTTTTTTAAATAGTCTTCATCTCCGTACAGCAAATATACTTTTTTGTACTCACCTGATGAAATATCCTTTGAAATGCTTTTCATATATATCTCCTATCGATTCATACCACTTCGCTCATTATACCATATGACAGATTTTTTGCCAATAAATTTCATCATAACGCCATAGGGTTCAGTAGTTAAAATCTCTGTTCCCATTGCGTCAAGTCGGCTTAATGTATCTGCATGTGGATGTCCGTAACTATTTCCTTTTCCATATGATATAACTGCCATTTGCGGCGACGTAATCTTAAGGAAATTTGTGCCGGTTGAATTACCTGACCCATGGTGTGCCACTTTTAAGACTGATATATTACAGATTTTTTCTGTATAATTACTTACTATCTCTTCTTCTGTTTCTATTCCTATATCTCCTGTAAGCAGAATTGTTTTATCTTTGTACGCACCTTTTAACACCAATGAGTTTTCGTTGGAATCTTCTTTGCCTGTATTTTTACCGGGATATATGCATTCAAGTATAAAACTTTTGCTTTTAATAATATCACCGCTTTCTATGGCTATAACATTTATATCTTTCTGTTTCGCAAGATTCGTAAGAGTTATAATAATTTCATCTTGTAACTGAGCTGACGCAATTACAAGATTTTCTGCTTTTATAAGCTTATCGTTTTGAAGTATCTCTAATATACCGCTTACATGGTCTGTATCACCATGAGAGACAATAATGTAATTTATGCTATCTGTTCCAAGAGCTCTTAAATGTGGCACAACTGTATTTTCAGCAACTTTTCTTTCACTACTGCTTCCGCAGTCATACAAATAAGTATTACCGCCGCCATCTTTTATAAAAATACAATCTCCCTGGCCTACATTTATAAATGATACAAACAGTTCTTTTCCCGTCATATGATGATTACTTACTATACTGTAGGCAGATACGGTTAACAAAACTGCCAATCCTGTTATCATATATGCATATGCTATTTTCATTGCCTGTCCGCGTCTGACTTTGATACGCAGATTGTATAACACCAGGAACATAACCACTACTATTCCGTAAAATATAAATATTTCAAGTTTTCGTGGTTTTCCCGTTGTTATAATCGTTCCCGGTATTTCACTTATAAACAGACATATTTTTTCAAATGACCACAGAAAAAACTTTCCCACCATACCGCTTCCGTGACTTATCACACCCGGAAGATATTTAAATACGTCCGGCATATTATAAATATAATCTGCTATAACTTCGCAGCTACCACATATAAGCCCTGAAAATAATACAACTGACATAAACGGCACAACAATCATATTGGTAATGACAGCCAAAACAGGCAGTCTGTAAAAATAATTACATATAAGCGGCATCATCATTATATTAAGTATTATTCCGCTTAGTATAGGACTTATCACATTTAACCATGGTTTCTTTTTCTTTTTTATATATTCATTTAGCATTGGGATTATCAGTGTTACAGATATTATAGCTACATAGGACATAATAAAACTGCTGTTTGTAAGATAATACGGATTGGATATAAGAATAATTATGGCAGATACGGATATAGCCACATAGGGATTGTATTTCCGACCGGTAAGTCCCGCTCCTAATTGTATGATAAACATAATAACCGCTCTCATACAGGATACACTTCCACCTGTCAGTATTCCATATAAAATCATTACAATTCCGCTTATAACCGAAGAAGTTTTTACAGACATAAACTTTCTTAATATTTGAAATAGTATCATTCCTACAGTGGCTATGTGTAAACCGGAAACGGCAAGAATATGTGACAATCCGTTGTCACTATACAAGTTCTTTGTTTCTTCGTCCATTGACTGTCTGTCGCCTAAAACAATTGCAGCCATTATGGAACCGTATTTATCTCCCATTACCTTTTTTATACCGGCACCGGCCTGTTTCTTAACCCTGTCTATCGCGACATACAACTGGTTTTCTTTTTTTACTAATTTTATATTTTCGCAGTTATATACACCTGCAATTCCAAGTGAATGATAATAACTTTTACTGTTAAAATTGCCATAGTTTGCGGCTTCTTCAAGTTTTTTATAAGCATATTGATAGTAGCATACGGCACCAAGATATGAGCTGTCAGGTATATTACTTTTTGAACTTTTATACACCCTTAAAAGTACTTTTTCATAATTTAACATCTTATTGCTTTTCCCGACACTTACCGCAACTTCCACATAGTTATCTTTCTCTGATATGGAAGTTATTTTTCCATAGCCTTCGCATATCAAACCTTCTCTGTATATATTCTTTTCATCATATTTTGAAAATATATCCGACTGGATATCACACAAGACAAAGCCTATAACATAGCAAACCAACAGCAATGTCATAGTCTTTAAGACTTTATTTTGACTTTTTATGTACTGAAAAATCCCTGCAAAGAAAAATGCAAGGATAATCATTATCAATATGTTTTTATCATCTGTTATTCTATGTATTTCCCCTAATATTAATCCCAATGCCATCACTACTGATGGTTTTTTCATCTACTCCTCCTTTTGTCCTTCTATGCCGCTTTCCACCATATCCAGATTTCGGGACAGGGTTTCCGACAAATCTATATTTCCATAGATAATATCCGTCTCTCCGTCTACACTTATCTGAACTTTAGTTATATGGTTTAATTCCGACAAACTGTTTACTATTGAATATACTACTACATCACTCGAAACAGCCACTTCATTGCCGATGTTCTTTGCAAAATCCACATAACATACACCATCTTTTGTAACGATATTATTAATCTTTGTTTCTCCTGAAAGAGTGCTCAGATACCCTTCTTCTTTTGTACCTTTTATAAGGTGTTCAATAACATATCTTTCAATAGAAACATTATCATAACATACACATTCTATCATTGTCTTCTTAAGCTTTGAACCATCACTGTTAGAAAAATACAATGTAAGATTTTGAGTGCTGTAATTATTAATATTGGCATTATTTATGTCTATAAAATCCAAACTGTCAAGCGGGCCTATTACTGTTCCGTCGTTATACTTAACAGTTTCTTCATTTACAAAAAATTCAACACTTTCAACACCTGTAACCTGCGTATAAGTAAGTACAAGCGCAGCTCTGAAGAAAAGCTTTTGTGCTATCTTTAAGGTTTCGTATTCTTTGTTAAGTACAACCTTTAACTTACCATCATTTAACTCTATTGATTTAACATCAACTGAGCCTGCAAATACACTGGTAGAAGAAAAACTGTTCTTCTTTAACTCTTCTGTCAGATTTTCTACTATACTGATTGTATCTCCTTCAACAGGTTCATAAGACTTAGTTATAAGCTTTGTACCGTCTGCATCTGTAAAGTACAATACAAATCCTGTATCTTCAACCAGCATAGAGTTCTTTGCACAACCGGTCAGAAAAATACAAACTGACAATATCAGTATAATTATTAAATTAATGTATTTATTTTGTGACTTTACCATAAGTCCTCCATTTATTTCTGATTATCCGGCATAATTTAACGGTATTCTTATGTTAAATGTAGTGCCTTCTCCTTCTGTACTAAATACCTTTACCTCGCCTCTGTGAAGCTTAATAATATTGTGGGCAATCGACAATCCAAGTCCGGTTCCGCCTGTTTCTCTTGATCTTGCCTTATCTACCCTGTAAAATCTTTCAAATATCTTTGAAAGATCTTCCTGCGGTATACCGATACCTGAATCGGCTACTTTAATATAGAAATACTTGTGGTCGGCATTTAACGATACTCTGACCCAACCATCCAGTATATTATACTTAATTGCATTTTCCACAAAATTTTGTATTGCAATCGTAAACTTCACTTCATCGATTTCTGCAACTACCGGTCTGTAGCTTTCTAAAGTCATTTCTATATTTTTACTTGCCGCAAGCGGTTTTAATCTCTTAAGGATAAGTTCAAGTATCTCATTGATATCTTTATGTGCCGTAACAATAGGCTCTTTTCCGCTATCGAGTCTGACCAAAGAAAGAAGATCATTGATAATATCACTTTCTCTGTCGATTTCTGTTACAATATCCTGCAAAAATTCCTTATATAATTCCGGTGGTATATCTTCCTGGGCAATAAGTGAATCTGCCAAAACTTTTATGGATGTTATAGGTGTCTTAAGCTCATGAGCAACATTAGACACAAACTGTTGACGTGAATTATCCAATTCCTTCATTCTTGTCGTATTATGATTCAGTGCTCTTGCAATTCCTGAAAGTTCAACATAGGTATAACCATCTTCAAGAATCTGCTCTGTTCCCGTAGTATCAGCTATCTTATCAATAGCTTTCTGCATTCTCTTCATCGGACCTGTTATATGCATACAGATTACAATACCCACACATACAATTATAACATACAATACAACCATCATAATATTGGCACGTCCTTTAAGTTGTGTCAGTATATCATTTATATCCTCTGTAGAAAAAACAGACACAACAACAGCTGATACATCAGATGTATCAGCACTTTTCACAGGTAATGTAATTGATATATATTCCTTTTCATAATTTGTCGTAATTGTTTTAAGTCCTGAAAATGCTGCAACTACATTATCAGAAAATGCAGTCTTTCCATCATCAAGATAGTAAGTGTCCTTAACTATTCTGTACTCTGCATCAATGATGATAACTCTTGCATTATACATTGTATTAAGCTGAGACAGTTCAACATCTACCGCATTTGACACCTTCGAATTCAAATAATCCGAAGTTATAATGGTATTTCTGAGCATATTACAATGAGACTGCAGCTTTAATTCTCGCTGTTCATACAATGATTCCCTGTAATCGCTTACGAGCCATGACTTCATAAGAAAAATCGGTATGAAACTAAACAATATAATGATTATGAAAAACCTTATTCCAAGGCTCTTATGAATGTACTTAATCTTTAAAATAGTAACCAACTCCCCACTTAGTATGCACATATTTTGGTTCGCTTGGATTTGCTTCAATCTTCTCTCTTAACCTTCTTACATGTACATCAACCGTTCTCGCTTCACCGGGATACTCATATCCCCAAATTATGCTAAGTAAGCTTTCTCTGCTGTAAACTTTATTCGGATTTAATGCAAGTAATTCAATAATTTCAAATTCCTTTGCAGTGAGACTAACTTCACTGTCTGCAATAAAAACTCTTCTTCCTGCAATATCTATCTTTAAATCACCTTTGATGATTTCCTTCTTTTCTTCTGACTTACTGTTAATTGTATTACGCCTTAATATTGCTTTCATTCTTGCCTTAACTTCTAATATGTTAAATGGCTTTGTTATATAATCATCTGCACCATAATCAAGACCAAGAATCTTGTCCATATCATCACTCTTGGCAGTAAGCATAATAATAGGTACATTCGAAAACTCTCTTATCAGCTGACATACTTCAAATCCGTCCATCTTTGGAAGCATCAGGTCAAGCAAAATCACATCATATTCTTTATCCTTTGCCATTTGTACTGCTTCTTCCCCATCGTAAGCACAGTCAACTTCCATACCATCGTGTTCCAGACTAAACTTTATACCTTTTACTATTAACTTCTCATCATCCACTACCAATACTTTGTTTGCCATAACCTCTCCAATCCCGTCATCTACGACGTTATATGATCTTTTATCTTATTATAAAGTGCTTCCTTTATTCCGGGGATATTCATAATATCCTTTATATCTTTAAATGCACCATTTTGTTCTCTGTAACTTATAATTGCTTCTGCTTTCGCTTCCCCAATTCCCGGAAGTTCCATCAATGTTTCTTTTCCGGCCGTATTAATATTTATAAGCCCTTTTGAAGTTTCTGTAATAACTTCACCTTTTTTTACTTCTTCCACAGAATATATCCTAATCATCATACCCTGTGTTACTGCCGATGCAAGATTGGTTACAGAAACATCCGCATCTTTTGTAAGGCCTCCTGCCAGCTTAACAACATCATTAACTATTGCTCCGTTTTCCACATAATAGACTCCGGGCTTACTTACACTACCTACAATATGTACCGCCAGAAGCTTTGTTGTTTCTGTTGCAACATTCTCTCTGCTTCCGACATCTGTAGCTGATGTTTCCACATAAGTCTCTTCATCTTCATAGCATAACAGAAAACTTATGATTCCAACAACTGACATAACAAGTACAATTAAAAAAATTATACCTTTCTTCCCATCTTTATTATTCATTTTACACCTCCGAAAAAGGTGTTCCCCACGCAACTTCTATTTTACAAAAATACAACATCCTTTTCAATAGTAATTTTAACTTTTCTCCCATTTAAAAATCACGAATCCGGCAATGGCCACAAGTGCACCGATTAGCTTCTGCCAGCTAAACTCTGCTTTTTCAACTCCAAACAGGCCAAACAGCTCGATAAGATATGCAACTATAAGCTGTGAAATAATTATAGCTAAAACTGCCTGTGCCGGTCCTGCATTTTCCATACTTTTAATAACCGTATATGTTATAAATGCGCCTATAACGCCGCCTAAAAGCATATATTTGTTATCTACTTTTGCAATTGCAGAAAACTTATCCCTTCCTGTTACAAACCATGCCACAAGGCACGTGAGAAGCGCCGTAAACTGTACAAATGAAGCTGATACCCATATCCCTGACTGTTTAGTAACTTCCGTATTAAACACTCCCTGCACACTCATAAGTGCACCTGATATTAAGGCTACTATAATCCACATAATTTCTCCTCTCAAAAAAGCCATTATCGATAATATTATTTATTACCGACAATGGCTTTTTTTATTCATTATGTGTTATTTAGTTTAAGTTAACCAAAAAATCCGATATAATTTCTTCAACTGCACTATTGTCTATGATAATCTCTTCATCTTCTGCACCTTCATCCGGAATAATTGTCTCTGTTGTAGCTGCATTTACTGACTTAAAGAGATTTTCTATTTTAAGCCAATAATCCGAAAGTCTTATAAGCTTAGGAAATCCCGTTGAATATGCATATTCGTTTGCAATTTCCATAAGGGCATCATTATCATATGTCTTCATCTTCTTTGCAGGTAACAATCCTGTTATATCATACAACTTAAATGAAATATTAAATGTAAGATATGAGGCAAACTCCTCAGCTCTTGTTACATCTGAAGAATATGGATTAACAACAACTATATCCGTTTCTGATAAAGGACATGTTCCGAGAGTACTTGAAAGCTGTGGTAACGGGCATACACCATATTCCACTCCGAGTCCGTCAAGTTCCTTTAAGCTCTTAATGTTAAGTATTGTAAATACTATCTTTCCTTCCGAAAAATCGCTTACAATCTGCTGATAATTTTCTTCTTCAGTACCTGTTGCTTTACTTTCAAGTGAGAAATAATCATATAATTCTTTATAATATAATATTGCGGAACTGAATTTTTCTTCATCAACGTCAATCTCTTCATCTTTTGCTGAATAAGTTCCTTTAAAGTCTATATACTTTCCTATAAATCCGTAATTAGACTTCATATTGTTAGCATCCCACACTATAATATCTTCAACAACACTATAGTCAACGATTTCTTCTGTCTCCGTTCCTTCCTCAGTACCGGCATTTGTCTCTTCTCCTGACTCTTCGCTTGAATCATTTTCTCCAAGATCATTAAAATTTTCTGCATATAACTTAATATCATCAAATGTTGAAGGTACACTTGTAACATATTTTTTGTTATATACAAATGCTGACATTTCAAATCCCAAAGGATATGCATAATACTTATCCTTATAAGTTATTGATTCAAGGGCAGCTTTACTATAATTATCCTCGTTCACTTTGTTGTTTGTGTTTTCTTTGCAAAGTCCCAAAAGATATAACTCTTCAAGATTCTGACTGTTTGTAATGTATAAGTCCGGCATCTGACCTGCATTTCCGTTGGCTTCTGCAATGGCGTCAATCATATCTCCCTGCTCTGATGCACTGATATATTTAATCACTACATCTATACCGCTTGCCGTCTTATATGTATCAGCAACATACTTAAGATATTCACCATATTCTTCATAAGAATACCAAATTATAATTTCATCTTTTTCTTCCGGCTTATTCTGTTCCTTAAGTTCGTTATCTTCACGAACTGCTTTATATTCCTTAACGCCCATTACTACAAGCAATGAAACCAGGACCATAAATAATATAGCAATTATTTTCTTAATCATATCGGTTTCCTTTCATGCCAAAGTTACTTCATGCTGTTTAAAACAGTTCTCAGTATTTCTGCCATCTCATCTATATGTTCCGGAGTAATCACAAGCGGCGGTACAAATCTGATTACATTTCCGCCTGCTGATATAACTATCAGACCATTTTCAATTGATTTTGCCACGACTTCACCTACAGGCTTTTCACATACAAGCCCCTGCATAAGACCCATACCTCTTCTTTCTGTAATAAAGTCATAATCATTTACTATATCTTCCAAAACTTTTTCAAAATATTTTGAAACTTCCGTTACATGTGAAATTACATTATGCTTTTCAAACATATCCATAACTGTCGATACCGCTCTGGTAGCAAGCGGATTACCGCCGTATGTAGTTCCGTGGTCTCCCGGAACAAGTGCATATGCTGCTTTTCCCTTTGCCATAAAGGCTCCTACAGGAACTCCGCATCCAACTGCCTTTGCTACTGTAACAACATCAGGAAGAACATCATAATGTTCATAAGCAAACATCCTGCCTGTTCTACCCATACCGCACTGGATTTCATCACATATCATAAGTATATCATTGTCATCACAAATTTTTCTGATACCTTTGATAAATTCATCAGTTGCAGGATATATTCCGCCTTCACCCTGTAAAGTTTCAAGTATAATTGCACATGTCTTTTCATTTACAAGAGCTTTTACACTTTCAAGGTCGTTATATTTTGCAAACTTTATACCACCTATAAGCGGTCTGAATGGTGCCTGATACTTTTCATTACCTGTTACAGACAATGCTCCGAGGCTTCTTCCATGGAAAGAATGTTCCATGGCAATTATCTCATGGTCATCGCATCCATCCTTATCATATGCATATCTTCTTGCAATCTTTATGGCACCTTCGATAGCTTCTGTTCCACTGTTCGTAAAGAACACCTTATCCATTCCTGCTGCCTTTGTTAACTTTTCACCGGCTTCCATTGAAGGAACATTATAGAAAAGATTTGATGTATGCATAAGCTTATCTATCTGGTCTTTTAATGCATCACTATATTCTTTATTATTGTAACCAAATGCACATACAGCTATACCTGCCGCGAAGTCAAGGTACTTTTTGCCGTCTGTGTCATAAAGGTATACACCTTCACCTTTGTCAAGAACAAGTCCGAATCTGTTATATGTTTTGTATAAGACTTCTTCTGCTTTATCTATATATATCTGTTTATCCATAATATCACTCCGTTCTATTTCTCCACGTAATATTTAACGTCAGAATCATGAAGAATAGCTGTTCCGATACCTTTATTAGTAAAGATTTCAAGTAACAGACAATGAAGAATTCTTCCGTCAAGGATATGAACTCTTGAAACACCATTTTCAATGGCATCAATACAATTGCTGAGTTTTGGAAGCATACCGCCACCGATATTTCCTGACTTAAGAAGTTCTCTTGCTTCATTTACAGTTATCTCAGATATAAGTGTATTCGGATCGTTAGGGTCCATATATACACCTTCTATATCTGTAAGGAATGCAAGTTTTTCAGCCTTAACTGCTCTTGCAACTGCACACGCAGCATCATCTGCATTAATATTGTAGGTATTGAATTCTTTATCCATACCGATAGGACTTATAATAGGAAGATAATCATTTTCAAGTAAATCGTGTACAATCTTACCGTCTACTTCTACGATTTCTCCTACGAAACCTATATCCTCGCCATTTGAATACTTTTTAGAGCATTTAAATAAGCCGCCGTCTTTACCGCTTATGCTTACTGCCTTAACGCCAAGTTCTTCAACCATTCTTACAAGTTCTTTGCCTACTTTTCCCAATACCATTTCTGCTATTTCCATAGTAGGTGCATCTGTAACACGAAGACCGTTTACAAACTTAGTTTCAAGGCCTGCTTTGGCTATCCACTTGCTGATTTCTTTTCCGCCACCGTGTACAATAATCGGTTTAAAACCTATAAGTTTAAGAAGAGTAACATCTTCGATTACACTTTTCTTGATTTCTTCGTCAACCATAGCACTGCCGCCATACTTAACTACTATTACTTTTCTGTTAAATCTCTGAATATAAGGAAGAGCCTCAACTAACACATTGGTCTTTTCCTGAATGCTTAAAACATCTTCTTCAAATCTTTTCATAATCACTGCTTTATTTCCTTTCTATATGTCGTACTTAATACTAACTTCTATAGTCTGCATTAATCTTTACATAATCATATGTCAAATCGCATCCCCATGCAGTAGCTTCAAAGTTTCCTGCATTCATATCTGCTATTGCAGTCACTTCTTCTTCCGAAAGAATCTTTGTTGCTTCTTCCTCACTATAATCAGTAGCGCGTCCGTCTTTTACTATCTGAAGCTTTCCATATGCACTTTCAAAGTATAAGTCTACCTTTTCAGGGTCAAACTCTACACCTGAATAACCGAGAGCACATAAAATCCTTCCCCAGTTTGCATCATGTCCGTAAATGGCAGCCTTTGTAAGACTTGATGTAACTACTGACTTTGCAAGTGTAACAGCTTCTTCTTTTGAAGGTGCATTTACAACTTTTACTTCAAATAATGCTGTTGCGCCCTCTCCGTCTCCTGCCATTTTCTTTGCAAGATATGTATTGACTTCTTTCAACGCTTTTGTAAAAAGTTCGTAGTCTTCATTTTTCTCTGTAATTTCTTCATTACCTGCGAGACCATTTGCTATAACTACAAATGTATCATTTGTTGATGTATCTCCGTCTACGGAAATCATATTGTATGTATCCTTAACATCTGCTTTAACAGCTTCTGTAAGTAATTCCTTACTTATATTAATGTCTGTTGTTACAAATCCAAGCATTGTGCACATATTCGGATGTATCATACCTGAACCCTTACACATACCACCGATTGTTACTGTCTTGCCACCGATTTGTACTTCATATGCAATCTGCTTTGAGACAGTATCAGTTGTCATAATAGCTTCTGCCGCCATAGTTCCTGCTTCTAACGTATCCTTTAACTCAGGTATAAGTAATTCTATACCTTTATTAATCTTATCCATTGGAAGCTGTCTTCCTATAACCCCTGTTGATGCAACAAGAACCGCATCTTCATCTATATTTAATCCTTTGGCAGTAGCACAGGCCATCTGTCTGCAGTATTCCATACCTTCACTGCCTGTACATGCATTTGCAACTCCACTGTTAACTACTATCGCCTGTACATATCTGCTTTCGTCTACAACCTTCATGTCCCATTTAACCGGAGCTGCTTTAACTACATTGGTTGTAAATGTTGCAGCTGCTTTACATGGCACACTACTGTACACCATTGCCATATCCTTTTTTCCTGTATGGCCGTTCTTAATACCTACTTCAAGACCTGCTGCGCTAAAACCTTTTGCAGCAGTAACACCACCATCGATTTTCTTCATAATGTGTTCCTTCTTTCCTATTTAAATGGATTTATCCCATCTTTACTATTATAATTCAACCATAAGAATTTGTCTATATACATAAAAACAAATTTCTTTAATTAAATTAAGCATAATTATACATTGTAATTTAAATTTATGCAATATTTTTTGTAAATTTATTAAAATTTGTGTTGCAAAACAAAATAAGTTGATGTATATTTATGATACATTACTTAATGAAAGGAATATTTAGATATGAAAGAAAAAGTCATTTTAGCTTATTCAGGTGGTCTTGATACTACTGCCATTATTCCATGGTTAAAGGAAAATTATGATTATGATGTTGTATGTGTATGTATCGATGTTGGTCAGGGTAACGAACTTGACGGTCTTGAAGAAAGAGCAAAGCTTTCAGGCGCTGAAAAGTTATACATAGAAGATATTGTTGATGAATTTGTTGATGAATACATTATTCCTTGTGTTCAGGCAAATGCTGTATATGAAAATAAATATTTACTTGGTACTTCAATGGCAAGACCGGGTATTGCAAAGAGACTTGTTGAAATAGCACGTAAAGAAGGTGCTGTTGCTATCTGCCACGGTGCTACAGGTAAAGGTAACGACCAGGTACGTTTTGAACTTGGTATCAAAGCTTTAGCTCCTGACCTTAAGATTATTGCTCCATGGAGATGCAATGATACTTGGAAAATGCAGTCACGTGAAGATGAAATCGAATACTGCAAACAGCATGGTATTGATCTTCCATTCTCAGCTGATTCAAGCTACAGCCGTGACCGTAACCTTTGGCATATCAGCCATGAAGGTCTTGAACTTGAAGATCCTGCAAACGAACCAAACTATGATCACCTTTTAGTTCTTGGTGTTACACCTGAAAAGGCACCTGAAGAAGGCGAATACGTAACTATGACATTTGAAAAAGGTAAGCCTGTATCACTTAACGGTAAGGCTATGAAAGCTTCTGACATCATCAAAGAACTTAACGTTCTCGGCGGCAAGCATGGTATCGGTATCGTAGATATCGTTGAAAACCGTGTAGTTGGTATGAAATCCCGTGGTGTATATGAGACACCGGGCGGAACTATCCTTATGGAAGCTCATGCTCAGCTTGAAGAACTTATCCTTGACAGAGATACTCTTGCATTTAAGAAGGGTATCGGCAACAAATTTGCCGATGTTGTATATGAAGGAAAATGGTTTACACCTCTTCGTGAAGCACTTCAGGCATTTATCGAATCTACTCAGGAATACGTTACAGGTGAAGTTAAATTCAAATTATACAAAGGCAATATCATTAAAGCCGGTACAACTTCTCCATATTCACTTTACAGTGAATCACTTGCAAGTTTCACAACAGGTGAACTTTATGATCACCATGATGCAGAAGGTTTCATCAACCTTTTCGGACTTTCACTTAAGGTTCGTGCATTAAAGGAACTTGAAAGAAACAACTAATTTGATACTTATTGCATTTTTAAAGCAGTTGTCTCCGGATAACTGCTTTTTTATTTCACAAATTTTTACTTTATCTTTTCATCACTTTGTAGTACAATTATAAGGTGTATGCTTGTACGCAAAAATATGGAGGATTTATTAATGAAAAAAATCAGTGTTATTGTTCCTTGTTATAATGAAGAAGAAGTTGTTAATATCTTCTACGATACGACTAAGGAAATTGTAAATAAAATTGAAAATTACTATTTTGAATTTATTTTCGTAGACGACGGCAGCCGGGATAAGACTCTTGAAAAGCTTGTTGCTTTGGCTTCGGAACATGAAGATGTTAAGTATATTACATTTTCAAGAAATTTTGGAAAAGAAGCGGCTATGTATGCAGGTTTAAAATTATCTGACGGCGATTATTGCATAGTTATGGATGCCGATCTTCAGCACCCACCTGCTCTTATTCCTATCTTCATCGAAGGTATCAATGAAGGTTATGATTGTTGCGCTGCTATGCGTACAACCAGAAAAGGTGAAAGTAAAATCCGCAGTCTTTTTTCCAAGACATTTTACAAAATCAGCAACAGTCTCACTGATGTAAAGCTTGCACAAAATGCTGTAGATTACAGAATCATGTCAAGACAAATGGTTAATGCCGTACTTGCACTTTCTGAAGTACAGCGTTTCTCTAAAGGTATATTTGCGTGGGTTGGCTTTAAAACCAAGTGGGTTCCATATGAAAATGTTGAAAGAACTGTCGGTACTACAAAATGGAGTTTCACCGGTCTTCTCCGCTATGCAATAGACGGTATCACGGCCTTTTCCATCAAACCGCTCAGAATGCTTACGGGAATTGGATTTTTCATTTCCATTTTAGCTATTCTTTATATGATATGGACGATTGCAGAAGTATTCATATATGGCATTACCGTACCGGGATATGCTACTCTTCTCACTGTATTGCTGTTTATGGGCGGTATAATCGAAGTTTCTCTGGGAATACTTGGTGAATATATAGGAAGAATATATATGGAATCTAAGAACAGACCAATATTTATTCTTAAAGAAACCAATATCGAACTTACATCTTTAAATTGGGAAAAGGAAAAGTAACCTATGAAGCTGATAAATAAATTTCTTAACCGCGAAACCATATTCTATCTGATATTTGGCGTACTTACTACTATCGTCAATTTTGTAGTATTTACTCCATTAAATGAGTTAGGTATGAACAGCATCATTGCAAATACCATAGCATGGGTTGCAGCTGTCATTTTTGCATATATAACAAATAAAATATTCGTTTTCAATTCCACTACAAAAGGAATTACAAATATTTCAAAGGAAATATTGATGTTTTTTCTTGCCCGTGTATTTTCCCTGTTAGTGGAAAACGTTGGTCTGCTAATTGCAGATATCGTAAATATAAATACATATGTCGCAAAGATTTTCTTAGCGGTTTTTGTAGTAATAATCAATTATGTATTAAGTAAACTGATAATTTTCAATAAGGAGGATTCTCTTATGAAAACGCTGTCAAATAAGATAAAAGAGAATAACAGTCTTTTGGTTGCCATGGGCATCGCTTTTATAGTTCCGATAATTATTCTTGTCGGTATATTTATAGGACGCGAGGTTTTCCCATTTGGTGAACAGATGTATCTCAGAAGTGACTGTTACCACCAGTACGCACCATTTTATAAAGAATTATACAGAAAGCTGACTACCGGCGGAAGTCTTACTTATTCATGGGAAATAGGTATGGGTGTAAACTTTACTTCTCTTTACGCTTACTATCTTGCCAGCCCTGTAAATCTGCTTCTCGGTCTTGTGCCTGAAGCACATATTATAGAAGCTATGGAATTCTTTATAATCCTTAAGGTTGCTCTTGCTTGTACATTTTGTGCATATTATCTTTCAAAGCGTTACAAAACAACAAGCCTTGCAGTAGCCGCATTTGGACTTTTCTATGGTTTCTCATCATACTATGCTGCTTACAGTTGGAACATTATGTGGCTTGACTGTCTTGCCCTGTTACCGCTTATTATTCTCGGTCTTGAAAGACTTGTTAAAAACAACAAATGTATATTATATTGTGTTGCCCTCGGCATCTCAATATTCTCTAACTATTACATTTCAATTATGATATGTATTTACTGTGTAATTTACTTTATCTATCTTGTTTATACAGATGAAAGAAAGAAAACTTCTTATTTCGTTGCAAAGAGAAGTTTGAACTTTATTATTTACTCGGTTATAGCAGGTGGTTTTGGTGCATGTCTTATATTACCTGAAATATACACTCTCGGTTTGTCATCATCAGGCGATTTCAATTTCCCTGCTTCATTGTCAAACTACTTCTCTATTTTAGAGATGCTTTCAAGAAATGTAATGAATATGCATGCATCTATTTTTGATGCTCATGCACCAAACCTTTACTTTTCAGTTTGTGTATATCTTCTTTTACCTTTGTATTTCTTCTGTTCAAAAGCTTCAAACAAACAGAAGATTGGAAAAGCAATTCTTGTTGTAATTTTCCTTTTAAGTTTTAACTTGAATATACCAAACTATATCTGGCACGGATTACACTTCCCTAACAGTCTTCCTTGCCGAGAATCATTTATTTTGATTTTCCTTTTAATTACAATGTGTTTTGAAGCCGCCATAGATTTTAAAGTATATACCAACAAACAGATTTTCGGCTCTTTTGCCGGCGGTATGGCACTGCTTCTTATACTTGAAGAATTATACGTTGGTTCTGTTGTATTTGATGAACCTGAAGACACTTATGTGTTCACATTTATTTATATGTCGATGTTCTTTGTATTTCTTTATCTGGTAGTTCTCCTGTGTGCAAGAAACTCCAAAATACGTAAGAATTTCGTTATTTATCTGTTGTTTGTTGTGGCTGTTGCCGAAGTTGCAATTAATACCAACGAAACCGGATACAGCGTTACATCACGTACATCATATATAAAGGACAATGCGGCGATAGAATCTCTTGTTGAGCAGGTTGATGATGCTGACAGCAGTCTGTTCTACAGAATTGAAAAGTTAAACCGCAGAACAAAGAATGATGCGGCATGGAACGGATATTATGGCGTTTCCACATTCACTTCTACTGCCAACGCAGCAATTACTGAATTCCTTGGAAGGTTCGGATTTGAAAAGTCTGCAAATGCTTACTCTTCATACGGTATTACACCTTTGACATCCGGTATGCTTTCAATAAAGTATTATATAAGTAATGAAGTTATTGCAGACAGCAAAGACTTAAGCCTCTATCTTTCAGATGAGGATAATGACAGATATATCTATAAGAATAACTTCTGGTTACCGCTTGGATATATGATTGATGCAAATGCCCTTGACAATATTGCAATTGATGGTAACAATCCGTTCTCAATTCAGAATAAGTATGTAAATGCTGCCCTCGGCATAGATGACAGTGCCAATGAAAATGTAACTAAGTTATTTACTCAGATTTCTGCTGTTTGTATAGGTGATGAGGTTGAAGTAACCGTAACAGAAGATTCACATGTATTTTTATATTTGACTTCTTATGTTGATTCAGCTACTGTAACTGCTTACAATGAATATGATGATAGTTTCCACTACAACGAATCATTCTCCGGGCTTAACCACAGACAGATTCTTGACCTTGGAAACTTACCGGCAGGTACTATCGCTACTGTATCTACATCAGAATCCGTTTCATCTCTCCAGCTTTATGCATATGTGATGAATGAAACTTACTTCGAAACAGTTTATAATGCTCTTGCAGATGAAGCTTTTGAAATTACTGAATTTAACGAAACACACATTAAAGGTACTGTAACTGCAAAAGAAAGCGGACTTCTCCAGACAACCATCAACTATGATGAAGGTTGGAAAGCTTACGTAGACGGAGAAAAAGTCGAACTCAAATCTGTAAAAGGTGCTTTTATTGCAATAGATGTTCCGGAAGGAACTCATACAATTGAATTTAAGTTCTTCCCTAAGGGACTTGCTATGGGATTAATGCTTACAATAATGTCATTTATAGCACTTGCCTGCCTTATTGTACTTACTGTTATTCTTCCTAAGTACAAAAAGAAAGAAATTGCCGCTACTGCTGAAATTAAAGAAACCGCAGTAACACCTGAGGTTAATGTTGAAAGCATAGATACGGATGAGACATCTGATGATGTTGAAGAAGAACTTGACATTATAGTAGAAATTAAAGAAGAATAGTATATTTTTAATATTGCAAAGCCACTTTTGATATCAATGTCAAAAGTGGCTTTTTCATTGCTTGTGTCGTTGACTTTATGAGTTGGCCTTGTTACAACAATCTCATCGATAAAATTCAATTTGTCTTAATCAATTACCTATTTTTATGTTCTTATTCTTATCTCAGTAGGTAATTTTCTACCATATTTTTTTGAGATTACCTACTCAATTATTAGCTATCTTGATTTAGTAGGTAATTTTCTACCACATTTTTTCGAGATTACCTACTCAATTATTAGCTATCTTGATTTAGTAGGTAATTTTTTGATTATTTAATCAAATTTTACCTACTAAACACAGTAATCTTCTTCGCTGGTAGGTATTCATATCAAAAAATAGTCAATTTTTACCTACCAAATAATGAAATCTTACTTGCCAGTAGGTATTCATATCAATAAATAGTCGATTTTTACCTACCAAATAATGTAATCTTACTTGCCAGTAGGTATTCATATCAAAAAATAGTCGATTTTTACCTACCAAATAATGAAATCTTACTTGCCAGTAGGCATTCATATCAATAAATAGTCAATTTTTACCTACCAAATAATGAAACCTTACTTGCCAGTAGGCATTCATATCAAAAAATAGTCGATTTTTACCTACCAAATAATGAAATCTTACTTGCCAGTAGGTATTTTGCTACAAATATGTCCATTTATCTATCAGATATTAAAAATCCTGAGAAGAATTAGTGATATGCCCCCTGTCAAGTAGACAGGGGAATCATATCATATTTTCTCCTCAGGATTTTCATTTTTTTTACCTGTTTTAATGTGTTGGAATAACTATTTCCATAAGTCCTGTTTCTTCATTAAATGTAACTTCATCTATACAGGTTTCTCTGTGAATTCCAAAATCTGATGTAAACTTTCCTAATGGTGTAACAAATCTGTGATATGCTATGTAGCATTTATCACTTGATTCATCATAATACAATGACTGATGGCCGGTTCCAAGTATTCCTCTTCCCGTATCTTTAGCCAAAATAGTTCCTACATAAGTAATATCTCCATACAATGATGATGAATATCCGTAATTTACTCTGTAATTTTCACTTCCTGTATCGTCACATGACCATGTAAAGTGATATATTCCGTTACGTTTAATTACTACTATAGACTCTCTTAAATCAACTGTATTGGAATATTTCTTATATGTTCCCGGCACAATACTCATCATATCATCTCCAAGCTGTGCCACTGCTCCATATCCGTTACCCCATAAAATATATGACTTTCCGTCATCATCTGTAAATATTGATGGGTCAATTACCTGGCCTCCACTTATTTTGCCTTCTGACAACACGCTTTCAGGTGTCATAAGCGGCTCATCCTGTGCAACAAACGGACCTGTAGGACTGTCTGCAACTGCAACACCTATACATGAATCTCCGCCTGCACGCTTTGCACAGAAGTAAAAATAGTATTTACCATTTTTCTCTTCTATAGTCGGTGCCCATGCATTACCATCGGCCCACGGAACACCCTGATAACCATTTTCATTATCTGCACCATTTACATTGTCATTTCTTACATCAAGTATAATTCCTTCATCTTTCCATGTTACAAGGTCGGTAGATGAGAAACAGTGGAACTGATATCCTCCCCAGCCTGCATAACCGTCTGTTGTAGGATAGATATAATAAACTCCGTTAAAGTAATCAATATCTGGGTCTGCAAACTGTCCGTCTATAACTGGATTTGTTCCGATATCACCCTTTACAATCCATACTTCCTTCTGTCCGTTATATTCTATCTCTACTTCATTTGATGAAGTCAAATCAAGATTTATTGTAGTACTTTCCATAGAAGCATTATCACTAAGTTTAAATGTAACTGCTACATTTGTAAGATCGCTGTCTGCTACAACATTTTTTAATAAACTTATATTTATAACTTTCTTTTCAGTATCAAGTGTAAATCCTGATACACACTTTTCTTCTGAATCGACTGAATAAACAGCCTGATCCGTTGCTCCAGTAAGTTCAATAACTTCTGTTCTTGTAAGTGCTCTGTTATAAACAACCACATTGTCAAAGCATCCTTTAAAGTATCTGTCTCCACCATAGAATGACTTTCCAAGATATGCTGACAAATCTTTTCCTAATGCAGCTGTTGTAAGTCCCATCTGTGATGTTGTTACATACTCGCCATCCAGATAAAGGTCCGCATTCTTTCCACTTATAACAAGCGTTATGTTCTGCCATACACCAACTGCTGCTCCGTTTCCTGCTATTTCTCTTTCGCTTCCATAGCTCGAAGTTGTAATTGCATGTCTTACAGATGTTCCTCTTATTCTCATAAACGCATATTTCTGGTCATTTAAACCATATGTAAATGTAAAATAATTTCCGCTTGATAATTCATTCTTTACATCCATTGAAACAGTCATTGCATTTCTTGCATCAAAAAATCCTTTAGGGAATTCCAAAAATGTTCCGCTTGTACCATCAAGTTGTAATACATTTCCCTTTTCCGGGTCATTTACAACAGTTGCTTTTCCGTTTAAAACACCATCATCTGACGTTTCATTGCCGGTTCCGCTATCTTTTACTGTTGTTCCGTCAACATTTTCAAAATCATATTTAAGAACAGGTTCTTTTGCTTCCGGCTCATCACTTATATTTACGCTGGAACCCCATTTTTCTATAACATTGTTATATTCTTCTGCCGTTACCGGAAGTATTGTTCCATGACGCTTTAAGTTTGCATCAAAGTCATATTCCGGAGTATAAAAATCGCTTCCGTCGGTGCTTCCTAAATCTGTCGTAACTATAGGGAAATATCCTACTCCACCGTAATTATCTACTAAAATTCCCCAAAGCTGTGTAAGTAAACCATTTTCATCCTTAGGACAATCGTCCTTATTGTATTTGAAAAATTCAGGACCTTCAACTATGGTTATTCCGCTTGTTGTATTTCCTGCCGCACCATAACCAAGTCCCAATTCCTGCAATGTACTTACTTTTGACCATTCACCAAAAAGACCTGTTTCGCTTTTTTCTATAACTATGTCAGGAGAACTTGATGATATTCTGTAATATGTATTATCTCCTGCATGGATTATGGACATATCTATCTGTCCTTCATTATTCACACTTGTAGAATATACATCCGGTTCTGTAAATGTAATGAAATCTCTGGTTAACACATACCATGTTCTGTTTTGGGATGGTGACGACGGATTGTCTGAATCCTTTGTATTTCCAGCAGCCCAATATATCATATACATTTGACTTTCATTATCCCATATAACTTCCGGCGCCCATGTAAATGAAGATGTTGTCACACCAATTTTTGCAAGCCAAGGTTCACTCCAATTTACAAGGTCTGTTGACTCCCAGACACGTATAGACTTACTTGACGTAGCTATACCTTGAGCGCTTCCCCAATCATGGGTTCCGGCTCCTGTTCCTATGCAAAGGTCTGTTGCTATAAGATAAAATCTGTCACCTTCCGGTGAACGGATTATAAATGGGTCTCTTACTCCTTTATCACCGGTTTTACTTGTACTGACATTTAAAATATTATATCCGTCATTTAAATCCTTCCATATATTACCATCACGGCTTGCCGAAAGAAATATCTGCTGGTCTGACGAACCATTATCTCCTTTAAAACTGTAGAACAGATAATCTGTAGTTTCCGGCATTTCATAAGCTGCTTTTACGGTTAATTTTATTTCTTTTTCTTTTGTAACATCACCTTTTGTCACTGTCGCAGTTAACGTTACCTTTACATCTTCCTTCTGCCTGTGAACCACACCTGCCGGGGCCTTACCGTTTGCCACAACATCCACTATTCCCTCCTTATCGGCTTTCCATGAAATAGTGGTTCCATATTCACTGTCAGATAAAGGTAATGTAATGTTGCCTCTTACATCATTGTAATTTGGGATTTTAAGTTCACTAATGGTTTTGTCAACACTTATCTCATTAGGACTTTTTTCTTTTGAAGTTTGTTTTCCGCTCATCCCTAAAATCACAGCCACTATTACAGATACAACAAAAACAACAGCTACTGTTATACCTGCAATAACATAAAATTTTTTAGTTTTTAGTAATTTTCCCATTTTTCCTCCTTTACATCATAGGTTTTAGACCGAATCAGTTCACTTCTACTAATTCATAATACTTTTGATAAAAACCTGTAATATCTACATTTTCTGCACTTGCATCAAATGCTTCCCATACTTTATCATTTAACTCATACGATAATGTTTTCTTATACGGATTAAACACTTCAAGAAAAACATCATCTTTGTATTTTTTTACAAGACTTTCTTTATTTTGTGCAGTTTCATTTTCAAGATAGTCTTTAATACACTTTATAATATAATAACCGTCTTCAGTTATAACAACATCACTTACCTCTTCATTAGACAGGGCAAATGCAGCCATTTCATATGCTTCAACCATAACACCCTTGCCGAAAACATAATCCAAAGTTTCATCATCAGAATACTTTAATGCCAGTGTACTGAAATCTGCTCCATTTTCAATCTGGATTCTTATATCACATGCCTGTCTGTATATTTCATTGGTCTTTTCTTCCGAATAAGGCACCTTATTAAAACCCGCATCATATTCAAATGTCTTTAAATATATACTCTGTACCTCTATAACTCTTGCTGCAGAATCACTTATCTCTATATTAAGATTTGAAGTGTAACTGTTATACTGCTTCTTAGTAAGATAAAAAGCTGTGTATAATGTCTCCACATCTTCTTTTGTAATGGCAAGTGTTGCTATGGTTTCTTCAGAAAGACTGTTATAAAAACTATTTGCAGCTGCAGTTATGGCAATCTTCTCATCATTATTAAGTATAACATTTTCCTTTTCTGCCATTAATGTAATACAATAAAGGTCAAGCAGGTTTGCAAATGCCTGATCTTTAATTTCTTCAGTCATGGTTTTATCACCAAGTGCCTGACCCCAAATATCTTCACCAAATACTTCTTCATATTCTTCCATAATACTGTACAACACAAGATTCAACTGTCCTACAGTACAGATTTTTCCGGATATTTTAAATAGCTGGTTATCATTTAAACCTGTAGTAAAATATATCTTTTCTTTACAACCTGTAGATAATGTGCAACATAAAATAAGTAAAGCCATTAATGTCACCGTTATCTTTTTTGAAATTTTCTTCATAATCTGCTCCTAAATATCCTTCCGGTCTTCTTTTAGCTTTCTACAACAAGATATTTTCCGTCAGGAAGTTTAAATACTTCAAGTGAATCTAAAATTTCTTCATCTGACATTTCAGAAACGCTCATACCTGTCTCATCCCAATACTCACGTATCTCTTCTGCACTTTCAAACACCTGTGCCATACAATCTTCCAAAAATTCCATTGCCTCTTCTATTGTTTCTGCTACAGGGAAATCAAATAGTTGTTCCTGGTTATCTAAGAAAAACTCTGCATAATCTCTTGTAATCTCATTCATATGTCAATCTTCCTTTCTATTCTTTTATCTAATCTTTACTTTTGCCATTCGTACATCATCTCTACATCAAATAAAATTGATTCGACATTCGATGTAATAAACTTAGCTTTCGCTCTGATATCTTTATGTGATGTAGATATAGCGTAACTGTAGTATGATTCGTCAAACATTTCAATATCATTGAAATTGTCACCAAAACACATGGTTTCCTCATAATCTGCACCAAAATATTCTTTCAAAACAGCCAACGCCATTCCTTTATCTACATTCGGTGCAACAAAATCCAACCAACATTTGCCTGACACTGTTGTCTTTACTTTGTCTTTCCATTTATCGTAAAAATACTTTGCATGCTTTTCTATTCCGCTTTCGCAATATACAGATATTTTTATAAAATCTTCTTTCACATCTTCATATTTTTCAATAACCTGAACCTTATTACCAACGTAATTTTCAATATGTTCCTTATAAGTAGCTGACTTTGGCATAATATATGATGTGTCTTCTCCGGAAAGTAAAAACTCACATCCGTTTACTTTATATATGTCATTAAGTAATTCTTCGCCTAATTTTCTGTCTAAAGGTGTCTTTTTGATAATTTTATCATTATACTTTATCAATGCACCATTTTCACATATATAAGCTATTTTATCTTTAACCGGTCCGAATAAATTGCGGAGATTACTGTACTGACGACCGCTGGCTGCAGCAAACACAACACCACGTCCATATAATTTATTGATATATGTAATTACCTTATCTGATATTTCTCTTTCGTCTCCCAACAACAATGTTCCATCAATATCACTTGCTATAAGTTTTACTATCATAAAATACTTCTCCCTTTATATTTTAGTACACCAAAAAAGAAGGTGTATTGCTACACCTTCAAGTATACCTATATATAAGTCACAATGTCAACAAATTTCGCTTATTTCTTTAAGAAATCGTATTGTGACATATAAAGATTTCTGTACATTCCGTCAGGAATTTCCATAAGCTCATCATGAGTGCCCATTTCTATGATTTTACCTTTATCTACATACATAATACATGATGAATTCTTAATTGTAGACAATCTGTGAGCAATAATAAATGATGTTCTTCCTTTAAGAAGTTCATTCAAGCCCTGCTGAAGCAGAATTTCTGTTTCAGTATCAATACTTGATGTAGCTTCATCGAGTATAAGAATCTTAGGGTCTGCAAGAACTGCTCTTGCAAATGATATAAGCTGTCTCTGTCCTGCCGAAAGTCTTGAACCTCTTTCATTTACTTCCGTATCATATCCATTTTCCAATGTCATTATAAAATCATGGGCACATACAGTCTTTGCAGCTCTGATAACATCTTCATCCGTTGCATCCATATTACCATATCTTATGTTATCCATAATAGTTCCCGCAAATATGAAGCTGTCCTGCATCATAACACCCATCTGGGTTCTTAATGACTTAATTGTCACATCTGTTATGTCCACACCATCTATAAGTATCTGTCCTGAATCAAGATTATAGAATCTGCTTATAAGATTAACAATCGTAGTTTTACCTGCACCTGTCGGACCTACAATGGCATATGACTGTCCTACCTCGGCAGTAAAGTTTATATTGTCAAGTACCTTCACATCATCTTCATAACTGAAACTTACATCCTTAAATTCAACTTTTCCCACTATTTCACCCATAGGTACTGCACCTTCCTTGTCTTTAACAAGTACCGGTTCATCTATAGTTTCAAATATTCTTTCAAGGTACGAAACTGCTGTCATAAGCGAATTATAAAAACTTGCAAGCGTTGTAATCGGTGCCCAGAAACGTGAAATGTAACCGACAAATGCAACAAGGAAGCCAACTGTTATATCTGTCTTTCCATCTAAAAGCCATGAAACACCAAGCACGTAAATTACAGATGTCGTAATCGCTGTAATATTATCTACAACAGGCGACAATATAAAATTATATTTTACCGCATTTAACCATGCTTTCCTTGCATCCTCGTTAAGTCTGTTAAATATAATGGTATTCGCACCTTCTCTTACAAATGACTGAGTTACTCTGATACCATTTATACTTTCCGATATATAAGCATTAAGGTTAGACTGTTTATTACTCTGTATCTGCCATGCCTTTCTCTGTCTGGTCTTTACAAGCCAGATGATTGCAATAAGAATAGGTAAACCAAGTAAGCAGACAATCGCAAATGTTGCATTAAGATAAAACATAAATCCAACGATAAATACAAGGCTGAACATATCTGTAATGGTATTTACAATACCGTTTGATAACAAATCACTTAAATTGTTTATGTAGTTTACTACTCTTACCTGAATCTTTCCGTGTGGCTTATCATCATAATAGGAAAATGGCAATTCCTGCAAATGCACAAACAATTTCTTTCTAAGTGCATGAATTACACCCTGACCTACTTTTGATGTAAGTAATATCTTAAATCTTAAGATTACGGCACACAGAAGGATAATAACTGTCATTATTACCGCATCAATAATTACTCTTCTTGTTGCTTCATCTTCTGTCACCAATTTTTTAGTACAATACTCTACATATTCCATTGCATCTTTCATTACAAGTGGCATGAACATTGACAACGCACTTGAAATAATCATAATTACAATGGCCGTAATAAGCATACCTTTATATGGTCCGACATATTTAAGCAATCTTTTAAATTGCGACGCATCAAACTTGTTCTCAAGTTCTTCATCTATATCATATTTATTTCTTGCCATATCTTTTCTCCATTTCTAGGGTTTCCTGTATTAAAATGTTCCGTACTGATGTGTAAACACAGTATAATAATATCCTTTTTTCTCAATGAGTTCATCATGAGTACCCTGTTCAATTATTTTTCCGTCATCAAGTACAAGTATCTTATCAGCATCTTTAATTGATGAAATTCTGTGAGCAATGATAAATACTGTCTTATCCTTATCCATAGATTTAAGAGAGTTTTGAATCTGTGATTCTGTTTCCATATCAACTGCCGATGTTGTATCATCAAGAATAACTATTGCAGGCTCTTTTAATAATGCTCTTGCAAGAGAAATTCTCTGTTTCTGACCACCTGAAAGACCTACTCCTCTTTCACCTACGATTGTATCATAGCCATCAGGCATTTTCATAATAAAATCATCTGCATCAGCTATCTTTGCAGCCCACTTAACCTTTTCAAACGGGCAATCCGGCTGACCATATGCAATATTTCCTTCTACTGTATCTGAGAAAAGGAACACATCCTGCATCGCCATTCCGATACCGTCTCTCAAGGTATGAAGATTTAAATCCTTAACGTTTACGCCATCAACCAGTACCTCGCCTTCAGAAGCATCGAAGAAACGGCACATAAGGTTCATAATTGTTGATTTACCTGAACCGGTTGCTCCTATAATACCGATTGTCTGTCCTTCCTCTGCCGTAAAGTTAATGTCTCTTAATATTACATCATCAAAAGCAGTATAGCTTACATTTTTAAACTCTACTTTACCTTTTATCTTCTTAACATCTGCCGGATATCTTGGTGTGATAATCTCCGGCTCTGCACTGATTGTAGAATAAATCTTATCAACAGAGGTTGTAAATCTGTGTACATCGTTTACAAGCCATCCTGCCATTCTAAGTGGGTTATTTAACATCCAAAGATATCCGTTAATCATAACCATATCACCTAAAGTCATATCTTTTCTTATAACCATAATACCGCCGAAAAGTATAAGAATCAGGTTGAGCAAAGATGAAAGAATTTCAAATATAGGCACAAATCTTACCCATACTTTTGCTGCATCCAGTTCCGAATCTCTGTATGCATCATTTTCTATATCAAACTTTTCTATTTCATAATCTTCCTTTGCAAATGCCTTTACAACTCTGTTTCCGCTGATATTTTCCTGAACAAATGCATTTAAGCTTGAGAATTTATCTCTGATATTTGCAAACTTAGGTTTAATTGATTTTGACTGTAAATATGTAGTAAATGCTGTTACCGGAAGCACTGCCACCATTGCAATACCTACACGGAAATCTGTCGCAAATATCATAATGATTGCAATTACAAACAAAAGAACACTTTCATAAATATTGTATCCGACAAAGGCAACGAAGTGTCTTATAGCCATCATATCACCGGTCTGACGTGACATAAGATCACCGGTTCTGTTCTTATTGTAAAATGCAAAATCCTTCTGAAGAAGATTTCTGTATACTCCGTCACGCATATCATATAACATTGACTGTGAGGATGTTTCAAAAATCCATAAAAATGCAAATCTTACAACTGCCCTAAGTAATGTAATTCCGATTAACAGGGCAACAAGCATTGGCAGAAGACTTACATTAATATTTTTGCCGTTACCGATTACATCATCAACAATTTTCTTTGTTACATACGGATTGGCAATAGCCATACCTGATGCAATTGTAACTAAAATAAATGCAACTAAAAGCTTCCATTTGTACTTCTTTAAGTACGAGTAAAACCATCTCATCGATGTCATCTTTTTACTTTTCTTTTTCTTCGTCTTCATAACATCCTCCTTATCAAAGAATATATATATGATTTTTTTATTTTCTGTATTTCGCCTTAGTATAATGTCATCAATGTTTTTTTTCAATGATTTATACCGTCATAAAATTGATATTTTCTGCTTTTTTTATTGAAAAATCATAAAAATTATGACATACTTATAAAAAATACGTGAACGACTGTTTCAGATTGGAGAATTTATGTTTAAAATCAACCGAATCGGCTACAAAGCTACACATAACAGCGGTATAAATGTTTACAGACCTTCAGGCTCCGGCGACTATCTTCTCGTCAGTTTCAAGTCTTTGTCAGTCATAAACCACGGACCTGCTGCCAATGAACAGCTTTCTGAAGCATTAATGTCTGACGGATATGCTGATATATCCCGATATACAACTACAGATTCACCATGTTTTATAATTTATAAGAAAAATTCACCTCAATGCTATTTCAGCATTGAAGAACCTTTTGTAAATGACTGGATTCATTTCGACAGTGAAGATGAGGATGTTGATTCATTTATCGAATCTCTTAATTTACCTTTTGATGAACCTATCTTCATCTATAACGACCGACTTCTTTCTACTAAGATACAGTCACTTTTACATGAATATCTGAAACATGGAAATCACAGTGAAAATATCATTGACCTTGGTCTTAAATCATTATTTTATTCTTTAAGTGATATATATCACGAAGAAAGTTCCGTGTCAGATAAGTTTAACAGGCACCGCCCTTCTTTCAATGAAATACGTATGAGTATATATTCTTACCGTGAAGATAAAAAGCTTACTGTAAATGACTATGCCAAGAAGCTTAACTTAAGTGTTTCATACTTTCAACACGTATATAAGAAGCTTTTTGGTGTTTCGGTTATACATGATATAATTCAAAGCCGTATAGAATATGCCTGCAGTCTTTTGCTTACTGAATACGATTCCATTAATGACATTGCCAGACGTTCCGGCTATGAAAATCCGGAACATTTCACAAGACAATTTAAAGAAATTACAGGCTATACGCCTAAACAATACAGAGAAAGGATTGACCGTTAAGTCAATCCTTTTAACTTTTGATATATTGCTGCCACCGGCAAGCCTACCACATTATTATAATCTCCGTTTATTTCCTTTATAAACTTTCCGCCAATTCCCTGAATTCCATAGCTTCCTGCTTTGTCCATAGGTTCTTTTGTAGAAATGTACTTCCTTATTTCATCTTCTGATATATCGTACATGGTTACTGACGTACACTCTGCAAAGTTTTTTGTTTCTCTTTTCTCTTTATCTTTTATAATAAGAGTTACACCTGTATAAACCTGATGTGTATTGCCTGAAAGAAACTTAAGCATAGTTTCTGCATCATCTTCGTCCTTCGGTTTACCAAGTATCCTTCCGTCATATGCTACTACCGTATCTGCACCTATTACTATATATTTTTCATGCTTATCTGCAATCATTTTCTCAACATTCTGTGCTTTTTGAAGAGACAATTCTTCTACTACTTTCGAAGGAACATTACTTGTAATCACTTCTTCATCATCACTTACAAGTATTTCGAATTCCATTCCGATCTGTTCTAACAGTTCTTTTCTTCTTGGCGATTTAGAACCGAGAATTATTTTATAATCTGACATATTTTTCACACCATTTCTATCCTTTTTCTATTTCAATTTTTCATAAAATATCCTATACTGTTATTATAATGTTTTGTGATTTGATTTGCAATACGATGTAATATTTTAATAAGAAAGGATGTGTTTTTTTGAAAGCAACCAATAAAAATATTGATTTAAAGTCATTTAAGGTAAATGACGGTTTTTTTTCACCTATCAGAAAGCTTGTAAAGGACGTGGTACTGCCTTACCAACACGACATACTTGAAGATAATGTTGAGGGTGCTGCAAAAAGTCATGCCATTGAAAACTTCCGCATAGCCGCAGGCGATGAAAACGGAACTTTTTACGGTATGGTATTTCAGGATTCAGACGTAGCAAAATGGATTGAAGCATGTGCTTATTCCCTTGCACTTTACCCTGATGCCAAACTCGAAAAGACAGTTGACGATATTATTGACATTATCGGACGTGCTCAGCTTGATGACGGATATCTTAATACATATTTTACCGTTAAAGAGCCTGAACATAAATGGCAAAATCTTCATGAATGTCATGAACTTTACTGCGCAGGTCATATGATTGAGGCGGCTGTTGCTTATTATGAAGCTACAGGCAAAGACAAACTTCTGAATATTATGATTCGTATGTCTGACCTTATGTATAAAGTATTTATCACTGACAAGAATCCTGAGCTTGCCGGTGCTATTCCGGGACATCCTGAGATAGAGCTTGCATTGATGCGACTTTATCACCTTACAGGCAATGATAAATATCTTGAACTTACTAAGTTATTTATTGATAATCGCGGCAATGAACCGAATTTCTTTGAAACAGAAACCAAAAGACGCGGATGGGAGCATTTCCATATGAACTACAATGATAAGGAATATGCACAGAACCATCTCCCTGTCCGTAAGCAGACAAAGGCTGCCGGTCACGCTGTTCGTGCCGTATATCTCTATACAGGTATGGCTGACCTTGCAGGTGCTACTGATGAAAAGGAATTATTTGATGCATGTGAGACTTTATTTGACAACATAGCTGAAAAGCAGTCATACATAACCGGTGCTATCGGTTCTACTCATCACGGTGAAGCATTTACAACTGATTATGACTTACCAAATGATACAATTTATGCTGAAACATGTGCTGCCATAGGACTTATATTCTTTGCAGATAAGATGTTAACATTAAAGCCTTCAGGTAAATATGCAGATTTAATGGAACGTGCATTATACAACGGTGTATTATCAGGTATGCAGCTTGACGGAAGCCGTTTCTTCTATGTAAATCCTTTGGAAGTTAATCCGGGCATTTCAGGTGTATACGGTAACTACAGACATGTTCTTCCTGAACGTCCGAAGTGGTTTGGATGTGCATGCTGTCCTCCTAATGTTTCAAGACTTTTAACTTCTCTTGGAAAATACGTAATTCACCACAATGATGACACTATTTATTCTAATCTTTTTGTAGGCGGTAAAGCAGATATTCCATTAGCATCGGGCAACGTTACCCTTACGGTTACTACTGATTATCCTACAGGCGGAGTTGTAAAATATACTTTTGATGAAGTATCAGACAGTGAAATTACATTGGCCATAAGGATTCCTTGGTTTACATATGATGAAGATGGCAAAACATCCTGCGTACTTACCCATAACGGTAAAACACTTGATGTCAATAACATTACAAATGACGGATATGCATACATATCAGATATTTTCAAATCAGGTGATGAAATCATTCTTTCAATGGAACTTACACCTGTGAAGATGTATGCAAACACATCTGTAAGATATGATGTAAATAATGTGGCAATTATGCGCGGTCCTATAGTTTACTGTTTCGAAGGTGCTGATAATACTGACGGAGCTTTACAGGAATACGGCATTACTGCCGATGCTAAGATAAAAGAAGGGGCGCCTATGGATATTATTCCGGGAACAACAGTTATACCTCTTATAATAGACGGTTATACTAAAAAGCTTTCAGGAAAATTGTACTCCACTGTTGCTCCTGTAACTACACCGGCTACACTTACTGCCATTCCGTATTATACATGGGGCAACCGTGGCCTCAACCAAATGCGTGTATGGATGCATTTATTTTAAAACATTTATAAAATAAAGAAAGGATACTTACCATGGCTGAGAAAATTATATTTCACATAGATGTTAATTCCGCATACCTTTCCTGGGAAGCGGCTGACAGAAAAGTCAGATATGACAGTGGTGATTTATCTGAATATGTGGATATTCTTACCATTCCTGCCATAATCGGCGGCAACGAAGAGCTTCGCCATGGTATTGTCCTTGCTAAGTCACCTTTAGCTAAAAGCTACGGTATACAAACAGGTGAAGCTATTATGACTGCAAGAAAAAAATGTCCTTCCATTATGGTCATTCCACCAAATTTCAAAATATATGATGAGTATTCACGCAGATTTATAAAATTACTTGAAGAATATGCTCCAGTAGTTGAACAATTCAGTATAGACGAAGCATTTTGCGATATGACAGGTACAGAGAAACTATACGGAAATCCTGTAAAATTTGCAGAAAAATTAAAAAATATGATTTATGAACAACTTGGTTTTACGGTAAATATAGGTGTATCTACCAATAAGCTCCTTGCAAAAATGGCTTCTGACTTTAAAAAGCCTAATCTTGTTCACACTCTTTTTCCCGAAGAAATTCCTGCTAAAATGTGGCCTCTTCCGGTAGATGATTTATTCTTTGTAGGTCATTCCTCCGCTGTCAGACTTCATTCTATGGGAATACATACTATCGGTGAACTTGCTAAAGCTGATAAAAATCTTATTGTGTCACATTTAAAAAAGCATGGTGAAACCATATGGAATTACGCCAACGGCAATGACCTCGATATAGTCACCGACCATAAAAATGCACAAAATAAAGGGTATGGAAATTCCACTACCCTTCCTTATGATGTAACTGACAGAGAAACTGCCAAACAATTTATTTTGGCTTTATGTGAGTCTGTCGGTGCCAGATTACGCTATGACAAAGTATGTATAAGCGTAATATCAGTACAGATTGTTGACAATGATTTCAACAATTCATCCAAGCAGATTTCTTTAACTTCTCCAACTGACATAACTGAGAAAATATATGACCATGCCTGCACTCTCTTTGACAAACTCTGGAACGGCACACCTATTCGTCTTCTCGGTGTTTCCACATCCAAAGCTACAACCGATGCAACTTATCAGTTAGATTTGTTTGATAACGGAGAAACAGAAAAACTCAAAAAACTCAATGCCGCTATTGATTCTATCCGTACCAAATACGGCAGTGATAAAGTCAAACGCGCTACTCTTATGGATGTTAATATCAAGCGCAAATAACTGTTAAACCCTTTCTATCATAACAGCTTCACTTCCGCCGGGCACTGTAAGAACCGACGATTCCTGCGTATATGTTGCCCCGTTTTTACAATCTGTAGAGAATAAAATCTCCCATCTTGTATTCTCCGTCAACTTCGGAACATTAAACACCTTTTCATCTTTTGACATATTAAATGCTACATAAATATTATCAATATTATTGTCCGGTCCGTCACCATAACGTCCAAAGTACATCACTGCGAAATGGCACGCATCTTCACCATATTCCATCATCCATGGTTCTTCACCGTGATATGAAATATCCGGTCCTCCGAGAGACATATAATCCGAAAGTTGAAGTTCCTTAGGCATATGAAGTACCTTATGACTCTTACGGAAGCTTATCATATCCTTAACAAACTCATAAATCCCACTATTTTTTACAGCATCATCATAATTCACATAGCTTATATCATTATCCTGACAATATGGGTTATTGTTTCCTTTACAACTATGCCCAATTTCATCACCTGCATAAATAAGCGGAATTCCCTGGGACAACAAAAGTATTGTAAATGCATTTTTTATCTGTTTATTTCTTATATACATCACATCTTCCCTGTCTGTCGGGCCTTCAAATCCATAATTATAACAATAATTCAGGCTTGTTCCGTCCATATTGCTCTCACCATTATCTTCGTTATGCTTCATATTGTAAGAAACAGAATCCATAACCGTTAATGTATTGTGATTTGCCAGATAATTAATAACCGGATATTTTACGGAATTATCCCTTAAATCCCATGCTATCTGTCCGTTAAACCCTTGTTCACCTCTTATAAACTGACGCACATGCGCAAGAAAATTTCCATTATATAATGCAGTTCTTCTGTTTTCCCTGCTATTCCTTACACCTTCGCCATTGTCTATAAATATTTTCACCGAAGCCAACACCGGATCATCATCTATCATTCCGGCCGTAACTACATTTCCGTTTAATGAAAATCCGTCAACGCCGTATTCAAATGTCCAGAACCTCAGACAATCAATGATAAAATTTTTCGAAGTTCCCGGTACAAAGTAAAATTCCATTATAACTTCCATATTTCTTTCATGGAACTTGTGTACCATATCTCTAAACTCTTCAGATGCATTATCACAGGAAGAAAATGCTTTCTTTGGTGCAAAGTAATATGCACCTACATATCCCCAATAGTTTGCCTTAACTGCCATTTCACCCTTACTGTCAGGTATAAACCCTACATTGATTAAATCATCAAATTCATATGCAGGCATAAGCTGTACAGTATTGATTCCCAAATCTTCAAGATAATCAAGTTTTTCTTCTATACCCTTAAAAGTACCGGGATGTTTTACTCCTGATGACTTATGCATCGTAAATCCACGTACATGAAGCTTATATATAATAGTCTCATCAAGTGGAATATATACTCTTGACTTATTTCTTTCTTTATTTTTAATACTGTCACCATAATACTTTGGTACGAAGATGCCGTATGTAACCGGTCCTTTATGGGGTTTTCCAAACTCTTCCTTACCATTTACGGCCATTGCATATTTGTCTTCTATATATCTGTCACCTGTCATATAACCATAGTCATATTCTCCCGGCACAATACTAAGCTTCATGGCTGCCACATTGCCATAATAACAATCTCTTGTAAATAAAATTCTTGCAGCTTCATCTGTAGTGTTTTTCTTGTATAACACCAGGTACAGCTCGCCATTTTCAAGATATATGCCGGTTGTGTCTATTGCAAAGTTTACACCACCGTAACACACTGATGCACCCTGTATCATCGGATTTCCTATTGTATATTCCGGATTTTTTCTCATAGTTCTGCCCCTTCCAAATTTCTGTGGTATATAGTTTATTTCACGATTTTTCTACTTAATATTATACTGTTGTCACTGTAATTTTTCAATAATTATTCAATTTCCTATTTTGGGTGTTGCGTTTTTTCCATTTTAATGTAAAATATATGTTGGATTATTGCGAAATGCAGTCGCAATGTAATATTTACAGATTTTACGGAGGTTTTTCCATGATTAGTGCAAATAATGTAACTTTACGTCTTGGCAAAAAAGCGTTATTTGAAGACGTAAACATTAAATTTACAGAAGGTAATTGTTATGGTCTTATCGGTGCAAACGGTGCAGGTAAGTCAACATTTCTTAAGATTCTTTCAGGAGAACTTGAGCCTACTAAGGGTGACATCGTTATTACACCGGGTCAGCGTCTCTCTTTCCTTAAGCAGGACCATTTCCAGTATGATGAATGTGTTGTTCTTGATACTGTAATCATGGGAAATGCCCGCTTATATGAAATAATGAAAGAAAAAGAAGCTCTTTATGCAAAAGAAGACTTCACAGATGAAGACGGTATCAAAGCAAGTGAACTTGAAGGCGAATTTGCCACCATGAACGGATGGGAAGCAGAGTCTGACGCTGCTACTCTCCTTAACGGTCTCGGTATCGATACGGAGCTTCATTACAAACAGCTTAAAGAACTTCGTGGTAGTGAAAAGGTTAAGGTTTTACTTGCTCAGGCATTATTCGGTAATCCTGATATTCTCCTTCTTGACGAACCTACTAACCACTTGGATCTTGATGCTATAGCATGGCTTGAAGAATTCCTTATTAACTTTGAAAATACGGTTATCGTAGTATCTCACGACAGATACTTCCTCAATAAAGTATGTACACATACAGCAGATATTGATTACGCTAAGATTCAACTTTATGCCGGAAACTATGACTTCTGGTACGAATCAAGCCAGCTTCTTATTAAGCAGATGAAAGAAGCTAATAAGAAGAAAGAAGAAAAGATTAAAGAACTCCAGGAATTTATCCAGCGATTCAGCGCCAATGCTTCTAAGTCAAAGCAGGCTACTTCAAGAAAGAAAGCTCTTGAAAAAATCGAACTTGATGAAATCAAACCTTCAAGCAGAAAGTACCCATACATTGATTTCAGACCAAATCGCGAAATCGGTAATGAAGTTCTTACTGTTGAAAACCTTTCAAAGACAGTTGATGGTGTTAAGGTTCTTGACAACATTTCATTTATAGTAAACAGAGAAGATAAGATTGCCTTTGTTGGTTCTAACGAAATTGCAAAGACTACTCTCTTTAAGATTCTTGCAGGTGAAATGGAACCTGATGAAGGAAATTACAAATGGGGTATTACTATTACAAAGTCTTACTTCCCAAAAGATAATACAAAAGATTTTGACTGTGATGATACTATTGCAGAATGGCTTACACAGTTCTCTGAAAATAAGGATGCTACTTATGTTCGTGGATTCCTTGGAAGAATGCTTTTCGCAGGCGAAGACGGTATTAAAAAAGTCCGCGTACTTTCAGGTGGTGAGAAGGTAAGATGTCTTCTTTCAAAGCTTATGATTTCAGGTGCTAACGTACTTATCTTAGATGAGCCTACTAACCACCTTGATATGGAATCAATTACAGCACTTAACAATGGTCTTATTAAGTTCCCTGGTGCTTTACTTTTTGCATCACATGACCATCAGTTTGTTCAGACAACTGCTAACCGTATTATGGAAATCGTAAATGGTTCACTTATTGATAAGATTACTACTTATGATGAATATCTTGAAAGCGATGAAATGGCAAGAAAGCGTCAGTCACTTACAGAGATTGATGAAGATGATAACTAAGAATTATGAACGGTTATATAGATTTACATGTACA
This sequence comes from Lachnospiraceae bacterium, assembly GCA_015057425.1. Taxonomy (GTDB): domain Bacteria; phylum Bacillota; class Clostridia; order Lachnospirales; family Lachnospiraceae; genus SVEL01. The sequence continues at coordinate 57,403 of SVEL01000010.1, forward strand.
TTCAAATTATTCTGACGGAACACTGTCACCTTATGAAATTTTAGACCTGGCTATAGAGACAGGTCTTGTTTCTTTTGCCCTTACAGACCATGATACAGTTGATGGTGTTCCTGTTATCTTGGATTATATGAATTCTCTTAAACAAAACCATCCATCACCATACTCTGATTCTTTACCAATCATTATTCCGGGTGTTGAACTTTCATGTGCTTTTGATGGTCCTGATCTTCACATTTTGGGACTTAATATTGATTATAAATCAGAGAAGCTTTTAAAAAGACTACGCGAATGTCAAAATTCCCGCAGCGAAAGAAATTCTAAGATGATCAAAAATATGCAAAAGCTGGGTTTTGACATATCTGAAGAAAAAATATATGCATTATATGGCAAAGATGTTTCCATAACAAGAGCGCATTTTGCAAGATATCTTACTGATATGGGATATACTGCATCAAAAGATGAAGCCTTCGATAAGTATCTGGGATTTGATGGGCCTGTATATGTTAAGCGTGAGAAATTGTCACCGGAAGAAGCTATCACTCTTATTCTCGAAGCGGGAGGACACCCTGTTTTGGCACATCCTCTTTTATACAAATGTGATGATACAAAGCTTAATGAGCTTCTTAAACGACTTAAATCATCAGGTCTTCATGGCCTCGAAGCTATCTACTCTCTTAACACGCCTGAGGATGATATCTACTTAAAGAATCTTGCTGATAAATATGAGCTTTTCATCACAGGCGGTTCTGACTTCCACGGAACAAACAAACCCGACATCAAACTTGGTGTCGGGAAAGGAAATTTAAGAATTCCTGCTGAATTACTTAAAAATATAATTAGTACTCTACTTTTGTAAGGCTGAGTCCTTCAGGTGGAGCCATAAAGCCGGCCTTTTCTCTGTCTTTTGCTTCCAATATATCAGTTATTGATTTATAGTCTCTTTTTCCGGTACCCACTTCTATAAGTGTTCCGGTCATTATTCTTACCATATTTTGTAAAAATCCATCGCCTTCAAAGTATATATATACTTTTCCTGTTGTTTCTATCAGTCTGATATCCGTAATTGTTCTGACCGATGATTTTTTCAAATGCTTATTACCGCAGAAGCTCTTAAAATCATGAGTTCCTATGAGTAATTCCGCTGCTTTTCTCATTGCATCCGTATCTAAATGTTCTTCTACACGATATGAGTATTTTCTGAAAAATATATCAGGTACTTCTCCATTATCAATTATATATTCATAGGTTTTTGATACAGCATTAAGTCTTGCATGAAATCTGCCATCTGCAGGGCTTGCTTCCATTATACATATATCCTGTGGTAAATATCTGTTTATATCTGTAACAAATTCTTCTATATCTATGGACTTTTTAGTTTTAAAGGATACTACCTGCATTTTTGCATGTACACCTTTATCAGTTCTTCCGGAACCTATAACATCTACTTCTTCACCAAGATACTTTCCTATGATTTCATTTAATTTTCCCTGGATGGTATTTTCTGTATTGCCCTGGCGCTGCCATCCGTTATATCTTGTACCATCATATGCTATAACCAATTTGTAATTGTTCATATAAGATATCACTCCTTTTATAGCAATCTAAAATTGTGTGAAAATTTGAGCTATATTTTCTACATTAATTAATAATTTCCAAGTATTTTAAACTTTCCTGTTTCCGCACTCATACCTGTAAATGCATTTCTTACGGCAGGTTCATCAAGCTTTCCTTCTATATCTACGAAAAATCTGTATTCCCATGTCTTTTCCGGTATAGGTCTTGACTCAATGTTGGACATATTAAGGCCATTATATATAAGATGGGAAAGAATATTGTAAAGGGAACCGCTTTCATGCTTAACTTCAAAGCAAATGCTTATCTTACCTGACTTTTCTAAGAACTCCTTCTTATTTCCGACTACTATAAATCTTGTAGTATTTTTGTCACTTGATACTATATTTTCTGCAAGTACATCAAGTCCGTACAAGTCTCCTGCCATTTTGCTTGCTATGGCAGCTACGGTTTTGTCACCGTCTTTGGCAACCTTATGTGCACTTGCAGCTGTATTGGTATAGCTTATCTGTTTCCACTCCTTATGGTCATACAGATAACCTTCACACTGCATAAGTGCCTGCGGATGAGAGTATACCGTTTCTATATCTTCAAGTTTAGCACCTTTTACACCAAGTAATGCATGATTTACCTTTATATAAGTTTCTGCAACTATGTAATTATCGTATTCCACAAGCAAATCGTATACACCGTTTACTATACCTGCTGTTGAATTTTCTATAGGAAATACGCCATAATCTGCCTTACCGGACTTTATATCTTCCATTGCATCTCTCCATGAAGAAACGTTATAGCACTGTGCATCTTTTCCAAAATACTGTACTGTTGCTTCATGTGCATATGCACCCATTTCCCCTTGATAAACTACCTTTGGATTTTCTTTAAGCCTTTCTACGCCTTCAAATCCATATTCCTCAGCAATTCCGGCAGCTACAAGCTTTCTATACTGAAGTTTTCTGCTTATAGCCATAATCTGTGTAAATAATTCTCTGATTCCTGCCTTGTCAAAATCATTATCAGCATATGATGTAAGGCTTTGAATCTTCTGAATTTCTCTTTCTTTATCTAATACCTGCTTACCTGTCTGAATCTTAAAATCTGCAACCTCTCCGCATAATTGCATTCTTTCTTCATATAATCTTATAATTTCCTTATCGACTTTGTCTATTTTATCTCTTATTTCAAGTAAATCCATAATAATCTTGTTGCCATCTAAAAAACATCGGCAATTACTCCTTTCAAACATCCATACATAGTATATCACTAATTTTTGTAATTTCAAATAATATATTGACACTTTTATAGTTAGCAACTAAACTTAAACTACACTTTAAAACTATTAAAAAGAAGTTTATCAGTTTTGGCTTCAGAATGGAGGTTTGCTATGAGTACAATAACAATTACAAACTTAAAAACATTTGCACACCACGGTGTTCTTCCTGAGGAAACCGCCAATGGTCAGTATTTCTATGTTTCAGCTGTTATCACCTGCGACTTTGCTAAAGCTGCCAAAAACGATGACCTGACTGAAACTATTGATTATGGTACAGTCTGCCACTTTATTGACAGGTTTATGAAGGAAAATACTTTTAAACTTATCGAAACCGTAGCTGACAGATTATCCGACGAAATATTAAAAGAATTTCCGCGAATTACAGAAATCACACTTGAAGTAAGTAAGCCAGATGCTCCAATTGGACTTCCTTTTGAAAATGTATCTGTTAAAACTACAAAAAAATATCATACAGTATACCTGTCAATTGGTTCGAATCTTGGGGATAAGAAGGGATATCTTGACTTTGCAGTTCATTCTTTGTCATCTGAAAAAGGTACATATGTTGAGAGCGTATCTTCATATAAGGAAACTGCTCCTGTTGGTTATCTTGACCAACCATATTTCCTTAATGCTGCCGTTGCAGTCAGAACAATTCTTTCGCCTGAAGCACTACTTGACTTTGTTCAAAAAATTGAAACAGAAGCAAAAAGAGAACGTGAAATCCATTGGGGACCACGTACTCTTGATATAGATATTATTTATTATGATGATTTGATATATCAGTCACCGACCTTATGTATTCCTCATCTCAGAATGCATGAAAGAAACTTTGTTCTCAGTCCTTTATGTGAAATTGCACCTAATGCTGTTCATCCTATTTTAAATATGAACTCTCGTATGTTAAAGGATGCTCTTCATAAGCAAAAACTTTCCGAACTTGAATAAAACAAAAAACGGGCTTTCAATTTGAAAGCCCAATTTTTATTTATTCTTTTATTTACCTGTTTTTATTATATAAATTTCCGGATCAGCAATTCCTTCTGTCGGTGTTCTGTATAAGGTTTTATCATCATCAAATATTTTTACAAAATAAGTGTATTTTGATGTTATGGATATATTGGTGAAATCTCCTTCTGCAACTACCTGACTGAACTTACCGCTCAAATCTGTTTTCATCAGTTTGTGTTCTGTTCCATTTTCTGCCTGATAAAATATAACATCCTTATCTCCGCACATATTGTAATTTATAACTCTGTCTTCTCCGCTTATGACTGTTTTCTCGCCTGTAGCTATACTTTTCTTCGTAAGGGCTCTGTTATTATCTGCATCTATGTAATATACATATCCATCATATATATCCGGAAGATACATATTTCCTTCCGAAAAAGTGGATATTCTGTCATTTTCAGGATTTAGTGACATTAAATTATGATTCTCATTAATTTCTGCAAAGTATACCTTTCCATCAAATACACACGCAGGAACATATCCCGTATCACTTATCTTTTTGTCGTTCTTTCCATCAATTTTCACTTTATATAAACTGTACATATTACCATCAAAATTTTGATAGTAAAGAGTATTTCCCAGAAGGGCTATACTTCCCACGATACCTCTGTGTAACTCTTCTATCTGCTTACCGTTTGTTTTAATTCTGTATATGCCATACAAGTTACCTTTAAAAAGTTCATTTACACCACTTTTGTAATTATGCCTCTTGTAATATATATAATTGCCATATACATTTATATATGATACGTTATCACCTGAAATCACTTCTGCTTTACTTCCGTCCGGTTTCATCTTATAAAGCTTATTGTTATTGGTTGGGTCAGCAATATATACATATCCTCCTGACTCACACACCATACCGCCATTGTGAAGATTGCCTGTTGTGTTTCCCACTGCATCATCATCATTGTATTTTAATCCTGAAGACAGACTAATCACTATTCCGGTGCCAAGTATTACTACTGCTGCAATACTCACTATAATTATAATTTTAAGATTATCTTTCATTTTTTCCTCCGTATAAGCATCTACATAAATAATGTTGCATCTCTCATATGTCTTCTCAATTCCAGCGCCATTTTAGCTGCTCTGTAATTTTTCTTAACATCGTGAACTCTTATAATTGAACATCCTTTTAACACACCAAACGTTGTCGTCGCCATTGTCCCTTCTTCCCTTTCATCTACAGGAAGATTAAGTGTTAAACCAATCACGGATTTTCTTGAAGTCCCAAGTAATATCGGTAACCCAAGAGGATGCAATACTTCAATATTGGAAATCATATCGAGATTCTGTTCATAACTCTTTCCGAATCCAATTCCCGGATCAATTATAATTTTGTCCTCTTTTACTCCTGCTGATAACGCAATTTCAACAGATTCTTTTAAATCTTCAAATATATCTTTATAAAATGACGTATATGGGTTATTTTCTAAATCCCTGTTATGCATAATGCAACATGACAAATTGTTTAAAGCAACAATCGATGCCATATCTCTGTCTGCCTTAAATCCCCATATATCATTAATCATATGTGCACCTGCTGAAACAGCTTCTTTTGCAACTTTACTTTTATATGTATCTACAGATACAACAACATCAAAGTTGTCATTTATCTTCTCTATTATAGGGCATACCCTGTATATTTCTTCATCATCACTTACCTGAACATATCCCGGTCTCGTCGACTCTCCTCCAACATCTATAATTGATGCACCATCATTTATCATTTCTTCCACTTTTTTCAATGCATTATCTATATGGTTTTTGCTACCATATATTGCACCACCATCAGAAAATGAGTCCGGAGTAATATTGAGTATCCCCATAATATATACTTCATCTTTCAGGTTGAAAACCCTGTCACCAATTATCATATATTATACCTCCATTCTCAATTCGTTCAAATAAGAAAGAGAGCCAAATGCCAATATCACCGCTTTATTACCACTTTTTTCAAAGCTATAATACTTTTCTTTTGCCATGCTCAGTGCTTCTTTATATTCTTCCACATATTCAACTGATTCATTTACTTTACTGATATTTTCAGCCAAAATGTTTCCATCCAGTCCACGCATATTATGCGGTGTAATTGTGTACACCATCGCAGCTTCCGGTAAAAGTCTCTCAATAATTGTCTTGTAATCCTTGTCACCGAGAACACCCATTATATATATTTTCCTGTAGTCCTTAAAATAAATATCTACAGACTCCTTAAGCCGTAAAGAAGCTCCCGGATTATGGGCTCCATCTATAAAAATCAACGGTTCATCCGATACTTTTTCAAATCTGCCGCGCCATAATGCTTTTGACAATCCTTTTTTAATAACTTCGCTGCTTAATTGTCCATATATTTTATTCAAAGCTATTTCGACAGCTTCTATTGCAAGAACTGCATTGTCCGGCTGATAACTTCCCAACATATGGATTTCAATATCTTTGTATTCATTTCCGCCGGACGAAATATAATCAAATATTGTTTTATCAGCAGACATTTCCTTTATGTCAGGCTTTCCTGTAATTGTAAGAACTGCATTTTTACTTCTGCTTTGCTTTCTAAACACGTCAAGTATCTTTTCATCCTGATTCATCACGGTAACAGGACATTCTTCTTTTATGATACCTGCCTTAACTGTTGCAATTTCTTCAATTGATTCTCCTAAAAAAGCTGTATGATCAAGACTTACAGATGTTATAACAGAGCAAACCACCTTTTGGCACACATTGGTAGCATCTGTAGCACCGCCCATGCCGGTTTCAATGATAACAATGTCACAGCACATCCTTTCAAAGTAATGAAACGCCATAGCAGTTTCTGATTCGAAAATTGTGGGATTGCAGTATCCGTCACGCACCATAGACTCGTTTCTCTCTTTAATCAACTCTGCTTCTTCTGCAAAATCTTCTTCACTTATATACTTCCCACTTATTCTTATTTTTTCAAGATAATCAAATACTACAGGCGAAGTATACACTCCCACCTTATATCCTGCTTCTATAAGAATACTTTCAATAAAAGCTATGGTAGAGCCCTTCCCGTTGGTGCCTGCCACATGAATTACTTTTAGACTATCCTGGGGATTATCCAGTCTTTTAAGCAATTCTTTTATATTGTCCAGCCCAAGCACACTTCCAAATTTATTTAATTGTTCAAAATAATTTTTAGCTTCACAAAAATTCATATCAAACAATTCTTCCCGTTAAATTCCATATTTTTCTTAATATATCTTAAAAAAGCTGTCGCAAAACAAATTTTCTTTATGAAAGTTCATTCTCGCTACAGCTTTTTCCTTTTAATTTATCTTTTTAAACACTGCACAGTTAGGTGTTTCAACCTTTATCGGTCTTCCATGCATAACTATCAATCCTTTTTCATAGTCAATCTTAAAGAATGTTACTTCTCCTGATTCATGATTAAGTGATGCAATGTGCTTTTCATCCGGGAATAATGAAATCTGTTTTGGATAATCACCACTTATTGGCAACACAGATCTCTGAACCAACGTACCATCTTCTTCATTTCTGTCAAAAAATGCAATACTGTTATCTCCGGCATTTGAACAGAATACATGCTTTCCATCGTGAGTAAGCTTAATAGCGGCAAGGGCACTCTTATTATTATGTTTCTTTCCAAGAGTTGAAAACTCGCCTACATATCTGAAATTTGGAGTTCCGTCATTGCTGTCATATTCGTATACAAGTACAACATTTCTAAGCTGTGTAATAACATATGCAAACTTTCCGTCAGGGCTAAATAAGATATGTCTTGGTGCAGACTCAAGCGGAGTTCTTAAAATCTCTGCAAGCTTAATCTTTCCCGTTTCATGATTAAACTTATATATCTTAACCTGGTCAATACCGTTATCACATACGCAGAGGAACTTTTCATCCGGTGTAAGTCTTGCACATGTTACATGTGGTCTGAATGTTCTTTCAGCAATACTTCCCATTCCTTTATGGAATACTTCATCTGTAAGTTCGCCAACACTTCCGTCTTCATTGATTCTTACAACTGATACTTTTCCATCATGGTATCCTGCTGTAAATATATACTTATCAGCTTTATCAACGCTGATATGACACGCACGCATACCATTTATAGAGCCAAGATTGATAAACTGTAAGTCACCATTCTCATCAATTTTAAATGATGATATACCTAAGTCTGATACAGAATATAAGAATTTACCATTATTGGCAATTCTCATATAAGACGGATTACCAACCGGAACTTCGTATTTAGGAATAAATTCCCCTTTTTCCAAATCAACTTCACATACCATTATACCTTTAGCTTTTCCATGTGTATAAGAACCCACATAAGCCATATATTTATTTTCGCTCATCTTTACCTCCATTTCCTTACTGATGTAAGCACAAATAATCTACTGTGATTTTATCATATTTTACGCTATGTCACAACAACATATTATTTAACCTTTACACCTCTGTTGCCACGCTTAGTTGTCTTGAAGCTTCTAAGGTCCACATCTTTTCCTTTATAGTCAATAACAACGCTGTCGCCTGCATCAATTACATATGCTTTCACAACTTCATCACCTGATGTGAGTTTAATACCTTTTACCCCCATTGCTGTCTTTTTGGTTTCAGGAATTTCTCTAAGACGGAATCTTAAGAAGTAACCTTCATTTGTCTGTAATACGACTATTTCATTTGTAACTATGCCACTCTTTTCTTCGGTTTCATCTTCTGATTCTAACGTTTCATCACCAAAGTTCATAGCAAGCTGCAATGCCGGATTTTCAAAATCATCAAATCCGCCATCCATAGCAAATTCACCAAATCCGTCATCTGCCATCACATCAAACTCATCTGAACCTCCGGAAAGGAATACCGGTTCAATCATCTGTTCATCCATTGTCTTAACGGCTTCTTCCTCTGTTATGGCATTTGTAAGGCAGATAGATACAACTTCATCACCTTTTGCAAGCTTTGTTGCCGCAACTGTTTTCTTTATAACGTCAAACTCTGATGCATCAACTAACTTCATCATACCATTCTTAGTAACAAAAAGAAGCTTTCTGTTCTTTATACCTTCAAAATCATAAATGAATACTATATTTTCTCCACTACTGTCGTAATTTCCGAGATTATCAATAGGTACACCCTTATCTCTGAAACGTCCGAACGGAATCTTTTCTGCTTTTACAAGATGAAGATTTCCGTTATCTGTAAATATACATATCCTGTCAGTATTCATACAAGGGAATATATATTTATTTTCGGCATGAACAGCTTCTTTATTTCTGTCGTATGCTGCCATATCAATAGTCTTGGCATAACCAAAACGGTCCATTATAAACATAACCTGCTGTTCAACAATCTTCTTTTCTTCATAAACAGCTTCTTCACCGTCTTCTATAACAGTTTTTCTTGGAAGTGCATATTCTTTCTTTATTCTCTGTAATTCCTTCTTAAGAACTTTAGCCATTGCTTTTCTGTTAGAAAGGATTTCTTCGTACTCAGCAATTCTGTCAATTAACTCAGAATATTCCTTTTCCAACGCCAAAATTTCAAGACCAATTAACTTATAAAGTCGAAGTTCAAGAATTGCCTGCGCCTGCTTCTCTGTAAAGTTAAGATTTTCTGCATAAAGCTTTGATTCTTTATTCTTAAACTTAATATTTTCAGTATTGCCGTTTACAAGGCAGTCCTTAGCATCCTTTAAGCTGTTTGAACCTCTTAAAATTTCAATAATAAGGTCAATTACATTGCAAGCTCTTATAAGACCTTCTTTTATTTCCTTCTGTTCAAGGTCCTTTTCAAGAAGTGTAGTGTATTTTCTTGTAGCAAGCTCATACTGGAAATTAACATTGTGTCTTATAATATCCTTAAGTCCCAATGTTTCCGGTCTGTTGTCGACAATAGCAAGCATATTAACGCCAAATGTATCTTCAAGCTTTGTCTTCTTGTATAAAAGATTTTCAAGATTTTTTACATCAGCATTTTTCTTAAGTTCAAGTACGATTCTGATACCTTCCTTGGAAGATTCGTTGGAAATGTCTACAATATCCTGTGTCTTCTTCGTCTCAACCAGATCGCATACATCAGAAATAAACTTTCCGATATTGGCACCAATCATAGTATAAGGTATTTCAGTAATAACAAGCTTGTCCTTATCTGACTTTCTCTTGCCCTCTTCAAATACTACTTTACCGCGAAGTTTGATTTTTCCTGTACCTGTTTCATAAATATTTAAAAGCTCACTTTTATTTACTACAAGGCCGCCCGTCGGGAAATCAGGTCCCGGCATAAGCTTCATAAGTTCTTCCGTAGTTATATCATTGTTGTCCATATATGCTATAACTGCATCAATAACTTCTCCAAGATTATGTGTAGGAATACTTGTAGTCATACCTACGGCAATACCTTCAGCACCATTGATAAGTACATTTGGTACTTTTACAGGCAATACCTCCGGTTCTTTTTCCGTTTCATCAAAGTTTGGCACAAAATCAACTACATTTTTATTAATATCAGCAAGATATACTTCCTGCGTAAATTTCTTAAGCTTAGCTTCTGTATAACGCATAGCAGCCGCGCCGTCGCCTTCAATGGAACCAAAGTTACCATGACCGTCTACAAGAGCCATTCCTTTCTTAAAATCCTGTTCAAGAACTACCAATGCTTCATAGATGGAGCTATCACCATGTGGGTGAAACTTACCCATTGTATCACCGACAATACGTGCAGACTTTCTGTGAGGCTTATCGTAATTGAGCCCAAGCTGTTCCATAGCGTAAAGCACACGTCTTTGTACCGGCTTAAGTCCGTCTCTGATATCAGGCAATGCTCTTGCACAAATAACGCTCATCGCGTAATCAATATATGATTTCTGCATTACTTCAGAATATTCTGATTTTATAATCTGTTCAGCCATATCTTCATATCCTTTCTAAAGAATTATACGTCTAACTCAGCATCATGAGCATGTTCGTAAATAAACTTTCTTCTTGGTGGGACATCATTGCCCATAAGCATTCCCGTTACATCAGATGCCATACGTGCATCTTCTATTTCTACCTGCTTAAGAATTCTTGTTTCAGGGTTGAGAGTTGTTTCCCAAAGCTGCTCTGCATCCATTTCACCAAGACCTTTATATCTTTGAAGTGTAAATGATGAACCTGCATGTGCCTTTCTGTACTTTTCAAGAGCTTTGTCATCATAGAGATATTCACCCTCGCCCCTCTTAGGAACAACCTTGTATAAAGGTGGCGTTGCAAGATATACATGGCCTTCATTGATAAGATCCGGCATAAATCTGTAGAAGAATGTCAGAAGCAATGTTGCGATATGAGCACCATCCACATCGGCATCAGTCATAATAATTATCTTATTATATCTAAGCTTACTTATGTCAAAATCGTTACCATAACCTTCAGAAAATCCACAGCCAAATGAATTAATCATTGTCTTGATTTCCGCATTGGCAAGTACTTTATCCATAGTAGCCTTTTCTACGTTTAATATCTTACCTCTGATAGGAAGAATTGCCTGAGTTTTTCTGTCTCTGGCAGTTTTTGCCGAACCACCTGCCGAATCACCTTCGACTATAAACACTTCACATTCTTCCGGATTTCTGCTTTCACAGTTGGCAAGCTTACCGTTACTGTCTATTGAAAACTTAGTTTTTGTAAGTAAGTTTGTCTTAGCCTTTTCTTCAGCTTTTCGTATCTTAGCTGACTTTTCGGCACAGGCTATAACCTTCTTTAATGTATCAAGATTTTTATCAAAATATCTTTCAAGCTCTTCACCGGAAATTTCCGAAGTAACCTTACCCGCATCAGGATTATCAAGTTTCGTCTTTGTCTGACCTTCAAATCTTGGCTCAGGATGTTTTACTGCTATAACAGCTGTCATACCATTTCTAACATCCTGTCCGGTAAAGTTTGCATCCTTCTCTTTTAATATACCTAATTCCTTTGCATAGGAATTGATAACCATAGTGTACTTGGTTTTGAAGCCTGTAAGGTGAGTTCCACCTTCCTGTGTGTAGATGTTATTACAGAAACCAAGGATATTTTCCTGGAACTCGTCGACAAACTGGAATGCCACTTCCACTTCAATTCCTTCTGAAACTCTCTTATAGTAAACAACATCACTGACTATATCCTTACCTTCATTAAGGTCCTTTACATAGGCCTTAATACCTTCAGTCTCACTGAATACCGTATTTTCTTCTTCTCCGAATCTCTTATTTACAAAGTTGATTGTAAGTTCAGGATTAAGGTAAGCTGTTTCATGAAGACGGCTTTTTATGGCATCTGCCTTAAAGTATGTCTTTTCAAATATCTCTGCATCAGGAAGGAAACGGACAGTTGTACCTGTATCTCCCTTTCTGCAGGTTCCTATTTCTTCAAGTGGTGTAACAACATGGCCTCTTTCATATCTCTGATGGTAAACCTTTCCATCCTGCTTAACAGTAACCTCTAACCATTCCGAAAGAGCATTAACTACTGACGCACCTACACCATGAAGACCGCCGGATATCTTATATCCGCCGTCACCGAACTTACCACCTGCATGCAGCACTGTAAATACAACTTCTACAGCAGTAAGTCCTGTCTTTTCATTAATACCTACCGGAATACCACGACCATTATCAGAAATAGTTGCTGTACCATCCTTTTCAAGTACAACCTTTATTTCCTTACAATAGCCTGCAAGATGTTCATCTACTGAGTTATCTACAATTTCATAAATAAGGTGGTTAAGTCCTTTCGTAGATACACTACCGATATACATACCCGGTCTTTTTCTTACAGCCTCAAGTCCTTCCAATACGGAAATACTATTGGCATCATATGTTTTGGTTACTTTCTCTGCCATTTTAATCCTGACCTTTCTGAAAATTCTTTATAAGCATCTCTTAAAATACTTTCTTAAAAGCGTTTCTTCTTTTTCAATATGACTGTAATCATTCACTCTTTCTATGTAAAATCTGTCTTTGTTCTCATCATAATCAATCTGAGTTAAGCTGCAATTTTCCAAATCCCGTGAAAATACAAGCTTATTTTCAAATCCGCATCCTAAAATTCCGGCAAGCACGCTTCTTATAACGCCACCATGTGTAACAATTGCAACGCTTTCCACATTATCAGAATCTGCTTCTTTTGCAATATCTCTTATAACCGGAAATGCTCTGTCAAAAACGTCCTGTCCACATTCGCCGCCCGGAAACTTAAGGTCGCTTGTCATTTCTTTTCTTTCAGCAATAAATTCTCCAAACTGCTCCTTTATTTGCGCATCAGTAAGCCCTGTGAGAAATCCGAAATTCATCTCTTCAAGCTCATCAAATCGTTTATATGGAACATTCAAAAGTTCATTTATTATTTCCGCTGTTTCCACGGCACGAATCAAATTGCTTGAATACAATCTTTTAATTCCGTATTCTTTAAGTCTTTGTCCGCAAAGTTCTGCCTGCCTTCTTCCCGCATCTGCAAGGGGAACATCTACATTGCACAATTCACTTTCCTGTCTGCCATGCCTTATAAGATAAATCTTAACCATTTTAATAACTCCATTTACATTTTTTAACTTTACTACATTTTAATAATTTGATACTTATCTGTTATTTATCGTTAAGATACATAATCATACCGGGACCAAGGCTTTCTGTAGGTCTGCCGATAAATCCAAACTTCTCATAAAATGGTTCACGCCCTTTCGCACACATTAGGCAAAGCATAAGCTCCGTATTTTCCATTCTAAGGCCTTCTACATAACCTATAAGTCTTTCCATCAATGCTCTGCCTACACCGCTTTGCTGATATGCCGGATCAACTACCAATTCCTGAATGTAGCATATAACTGCTCCGTCGCCTACTATTCTTCCCATTCCTATAGGCTTATTTCCATCGTAAGCACAGAATGTAACTATACTGTTTGCCAGTGCTTTTTCCATCTGTTCTATTGATAATTTTTTCCAATTTACGGAACTTCTAAGATATTTGTAATCATTTATATTTAATGTATTCTCTTTAATTTCAAACATTGTTGCCTCCTGACATCAATATCTTGTGCTTACTATCACACAATTACTCAACCTATAGTATATAATATCGGACAAGGTAATTCAAGTGGAAAAGTGGATTTTTCTATCATAATATAACCTTAACTTCTTTTGTAATATCTATACTTTCAGGTGTCACTTCACATTCCATTGCAATAATATTAACACCCTGTTTCTTTGCAATTTTAAGCGTGTCTCCAAATTCTTTATGAGTTTCATAGTTTGGCTCAAAGTATTTTACATTACTCATCTGTATTACAAAAAGAATGTATGCCTCGTATCCTTCGTCTACGGCTTTCATCAGTTCTTTTATATGTTTAACCCCTCTTTCTGTCGGTGCATCAGGAAATCTTACAACACTGTCAGTTTCAAGAGTAACTCCTTTTACTTCCATAAATGCTTTTTTTCCATCATATTCAAAATATATATCAAACCTGGAGTCGCCGTATTTCTGTTCACGTTTCATGTATGTTATATTTTTAAAATTTGATTTATTGACGAGCCAATCTGCAGCAACAGCATTTGGTACCTGTGAATCCATATTTATCATTCTCTCGCCTTTTTTTACAGCTATAAGCGAGTATCTGGTCTTTCTGTTTGTATCTGTTCCATGGTCTTCCACATACACGACAGTTCCCGGAACAAGCAGTTCTTTACATCTGCCGGTGTTTTTAACATGGCAAATAACTTCTTGACCTTCCACATTTACATAAGCAATAAATCTATTAGGCCTTTCTATAAAAATACCTTCTAATATTTTTAAATATTTCATGTTTCATTCCTTTCATTACGGGCATACTATATACAAATATTGTTTGAAGACTTTTTATTTTGTCTTCGGATTGGAGATTGCTTTGTATATTAAAAATCCAACTTCCGCCATAATATTCAGATTCATCTGCCTTTTTTTATGCGCTTACGGTTTAATAATAAATATTGTACCATTTTCCACATCAAAATTTCTACATATGTTGACATATTTTACTATTTTAACTAACATTCTATGCTCCTATGTATTTGTCAGATGTGTTCTTCTTTCAACCATATCTATGTTTACCGGTTCCGAGACACAATATAGCAATTCATTGATTTTTCTTAAAGGTCTTGCCACCATGTCCATAATTATTTCATGCATAGTATATCACTTTGTTCTAAAAAACAGTGATATTTCTTATAGCGCGCGCGGAATAATGGAAATAAGCAAAAACGACTTTTTTGTACATTATCTTGTCCCCTTTTTTACGACTGCCGATTGGATTCTTTTCCAGCCTAAAGGGCGTTATAAATGGACAGACCCTTTAAAATGGATTGCTTTTCCGCTTATATATATTACTGTAGTTATGTTTGTCAATAAATATACAGAAGATTATCCTTACTTTTTTATGAACGTAAGAACATACGGTTTAAATACTTTTTTCAGTATTATTGTCGTATTGGGGATTTTATGTCTGATTATAGGTTATGGAATTGTGGCTCTTGATAAGCTGCTCAAACTTCGTTCTCGCTGATAAACGGTCGTAAAATCATTATCTTCTTCCTACGGTGTTATTTTCGACCGCTCAGCTCGAACTTTGTTCTCGCTGATAAACGGTCGTAAAATAAAAAGCTACCGCTTTTTATTTCATAGTAAAAAATTAAGTACCCTCTACCACAAGCAAGCTTGTGTAGCGGATACTTATTTTTTACTAAAAATAACACCTATTATCTTTTTACTTTACTCGTCGTCATTACATGTACATATCGAAATCGTCGTCATCGTATTCGTCGTTTTCGTATGCTTTTGTCCAGTCTATGTTGCCGGATCTTTTTGGTTTTGCGTGTACTTTTGGACGATTTTCTTTCTTTGAGGATTCTGCCTGTTTCTTCTTAACAGCTTTCTTCTCTCTTTCTAATCTGTTCATAATTTCGATTTTGTCTGACTGCTGTTCCTTCGGCTTGCTGCTTGTCTGAGCCTTTGGTCTTGGCTTACGAACATCATCTTCATCATCTTTATCTTTAAAATCAAAGCCTTTATCATAACCTCTGTTATTGTTTGGCTTGTATCCACCCTGTGCCGGTCTTCCGCTTCCTGACTGACTGCCTTTATATCCGCCCTGTCCGCCTGACTGAGCACCCTGATTACTTCTGAAACCACCCTGATTTCCTTTGTAACCACCTTTATTGTCTCTGTTATCTCTTTTTTCTCTTGAATCTGCATTGCCCTGGTAATCTCTACGTCTGTTACCATCGCCTGCTACATAACTCTTACCTTCAGTTCTCGGAGTATAATTACCTGTTGAACGGTATATCTTCTTTTCTCCTGTTGCTTTTTCTTTCTTTTCTTTACCCTGGTCATAACCAGTATTTGTAACTGCCACTGAAATGTTCCTCCCATAGTGTTTGTATTAAAATACATTATTATTTTATTATATTTTTCAGTATTGTCAACGATTTTTCTTGATTTTTTCGAACTTTTTTAACATTCCTTTAACCTTTCAAATACAGGTACAAAATAACCATCACCTCAATGTCTGAAATATATATTATCATCTTGACAACATTGCCTCTCTTATGAGAAGATATTGAAAGAAAAAAAGAACTATAATATTCAAAAATGGAGGTCAAAATGGGAAAGAATAATCAGGATTACGAAGATGATGAAATGATGGTAACTTTAACTCTCGACGATGATTCAGAAGTTGAATGTGTTGTTATAACAATATTTGAAGCAGATGGAAAGGATTATATCGCTTTATTACCTACAGATGGCATTGAAAGCGAAGAAGGTGAAGTTTTCCTTTACAGATACAGCGAAGATGCTGAAGGCAATCCGGACCTTGCTAACATTGAATCTGATGAAGAATATGAAATCGTTGCTGATGCTTTTGACGAATGGCTTGACAGTCAGGAATATGACGAATTAGTTGGCGACGAAGAAGAGTAAAATTTTAAGATTACAAATAGAAGGGGCTTTTTATAAAGCCCCTTTAATGATGTTTATTTTTATGCATTTTGTTCTTTCTCAGCCCGCACCAGTCTCCACTTTTCCGTATCATAGAAATTAGCTGTTATTATAGCAGCAACATTTAAAAAGATGAATGCTATAGATGAAACCGGTGTTACTAAGCAGACAATCCAATATATGCTTAATAACAAATTTTCTGCTCCATGAGTTGATGGCCCGGTACCAACCATGCACAAGAATACAATTAATGAAAGGATGATATTCACAACTCCACAAAGTGCAGTATTGACGGTACCACCATCTTTAATTTCTCTTCTGGCACCAACATACAACACTATAGTCATTATCGTTTGAATCACAGTAACAAGTAACGATATAAATATTCTAATATTCATACTATGACCGGCATTACATTCATCGCACATCCCCGGAAATCCTACTAACACATCTGCGAAGCAAAACATCATGCCCGCCGCCATCACAGCAGATACTACCGTCATAATTGCCAATATAATATTTATAACTTTTGCATATTTATTTTTCATCCCAATACCTCCTATGTATAATATTTTTATCCGGTTATCTCCGTTAACCACTCGTTTTTTGCTGTTCCCTTTCGCTTTATCAGTTTATATTTATCCGGATTATTATCAAACATCTTATCACGACTTATGGCTACAAGATATTCATCTTCAACACTTATAATATTGTTACCGATAGTTCCATACACTCTATAATCCATATAATCCACATATTTAAAATCAAGATCAAATACAAATGTTATACCATCAAACGGTTCACACAGATAAATATATTTGTCATCTGCATAAAAAACTTTTGTCCCACCTATTCTAAAAGATTTTAGTATTTGTATTTTTCCTTCATCCAATCCGCTTTCTTCAAGTAAAGCTTTTGTATCTTTTACCTGATCATACATATAGTAAATAAATTCTTCACCTGCTTCTGCGTATGCAAGCGTCTTTCCCACATTATTATAGCCTGTTATATAATGTTCATTTTCACCAACAGCCTCTACAAGACCTGTGTCAAGTTGTATTCTCTTACATCCACCGTTATAATAATACAAATATCCATCATAAATTGAATATGTAAATGAATATCCGTCTTCTGAAACATCTTCATTAAGTATAATTTCTGCTTTCTGTGAACCATCAAGTTTATATCTGTATATAAAAAGCTTTTTTTCTATGGGAACCGATGTAAACCCACCTGTAGGATTTCCATTATCATCAAGATTGGGTACGTCTTCTGTTAACTCTTCACTTAATATATAATAAACATAACCGTCTGCCATTTGCATATAATGACCGGAAACACCTACATTTTTACAGATTCCCTTTTTATAAATATACCCAAGGTCTTCATGTTCTCCACCATTTAGCGGAATCTTTATTAACATCAAACTATTATCAGTATGATTCGCTATAAGTGCATATATACCATCATTTACAGCTTTAATTCCTTTAACATAATTAGGGCTTGCAGCCAGAAAAGCACCACATTTTTCCCCTTTATGTTTGCAGTCCTTCTTATTGCAAAGCGGTTTCTGTATACCTTCTTCCAAATCTGCCACATACAATAATTTTTCGCCGTTTCCGGTTGTTTCACAGGAATACACCTTATTATCATAACCGGTTACATAGTAATACAAAGTTTCCATGTAATTGTAATCCATATCCTCTACATTAACCGATACACTGTTATCGTATCCCGTACTTTCTTCTTCGTGTCTTATGGTGAATCCTTCTTTATCACCATCATTCTTGCAGCTACACATAAATGAACACAAAAAAACTACACCCAAAAACAATATGCCCATACTTTTTTTCATAAAAACCTTCTCCCTTCTGACACGTGCCACAAAACATACAGTAATTATATCACTTTTGATTTCCTAATTCAACATTTGTATATTTCCTTCACAAATCTTGACACCGGCAATTCTTTGCCATATCTGTCCTTCGTATAAGTGACTATCAGTTTCTTTGCCGCTCTGGTCATGGCAACGTAAAAAAGTCGTCTTTCCTCCTCTATATCATCAGCACATATGGCTCTGCTGTGGGGCATTATCTTTTCATTGGCGTCTATTATAAATACCACATCATATTCCAAACCTTTTGATGCATGTATTGTGGAAAGCGTTAATTTTGATACCGCTTTCCTATTCTTGTCACTATAATAATCACTCTTATTCTCTTTTTCTATCATATCTTGTCTACATTGTTCTATATAGCCGATAAATTCTTTTATGCTGTTATATTTCTTAGATTGCAACTGAATTATCTCTAACATATTTAGTACATCTTCTTCATACTCTTTCTGTTTCTTCTTAAACTTTTCAAGATAAAGCCGATACTTAAGTCCATAAAGTATATAACTTATGGCTCCATATGTATTCATACTTTTAAGGAACTTTATTCCATTTAAAAATTCATTTAGATTATTAAATTGTTCCTTTGTAACGATACCCTCCGTCAAGTCTCTCTCCGCTTTCGCAATCACTTTTTTCCAATCTATATTTTCTTCTTCGAATACCCCCCTTGGTATTTTCCTCTCCGGTTTATTAATTATCCTCAGATAATGTTCACGGCTGTCATCTCCTGATGCAATGGCAAGATATGCAAGTACATCTTTAATAAAATTGTTATCATATATATTTTCAACCTTATCTTTAATAGAAAAATCTATACCTTTTTCCGTCAGAAGCTGGCACAGCATTACAGGATTAGAGTTTGTTCTATAAAGCACTGCCACTTTTTTACAATCATTGTTTTTTATTATTTTCTCATACTGATTTATAACAAATTCGCATTGTTCAGACATGTTATTAAGACATACAATTTGAACTTTTTCACCTTCTTCTCTTACTGATTTTATATTTTTCTTAAATCTTTTCTTATTATTTTCTATTAATTTTGATGATGCTTTTACAATTTCACCATTACACCTATAGTTAATATCAAGATATATTTTTTTCGCACCTGCAAAATATTGTTCAAACTCTAAGATTATATCCGGCTTAGCACCCCTGAATCCATAAATAGCCTGATCGTCATCGCCTACTGCAAAAACGTTATTCAAGGGAGCTGCTATTAATTTTATAATTTTGTTTTGTATCTCATTTATGTCCTGATATTCATCCACAAGTATATATCTGTAGCAGCTTCTCACTTTTTCCAATACATTTTTATCTCTATGCAGTAATGTCTCTGTATCATATAACATATCTTCAAAATCTATCTTTTTGTTCAACGATATTCTTTTTACGTATTCATTGTATACTTTTATAAAAAGTATTTCATCCAGGCATCCTGTTTTATGTTCCTTATGATGTTTTTTAGCAGATATATCCTTTAATATTGCACGCAAATTATCCTTTGTGTCCTCTATGCCTGCATCAATATGCTCTCTATACCTTATATCTCTTAAAACCTCCTTTAAAACAGCTTCTTTTTCCCATTCTTTTATTATATTTTCACTGCTGTAACCCAAGAATTCCTTTAATATACCAAAGAACACCGAATGAAATGTCCCAAAGGTTACCTGCTCCGGTGAAAGATTATCACCTTTAAAGCCTTTTATAAACCTTTCTTTCATCTCTTTTGCCGCACTATTAGTAAATGTTACCACAAGGATATTTTCCGGATTTACGCCGTATTTTTTGATTAAATTTGCTACTCTGTTAACTATTACGGTAGTTTTCCCTGAACCGGGACCTGATAAAACAAGCAATGGACCATTAAAATGATCCACTGCTTCTAATTGTGATTTGTTTAAAGACATTTATACCCCTTACTTATCATCGTTTTATGACAACTTTTCGATACCTTTACGGATTCTCTTAAGACTCTCCTCTTTTCCTAAGATTTCCATTATTTCAAATGCACCGCCCGGTGTCATCTGCTTTCCTGAAACAGCTGTTCTTATAGGCCATAAGCCTGTACCATTCTTAATTTCTTTCTTCTGAATGTAATCCATCATAAGGTCATGAAGGTTTGTTACTGAATAATCATCTGTAGATTCAAGAATAGGAAGTACTTCTTTAAGTATCTCAAGTGAGATAGCTGCATCTGTCTTCATCTTCTTATGTGTATACATTTCGATATCATATTCAGGCAATTCTTCGAAGAAATCAATATGCTCCTTAATATCTGTAAATACTTCTATTCTTGTCTTAACAAGATCAAGTATTTTCTTCTTATCTACGTCCTTAGTAATGACTTCATCTACATATGGCATAGCCATTTCGTAGAACTTTTCATTGTCCATAGCCTTAATGTATTCACCGTTCATCCATCTAAGCTTAACGATATCAAATACTGCAGGTGATTTGCTTACATGATGGTAGTCAAACTCTTTTATAAGCTCATCAAGAGTAAAGATTTCTCTGTTATCTTCCGGACTCCAGCCTAAAAGTGCGATGAAATTTACAATTGCTTCTGATACAAAGCCCTGTTCAATTAAATCTTCATATGAAGAATGTCCGCATCTCTTACTTAACTTCTTATGAGTTTCATCTGTAATAAGCGGAAGATGTACATATGCAGGTGATTTCCAGCCAAATGCATCATACAATCTCTGATACTTCGGTGAAGATGAAATATATTCATTACCACGTACAACATGTGTAATTTCCATCAAATGGTCATCTACTACGTTTGCGAAATTATAAGTAGGATATCCGTCTGATTTAATGAGAATCATATCATCAAGTTCTGCGTTATCAACTGTAATTTCACCATAAATATCATCATAGAAGGTTGTTGTGCCTTCTTTAGGATTATTTTGTCTTATAACGTATGGAACACCTGCAGCAAGCTTTGCTTCTACTTCTTCCTTAGACAAAGAAAGACAATGCTTATCATACACAACTATTTCTTTACCTGATATTTCCTGTTTTAATGTATCAAGACGTTCCTTATCGCAGAAACAATAGTATGCTTCGCCTTTTTCTACAAGCTGCTTAGCATATTCAAGGTAAATACCTGTTGCCATACGTTCGCTCTGAACATATGGGCCGAAACCTTTATCTTTATCAGGACCTTCATCATGTACAAGACCTGTCTTTTCAAGTGTTCTGTAAATAATGTCTACAGCTCCCTCAACAAGTCTTTCCTGATCTGTATCCTCAATTCTTAATATAAAATCTCCATCCTCATGTTTTGCAATAAGAAATTCGTATAAAGCTGTTCTTAAGTTTCCTACATGCATCCTTCCTGTAGGGCTTGGAGCAAATCTTGTTCTAATCTTTCCCATTTTCTCTCTCCATTCTATTTAAATCTTACTTCCATATAATTTTTAATGATTTCTATACATTTATCATAATTAAGTTCACTACTGTTAAGGCAAATGTCATAATTTCTGGCATCATTCCAGTTTTTTCCTGTGTAATGATAGTAATATTCGCCTCTGTATTTATCCTTTTTAAGAATAAATTTCTCAGCTTCCTTACGGCTCATATTTTTCATAGGAGCAACTACATCAATACAATGTTCCAAAGGTGCATGTACAAAAACTCGTATAACATTAGGATTATCCTTTAATACAAAGTCTGCACATCTTCCGGCAATAACGAAAGATTCCTTTGCTGCAAGCTCCTTGATAACCTTTGCCTGATAATTAAACAAGTTCTTAGTAGATACAAAATCATTGCTGTCAGGCGGGATAATTTCACCTGTATACACATCCTTTGCAGTCTTAAAAAGAGATGTCGACTTTAACTTTTCATCTGCCTGTGCGAATAAAGCCTCACTGATTCCGCTTTCATCAGATGCAAGTCTCAAGATGTCTCTATCATAAAAATTAATGCCTAACTGCTCAGCAAGCATCTTACCTATAGTCTTACCACCGCTACCATAGCCACGTGCAATTGTAATAACAAAATTTTCCATAAATCGTCCTCCCTGTTGTCACTCACCAAGGTATGCTTTCTTTACTTTATCATCATTCATAAGTTCTTTAGCATTGCCTTCGAGACTTATATTTCCTGTTTCAAGTACATATGCTCTGTCCGAAATAGAAAGAGCCTTTTTCGCATTCTGTTCTACAAGTAAAACTGTAGTTCCGCTGCTGCTTATAGACTTAATAATATCAAATATCTCAGATACAAGAATAGGAGAAAGTCCCATAGACGGCTCGTCAAGAAGGATTATGTCCGGTTTGGACATAAGTGCTCTACCCATAGCAAGCATCTGCTGTTCACCACCTGAAAGAGTTCCTGCAAGCTGTTTCTTTCTTTCTTCAAGACGTGGAAATCTTGCATATACAGCTGCCAATGTTTCTGCTATCTCCGTTTTATTTTTTCTTGTAAAAGCACCCATCATAAGGTTTTCATAAACTGTAAGGTTAGCAAAAACTCTACGACCTTCCGGAACGTGTGCCATACCTATTGAAACAAGTTTATGTGCAGGAAGCTTTGAAATATCCTGACCTTTAAATATAATACTGCCGCTATCCGGTGCAATAAGACCTGAAATAGTATGAAGTGTAGTTGTCTTACCGGCACCGTTGGCACCTATAAGAGATATAACTTCACCTTCATTTACTTCGAAGGAAATACCTTTTATAGCCTTAATCATCCCGTAGCTGACTTCGAGATTATTAACCTTTAACATACATTTCTCCATTCCATTTAAAATTTGAATAACCTGGGAGAATTTTTATAAAATTCTCCCGAAAACAGCCCCCGAATCGAATTTCTCACTACCTTGTTTTTATTGTCCAAGATATGCTGTAATTACTTTAGGGTCATTAAGCACTTCTGATGTCTTACCCGATGTGAGAACCTGACCGAAGTTAAGAACCGTAAGTTCTTCACATATTCCTGCTACAAGCTTCATATCGTGCTCAATGAGTAATATTGTCATGTCAAAATTATCTCTAACGAATCTTATCATATCCATAAGTTCCTGAGTTTCATTTGGATTCATACCCGCTGCAGGCTCATCTAACAATAAAAGTTTAGGATTGGTAGCAAGAGCTCTTGCTATCTCAAGTCTACGCTGTTTGCCATATGGTAAGTTTGATGAAAGTGTATTAGCTTCATCTGCAAGACCAAGTACTTCAAGCAATTCCATTGCTTTTGCATTCATTGCTTTTTCCTTCTTGTAATATGACGGTAATCTGAGTATTCCCGTAAACATATCGTATTTCTGCTGATTATGAAGTCCAACCTTTACATTATCAAGAACCGACATTTCTTTAAAAAGACGAATATTCTGGAATGTTCTTGCTATACCGCCTTTATTGATTTCTATCGGACTTTTTCCTGTAATATTAACTCCGTCTAATACCACTGAACCATTATCCGGCTTATATACACCTGTAAGAAGGTTAAATGCTGTAGTCTTACCTGCACCATTCGGTCCGATAAGACCATAAAGCTGATTTTTCTCGATAGTAAGATTTAAATTATCAACTGCACGAAGACCACCAAAAGAGATTCCGAGGTTATTAACTTCCAATATAGCCATATTACTGAACCTCCTTATCTGCTGTTTCCACAACTGTTTCTGCTGTTTTGCTTTCAACTTCTACAGTCTCTTCAACTGTTTCTTTTTTCTTCTTAAAAATCTTCAATATAAGATTCTTTACAGAAAGCTTCTTTAAGATTTCCTTACATTTTGGATTCCATGTAAAGAGCATCATTACAATAAGTACAATTGAATAAATAAGCATTCTGTACTTGTCAAAATTCATAAATAAGCTTGATGTCGGAAGCCATGTAAGAATAGCTGCTGCTATAATTGAACCTCTGATACTTCCGATTCCGCCAAGTACAACAATTACAAGGATTTCAATAGAGAAATTGTAATCAAATGATACCGGTTCCGCCATACCAAGGAAATGTATGTAAAGCACACCTGCCATACCTGCAAGTGCAGACGAAAGACCATATATCATAAGTCTGTACTTTGTAATATTAATTCCTGATGCCTCTGCAGCAATTCTGTTATCTCTGATAGCCATAACTGCTCTACCGCTTCTTGAATTAATAAAGTTAAATACTATAAGAAGAGTAACTACCACAAGAATCATACCAAGAATAATAAAAGTATTATTTCTATGGAAATCCTTATATACAGATACAAGCTTTGTCATACCTGTTGCACCCTTTATAATCACATTTTCAACAGAAACGCCTTCCGTAACTGTATTTTCAATAAATGACACCTTAAGCTTTCCATCGTTAAAAACAATATATAAGTTATTTAACAATGATCTTATAACCTCGCCAAATGCCAATGTAACAACTGCAAGATAATCGCCTCTAAGTCTAAGTACTAATGAACCTACGAGAATTCCGACTATTCCGCCTACCAATGTACCTACAACAACTGCAAGGAGAAATCTTAACCAATCGTTTGAAATCGTATCAGCAAAAATCTTGGAGAACATACCACTTGAAAATGCACCTACACACATAAATGCTGCATGACCGAGACTGAGTTCTCCCAAGAAACCTACTACAAGATTTAATGATACTGCCAATATTATGTAATAGCAAATCATTGGGAATATGCCTATCAATGATTCACTTGATCCAACTGTAGTAATAATCTTAAATATTACGAAAAACAGTATCACAAGCGAAAGTGTAAGCATATTATTTTTGCTTGCTTTATTCATATTTTTAAACTTACCGGCCAATGAATTTCCGGCTGTATTTGTTTTACTCATAAAACACACCTGTTCCTTTCGTAATATTCTAAACTTTTTCTTTAAACTTCTTACCGAGGATACCGGTAGGCTTAATGTTAAGCATAAGTATCAGCACTAAGAACACTATTGCTTCTGACATATTAGTTGAAATATATGTACCTGCAAATATTTCTATAACACCTAAGGTTATACCGCCAATTAAAGCTCCCGGTATAGAGCCTATACCACCGAATACGGCTGCAATGAATGCTTTAATACCCGGCATAGAACCGGACATTGGTGTCAAACTGTCGTATGCTGAAAAATAAAGGAAACTTGCTATTGCTGCAAGTGCAGAACCAATTGCAAATGTTATGGATATTGTTCTGTTTACATTGATACCCATAAGCTGTGCTGCCCCTTTATCTTCAGATACAGCAAGCATTGAACGACCTGTTTTTGTTTTATTTATAAACAGTGTAAGTCCTACCATAATAACAAGACATGTAACTATTGTAACTATCGTAGTTCCTTTAATTATAAGTTCTCCATCTGCAAGAACAAGATTCGGAACGTTGATAACCGATTCATATTTCTTTGTATCAGAACCTTTTATAACAAGAATAATATTTTGTAAGAAATAGCTTACACCGATTGCTGTAATAAGAACAGCTAAAGGTGATGCTTTTCTAAGTGGTTTATAAGCTATCTTTTCTACTACAATGCCAAGTACCGTACATGCAAGTACCGTCACAAGCATTGCAACCCATATATTTCCCTGTAACGCATATACAAATTCAAATGTTATGTATCCGCCTATCATAATTACATCACCATGAGCGAAATTAAGCATTTTAGCTATACCATATACCATAGTATATCCTAAGGCAATAATTGCATATATACTTCCCAGGTTTACACCATTAATTAATGCACTGATAAATTTCATATCTTTCTCCATTCCCGCACTCTTACCGGCGCGTATTTTTGCATACAAGCTTGACTAAATACTGAAACCAGTGTTTACTCAACCTGCTACGCAGAATTTCACCAAAATAACACCGCCAGTTTTTAATTCAAAACAGAGAGATGCCTAAAACGACACCCCTCTGTCACATTTAATTAATTTTTAAACTATTTTGTATATGAAACATATACTCCGTCTTTAATAACAACAGCCTTTGGAGCCTTGTTAACTTCACCTGTTGCAACCCATGTCATATCTTCGCCTGTAAGACCATCAAATGAAAGTTTTACGATAGCGCCCATAAGCTTTTCACAAATCTGTTCATTTGTCATAGCTGGTGTGATTTTCGCATCTTCGATAGCTTCCTTAAGGATATACATAGCATCGTAAGCATCTGCCGCGAACTGGTTAGGGATTTCATTGTTACATTTTTCTTTATATTTTGCAACGAAAGCCTTTGTCTTGTCATCTGTAGCATCTGCTGCGAATGGTGTAAGTAAAAGAACATCTTCTGCAAGTGTTGTATCGAAGTTTTCTACACCAAGAATACCATCAAGACCGTCACAACCAAAGAATGTTGGTTCATAACCCATTTCATTTGCCTGTGTAAGGATTGTTGATGCTTCTGAATAATAAATTGGAAGGAATACAAGTGTTGCACCTGCGTCCTTAGCAGCGTTTAACTGTACAGAGAAGTCTGTATTTGTTGTTGTTGTAAATGAACCTGTATAAGCAATTTCAAACTTCTTGTCTTCTTCTGCCTGTTTCTTAAATGTTTCATAAATACCTGATGAATAGTTTGTTGAGCTGTCATAAATAACTGCTACCTTTTCTGCAAGTCCGTTTTCAGCAATATACTTAGCTGAAGCTGAACCCTGGTTAGGATCTGAGAAACATACCTGGAATACATTGTCATTAACGATACAATCTGTTGATGAACCTGATGGTGTAAGCTGGAACACGCTGTCAAGGTTTGTCTTATCAGCTACTGCTGTACAAGGACCTGATGTAACAGAACCCATCATAATCTGGATACCCCAGTCTTTAAGAATGTTATAACCACTAACTGCTTTTTCTGCATTGTGTTCATCATCTACAAACTTAAATTCTACCTGGTAACCATTGATACCACCTGCTGCGTTGATCTCTTCTACAGCGATTTCTGCAGCATTCTTAACTGCATTACCATAAATAGCAGCTCCGCCTGTAAGTGGACCTGTACCACCTATGTAAAACTTATCTTTTGCCTTTGTTTCTTCCTTCTGTCCACATGCTGAAAATGCAGTTGCAACTAATGTAACAGCAAGTCCGAGACAGAATAATTTTCTTAAACTCTTCTTCATTTAAATCCTCCGTTCTGACACCAATTTACTGTATCACTTTATTGTGGTGCAACCAAAAACACCACTTCACTTTATCTTACTATCAGAAGGATAAATTGTCAAGGTTTTTATCCGTGTACTACTTCATTTAACTGTTTTGAAAGTTCTTTGATTTTTTCCACTATTCCTGCAAGACTTTCTGTACCTGCACTGTTTTCCTGTGTTGCTGCTGATACCTGTTCAACTGCATTACAGTTTGAAACTGTATTATCACTTATCTGTTTCATACTTTCAGCAACATCATCACTCTTCTCTTTAATGTCATTTGCAGTTCTGTCAATCTGGTGAATCTGCTCCGTAAGTTCGATATTAGATGATGTTATAAGCTTCGTTGATTCGTTTGCTTTACTTATACTTTCCATACCATTATGTGCATTAGTGGCACTTTGTTCCATTGCAATAACAGCATGTTCTGTATTTTTACAACTTCA
>SVEL01000011.1 GCA_015057425.1 Lachnospiraceae bacterium
TACCTATGGGTATCTGCATAGTAAGAAATGAGTTATAGTAAATAGACAAGTTTGTAAAAATCAAGTATGTGTCACTTTTGGTCACGATGACCAAAAGTTGAAGTTGAGTTTATAGGACACTTCTGGTTATCGTGACCAGAAGTGTCTTTTTCTTTCTCTTGACCAATATTCGGGTTTTTAGGGGATACCCTAAAGTGAACAGCCTGGCTGGTCAGCGTTACTGTCGCGTAAAGTTCATGCAACTTTAGGCGTATCCTGCTTGTTTCGCAGTCCAATTACGTTGGACAAAGTCTCTAGTTCGAGACTGTAGACAGATTGGCTGGAACCCTTGATTTTACTGGACTTCTTAGTTCGAAATTCTCGGAATATGGTCAGAGACACTGTTTTCTTGGTCAGAGACGCTGACCGAAGCAGTCTCACTTTTTGAGACTCATTTTCCGAACTTTTCGGACAAACTTTTTTGTGGAATTTTTTGCCATCAGCTTTTTTTGACTCCAAGTAATAAGTGACAGGAGAAAAAGTTGAAGAAAATTTCGAGGAATTTTTGTAATCAGCTTTTTTTGACCCTAAGTACTAATCAGAAGGAGGAAAAGAAAATGAAGAAATAATGGTTGGAACATTTTTGCAAGTACAGACATATTTGTGAGTTCCTTGGAAATGAAGGCAAGGAGAAAGAGGAAATCAAAGAGTATTTGATGCAGGAGTTGGGATTGCCGGAGGCGACTGCCAGATATCAGATGCAGAGAGCGTTAGAGGCTGAGGATGGAATTGTTAAGAGTATCGGTTGGAAGTTCTATTTGGACGAAGAGAAGTTCAAAGCAATTATTGAAGATTTGCGTTCCATCTATCCTATCAGGCTAAAGCCTTATCCATATCCGCCCAAGGAGGAAACAGAGGCAAGAGATGGATGAACTGTTGGGACAAGCAATTAAGTTAAAACAGCAACTGGAAGAGAGGAGTGAAGGTGGATTGATGATTGATAAGATTGATAAAAAAGCATTACTCAATGTGAAAGAGATGTGTGAGTATTTGGGTATCGGTCAAACCAAGGCGCGAGAACTCCTTGCTGATCCGAAAAACAGTTTTACCGTCCGTATTGGGAACAGACTATATGCACACAAAGGAAGGTTGGATACATGGCTGCTAAATCAAATCTTGTAGGTGAAAAATGTGGTGTTAATGTATTTGCGATATATACAAAACGACACGCTGAAATGGTTGAAAAATTCAAGGTTTTATGGTAGTATAGATGGGAATTAAGGGCCGTAGATATAGGAGGAAATAAAAAAATGGAACAGTACAAGAAAGAGTTTATTGAGTTTATGGTTGATTGTGAGGTTTTAAAATTTGGTGACTTTACACTTAAAAGTGGTAGAAAATCTCCATTTTTTATGAATGCCGGTGCATATGTAACAGGTTCACAGCTTAAAGGATTAGGTGAATATTATGCAAAAGCTATACATGATAATTACGGAGACGATTTTGACGTATTATTCGGACCTGCATACAAGGGTATTCCTATCGGCGTAGTTACAGCCATAGCATATAGTGAATTATATGGTAAAGAAATCCGTTACTGCTCTGACCGTAAGGAAGAAAAAGATCACGGCGCAGATAAGGGAAGCTTCCTTGGAAGTAAGTTAAAAGACGGCGACAGAGTCGTTATGATAGAAGATGTTACAACTTCAGGTAAGTCAATGGAAGAAACAGTACCAAAGGTTAAGGGAGCAGCTGATGTAGAAATTATAGGTCTTATGGTTTCACTTAACCGTATGGAAGTTGGTCTTGACGGAAAGAAGAGCGCATTAGATGAAATTAAAGAGAAGTACGGCTTTGATGCAAAGGCAATTGTAAATATGGATGAAGTAGTAGAACATCTTTACAATAAAGAATATAACGGAAAAGTTATTATAGATGATACATTAAAAGCATCTATTGACGAATACTATAAGCAGTACGGATGTAAATAATAGAAGAGGACAATTGCGGAGGAATTATTGTGAACAAAAGAAAATACGTAAAGATTTTCTTAAATATCGCATTTTTTATCTATATACTTGCAGCAATGTATTTTCTTTTATTTGCGGAAAGTATGGGTAGAACAACTGTATCAGACGGCTATAGGTATAATCTTATACTTTTTAAGGAAATCAAAAGATTTATCGTCTGGTCTATGGAATCACCTATTGGATTTAGAAGCATGTTGCTCAATGTATTCGGTAACATTGTATGCTTTGTTCCTTTGGGCTTTCTGGTTCCCTCTGTGATTAATTTTAAAAACAAGTTTCTGGCTGTAGTTATAGTTGCTTTCAGTTCGGTACTTATGGTGGAAGTAATCCAGCTGGTTACTAAAATAGGCAGCTTTGATGTAGATGATATATTACTGAATGTTTCAGGAGCTATGCTGGGATATGGTATTTATGTCATTGCAAAGAAGTTTTGGAATATTAAGAATAATAACAAAAATAAAAGTTAAAATTTAAAATAGGGCTGCAACAAAGTGAACTATCGTCATCATTTTGTAACAGCCCTTGTAAAGTTTTTATAAAACAATAAATTATAGTTAAAACATATAAGAGAAAACGGAGAGAAAGATGAAAGGATACAAGTTTACTAACAAGAAACAATCGAAGATGGGAATTTTTTCAACCATATTGGCAATTGCGTCTATAGCTATGATTGGCTATGGAATAGATGTGTCCTTTGATGCAGACGGCAAAGGCGGTGTTATAATCGGAATACTTGCGTTTGTTTCATTTTTATTCTCTATGTTGGGAACGGTTCTCGGTATCAGAAGTTTCAAGGATGATGATGTATTTTACCTTTTTAGCTGGTTGGGTTCGGTACTCAATATTATAATTTTTATATTTTGTCTCAGTATGTTTCTTATAGGAGTATAATAACGTATAAAAAGGATGGAGACAGTTATGACAGAAAGATTAAAAAAACAGATGGATTTCATTTTGGAAATCGACAGGCTGAAGAAGATAACGAGACAGACGTATATATCAGATGCTTCGAGATTTGAAAATGATACGGAACACTCGTGGCATCTGGCTATGATGTGTATGCTGCTTAGCGAGCATGCCGGTGGCAATGTAGATATGCTTAAAGTCATGAAAATGGTACTGATACATGACATAGTTGAAATTGATGCAGGAGATACATATGCATATGATGAAGCAGCTAATGCAACAAAAAGAGAAAGAGAATTAAAAGCGGCTGACAGAATATTCGGACTGCTCCCTGATGACCAGGGTAAAGAACTACGAACTTTATGGGATGAATTTGAAGAGTGGCAGACAGAAGAAGCAAAGTTTGCACATACCCTTGATAATATACAACCGATAATGTTAAATGCGGCGACAGATGGTTTGGCATGGCGCAATCACAGCGTTCATAAGAATCAGATAATGAAAAGAAACGAAAGAACGGCAGAGGGCTCAGAGGTACTTTGGGAATACGGAATTTCGCTTATAGAAGAAAATATAGATAAAGGTAATATAAAAGAATAAATTAAGACAATAAATGAAAAGGAGAAGAAGTCGTAATGTTAAAGTTTAACGTCTATGAAACTGAAAACGAAGAAGTGTTGGAAAGATACGAACTTGTAAAGGTCAGAATAGAAGAAATGTCAAAAGATTCCGGCGAAAGTGTGCCTGAATTTGTCAGAGATTATTTTAAGAAAGTTTCAAACTTTTGTGTAACTCTTTGTAAGGTGATGGAAAAGGTTTCCGACGGAAGTATTTATGAATGTGACCTTCAGACATTAAAGGATATTAATGATAAAATTTTTGGAGATATCAGAGGAGAAAATTATCTTTCAAGCTATGCAAATCCTGAATACGCATGTGCTAATACAAGTGAAGAATATGGCAATCTTTTGTCTGTATTATATACGATGGTAAGAAAAAGCATACCATATGTTTTCAGAAATTCACTTAGTACATTAACAAGAAATATGGAACTTTTAAGTCAGGTTTACTGTGAATTTGAGCAGGAAGACTGCACACCGGATGCTATAAAAGATGTTATTTACTGGCACATCAGCGATTATTCGGATGTAAGCTATATGGAGGCTATAAGAGAAGCATTTGATCCTGAATTTTCATATATTAACTTTGTTTTGGAAAATATGGATTTAAATGATGACAGATATATGTACCTTCTCGGTTACAACATTACATCAAATGAAACAGGTATAGCAGCATTTCTCAGAACTTTATCGGATAAAGAACTTGAAGAGATTGCAAGAACGTATACAGAAGGCTACAGAAAAGGGTTTATTGCACAGAAGATAGATTTATCACAGAAGAAACTTGCAGATGTAAGATATAACATCGGATTTGAAAAGGTTGTTATGGCAGCTAAGAAACAGTTTGCAGCTATGGGGCTTAAGAGTGTTATCAGAACCATAGGCCTTGCAACGACAGCACCATCAAGACAGTATAATTATGATCACAGATTTGACATAGACTGGTTCTATGATAAGGCGTTAGTGGACAGACGTATAGATATGGTTACGGTGGCACTTGAAAAGTATAAAGAAGAGGCTCTTCTTATGGCAGGACCTGCCGTAATAGAAACATTTGGAGAGACTCCGTTTGAACCGGAACAGACACCGCATCAGCTTAAACTTGACCAGGATAAACAGAAACTTCAGAACAGTTTCAGAAGTCGTTATATGGAAGTGTATAACAGTTATGTTCCGGGCGACAAGACAAGCTTTACGATTATTGCATATCCTGTACCTGAAATCGGTGATAACTTTGTGGAACTTTTTGAAAAAACCATGGAAATCAACAACCTTGATTATGAACTGTATCAGAAGATTCAGGCAACTATTATCGATGCTTTAGATAAGGGTGATTATGTACATGTTTTAGGTTCAGGCAATAACAAGACAGACATTAAGGTTAATCTTTGGAAACTTAAAAATCCTGAGAAGGAAACAATCTTTGAAAACTGTGTGGCAGACGTAAATATTCCTGTAGGTGAAGTGTTTACATCACCTGTTCTTGAAGGAACTAACGGAACATTGAATGTAAGCAGTGTATATCTCGGAGGACTTAAATATGTAAATCTTACAATTGAGTTCACAGATGGTATGATTACTGATTACAGCTGTGATAATTTCGAGGATAAAGAGGCAGGCAGACAGTTTATAAAAGAAAATCTTTTAATTAACAGAGATACGCTTCCTATAGGCGAATTTGCCATCGGAACTAATACTACTGCATATGTAATTGCCAATAAATATGATATAGTTTATAAGCTTCCGATTCTTATTGTAGAAAAGATGGGACCGCATTTTGCAGTCGGCGATACATGCTACAAATATAGTGAAGATGTTGCTGTGTTTAATCCTGACGGCAAGGAAATAGTCGCAAGAGAAAATGAACTTTCAAAGTTAAGGAATGAAAATCCGCAGAAGGCATATTATAACACACATACAGACATTACAATTCCTTATGATGAGATAAAACGTATAACGGTTGTTTCTAAGAATGGAGAATCGACAGACATTATAAGAAACGGACGTTTTGTACTTGAAGGATGCGAAGAACTTAATAAGCCTTTTGAGCAAAATAATTAATTTGAAATTTACACAAATTTAACGAAAAATCCCAATTTTAAAAGGTCTAAAATTGTTGACTTGACAAGGGATATAAAGTAAAATGAAAGTCGGAGTAGTTTCAAACTCTGAATATAAAATTAGACACAAAAGGAGAATTTACACATGGCTAAAGTTGGTATTATCATGGGTAGTGATTCAGATCTTGAAATCATGAGCAAAGCAGCAGAGGTACTTGAACAGTTAGGCGTTGATTACGAGATGACAATTATTTCCGCACATAGAATGCCGGATATATTTTACGATTATGCAAAATCAGCAGAAGAGAAAGGTATGAAGGTTATCATTGCAGGAGCAGGCGGCGCCGCTCATTTGCCGGGTATGTGTGCAGCAATCTTCCCTATGCCTGTAGTAGGTGTACCTATTTATACAAAATCATTAGGCGGTGTAGACTCACTTTATTCTATAGTGCAGATGCCGGGCGGAATACCTGTTGCAACAGTTGCTATTAACGGCGGACTTAATGCAGGTCTTCTTGCGGCAAAGATTCTTGCTACATCTGATGAAGAACTTTTAGGAAAGCTTAAAGCATATTCTGAAAGTATGAAGGAAAAGGTTGTAGAAAAGGCTGAAAAGCTTGAAAAAATCGGTTATAAAGAATATTTAAAATAGAAGTTCCGAAGTGAACGATATTTAACGACAGAAAGGATGAAATTATTATGGATTATAAGAAAGCCGGAGTAGATATTGAAGCGGGCTATAAGTCAGTAGAATTAATGAAAGAACACGTAAAGAAAACTATGAGACCGGAAGTTTTAGGCGGACTTGGCGGATTCTCAGGAGCTTTTTCATTAAGTGCTATTAAGGATATGGAAAATCCTATTCTTTTATCAGGAACAGACGGATGCGGAACAAAAGTTAAGTTGGCATTCTTGATGGATAAGCATGATACAATCGGTATTGATGCAGTAGCTATGTGCGTAAACGATGTTGTATGTGCAGGTGGCGAGCCATTATTCTTCTTGGATTATATTGCCTGTGGTAAGAACTATCCTGAAAAAATCGCAACTATCGTATCAGGTGTGGCTGAAGGATGTATTCAGTCAGGCTGCGCTCTTGTAGGTGGTGAAACAGCTGAACATCCGGGTCTTATGCCTGAAGATGAATATGATATTGCAGGATTTGCAGTAGGTGTGGTTGATGAAAAAGATTTAATCACAGGAGCTAATATTAAGGCCGGTGATACAATTATCGGTATTGCATCATCAGGTGTACATAGTAATGGTTTCTCCCTTGTAAGAAAAGTTTTCAAGATTACAGAAGAAAGCTTAAATACATATTATGATGCGCTTGGAAAGACTCTTGGAGAAGCACTTCTTGTTCCTACAAGAATATATGTTAAGGCCCTTAAGAGTGTTAAAAATGCAGGCGTTACAATTAAAGGATGCAGCCATATTACAGGCGGCGGATTCTATGAGAATATTCCAAGAATGCTTCCTGACGGTGTAAGAGCTGTTGTTAAGAAGGATAGTTATGAAATTCCTGCTATTTTCAAAATGCTTTCAGAAGATGGAGATATAGCAGAGGAAATGATGTACAATACATTCAATATGGGTATCGGTATGATGCTTGTTGTTGATTCTGCTGATGTAGAAAAGACACTTAGTGCACTTAAGTCAGCAGGTGATGAAGCTTATGTTATAGGTCACATTGAAGCAGGAGAAAAGGGAGTAACATTATGCTAAAAGTTGGGGTTCTTGTATCAGGCGGAGGAACAAACTTACAGGCAATTATAGATAGTATTGGTAATGGTGACATTACCAATACTTCTATTGAAGTAGTTATAAGTAACAACAAAAACGCATATGCATTAGAACGTGCTAAGAATGCAGGTATTGATGCAGTGTGTATATCACCAAAGGATTATGCAGACAGGGCAGATTTTAATAAGGCATTGATAGAATGTCTTGATGAATATGCCCTTGATTTAGTTGTACTTGCAGGCTGTCTTGTAGTTCTTCCGGAAGAATTAATCAGAAAATATAAAAACAGAATTATTAATATTCATCCATCACTTATTCCTGCATTTTGCGGTACAGGTTTTTACGGACTTAAAGTTCATGAGGCAGCTTTGGAACGAGGAGTGAAGGTAGTAGGTGCAACTGTTCATTTTGTAGATGAAGGAACAGATACGGGACCGATTATTTTCCAGAAACCGGTTATGGTTGAAGACGGAGATACAGCAAAGGTTCTTCAGCAGAGAGTTATGGAAGAGGCAGAATGGAAGATACTTCCTATGGCTATTGATTATATTGCCAACGGAAGAGTTGAGATTGACGAAAACAATAAGGTACATATAAAATAGTTACCATTTTAAGAAGAAAGGTTGAAAAGATATGAAGGTTTTAATCGTAGGAAGCGGCGGAAGAGAACATGCAATTGCATGGAAAGTAGCTCAGAGCAAGAAGGTTACAAAGATATATTGTGCACCGGGAAATGCAGGTATCAGTGAATTTGCAGAGTGCGTAAATATCGGTGCCATGGAATTTGATAAATTAGTAGCATTTGCTAAAGAAAATGAAATTGACCTTACTGTAATCGGTATGGATGACCCACTTGTAGGTGGCGTGGTTGATGCATTTGAAAAGGAAGGCTTACGTGTATTCGGACCAAGAAAGAATGCTGCCATATTAGAGGGTTCTAAAGCATTTTCAAAGGACCTTATGAAAAAGTATAATATTCCTACAGCTGCATACGAAAACTTCGATTCACCGGAAGCTGCCCTTAAGTATCTTGAAACAGCTAAGATGCCTATAGTTTTAAAGGCTGACGGCCTTGCTCTTGGTAAAGGTGTACTTATATGTAATACAAGAGAAGAAGCTATGGAAGGTGTTAAGACCCTTATGCTTGATAAGCAGTTTGGTGACGCCGGAAATACAATTGTTATAGAAGAGTTTATGACAGGAAGAGAAGTGTCTGTATTATCATTTGTTGACGGTAATACTATTAAGATAATGACATCTGCACAGGATCATAAGCGTGCCAAAGATGGTGACCAAGGGCTCAATACCGGAGGTATGGGAACGTTTTCACCAAGTCCTTTCTATACAAAGGAAGTAGATGATTTCTGCCGGAAATATATTTATCAGGCATCGGTAGATGCTATGAAAGCAGAAGGCAGAGAATTTAAAGGCATTATTTTCTTTGGGCTTATGCTTACAGAAGAGGGACCAAAGGTTCTTGAATACAATGCAAGATTTGGTGATCCTGAGACACAGGTTGTACTTCCACGTATGAAAAATGATATTGTAGAAGTGTTTGAGGCTTGTATTGACGGAACTCTTGATAAGATTGATTTACAGTTTGAAGACAATGCTGCAGTTTGTGTAGTTCTTGCTTCAGACGGTTATCCTGAACATTATGAAAAAGGTTTTAAAATCACAGGTTTTGAAAACTTTAAGGACAAAGAAGGCTACTATGTTTTCCATGCGGGAACAAAGTTTGACGGAGATAATATAGTTACAAATGGTGGTAGAGTATTAGGTGTTGTTGCGAAGGGTGAAAATCTTAAAGCAGCAAGAGCTGAAGCTTACGAAGCAACAAAACTCATTGAATTTGAAAATAAATACATGAGAAATGATATCGGAAAGGCAATCGATGAAGCTTAGAAAGAAGATTATGTCATTTGTGGGAATTATACTTATAGTTTCCATAGTGGCCGGATATATTAATCCCATAACAATTGCATATGGCTATGAGTCTAAAAATGCACGTGTTTCTGTTAATACAGGTTATAAAGTTAATATCAGGCAGGGTGCAGGCACATCCTTTGAAGTACTGAAAAGCAGTACGGGAAGTTCAGTTCAGTTGTCAAATGGTCACAGTGTGACTATTATCAATGAACAAAATGCCAGTGACGGTATGCTTTGGTACAATATAACTTTTAAGTATACAGACGGAGAAGTATATACCGGATATATACATAGCAATTATATAATAATAGAAGAAATCGATTATGAAGAAGACGGAGACTTTGAGGAATATTTGGATGAACAGGAATTTCCTGAAAGTTACAAAGAAGAACTGCGTCTGTTACATGCGAAGTATCCTAATTGGGTATTTGTAGCGGATCATCTTGATTACGAATGGGATGAAGTTGTTAAAGCAGAAAGTAAGTTGGGCAGAAATCTTGTTTATACCGGTTCTATAAGTTCGTGGAAATCAATTCAGACGGGAGCGTTTGACTGGGTTAACAATAAATGGGTAGGCTTTGACAGTGACTCATGGGTTGCTGCATCTAAGGAAATTATTGCGTATTATCTTGATCCGAGAAATTTCCTTGATGAGAAGTATGTTTTTCAGTTTGAATTACTTTCATATAATGCAGATTATCAGTCTGCAGAAGGACTTGCCAATATCTTAAGCGGAACTTTTATGGATGGGACGACTATAGATGACGAAGGTACCACATATTCCCAAGCAATAATGGATGCGGCGGCAGTTTCTGGGGTGAGCCCATATCATTTGGCTGCAAGTATTATACAGGAACAGGGTTCCGGCGGAGGTTCGGGCAGTATATCAGGCCAGGTGGCAGGTTATGAAGGAATATACAATTATTATAACTGGGGAGCATATGCTGCAAATGGTAATTCGGCAGTTAAAAACGGACTTATTTATTCATCAAAGACTGATGAGGCTACTATGAGACCATGGAATACAAGATATAAGTCTATAGTAGGCGGGGCTATTAAAAAAGGCGCTGAATATATTAATATAGGTCAGGATACTCAGTATTATATAAAGTTTGACTTTGTCGGAACGCCATATACACATCAGTATATGACCAATATTCAGGCGGCGGCAAGTGAAGGATATATCGGCTCACAGGCATATACGGAAGAAATGAAAAGTCAGATGCAGATTGTGTTTAAGATACCTGTATTTGAAAATATGCCGGAAGAAAATGTACCAATTCCTACAAAGACAGGTAATCCGAACAATTATCTTAAGGAACTTAAAGTAGAAGGTGTGGATATTACACCAACATTTTTATATTCTACAACAGCATATGACGCGGTTGTGGGATATGATGTTTCGAGTGTAAGTATCAGTGCGACTGCTATAGATTCTAAGGCAAAGATTACCGGTACGGGAGTTGTGGAACTTGCAGAAGGGTCAAATGTCATAAAG
The DNA here is from genome assembly GCA_015057425.1 of Lachnospiraceae bacterium. GTDB lineage: Bacteria > Bacillota > Clostridia > Lachnospirales > Lachnospiraceae > SVEL01. Next base: position 10,766 of record SVEL01000011.1, read on the forward strand.
GTAGTTGTTAAGGCAGAAAATGGTTCGTCGAGAACTTATACAATTACAATTATAAGAGAAGAAGCACCGAAGATTCCCGAAGGAGTGTTTGATATTACATCAGAGGAATACTTGATAAGTGATATTATCACCGGTGTAATGCCATCCACAAATCAGGATGTTTTTATAAATAAATTTAATGTAACAAACGGAAGCGTTAAAGTTTTAAATGCAAAGGGAGAGGAATTCTCAGGTGCATTGGGAACAGGATGTAAGTTAGCAACTTATGATTTAAAAGGCGAACTTGTAAAAGAGTATTCCATTATTGTTTATGGTGATGTAAATGGTGACGGAGAGATAGCACTTTTAGATCTACTTAAGATAAAGAAACATATACTTGGCTCAAGCGAACTTGAAGGTGTATATGCGACAGCAGCCAATGTAAATAAAAAGGAAGATGGTATAACCATTTTAGATTATTTGAAAGTGAAGAAACATATATTAGGTTCAAGTATTATTGAACAGTAAGATAGTAACGGTTGTATGAAGGAAGAGAGGATATGAAATATGACCTTTAATTATATGAAAAAAACAATATTTACTCTTTGCGTAATTGTTTTTAGCATGTTGATGGTTAAGGCGGTTTATGCTTCTGAGGCAAAGATTTCTGTTAGTACAGAGTCTGTTGTGGAAGGCGCAAATGTAACAGTGACGGTAACAGTTACGTCAGACGGCAATATTGGAGTTGGCGATTTGTGGTTAACATATGATGCTTCGGTGATATCTTATTATTCAGGTGCTGATAGTACTGGAGATACAGGAAGCATACGACTTATGATAGAGGGCGACGGAACCGTAAAGGAAGTAAAGCGTCAAATTGTATTTGTCGGAAAGAAAGCAGGTACAACTGAAATTAAAGTACAGTCGGGATGCGAGATGTACGATTATGATACAGAAGAACTTATGACTGTATCATCAGTGGCCGGCAAAGTAACAGTCACAACGCCTGTAGTTGCATCAGATGATAATACGCTTAAAAAACTTGTAGTATATGGTGTAGATAAAAATGGTGACAGTCATAAGCTTACACTTAGTCCGAGCTTTTCAAAAAATAAGACAGAGTATAAACTTGAAGTCGGAGCAGATATAACTAAGTTATCTGTTACAGCAACCACCAATGATTCAAAAGCAACAGTAAAAACAAGTGGGTTGAAATTATCTGAAGGTGATAATGTAACAACTATAAAAGTTACTGCTGAAAACGGAGATTCCAAGACATACTATATCTATACGGAAAAAGAAGAAAGTAAGGAAGAAGAAACGACAAAACCACCGAAAGAGGAAGAAACAACAAAACCTGTGGTGGATGATACAGAATATATAGAATTGGTTATAGGCGAAGCTATAAAATATATGCCTGTAAAACTTGGAAAAACTGTACTTCCTGAAGGGTTTGAAAAATGTGAATACTCCTATGGGGACAAGGTAGTAGAAGGCGCAAGAGGTTTATCGAAAGATATATTGATTTTCTATATTCTTGATGAAAATAAAGAAAACGGTAAATTTTATATATATAATGAAACGACAAAATTATTTTATGTAATGATTAATGTTCAGACCGGCGGAAAGATGTATACGTTGGTGACACCGCCTGCTGAACTTGAAATACCGGAAGGTTTTGCAGAATCTACGGTTACTATTGAAGGTGAAGAAACATTGGCATGGACATATGGTGAGGTATCTGACTTTGTCTATGTATATGCAATGAACTGGGATGGTCAGAGTGCAATATATTCCTATGATACAGTTGAAAAGACTATGCAGCGTGTATCGGAATATGCCGGTTCCTCAGACCTTGTAAGTAAAGTAGAAAGTCTTGAAAATGAAATTAAAAATCATCTTTCAACGATTGAGTCACAAAAAAATACAATTGAAGAATTTAATAAATTCAAGAAAAATGTAATCATCGGTGCAGTTATAATTTTTATCCTTCTTTTGGGAATGCTAATATGGAACCTGATTACTAAGATTGCGGCACGAATGGATAAAAAGGATGAAGAAGCTGCAACTGAAGAAAATGCAAAGAAAGATGTAAACACAGCAGAACTGGAAACAGCGGTGGAAGTTCCTGTTGCGGCTGTGATTGATAATAAAGAAGAGTCTGTAGAAGAAACAGCTGTAGAAGAAACAGCTGCAGAAGAAACAGCTGTAGAAGAAACAGCTGTAGAAGAAACATGTGTAGAGGAAACACATATAGAGGCAACATATGTAGAAGAAACACATGTAGAAGAGCCACTTGTAGAAAAAACAGCTATAGAAGAAACACCGGAAATTCCTGAGAATGTTGTAATTACACCGGAAAATTCTATAGAAAAAGAAAAAATGATTCCGGCTACGGAAGCAGAACCGGGCTTTAAATATGATGCCGAAGAAACAGTCGACAGAAACAAGATGGTTCCGGATGATTCGGAATTTGTGGAAAAAGAAGAAATGATGGCTGAAGGCATGGAAGAAAATGTCATAATCAGCAGACTTGCGGATGAGGAAATTGAAAGTCTTACATTGGACATTGAGCCATTGGATATTGATGCCACAGAAGCTATTATAGACAGTTTACTTAATTTTGAGCTGGATGAAGATTAAGATGAAAAATGTTGCGAGGTGACATATGAAAGGAAAGTTTACTAAGAGCGCAGTACTTGCAATTGAATATGCACATGATGTTGCCATAGAAATGGAAAAAGGTGTTATCGGTACAGAACATTTGCTTATTGGTCTGGTAAGAGTAGCTGATGGCACTGCATCCAAGGTGTTGGCTAATTATGGAATAAATGACGAAAAGCTTACTGAACTGGTTAAGAGATTTTCTGCACCTATGAAAACAGTGATTCTTGGTGAACCGGAAGGCTTTTCGCCAAGAGCGGAAGAAGCTATAGAAAGAAGCTATAAAGAAGCACAGAAATTTGGGCATACACAGGTTGGTACAGGTTACATTTTGCTTTCACTTATAAAGGAAACTGAATGTGCAGCAACAAGAATTCTTGTAACACTTGATGTTAATTTGCAGAAAGTGTTTGCAGATTTGTTGATGGCGATGGGAGCAAGTCCTGAAATGATGAAGGAAGAAGTTATGTCCATCAAAAATGCACAAAATAAGAAACAGGGTACTTCTATGCTCGCACAGTATAGTCGTAATCTTACTGACCTTGCAAAAGAAGATAAGTTAGATCCTGTATTTGGTAGGGAAGATGAACTTCAGAGAGTTATTCAGATTTTAAGCAGAAGAATAAAAAATAATCCGTGCCTTATAGGCGAGCCGGGAGTTGGAAAGACAGCCATTGTTGAGGCTCTTGCCATGAAAATTGTCAGAGGTGATGTTCCGCAGACTATATCAGACAAGAAACTTGTAACATTGGATTTATCAGCATTAGTAGCAGGTTCCAAGTATAGAGGTGAGTTTGAAGAACGTATTAAGAGAATTATATCTGAAGTATCCCAGGATAAAGATGTATTATTATTTATAGATGAAATTCATACTATTATAGGTGCCGGTGGTGCAGAAGGTGCAATTGATGCATCAAATATATTAAAGCCTGCACTTGCAAGAGGAGAAATTCAGATAATAGGAGCAACAACTACTTCGGAATACAGAAAGTATTTTGAAAAAGATGCGGCTCTTGAAAGAAGATTCCAGCCTGTAACAGTAGAGGAAACAACTATAGAAGAAACAATTACTGTCTTAATGGGAATAAGAGAAAAATATGAAGAGCATCACAATGTTATTATTGACGATGGCGCTGTAGAAGCAGCTGTACGTTTATCTGAAAGATATGTAAATGACAGATATTTACCGGATAAGGCAATTGACTTAATGGATGAGGCTGCCTCAAAAGTTAATCTTGCGTCTCATACTATGCCGCCTGAGCTGGCAGAACTTGGAAAACAGATTGCAGAACTTGAAAAAGAAAAAGAATTATATTTGTCTAAGGAAAAGTTTTCAAAGGTTTCTGAAATTATGAAGGAACAGGAAACACTTCGTAACAGAGAATATAATGAAAGAGTAAAATGGGAAAAAGATAAGCGTAACCGAAAGGCTGTTGTAACGGAAAATGATATAGCAGATGTAGTTGCCAAATGGACAAAAATACCTGTCAAAAAAATATCCGAAGGTGAAGGAAAACGTCTGAAAAATCTTGAAAAGACACTTCATGAAAGAGTAGTAGGACAGGATGAGGCAGTTACGGCAGTTGCTAAAGCTGTAAGACGAGGCAGAGTAGGACTTAAAGATCCAAAACGACCAATAGGCTCATTTTTATTCCTTGGGCCAACAGGTGTAGGTAAGACAGAACTTTCAAAAGCATTGTCAGAAGCTGTTTTTGGAACGGAGAACTCTATAATCAGAGTTGATATGTCTGAATATATGGAAAAACACAGTGTTTCAAAGATAATAGGTTCACCGCCGGGATATGTAGGATTTGATGAAGGCGGACAGTTAAGTGAACGTGTACGCAGAAATCCATATTCAGTTGTGCTTTTTGATGAAATTGAAAAAGCACATTCAGATGTGTTTAATATCTTACTCCAGATACTTGATGACGGACATGTTACAGATTCTCAGGGAAGAAAAGTTAATTTTAAAAACACCATAATAATAATGACATCAAACACGGGAGCCACGAAAATTATAGAACCGAAAAAACTTGGTTTTGGTGCTACTGAAGATGAAAAGACTGATTATGAACGTATGAAGCAGAATGTTATGGAGGAAGTAAAGAAACTTTTTAAACCGGAATTTCTTAACAGAATAGATGAAACTATTGTGTTCCATCCGTTGAACAAAGATGATAATGTCAAAATTGCAGGTATTATGCTTAAAGAAATATCATCAAGAATCAGTAAACAGCTTGATATTAACTTAAATATAACAGCTGCGGCAAAGAAACACATAGTTGATAAGAGCTTTGATAAAAAGTATGGTGCAAGACCGCTTCGAAGAGCTCTTCAGACAATGGTTGAAGACAGACTTGCGGAAGAAATACTTGACGGCAAGATAAGCAAAGGTGATACAGTGGTGGTTTCTGTTGCCGGAGGAGAATTAAAGTTTGCGGTAAAATAATTTATAAAGCATCTTAAATGCCATAAAATGTGCATTTGAGGTGCTTTTTTAATGTGATATGAAATTCCTATCACATTAAAAGCACTCGGCTGAGGATGCGTACCTCAGCTTAAGAAAATTATATACGTAAATTTATTAAATATGTAGAAAAACAATAAAAAATGTTGTATAATGAAGTAGTTAAAAGGGGTATTTTTTGCAATTATATAATAATAGGCGCTTTTTAAATATATTTCAGGAGGACAATTAAGATGGCAGCAATAAAAGAATTGATTTGCAGCGAGACAGACGGAACAATCAGTTTTGGCGATTATACTTTGACAGAGAAGACAAAACGTTCCGATTTTGAACACAAAGGAGATGTTTACAAGGTAAAGACGTATTGTGACATTACAAAGCTTGAAAAGAATGGCATATTTGTATATGAGTCAGTACCGGGAACAACTGTAAGAAACCTTCATGAATCAGATATGATGATGGAATTTGAAGTAGAAGGTAATGGCAATACACAGATTACAGTAGCTCTTGAAAATGAAAAAGAGTATAAGACATTTATAGATGGAATTAATGCAGGAACTGTAAAAACAAACCTTGGTGGCAAGGCAACACTCAGTGTTGAACTTGGCAATGGCGGAACATCAAAAGTAAGAATTGTGCAGGCGTAATTAATGGCAAAAGAAAAGAAGTCCGTTTTCTTCTGCAAGGAATGTGGTTATGAATCTGCAAAATGGATGGGACAGTGTCCTGCGTGCAGAGAATGGAATACATTTGTAGAGGAAGTAGTATCAAATAATAGAAAAAATACAAAAATATCTATGGATTTCAATTCAAAACCTCAGAGATTATCTGAGGTTTTGTTAGATGAAGAAGACAAAGTGACTACCAATATATCTGAACTTGACAGAGTTTTAGGCGGTGGAATTGTTAAAGGTTCCCTTACATTGGTCGGTGGTGACCCGGGTATTGGAAAGTCTACTTTGCTGTTACAGGTATGTAAGAATCTGTCAGATGCAGATAAAAATGTTCTTTATGTTTCCGGGGAAGAGTCAGCTAAGCAGATTAAGATAAGAGCTGAAAGAATAGGAAGTTTTAACGATAAGCTGATGCTTCTGTGCGAAACTAATCTAAATGTAATAGAAGAACATATCAGACAGCTTAAACCGGATGTAGTTGTTATCGACTCAATCCAGACAGTTATGAGTGAAGAAGTTTCTTCAGCACCGGGAAGTGTGAGTCAGGTAAGAGAATGTACCAATATACTTATGCAGATTGCAAAAGGTTCCGGAATTTCAGTTTTTATTGTCGGTCATGTGACAAAAGAAGGTGTAGTTGCCGGTCCGAGAGTATTGGAACATATGGTAGATACAGTACTTTATTTTGAAGGTGACAGACAGGCGGCATACAGAATACTTCGTGGTGTAAAGAACAGATTTGGTTCGACCAATGAAATAGGAGTATTTGAAATGCGAAATGAGGGCTTGAAGGAGGTAACAAATCCGTCAGAGTATATGCTTAACGGCAGACCGGAGAATGCTTCGGGTTCGGTGGTAGCATGCTCAATGGAAGGAACGAGACCGATGCTTGTCGAGATTCAGGGACTTGTTTGCAAGACGGGATTTGGTATGCCGAGAAGAACGGCGGCAGGAACAGACATTAACAGAGTTAATTTACTTATTGCTGTTCTTGAAAAAAGACTTGGTTATAAACTTTCGGAATGTGATGCTTATGTCAACATCGCAGGTGGTATGAGAGCTTCGGAGCCTGCGCTGGATCTTGGCATAGTGCTTGCAATTATGTCCAGTTATAAGGATAAGGTGATTCCTGACGATACAATAGTTTTCGGTGAAATAGGCTTATCGGGAGAGGTTAGAGCTGTATCAATGCCGGCACAGCGATTACAGGAATCGGTAAAACTTGGCTTTAAAACCTGCATAATGCCAAAGGCATCCTTAGATGGACTGAAGGTACCGGAGGGAATTAAAGTTATCGGTGTTTCAAGTGTTCGGGAAGCTATGACAATTATATAATTACCCTTTGGGTTTATGGCAAAATGTTGTTGACAATAAGACCTGCTTATGGTATAAATATAGGGCAGGCCAAAATAGGGGTGTAGTTCATCGGTAGAATAAGAGTCTCCAAAACTCCAGAGGAGGGTTCGATTCCTTCCACCCCTGCTATAAGCTCAGAGATTTTCTCTGAGCTTTTTTTATTTCATAGAAATGTTTTGATATTTCTATAGGATTTTACGAATATACATTTTCTATAAGAAAGGAGTTATGGAATGAGTGTATTAGAGTATAAATGTCCAAATTGCGGTGCAACTCTTAAGTTTGACGCTGAGGCGCAAAAGATGTCCTGTGAATACTGCGACAGTGCCTTTGAAATGGACGTTTTAAAGAAGTACGAAGAAAATGTGCTTGGCAGTACCGGAGAAGAACCGGACCCTGATTTGGGGATTTATGAGAGCAAGAAATGGACAGAAGAGGAAACAGCAGGCCTTAGAAGGTATATCTGCCCGGCATGTGCAGGGGAAATAATCGGTGATGAAACAGTAGGTGCTACTATGTGTCCGTATTGTGACAGTGCAACGGTTATGCCGGAACAGTTTTCGGATGAATTTAAGCCGGACTACATTATACCTTTTAAAAAGACAAAGGAACAGGCGGTAAAAGCATTTGAAACATATGTAAAGGGTAAGAAACTGGTACCTGATATATTCCTTAAGAAACAGAGAATGGAAAGTATAAAGGGGATATATGTTCCATATTGGCTTTTTGATACGGAAATGGATGCTGATTATACATATAATGCAACAAAAGTAAGGTCATGGTCTGATTCCAGATACATTTATACTGAGACAAGTACATATATGCTTGAAAGAGAAGGTGAAATAAGATTTACCAAGGTACCTGTAGATAGTTCAAGTAAAATGGAAGATATGTTGATGGAATCTATAGAACCGTTTGATTATAATGAAATAGAACCATTTTCTACAACATATTTGTCAGGATACCTTGCAGATAAATATGATGTTGTTCAAGACGAATGTATGAAACGCGCATCGGAAAGAATGACCAACACGGTGAATAATATGGTTAGAGATACCTGTAAGGGATATGCAACGGTAAAAGCATCTGCGCAGAAGCTTAATGTTACGGAAAGCAGTATAAAGTATGCTTTGATGCCGGTATGGGTATTAAATACAAAATATGAAGGCAAGATATATACTTTTGCCATGAACGGGCAGACAGGTAAGTTCGTCGGAGAACTTCCGATGTGTAAGAAAAAATATAGAAATATGATGCTCAGGTGGTCCATTCCACTTGCGCTGGTAGTAGCCATAATCGCGTATTTTATAGGATAATATTAATAGGTAACGGAGGTATTATAAGATGAAAATATTTAAAACAGTAATACTCAGCCTGCTATTAGTATTTGCTATAAATACTGTGGCAATGGCTGAAGATGCAAAGACGTCAGGAACAGCAGTTTTATATGACGGAGCAGATATTCTCACCGATTCAGATGAAACTGACTTATATGAACGTGCAGCAACTATAGCTAAAAAACATAATTTAAACATAATCATTTATACGGAAGAAAGATTTATAACTTATGCAGAAGGAACTGCAAAGGAAGTGTATTTGTCATATTTTGATGAAAATACAGACGGAATTTTGTATTACGTAAATATGACTACGAGAGATTATTACTTCCTTACATGTGGGGATGCAAGAAGAAGTCTGAGCGACAATTACGGACTTGTAAAAATTGAAAATAAAGTAGTAGAGGATTTGTCGGATGCCGTGTATTATACAAGCTTTGATAAATTTCTGAACATGGTTGACAAGTTCGAAAAGAAAGCAGAATCAGGTATGCCGTATAGTTTCATTAATCCTTACAGAACACCGGTTGAAATAATTATAAGAATTGTTATTGCAATAGTAATAGGTGTTGTGGTAGCATTATTGGTGTCAGGAAGGCAAAAGTCTAAACTTAAACCTGTCAAGCCGGAACCATTGGCTAAGAATTATATAGCAAAAGATGGTTTTGTTTTGAGAAAAAGCAAGGACAGTTTTATGTTTAAAAATGTAACAAAGATACCTAAACCACAGTCATCAGGCAGCAGCGGCGGCAGTCGTTCGAGCGGCGGTGGCGGCTCATTTGGTGGCAGAGGTGGCAAATTTTAAAAATTATAATCATAAAATATAATCACATATGAAAGGAGATAATCATGGGATTAGTAAAAGCAATAGGAGATTTAAGTATAGTTAAAGCGTTCGGAACATCTGTTAAGACACTTGTAGGTGACCAGTGGAGAGAGTATTTCTACTGTGATGCAATTCCTTCAGATGTACTTGTAACAAAGGGCGTAAGAAGAGTTCAGGAAGGCTCACGTAATGTAAATGGTATGGATAACATCATTACAAACGGTTCTATAATTGCTGTAAATGAAGGCCAGTGTATGATTATTGTTGATCAGGGTGAAGTTGTTGAAGTTTGTGCTGAGGCAGGTGAATTCATATTTGATCAGTCAACAGAACCATCATTTATGTATGGCAAGCTGGGTTCTAATATAAAGGGAGCTGCCAAAACTGTTTTAAGAAGAACATCATTTGGGGGAGACACAGCAAAAGACCAGAGAATTTATTTCTTTAATACAAAGGAAATTATCGGCAATAAGTTTGGAACAGCACAGCCTATACCGGTTAGAGTTGTAGATACCAACATCGGACTTGATATGGATATGTCTATCAGATGTAACGGTGAATATACTTATAAAATTGTTGACCCTGTATTATTCTACAAGAACGTATGCGGTAATGTAACAGGAGAATACAGAAGAAGCGAACTTGACAGCATATTAAAGGCAGAATTCCTTGATAAATTACAGCCGGCATTGTTTAAAGTTTCTGAAATGGGAATCAGATATAGTGCATTCCCTGGTAAGACAACAGAAATCGGTGATGTAATCAATGAAGAGTTAGCTGAAGATTGGGCATTAAAGAGAGGTATCGTAGTTGCATCAATCGCATTTAACTCAGTTACTGCACCTGAAGAAGATGAAAAGAGAATCAAAGAACTTCAGCAGATGGCTGTGTTTAGAAATCCTGGTATGGCAGCAGCAAGCCTTGTTGGTGCACAGGGTGACGCAATGAGAGCGGCAGCAAGCAATGAAGGCGGAGCTATGTTAGGTTTTATGGGACTTAATATGGCAACACAGGCAGGCGGAATGAATGCTAATAACCTTTTTGCTATGGACCAGCAAATGAATGCGCAGCAGATGCAGGCACAGCAGATGAATACTATGGCACAGCAGCCGGTAGCTTCAAATGCAACAGGATGGACATGTAAGTGTGGAGCTGTTAATACAGGCAAGTTCTGCGCAGAATGTGGTGAGTCAAAACCGGCAGACGGATGGGCTTGTAGTTGTGGAGCTGTTAATAAAGGAAAGTTCTGCACAGAGTGTGGTCAGAAAAAACCTGTAGGTGAACCACTTTACAAATGTGATAAGTGTGGTTGGGAACCGGCAGATCCAAAGAATCCACCAAAGTTCTGCCCTGAATGTGGTGATCCGTTTAGTGATGAGGATATAACAAACTAAGAAATGATAATATAAGAGATATTAGGGCATTGCGGAATGATATTTCTGTAAATGCCCTTTTGTTTGAAAGGTATGGTATATATATGAACGATAATATAAATAATGCATTGTTTGTGCAAGGTTTTATAAGAATGTGCGATGACGGATTTAATCAGGGGTGGCATGAAAGAAATGGTGGTAACCTTACATATAGAATTAAGCCTGAAGAAATTGAAGAAGTTAAGTCTGAATTGAAAGATGATGGAGAATGGTTTCCGATTGGAACAAGTGTTCCGGGTTTAGCTGGGGAGTATTTTCTTGTAACAGGTTCAGGAAAGTATTTCAGAAACGTGATTTTAGATCCGTGGGCTAATATCGCTATTGTTAAAATAGATGATAATGGTGAAAAATATAAAATTGTATATGGATTAGAAAAAGGTGGAAAGCCAACAAGCGAACTGCCATCTCACTTGATGAATCACGAAGTTAAAAAGAGAGTAACCAATGGCGAACATAGAGTTATTTATCATTGCCATACAACAAATGTAATTGCACTTACGTTTGTTCTTCCTCTTGAAGATAAAGTGTTTACAAGAGAATTATGGGAAATGGCAACAGAATGTCCGGTTGTATTTCCTTCAGGAGTAGGTGTGGTACATTGGATGGTTCCGGGTGGAAGAGATATAGCTGTTGAAACATCTAAACTTATGGAAATGTATGATGTGGCAATTTGGGCTCATCATGGAATATTCTGCTCAGGTGCAGATTTTGACCTTACATTTGGTCTTGCGCATACAGTTGAGAAAGCAGCTGAGATACTTGTAAAAACTCTTTCTATGCAGAATTACAAACTACAGACTATTGAGCCACAAGAATTTAGGAATCTGGCAAAGGATTTTAAAGTAGATATACCTGAGAAGTTCTTGTATGATAAAACAACAAAATACGTGATAAATACTGTTGATACCACGGAAAATAAATCAATAATCAGAAAGTCGTTTAAGATGAAATTATTCGAGGGTATGGAAGACGAATACGAGCGCAGACACAATGAATTATGGCCTGAGATGAAAGAAATGATACATGAATATGGCGGTCACAATTATTCTATATTCCTGGATAAAGAAACCAATATTCTGTATGGATATATAGAACTTGAAAATGAAGAAAAATGGGCCAAGTCAGCTGATACGGAAATCTGTAGGAAATGGTGGGATTATATGGCAGATATAATGGAAACAAATCCTGATAATAGTCCTGTTTCTACTGATTTGAAAAATGTGTTCTTCTTGAAATAATGCCTTTTTGGAATGATATGATAAATGATATTTTTGCACTAAAAACCTCCTGCTAAAATTTGCAGGAGGTTTTTTGCTACGTAATACTGCTCGTATTGCTTTTTGTCTGAAAATATATTTTAGAGAGGAGCTTTACCCCAAACACAGATATGATTATTGTTTATGCCTGTAAGAACTACACATGGTTTCCAAAGTTCGTAATCCCAACCGGGAAGAACTGTAAGCGTTTCAACTGTTTTACCATATGAAATCTCAATGGTATATTCATCTGTAAAATGCCAGTGACCTTTAATTGTTTCCTGTATGAGAACAGAACCATCGTTTTTTAATTCCATTAATGTGGAATGTCTTATACCTTGAGGTATAGTTGGCTGTAAAGTGATTCTTTCGAAAGTGCGGCATACAAGTTCTTTTGGAACCGGCTGTAACTGTTCGCCTGCATATTGAAGAGGAGATGCACATGGCCAACCGTCTTTTGTCCAAACTATCTTTCTTATATGCATTGTTGAGGCTTCTCCACCTTTGAAGTTCTTTTCTCTTATATGGCAAATTACATACCAATTATTATCAAAGTCACGAAGTACTGAGTTGTGTCCCGGTCCCATATATGGCTTGCAATCCTTAAAAGCATAACCGCATTCTATCATATAACCTAATGTATTATCTGTATCGTTGATGTCGGTCATATCTCTTCCGTTATGATCGTAGTAAGGACCGGTTATACATTTGCTTCTTCCTACACGGATGTTATAATCGCTTTTAAGAGAAGCATATGAAACGAAAAGATAATAGTATTCTGTATCCGGATTGTAAATTATGTATGGACCTTCGATTGCACAATCAGCCCACTGTGGTCTTCTTGCAATACATTTACCGATTAATTCTTCTTCAGTAGTAGGATTTGCGTTGGCTGCAAGTCCTGTTTCTTTATCTAACTTAAGTATATGACATCCGCCCCAGAATGAACCATAAGTCATATACTGTTCTCCTGTTTCTACATCTTCCACAATATTAGCATCAATTGCATTGACCGGCAATTTTTCTGATGTTTTTAAAACCGCGCCACGTGGTATAAATGGACCTTCGGCATTGTCGGCAACAGCAAGGAAAATACAAGACTGTCTTACACCCCATGTGGAGTTTGAACCATAAATTCTGTATTCGTCTCCTACTTTAACAATATCCGGAGCCCAAATAGCATTACCGCCAACCCAGTCAGAGGATTCTTTTGGAGGAGCTTCGATAACTCGTCCTAATCGTTCGAAACTGATTAAATCAGTTGATTTTAAACATTCAGCACCGGTTCCGTATATATAGTAATTATTTGACACGGGATCGTGATATATAGCAGGGTCGTGAGTAAACCAAACACTGTTTTTAGGTAAAGGTTCAGGTCTTTCGCCCGGCTTTGGCGGAAGCGGTTTTCCTGCCGGCTTTGGTGGCTCGGAAGGAAATATATATTCGTCTATAGAAATATTATTTAAATTATTCATATATTACTCCAATCTTAAGAATAAGTTTTGCTACTATATTAATATTTTTTTGCTGCAAGGAAATTACCGTTATTATCAAATCCTATTAAAAGAGTAGTTTGAACTGATGTGGAACTAATCTTTACAGGAACAGATATATATTCTTCCACGGTGTTGTTGTATCTGATTATAAGTTTATTATCGTTGCTTATAATCCAGTATCCTCTAAGGCTACCACCTAATTCAACTCTACCGCCTGCTTTATGTGGTATAGCAAGAGCCCATGAATTTCTTGTAGAGCTTACACCTTGTTCGGATGGCTGCAATAATGATAAAGGATTGTAGTCATTAAGTGGTAACGGAACTTCCTTTGTAAGGTTAATATATTCATACGGACCGCATACATTACTTGGTAAAATACTTGTATCACAAGGTGTACCACATAATTCCATTCCAAAAGGTACGGGGAGAAATGGTATCTGTGCATTGGATGATTCTGTAGTAAGTAAATCGGTAATACTTACAATACCATCTTCTTCATCACTGTTGTATACGTATACAGACAAGTGGAGTTTGTTGTTGAAATCTTTGAAAACAACAGGTCTTGAGTAACCATACACAAATGTACAATCATCGAAATGCATAGGTGCAAGAATCATATAGCCTATTGTGTCATCAAAGTTATTGGTATCTGCCATGTCACGTCTGTTACAGTCCAGATATGGTCCGTTTATATGTGAGCTTTTGCCAACTCTTACAGAACCATGTTTATCACTTCCGTAAGTTGCAAATAAATAGTAAGATTTGTCATTTTCGTTATAATATATGTAACCATCTGTAATACGGGAATTGAATTCAGGAGCTTTGGCAATAGTAATTCCCGGACCATCCACAAAAGCAAGACCATTGCGTGGGTTAAGATGAAGTATCTTTACACCACCGTGACAACATCCGTACACAAGGTAATGTTCACGGGTAATAGGGTCTGATATAACAGATGGATGTGATATAACAAGTCGGTTGTGATTAAACTCAAAAGAGTTATCATCATATGTAATTACATAGTCTCTAACGTGAAAACCGCTTGTTGGTGTGTCTGATACATAAAGTAGAATACCATCATCTGTTACTGTGTAGATACGGTATTCATTTCTGACTTTTATAACTGCAGGCTGGTTCAACTGCGGAAGTTCACTTTGTGCAGGTTCCCAGTCTTTAAGGTTGTCTGAAACAAATACATCACTGCCGTCACCGTAGCAGTAGTATTTTTCTGTTGCTTCATCGGCCAAAATGTAGGGATGTTTTAAACTGAAATTGGTTGACATAACACACTAATCCTTTCTTATTAATAATTTGATAAAAAGCTTTCTTAATTATATCATAATTAAGAATTATTTTAAAGAAAAAGTCTTTCAAAAAAAATATTTAGTGATATAATCTATAAAGGATGAAAAAGAGGTGGACAAGATGAGAGAAGATGAATTTAAAATGGAAAGAGCAGGTCTTGTTAAAATAGGCGATGAAGTGACGATAAGTGAAGGAAAGCTGCCTTTTAGCTATTATTATACTATTGAACCTGCAGTGGCTATGTCCGGTAATTATGAATTTAGAGACAGGATAAAGTCTGAAAAAGGTATAGTAAAAAGTATAAGGGAAACGGAAAGTGGATATTTTCTTACTGTAGAGTTTGAAGAATAACATTATTTTTATAAAGATATATAATGAAAGGAGAGCGTTTTTATAGCGCGGGATATTATGGCAGAAAGAGATTGTAGCAGTACATCATGTACAAGAGAAAGTTGTGAAGGGTGTCCAAGTAAAAATGGAATTCCTAAGGAACCTTTAAATTCAATGAGTTCTATTAAAAAAGTTATAGGAGTTGTAAGCGGTAAGGGTGGCGTTGGTAAGTCTATGATTACATCATCGATAGCAGTGGCACTTGCCAATAAGGGATACAAGGTTGGTATTCTGGACGGAGACATTACAGGCCCATCAATACCTAAAATGTTTGGAATCACAGATAAGGCAACAGGTAACGAAAGTGGTATTTTTCCGGCAGAAGCAACAAATGGCATAAGAATAATGTCAGTTAACCTTCTTCTTGAGAACCCGGATGACCCTGTTATTTGGAGAGGCCCGGTAATCGGAGGCGTAGTAAAGCAGTTTTGGACAGATGTTATATGGGGAGAGCTTGACTATCTTCTTATAGATATGCCACCGGGAACAGGAGACGTACCACTTACGGTATTCCAGTCGATTCCGGTAGATGGCATCGTGATTGTAACTTCGCCACAGGATTTGGTTAACTTAATAGTTAAGAAAGCCTATAAAATGGCTGAAGCCATGAATATTCCGATTTTGGGTATCGTAGAAAACTACAGCTATCTTGAATGCCCGGATTGCGGTAAGAAGATTGAGCTGTTTGGAAAGAGCAATATAGATGAAGTTGCAAATGGGCTCGGACTTAAAGTTCTTGGTAAAGTTCCACTTATGCCGGCTATTGCGGAATTAGCTGATGGCGGCATATTCCACAAAATGGAAAGCGAACATATCGGACAGATTCTTGATAATATGGGCGCATAAAACATTCTGAATAAAAAATATAATGATATTAAAAAATGATCATTTGGTGAATATATGCCGGATGGTCATTTTTTTCTTTTACAAATATCTTGAAATCTTTAAGCAGTTATGCTATATTAAAAACAAACATATGTTCGATTAGATTTTTGGAGAAGTTAAGCGATGAATAATACGATAATTAATGAAAAACTTAGTTTATCCCAGAAACTGGAGATATTGTCGGATGCAGCAAAATACGATGTTGCATGTACATCCAGCGGTGTAGAAAGAAAAGGAGACGGAAAGAATATGGGTAATTCTGCGGCATGCGGAATATGTCATTCCTTTGCAGCTGACGGAAGATGCATTTCCCTACTAAAGATACTTATGTCCAATGAATGCATATATGACTGTAAGTACTGCGTTAACAGGTCTTCTAATGACGTGGTTAGGGCGACATTTACACCTGATGAGATATGTAAGCTTACATACGAGTTTTATAGAAGGAATTATATAGAAGGATTGTTTTTGAGTTCGGGTATCATTGATTCGCCTGATAACACCATGAAACTTTTGTATGAGACATTATATAAACTCAGAAATGTATATAAGTTTAACGGATACATTCATGTTAAAGGAATTCCCGGGGCCGATCCTGTGCTGGTAGAGATGATAGGTTATCTTGCTGACAGAATGAGTATAAATTTAGAATTACCTACAGGGGACGGCCTTAAAAAATTAGCGCCACATAAGAATAGAAAAAATATTCTTACACCTATGAAAAACATCCAATACGGTATATCAACAGGTAGGGGGATTCTTGGTATAGAAGATAAGTACAAACGAATAGATGAAGTTGCCGTAAAAGATACGGATATTGTGGGAGTGAAGAGAGCGGGCAGATATTTTGTGCCGGCAGGTCAAAGTACACAGATGATAATAGGTGCAACAGATGAAAGTGATTATCATATTGTAACTATTGCAGAAAACTTATATAAAAAGTTTGATTTAAAGAGAGTTTTTTATTCGGGATATGTTCCGATTAATGAAGATAAGGATTTACCGGCATTGGGTACACCGGTTCCGCTTCTGCGGGAACATCGTCTGTACCAGGCAGACTGGCTTTTAAGATTTTATGATTTTTCGGCAGGAGAATTATTATCTGAAAATCACCCCAACCTTAATACCGACATAGACCCTAAATGTGACTGGGCAGTTAATCATCTGGAGGAATTTCCTATGGAGATAAACTATGTAAGTTATCAAAAATTACTTAGAATTCCCGGAATCGGTGTAAAAAGTGCAAGAAGAATTGTTTCTGCAAGAAGATATGGCAGGCTTGATTTTGAAGATTTGAAGAAAATGGGAGTTGTCTTGAAGAGAGCGGTATATTTTATAACATGCAACGGCAGGATGATGTACAACACCAGAATGGAAACTGATTATATAACAAGACAGCTTACGTACAGTGATAAGGAATCTATGAAAGCGGGAACGGATATATATGTTCAGATGCAACTACCGATATATTGATATGGAACAGATGAGGATGACCAGGATGGAAAAACATGTTTTTATTTGTAAAGATGATATAGAAAATATGCTGACTGCTGTTTTTGACGCATTTTCATATCGGAATAAGATGAACACAGATGATATAGGAATAATTGTTTCTGATGATGGCATTATTGAAAGAGAAATGTTTTGTGATTATGAAAACGTGGAAACTGATATAAATAAAGCATTATCAACTGTGGATAATATAAGAAACAGGCTTGGCGAATATGTGTATGACCAAAGCATTAAAATATTATGCCATTATGATACAGAACGGGTATATACATTATTTAAATTTCTTGAAATATGCTTTAAAAAAGGTGGTAATGCTATTTATAAACTCAAAAATCCGTATATTATGCGGGCGATGGAGTTGGCAAGAAAAACTCAAAATGAAACCCATCTGTATCTTGGGGTGACAAGATTTCAAGAGACATATGGAATATTATGTGCTACAATAGAACCTAAGTGTAATGCTATTCCTATAATCACAGGACATTTTGCTGACAGATACCCGGGCGAAAACTGGATTATATATGATAAGACCAGAAATGTTATGGCAGTGCATAGAGCATTGGGAAGTGTGGAACTTATAAAAGGTTCACCGGAATTTCTGATTGATTCAAAAGGCTTTGAAGTGGGGCACCATGATGAATATGTGGATTTGTGGCAGGTGTTTTTTGAATCAATTGCTATTGATGAGAGGTATAATCCTAAGTGCCAGAATAATTTGCTGCCTTTATGGATGAGAAAGCATATGACTGAATTTACGGACAAAAGGGTACAACAGTAGGGAAGAAAATGGAATTTTTCAAAGATAGTGTTCTTCGTATATCAGTAAGAAATCTTGTTGAATTTATACTGCGTTCCGGAGATATAGATAACAGAACATTTGGACATATGGATACTGATGCAATGCTCGAAGGCAGTAAAATCCACAGAAAGATTCAAAAGTCTATGGGATTGGGATACAATGCTGAAGTATCGCTTAAGACAGAAGTTTATTATAATGATTTTAAAGTTATAATTGAAGGACGCGCCGATGGTATTTTTAACAGTGATACGGGAATGACCGTTATTGATGAGATAAAGGGAACTTATAAAGATATATCTTATATGAATGAGCCTGTGTATGTACATAAAGCACAGGCTATGTGTTATGGGTATATGTATGGTGTTGATAAAGAAATTGACAATATACGTATCAGAATGACATATGTGAATCTTGACACGGAAGAAGTGAGATATTTCGAAGAAGAGATGACATTTGAATATGTAAAAGACTGGTTTATGAATGTTGTTTCCGAGTATATGAAGTGGGCTGAATTTATGTATTCGAATAATACGTTGACACAAAAGACGGCATCCGAATTACAGTTTCCTTTTGAATACAGAGATGGTCAGAGAGATATTGTAGCTGCTGTGTACAACAGCATAAGCAGGAAAAAGAATCTGTACATACAGGCGCCAACCGGTGTAGGTAAGACTATGTCAGTAATCTTTCCGTCTGTAAAGGCTATGGGTGAAAAGAAAGCAGACAAGATTTTTTATATAACTGCAAAGACAATTACCGGAACGGTTGCCATGCAGGCATACAGGATATTGCGTGATAATGGTCTTCATTTTAGAAATATTATGATTACCGCTAAAGAAAAGATATGTGCAATGGAAGAAGTCAAATGTAATCCTGAATATTGCCCGAGAGCCAAGGGACATTATGATAGGATAAATGATGCAGTGTTTGATCTTATTAACAATGAATACGACATTACAAGAGAAGTGATTATGCAGTATGCAGAGAAGCATCAGGTTTGTCCTTTTGAAATGTCTCTTGACGTAAGCAATTGGGTAAATGGAATTATCTGCGACTATAATTATGTTTTTGATCCTCATGTATGCCTTAAAAGATATTTTTCTGAAGGCGGACAGGGTGAGTATGTCGTATTGACCGATGAGGCACACAATCTGGTTGACAGGGCAAGGGAAATGTACAGTTGCGTCCTTGTTAAAGAAGATATAATGGAAGTGAAAAAGCTTGTAAAAGATGTTGATTCAAGATTGGCATCAGCACTTGATAAATGTAATAAAGCTATGCTAAGCCTTAAAAGGCAAAGCGAAGGCTGTACAATAGTTGACAGTTTGGATGAACTGGCTATGACGCTTGGAAGAACTGATTCGCGATTTATGAGCTTTTTTGAAAAGCATAACAAATTTTCCGAACGTGAAAAAGTAAAAGATTTGTATTTTAATATAAAGAACTTTCTTGAAGTGTATGACTGCATGGATGAAAAGTACAGAATATATATGATGATAGATGATAAAGGGGACTTTTTTGTTAAACTTTTATGTGTTAATCCTTCGTCAAGGATAAGAGAATGTACTGACAGAGTCGTCAATACCACTTTTTTCTCAGCAACTCTTCTGCCGGTAAATTATTATAAGGAATTATTTACAGGTGATATAGAAGATTATGCTATATATGTTAATTCACCTTTTGAACAGGAGAAGAGACTGCTTCTGGCAGCAAAGGATGTAAGCAGCAAATATACCAGGCGAGGGCCGGAAGAATATATGAAGATTTATAATTACATAGATACCATAGTGAGTATGCAAAAGGGAAATTATATGGTGTTTTTTCCATCATATAAATTGATGGAAGCTGTGTATGATGTGGCATATACAAATGGTTTTGAAAAACGGACCAAGTGTATAGTACAGCATTCTAATATGAATGAAAGCGAAAGAGAAGAGTTTTTGCAGACTTTTGATGAAACCTATGACGAACCGTTAGTGGGCTTTTGCGTTATGGGCGGAATATTTTCTGAAGGAATTGATTTGACAAATGATAAGCTTATTGGCACTATTATAATAGGTACGGGATTGCCACAGATAGGTAATGAAAAAGATATTATCAAAAATTATTTTGATGATGTAGGTAAAAATGGTTTTGATTATGCTTACAGATATCCCGGAATGAATAAGGTAATGCAGGCTGCCGGCAGGGTTATCAGAACCAAGGATGATGTGGGAGTAATTGCTCTCCTTGATGACAGATTTTCTCAAAGCGGATATAGAATGCTGTTTCCGAGAGAATGGGATGATTGCAGATACATTACGCTTGATGAGCTTGGACATCAGGTAAAAGATTTTTGGCGGAGATTATAGAAGAGAGGAAAATTTATGATGAAGTACGTTAAATGGATAGTTGCGTTTGTGTTTGCAATTTCGCTGATACCGGTTGTTATGATAACGGCAGTAGAAATTGCTGTGTATGCAGATTATGGATATTTTGAGAAAGAATATATTAAATACGATGTCAATGCAGAAGGTTCCATAGTAGATATGGAAATGGATGAGTTGATGGAAGTAACAAAAGAAATGATGAGTTATCTGCGTGGAAACAGAAAAGATTTGGTGGTTTACGCAATCATAGACGGTGAAGAAACGGAATTTTTTAATGATATTGAAAAGTTTCATATGAATGATGTGAGAAACTTGTTTGTTGCGGCTCTTTATATAAGAAGAATTTGTTTGTTTTTTATGCTGTCAACGGCATCGGTGCTGTTTATGCTCAATGCAGGTGTATTGAAGACGTTATCAAAAATGGTTATTTGGGTAATGGGAATATTTGATATAACATTTGTAACGCTTATAGGACTTATAAGCCTTAATTTTAACAGAGCATTTACTATATTTCATGAAATATTATTTACTAATGATATGTGGCTGCTTGACCCGGATACGGACAGATTAATTAACATTGTTCCCGAAGGATTTTTTGTAGATACGGCAATCAGAATAGCAGTTATTTATTTTTTAATAAATTTTATAATTTTTAGTATAGCCTTTTTAATATTATGTGGTAAAATAAAATGGATTAAACGCAAAAATACATTAACACAAGACGGAGGTACCTATGAGCAAGGTTAAGAGAGTATACGTTGAAAAGAAAGCGCCTTATGCAGTAAAAGCTAAAGAACTTTTTGAAGAAATCGGAAGTTATCTTGGCATTAAGACTGTAACAGGGGTAAGAGAACTTGTAAGGTATGATGTGGAAAATATTTCGGAAGATACATATGTGAAAGCATTGGTTACAGTATTTTCTGAACCACCGGTAGATAACCTTTACGAAGAAGAATTTCCATACAATGCAGATGCTGACAGAGTATTTAGTGTAGAATTTCTTCCGGGACAGTTCGACCAGAGAGCAGATTCAGCAGAACAATGTATTAAGTTTTTAAAAGAAGATGAAGAGCCTGTTATTAAAACAGCTATTACATATGTTATAGAAGGAACAGTTACAGATGAACAGTTTGCAAGTATTAAAGCATTCTGCATCAACCCTGTAGATTCAAGAGAGACAGGACTTGTTAAACCGGATACACTCGTAACTGTATTTGATGAACCGGCAGATGTAATTATATTTGACGGATTTATTGATATGGATGACGACAAGTTAAAGGAATTATACGCATCACTTAATCTTGCCATGACATTTAAGGATTTCAAGTTTATCCAGACATATTTTGCAGGTGAAGAAAAGAGAAATCCATCTATGACAGAAATCAGGGTTCTTGACACATATTGGTCAGACCACTGCCGTCATACAACATTCTCGACAGAACTTAAGGATGTTGCGTTTGATGATGGATATTACAATGAACCTATCGTTGCTACATATAACCAGTATATAGCAGACAGAAATGATATATTTGCAGGAAGAAAGGACAAGTTTGTTTGTCTTATGGACCTTGCACTTATGGCTATGCGTAAGCTTAAGAAAGAAGGTAAGCTTGCAGACCAGGAAGAATCAGAAGAAATCAATGCATGTAGTATTGTGGTTCCTGTTGAAGTTGAAAGAGACGGCAAGGTAGAAACAGAAGAATGGCTTGTAAACTTCAAAAATGAAACACACAACCATCCTACAGAAATCGAACCATTCGGTGGTGCTGCTACATGTCTTGGCGGTGCTATCAGAGATCCGTTGTCAGGACGTACATATGTATATCAGGCAATGCGTGTTACAGGTGCAGCAGACCCTACAGTATCAGTTAAAGACACCATGAAAGGTAAACTTCCACAGAAGAAGCTTGTACGTGGTGCAGCTAACGGATACAGCTCATATGGTAACCAGATTGGTCTTGCTACAGGTCTTGTTAAAGAAATATATCATCCAAACTATGTAGCTAAGAGAATGGAAATCGGTGCGGTTATGGGTGCGGCTCCAAGAAGAGCAGTTATCCGTGAAACATCAGATCCGGGCGATATCATTATCCTTTTAGGAGGAAGAACAGGACGTGACGGTTGTGGTGGTGCAACAGGTTCATCTAAGGTTCATACAGAAGCATCTATCGAAACATGCGGTGCAGAAGTACAGAAGGGTAACGCACCTACAGAAAGAAAGATTCAGAGATTATTCAGAAGAGAAGAAGTAAGTAAATTAATTAAGAAGTGTAACGACTTTGGTGCCGGCGGTGTATCAGTTGCTATCGGTGAACTTGCACCGGGTCTTGACATTAATCTTGATAAAGTACCTAAGAAATACGCAGGTCTTGACGGAACAGAAATCTCTATTTCAGAGTCACAGGAAAGAATGGCTGTTGTTGTAGACCCTAAGGATGTTGCACAGTTCCTTAAGTATGCAGCAGAAGAAAATCTTGAAGCTATAGAAGTGGCTGTTGTTAAAGAAGACCCAAGACTTACACTCGTATGGAGAGGTAAGACTATCGTTGATATTTCAAGAGCATTTCTTGATACAAACGGTGCTCATCAGGAGACAAATGTTGCAGTAGATATGCCTGTTAAGGAAGATAACTACTTTAACGAAAAGAAGGTTGAAAATGTAGAAGAAAAGTGGATGTCAACACTTGCTGACCTTAATGTATGCTCGCAGAAGGGTCTTGTTGAAATGTTTGACGGTTCTATCGGTGCAGGTTCAGTATTTATGCCACACGGCGGAAGATATCAGCTTACAGAGACACAGGCTATGGTAGCTAAACTTCCTGTACTTGACGGAAAGAGCGATACAGTAACTATGATGAGTTATGGATTTGATCCATATCTTTCAACATGGAGTCCGTACCATGGAGCTATATATGCAGTTGTAGAATCGGTTGCTAAGATAGTTGCAAACGGTGGTGAATATAAGAAGATTAGATTTACATTCCAGGAATATTTCAGAAGAATGACAGAGGATCCAAAGCGTTGGAGCCAGCCATTTACAGCACTTCTTGGTGCTTATGATGCGCAGCTTGGTTTCGGACTTCCATCAATCGGTGGTAAGGACAGTATGTCAGGTACATTCAATGATATAGATGTTCCGCCTACACTTGTTTCATTTGCAGTAGATGTTGCAAAAGAAAAAGATGTTATCACACCTGAACTTAAGAAAGCAGGAAACAGCTTAGTAGTCTTTAAGATAGAGAAAGACCGGTATGATAAGCCTGTATATGCTCAGGTTATGAAGTTATACGATATGATTCACGAACTTATTCAGAAGAAGGCTATCGTGTCAGCATACTCTATTGATTCAAAGGGTATTGCGGCAGCTGTAAGTAAGATGGCATTTGGTAATAAGTTTGGTGTAAATATTTCTGCAGATGTAAAAGCTGAAGATTTATTTGCAGTAGGCTTTGGTAATATCGTGGCAGAAGTTGCAGCAGAACAGTTGGATACACTTAAAGCTGTTATGTCAGGTATGGAAGATGCATATGCTGTAATAGGTAATGTGACAGATGAAAAAGCTATCACATACGGAAATATGAAGATAGAGTTAGACAAAGCAATAGCTGCATGGGAAGCACCGCTTGAAAAAGTATTCCCTACAAAGGCTGTTAAAGATGGCAAAGCATTAGACACTCCTGTATATGATAAGGGACAGATTTACATTTGCAAGAATAAAGTAGCTAAACCTACAGTATTTATACCTGTATTCCCGGGTACGAACTGTGAATATGACAGTGCAAGAGCATTCGAAAGAGCAGGTGCAAATGTAATTACAAAGATATTCAGAAATCTTGATGCAGAAAGTATCAGAGAATCAGTTCAGATATTTGAAGAAAGTATCAATCAGGCACAGATTATTATGTTCCCTGGCGGATTCTCAGCAGGTGATGAACCTGATGGTTCAGCTAAATTCTTCGCTACAGCATTCAGAAATGAAAAGATGAAAGAAGCTGTACACAAGCTCTTAAATGAAAGAGATGGTCTTGCTCTTGGTATCTGTAATGGTTTCCAGGCACTTATAAAGCTTGGACTTGTGCCAAACGGTCAGATTACAGGTCAGGATGAAAATGCACCAACACTTACATTTAATACAATTAACAGACACGTATCTAAGATGGTATATACAAAGGTAGTTACAAACAAGTCTCCTTGGTTACAGCTTGCAGAACTCGGAAAGACATATGTTAACCCTGCTTCACACGGTGAAGGCAGATTTGTTGCAAATGAAGAGTGGTTAAAGAAACTCTTTGAAAATGGTCAGGTAGCTACACAGTACGTTGACGAATTTGGTAATCCTACAATGGATGAAGAATGGAACGTAAATGGTTCATATATGGCTATTGAAGGTATTACAAGTCCGGACGGACGCTGCTTTGGTAAGATGGCACATTCAGAAAGACGCGATCGTTCAGTTGCTATGAATATCTACGGAGATCAGGATCTTAAGATATTTGAATCAGGTGTTAAGTACTTTAGCTAATGAAGACATTCCGACACATAAAGGGGGTAATGATATGGAGAAACATACAAAGAGACTGTATATAATCACTATAGCTAATTTTATATTGTTTGTACTAATGCTGTTGTTCTGTTTCCAGAATAAAGAAATAGATGTAGATGGTCTGTGTATAGATTGTATTGGAGAAAGCGGAACAACAGATATTCTGTTTATGGGATTTCTTATAAATATATTACAAGTTGTTTTTGCAGCGATAATGTGCATCTGCTTAAGATGGTTTAGGAAACCGGATGGCAATTTAGGAATAGCCGTTTTTAGTGTTATTAATATGATTCTTTCATTTTGGCAGGTATTTTGGTTCATTAGTTGTAGTGTTGATTTTGGTACCGGGCATGGAAGTCCGACGACAGCCCGTGGACAACTTATAGTAGATATGCTGGAAATCCAGGTGAGTACTGTAAAAGTGATGAATATAGTGATGATTATCGTAAATATCCTGTTACTTATATGTGTAAGAACGTGGTATGCGACAGAGAAGAAAAAACTCTATGAATACCTTAATAGCTAAAGAATTTATATTTGAAATTTTTAAGTAATGTTAAAAATGCACCAAGATGATAAAACATTTTGGTGCATTTCTTTTTGTAATTCAATATAAAATTTTATTTAAAAATCAGTTTGAAAAATTATCTGTGATTTCCCATAAAGAAAAGTGCTACGGTACCGGGACCTGCATGGGCACCGATTGTCGGGCTGATATAATCAATCATTATATTGTTAAAGCCTAACTTTTCCTTCACCATATCAGCTACATACTTGGCATCTTCGAGACAATCGCCGTGACCGATGAAGATGTCATTGTTTTCACCTGTATATCCTTCAACAAGTTCGGCCATCTTATCTACAAGCGCAGCAAGAGCTTTCTTTCTGCCGCGTACATTACACAATGAAACAAGACGTCCTTCATCATTGACGTGAAGAACCGGTTTTACATTTATAAGAGTACCAACAATGGCAGTAGTCTTAGAAACACGTCCTCCTCTATGAAGATGGAATAAATCATTTACAGTGAAAATATGTCCGAGGTTAAGCTTGTTTTCTTCAAGCCATGTTGCAACCTCGTCTATGGAAGCACCCTTTTCTTTCATAATAACTGCTTTGTGAACAAGGAGGCCTTCGCCTAAAGCTGCGGCTAAAGAATCAATTACGTGGATTTTTGCATCCGGGTAATCTTCCTTAAGTTCATTTGCAATTATCATAGCATTGTTGTATGTGCTACTGAGAGCAGAAGAAAAACATACATACAAAATATCTTTTCCGTTGTTAATGCAATCAAGAAAAATATCTTTAATTTCTTCGGGAACACCGGCCATAGTGCTTGGCATCTTGCCGTCTCTCATATGCTTGTAAAATTCGATTATACTCATTTGGTTTTCTGCGCCGTATACAACGCCGTCCAATGTATAACATAAAGGTACAATCTTTAGATTGTGTTTCTCTACGTAAGAAGCAGGTAAATCGCAAGTAGTATCTGAAATAATAACAAAATCTTTCATAAAATAACCTAAAACAGTTTACTGTATCCTTCCTTTTTTAATGTCTTAGTTAATAATAACATCATCTGCCACAAAAATCTATACAAAAAGACAGAAATTTATTGACATTATTTTTTTGTAAATTATAATAAATTTTGATGACAAGATAAAAGAAAAAGTTGAAAAATAAGGGAAAACCTGAACAAAGGGAGAAAAATATGTCCTTAATAACATGCGAAGACGTAACATTATCATATGATTCAAAAGATGTAATCAGCGGGCTTTCATTTGAAGTAAATGAAGGTGATTATTTGTGTATACTTGGAGAAAATGGTTCCGGTAAAAGTACACTTATAAAAGCGGTTCTTGGACTTAAAGGGACATCAAAAGGAAAGATTTCCTTTGGCGATGGCCTTAAACAGCGGGAAATAGGATATATACCACAGCAAACTCAGGTACAAAAGGACTTTCCGGCCACAGTGTGGGAGATAGTCCGTTCGGGATTTTTAAATAAAATGGGTTTTAGAATGTACTATTCTAAGGATGAAAATGCTAAAGCTCTTGAAATAATGAAGAAGTTGAATATAGAAGAATTTAAGAATAGAAGCTACAGGGAATTGTCGGGTGGTCAGCAACAACGTGTTTTACTTGCCAGAGCACTTTGCGCTACTACGAAAGTATTGCTTCTTGATGAACCGGTTGCAGGCCTTGACCATATGATGACCGTTCAGCTCTACAATCTTATTGAAAAGATAAATAAAGAAGATAATATTACGATTATAATGGTGTCTCACAACCATGATGCGGCTATGAAATATGCAAGCCATATACTGCATATTCATAAAGATAATATGTATTTTGGTTCAAAAGAAGATTATCTTGAATGTCCGGTATGCAAGAAGGAAGATGAAAAAGTTCCTCATATTGTAGCGGGACATGCAAAGCATGTAGATAAGTGTAATCATAAACACTGATAACCATAGGCAGACGTCAGAAAGCAAGGTGTGTCAGTATTATAAATATCGGAGGAAACAGATGGGATATGTATTAGAAGAACTTGAACTGTTCTTTTCATTATCATTTATACAAAGAGCGCTTGTGTCAGGAGCGTTTATATGTCTTTGCGCGGCACTTTTAGGTGCATCGCTTGTGCTAAAGAGATATTCTATGATTGGTGATGGGTTATCACATGTAGGATTTGGTACATTGGCAGTGGCAACTGCACTTGATGTAAATGATGTGACATTTCAGGTATCGCTGCCGGTTGTGATTATTACTGCTTTTTTATTACTTAGAATAAGTGACAACAGTAAGATAAAAGGCGATTCGGCTATAGCGATAATATCTACAACGGCGTTGGCAATTGGTTATATAGTAATGTATAAGCATGGAACTAATATAGATGTAAGTAATTATATGTTTGGCAATATATTCACCATTACTGAAAGAGACGGAATTATAAGTGTGGTATTAGCGATTGTGGTTATATTGTTATTTGTATTTTTTTATCACAAAATATTTGCAGTTACATTTGACGAGACATTTGCAAGAGCGGTGGGAATAAAAGCCGGTTTCTATAATGGTGTAATAGCGGTGCTTACAGCGGTGGTAGTTGTTCTTGGTATGAGAATGATGGGAACGCTTCTGATATCAGCTATAATCATTTTCCCTTCACTTATATCAATGAAAGTTTGTAAAAGCTTTAAAAATGTAGTAATTTTGGCGGCAATATTTGCAGTAATATGTTTCTTTGTGGGAAGTGTTTCTGCACATCTGCTTGATATACCGACAGGCTCGACAATAGTAGTTATCAATACACTGGTGTTGATACTTGTAAGTATATTTAATTTGGTAAAATCGAGAGTAAGAACAGAATAATGATAATCGGATAAAAGAAGCTGAAGAGAATGTTGAAAAATGTTTGCTTCAGCTTCTTTTTTGATGAAACATTTTTCGTATAAAAGACTTATATAGAATTATTAATGTATCTGAAATAAATTTTGATTTCAGGTTGTGTATTCCTGGAATGATACGTTTTTCGTTTGCCAACGTGAATTGAATGAATAAGAGAGGACATCACGTCAGATGTAATGGTTTCTATCGGACCGAGGGCTAAGGAAATCTCAGTAAGCTTTACGATGTTTTCGTAATTATTTTTAGCAGTGTTATATTCTTTCTCTAAGGCAGACAGATTCTTCCTGGCAGCAGTAATCTTTAAATCGTATGCATTTGTCAAAGTTTTAAAATGTTCTAAAGATATATTTCCTGTCGCATAATCCTTGTACGAGGAGACTAAAAGCTGGTCTAATTCTTCTATAAGTTCTTTGCAGGAAGAAATTTTCTTTGAAATAGAGTTTTGCTGCTGTGTCTGCTTTGAGATGGATTTTTGAATGTAACTTTCGATAAAACTCTGCTTATTATCAGAAACGGCAAGGAAAAGTTTGTTTATTTCCCGGAGCAAAGCTTCTTCTATCACGTGATTTCGCACATAATGAGAAGTACATACAGATGGAACCTTCTTGCTGTTGCTGCAAACATAGTGGCTGGTATCGGGATTGGAATTGTTACTTCGACCGTGATACATTCTTCCTTTACAATCATCACAATATACGTAGCCTGAAAAAATATCATTCTCTCCCAATCTGTTTGGTCGTCTTTTTAAGGAACGTCGTTTTTTGACAAGTTCAAATTCGTCATCAGTGATTATTGGCGGGTGCATATTCGGAACGACAATGTGCGAGTCAGGCGGATTTTTGATAACCTTTTTACTCTTAAATGAAGGTCTGTAAGTTTTACCGCTTACAACACAACCTGTATATGTTTGATTTTCCAAAATGTTTACAATTGTAGATTTATCCCATATGTAAGGGTGCTCGGCACGTTTTTTGGAATAATATAAGCCGCTTTTTCTGTAATTATAGGCACCCGGAGAGAGGATTTGATGAGATTCCATATATCTGGAAATTTGAGAAGGACCCATTCCCTCTATACATAGTTTAAATATAAGTCTGACATTTGGAGAGGTTTCCGGGTTGATGATATATTGCTTGCTTTCGGAATCCTTCATATAACCATAAGGCACCGAGCCGGAAATGTGTTCGCCACGTAACGCCATGGAATGTTGGATAGCACGAATCTTTCGGCTTGTGTCCTTTGGATACCATTCATTAAATAAATCCCGCATCGGCAATAAATCATCAAGCCCTTTGTTGGTGTCAATGCCATCATTTACAGCGATGTATCTTATATTGTGGGCAATAAAATCATCCATAAGAGAGCCGATTACAAGATAATTTCTTCCGAGTCGTGAATGATCTTTTACTATGATAGTGGAAATATCTCCATTTCGTACCTGGGACAACAGTCGGCTGAATGCCGGTCTTTCAAAATTGGTACCGGACCAACCATCGTCGATGTAGTATTCAATGTTAGTGAAATGGTGTTCGAAAGCATAGTTTCTTAAGAAAATTTTCTGGTTACTGATACTTCCGCTTTCTGTGTTTTGTTCATCGTCTTTACTTAATCTGCAGTAAAGTGCTGTAATCTTTTGTTTCATTGAAATAAACCTCCGTTTGTAATATATTTGTGTAACAATTATATTATATCACTATGGCGGTATACCATTAGGGAACCCGCCATAAGGGAGATAAAGAAACTAGGGATAAAAGAAGAGAAGTGATTCAGATAAATATATACCCAAAACGCTTCTCTAAAAGATGGAACTTCCTATATTAGAATTAATGATTATAAAATTGAATTAAATAGATAGATTATAGTTTGCAAGTACCACAATCTTTAGATTTCAGATCATTAAATTTCATTACAAATTCATCAACTGTTTTCGACTCTATCGCAAAGTCAAACCACTTATCAAGAATATCCGAATTATTTTCATCTTTGATGGAACAAGTAACAATCTCAGGCACATCACCAAGTCGACAGAGTATACGTAATATATATTCAGTTTTGCCTTCATGTTTAGCTTTTTTTGATGTGCGATTAAGCAATTCTTCAAACTTCATATATCCCGCCTCCAATTCACGACTCTTTTTGAGTTTTGTTACCTCTTCGTGCAGCTTATGTATCAAAGGATTTTTGACGGTTGATACATATTCGTCACTTGTATTTTCGAAGTATTCAAAAAATTCCCGCAGCTCATCAGGTAAACTCTCAACATCTTTACCTTTAGTGTTAAAGAAAATCCTTTTAGCGCCATCACCAAGCTTCGCACCATCTTCTGAGCAGGATGCTTCATATGTATATCTGCAAAGTCCACGTCCAAACGGATCAAATGTACAGATAAATATGATAAAGCTATCTCCGAGTTTGTCATAACTGTCACCCGGTTTCAAAGAAGATATATCAACTTCAGCCTGGTAATAACGACTTCGCTTTGGCAAATCATCTTCAGAGAAATTCTGCGCTTCAATATCATAATTAACATCAAATGAATCTGTTGCATGTACATCAAGACGGATACATTTAACATCTGAGCTTATAAGTATCGGATGTTCTGACTTAACATTTAGATTATCCACGTGCTTTCCAAGCAACAATTCCAACATAATTCTACAGTTATCGGGATTTTCAAATACAGCTGCAAAAAGAAAAGAACTGTTCAAATTCAAATCTTTAAACTCTTTACTAATTATTAAACACCTCCTACAAAATAGGAAGTTCCCTCTCTTAGAGAATTATACCACTTATTGTATGTAAGTCAATATATTTTGTATAAATAATTAGTGCCGAATAAAAAACCGAGAGACATTGTCTCTCGGTGGGAAAAGGAAAAACAAGCAAAAAAGAAGTCATACCCAAAAGTATGACTTCTTTATTAGTGAGAGTTAATTTATCAAGTAAGCTGATTATTCAGCAACGGTTCTCTTTCTCATAACAACAACTACTGCCATAGCAGCTACTGCTAAGATAGCTACTGGAAGAACTGCTGTCATATCACCTGTTTCTGTTGCATCTTCTGTTTCTGTCTCTGTTGCAGTAGGAGCTGCATATAAAGCTGCTACATCTGCCGCACTTAATTCGCGTTCATAAATGCACACTTCGTCCATTAAACCAGAGAAGTTAGCATTCCACCAGTCGCCACTTCCAATAAAACCAACATCTGTCCAAGATGCTGCATCATCACTAAACATGTTTAAATATGTTGAGCCATTGTCTGTAGAATAAGCAAACCAACCATCGTCAGTATAATTAGCTTCATCCCAGTATGTTGAAACTTCAACACCATCTACATAAACTGTTGCTTTGCCTGTTGCTGAAACAGTATATGTTAACATTGTCCACTTTGATGTATCCTGACCAACCTTACCTGTTCTCCAATGGTCACCTACTGCTGATTCCCAACTAAATGCGCTTGACATAGCTGCACGTGATGCTGCGAATGCATCTGTTGTGTTATTTGAACAGAACTGGAAATACTGACAGCAACCGTCAAAGAACAATGCTGTTCCTGTTGCGTCATTCTTTACCCAATAACTAACTGTAAAAGCTGTTGTTGTAGGAAGCTTATCCAAGGCAATAGCTACTGCTGCGTTTGCAAGTGTACTTGTGCCAGCATTTGCTGAAAAGTCAAATGCTTTACCTTTGATACCACCGTCAACATAAGCCGCTGTTCCTTTGTTAAGTGTTGCATCTGAGTCAGCGGCATCATTTGCCAAACTATCTTCGAAAGAGTATTTTGCTATTAACCCCGTTTCGATATCAGCCGCAAATGCAGGCGCTGCTAATGCAAGTGTCATTACTGTAGCTACTGCTACTGCAAAAAATTTCTTCATTTTTCTTTCTACCTCCAATATTAATGTGGTATTCCCCAAAGATAAAAATATATATTTAGGGAACCCGCCATAAGGGAGATGAAGAAAGAGAAATGAAAAAGAAGTCATACCAAAAAGTATGACTTCTTTCATTAGTGAGAATTAATTTATTAAGTATGCTGATTATTCAGCGACTGTTCTCTTTCTCATAGCAACAACTACTGCCATAGCAGCTACTGCTAAGATAACTACAGGAAGAACTGCTGTCATATCACCTGTTTCTGTTGCTTCTTCTGTTTCTGTTTCCTGAATGAATTCGCCTGCTGCTGCTGATGCAACTCCAGCTGCATCTAATTCATCAAACCAAATTGCTACATCATCAAACAAAAGATGTGAGTCTCTATCTGTCCAGCAGTGATTGTGATATCCACCGATAGTAGCTATAGTATACAAATCTGAGAATGCATCACCAGTATCTGTACGATCTAAACTATTAAGAACTTCGCCATCAAGATAAACAACTGACTTTGTAGCAGTTACAGTATAAACCAAATGATGCCACTCGTTGTCATCAAGATATCCGTCATAATTGTTTGTGTTATATGCGTTGTTATCAAAGAAACCGCCGTTATTAACATGCATTGTTCCTCTAACACCAAAAACTGTCCACTGCCAGTCAGCATCAGGATTCTGCGCTGTAAATATTGGTGCCCAGCCGTCGCCGATTTCTGTCCAATTAGTAACATCATTATTTGACGCAGGTGATTTTACCCACATACTAAGTGAAAACTCTTCTGCTGCTGCAAGATCTTCCAAAAACTTTTCAGGAAGTTTTAAATAATCTGTACGCTGTGCTGAAGCTGAACCAGTTACGTTGTCAAATACCTTTCCGCGTGCATCATCTGCAATTGCACCTGATCCAACAATTGTAAGTGCTGTATCTGTTTCTCCTGCAAGACCTGCATTGTTTAAATTTCCTTCGAAATCATAATAATAATTAGGTGCATCCATTGCGAAAGCTGAAACTGACATAGCAAGTGTTGTCACTGTAGCTAAAGCTACTGCAAAAATTTTTTTCATTTTTCTTTCTACCTCCAATATTAATGTGGTATTCCCCAAAGATAAAAATATATATTTAGGGAACCTGCCATAAGGGAGATGAAGAAAGAAGAGAATGATATGTTGTGAAAACTTGATAAGTTTCGATAAAGAGTTGACACAGCGTTTAGTATAAATGTGGAGTTTTACTAAACAAAACGTGGTAAAATTCGGATTAAAAAAATAAAAAAAGAATTAACATTATGTTGACAATAACTTAAATAAATGATATTATTTTTTTATCTTAAAAAAAGAGGTATGCCTAAATATATATTTTTATCTTTGGGGAATACCACATTAATATTGGAGGTAGAAAGAAAAATGAAAAAAATTTTTGCAGTAGCTATGGCTACAGTAATGACACTTGCTATGTCAGTTTCAGCTTTCGCTGCAACACCAGTTTACTTCAATGATTTTGAAGATGGCGCAGGCGATGCAACAATCGTAGGTAGTGGTGCAATTGAAGATGATGCCAATGAAAAATATGGAAAGGTTTTCCATAACGCAGTAGGCGATGCAACAAATGTTAGAACAAATTACTTGCTTTTACCGGAAGATGTATTATCACATAGCGTAGATTCAAAAGAATTAACTATTCAGTTTTGGGTCAACTTAGGTGCAACAGGTACAAATGATATGTATTCTCCGTTATTTGGTGCTTATGCTGCAGAACCACCTGCAACAGGAAATTCATGGCCGATGTTGGTTCTTCAGTCAAGATTACTTGCTCAGG
The DNA here is from genome assembly GCA_015057425.1 of Lachnospiraceae bacterium. Classification (GTDB taxonomy): domain Bacteria; phylum Bacillota; class Clostridia; order Lachnospirales; family Lachnospiraceae; genus SVEL01. Next base: position 45,155 of record SVEL01000011.1, read on the forward strand.
TTAACTGTGCCGGATGGAGTGATCTTACAGCAGATCAGAATCTTGAAGGCGGAAATACAGAAGATGTTACATGGTTAGATGACAAAGAATGGCACTTATACACAGTTACATTTGATGAAGAAATCGTAACAATTTATGTTGATGGTGTTGTTAAGCAGAAATGGGATGCTTCAACAGATTATGGCACAAACACTGACACAACAGTAGCTGGTTTGTATTCAAACGGTGCAGACCTTAAGTATATCTGCCTTGGTGGTAACCAGGCTTGGAACTGGGGCGATCCAGATGCTGACTATTTATTTGATGATGTTGCAATCTACAACGTAGCTTTATCAGCAGATGATATTGCTGATGTTATGGAAGCAAAGACAGCAGAAGCTTCAGACACAGAAGATGCAACAGAAACAGGTGATATGACAGCAGTTCTTCCAGTAACTATCTTAGCAGTAGCTGCTATGGCAGTAGTTGTTGTTATGAGAAAGAGAACAGTTGCTGAATAATCAGCTTACTTAATAAATTAACTCTCACTAATAAAGAAGTCATACTTTTGGGTATGACTTCTTTTTTGCTTGTTTTTCCTTTTCCCGCCGAGAGACAATGTCTCTCGGTTTTTTATACTCATTGTTTTTATGCAAAATGTATTGACATATAAACAATATGTGGTATAATGAATGAAAGGAAACTTCCTGTTTTGTAGGAGGTGTTTGTTAATTAATAAGGATTTTAAAGATTTAAATTTAAACAGTTCGTTTCTTTTTGCGGCAGTATTTGAAAATCCAGACAATTGCAGAATTATGCTGGAACTGTTACTTGGGAAACACATCGACAATCTAAGTGTTAAATCTGAGCATCCGCTACTTATAAGTACAGATGTCAAATGTATTCGGCTCGATGTACATGCCACAGATTCCTACGATGTTAATTATGATATCGAAGCACAGAATTTCTATGAGGATGACCTGGCAAAGAGAAGCCGTTATTATCAAGCAGAATTAGATGTGGCATCTTTAAAACCTGGTGACAGCTATGATAAACTTGGTGATTCTTTTATCATATTTATCTGTACATTTGATCCGTTCGGTCGAGGGCTTTGCAGATATACATATGAAGCCTCTTGTTCAGAGGATGGCGAAAAGCTTGGCGATGGCGCAAAAAGGATTTTCTTTAATACCAAAGGAAAAGATGTGGAGAGTTTATCTGCTGAACTGAGGGAGTTTTTTGGATATTTCGAAAACACAAATGACGCGTATGTATCAACTGTCAACAATCCTTTGATACACAAGTTACATAAAGAAGTTACCAAACTTAAAAAGAGTCGTGAATTGGAGGCCGGATATATGAAGTTTGAAGAGTTGCTCAATCGAACATCGGAAAAAGCTAAGCGTGAAGGCAAAATTGAAGGTAAGATCGAAGATATATTACGTATACTCTGTCGCCTTGGTGATATCCCTGAAGATGTCACCTGTTCTATCAAGCACGAAAACAATTCAGAGATTCTCGATAAGTGGTTTGACATTGCAATAGAATCAAAAAACGTTGATGAATTTATAAAAAAGTTTAAAAGTCTGAACTCTAAGGATTATGGTGCTTACAAACTATAATCTGTCTATTTGATTAAAATTTATTATCATTAAAGATTTACACAGGAAGTTCCATCTTTTTAGAGAAGTGTTTTGGGTATATATTTATCTAAATCACTTCTCTTATTTTATCCCTATTTTCTTCATATCCCTTATGGCAGGTTCTCTAAATATATATTTTTATCTTTGGGGAATACCGCATTAATATTGGAGGTAGAAAGAAAAATGAAGAAAATTTTTGCAGTAGCAGTAGCTACAGTAATGACACTTGCTATGTCAGTTTCAGCTTTCGCTGCAACAGAAGACAGGGTTGTTTATCAGAAAAATACTTATGCACTTGATGGTGATGCAACAACAGTAGAAAGTATGGATAATCCATTATTAAATCTTGATGCAAGCAAGATTGTAGTTGAATTCACAGTAACATCTCAGCAGCAGTTTGCAGCTTGGCCTATGGTAGCTTGTTTCTACAATTTAGATGATAACGATGCTCCAAGAGGTGCAGCAGCAGTCAATTACTGGCCAAAGATTGAATTAAACAAATTTGATGATCCAAACCAGTGGTGTTCAGCAGGTTCAGGTGAGGCAAACAACGGTGGTACAATTTATGCGGATACACACTGTGATGGTCAGCCACATACATACAAATATGAAATCACAGACACAGCTGTTGTTATGACAGTTGATGGTACAGTCATCACTACAAAGTATGGTTATGGTGATGGGGCTTCAACAGATGCTGAATGTGCTGCTATGATTTTGGATTATATGAATACAGCTGCGAAATTTTCATTAGGAGCTGGAAGCAATATTTTTACTTGGGGTGAATTAACAGGTACACTTGAAAACTTCAAGATTACAGCTACAGTAGAAGCAACTGAACCAACTCCAACAGAAGGAACGGAAACAGAAGATGCAACAGAAACAGGAGATATGACAGCAGTTCTTCCAGTAGCTATCTTAGCAGTAGCTGCTATGGCAGTAGTAGTTGTTATGAGAAAGAGAACAGTTGCTGAATAATATTTAGTTACTGAATTTAATAACAAAAATAAGAACAAAATCCGGGACTTTAAAAGCCTCGGATTTTATTTTAAACAAAAAGTTTATAAAATTTTTATAATTTTTAGAAAAATGTTATTTAACCATTGACAAATGATATAAAAGAATATAGAATTAGCATTGTAAGGTAATTGGATTGTATGATTACAAAAAGTCTATTTGGGAGGAGAACAATGAAGAAAAAGTTTTTTGCGGTAGTCGCTACGACTGTGATAACAGCTATGATGTCGCTTACAGCATTTGCATCATCGTTTCAGCTTACAGAAAGTAGCACATACAAGTATGCCAATCCGTTAAAAGGTACTAATCCGGAAGAAGTAACTATTGAATACACTATCACTGCAGCTGATAATGCAGCGGCAAATGGATGGGATGGTATATTATCATTCTATAACTCGAGTACATTGGGACGTGTTTCTATTCAAAGTCATCCGTATGTATGTTGGAATTCAGCTAATGCAGCAGCAGGATGGATTGACCATAAGGCATCAGCATTACAGATAAAGAAGGGCGTTGAACAGTCATATAAGATTGTTATTAATAAGGATGGAATTCAGATGTTTTTAAATGGTGAAGCAATAACAAGTGCTGATACAGGTACATCGGCAGGCGATGCAACACCTATAGCGGTTACATATCAGAATATTCTTGATGAAATTAACGGATGTGATTATTTCTTTGTAGGCGTAGGAAAAGCACAGTATTGCTATTGGAATACGGAGGTTTGTACGTTAACAGGCGTTAAAGTCAATGGTAAGGAATTTGACCCGGATAAGATTTTGCAGGAAGAGACAACGACGTTGGGAGTTCCTGAAAAGAACACTATGGATTATGGTGTTCCTGTAGATGATAGCGGTTCAGTGAATATAGTGCCGGTTATTGTGGTATCGGTAGTTGCAGTTCTTGCAGTGGTTGTGGTTGTAGTTGTTCTTGTGATTGTTATATCTAAAGGAAAGAAAAAGAATAATGACGAAGAAATAAATAAAGAATCGCAGGAAGAGACGAATTCGGAAGAATAAATTTATACAAATTACTTTTGATTAATTTTATTTAATAATCGTTTTACTTTTATTTGACTTTAATACATAAATGTGATATAATTTTGTCATATTTATGGGATAAAAGAAACATAAATTTATCAAATTCAATAATCTAAGGGAGGAAAGAAAATGAAGAAAAGAATTTTTGCAGCAGTTATTACTGCTATGATGACAGTATCTATGGCTGTATCAGCATTTGCAGCAGATATTGAATCAGATCTTATTGGTAAGTTTACATTTGATGAAAACATCACAAATGCAGTTACCGGAGAAGACGCTAAGATTATTGCTCAGAAGGGATTAGGCCCTGATGCAGCAGCAGTAGAGTACACATTCCCATTCGTAGATGGTGTAGATGGTAAGGCTCTTCATTTAGGTACAGACACAACAGGTGCAGCTAATACAAACGCACTTAACTTAAACCTTAAGGTTAAAGATGACCAGAACTATACATTCTCAGTATGGGTAAAGGCTTTCGAAGAAAGAGTTAACTTTGCTTGTCCTGTTGTTTGGATGGGTAAAGCAGTTCAGTCTCCAGAAAACTGGGTAGGTATCTGGCCAGGACTTGCTGGTGACTATGCAAATGGTCCATGTTTCGGTGCTAACGGTATTATCGACAGCTCAGAAGTTGTTACAAGATTAGGTGCTGTACCTCTTACAGACGAAGGTCTTGGTATTAAGAAACCTGTTAACGCTGAAGTTAAGACAACATTTGAATGGACAAATATTACTGCAGTAGTTAAAGATGGTATTGCTTGGTTATACTATGATGGAAAGTTAGTAGCTTCAACAGAAGGTAAGAACGGTACTAATGGTGATCAGCAGTTAACACCACATGTAAATGAAGATGATACAGTAAGCATTTACCTTGGTGCAAACTACTGGGATGCTCCGTTCGTAGGATATGTTGATGACTTATACATCTATGACAGAGCTTTAACAACAGAAGATGTAGTTGCATTAGTAACAGAAACAAACAAAGCCGGTGTTGCATTAGGCGACTATTCAGAATATGTTACAACAACAACAATCGACTACACAAAGAAACCAAGTATCAACAAGAATCCTGATTGGGTACAGGAAGAAGAAGATTCTATGTTAGTACCAATTATTATTGCAGCAGCAGTAGTAGTTGTATTAGTAGTAGTTATCGTATTGGTATTAGTAGTAAGCAAGTCAAAGAAGAAAGACGATGCTGAAGAAGATGCAGAAGATACAAACGCTTAATATTTGTGCTTGATTTATAGTTATTGAATATTGATAAGAAAAGGGATGCCAAAGTAATGGCGTCCCTTTTTATGTGCATTTTTAACAAAAAAACTTTGATATAAAATAAAAAGCAGTGGCTTTGTACAAAATTACTAAAATTTCCAAAGGTATTAAATTTTTATAAATATAGTAAATATGTACAAAAATAGGGGGTAGTTTTCTTGACTTTTAGGGTAATTATGTATATAATCGTACCATAGTATCAATATGCCCTATTGTGAAACCTACGTAAATTTGCGCATGTTTCACAATAAATTATGCTCATTTGGCTGAAACATGCCGTTTGGCATGCTCCAAATGATACTGGACAAAAAAGAAATGATAAAACACAGAGGGAGGCAAGTGTATGAAACGTCGAAGTATTACTCGTTTACTGGCTTTGTTGCTTGTAATCAGCGTTTTTGCATGTGACTTAACGGTATTTGCAGAAACAGCAACAGCAGATGAGTCAGGCGATAAGACTGTTGCGGAAGAAACAACAGGTAATGATACGGAAGATGAAAAGTCCGATGATGCGTCAGAAAAAGACAAGGAAACTGATGCAAATGCAACTGAATACATTAGTGACAGAATTGACAAGAACTACACTAATATCAGTAGCAAGTATACTTATAGCAAATATACAGGAGATGTGATAAAGTACAATATCCTTGATATCTATAAGTCAACTGTTGATGCAGAGAAGAAAGTAGTTGATTCTCTTACAACAGAAACATTGAATTATGAAAATGCAGATAAAGTTGTAGATATAGGCATGGGTGATACAGCTACATTTATCATTGATGTAGCACAGGCCGGTGTGTATGTATTTGCGATGGATCAGGTTTGTTATGAAACAGATTCAATTCTTGCAGTTGAAATGACACTTAAAGTAAATGGTGAAGTGCCATTCTACGAATGTAACAGACTTGTATTTGAAAGCAAGTGGAAAGAAGCAGAAGAAAAAGTATATGATAAGTACGGTAATGAAATCGTTGCTTCTCCATCAAAGGTTGTTGAATGGAGCAAGGCATATATTAAGGATGCAAGCTTCAGATACACAACACCGCTTTTACTCCAGCTTGAAGCCGGTAAGAATGAAATTTCAATGAAGGTTACAGAAGGTAGTATCAAGATTGGTGACTTCTATCTTATGGGCGAAACTTCAGTTCCAAAGTACGAGACAAATCATGTTGCAGAAGGAAACTTCTTCATACAGATGGAAGCTGAAAAGCCTACATATAAGAATGACTCATCAATTCGTCCGACATGTGAATATGATCCGGACCTTACACCTTACAACTCAAAGAAGAAAGTTCTTAACATTCTTGATAGTGCATCATTTGCAGATTCAGGTATGTCGTTGACATATGAATTTACTGTTCCAGCTGATGGATATTATTATATAGGAATGAACTACAGACAGTCAGATAAAGTTGACTTCCCTGTATTCACAAATATCTATGTAGATGGACAGATTCCAAATGACCAGCTTCAGGGATATGGAATCTACTATGCAAAGAACTTTAAGAAAACAACTGTAAAAGATTCAAATGGTAAGAAGATGGGTATCTACCTTACAGAAGGTACACACCAGGTTACTATCGAACTTGCAAATGATAAGATTAGAGAATGTCTTGAAAGCTTCGACAGAGTAATGAGTGAAGTAAATGACCTTTCTCTTGAAATTACAAAGGTTGCAGGTACAACAACATCAGAATACCGTGATATTGAAATTAAAGAATACATCCCTGATATTGAAGAGAGACTTCAGAGATGGATTGATGAAATAGAAGAATCATACAAATATCTTTCACAGTTCTCAAATGCAAAGAACTGCGGTACAATTTCATACCTTGTAACAGCAATTGAAAGACTTGAAGATCTTGCAAAGGATCCTAACGATATTCCATATAGAAGAGGAGAACTTGCAACAGATACAGCTTCAGTTAACCAGGATATTGCTAATACAATCAACGAGTTAAATGCAAACAACCTCTCAATTGACTCAATATACATCTACCAGGAAGGTGGAAAAGATCAGATTCCTGGCAAGACAAACATTTTTGTTAAGATTTGGGAATCAGTGGTAAGATTTATAGCATCATTCGGTGCACAGTCGTACTCAACAGGTGATGCTGATCCAACACATCTTCAGGTATGGATTAACAGACCAAGACAGTATCTGGAAATCATCCAGCAGTTAGTTGATACAACATTCACACCACAGACAGGTATTGAAGTTGATCTTTGTATTATGCCGGATGCACAGAAACTCATTCTTGCAAATGCTGCAGGTGAATCACCTGACGTAGCACAGGCTATTGATTATACACAGCCATTTGAGCTTGCTGTAAGAAATGCACTTGTGGATCTTACGCAATTTGAAGATTACAAAGAAGTAATGGGTTGGTTCCCGGAAGGTATTTTAGTACCTTCTGTAGCACCGTCAGATAATGAATATGGCGCAGGTATTTATTCATTGCCTGAGACGTTCTACTTCTGGGTATTGTTCTACAGAACAGATATTCTTGAAAAATTAAATATAGAAGTACCGGAGACGATGGCAGATGTTCAGACAATCATTCCACAGCTTAAGAACAGAGGTCTGGAATTCTTCTATCCTACAGCAGGTACAACAGGTCAGAGATCATTTGCTATGACAACACCGTTATTATATCAGTACGGAACAAGTTTGTATGTGGCAACTGATGACGAAGCATCTTCAAAGGCATACTATGCAACAGCTATTAACAGCGAAGATGGTATTGCAGGTTTTGAAGCACTTACAGAATTATTTACAATTTATGATATTCCACAGGAATGTTCATCGTTCTTCCAGCATTTCAGAAATGGTGATGTTCCAATCGGTATCGCAGATTACTTTATGTACAGCCAGCTTATCAATGCAGCTCCTGAAATTGAAAACTCATGGGAAATTTCATTAGTACCAGGTATTCAGCAGACAGATGCAGAAGGCAAGCCTATGTATGATGAAGAAGGTAAGCCAATCACACTTAATATGACAGCAGGTGCTGCACAGAATTCATGTATTATGAAGAGTGATAGTGATGTTCTTGTTACAAATATTAATGGTGGTGAAGATTACAAGAGAGAAGATGCTGCTTGGGAATATCTTAAGTGGTGGATGTCAACAGAAACTCAGGTTGCATTTGGTAACAACCTTCAGATAACATATGGTAAGGAATATATTTGGAACTCAGCTAATATCGAAGCATTCCAGAAACTTTCATGGAAGAGCAGAGATAAGGCAATTATTGTAGAAGCAATGGAAAACATTGTTGAATCACCACGTATTCCTGGAACATATATGTTAGAGCGTGAATTAAGTAACGCATATATCGATGTTGTTATTAATGGTACAACATTAAGAACAGCATTAGATTCCGCTGTTAAGCGAATTGATAGAGAAACTAAACGTAAGTTACAGGAGTTTGGCTATCTTGATGAAAGTGGTAACATTGTAAAAGAATACTCTATACCATCAGTTGAAACGGTTAGAGAAATTATTGGAACTAATTAAGGAATAGGAGGAGAAAAAGTTATGAGAACAGATAGAAAAAGTCCATTTTTCTTCTTGATTCCGTATGTAGCGTTGTTTACTGTATTTATTATCTTACCTATCCTGGTAGCTATCGGCTTATCATTTACTAACTTTGATGCCGTTCAGACACCATCATTCGTAGGTTTTAAAAACTATATTAACGTAATTACACAGGATTCAATTTTCATGCAGTATGTATTGCCAAATACAATAACATATGCGTTAGTAGTTGGTCCTGGCGGATATGCATTATCATTCTTGTTAGCTTGGGCGATTGCTCAGCTGACAAGAGTACCAAGAATTGTTTTAACACTTATACTTTATTCACCATCACTTACATCAGGTACTGCTATGGCGGTTCTTTGGAAGATTATCTTCAGTGGTGACAGTATGGGTTACTTAAATGCCTTCCTTATTAAAGGTGGTATAATCAACCAGCCAATCACTTGGCTTACAAGTGCGGAATTCCTTCTTCCTATTATGATTATTGTAGGTTTATGGAGTAGTATGGGTGTTGGTTTCCTTGCTATTTTGGCAGGTATTATGAATACTAACGATGAACTTTATGAAGCCGGCGCTATCGACGGTATCAAGAACAGATTCCAGGAAATGATTTACATAACAGTTCCTACGATGAAGTCACAGATGTTGTTCGCTGCCGTTATGGCAATCGTTGGTACATTCAATAACGGTGCTATCGGTGTTGCTCTTTCAGGATCAAACCCTACACCGGGTTATGCAGGACAGTTAATTGTTAACCACATTGATGACTATGGATTTATCCGTTATGAAATGGGTTATGCAGCAGCTTGTTCAGTTGTGTTACTTATAATTATTGCATTCTTCTCAAAGGTTTTCTCAAACCTTTTTGCAGAGAAAGAATAGAAAGGAGAGCAGAAAAATGGCCGGATACAAAGGTAGTAGAATCAATCCTAGAAATTTCAACAAGGATCAGCTTCCTATATATATAATTTTGTTGCCATTGGCAATATTTATGCTCTTCCCACTTGTGTTTATTTTCTGTCATGCATTTAAACCAATGTCAGAGCTGTTTAAGTTCCCACCAAGTTTCTTTGTAGAGAGACCTGTAATGGACAACTTTGAAAACTTACTTAAATCTGCAAGAAACTCATCAATTCCTATCGGAAGATATATATTCAACAGCTTCCTTGTTACAATAGCTGTTATTCTTGCAAACATTATTATTTCAACAATGGCTGGATTTGCTCTTTCTAAGATGAAGTTTAAATTAAGAGGACCACTTTTCGCCATTAACCAGGCGGCACTTATGTTCGTAGCAACTGCAGTGCAGATTCCAAGATATTTGATTATTTCCAATATTCATATAACGGATACATATTTTGCACATATTTTACCGCTGATTGCGGCGCCTACGACATTGTTCCTCATTAAGCAGTTCATTGATGATGTTCCGGATTCGCTTATAGAAGCAGCCGTAGTGGATGGTGCTAATTCATTTAGAATATATAGCCAGATTATTATTCCACTTATTAAGCCTGCTATTGCAACCGGTGTTATCCTTTCTTTCCAACAGGTATGGGGATACTTGGAAAGTTCAAACCTTTATACAAATACAGAAAGTATGAAGACTCTTGTATTCTATATGAATACACTTGCAAATGCCAATAACGGTGTTCAGGGTCAGGGTGTTCAGGCTGCAGCCACACTTATATTATTTGTACCTAACCTTATAATATTCTTATTCCTCCAGAAGGACGTAATGAATACAATGGCACATTCAGGTATCAAATAAGATTGGCGCGATACTTAAATATATAAAGGAGGATATCATGAGGAAAGTCTTAAATAAATTATCCGCTGTGATTGCCGGAGTTATGGCTCTTCTCGTAGTTGCACAACCAATTGTGTCAATTGCAGATGTTCCATACAAGACATTCTCACAGAACGGATATGGAGAATATATTCAGTCTCAGACAGCCTATACACCGGGTGAGACTATTTATAAGATAGTAGATAACGCAACTGATGAAATCTATTATCTTGACGGTGCTAACGATATGATGCTTGCATCAGATGGCCTTATCTACATTGCAGATACAGGTAATGACCGTATTTTGGTGTGTGACAAAGATGGTAACTTTGTTAAGAAGATAGATAATGAATCAATTGCACCTGAAGGTACACCTGAAGATGAAATTGAAAAGATTATTTACAAGCCTGAAGGTTTATATGTTACAGCAGAAGGTGATATATATGTATGTATCCCGCTTCTTTCGAAATATGTAAACTATGGTGCTGTTCTTAAGTTCAACAGCGATGGTGAACTTGTAGACAGATATGATAAGCCTGAAAGCTTATTATTTGGTAACGACGCATACAAGCCAAGAAAACTTATCGTAGATAACGGTGGTAATATGTATGTAGTATCACAGGGTAACAGTAATGGTATTGTACAGCTTACACAGGATAGTACATTCCTTGGATACTTCGGTACAGGTGAAGTTTTCTATAATTTTATGGATATTTTCTTAAATCTGGTATTATCAGATGAACAGCTTGCCAGCCGTGCTAAGAGAGTTCCACAGACAACAAACAATCTTTGTATAGATAAGAAGGGTATTATCTACACATTGGTTGATGGTACATCAGGACAGACTCTCAAAAAGCTTAATAAAGCCGGTACTAATATGCTTGAGCTTGAAGTTATGCCATTCTACGCTACTTCAGTAACAGTTGGTCAGTATGAAAATATTTATGTAGCAACATCAACAGGTTTCATCTATGAATATACTAAGGAAGGTACACTTCTCTTCAGATTTGGTGGTGAAGACTCAACATCAGATTATCGAGTGGGTCTTTTCTCAAAAGCCGGTATTTCAGCAATTGCAGTAGATGAAAACGATATGCTCTACGTACTTGATTCAAAGGCAAATACAATTAACAAGTTTAATACAACAGAGTTTACGGATTATGTTCACCAGTCGCTTGGTTATTACCAGAAAGGTGACTATGTAAATACTAAGATTTATCTTGAAGAAATCATTGATATGAACAGTATGTTTGACTATGCTAACCAAGCAATGGGTCTTACATTATTCAATGAAGAAAAGTATGAAGAATCAATGGGATATTTCAGACTTGCAAAAGATAAACTTGGATATTCAGATGCATTCTGGGAAATCAGAAATGTGTGGCTTACAAACAATCTTATCATAGTTATAATAGCGGTTGTTGTTTTATTCTTAATATGGAAAGTATTAAGCACACTCGATAAGAAGAAGAAAATCTTTGATCCTGTAAGAAAAGTTACAGCAGGTGTAAGAGAAAATCTTATTGTAAGACAGATATTCTTCGGCTTTAGATTTATAAGACATCCTATAGATGGTGCATATGAAATTAAGCATTATAAGATGTCATCAAACATAATATCTGCCGGATTGGTTGTTGTATATATGGTTATATTCATTATCAACAAATACTTTGGCGGATTCCTTGTAAAGACTGCAAGAGACGGAAGATACAATCTTCTCGGAGATATCGGTATTTTTGTAATTGGTTTCCTTGCAGCAGGTATTGTTACTTATCTTATTTGTACAATTAATGATGGTGAAGGCAAGTTTAAAGAAATTCTTGCCGGATATGTATATTCATTTACACCTTATTTGATTATACAGCCTATCTTATTTGTTATAGGTATGGGAGTAACAAATAACGAAATGTTTATTATCGAATTTGCTAACCTGATAATGATAAGTTATATACTCATCCTTATGTTCTTGGCAATAAAAGAAATAAACAACTACACGGTTATGGAAACATTTAAGGTTATATTCCTTACAGTATTCGCTGCGTTCATATTTGCATTGATTATTTTCGTAATTTATGTACTTGGACAGCAGTTGATGAGTTTCGTAATATCAATCTATGGAGAGGTGGTGTACAGAATTGGCAGATAACAAATTAAAAAGACTTATTAGCCTTGGACTTGTTTGTCTTATGCTTACTCCGGCTATTTCATTTGCAACTGATATCGGAACAGATATAACAGATACAGCTGTTACAGAAGGAACAGATGATGAGAAAAAAGAAGATGTAGATGGAGGTATTCCTGCTTTACCTGAATTAGACAGATATAAGGAAGCACTTGACCGTGCATCTTTTGATACAAAAGAAGATTTACTTGCTTTCTACACAAAATATGAATTTTTGTGTGAATCAACAGATTATGAAATGTATTATGATGCCGAGACTCTTGGTATTATCATCAGAGATAAAGATACCGGGGCTGTAATGGAATCTGTAATGGATCGTGAAACAGCAGAAGGAAGAAATTATTCTTCAAAAATCAAAGCACCTATGGTAAGTGCAATTGCTATAAGAACAATCACAGACTTAGGTGAAGTTACACGTAATACAAGAGTTCGTACAAGTGAATGGACAGGATGTGTAGGATATGTAGAAAAGGTAGAAAAGCTTGAAGCCGGCAATGGATTTAAGGCACATATTGACTACAAGGATTTATTTGTATCATTTGACTTTATAGTATCTCTTGAAGAAGATGGTGTTCATGCTTTAGTGCCACATGATTCTATTGAATTTAAAGAAGCAAATGTTTGTCTCGGCGATATGTATGTATATGCACTTATGGGATATACAGAACGTGGAGACAGAGATGGATATATGATTATTCCTGATGGCAACGGAGCTATCGTAGAATACGAAGATTTCATTGAAATAGGAGATTATGAACATGAAATCGAAAGCTGGAAGTTCGGTTCAGGATATTCACAGCCGGTATACGGTGATGACTTATCATATAAGTCAAATGTAGCAACATTTTCAGAAGATGCTATCGCAGGTGCAAATGACCCTGAATTTATCTATGCTCCATATTGGGGTATGGTACACAGAGATACACAGATGGCATTCCTTGCAGTTGCAGATGATGGTGATGTAAGTATGAATGTTGAAGCTGTATTTAATGGTGTAAACACAATTCTTGAAAACTATGTAACACCAAGATTTATATACAGAAAGACATACTATGAACCAAAGAACTCAAATGAAGCAGATGGTGTTGAAACACCACCTGAAAGAGATTATATCGATGATGTAGCAATTCATTATATGTTTGCAAATGGTAAAGAAGCAGATTATGCAAATCTTGCAGTAGCATATAGAGATAAGCTTATCAAAGAAGGCGTGCTTAAAGAAAATAATGCAAGCAAAGATGTTCAGGTAAGAGTAGATATGCTTGGTACAGATAAGGAAGACTTCCTTATCTTCAAGAAAACTGTAACTGCTACGACAGTAGATAATATCAGAACAATTATTGATACACTTACAGATAATGGCGTGTCAAATATGATGGTTATCTATAATGGCTGGCAGTCAGGCGGTGTATATAATGTACCTGTATCAGAATATAAGGTTGATAGTGCAATCGGCGGTAAAGCTTCACTTAATGCATTAGCATCAGACCTTAAGAAACAGGAAGGAATTGATTTCTTCCTCGGACAGGAAACACAGTACATCAACGCAACTAATGTTAAGACAACATTCGATGCAGCAAAGAAAATCACAAAGTTCACATACAATGAAACAAGAAGATTTGAAGAAGTGTATAGACAGTTTAGAGTTTTATATCCTGAAATTTCAGAAAGCAATCTTGTAAGCCTTGTAAACGACTTTGTAGACAATGGTATTGAAAACATTGCAGTTGAAGGTATGCCAAGCAATATCTTCACATACACTAAAAAGAAAGTATTATTTACAAGACAGGATACAATTAATTATTACTTAAGTGCATTCAAGACAATCGGTGAAGATATGACAGTAGCCATGAATCAGCCGTTTAAGGTATTCTGGTCAGAGATGGATGCGTTCCTTGATATGCCACTTGGTCACTCAATGTATAACTACGAGTCAAGTGAAATACCATTCCTTTCAATCGTACTTAACGGAACAATTGATTGTTATTCAGAGTATGTTAACTTTGAAGCTGACAAGTCAGAGTACTTCCTGAAACTTGCAGCATATGGAGTGAACCCATCATTCCTCCTTACTTATGAGAATCCAAGTATACTTCAGTATACTAACTCAAATTGGATTTATACATCAGAATATGTTCATTATGTTGATCAGATTGCAACATATTACAAGGAGTTAGGTGAGCTTAAAGGTCTTACAGAGGGTTCTGTAATTGTTGATTACGAATATGACAATTATATTGGTATTACAACATATGCAAACGGATTACAGGTTTACTGTGATTACAAGAATTACCTTTTAGCAGCTTTCAAAGATGGAAATATGGTATACGGATATAACCCACAGGAAGAAGTTGACCTTACAGAAGCACAGGCTGCAATTATGAAGACATATGTTGCTATTGAAAATGGTCAAACAAAAGTAGAAAGTTATATTGGCACAGCAATAGCTAAGACACATACAATTGCTGTTAAGTATAATGAAGTGGGATATTCAAACGGCGTGACAGTTTACGATGACTATAACGCAAATATCAGAGCAGTAGCTGAAAACGGTAACTTAGTATATGGTTATAATACAGTTACAGGTGAAGAACTTAGTCAGGATGAACTTAAAACCTTTGCCGATTCTTTATCAAATGTAAAGGAGGGTGAAGTAAATGAGTAATAAAAATACTGAACAAGAAGTAAATGCTTTAAATGAAGCAGTTTTGGAAGAAAATACATCCGAAGAAACTGCAGGTGCAGTTACTGAAAGCAGTGAAACACCTGAAAAAGAAGAAAAGAAGAAAAAGAAACGTAAGAAAACTTATTCTGTAGATGAACTCATCCAGCATAGTGATGAAATCGTTTATGAAGATGAGTTCCACAGAAAAGTTAAGATTAAAGTAAAAGTTAAACAGGGTAAGCTTCTTAAGAGAGAAGCAAGAATGGGATATGTCTTTGTAGCTCCTTGGATTATCGGTGCATTAGTATTTTTACTTGTTCCGGTAGGAATTTCAATAGCTATGGCGTTCTCACGAGTTATCATTAAAGGTTTGGAATTAAGATTTAACGGCATAGAAAACTTCCAGTACATTTTTGAAAAAGAAAAGTACTTGTTAACTGAGCTGTTATCCTACCTTGTAGATACGGGAATATCTGTACCGCTTATAGTTGTATTTGCTCTTATTATGGCAATGCTTCTTAATATGAAGATACGATTCAGAGGATTATTCAGAGCAATATTCTTCCTTCCTGTTATCGTAGTAAGTGGTCCTGTTATGACAAACATAACAAGTGATACATCACGTGTATCAACAGTTGACTTGGAATTTGTACAGCTTTGGCTGGAAAATCTGCTTCCGGTATGGGCAGCAAACCCGATATTTGATGCATTCAGTAATATTATTATGATACTTTGGTATTCAGGCGTACAGATTCTTATATTCCTTGCAGCCATCCAAAAAATCGATACATCACTGTATGAAGCAGCTAAAATCGATGGTGGTTCAGGATGGGAATGTTTCTGGAAGATTACACTTCCTACAATTAAACCTATGATACTTTTAAATGCCATTTATACATTGGTATTCATATCACAGAGTAATAACTGGTTTATCGATAGAATAACGGTAAAATACATTGAAGATAACTCTAACTATGGTAGAGCATCTGCATTAGCCTGGTTGTATACACTTATTGTTTTGGCTTTGGTAGGAGTAATCGTGTTACTCTTTATGCCAAAACAGGATCCGTATGTACGACAGGTTAAACGTACAAAACGTCTTGAAAAGAAGACACGTAAGCAGATTGCTAAATCGCATAAGAGATCTATCAGAAATGAAAAGAAGTTCCAGAAGCATGTTGAAAAGCAGGCTATGTTACGAGCTAAAGGAAAATTAGTGGAAGGAGGTCGCGGTGATGAGTAATGAATTAGAAAACAATGTTGCAGAAGAAGCAGTTGTAGAAGAAGCAGTTGCAGAAGAAACAGTTGCAGAAGAAGTTGTTGCACCGAAACCTTCAAAAACTAAGGAAAAGAAGGAAAAAGCTCCTAAGATTAAGAAGACAAAAACTCCTTGGTCTAAGGAAAAGTTTATGAAGATACTTATGGGCAGTAAAGATGACATGGGGCTATTGAAAAAAATAGTAGTTTATGTTATACTTGTATGTGTAGGATTTATCTTCGTGTATCCGATTGCACAGATATTTGCTACAAGTTTTATGAGTGTTACTGACCTTGCGGATTCTTCAATTAACTGGATTCCTACAAAACTCAGTCTTGATAATTACATCGCAACGATTGGCGTTCTTGATTATTGGAATGCATTAATAGATAGTATACTTATATCAGGTGTACCGACTATTTGTCAGGTTGTTGTATGTGCTTTAGTAGGATACGGACTTGCAAGATATGACTTTAAGGGAAAGAAGCTTATGATGCTTATTCTTATCATATCCTTCATCATCCCTACACAGATTATGAATATTCCTATTTTCTGGGTTTATTCACAGCTTAAGTTGACAGGTTCAATCTTCGCATTTATTATGCCGGCAGCTTTTGCACAGGGATTCAAGAGTCAGCTTTTCATACTTATCTGTTGGTCATTCTTTAAGCAGATACCAAAGGTACTTAATGAAGCTGCACAGATTGACGGTGCAGGACATATGAAACAGTTCTACAGAATAGCAATTCCTTCTGCGAAGGGTGCGTTAGTTGTAGTATTCCTGTTCTCATTTGTATGGTATTGGAATGAAGATTATCTTACAAGACTTTATCTTTATAAGTCAGGTAAGACTATAGGTGACTCTATCTTAAGTAATTTCCTTCCGGAAGGACTTAAAGATTGGACAACGTGGACACCGGTTATCAACCAGTTGCAGATATTTGATGCAGTATTTAATACAACGGTTACACAGGGTGCGACTGCACAGGGGCAGTCAGGCGGCTCAAGCGGTGTTCCATCTATCAACGTTGCATATAGTATGGCAGCCACAATATTATCAATAGCACCATTACTTATTATGTATCTCGTGCTCCAGAAGCAGTTCGTAGAAAGTGTGGATAGAGCAGGTATTACAGGTGAATAATCATTCACAACACAAGGGAATAATCACTGTGCAGTCTTTGCACAGTGATTCCATATAAATTTAATAAAAAGGGAAAATAGAAAAGGAGGACATTATTATGGCAAAGAACATGAAGAAGTTATTAGCATTACTTCTCGTTGTTGCACTCGCTGCTACATGCTTCACAGCTTGTTCAGGCGATGGAAAGAAAAAAGTTAACATCCGTGATATTTACACAGATGTTGATATTAATCTCAGTTATGCATTCTGGGAAGATGGTGACATCTTCGAGAAAATTTATCAGGATTGGCTTGCAAAATATCCTAACATCACAATTGATCCTGTAGAATTCCCAACAGGAACATTTACAGAATCATTAAAGGCATTATTCGCAGCTAACGATGCACCAGATATCTTCGGTATCATCGGCGGACCTGACTTCGCAATTGAAAATGGTATGTTATTGGATATGACATTACTTTGGGAAAACGATGATGATGCTAAGAAGGTAATCAGAGGTATCAACGATTTCAGAATCGGTTACTTCTCAACAGATTACAAGTGGGCAACACCTATTAAATTCTACCCAGCAGCAGCTTTCATTAACAAGAATCTTATTATTGAAGATCTTAACATGGAAATGCCAGATCCAGATTGGACATGGGAAGATTATGAAGAATTCATCACAGACGTATCAGACGGTAAGAAAGTTGACGGATACAAAGTATTCGGTACAACAGGTGATGGCGGTTGCTTAACAGTTACATGGTACCCAATTATGTCAGACGGTGAATGTATCGGTGAGTTCGGTTGGACAGAAAAAGACGGTGGTTCTTACGATATGGAAAACTGGGCAGTAGGTATGAACCTTCAGGCACAGTGGGCTAAAGATGGTATCTACTATGAACAGGGTAACGCAGACTATAGAACAGAAACATACGGTAGTGCTGATATCTATCCACAGGATCAGGGTCACGTAGCAGTTGAATGTTGCTGGTGGTATACATTCGCTAGATACTTTGATAATGATCAGGGTGAACAGAAGATGTTAGAGAACGGTGTTGTATATGTTCCATATATGCAGCCACATCTTGAATCAGTAGCTAAAGAAGACTATACATACATCGCAACAATGGATATCGGTGGTATCAACTCAAGCTGTGGCGAATATGCTGTAGAAGCATATGAAGCTCTTAAGTACTTCACATGGGGTGCTGAAGGTTGGAAAGCTAAACTTAAATACTACCCAGAGATGCTTGAAGATGGTGTAGATTACGGTGTAGCTGGTGCTAAGTACGGTTCAAACTTCCCTATCAACTTAGATGATGAAGTTTGGGAAGCTTACAGAGCACTTTGGGCTGGCGCTGATGATCCATACGGCAGAGGCGAATACTTCGATGATTTCTTCGACAGAGTAAAAGCAGCTAGATGGACATGTCTTGGTGCACCACAGATTCCAGGTTTCGAAACATGGTTAAATGACTTCTACTTCTTAGAAGACTTTGAAGGTTCAGGCCAGTATGCTGGTATTGAAGCTGCAGTTCTTCAGGGTGGTGTAGATGCATCTGCTCATTATCAGGAACTTCAGGAAGCTGGTAACGCATACTTCGAAGAAAAGATTGGTGAAATCGAAGTAATGTTACAGTAATTTTAAATTAAATAGTTTTTTATTATCCCTTCCCCGTGGCTCTTTGGCCACGGGGTTTTTCATGTGTTGAAAAATTACATTAAATCAATGAAAAGTACACTGTTTATACATATAAATGTATGGTATACTTTAATTAGCTTTAAACGACAAAATTTGTAGAAAGGAAAGACTTTATGGCAATTGAAAAAATATCAGATATAAGAGTCGGAGATATGATTCTTAGATATGAACAGGAAAAGGATTTTGCAACAGCAGGTTTCTCAGTTATTCCTGCGGATTTGGGTATTGAGGATAAGAGAAAATTTTATAGGATTAATTCTCTTGTACAGGTTAAACTTGTGGGAGATGTGTATCCAAATGCATACGGACACGGCTCATCCATGAGAAACAGCGAATCAGCTAACAGACTTGATTATAAGAGACAGGAAGTTATAGAAACAGAGGATAAAAAGGAAGTTATTACTTATCTTGAAGATGCAAGGGGATATAGTGCAAAGCATATAGTTACATACTATGATGGTGATTTAAGCTTTGAAATGCACAATGAATACACCAATAATTCAGACAAGCCTATAACTATGGAAATGATTTCAAGCTTTGAACTTGGTAACATAACACCTTTTGTAGAAGGTGACGCACCGGACACATTACTTGTGCACAGACTCAGAAGTAAATGGAGTCACGAAGGAAGATTACATACAGAGACGGTAGAGGATTTACAGCTTGAGCCATCATGGTCGACATGGTCAGTTTCATCAGAACGTTTTGGACAGCTGGGTTCAATGCCTGTTAAAAAATTCTTCCCATTTGTGGGCATAGAAGATACGAAGAATAATATTCTTTGGGGAGCACAGCTTGCACATGAAGCATCATGGCAGATGGAAGTATATCGTCAGGATGATGGCCTTCATATTTCCGGAGGTCTTGCAGACAGAGAGTTTGGTCATTGGACCAAGGTTCTTAAACCGGGTGAAACTATAGTTACACCAAAGGCAATCGTTACAACCTGCAAGGGTGACATAGAGGTTCTTACACAGCGACTTACTCAGGCCGGACAGAAGTATGTTAACAAAGCTCCGGAATCAGAACAGACTCTTCCTATTATTTTCAATGAATATTGTACAACATGGGGTTGTCCTTCACATGAAAATATAAGTGGCATTGTAAATGCCATTAAGGATAAAGGATTTGATTATTTTGTAATTGACTGTGGATGGTTTAAAGAAGATGGTATACCTTGGGACATCAGTATGGGTGATTATAATATATCATCTACATTGTTCCCTGATGGTCTTGATAAGACAGTTAAGATGATAAATGATAACGGAATGAAAGCAGGTATCTGGTTCGAAATAGACAATATCGGAAGCGCAGCTAAGTCATTCCACAATACAGAGCATCAGCTTAAAAGAGATGGTGTTCCGATTACTACATACAGCAGAAGATTTTGGGATATGACAGACCCTTGGGTGGAAGAATATCTTACGGAAAAAGTCATCGGAACATTGAAGAAATATGGCTTTGAATATATGAAAATGGATTACAACGATACTATTGGTATCGGATGTGATGACGAAGATTCATTAGGCGAAGGTTTAAGAAAGAATATGGATGCTTCTGTTGAATTTGTGAGAAAAGTAGCACGTGAAGTTCCGGGTATTATACTTGAAAATTGTTCATCAGGTGGTCATAAACTTGAACCTCTTATGATGAGTATATGTTCAATGGCATCTTTCTCAGATGCACATGAATGTCCTGAAATACCTATTATTGCAGCAAATCTTCATAGAGCGATACTTCCGAGACAGAGTCAGATATGGGCAGTTATAAGAAAGAAAGATTCGCTTAAGAGAATCGCTTATTCTGTAGCCAATACATTCCTTGGAAGAATGTGTCTGTCAGGAGATGTTACAGAGCTTACAGATGCACAGTGGAAGGTAATTGATGATGGTATTGCATTCTACAAGAGAATTGCACCTATCATTAAAGATGGATTTACATACAGATATGGCAGCCATATTACAAGTGAGAGACATCCGCAGGGATGGCAGGGCGTAGTACGAGTAGGTGAAAATGGAGAAGCATTTGTACTTGTTCATACATTTAACGGAGAAATGCCTGATGAAATGACCATGGAATTACCTGAAGGTTGCGCATGCAACATAGCTGAAAAGTATTCAGATAGCGATTTTGATGTAAAACTTGACGGAAGAATGATTACATTTAAGTCAAAAGAAAATATGAAAGCTATGGCAGTTCTTTTGGCATAAAATCTAAAATAAAATACGATATAAAAATTAACCGGACGACTGAACCGTCTTATAAAAAAGACAGTACAGATTCGTTCGGTTAATTTATTATAAAAAATATTAAAAAAAAATAAACTCCATATGGACTATATAAAAATTATATGCTATTATAATATTGAGGTTTGCTATGAGCAAAACATATATAGGAGGAAATTGAAATGAAAAAAGGAATTAAGAAACTGCTGTGTCTTATGCTTGTTGTAGCTATGGCGTCTACGGTTTTTACAGCTTGTTCAAGTGGTTCAAAGGGACCAAGAGTTGAACTTAAGCCTATGACGGAAGATGTTATTACACTTACATATGCTTTCTGGGAAGATAAGGCTATAGTTGATTTAATTATGGAAGATTGGAATGCGTTATATCCGAATATTACGATTAATGCTGTTGAGTACACGCCAAGTACTTTCAATGAAAATCTTAAGGCATTATTTGCTGCAAATGATGCACCTGACGTATTTGGTATAGTTGGTTCTATCGACTTTGCTATTGAGAATGGTATGCTCCTTGATATGACAGGTCTTTGGGAACTTGATCCGGATGCAAAGGATGGAAAGATTTTAAAAGGAATTAACGATTTTGAGATTGGTTATTTCGGTACAGACTGTAAGTGGGCAACACCTATTAAATTCTACCCACATACAGCGCTTATTAACAAATATATGGTAGAAAATACAGCTAATAAGGAGATGCCGGATACAGACTGGACATGGGATGAATATGAAGAGTTCGTTGAAAGTTTCCAGGGTATGAAGGATGACCGAGGATATAACCTTTATGGTATGAATGCCGCAGATGGTACATCTCCTATTACATGGTATCCGATTGCTGCAGATGGAAATTGTATCGGTGAATTTGGTTGGACCGAATCAGAAGATGCAGAAGGCGGATGCTTCGATATGGAAAACTGGGCATATGGTGTTACTCTTTACTATGATTGGATTGAGGAAGGCGTAATAGCATTACAGGATGAAGAAACAAGAAATAATCTCTGGGAAGGTTCTTATCCACAGGATATAGGTCTTGTTGCAGTTCGTAATGAAGCTTGGAATGGATTTGTAAGATACTTTGATAATGATGAACAGCCTATGTTAAATAACAATGCCATCTTTGTTCCATATATTATGCCACATGTTGAAACAGTAGCAAAAGAAGATTATACATATATCGGCATTCTTGATATGGGTGGCATCAACTCAACACAGATTGAATACGGACGTGAAGCATATGAAGTGCTTAAGTTCTTTGCATGGGGTGCAGAAGGATGGAAAGCAAAGTTAAAATATTATCCTGATATGACTGCAGATGAAACATACAGTGTAATGGGTGCTAAGACAGCAGATAACTTCCCAATCTGCCTTGATGATGAAGTATGGGAAGCATTTACAGATATTTATGCTAACTGGAAAGGTGACCCATATGGAAGAGGCGATTACTTTAAAGATTTCTTTGCAAAAGTAAAAGCTGCAAGATGGACATGTCTTGGTTCACCACAGATTCCTGGATTTGGTACATGGCTTGAAGAATTCTACTGGGGCGAAGAATTTGTTCCGGGATATTATGGAATTGAAACAGCAGTAGCAGCAGGAGCAGCTGATCCATATGCATATTATGAACAGCTTGAAAAACGCGGTAATGAACTTAATCAGGAAAAGATTGATGAAATAAACGCAATGCTTAAGTAATTATAGTAAGTATAATGAAATATAATAAACTATAACATAAAAGGACATCATAAAGATGTCCTTTTTAGTATGGTTAATATAATTATTAGTTTAAAAAGTATTCTGCAAGAATAGCTATAAGCTTTTTATTGTCCTTCCATATGTTGTGGAACTGTGCAATCGGAAGCGGACAAGGAGTATCGCCGGTTTCTACTGTAAATGCCGGTATTTTAAGTTCTTGGATAAACCAGTCTGTATCATAACCATTAGTATATTCAAATGTATGGTCCATATTGTAATCTGTAATTTCTGCAAGCATTGTTGCTATTTCTTTGCATTTAATATGTAATTCATCATCTGCATCTGAATCCCAGTAAATATCTTCACCATTTGAGTGATATGCTATAGAACATACGAGGCCGGTCATAGAGTTTGCTAAGTCATATATGGCAATAGCTTCATTTTCGCTTAAGGCTTTCTTACCCGGATAATTCTGATATCCCGGTGAACCGGTCATAAGTTTGTTTCTAAATCCTACCGGAAACTGCTTATTTATATCAATGCCGTTGGCGTTTGCTTTCCATAATGTATGGTCTCCGCCACCGAGAATTCTCTCAAAATCTTCCCTAACAGATTCTGTTTTAAGTCCTTTGGCACCAAACTGTGCTATAGTCATACCATCAGGATTAGCACAAGGGACATAATAAATAGCTACATTATCAAAGATATCAGCATAAGTAAGTTCCTTTGTCTTATCATACCAATAATAATAGTTGTCCAAATAATATTCAATCTGACTCATGATAAGCATTGTATTCATATATTCTCTGGCATGCATTGTACCGTGAACAAGAATCTTTTTCTCGGCATCAGGATTGCCGAGAATAGCTTTGTATATGTCTCTGCCGTCAATAGTAGTTCCGATGGTTGATACGGAAAGCTTGTCAGGATACTTGGTTTGAAGCTCATTTAAATCTTCGACCATATGCTCGTAAGTATATAAAGCATTTGACTGGTCTACAATATTTGATGAGACCAGTTCGTCATCAGAAAGTTCCTGTAAAAATGCTATTGCTTCTGCGGTAAATTCTTCGTCGTTTCTAAGATAATCAGCGGATATATATGCATATCCGTTTGGACTGTCCTTGTAGACTACTTTTGCCCAGCCGTTAGAGATGCTTTCAACAACTACGTAGTAGTATTTGTGGAGTAATCCATACTTATCACTGTTTGTACTTGCCTTTGAACGGATATTTACATCGTGGGTGGCAAAATACGCATTTTCAGGAATTTCTATGGCAATTGTTTCCCTGTTAGGATCCACAACAGGTTCTTCGCCGGGAGTAGTAGGTTCCTCGGTGGTAGGTTCAGTCGTCTGATTTTCAGCATGCACCTCTGTTGTACTGTCGGTTGTCTTTTTTGGCCAATCGAACCGGTCACGGTGTAAAAATACAAGTAATGCAATCAGTGCAACTATAAATCCCGCAATCATTGCAAAATTAATAAGATAATCTACAAATCCAAAGTCACGTTTGTTTCTATATTTTCTTTTACTCATTGTTGAAAACCCTTTCTTAAATATAAAATCTATAAGTAATGTAATAAAAAGTCGAAATATACAACCATTAGTAGTATATCAAAAAGCAACATATCTTTCAATTAAAAAAGACTAAAAAACAGTACAAATGAAAAACAAAATATGGTAGAATACACATAGTGTGATTATTGAAAATTATACGCACCATAGTGCGGAATGGAGGAACTATATATTATGCAGATTAAAGGTTATGAACTTATTAAAAAGGAAAGGCTTGAAGATATAGGGGCTGACGGCTACTTATATAAGCATATTAAATCAGGGGCTACACTGGCAGTCGTACACAATGAAGATACTAACAAAGTATTTGACATTACATTCAGAACACCTATTTATAATAACACAGGTGTACCACATATTCTCGAACATTCAGTGCTTTGCGGTTCTAAGAAGTATCCTGTAAAGGATCCGTTTGTAGAACTTGTAAAGGGTTCTCTTAATACATTTTTAAATGCTATGACATATCCTGATAAGACATCTTATCCGGTTGCAAGTTATAACGACAAGGATTTTGCAAATTTATGTGATGTATATATGGATTCAGTATTTAATCCTAATATTTATGAACATGAGGAAATCTTCCTTCAGGAAGGCTGGACATATGAAATGACAGGTAAAGATGCACCGCTTACTATAAACGGTGTAGTTTATAATGAGATGAAGGGTGCATTTTCTGATCCGGACAGTGTAGTATCAAGTGAAATCGAGAGAAATCTTTATCCTGATACAACATACGGATATGAATCAGGTGGTGACCCTGACTTTATTCCGGAACTTACTTATGAAGATTTTATAGCATTTCATAAGAAGTATTATCATCCTTCAAACAGTTACATTTACTTCTATGGAAATATAGATATAGAAGAAAGACTTACATGGATAGATAAAGAGTACCTTAGCAAGTATGATGCTATGGAAATTGACTCGGAAATCAGATGGCAGGAACCTCTTGAAGCACCTGTAGAAAAATGGATGGAGTATCCTATAGCTGAGGATGAAGATGAAGAAAATAAAGGTTTTCTCACATATTCCACACTTCTTGGAAGTATATTAAATGTAGAAGAATATTATGCATTTGACATAATTGATTATGTGCTTTTAAATTCACAGAGCGCTATTTTGAAGAAGAAGCTTCTTGAAGCAGGAGTGGCAAGAGATATCTACGGTGGCAGCGGAATGTACCTTCTTCAGCCAAATTTCTCCATTAAGGCCAAAGAAGCTGACCTTTCAAAGGTAGATGTATTTAACTCTATTATAGAAGAAACATTGACAGATATAGTAAAGAACGGTTTTGACAAGGAAGCTCTTGAAGCTGCTATTGAAATCACAGAGTTTAATAAGAGAGAAGCTGACTACGGAATGTATCCGAAGGGACTTATGTATGGTCTCGATATGCTTGATGTGTGGTTATATGATAAAGACAGACCTTTTGACATTCTTGATTACAGTGGCGCATACAAGAAGCTTAGAGACGGAATTCATACAGGATTGTTTGAAAGTCTTGTGGAGAAGTATCTTCTTAACAACGTTCATACGGTAAGAGTTTACGCTAAGCCGGTTAAAGGGCTTACAGCGGCAAAGGATACAGCTCTTCAGAATAAGCTTGAAAAGATTAAGAAAAATCTGTCAGAAGAAGAGATTCAGAAGATAGTAGATAAGACTAAAGCTTTAAAGGCATATCAGGAAGCAGAAGAAACAGAAGAAGATATGAAGAAAATCCCACTTTTGGATATAGAAGATATCGATAAGGAGCCGGATAAGCTTGAGAATATCGAGAGAAATATAGGCGAGACAAAGGTTATATACCACGACATCCCTACTAACAAAATCGCATATATTGATGTAAATATGCAGACAGAATTTGTATCAGATGAAGATTTGCCATACGTTGGACTTATTACGGATGTTGTAAAGAGAATGGATACTGAGAAACATTCTTATGAAGAACTTGAAACAATCGTTAATAAGAATACCGGCGGTGTAGGTGTAATGTTTGCCATCTATGTAGATGAAGTAAATGCAGGAAAGTACAAAACATTTGTATCAATCAAGAGTAAAGCATTGTACGCAAAAGTTCCACAGGTGGCAGAAATTGTAAATGAACTTATTATGCACTCAAAGTTTGATGATTATGCAAGACTTAAAGAGATTATCGGACAGGTAAGATCATCACTTGAAAACAGACTTTCAAGCGGAAGTGCAGGTGCAGCACAGAGAGCAAAGTCATACTATTCTGAGGCATCAGCAGTTAGTGATATTGTGGCAGGTCTTGATTACTACAGATTTATCTGCAGAATAGATGATAACTTTGATGATGTCAAAGAAGAAGTTACAGGAAAACTTGCTAAGATATTTAAAGAAATGGCAACAAGAGGCAATATGATTGTCAATGTTACATGTGATGAAGAAGGATACGGATTGTTCGAAAAGGCAGCAGATGTAATGTTTGCGGAAGTGCCTGCCGGCATTAAGCCGGTTTACAAGAGAAATCTTGATATTAAGAAAAAGAACGAAGGCATCAAGACATCTTCACAGGTGCAGTATGTTGTTAAGACAGGTAACTTTAAAAATGCAGGATATGAATTTACAGGTGCCATGAATGTGCTTTCAAATCTTATGAGTTATGATTATCTCTGGAAAAAAGTCAGAGTTGATGGTGGTGCATACGGCTGTGGTCTTTCGGTGGTAAGTACAGGTGATGTTACATTTTCATCTTACAGAGACCCAAAACTTAAAAATACTATTAAAGTATATGACGAAACAGTTCAGTTCCTTGAGAATTTTGATGCAACAAAGAGAGATATGGATAAGCTTATAATAGGAACAATAAGCAATCTGGATACTCCGCTTACTGCAAGAGCGAAAGGTGAAAAGGCATTTACGGCATATCTTAAGAATCAGTCAGAAGATATGAGAAAGAAACAGAGAGCAGAGATTCTTGGTGCAACAGCTGAAGATATCAGAGCGCTTGCAGCTCCGATAAAGGCCGTACTTGATATGAATTATCTCTGTGTAATGGGTAACGAAAAGAAAATAGAGGAAGAAAAAGACGTATTTGACATTGTTACAGGCTTAAAGTAATCGGGCCTTAGCAGAATACACGTAAGGAAGGAATAATGAATGGATACTAATATTCAGACAAAGTCAGGTTTTGCAGCGCTTATCGGAAGACCTAATGTAGGTAAGTCAACACTTATGAATGAGATAATAGGCCAGAAGATAGCCATAACATCTCATAAGCCACAGACTACAAGAAACAGAATACAGACAGTATATACCTGCGATAAGGGACAGATTGTATTTTTGGATACACCGGGTATTCACAAGGCGAAAAACAAGCTTGGAGAATATATGGTAAATGTTGCGGAAAATACTTTAAAAGATGTAGATGTAGTATTATGGCTGGTGGAAGCATCATCTTACATCGGTGCCGGTGAAAAACATATTGCTGACCAACTTCAAAAGGCAAATGTTCCGGTAATTCTTGTAATGAACAAGATTGATAAGGTGAAGAGAGAAGAACTTATTGCATTTATTGACAGCTACAGAAAGATTTTGGACTTTGCTGAAATAGTTCCTGTATCTGCCATAAAAGGTGAAAATACAGATACTCTCATAGAGCAGATATTTAAGTATCTTCCATACGGACCAATGTTTTATGATGAAGATACGGTTACAGACCAGCCGCTTAAGCAGATAGCAGCCGAGATGATAAGGGAAAAGGCACTTAAATGCTTAGACGAAGAGATACCACACGGAATTGCCGTATATATCGACATTATGCGTGAACGTGAAAGCGGAGGATTGTGGGATATAGAGGCAACTATAGTATGTGAAAGAGATTCACACAAAGGAATTATAATAGGTAAGCAGGGGGCAATGCTTAAGAAAATAGGCAGTGCAGCGAGATACGAAATCGAAAGATTAGTAGAGGCAAAGGTAAACCTTAAAGTATGGGTAAAGGTTCGCAAAGAATGGCGCGACAGCGATGTCCAACTTAAGAATTTTGGTTATACGGAAAAATAAAATATTTACAGAGGTCAACGGCTTTAAAAATAATTGGAAGGTTTTTCAAGGTATCGTAAGCAAACATTAGGAAATCATAATGGTATAAGAAGAGGGGAGGCATTCCGAAGTGTAAAAAAGGAATGGTAATTATGATGGACGAAATGACAGCGTGGAACATTTTTACTTCGACAGGAAAAGTAGAGGACTACATAAGATTTAGGAGTGTCGCAAGAGAAGATTTGCAGAAAAGTGTTACGGGCAAAGGAGTACCTGCAGACAGTCATATGGCTGAAGATGCAAAATGCGATTCGGCCGGAACAGGTGTCGGTAATTATCAGGTGATATAAAGGTATAAACAGGAGGTGACAGGCATGGTTGAACAGATTACCGTAACAGGTATGGTTATTTCAGCCATGCCTGTTGGTGAATATGACAAAAGATTAGTTTTAGTTACAAAAGAAAAAGGTAAGATAACCGTATTTGCAAAAGGGGCAAGACGACAAAACAACAGATTTGTTGCTGCAACACAGCCATTTTCATTTGGCCGGTTTCATGTGTATCCGGGCAAGGAGGCATATAACCTTGTAAATGTTGATATAACAGAGTATTTTGACGATATTTCCAAAGATTTGGAGTGTATGTACTACGGCTTTTACCTTCTCGAACTGTCAGGAATATTTACATATGAAAATATTGAGGGCAGAGATGTATTGAGACTTTTGTACGGGTCATTGAAAGCATTGACAAAGTCCATAGAGACAAGAGAAAGTGAAAAAGATAATATACCGTTTTCACTAATCAGAAGAATATTTGAACTGAAACTCCTTGCCATAAACGGAGAATATCCGGACGTATTTAAATGTTACAAATGTGGCAGCAGTGAAAATCTCATTACGATGGATATGATGAAACCGGGAGCTTTGTGCAGTAAATGTATTCATGACAATATGTATGTAAGATATAATACTTCTACATTTTATACTATGCAGTACATAATTTCGGCACCGATAGAGAAGCTTTACAGCTTTAAGGTCTCAGAAGAAGTCCTTAGTGAATTTGCCGATATAATGGATAAGATGATGAGGATTTACGTAAATAAAGAGATTAAGTCACTTGAAGTGCTGGAGATGATTTGAGAGGTGCAATTTCCATAAAAGCAGAAAGTAGTACATGATAAATTATCACGCAACCGCCGGTAACGCGTCCGGCAAACTAACTGCCAACTACGACAACGAATCTTGTAGTCGAAATTCTAAGCCGCTCGGGCGCAGAGAATCTCGCAAGCGAGATTCTTTATTAAACAAGATTCAAGTCTTCGTAAGCAGTGGATTTCGCCTACCGCTAAAACCACCGGCTGAAGTGGTTGCTTTGATAATTTATCATGTATTACTTTCTGCTTTTATGGAAATTGATGGCATAAATAAGAAAAAACCACTTGAAAAAGTGGTTTTTTCTTATTATACTATGGTAAGCGTAAAAAACGCCAAAATCACATGCCGCACTCCGGCGGTAGAAAGAGGTTAAGTTATGGAAAAGACAATGGAAAAAATCGTTGCATTAGCAAAGAGCAGAGGCTTTGTATATCCTGGTTCAGAGATATATGGTGGTCTTGCAAACACATGGGATTACGGTAACTTAGGTGTAGAACTTAAGAATAACGTAAAGAAAGCATGGTGGCAGAAGTTCGTACAGGAAAATCCTTACAACGTAGGTGTAGACTGTGCCATACTTATGAACCCACAGACATGGGTAGCGTCAGGTCATCTTGGCGGATTTGCAGACCCGCTTATGGACTGTAAAGAATGTCATGAAAGATTTAGAGCTGACAAGTTAATCGAAGATTACAATGATGAAAACGGCATTACCATAGAAGGCTCAGTAGATGCATGGAGCCATGAAGATATGGAAAAATATATTGAAGAAAAGAATATTGCATGTCCTACATGCGGTAAGCATAACTTCACTGAAATTCGTCAGTTCAACCTTATGTTCAAGACATTCCAGGGTGTAACTGAAGATGCAAAAAATACAGTATACTTAAGACCTGAAACAGCACAGGGTATTTTCGTAAACTTTAAGAATGTTCAGAGAACATCAAGAAAGAAAGTACCATTTGGTATCGGTCAGATTGGTAAGTCATTCAGAAATGAAATTACACCTGGTAACTTCACTTTCAGAACAAGAGAATTTGAACAGATGGAACTTGAGTTCTTCTGTAAGCCGGGAACAGACCTTGAATGGTTCCACTATTGGAGAGAATTCTGTATCAATTGGCTTAAGTCGCTTGGTATCAAGGACGAAGAAATGCGTGCAAGAGACCATTCGCCTGAAGAACTTTGCTTCTACAGTAAGGGCACTACAGATATCGAATTCTTATTCCCATTTGGCTGGGGCGAGCTTTGGGGTATAGCTGACAGAACAGACTATGACCTTACACAGCATCAGAATGTATCAGGCGAACCAATGGATTACTTCGATGATGAAACAAAAGAAAAATATGTTCCATACGTAGTAGAACCATCACTTGGTGCAGACCGTGTAACACTTGCATTCCTGTGTGCAGCATATGACGAAGAAGAGTTGGAAGGTGGAGATGTACGTACAGTACTTCATTTCCATCCTGCACTTGCACCGGTTAAAATTGGTATTCTCCCATTGTCAAAGAAGTTAAATGAAGGCGCAGAAAAGATTTATGCTGAATTATCAAAGAGATATAACTGTGAATTTGATGACAGAGGAAATATCGGTAAGAGATACAGAAGACAGGATGAAATCGGTACACCATTCTGTATCACATATGACTTCGAGTCAGAAGAAGACGGCTGTGTAACAGTTCGTGACAGAGATACGATGGAACAGGAAAGAGTTAAGATAGAAGATCTTAAAGCTTACTTTGATGCAAAATTTGAATTTTAATTTAAATGGCGATTAAAGCAAAAAAATAAGGTTCCGAACCGGAGAAAAAATTCAACGGTTTGGAACCTTTTTATTTGTAAAATATTAAAGTGTTTCAAGAAATTTTAATAAGCAATCATATTGTTCAGGATTAAGCTTTGCGGCAAATTTGATTAGCTTTAACTGTTCTTCTGTTAAGGTTACGACATTTTCATCTGTATAGGCAAAGAATTGGGATACTGTAATACCAAAAGCTTCACAAATCTTGATGATAGAAGGAATTGACGGTGAGATATCTTTTCTGTACCAGGAAGAAATAGTTGACTGTGTCATACCGGAACGTTCAGCCAATTGATATTCAGTCCAGTGACGTTCTTCTCTAAGCTCAGTTATACGTTCTAAGATATCCATAATAATCCTCCTTTCATAAAAATGTAAAAAACCTTTAAAGTTACGTTAATTATAGTAAAATAAATCGTTATAATTGAATACATATATTCGTATTTATTTAACGAATATAGGCACAGGAATATATGGAAATACCAGTAAAAAAACATTTGACTATTAGCTTTTCTATGTTATAATAGTATTTGTCTCATACTGTAAAATTATGAGCAGTGCGAGATTTATTTATGTTTTGGATAGTTGTAAACTTTTAGGATACAGCTATTTGTAAAATACTATTTCTATTTTAGGAGGAAACATTAATGGCAAACAAATGGGTATACCTTTTCTCAGAAGGTAATGCAAACATGCGTGAAATCCTCGGTGGAAAGGGTGCTAACTTAGCTGAAATGACAAGCTTGGGACTTCCTGTACCACAGGGCTTCACTATTACAACAGAAGCATGTACTCAGTACTATGAGGATGGAAGAGAAATCAATGATGAAATCCAGGCTCAGATTAATGAGTACATCGTAAAGATGGAAGAAATCACAGGAAAGAAATTCGGTGATTCAGAAAATCCACTTCTTGTATCAGTACGTTCAGGTGCAAGAGCATCTATGCCAGGTATGATGGATACAATTCTTAACCTTGGTCTTAACGAAACAGTTGTTAACGTTATTGCTGAAAAGTCAGGCAACCCTCGTTGGGCTTGGGACTGCTACAGAAGATTCATTCAGATGTATTCAGATGTAGTTATGGAAGTAGGTAAGAAATACTTCGAAGAACTTATCGATAAGATGAAAGAAGAAAAAGGTGTAACATTTGACGTTGAACTTACAGCTGAAGATCTTAAAGAACTTGCTGGTCAGTTCAAGGCTGAATATAAAGAAAAAATCGGCGCAGATTTCCCAGATGATCCAAAGGAACAGTTAATGGGTGCTGTTAAAGCCGTATTCCGTTCATGGGACAACCCACGTGCTAACGTTTACCGTCGTGACAACGATATCCCTTATTCATGGGGTACAGCTGTTAATGTACAGTCAATGGCATTTGGTAACATGGGCGATGACTGTGGTACAGGTGTTGCTTTCACAAGAGACCCTGCTACAGGTGAAAAGAAACTTATGGGTGAATTCCTTGTAAATGCACAGGGTGAAGACGTTGTTGCCGGCGTTAGAACACCTATGCCAATCGCTGAAATGGAAGCTAAGTTCCCAGAAGCATATGCTCAGTTCGTAGAAGTTTGCAAGACTCTTGAAACACACTACAGAGATATGCAGGATATGGAATTTACAGTAGAGAATAAGAAGCTTTATATGCTTCAGACAAGAAATGGTAAGAGAACTGCTCAGGCTGCTCTTAAGATCGCTTGTGACCTTGTTGATGAAGGCATGAGAACAGAAGAAGAAGCTGTAGCAATGATCGACCCACGTAACTTAGATACATTATTACATCCACAGTTCGACGCTAAGGCTCTTAAGGCTGCTACACCAATGGGTAAAGGTCTTGGTGCTTCTCCTGGTGCTGCTTGCGGTAAGGTTGTATTTACAGCAGATGATGCAGTAGCTTGGAAAGAAAGAGGAGAAAAGGTTGTTCTTGTTCGTCTTGAAACATCACCTGAAGATATTACAGGTATGAAGGCTGCTCAGGGTATCCTTACAGTTCGTGGTGGTATGACATCACACGCTGCCGTTGTTGCTCGTGGTATGGGTACATGCTGTGTATCAGGTTGCGGCGACATCAAGATGGATGAAGAAAACAAGAGATTTACATTAGCCGGAAAAGAATTCCACGAAGGAGATCCAATCTCTATCGATGGTACAACAGGTAACATCTATGATGGTATTATCCCAACAGTTGATGCTACAATCGCAGGCGAATTCGGAAGAATTATGGCTTGGGCTGATAAGTATAGAACACTTAAAGTTAGAACAAATGCTGATACACCAGCTGACGCTCGTAAGGCTCGTGAACTTGGTGCAGAAGGTATCGGTCTTTGCCGTACAGAGCATATGTTCTTCGAAGAAGACAGAATTGCTGCATTCAGAGAAATGATCTGTTCAGATACAGTAGAAGAAAGAGAAGCTGCTCTTGAAAAGATCCTTCCATATCAGCAGGGAGACTTCGAAGCTTTATATGAAGCTCTTGAAGGTAACCCGGTTACAATCAGATTCCTTGACCCACCTCTTCATGAATTCGTTCCTACAGAAGAAGCTGATATTAAGAAGCTTGCTGAGGCTCAGGGCAAATCAGTTGAAACAATCAAGGCAATCATTGATTCATTACATGAATTTAACCCAATGATGGGTCACAGAGGATGCCGTCTTGCTGTAACTTACCCAGAAATCGCTAAGATGCAGACAAAGGCAGTTATCCGTGCTGCTATCAATGTACAGAAGGCTCATCCGGATTGGACAGTTAAGCCTGAAATCATGATTCCACTTGTATGTGAAATCAAAGAATTAAAATTCGTTAAGAAGGTTGTAGTAGAAACAGCAGACGCTGAAATCGCTGCAGCAGGCGTATCACTTGCTTACGAAGTAGGTACAATGATCGAAATCCCAAGAGCTGCTCTTACAGCTGATGAAATCGCTGCAGAGGCTGACTTCTTCTGCTTCGGTACAAACGACTTAACACAGATGACATTTGGTTTCTCAAGAGATGATGCTGGTAAGTTCTTAGATGCTTACTATGATACAAAGATCTTCGAAAACGATCCATTTGCTAAGCTTGACCAGACAGGTGTAGGTAAGCTTATGGAAACAGCTATCAAGCTTGGTAAGCCGGTAAACAACAAGTTACACGTAGGTATCTGTGGCGAACACGGTGGAGATCCTTCATCAGTTGAATTCTGCCATAAGATTGGTCTTGATTATGTATCATGTTCACCATTCCGTGTACCAATCGCTAGACTTGCAGCAGCTCAGGCAGCTATCGCTAATAAGTAATTAACGGTTGATAAAGAATATTAACTTATAAAAATCCCCCTTACGCCTTTATAGGTGTAAGGGGAATTTAATATAATGACAGAGGTATTTTATATGTGTGATGTAAAAAAATATAATAGTATATATAAAGATATAGTTAAACTTCAGCCGGAAGATACATTACAATTAGTGTTAGAGGCTGAAACGGAAGACGAAAAAGAATTTTATGAAATAGTAGGAGATTTTCTTCTTCAGAAAAAGCAAAAAGAAGTAGTTGAGAGGAATTTGTTTTAATGAAAAAATACGTAATTATAGCAGGGGTAAATGGTGCTGGAAAGTCAACATTATATCAGTTGAACGAAAGCTTGAAAGATATGCAAAGAGTAAATACAGATGAAATAGTACGAGAATTTGGTGATTGGAAAAATACTAAAGACTTATTTAAAGCAGGAAAAATTGCAGTTACTAAAATTTCAGAATATATGAATGAAGGTATTACATTTAACCAAGAGACAACTCTTTGTGGCAGGACGATTATAAATAATATAAAAAAAGCAAAAGAATTAGGATATTTTATTGAATTGCATTATGTAGGGGTAGAAACGGTTGAAATAGCAAAAAAGCGAGTAAGACATAGAGTAAGTCAAGGCGGTCATGGCATCCCGGAAAAAGACATTGAAAAAAGATATATAGAAACATTTGAAAAGTTAAATTTGATATTAAAAGAATGTAATTTGGTGGCATTTTATGATAATACGCAAACCTTTAGGAGATTTGCGATATTAAAAAATGGAAAATTAGTAAGAAAATCAAGCAGAGTCCCAAAGTGGTTTGGGAAGGTTGAGATAGAATAGAGAATGGATGAGAGTATAAATACGAAAAAATAAGAGGTATAGTTGTAGGTGTATTTAGAGGAACTTGCTTTTGCAGTAATCGAAGTTTTTCTACTCTACGTTGAAAATACAGTTGAGATATGGTATTATTTTATATAATATTTTTCGTGTTTTATGAGGTGATTTACTATGAGTAATTTTGATAAGTCTAAGCTTGAACAAGCTTTCTGCTATTTTAAATCATATGTCGAAACATATAGTGGTAGTCATTTTAATGGTTTTGAAAATAACTATTTTCTAAAAAAAGAGGAAGGATACAAATACGAAGTTTATGAAGAAGCACATAACAGCTTGAAACTTGATTCATGGAAAGAAGAACATATTGGAAAAGGTTATATTACCGAGTGTTTTAAAACTGCATATAAGAAAAATAAAAACCTGGTTTTTTATCGTTCAGATAGCAAAACAGAAGCACAAATTGCAGAAAATGTCATAGAAACTGAAACGTTGCTTTATAATTTATATTTGACTCATGAAGATGATAAATCGTTTAAAAAAGCAGTTGATATATTCGGTGGAAGGTATGACCTAATTGCATATTTGTTTTTTATCAAAGATAAAGATAGATATCTTCCGATATCCCCTAAGCATTTTGAAGATGCGTTTAAACTGTTTGACATAGATATTAAATTGCAATACAACTGTTCTTGGGAAAACTATTCTAAATATTTAAACTTAATCACACAAATAAAGGAGGAGTTTCAAAATTATTTTGGAATCAAAATCAATTTTCTAGATGCACATTCGTTTGTGTGGATGGTTAATCAAGCTAAAAATCATTTTATATCAAAAGATTTATGGCTTAATATTTTAAAGGATGATAGTCTTTTAAAACCAAACGATATAGCTATTATTAAAGATTTTTATAATGCCCATCAACACGCAGCTGCTTGTTCGGAAATGAGCGAGAAAACAGGGATTCCAGTGTTAGCGTATAACCAAGCTATGGGTAATGCTGGGAAAAGAATCTCAAACTTTTTTAAATTCCTTCCCAATTATAGAGAGAATGGAACACAAAGATATTGGAGTGTTTTATTTAGAGGACATTATAGAGAGGATAATCATTTTGAATGGCAAGTTAAACCTGAGTTGGTTGAAGCCTTGGAAGAGGCATTTCCGGAATTGCGTTTAAGCACTAAGGAAATAGATAACATCAAGAAAGATAAAAAAGCTTTAACTATTGATTTTGAAGCAGACAATGAAGAACAATTTGAAATAAGCTCAAATGACATCATTACTAAGTCTGATTTCGATGAATTTGTCGGTATTCCAAGAGAAAAACCGGAACTCATAGAAACAAAGTATGGAAAAAGATATAAAAGGGATAAGCAACGTTCTATAAACGCTCTTCATCGTGCCAATTACTTGTGCGAATATAATGCAAAACATGAAACCTTTTTAAGAAAATCCGTGAATGTTAATTATACAGAGTCACATCACTTGGTCCCTATGGCTTTTCAAGATTTGTTCAATGTTACATTGGATACAGAAACAAATATTGTTTCTTTATGTAGTAATTGCCATAATCAAATTCACTATGGACAAGGTGTAGAGTTAATAGTCGCGGAATTGTATGAGCAGAGAAAAGACGCTTTAAAAAGCGAAGGAATTGATATTACATTACAACAACTTATATCAATGTATAAATAGTCTTTACTCTTTTAAATTTAAGTGCCAACATTAATCTTAAGGAGATGATTTTTCATCTCCTTTATGCATTTTTATGTATACATTTCATCATGTATGTACGTTGACTGATAAAGTATGTAAATGATACAATAAAAATGTACATTTAGTGGAATATAAAAATGTACAATCCATAGTTGTGTGTTATCCTTATTCATGGAGGATTTTATCTATGAATACTATATTAATAACACAACTAAAAATA
>SVEL01000012.1 GCA_015057425.1 Lachnospiraceae bacterium
CTTATATTTCTTTACTTCAACTTTCGAAAATGGTGCACTAAATGGTGTACCTAGAGGTTTTTGAAAGCCCTCAAACCCGCATAAATACGGGATTTTTGCCCTTACTGTTGACGCATCGTTGGGAACAAAAGTACATCTCTGATGGCAGCTGAGTCAGTTAAAAGCATTACCATTCTGTCGATACCAAAGCCGATACCACCTGTTGGTGCCATACCGATTTCAAGGGCGTTAAGGAAGTCTTCATCTGTTGTGTTAGCTTCTTCGTCGCCGGCTGCAAGTGCAGCTTCCTGAGCTTTAAATCTTTCTCTCTGATCGATTGGGTCGTTAAGTTCTGAATAAGCATTTGCCATTTCCCATCCATTCATAAAGAATTCGAAACGTTCCACATATTCGGGATTTTCAGGTTTCTTCTTTGTAAGTGGAGAAATCTCAATAGGATGATCCATTACAAATGTAGGCTGAATAAGGTGTTCTTCTACAAATTCTTCGAAGAAGAGATTGAGAATATCGCCCTTCATATGACGTTCTTCGTACTCTACGTGATGTTCTTTTGCAACTGCTCTTGCTTCTTCAAGCGTCTTGATTTCATTCCAATCAACGCCTGCATATTTCTTTACGGCGTCTACCATTGTAATTCTTTCAAACGGCTTACCAAGATCCATCTCGATACCGTTGTATGTTATCTGTGTAGTTCCGAGAACTTCCTGTGCAACTGTACGATACATATTTTCCGTAAGGTCCATCATACCGTGATAATCTGTGTATGCCTGATATAATTCCATAAGTGTAAATTCAGGATTATGTCTTGTATCAAGACCTTCGTTACGGAATACTCGTCCTATTTCATATACTCTTTCAAGTCCGCCTACGATAAGTCTCTTTAAGTATAATTCAAGCGAAATACGTAATTTCATATCTTCATCAAGAGCATTGAAATGTGTCTCAAAAGGACGGGCAGCAGCACCACCTGCATTAGCTACAAGCATAGGGGTTTCTACTTCCATAAATCCCTGTCCGTCAAGATATTTACGTATAGCTGATATAATCTTTGAACGCTTGATAAATGTATCCTTTACTTCTGCATTCATAATAAGGTCTACATATCTCTGTCTGTATCTGATATCTGTATTTGTAAGACCATGGAACTTTTCAGGGAGAATCTGAAGACTCTTTGAGAGAAGTGTTACTTCCGCTGCATGTATTGAGATTTCTCCTGTCTTTGTCTTAAATACTTCACCTTTGATACCTACAATATCACCTATATCATACTTCTTAAAGTCAGCATATGATTCTTCTCCTATACTGTCTCTTGCAACGTATGACTGGATATTGCCCTGAAGGTCCTGGATATTGCAAAATGAAGCCTTACCCATAACTCTCTTTGACATAATACGTCCTGCAAGGCTTACTTCCTTTCCTTCAAGCTCTTCAAAATTATTCTTAACTTCCATGCTATGATGTGTCACATCATACTTTGTAATCTGGAATGGATCCTTGCCTCTTGACTGTAAGTCTGCAAGCTTGTCTCTTCTTACCTGTAAAAGGGCACCGAGATCCTGTACATTTTCTTCTGCCATTAAATTCACATCCTATCTATAATTTACAAATTATTCGCTTACTCTTTGAATATCAGCGATTTTATATACAATTGTACCAACAGGAGCCTCTACATTTACTGTATCGCCGACTTTCTTACCCATAAGCGCCATACCCATAGGTGATTCATTTGAAATTTTGCCCTGAAGACTGCTTGCTTCCGTAGAACCTACGATTCTTATATCAAAGCCTTTCTTTGCACCTTTTTCTTTCAATGTTACTTTACAGCCAACACTTACTTTCTTAAGGTCAACCTCATCTTCATCTACTACTTCAGCATTCTTAAGAATCTTTTCGATTTCTTCAATTCTTGCTTCAATATCTCTCTGCTCGTCTTTTGCAGCGTCATATTCTGCGTTTTCTGACAAGTCACCCTGTTCTCTTGCTTCTTTAATCTTATCAGCTACTTCTTTTCTTTTAACTACTTTGAGATCCTGTAACTCGTCCTCAAGCTTCTTAAGTCCTGAATAAGTAAGAATATTTTTCTTCTCTGCCATTTCAAATTACTCCTTTGCTACACTTATTTTCTAACATTCAAGGTATTATATAATATTAATTTTGCATTGTCAACACTGCAAAACCTTTATTTCTCAACATTTTCCATATTAAATGCTTCTTCTTTAATAACTTCGTCTTCTTTAAATATAAGATTTGTCTTTGATGTATTCTGAAGCATCAGGGACAACCACAGTTTCATAAGAAGTGTAAGAATCATACATGAATAATTAAGCCAAATAGACAGTGCCGGAATCATTGAAAGTCCGTAAATCACTGCAAGTACAAGGCTTAGCTTTATATAAAGCATTCTATCCTTTCTTAACTTGTCGGCTTTCTTTATCTCATGATTGTCTTTATACAGTCGTACGGTCATATTAAGTAAATCCGCAAAAACCATTGTCTCATACAAAAATGTAAGTAATAACATGGCCGGTGAAAGCAAGTTCATAAATCCCGAAACATTTTCATATCCGAACAACAATCCCACTACGAATTGTATAACCGATACTATAACAAGCTTCACTGATGAAGATTTAAGGTTTTTAAAATACCTTGCACCACCTGCTTTATACATACTTCCTATGGCAACAGCTATCATTATTAATCCTATAAACGAAGGAATTATCTGCACACCGAATATCCATATGCTAACATTTATATGCAATGCGCTAAGTAATATTCCCCATTTTATCAAATTATATCCTTTTGAACTTTCGTTATCGTACACCTTTAATTCTCCTATCTGAATCAGTTTTTCTTAATTTATAACTTTTATCACAATCCCTTGATTAACTCACACAGTTCTTCATAACTTTCCACGTAATTAACGCTGTTACGTAAGGCAGCTGCATTTTTTACTCCGCCGATGTACCAGGCAACGTGCTTACGCATTTCCCTTATTCCCGTATACTCTCCTTTATACTTTATGATTTCTGCTGCATGTCTCATAATCATATCTTTAACTTCTTCCATGTCAGGTCTTGCAAGTTCTTCCCCTGTTTCAAGGTAATGTCGCACTTCTCTGAACACCCACGGATTGCCTCTGGCAGCCCTTCCTATCATAATTCCGTCGCATCCTGTTTCTTCTATCATCCTTTTTGCATCAGGACCGCTCTTTATGTCTCCATTGCCTATAACAGGCACTTTTACGGAATTTTTAACGTCTTTTATGATTTCCCAGTCTGCAACACCGGAATAATAATCTTCCCTTGTTCTTCCATGAACGGCTATCATACTGCAACCGCCGGTTTCTGCTGCCTTCGCTATCTCTACAGCATTAGGTTCGTCCTTATGGAAACCTTTTCTTATTTTTACCGTTACAGGCTTTTTCACCTTAGATGTCATAGTTGCAACTATCTTTTCTACAAGAGCCGGGTCCTTCATAAGTGCTGAGCCCTCACCGTTATTTACAATCTTAGGCACCGGGCATCCCATATTTATATCTATAAAATCGTAGGGACCGTCTTCGAGCCTTGCCGCAATTTCTGCCATGATATCTGCATCGGAGCCAAAAAGCTGTACTCCTACCGGCTTTTCTTCTTCAGCCACGGTAAGAAGTTCTTTTGTGTTCTTATTGTTATAAAGAATTGCTTTTGCGCTGACCATTTCCGTATACATAAGACCACAGCCCATTTCCTTGCATAAAAGTCTAAAAGGCAGGTCTGTTACACCTGCCATAGGGCCTAATGCCAATGCACAATCGATATTTAAATTGTTATGATTTATTTTTAATGACATCTTCTTATCCCGTTTCAAAATATAACTTATGCCGACATATACTATTCTTCTTTACCGAGAATAACCGTACGGTAAAAGAGCTCAAGCGCTGACAAAAGTTCCTGTTTTTCTCTCTGGTACTGTTTTATCTTAAGTCCGCATCCTATTTCATCAAACAGAATGTCCTCTTCATCACACACTACCTTAAATTCAAGATTACCTTCTTCGTCATACTCGAGGGTAATTATTCCGCCAATGTCTTCCGTAAAAAGAACGCACATAATCTTAAGTTCATCCTTTATACTGTCCGGAAGCACGGAAAAACGCTCATTAAAATAATATTTCTGTTCATATGCGTTTGCACCGCACAATACCAAATCTTCGTTCATATCTTCTCCACTAATACAGATATTTTATAAAATAACCATTGTTGTGAATATGGTAACAAGCACCATTATCACTGACGCCGTAAACAAAAGTATTGCTCTTAAGGTTTCACTGCTTGCCGCCTGTTTAATTCCGGAAAGAAGATTTATAAGTGCTTCAATTCCAAAAATAACCGAAAATAATATTTTGTTTTCTGCGCTTGTGGCTATAAGCACAACTACAAGAGCAATCATAACTACAGCCAAAATTATATTCATTATATCTATGGACTGACCAAGCTGTCTTACACTTCTGCGGCTTCTTCTCATATCTTCACCTGTTCCTTAATTTTTACCTAATGTTGCTACCATAACTGCTTTTATTGTATGCATACGGTTTTCTGCTTCATCAAAGATAACTTTACTGTTAGCTTCAAATATATCTTCTGTCACTTCATTACCCTTTACTGCCGGGAGACAATGCATAAAGATTGTTGAAGCCTTACCTGTCTTACTCATAAGTTCTTTATTAACCTGATATGGTCTGAGTAACGCTACTCTTTCTGACGCTTTATTTTCTTCACCCATTGAACACCAAACGTCTGTATAGATTACATCTGCATCCTTAACTGCTTCAACATCTTCTGTTACTTCTATTGTGCAGCCTGATTCCTTTGCAAATACATTACATGTTTCAACCAATTCATTTGAAGGCCAGAGTACCTTTGGTGCAATAATAACAAAATCAAGTCCCATTTTACTGCAACCAATCATAAGGCTGTTTGCCATATTGTTTCTTCCGTCGCCTATGTACACAAACTTAATTCCTTCAAGATGTCCAAACTGTTCTTTTACAGTAAGAAGGTCTGCAAGTATCTGTGTAGGGTGATAAGAATCTGTAAGTCCGTTCCATACAGGAACACCGCTATACTGAGCAAGCTTTTCAACCTTTTCATGTTCAAAGCCTCTGAACTCAATACCGTCAAACATTCTACCCAATACTCTTGCTGTATCTTCGATACTTTCCTTGTGTCCGAGCTGAATATCATCTCTACTTAAATATTCCGGATGAGCACCCTCATCTATACAACCTATAGTAAATGAACATCTTGTTCTTGTAGACGGTTTTTCAAAAATAAGTGCTATATTCTTTCCTTTGAGGCTCGTACCCATTATACCTGCCTTTTTCTTAGCCTTAAGTTCTGCAGCAAGATCAAGGAAATATCCTATCTCTTCCTTAGTAAAATCTTTTAATGTTAAAAAACTTCTTCCATGTAAATTCATACCTATTCTCCAATCTATATATAAAAATTATTATGTACATATACAATATGCTATAAATAATACCTTAGTTTTGGTTTTTTTTCAAGAAATTTTATAAGTTTCTAGTATGTATTTCATAATAAAAAATTTAGAGAGCAATGTTTTTTCCATCACTCTCTTTGTAATCTTTTATTATACTATTTTCTTCTATAGAATACCTGGTTACCGATAATGGTATACTCAGCATATTTCTTAAACTTTGCTATATAAAGTGTACAGAAGTTAGCATAACGCGGAACATTGTTTACACCTGATAAAGCTTCCTTAGCAGCCTTTATACAGTCTGCATTCGGGCCTGTTCTGATTGCCCAGCTAAGTGTACCGCTGTTAACTACTGAAAACTGATACGGTGCATATATAACATCTTTGATTGTGTCACCGTAAGCACCGCCATTTAGTCTGTTAAGAACTACATTGGCAACTGCCAACTTACCTTCGTACGGCTCTCCACGGGCTTCCGCATGTACAAGACACGCGAGAAGATATGCTTCTTCCTCAGTTACCTTATATGGTGAAGTCTGAATTACTTCTACAAACTTACTGTTTTCAATTGCTTCTTTAATAGCTTTTTCTTCAGCTTCTTTTTTCTTTCTTGCCGCTTCCTCTGCCGCAAGTCTCTTGGCTTCTTCTTCGGCTTTCCATGCCGCTTCTTCTTCAAGAGTCATAGCATTGTCAAGTATATAGTAGAAATCTAAGTATTTGTTGTAAATATATCCTGTATACTTTCCATACTTAACCTTAGCCCATCCGTCTCCGTTATCCATATCTATAACAGATACTTTGGCATGTTCGTTAAGAACACAAAGTACATCTTTCTTGGTACTTGGTCCCTTTCTCAATCTGAGTATATTTACTGTTGCATACGCATATACATCTGCAACTTCCCATGCCTTCTCATCGGCTGCTTCATCAAAAAGAACAAGTTTGTTCCATACATATCCGGTAACGTTGCCGGATGTTATAAGCGACCACTCTTCTCCTCTTTCAAGAACAAGACCGCCTGAGCCAACATATAATTTTCCTACCAATTCCGAATCAGAGTTTGGCTCTGCTCTTACGTTCATAAACTCCTTAACATTAGCAACGAACATATCCGGTTTAGGTTCCTCTGTAGTAGGTTCTTCCGTTGTAGGCTCTTCTGTAGTAGGCTCCTCTGTAGTGGCTTTTTCATCATCATTCTCAGCCATAAGATTATCACCTGTTATACTTTCAAGCTCTCCTACGTAATTTTCTTCATTCTTGTCACTGGCAGATATTTCACTGTCAACCTTCTTGTGGTCTTCCTTGTTATCACTGTTTCCGCTTATTACTAAAGCCATCACCATACCACACAACAATGCTATTGGAGCAACTGTGGTTGCAATCCTGATAAGCTTTCCTTTATTGA
Source organism: Lachnospiraceae bacterium (assembly GCA_015057425.1). Lineage (GTDB taxonomy): Bacteria > Bacillota > Clostridia > Lachnospirales > Lachnospiraceae > SVEL01. The sequence continues at coordinate 6,886 of SVEL01000012.1, forward strand.
ACTTCATGATACCTCTCTTCCAAACAATTTGGTTCATACTACAAAACAAATTACTTACATAAGTATTTTGCTCAAATTGTTACAAATTTATTAAATTTTGTTACGAAAGACATATTAACAGAATTATACTTTTTTGTCAACCCGGCCTTTTGTACTTATTTTTAGCTATTTTAAACAAAAATTTTCATCGAACTAAAAAATTTTTAGTTTTTCTACATATGGAATTTTTTATTCATAAATTATATTATATTGTGGTAGACAAAGCAGTACAAACAGTATTCTGCTTCATATAAGGAGGATTATTATGGCAACTAAAAAGGCTGAAGTTATATTACAGTTTGCAGGCAACCAGTACCCATGCGATGAAATCGCAGATAAGGTAAAGGATGCATGGAAGAACCAGTTTAATAAGAAACTTAAGGATTTCGTAAATGTTCAGATTTATGTAAAACCTGAAGATAACAAGGCTTACTTCGTAGTAGACGGCGATTCAAACGCAGATTATTTCGTAGAGTTATAATTAAAATAAAAGGATTTTGCAAGGCTGTGACAAATTTTCTTACATACAGATTTACGATTATCACTTGAAGTGCTTTGGAGCCGCCGGTACTTAGGTGGTTGGATATGTGTCAAAGGACAACTTGTTGTCATTTTGAACATATTCAAGCAGCTTATGTACCGTTGCGTGCGGAGAGCAGTGCAAACGTGCTGAAAGTGATATCGCTAAATCTGTATATGAGAAAACGTCAGCTTTGCAAAATCCTTTTTTTTATCTTCTGCTTCGAGCCTCATACATAAGTATGGCCGCAGCCACTGCCGCATTTAACGACTCTACTTTTCCACTCATAGGTATTCTTATAAGATTGTCTGCAGTTTCTGCAATCTCATCACTGATACCATTTGCTTCATTGCCTATGACAATCCCGACATTTCCGCAAAAATCCGGATGCCTGTCATAATCCGTACCATTAAGATGACCGGCAAATATCTTAAAACCGTTTCCTTTTAACATATCTATATCTTCTTTAAGATTTTCACTTATAACAATAGGCACTCTGAATATGGAACCCATAGTTGAACGTGTAACCTTTGGATTATATATGTCCACACATTCTTTATTCATAAGAACAGCCGATACTCCTGCACCTTCCGCTGTCCTTATTATCGTTCCCATATTACCCGGGTCTCTTAAGCTGTCAAGTATGAGAACTGTCTTGTCTCCATTCTCATTTAATACAGAAGAAATCCGTTCATCTCTCATCTCTACAACAGCAATTACCCCTTGGGGCGTAACCGTATCTGATACGCTTTTAAAAATATTTGATGCAACCTCAACACATATTTCTTCGTATTTTTTACCTGTTGTTTTAAGTTTTTCTTTAATTTTTCCTATCAGAACTTTATCAGCTGACACATCCTCGGATATATATACCTGCCTGATTCTGTCTGCAGGTATTTCCATAAATATCTTTATACCTTCAACTACAAAAAGCTTCTGTTTTTTTCTTGCAGAAGCTTTTGTCTGAAGCTGAGTCAAGTTCTTAATCTGACTGTTTGATGTTGAACTTATCATCGGCTTTATCTCCAATTTACAATTAATTTGATAACAATACGCTTACATCATACTGATAATCATCGATATCTTTCTTCATAGCAAGTGCTTCGTCGATATCATAATCTACATATTCTCCGTTCTTATAAGCAACTACACGGCTGCTCTTTCCTGCACAAAGAATATCTACTGCATATGCACCCATAATTGATGCATACATTCTGTCTTTACATGTAGGTGAACCACCACGCTGCATATGACCTAAGATTGTAGCACGTGTTTCTACACCTGTAGCTGCTTCAATTCTTCTCGCCATACTTGCTGAATGTCCGATACCCTCAGCATTTACAATAATATGGTGTGTCTTACCTTTCTTTCTCATTTCAATGATACGGTTAATAATCTTCTGTTCATCATGGTCATATCTTTCAGGAAGAAGAATATCCTCTGCACCATTGGCAATACCACACCATAATGCAATATATCCTGCTCTTCTACCCATAACTTCGATAATACTGCATCTTTCATGTGATGTAGATGTATCACGAACCTTATCAATAGCTTCCATAGCTGTATTTACAGCTGTATCGAAACCGATTGTATACTCTGTACATGCAATATCAAGGTCGATTGTACCCGGAATTGCGATTGTATTGATTCCTAAATGTGCAAGCTTCTGTGCACCCATAAATGAACCGTCACCACCGATTACTACAAGACCGTCGATGCCATGCTTTCTACAAATTTCAGCACCAAGCTTCTGTCCTTCAGCTGTCTTAAATTCATCACAACGGGCTGTGTACAATACTGTACCACCCTTCTGGATTATATCTGCAACACTTCTTGCATTCATATCTATGATTTCTTCATCAAGAAGACCTCTATAGCCTTTTTTAATACCTTTTACTTTCTTTCCATGCTGAAGAGCTGTTCTAACTACGGCTCTTATGGCAGCATTCATACCCGGAGCATCTCCGCCACTTGTTAATACGCCAATTGTATTTATTTCTTTTGACATTTTCTCTACACATCCTTCCCTGCCGAAGCAAGTATTTACATTTTTTGTTATTTTCAACCGATTTCTGCTATTATAATCCATTTTTTTGTTGTTTTCAATATTTTTATACAACTTTAATGTTGGCTTCTCCATATATCTGTCTTAATTTCTCTATAAGTTCCGGATCTGCCTTTACATTTCTGGACGGCGGAAGCTCTTTTTTCTTCTTTTCATCCGATATGTATATAATAACACTATCTTTTCCGTCTGAGGCTTCCAATATATTATAAAGATTATTCTCTTCACTTATATATTGTTCCATTGTGTCAAACTTTATCCAAAGCTTTGACGGTATATCTTCAAGATATTTTATATCCTCACATATAATCTTTGCCTGTTCACCGTCACCGAGAGAAATTCGTCCTCTTACGATTATCTTGTTATCTGCAAAAAGCAGCGTTCTGAACTTTTCGTATTCACGCGGGAACAGGATTATTTCTACGTTTCCGTACATATCCTCAAGATTGATAAATGCCATCATCTTGTTGTTTTTAGTTGATTTAACGGTAATCTGCGATATCATGCCACCGATTATCTCACTTACACCGTCTTTTAAATCGCATTCATCATTTTCATCAAGGACAAAGTCCTTAGAACTTACAGACACACATCTCTTAAGCTTTGACTCATACTCTTCGAGCGGGTGGCCGCTTACATACACACCGATAACTTCCTTTTCAAATGCAAGAAGCTCTTCTTTTTTAAACTCCGGCAAATCAGGAAGTTTGATTTCAAAGCTTTCTTTATCTTCTTCCTCTGCAAATTCAAACAGACTAAGCTGTCCCGGAATACTGTTCTTCTTTTCACTGTTTACAGAATCCATTATCTGCATATACACGTTCATAAGCTGGCGTCTGTTTGCGCCAAAACTGTCAAATGCGCCTGCTTTAATAAAGCTTTCTACAGTTCTCTTATTGACTTCCTTACCTGAAAGTCTTTCAACAAAATCGGTAAGATTTTTGTACGGTCCGCGAAGATTTCGTTCTTCCACTATAGCCGCAATAACATTGTGACCCACGCTTTTAAGAGCGGTAAGGCCATATCTGATAGCACCATCACTTACCGTAAATCCGCTTTCACCTTCATTTATGTCCGGCGGAAGCATTTTTATACCCATCGTCTTACATACAGCTATATAATCCGATACCTTTGCCGAGTTATCTATAACTGATGTAATAAGGGCAGCCATAAACTCTAACGGATAATAGCACTTCAAATACGCTGTCTGGTAAGCAACAACTGCATATGCTGCAGCATGAGACTTGTTAAATGCGTATTTTGCAAAATCTATCATATCATCATAGATTTTATTGGCTATATTTTCAGGAATGCCGTTTTTGATACATCCCGGAACTCCTTCTTCTTCATTGCCGTATACGAAATTCTGACGTTCCTTTTCCATTACGGCAGCTTTTTTCTTAGACATTGCTCTTCTTAAAAGGTCGCTTCGTCCCAAAGTATATCCTGCCAGGTCACGCACTATCTGCATAACCTGTTCCTGATAAACTATACAGCCGTATGTAGGCTTAAGTATAGGTTCAAGTTCCGGACAATCATATGTAATAGACTCTTTGTTGTTCTTTCCTTTAAGGTACTTTGGTATGAAATCCATAGGGCCCGGTCTGTAAAGAGCTATTCCGGCTATGATATCTTCAAGATTTTCCGGCTTAAGTTCTTTCATAAAGCTTTTCATACCGGCACTTTCAAGCTGGAACACACCTTCTGTCCTTCCTGAACCTACAAGTTCAAGAACCTTCTCGTCATTATAATCTATCAGATTCATATCAATCTGTCGGTTTTCTTTTTTCTCTATAAGTTTGACAGCCTTTTGTATAACCGTAAGCGTTCTAAGTCCAAGGAAATCCATTTTAAGAAGTCCGAGTTCTTCAAGTGTGGTCATTATATATTGAGTTGTAACCGTTCCGTCTGCTGAGCATGATAACGGCACAAAGTTATCTACTTCTTCCGGACTTATAAGCACGCCTGCCGCATGCATGGAAGTATGTCTTGGCAAACCTTCAAGTTTCTTAGACATATCTATAAGATTCTTAATATCCGGTTGTGTTTCATACGCTGCCTTCAACTCAGGATTCATATCCAAAGCCATATCAATGGTTATATTTAACACATTGCCCGGAATCATCTTAGCTATAGCATCAACTTGTCCATATGGCATATCAAGCGCTCTTCCCACATCTCTTATAACACCTTTGGCTGCCATAGTACCAAATGTTACAATCTGTGCAACTCTTTCTTTACCATATTTTCTTACTACATAGTCGATAACCTCCTGTCTTCTTTCAAAACAGAAATCTATATCTATATCCGGCATGGATACTCGTTCAGGATTAAGGAATCTTTCAAAAAGAAGACTGTACTTTATTGGGTCTATGTCCGTGATTCCAAGGGTATAAGACACAATACTTCCTGCTGCTGACCCACGACCCGGGCCAACGATTATGTCATTTTCTCTGGAATAGTTTATAAAATCCCAAACTATAAGGAAATAATCCACATATCCCATCTTCTTTATAATAGACAGTTCATAATCAAGTCTTTCTCTTAATTCTCCTGTAAGGGCTTCACTGCCATATCGTTCTTCAAGGCCTTTAAGGCATAACGCATTTAGATATCCCCATGAATCATACCCTTCAGGTACATCAAAGCGCGGAATCTTTGTAACACCGAATTCTATCTCAACGTTACATCTTTCTGCTATTTTGTGAGTATTTTCAACAGCCTGAATTGCATATGGGAAAAGACGTTTCATCTCTTCTTCGCTTCTTACATAAAACTGTCCGCTTTCATAACGCATTCTGTTTTCATCCTGAACCTTCTTGCCGGTCTGGATACATAACAGTATATCATGAGCAACCGTATCTTCTGCATTGATATAATGACAGTCATTGGTTGCCACTAATTCTATATCTAATTCCCTGCTCATTCTGAGAAGATAATTATTTACACTTTTCTGCTCAGGAAGTCCGTGATCCTGAAGTTCCAGGAAGAAATTGCCTTTTCCGAATATTTCCTCATATCTCTTTGCAGACTTAACTGCTTCGTCATACATTCCCCTGTTAAGGTATCTCTGTACTTCTCCCGCAAGACACGCACTTGTGGCAATAATGCCTTCGCTGTATTCTCTAAGCACCTCATAATCTACTCGAGGTTTATAATAAAAGCCCTCAACAAAGCCTTTTGAAACTATTTTCATAAGGTTACTGTAACCTGTATTGTTTTCTGCCAATAATATGAGATGATAATATCTGTCATCAGATGCACCTGCTTCTTTATCAAATCTGGAACCCGGTGCAACATACACTTCACAGCCGATTATAGGCTTTATGCCTTCTGCTTTGGCAGCTCTGTAAAAGTCAATTACGCCATACATAACGCCATGGTCAGTAATTGCAACACTGTCCATACCAAGTTCTTTAACCTTAGCTATAAGCTCTTTAATTTTGGAGGAACCGTCCAAAAGACTAAATTCCGTATGCATATGAAGATGTGTAAATGCCATGGCTTCTCCTTATCATAATTTGTAAGTTTTCTAATCACTTCTTTGACCACTAATTATTTTAACATAAATATAAAAAAAGCCAAAGAGTTTTCTTTGACTTTTCCATAATTATTTGTTTTATGATTGTATAAGTTATTAGCTTGCACAGCTTAAATACTTTTCAATACTTTCTACAGCTTCCTTTTCGTCTGTTCCTTCAGCAGTAACTGTAACATTTTCCCCTGATTCCATACCAAGTGTCATCATTCCCATGATGCTTTTAGCATTTACTCTTTTATTTCCCACTTCAACATATATAGAACTGTCGAACTTACTTGCCACCTGAACAAGCATTGCAATCGGTCTTGCTTCCAAGCCTGACTGTAATTCAATAATCATACTCTTCGTTACCATTTTTTCCTCCTTATATGCTTAAGTAATCTATCAAAAGTACGCTAATTATCATAATGACTTTGTCTTAACGTATCGGCTATCTCTCCGATTCTTCTAAAACGATGATTAACACCGCTCTTACCAACGGGAGTACTTAGCATCGTCCCCAATTCTATCAGTGAAACATCGGGGTTGTCAAGTCTTAAAACAGAAATTTCATATAATTGTTCCGGAAGCCACTCCAAACCTTTGACTTCTTTTATAAGATTTATGTCGTTAATTTGCTTCATTGCGGCCCCAACTGTCTTGTTAATATTGGCTGCCTCACAATTTACTTTTCTGTTAACGGAATTTCTCATATCCTTAAGAATTCTGATGTTTTCAAGCTCCATAAGGGCAACATGCGCTTCCATAACATTTAACATTTCGACAATTCCGGCGCCTTCTTTTACGTACACAACAAAATGTTTTTTGCGTTCAACAATTTTAGCATCTATATCATCAAATGAAGCAATAATATTTTTTATCTGCTCTGCCTTTTCCATAGTTGCACATACTATTTCCAGATGATATGACTTCTCCGGATCACTTATGGAACCTGTCGCAAGAAATGCACCACGTAAGAATGCTCTTTTACAGCATACATTTTTAGTAATAACATTGTTCATAATGGAAAGGTTCTCTGATATTTCAAGTCCGTCATCAGTTAACTTAACAGCCATAAGAATTCTTAATGCATCATTATGATCGTTAACTGTTATAGTATATGTTCTGCTGTTTCTCAAATATGTATTTTGTCTTATGGAAATTTCAGGACAAATATTAAAGGCCTTTCTTACAAGGCCAAAATATTTTCTTGCAACATCTATATTTTCAGTATTTATTTTAACTGACAGCTTATTTTCCGCAGATATCTGTATACGTCCGCACATGGACACAATTGCAGCTATTTCAGCAATTATACAATGTCTCGCCGATGTAGACTGTCTGGATAACTCTTCCTTTACATTTGATGAAAATGACATCTTTCTCCTCCAAATGCTTATTCACTTTCTATATTTCTGTGTGTAAGCTTAATTCCGAGAGTCTCGTCCTTTTTAAGAACGTCATACAACTCTCTGGCAATAGTCACCGACCTGTGCTTGCCGCCTGTACATCCTATGCCGATAACAAGCTGATTCTTGCCTTCCTTGATATAGTTCGGTATAAGAAATTCCACCATATCCGTAAGCTTTGAAAGAAATTCTTTGGACACTTCCGAATCCATAACATAATCTCTTACTTCCTTATCGTTACCGGTCTTGTGTTTCAGTTCAGTCTCATAATAAGGGTTTGGCATAAATCTTACGTCATACACAAGGTCACAGTCAGTTGGTATACCATACTTAAATCCAAATGAAACAATATTTACAAACAAATTTTTATAATTCTTGTTATCTACAAATATTCTTTCAATTGCCTGTCTGAGCTCTCTTGTAAGCATCGAACCTGTATCAAGTATATAATCTGCCTTTGATTTTAAAAATTCAAGGCGTTTTCTTTCCATTGCAATACCTTCATCTACACGTCCGTCCATCTTGAGGGGATGGGCACGTCTTGTTTCTTTAAATCTCTTGATAAGCGTCTGGTCAGACGCATCCAGGAATATAATTTCGTAAGAAATTCCCGTTTTATCAAGCTGTTCTAAAGCACTGTCTATTTCGCTAAGGGCATTTCCGTTTCGGATATCGATTCCAAGTGCAACTTTATCAATCTGGTCAACCTTGTCATCTAAAGTTATTTCCGCAAATCTTTCAATAAGTTCTATAGGCAGATTGTCAACACAAAAATAACCCACATCTTCCAAAATCTTAAGCGCCGTAGTTTTTCCTGCTCCTGACATTCCTGTTACGATAACAAATCTCATATGCCCTCCTTCCGACGTATTTAAACCGTATTATCTTAAAATCTTAACCTCCGGTTCAAGTGTTACGTCATATTTATCCTGTACTGTTTTCTTAACATCTTCCATTAGTTTAATAATATCACTGCTTGTTGCATTTCCTGCATTTATAACAAAACCGCAATGCTTAGGTGACACCATTGCTCCGCCGACAGTATATCCTGCAAGTCCCGCATCCATTATGAGTTTTCCGGCAAAATAACCCTCCGGTCTTTTAAATGTACTGCCTGCGCTTGGATATTCCAAAGGCTGCTTTTCCTTTCTTCTGTCAGCAAGCTCTTTCATATATGCCTTTATTTGCTCATATTCGCCTTTTTTCAGCCTTATATCCGTAGAAAGCACTATATAATCGCCTTCGCTTAAAATACTGTGTCTGTAGCCAAAATTCATCTCATCACATAAAAGTGTGTGAATCGTACCGTCGTAATCCATCAGTCTGACAGAAACAACTACATCCTTCATCTCTCCACCATATGCACCTGCATTCATAGCTATGGCACCGCCTACTGAGCCCGGTATCCCTGCTGCAAACTCAAATCCCGTAAGACTGTTACTAAGGGCAACTGATGCAACCTTTGAAAGAAGTGCACCTGCACCGGCTGTTATAGTCTCACCATCTGCAGATATATCAGCAAAATCCCTGCCGATTTTAATGATTGCGCCGCGGTATCCATCATCAGGCACAAGAAGATTAGAACCATTTCCCACAACATAAAAACGTATATTTTTTCTTTTGCAAAGTGCTATAACTTCTGCAAGTTCACTTTCATTTCCCGGTGTAACAAATACATCCGCCGGTCCACCGGTCTTAAAGGATGTATGATTCTTCATAGGTTCATCTGTATAAACTTTTCCCGCTTTTACAACCTGATTAAATAAATCCTTCACATTTCCTCCAAAATGGCTATGTAATGCCTAATTGTCATTCATAACGGCATATGCACATCCGTACATTCCCGCATCATTTCCAAGTGTTGCTATAACAAACTCAACATCACCGCAAGGCTTAAATACATACATATCAAAATACTTCTTTGCTACCTCAGTTATTATCTCTCCTGCTTTACTTACTCCACCGCCAATGATAAAACGCTTAGGATTTGTTACCATTGCTATATTGGCACATCCCATACCGAGATACTTTCCAAATTCTTCTACAACTTCAAGGTATTCCTTATCACCTGATTTTGCCCTGTCAAATATATCTTTCGCAGTAATACTCTCATCTATACCTGCTATTTTCTTCTTTGCAAGTCTTACAACACCTGTGGCAGAACAATATTGTTCAAGACATCCTCTCTTACCGCAATTGCAATAATCTGTTTCGTTAATGTTAACAGGGAAATGACCGATTTCACCTGCTCCTCCGTCTGCGCCTGTAATAAGCTCTCCCTTAGAAATAATGCCTCCTCCTACACCTGTTCCCAGTGTAACAAACGCAACTTCGTCACAGAAGCCATCTTCCGTAACACCGCCACCCTTCCACATTTCTCCAAGTGCTGCTGCATTTGCATCATTAAGAAGACAAACTTTCTTTCCGTAAAACTTTTCTGATATAAGGGGACTTATGCTGATTTTCCCCCACCCTAAATTGGTGCATCCGTTTACAGTTCCGTCAGATAAAATAGGTCCCGGAAGTCCTGCACCTACACCTGCTACATCTTCTTCACTTATACCCTGTAAAGTCATCATTTCCTTCATACAGGCTACCATATCATCAACTATATATTTTCCTTTTTCTTCTGTTCTTGTTGGTATTGACTTAACTAAAAGCAACTGGCCTTTTTCATCAAAAAGACCAGTTTTAATATTGGTTCCGCCAACATCAACGCCAAAGCAATACTTTTTCATCGATGTTAATCATCCCTTCTGTTTAAATTTCTCTGTACTCTGTTATAAAGCTCAACAGCCGCATTGTATCCCATCTTCTTCTGACGGTGGTTAACAGCTGCCGACTCAACGATAATGGCAAGGTTACGTCCCGGTCTGATTGGAATAGAATGACAAACAACCTTATTACCAAGGAATTCCGTATACTGTTCTTCAAGGCCGAGTCGGTCGTATTCCTTATCCTTGTTCCATTCTTCAAGTTTAATAACCATATCAATGCTCTGTGTTTCCTTAACACTTTCTACACCAAATAATGTCTTTACATCGATAATACCGATACCTCTAAGTTCGATAAAATGTCGTGTTATCTCAGGTGCTGAACCGATAAGTGTTTCATCACTTACTCTTCTGATTTCAACCACGTCATCAGTTACAAGACGATGTCCTCTCTTTAAAAGTTCAAGGGCAGCTTCACTCTTACCGATACCGCTTTCACCCATTATAAGAACACCTTCACCATAAACATCTACTAAAACACCGTGAATTGAAATACATGGTGCAAGCTGTACATTCATCCATCTGATAAATTCAGCCATAAAGCTTGATGTAGGCTTTTCTGTTACAAGAACAGGCACACCATACTTTCTGCCGGCTTCAAGAACCATATCTTCCGGTTCTGCATCTCTGCTGAATATAAGACAAGGAAACTTAAGAGACATAAGTTTATCAAACAATTCCTTTTTATCTTCCTGATTAAGATGCTTCATATAATGATATTCCACATGTCCTATAATCTGAACTCTTTCCGCATCAAAATGTCCAAAATACCCTGCAAGTGGTAACGCCGGTCTGTTTACATCCGGAACCGATACCTTTATAGCATCTGTGTCAATTTCCGGCGTACAATTTTTCAGTTCATAATGTTCAATTATCTTGCTTAAGCTAATACTTGTTGCCATATATTCCTCCATCCCGGTGCCTGATTACAGGACACCTTTTCCCACGACTTTTTTTATAGTATAAACTATTTTCTTCCTATTTTCTACCATTATTTATCAGTGAAAAAAATTATATATGTTCTCTGCCACATTGCGATTTATACCATCTGCCATCATAAGTTCTTCCACGCCGGCACCTTTTATGTCTTCCAACGACTTAAAATATCTCATAAGCGCTTTTCTTCTGGCAGGCCCGATTCCCTCAATATCGTCAAGTACAGATTGCACCTGGGCCTTACCTCTAAGACTCTTATGGTACTCTATTGCAAATCTATGCGCCTCATCCTGTATTCTGGTAATCAGACGGAATTCTTCGCTTGTAACATCTATATCTATCTCTTTATTATTAAAATAAAGTCCTCTTGTACGGTGATGGTCATCCTTTACCATGCCGCATACAGGTATTGAAAGCTTTAATTCTTCTAAAACTTCCAGAGCTATATTTACCTGACCTCTTCCGCCATCCATCATAATAAGGTCCGGAAATCTTGTAAATCCTGATTCCTCATCATCTGCTATCTGTTCAAGTCCGTGATTAAATCTTCTGGTAAGGACTTCTTTCATACTCTTATAGTCATCGGGTCCCTTTACTGTCTTTATCTTAAACTTGCGATAATCCGCTCTTTTAGGCTTACCATTTTCATAAACAACCATTGAACCTACTGATTGAAAACCTGACGTGTTGGATATATCAAATGCTTCCACTCTGGTAACATACGGAAGGCCCAGCATATCTGATATTCTCTTCATGGCTCCGATTGTTCTTGCTTCTTCTCTCTTTATCTTCTCGCTGTCCTTTTCCAGCACCATTGATGCATTTTTTGCAGCAAGTTCAACAAGCTTATGTTTCTCTCCACGTTTTGGAACAATTATTCTGACCTTTTGTCCCAAAATTGATGATAACCAGCTTTGCACAAGCTCCATATCTTCTATTTCTGTTTGGATAACCAATTCCTTAGGAATAAAAGGTGTTCCTCCGTAGTACTGCTTTACAAACTGCGACAGTATAGACTCTTTTGATTCAAAATGGTCGATGTTCATATGGAAATGTTCACGACCAATAAGCCTGCCGTCTCTTATGAAGAATACCTGTACAACTGCCGAATCCTCCATTGATGAGCAAGCTATTATATCTCTGTTTTCCATTTCCTCAGAAGTTATCTTTTGCTTCTGGGTAACGTGTTTTACGCTGTTTATAAGGTCTCTGTATGATGCAGCTTCTTCAAATTCCATCCTTTCAGATGCCGCATACATCTTATCTTCAAGTTCTTTTATAACAGGCTTATAATCACCGCTTAAAAAGCTTATGGCTCCTTCGACGGACTTTCTGTACTCTTCCTTAGAGACATAATCCATACAGGGAGCATTACATCTTCCTATGTGGTAATTAAGACATGCTCTTGATTGTTTTTCATGATTACCTTCAGAAAATGTCCTGTTACACGAACGTATTCTATATATTTTTTTCAGAAGTTCTATTATGTCATTGACTGCTCCGGCGCTGGTATAAGGTCCAAAATACTTTGCCTTATCCTTTTTCATCTCCCTTGTAAACAATATCCTCGGAAATGCTTCACCTACAGTAACCTTTATATACGGATAGGTTTTTCCGTCTTTAAGCATGGTATTGTACTTCGGGTTATGTTCTTTTATCAGGTTACACTCCAAAATAAGGGCTTCTAACTCAGAATCCGTAACTATATACTCAAAATAGCTGATGTTGGACACCATTTTTTCTATTTTCGATGTCTTCTGAGTACTTTCCCTGAAATACTGACGCACACGGTTGCGGAGATTTATGGCCTTACCCACATAAATAATCTCATCGGACTTATTATGCATAAGATATACGCCCGGTTGCGTCGGCAATTTTTTCAGTTCTTCCTGTATATTGAACACCATACGTCAAATCCTATTCTTCTATTTCTTCATCCTTCTCGTCAACTTCTACTGTTTCAGTTTCTTTAGCAGTAATTTCTGCAACATCTGTATCATCTTCTGCATCAATTTCTACAGCTTCCGTCTTAACCTCATAAGGTTCTCCGGCTTCTCTGCCTTCCATAATATCCATAAACTGCTTTCCTGTTATAGTTTCATGTTCAAAGAGATACTGCGCAATTCTGTCTAAAGTCTCTCTATTTTCTCTTATAAGCTTCTTAGCCTTTTCATAGCTTGCCTTCAAAAGTTCCTTAACTTCAATATCTATTTCTGCTGCTGTTGCTTCACTGCAGTTAAGAACTTTTCTGCCTGAAAGGTATTCATTTTCAACATCTGCAAGGCTCATAAGTCCGAACTTTTCTGACATACCGTATCTTGTAATCATAGAACGGGCTATTTCTGTAGCCTCTTCCATATCATTGGATGCACCTGTTGTAACTGTATCAAATACAACTTCCTCTGCAGCACGTCCGCCGAGAAGTGTTACAAGTCTGGCTTCAAGCTCTAACTTAGTCATAAGGTACTTTTCTTCTTCAGGAACCTGCATTACATATCCAAGTGAACCCATAGTTCTCGGAACGATTGTAATCTTCTGTACAGGTTCTGCATTCTTCTCCAGAGCGGTAATAAGCGCATGACCAACTTCATGATAAGCAACTGTACGCTTTTCTTTTTCATTAAGCACTCTGTCTTTCTTTTCTTTACCGGCTATAACCACTTCCACAGCCTCAAATAAATCCGCCTGTGAAATAGCTTTTCTTCCTGCTTTTACAGCCATAATTGCTGCTTCATTTATCATATTTGCAAGGTCTGAACCTACAGCACCGCTGGTTGCAAGACCTATTTCTTCAAAATCTACGGTTTCATCTAAGATAACATTCTTGGAATGAACCTTTAAAGTATCTATTCTTCCCTTAAGGTCAGGCTTATCAACTATAATTCTTCTGTCAAATCTGCCCGGACGAAGAAGTGCCGGATCAAGTACGTCAGGTCTGTTAGTTGCCGCAAGAATAAAAAGACCTTTTGATGAATCAAATCCATCCATTTCAGAAAGTAACTGGTTAAGAGTCTGTTCTCTTTCATCATTGCCGCCAAATCTGGAATCACGGCTTTTACCTATAGCATCAATTTCGTCTATAAATATAATACAAGGTGCCTGCTGCTGCGCCTGCTTAAATAAATCTCTTACTCGTGATGCACCTACACCGACAAACATTTCTACAAAGTCAGAACCGGACAATGAGAAAAATGGTACGTTTGCCTCACCTGCTACCGCCTTCGCAAGAAGAGTTTTTCCTGTTCCCGGAGGTCCTACAAGTAATGCTCCCTTAGGAAGCTTTGCACCGATTTGAACATACTTACCCGGATTATGAAGAAAATCCACTATTTCTTTAAGGGATTCTTTTGATTCATCCTGGCCTGCCACATCCTTAAATGTAACTCCCGTTGCCTTTTGTGCATACACCTTTGCATTGGACTTTCCTACGCCCATAACTCCGCCTGAGCTCTTGCTTATCTTTCTCATAATAAACCACATAAACAGATAAATAAGTGCAAATGGCAATATCCATCCTACAAGAATTTCAAGTATTATAGATCTGGTCTCCGATTCATTTCCTTTATAAACTACTCCGGCCTTGTTCAATCTGTCTAAAAGGCTGTCATCATAAAGTTCCATAGTCCAGTAGGTATAATTTACAGGTGAAGAGCTGTCCTTTACAGGCTTAATGGTTATCTTACCCGTATCATTAAACTCTACCCTTTCTACCTTACCTTCATCAATCATTTTAAGAAATTCATCATAGGTTATCTCTTTTGTAGTTGCTGATTCCAGCATAGTTGTAAAAAAGCTTACAGTAAGCATTGTAAGAATAGCAGCTATAATAATCAGTATGATTGTGTGAAATCTTTTCGGCGGTCTTCCCCCCTGTTTATTCTGATTATCTATGTTTTTGTTTTCGTTGTTATCCATATTTCCTCCACTATGGTGAATTAACACCAATTTCAAAAGAAACTGTTACAAAATAATTTTCAGATTATTTTGTAACAGTCATTATTATAATATCCAATTTATAATTTTAATAAATAGTAATTATTTCTTTTCGCCCATTACTTCTTCATACAACCTTTCTGCATCAAATGCATTAAGTGCTGCATTGTAGAATCTTACGTCAGCGATACAGCCGCAAAAGCTTGGCTGATATATGTCACCGCCAAGAATTACCTTTTCAGCATTGCCAATCATTGGAATATCCGTTGATGTTCCTGAGCGAACGCCATCAATATAAAGAACCGATATACCTTTCTTGCTGTCATATGTAAATAATACATGTTTCCATTCATTACCAAGGTCATCCTGAAGTCCGGCATCAAACCATGCATCCTCTGCTTCGTGGGACTTAAGTCGGAAGGATGCTTTCATCTCCCAACCTCTCGGCATAAAACTGTTGAAACCGTTTTCAAACGTTGTATAGAATGCACTTGTCCAGATATTGCCTTCTTTTTCCTTTATCCACATAGAAACTGAATAGCTTGATGATGTGTATATATTATTTGGAATCTCAACAACCTCTTTGTTAATAGTACCGCCAGGGAACGAAAGTGCTCTCATACCCGGTACAGGTCCATCGGTAAACTTAATCTTCTTACCCATTACCTTAGCTACATATTCGCCACTATCATCTGCAAGAGAATCATTAAATCTGAATCTTGTTTCAACAACTGCTGCATGAATATGTTCATCTGTATACTTACTAAACTCTTCCTCTGAAATCGGTTTTGAATACAAATAACCCTGTACAATATCACAACCGATTCTACTTAAGAAATCGCTCTGATTCTTTGTTTCGACACCCTCACACAACACTTTAAGCTTAAGTTTCTTAGCCATATTGATAATACTTGAAACGATTATCTCATCAGACATCGTAAGCTCGTTGTGTCTCATAAACTCTCTGTCAATCTTCAAAACATCTATCGGAAGCTCGTTAAGAAGGTTAATAGATGAGTATCCTGAACCAAAATCATCCATACTTACTTTAACGCCAAGTTCCTTTAACTGCTCTATAAATTCAAGAGCCTTGTGCATATTCTTAATGTAGATACTTTCCGTAAGTTCAAACTCGATATAAGCTGGCGGAATCTTGTACATCTGGAAAAGTTCTTCTATATAACTTACAAGATGATCATTGAGAAGATGAACTCTCGATACATTAAGAGATATAGGTACAATCGGAAGTCCCTTTGCTATTCTTTCCGCAAGATACATAAATACTCTTTCGTATACGTAGTAATCAACTTCTACGATAGAACCATTCTTTTCAAATGCAGGAATAAATTCATCCGGATATACCATCTTTCCGTCTTCCTTAATCCAACGAACAAGTGCCTCACCACCTATAATATTGGTTGAACCGCACTCTATCTTCGGCTGATAGAATACCTTTATCTCTCCATTTTCAAGAGCTTTCGGAAGTTCACTTGTAAGTCTTACGTCTCTACGAAGTGCTTCCATCATATTTTCACTGAACATAACTGCTGTTCTTATCTTCTGGTTCTTTGCTTCCTTTCTCGATAAGTTGGCATTAGTTACAGCTATTTCCACATCTTCATCTGCATTCTTTACAATATACAGACCTGTATTAATCATTATCCTGCTATCAAAAAATCCGTCTCTAAGTTTTAACTGGATATTGTCATTCTGACGATTAATCCGTTCAATGCACTGTTCCACCGTATCTTTCTTATCTATAACAATAGCACATACAATGTTATCTGAATAAACTCTCGATGCACAGAGAACATCTCCGTACTCTTCCTCTGCCAGGTGTGCATATGTCTTGAGGAGTCTGTCACCTACAGAATATCCGTAAGTTTCATTAATTACCTTGAAGTGACTAATGTCTGAATATGCTATAAGTATATTCTTATCTGCAAGTACTTCCGGCATCTCATCCTTAAGGACCTGTTGAAACTTTTCATACTTATAAAGGCCTGTAAGTGCATCCATCTCACTAAGACGGTCAAGAAGCTTACTTGTTTCAACGTAAACTCTCATACCGATAGCATATACAGCCAATATCTTTGCAAATGCTTTAAATGTATTGATTTCATGCGGTGTATATACACCTGTTCCTTCACTCTTTACAAACTCAATGTAACCGATGAATCGGTTTTCGGCATACATTGGAACACTGAGATGATGATATTTTTTGCTGTCTTCTTTATGGATTATGTCTTCAGGGAAATATCCGTTAGTAAACTCTCTCTTAAGACTTCTCCATGATTCCTTCGTATATGTAAATGTCTTATTAACATCAGCCTCTTCTGCACCTTTTGATACAAGATATATACGTTCAAGTGTATTCGGTTCGCTGTTTATAGTATATATCGAAACACTTGTAAGCTTGTAACTATCCTGCACCTTACGGAGAAGCAGGTTAATTGTACTGTCCACATCAGTAGTATCTTCCATAATCTGGAAAGTAAAGTCAATAAGCTCATATGCAAACTTACTTACCTTTGTCTCATGATTTTCACTGAATGTAGTATAATAATCTATCATACGGCCTTTATTATCACGACCGCCACTATCTATATCTTTGTTATTTGAATCATAGATAGTATACCTGTTCTTTCCGTTATTCTTAGAATAATACATAGCGTTATCGGCTTTTTCAAATACTTCCTTATACTTAACGCCATCTCTCGGAACAAGAACAATACCGACACTTGTTGAAATATTGAAATTTTTCTTTTCACCTATATAAATCTTGGCAATTGCCTCACATACCTTCTGAGCTTTATGTTCAACTTCTTCCAAGCTGTTTATATTTCTCATATAAACGATAAACTCGTCACCACCAATACGACCGACGATATCATCATATCTGAAAAGTTTCTTTATAGCTTTGGCAACGTTAGCAAGAACTTCGTCACCAAAAAGATGACCAAGATTGTCATTAACAAGTTTAAAGTTATCTACATCAAGAATAAACAATGCCCCCGGCTCATCCGGCTTAATACTTTCTTCAATCTTCTTCGTAGCAGTTGCTTTGTTAAGCACTTTTGTAAGCGGATCAACTTCAATACCCGTTCTCTCTTCCATATGTTCTCCGTCACTGCCGCCTAAAGGATTGTTTTTTACACTTCCGATAACATATTCCTTGCCATCAAGTGCTACCCTTACACCTTTAAGTTCTTTATAAAACCAGTTAACCTTCTGCTCTCTCATACGGAAAGCTCCTTCTACATAAGGAATACCCGACCTCATCTGGGAAACAAAATCATCAAACTTTGCCTGGTCTTCTTCATGTACAACTCTTTTTGCCGCAACGGGATGTACTGCAAAAAGCTTTTTATCCTTTTCAGCATTGCCATCATCAAGAACTCTTTCTACATTCCAGATATCATCTTCCACATCATAATAGAACAAAATATCAACACTAAGCCCAAGTATCTGTCGCAAAAAATCATTTTCCATAATCACGCGTTCTTTTAACTCTGAAGGTAATATTCTATTTTCAACCTCTGTTGTAATCTTCATAAACCGCTCCAATCGTACACTATAATTATAATATTCAAGTTATTTCCACGAACTTCTGAATCTTTTACTAATTTTACCACAAATTATGCAACAATTCAAGAATTATTGACAGATACCTTTCTCTGCTAAATCAACGGTGCAAGTGGCTTAATTATCTTTCCGACAAATCTGAGAAGTGCTCTTTTCTTTTTATAATTTTTAAGTGTTTTTTCTTCACATAACTCTATTGTTGAAAAATAATCTTTTTTAACATTTTCTATTTCATTAACCCTGTAAAGAATTGCTCCGCATTCAAAGTTAAGATACAAACTTCTGTAATCAAGATTTATGGTTCCCACCACTGCTATGGTATCATCACTAATACAAACTTTTGCATGATTAAATCCCGGAACGTACTCATATATCCTGACGCCTGCAGTCAAAAGCTCTTTATAATGATTCTGTGCAAGGGCAAATGCGTACTTCTTATCAGGTATCTGCGGAAGAACGATTCTTACGTCCACACCCTTTTTAGCTGAAAACGACAACGCAGTTACCATATCATGATCCAAAACAAGATATGGTGACATAAAATACACATAGTCCTTTGCTCTGTTTATTATATCCATATAAACCATTTTTCCTACAGGTTCATCATCTAAAGGACTGTCTGAATATGGTATAACATATCCTTTATTTACTGTACGCTCATCTGATTCCTTATCGATATAATCAGAATAATTTTCTTCAATTACTGCAAGGGTCTTCTTATCACGGTCCGGGTCAAGATTCCACATCTGTAAGAACATAAGAGTGAAATTTCTTACAGCCTTACCTGTTACCATAACAGCAGTATCCTTCCAATGGCCATACGGATGTTTCATGTTGATATATTCATCCCCGAAGTTAATTCCGCCGGTAAATGCTACTTTCCCATCAATTACACATATTTTTCTGTGGTCACGGTTGTTATAATGGGTTGAAAGAACCGGATATATCGGATCAAACATCTTGCACTTTATACCAAGCTTTTGTAACTGCTTCGGATATTTAAACGGCAAAATCGAGAAGGAGCACATTCCGTCATACATAACTCTGACTTCAACGCCTTCCTTGACTTTTTCTTCCAAAATATCGAGAATTTCCCCCCACATATATCCTTCTTTTATTATGTAGTACTCAAGAAAAATGTATTTTTCCGCCTTTTTAAGTTCAGACAGAATTCTTTCGAACTTTTCTTCGCCTGACGCAAAATACTTAACTTCATCTGCGTAATTTACCGTAAATGAGCCATTCTTCGCCAGATATTTCGCCAATGATGCAGTACTTTTACTGTCCGCCCGCAGGCTGTTCATAACTTCTTCATCCTGCACCACATAATGGTCTGTTTCCATAATTATTTTCTTAAGTTTCTTATTTTTGTAACGATTAATCATCTGGAATTCCACATAAAGGTACAATATCGCTCCAACCGCAGGAATAGATAAGATAATTATAGCCCACGACAGGTTGATTTCAGGACTCTTTGCCCTATTAATAACAATAAACACGATGACAATCGAAAAAAGTGTATACGTGCTGTAAGCAATTCTTAGGTAGTTTCCAAAATAATTAAATACAAATGCAATCAGTCCAATTTGAAGGCACACCAACAGAAGGATCAGAATAGTTCTGCCATACACAAACTTCTGCACACCTCTTTTACTCTTTTCTAATATAATTTTATCATTTTCATAATTTCTGTTCACAATTCCACCTCTTTAGTTTGCAGCAAAGTTGCCCAAATACAGTATATATATACCATATTTTTGTAATAATTGCAAAAAATCTGTAAATGTTCTTTTATTTTTCACATTTTTACTTATTCTTTGACAAATTCGCCTTGATGAAACATGAAAAAAATGGTATAATATGCGTAATATTCAGGTGACATTTTTTACTTTAGGAGGATTACTATGAAACTTAGAACAAAAATTATATTTACGGCTTTAATGCCCCTTCTCGCCCTGAGCATAATTTTCTGTTCCGCGGCCTATGGCGTTATGAGAACCGTAGCTATTTCTGAAGCCAACAACGGTTTACACTCAACAGCACTTTCCGTGAGACAGTATTTGTATAACCTTAATGATGACCCTTACGGAATAGGCGGAGATGACAAATTATATAAGGGTACTTTCTGTATTACAGATGCAACCTCATATGTAGATTCAATTTACAATGAATCAAATATTAAAATCACCGTATTTTACGAAAATGTACGCTACCTTACAAGTTTAAAAGACGCCAATGGTGAACGTCTTTTATATACAGCTTCCAGTGATGAGGTTTATGAAGCTGTTGTAAAGCAAAATCAAACCTACTATTCATCCAATATGAATCTTGGCGGTTCTAAACACCTCGTTTGCTACATTCCTTACGCATACAACAATCAGACTGTAGGTATGGTTTTCGTAGGTGTTGAATCAGATGTCGCACTTGAAGCAGTTAACAAATATACAATTATTTTGGTAGCTGTTACGATAATTATTGATATTATAGCATTTCTTGTTATATTTTTTGTTTCAAACAGCATACTTAAGCGAATCCGCCAGAGTATTAACACAGTGGAGATTCTTTCAAATGGTGACCTTACCGTAAGAGTTAAAAAGTCTGCGCTTAACGCAAAGGATGAGACAGGTGACATTACCAGGGCGGTAGTTAAACTCAGAGATACATTAAACACTATCGTTACCAATATCGTAGGACACAGCGATGCTCTTAAAGCAGAATCTGATACACTTTCAGCAAATGCCGTAAGAACTATCGAATCTGTCGGTCAGGTTGAAATGGCTATGGGTGAAATCGCTACAGGTGCTTCAAGTCAGGCTGAAGAAACACAGCATGCAACAACTTCTGTTATAGAAATGGGTGAACTTATTGAAAACACAGTTGAAGCAACCCATATGCTTACAGAACTTTCCAATAAGATGCTTGCAGCAAGTGAAGAAGTAACAGAAACACTTGAAAATCTTGAAGAAATCAATAATCAGGCTCAGGCAGCAATTGATGAGATATATGTACAGACTAACACAACCAATGAATCTGCACTTAAGATTCAGCAGGCAACAGAACTTATTACAGCTATTGCCGACGAAACAACTTTACTTTCATTAAATGCTTCTATCGAAGCTGCGAGAGCCGGAGAAGCAGGACGTGGTTTTGCGGTTGTAGCTTCCGAAATCCAGAAGCTTGCCGAACAGTCTAACGAATCTGCTAACCAGATTAATAACATTATCAAAGACCTCATCACTGATTCTACAACAGCCGTTGAGACGATGGAAAATGTTAAATCTATTATGAAGGTACAAAGTGACAGTGTAAGTAAAACTAACCTGTTATTCAATGAAATGAAAGAAAATATGAATGATTCGGTTTCTGCTATTAATGAAATAAGTGTTCAGACCAATGAAATTGATGATGCCAGAACCGTTGTTGTAGATGCTGTTCAGAATCTTTCAGCAATTGCCGAAGAAAATGCAGCAAGTGCACAGCAGACATCTGCTTCTATTCTTGAAGTAAACGAAATGACACAATATATCGGTGAAAGAGCTGAACGACTTGATGATGTATCAACAGAACTTGCGGAAGCTATGGGCTTCTTCACTATAAAGAAGAAAAAATAAACTTTTCTTTCATACTCCTTTTAAAACATATTAAAAAGAGGGATTTAAGCAGTTGCTATAAACTGTTTAAATCCCTCTTTTGCTATGTCTTTTACTATGTATTTATTATTTTATCTAATAGTATTTCACTATATCTTCAACATTTTTTCTCTTTGGAGCATCAGGGCTGATATCCGGTGTTCCTATTGCAATCACTGCTACCACAAGTTCTTCTTCCGGAATATTTAACATTTCTCTGAGTTTGTCCACATCCCTAAGTCCCATAATCAATGTACCCAATCCCATTTCATGAGCTTTGAGCATAAGATTCTGATTTTGAAGACCTAAGTCATATGTACCCCATCCGTTTCCTATTTCATCAACAGGATTTCCATCCATACTGTGACCTGATATTCCTTTTACAACAGTAGTTACAAGAAGGGCTCCTGCATTTTCAGTGTTACCTGCATTGTATGGTGGAAGGCAGGCATTTCTTACTTCATCAACTTTTTCACGTCCGATGACTGCATAATATCTTCCTGTTTCACTATTTTTCCATGATGGTGCCATAAGTGCCGCCTCTATCATAAGTTCAATCTGTTCTTTGGTAACTTCTGTTCCCGCTTTATACTTTCTTATACTTCTTCTTCCGTTTATGGCTGTCATTAATTCCATAATCCATCATCCTTTCGTTTACTTATTTTTATTACATTAATTTCTATTAGTAGTATTATTTTAGTGTAACAGGCTCTGTAGAATATATTATAATTCCAATGTCTGTTACACTCTGTCCCGGTTCAATAGTTCCGTTATGAGAAACGGGCGTAATATGAAGCACATTCCCATCTGCAGAATATTCGCCATTCCATCCTTGGGATATAGTTATATTACCGTCAAATTCTATATCAGCTTCCCACGAAGTACAAGTCTTATCGGCGGTATTCTTCACCGTTATTATGTACTGATAATAATACTCTGTACCGGTTGACCATGAGTTTGCCAGTGTTGCCGTAGCCTCAGCTGTTATTTTATATTCTTCAATGCTTGTGGTAGTTTCCTGCTTAGTAGTTGTCGCCTGCTCATTTTCCGTAAAGTTGTCATTTTCTCCATCTGACAATTCGCCATTTCCTATGTCCGTAGAGCCTTTAAGCATATTTACAAACCATTTTCCCGCAGCGCTTAAATCGCTTTCCGTAAATCCGCTTTTCTTACTGCAGGAGGACTTAAGTATAGCCGATGTTTCATTTTTATTGGAAAGGTTCCACATGGCAGAGCTTATTCCATACTTATCTAAAAGCTGCATCCATTTGTTTGCCTGATACTCATCTATTCCACCGTTACCACTGGCATCACATATACCATATTCCGTAACAAATATAGGAAGACCCATATTTATGGCATTTACCATCTCACTTCTAAGCGAATCCGTATGTGTTGCAGCATAGAAATGCAGTGTATACATAATGTTATCATATTCCGTAATAGGATCTTTTGCAGCGTGGGTAACGTACTGTGACCAATTTGGTGTTCCTACTATTATAATACCGTCTTCATCATACTGTCTGATTATCGGTATTATCTCAAGAGCATAGCTTTTTATTTCTGACCATGTTGTTCCGCCGCTTGGTTCATTGCAGATTTCATAGAAAACATTATCATAATCGGCATACAACTGTGCCATTTCCTTAAAGAATTTTTTAGCCTCTTCTTTATGAACATTTGGATTACGTTCTCCGTGGACATGCCAGTCTATTATAACGTACATACCATTGTCGGTAGCATACTTTACACCTTTTTTCACAAGGGCTTTAAGTTCTTCTTTATTGCCGCCGGTGCAGTATCCGTTATTTTCTGCTGAATACATTACAAGTCGAATTAGCTGAACACCCATTTCATTATGAAGCTGTTTAAAGCATTTGTCATTGACATATTGTGGAAACCATGCCAGACCATGAGTACTGATTCCTTTAAGCTGAATGATGTTTCCGTCTTCATCTGTCAGATTTGCTCCTGTAACCTTCAGTTTCTTTATAGTATCTGTAGTCTGAATTACATCTTTTTTCGTAGTTGTTTCACTTTCCTCAGATTCTTTAGTATCTGCAGTCTGAATTATATCTTTTTTTGTAGTTGTTTCAGTTTCCTCAGATTCTTTAGCATCTGTAGTCTGAATTACATCTTTTTTCGTAGTTGTTTCACTTTCCTCAGGCACCTTAGTTTCGGTTGTACTATCTTCTGTTTCGTCTTCGACACTGTCTGTGGTAGTCACATATGTATCAATGCCGTTTCCGTCATCTCTTAAAGTTGCACAAGATGCACAGCCGTAAAAAAACGTACCTGTGCATTTTGTACAGCTGAAAACTCCGCAAAGGAGCATCAAAATACTTACGATTACAGCTACTATAATGACTGTAATTATTTTGTTTTCATTTGTATTATTCTGATTATTTTCCATACATATAATTTATAATAAATGTATGTCCTTTTCAAGCACTTTATCCAATCAAATCTATACTTATTTCATTCCTCTTAAACATATTCTTTTAAATCTTTCATAAACTCTTCCGCAAGGTCTACAAGCTTATATGCAAGCTTTTTACTTTCTTCCGATGCATCACCATACTTATTGATGTATTCACTTACCGACTGAATTGACATACTGCAACCGTCCATCATAAGCTTTGCAATTCTTCCGTCACCGTCATCCATCATAAGTTTCATCTCTGTAGTCATCCACGAAAATGCCTCTGTCATCATGCCCGGCTCATTTTCACATTTACCGTATTCGTCAAGAAGTTCTGATGATTTATCCTCTAAATCACGATGTTTCTTTATATACTTGTTTATAAGTTCCTTAAATTCAGGATTTTTTATTTTACATTTTACCTGTTTCATACTTTCAACAGCCATTTTACAGCCTTTGTTGCATTCTTTTAACAATTCTATTGTATTTGCATCCATTTTAAAAATATCTCCTTCCCATACGTGATGTTTATTATCTGTTTTTTTACATATAATAATTGTGTCCAATATAGAAATTTTCATTCTAAAAAAATTTTTTAGTAATTTTAAAATTTTTTTATCATATCACTAAAAAAAGAACTTGTTATTTTCCCGATTTTATATATAATAAGAAAAGAGAACAAAGGAGGATATAGTTATGCCAAAAAGAACAGATATTCACAAGGTACTCATTATTGGTTCAGGTCCTATTATCATCGGTCAGGCGTGTGAATTTGACTATTCAGGTACACAGGCTTGTAAGGCACTTCGTAAATTAGGTTATGAAATAGTGCTTGTTAATTCAAACCCTGCAACAATTATGACAGATCCGGAAACTGCAGATGTAACATATATTGAGCCTCTTAACGTTGAACGTATAGAGCAGATTATTAAGAAAGAGCGTCCTGATGCACTTTTACCAAATCTTGGTGGTCAGTCCGGTCTTAATTTATGTTCAGAATTACACAAAGCCGGAGTTTTAGACAAATACAATGTAAAAGTAATCGGTGTTCAGGTTGATGCCATTGAACGTGGCGAGGACCGTATCGAATTCAAGAACGCTATGAACGCACTTGGCGTAGAGATGGCACGTAGTGATGTTGCCTACTCTGTAGAAGAAGCTCTTAAGATTGCCGAAGGTCTCGGTTATCCTGTAGTTCTTCGTCCTGCCTATACTATGGGTGGTGCCGGCGGCGGTCTTGTATATAACCAGGAAGAACTTAAAACAGTATGCGCCAGAGGTTTACAGGCCAGCCTTGTAGGACAGGTTCTTGTAGAAGAATCAATCCTCGGTTGGGAAGAATTAGAGCTTGAAATAGTTCGTGATGCTGAAGGTAATATGATTACTGTTTGCTTCATCGAAAACATTGACCCTATCGGTGTTCATACAGGTGACTCCTTCTGTTCAGCTCCAATGCTTACTATTTCTGAAGAATGCCAGAAACGTCTTCAGGAACAGGCATACAAAATCGTAGAATCAGTACAGGTTATCGGTGGTACAAATGTACAGTTTGCACATGACCCTGTATCAGATAGAATTGTAGTTATCGAAATCAACCCACGTACATCACGTTCATCAGCTCTTGCTTCAAAAGCAACAGGTTTCCCTATTGCTCTTGTATCAGCAATGCTTGCTGCAGGCCTTACACTTAAGGATATCCCATGCGGAAAGTATGGTACTCTTGATAAGTATGTTCCTGACGGAGATTACGTAGTTATTAAATTTGCACGTTGGGCTTTTGAAAAGTTCAAAGGTGTTGAAGACAAGCTTGGTACTCAGATGCGTGCCGTAGGTGAAGTAATGAGTATCGGTAAGACATATAAGGAAGCTTTCCAGAAAGCTATCAGAAGTTTGGAAACAGGCCGTTACGGTCTTGGTTATGCCAAGAACTTTAACGAATTGACAAAAGAACAGCTCCTTAAGCTTTTAATTACACCTTCAAGCGAACGTCATTTCATTATGTACGAAGCATTAAGAAAAGGTGCTACTGTAGAAGAAATTCACAATATTACAAAAGTTAAGGCTTACTTTATCGAACAGATGAAGGAACTTGTTCTTGAAGAAGAAGAAATCCTTAAGTCTAAAGGTTCTCTCCCTGCTGACGAACTTCTTATTAAAGCTAAGAAGGATGGTTTCTCAGATAAGTACATCAGCCAGTTAACAGGTGTATCGGAAGATGAAGTTCGTAACCGTCGTTTGGCTCTTGGTCTTGAAGAAGCTTGGGAAGGCGTTCACGTAAGCGGAACAGAAGACAGTGCTTACTACTATTCAACATACAATGCTGAAGATAAGAACCCTATTAAATCAGATAAGCCAAAGATTATGATTCTTGGCGGTGGTCCTAACAGAATCGGTCAGGGTATTGAATTTGACTATTGTTGTGTACATGCTTCACTTGCACTTAAGAAGCTTGGATTTGAAACAATCATCGTTAACTGTAACCCTGAAACTGTTTCAACAGACTACGATACATCGGATAAGTTATACTTTGAACCTCTTACACTTGAAGATGTTCTCAGTATCTACAATAAAGAAAAACCGGTTGGCGTAATTGCACAGTTTGGCGGACAGACTCCTCTTAACCTTGCAGCTGACCTTGAGAAAAACGGAGTTAAGATTCTTGGTACATCTCCTGCAGTTATCGACCTTGCAGAAGACAGAGATTTATTCCGTGAAATGATGGATAAGCTTGAAATTCCAATGCCTGAATCAGGTATGGCTACAACAGTTGACGAAGCTATTGAAATAGCTAACAGAATCGGTTATCCGGTTATGGTTCGTCCTTCATACGTTCTTGGTGGACGTGGTATGGAAGTTGTATATGATGATGCAAGTATGACTGGTTATATGAAAGCTGCTGTAGGTGTAACACCTGACAGACCAATTCTTATCGACCGCTTCCTTAACCACGCTTTAGAATGTGAAGCTGATGCTATCAGTGATGGTACACACGCATTTGTTCCTGCCGTTATGGAACATATCGAACTTGCAGGTGTTCACTCAGGTGACTCCGCTTGTATCATTCCTTCAGTTCACATCTCAGCAGAAAATGTTGAAACAATCAAAGAATATACAAGAAAAATAGCTGAAGAAATGCATGTTAAAGGTCTTATGAATATGCAGTATGCTATTGAAAACGGAAAGGTATATGTTCTTGAAGCAAATCCAAGAGCATCACGTACAGTTCCATTGGTATCAAAGGTATGTAACATCCGCATGGTACCGTTAGCTACTGAAATCATCACTTCAGAACTTACAGGAAAGCCTTCTCCTGTTCCTGCATTAAAGGAACAGTTAATACCAAACTACGGTGTTAAAGAAGCTGTATTCCCATTTAATATGTTCCCTGAAGTTGACCCGCTTCTCGGACCTGAAATGCGTTCAACAGGTGAAGTTTTAGGTCTTTCACCATCATATGGTGAAGCTTTCTATAAAGCTCAGGAAGCTACTCAGTCAAAGCTTCCTCTTGAAGGAACAGTTCTTATTTCCGTTAACCGTATGGATAAGCCGGAAGTAGTTGATATTGCTAAGAGCCTTTCAGAATCAGGATTTAAGATTCTCGCTACAGGAAGCACATATCAATTAATCGTAGATGCCGGAATACCTGCTGAAAAGATTAATAAGCTTTCTGAAGGACGTCCAAACATCCTTGATGCTATTACAAACGGAAAGATTCAGCTTATTATCAATACTCCTGTTGGTAAAGACAGCGTATATGATGACAGTTATCTCCGTAAAGCAGCTATTAAGAAGAAAGTTCCTTACTTTACAACAATGGCCGCTGCAAAAGCTACTGCTGAGGGTATCAAATACCTTAAGAGTAACAAAGACGGCGAAGTTAAATCACTTCAGGAGCTTCACAGCGAAATTAGAGATTTATAATACTAAAGAGCAACCCGATTGGGTTGCTCTTTTTATTTTACAAGCTTGTAGCTATCTGAAGAGTTCTGTCGAAAAGTATCTTTCTGCTGTATCAGGAAGTATTGTGACTACTGTCTTGCCTTTTCCAAGCTTCTTTGCAAGTTTCAATGCGGCTGCCACGTTGGTTCCACTTGAAATACCACACATAATACCTTCTTTTTTCGCAAGGTCTTTTGCTGTCTGTATAGCTTCTTCATCTTTAATTATACATATATCATCATATATCTGCTGATTTAAAACCTTAGGGATTATACCGTCACCGATACCCATCTGAATATGGCTTCCTACCACACCACCTGAAAGGATTGCGGCATTTTCCGGTTCTATTGCCCATATTGTAATATCTTTATTAACTTCTTTAAGAATTTCTCCTACACCGGTAAGTGTTCCTCCTGTACCTATACCGGAGCAGAATCCGTCGATAGGACCTCTCACCTGTTCTAATATTTCCATACCTGTCTGATACTTATGGGCTGTTGGATTTGCCTCATTTTCAAACTGTAACGGTACAAATACATTTTTATCTTCTTCCTGCATTTTGAGCGCAAGCTTTACACACTCATCAATACAATCACCTATATTACCTTCATCATGTACAAGTACAACTTCTGCACCATAATGCATAACAAGTCGTCTTCTCTCTTCACTTACGGAATCCGGCATAATAATCTTAGTCTTATATCCACGGACAGCACCAACAAGCGCAAGACCTATACCCTGATTACCGCTTGTAGGTTCTACAATTATGGTATTTTCATTGATAAGGCCTTTCTTTTCAGCATCAACTATCATACTGTATGCTACTCTTGTCTTAATCGAACCACCTACATTTAATCCTTCGAATTTGACAAATATCTGTGCACTGTCTTTATCTACCATACGGTTAAGTTTAATCATCGGGGTATGCCCCATTGCTTCCAATATGTTATTGTAAATCATACATTCACCTTTATGCAGCTATGCCACAACATTTTCTGCACTTTCTTATATTTTTTTGCTATATATTACTATACTATAATATGGCAAAAATTCAATAGGTGTTTATATTTTCAATACATTTTTTACTGTTCAAAATAACAAAATGCCATTCCCGTATAAATAGCACTTCCAATACTTAAAACCGATGTATCAAAGCGTACCTGCGAATGATGTAACGGATACTCATATCCATCTTTTTTATTGCCCGCACATAGAGAAATCATAACTGACGGAACCTTCCGACTGATGTAAGCAAAGTCCTCAGAGCCTCCCGCTACCGACCTTCCAAAAGCAACATCCACGCTGTCACATCCTAAACTTTCAATACAATCTTCTGCCAAAAGACAAATTTTCTTATCGTTGTACAGGCTTGGACAACCGCTACCGAATATTACTTTTGCTTCCCCTTTAAAGCTTTTAGCCGTACACTCTGTAATCTCAATGATTCTCCTCTTTATAAACTCTCTAACCATCTCATCATATGTTCTCATAGTTCCTTTTATAACAGCATTTTCAGGTATTGCATTGGGCGCATTTCCGGCAGATAACGTACCTACTGTAATTACGGCCTTTTCTCCTATCGCAAGCTCTCTTGCATTTATCTCTTGCAGGGCAATAATCAGATGAGCTGCAATATTTATAGGGTCAATCCCCAGTGACGGCATAGACCCGTGACAACCTTTTCCTATTACATTTATAGTAAAATAGTCTGCTGCCGGTGCACTTACTCCCGCCGGTGCCACTATTGCCTTTCCACTGTCTATACCATCTACTCCTGTTAATACATGTATCATCACTGCGCCTGTAACTCCACTAAGTATTCCTGCTTCTATCATATCCTTTGCACCTGCGAGCTGTTCTTCTGCCGGCTGAAACATCAGACGCACCTTACCTTTAAGTTTATTTTCATGTTCCTTAAGATACTTTGCTGCACCAAGTAACATAGTTGTATGCATATCGTGTCCACAAGCGTGCATATATCCGTTTTTTGACGCATATTCTAAGCCTGTTTCCTCTTTTATAGGCAAAGCGTCCATATCTGCCCTTAAAAGAAAAACATTGTCATTTGAGCCAATTCCTATGTCTGTATACAATCCCATCTTACCACAGGACTTTACGTCACATCGGTAATCTGTCAGTTTCCTTTTCACATACTTATATGTTTCTTCTATATCAAATCCCACACCGGGATTCTTATGAAGAAAACGATAATGTTTATCCAGTTCTTCCTTAAATTCTTCTATCTCACTCAAAATCTCACTAAAACTTTCCATCACTTTCCCTCGCAATCAATTCAGTATATTCACTTAATGTATCCATTATAAATATTGACAATTTTATTTTTTTCAAACATATTATTAATTTATTTTCTCATACAAAATAAAGGGCAAAAAAATTTTATTAATATTTAAAAAAATAATTGCAAGGGATTTACTTTTGTGATAAAGTGTTATGCGTGATAAGTTTTGTGCTTACCATAATCTATTTTCCAACACAGGAGGTAAAATCTAATGAAAAAGATTTATGAAGGAAAAACTAAGGACGTATATAGCCTTGATAACGGAAATGTTATGTTAAAATTCAAAGACGACTGTACAGGTAAAGACGGTGTATTTGATCCGGGCGAAAATGCTGTTGGATTAACAATTGAAGGAATTGGTAAAGCTAACTTACAGACATCTATTCATTATTTTGAATTATTAAAGGATGCAGGTATCAAGACACACTATGTTGGTGCAAACGTTGATGATGCTACTATGGAAGTTCTTCCGGCTACAGTATTTGGTCACGGTCTTGAAGTTATTTGCCGTCTCGTAGCTACAGGAAGTTTTATCCGCAGATACGGTGAATATATTGAAGATGGTACTGTATTAGAAGGTGGTTATGTAGAATGTACATTTAAGAATGATGCATTAGGCGATCCACTCGTTACAGGTGAAGGTCTTGCAGCATTAGGTGTTATGACACCTGAAATGTTCCAGAGCATGAAGGAACAGACATTAAAAATTACAAAAATCGTTGCTGATGATTTAAAATCAATCGGTCTTGATTTATGGGATATTAAATTCGAGTTCGGTTATAACAATAATGAAGTTATCTTAATTGATGAAATTGCATCAGGTAACATGAGAGTTTATAAAGATGGAAAGATTGTTGATCCTGTTGAGTTAACAAAATACATCTTAAACAGATAATTTGGAGAAGTATATGGAAAGAAAAGTTGGTACAGTATCAAGAGGACTTCGTTGTCCTATTATCAGAGAAGGCGATAATTTAGTTGATATCGCTGTTACAAGCGTATTGGAAGCGGCTGAAAGCGAAGGTTTTTCACTCAGAGATAAAGACGTAGTTGCATTGACAGAATCTATCGTAGCAAGATCACAAGGTAATTATGCATCTGTTGACGCTATTGCAGCTGATGTCAAAGCAAAATTAGGTGGAGAAACTATAGGTGTTATCTTCCCTATTTTATCACGTAACCGATTTGCAATCTGCTTAAAAGGTATTGCAAAGGGTGCTAAGAAAGTTGTATTAATGTTAAGTTATCCAAGTGATGAGGTTGGTAATGCTCTTTTAACATTAGATCAGTTAGATGATGCAAATATCAATCCATACAGCGATGTTTTAACATTAGAAAAATATCGTGCATTGTTCGGCGAAAATAAGCATGAATTTACAGGCGTTGATTATGTTGAATATTATTCAAACATTATCAGAGAAGCAGGTGCTGAAGTTGAAGTTATCTTCGCTAACCAGGCAAAGACAATTTTAAACTACACAGACTGTGTTTTAACTTGTGATATTCATACAAGAAAGAGAACAAAACGTATTTTAAAGGAAGCCGGTGCAAAAGCTGTATGTGGTCTTGATGACATCCTTACAAGTTCTGTAAACGGTAGCGGATATAATACAAAATACGGTTTACTTGGTTCAAACAAGTCAACCGAAGATTCAATCAAACTCTTCCCTCACGAATGTCAGGATTTAGTAGAATCTATCCAGGCTGAACTTCTTAACAAAACAGGTAAGAAAGTTGAAGTTATGGTTTATGGTGATGGTGCTTTCAAAGATCCTCAGGGCAAGATTTGGGAATTAGCTGACCCGGTTGTATCACCTGCATTTACAAGCGGACTTGTTGGTACACCAAACGAATTAAAGCTTAAATATCTTGCAGATAATGACTTCAAGAACTTAAGCGGCGATGAGTTAAAGGCTGCTATTTCAGAAAGCATTAAAGCTAAGAATTCAAACTTAGTAGGAAATATGGCGTCACAGGGAACTACTCCAAGACAGTTAACTGACTTACTCGGTTCTTTATGTGACTTAACAAGTGGTTCAGGTGATAAGGGAACACCTATCATCTTAATCCAGGGTTATTTCGATAACTATACAGACTAATATATTTATAAAAACAAAGAATCGGGGCTTTAAACTGCCCCGATTTTTATGTGTTTAGCTTATTTCACCGCAATATGACTTAGCAAATTCTTCTCTTACTTCATCTATGCTATCCGTATGTCCCAACACATACATTAACTTTGTAACTGCTGCTTCCGTAGTCATATCTCTACTTTCTATGGCACCATATTCCATAACCCTTTGTCCGGCTTCATAGATATAAAAGTCGCTTCCTTCATATAAGCATTGACTTCCCACAACAACTATCATTCCTTTGGACATAACACGCTTAACTGCAGCCGCCATATCTCTTCTTATAAACGGAATTCCACCTCGTCCAAACGCCTCTATATACACTGCTTTATATCCTTTTTCATATAAATAATCAAGAATATCAGGGCTCATACCCGGTACAAGCTTCAGCAGGAATACATCTGTGCAAATATTCGTATCAAGTTCCATACTGCCTGTGCTTTCTATAATGTGCTTTTCATTTATCTCCAGGCCACCCGAATTGATAATTGCAGCATACGGATAGTTGATGCTTTCAAATGCATCAAAGCTTTTTGTCCTTGTCTTGCTGGCACGACAGCCTATCATAACCTTTCTGTCAAAAGCTACATATATTCCACTTATACCGCTTCCTGCCATGGAAATAGCAGCACGACAATTCTCCACTGCATCAGCCACAGGATTTTCAATAGAAAGCTGGCTTCCCGTAAATACTATAGGAAGTTTCGGATTCTTTAGCATATAAGACACCGCCGACGCTGTATATGCCATAGTATCTGTTCCGTGAATAACCACAATACCATCGTATAAATCACTTTCCCTGTATATAACTTTTGCAAGCTCCTGCCACTCTTCCGGCTGCATATTGGTACTGTCTAAAGACCATAATTCCTTAAATGTCACATCATAGTTTTTCGCCATAACATTTATGTCTTTTAATATATCTTCGCCTGTCAGGCCCGGCTTTAATCCAAACTCACTTTTGGTTGACGCCAGCGTTCCGCCTGTCAGTATAAACAAAATTTTTTTCATAGATATCTTTTCCTTTCAGATAAGACTTTGCAATTTTTCACCTAACACTACTGTTATAAATTATTATAGCAAACTATGATTTTTATTCAAGTGGTCGAAATACGTTTCTTACGATACAGCAAGGTCAACATGCTGCACAGTTCCCACACCGCCACTTTCTTTTAGAAATATACCTGTGGCACGGATTTTTCCGTCTAAATCCATATCTCTTCCTGATAAAGAAAAGTCTGTACTTGCTTTTCCAAGAAAAATCGCTCCCACATCTGCTTCTTTTAAATTCATCAAAATATCTTTTCCGTCAGCACCTTTACACCATACTTTTAGTTTTTCAAAGATACTGTCATTTTCATCTATCCATCCATTGCCGTCACTATCATATTTAGCCAAATCCTTAAAACCGTCACCGCTTTTTGTGCCAAACAGCTCACTACCGTCATTTATCTTTCCGTCGCTATTTAAATCAAGTGCAAGGAAGCCCGTACCATTTCCGGTCATAGATATTTCATCCGCTTCGCCGTCTGAATCTAAATCAAATCTAAACTTCTGATCGGATATTTGCGCTACATCAGCACCTACATTTATCATAAGCGGGTCCAAAAGTGAATTTGCAAGAGACGGCATCTGCACTTGCGTATATTGTACAAAACTTCTGGACATCTGAATATCCACATTAAACTCTATGGTTCTGCCATCCTCTGTGGTGGCTATACCTGAAGACTGAAAGCTTGTGTATTCTGCTTCACTATATGTTATCTGCTGAAAACCCCCTGCATATTTTGCACAAAACATACTGTTTGACATTATTCTTCTTAAAATCATATTTAGCAGTGTATACCTAAAACCATGATTTCCACCCTCTGATTTAAAGTGTGAAATTTCAGGTGCTTTTTCCGCATCTTCAATAATATCTTCCGTATTTATTTTTCCGGAATTATCTGCATTATTTCCTATATTATTTTTTTCTTCCGATATATTACTATCTTCTGTCGTTGCTTTCTGCTCTTCCGGTTTCAGCCCATGATTACAAACATACCTACTTCCTAAATTACTGTAAAATGAATATGTGCTCTCGCTTGAGTTTTTAAATGAATATGATTGTGACATTCCTAAATCTCCGGTGTTGCCACCTGTCAAACTTCCTTTAAGTCCTGCAAATGTGCCGACATTACCTGTCTTTGCAGTCTGTCTTGCTCCTATCTGCTGATATCTTCTGCCCGAAGACATCATTATACTACTATCTGCTATTCTCATAACTTATATCTCCTTTCAAAATAACTGTTTATTTCCTATGATTTCGGAGTTATAAGTCGCAATTTTATATTTAGGGAACGAAACCGCTACAAAAAGGAACGAGAAGCTAAAACATCATAGCTTCCCGTCCTGTAAATATGTCATATATGCATTTTCAAAATCACCATACTTATCTTTAGATAAGAAAATATTATCACCATTCGTCAGCTGTATACTACTGCTGCCATAGGCCCTGATATGTGCCATATTAACTAAGTAACCTCTGTGGCATCTGTAGAACCCGTCATCTAACTTTTCCTCTATGTCCTTCATAGAGCCATATACCTCAATATTTTCTATAGCTGTATGGATAACTATTTTCTTAAGCTGATTTTCTATATAATAAATATCATTCTTTCTAAGCGTGTAGGTTTTCTGCCTTGTTTTGAATAAAATAATCTGCTTTCTTGCAAGGCTGTCTATTATATTTTTCTCGTAATCACATACTGCAATCTGCAAATTCTTCACCTCATTTCAAATAACCGCAGACTTACGGTCATTTAATATATCGGCAAATTACTATAAAATATTAAGCCAAAACATAGCAACGTTATAATGTTATGTCAGTGATTCTCCCCTAATTTCCTGTGGATTTGTAATGTCGTATGCTGTATCGCCAGAAGACATATGCCAAAATATATAAAATAACACCAACCACCGGCGTCAGATACATATAAAATTCCGGATACAAACTCATATCCTCTTTTCTAAGCAAAAATTGAGCCGGAAAATAATTTACAAAAGCAAATGGCACAACATAAATCATACATATCTGAATAGCCTTACTGAATATGCTGATAGGATATCCCGCAAATCTTCTTCCGTTAGAGTACAGCAATGTTTTTAAGCTGTTTGTCTGTATCAGATATATATTTAACGTTGCTAAAAACAAAAATATTGCTCCCTGAATCAGCGTCGAACCAAGAACTGCAAACACATAATATATAATGTTTACCGCATTCCATACAATTCCAACTTTTCCGGCTGATACTACAAACAGTACTATTCCAAGTCCGCCGTGTCCTATGGCCGCAAACCAGTCCGCATCACATAAAATCAGCTGGAACAGCAAGCCTCTCGGTCTTAAAATAAATCTGTCAAAAGTGCCATTTCTCACAGTACCGCTAAAATCTCTTAATCCTGTAAAGAAAATAATAAGTATACCATAAGTTAAAAACAACAGACTAAACAGAAACAGCATTTCATGCATATTCCATCCGTTTAAGTTATCAAATTCAAGCAGTGTAAAGTAGATTACCACTATTCCCGTAGATTCTCTTAAGAAAACTGCAAGAGAACGTAACACGGCATCAACCTTATACTGAAACCATGACTTCATAACTGTCTTGATATAAACTCCTGCCACATGTAATGTATCGTTCATAGCTTTAACCTCCTTGCACCACAAGTTTCTTCTTTCCTTTTTCCCACAAAATGTTACCTATTAAGTAAATAACAAGAATCCATACTGCAGAAATGAGCAATTTTTGCGCTATTTGCCCATATTCTAACTGTCCTAGATATATTTGCACCGGTGTAAAATAAATCGAGGAAAATGGCGTAAAGTTCATAACAGGTTCCATCCAGTCAGGCATAAACCAAAGGGGAATCATCGAACCTGACAATACATTTACAAGTACATTTTTAATAGTTACAACACTCCATACATTGATTATCCAAAATGAACACATCTGTACTGAAAAACTTATAGTCCATAACACTCCATATCCCAACAGCGCACTTACAACAAATAATAAAAACATCGGTATACTGCGAGGCGGATTTATACCCATAAAAATGACAGCCACTATAAGTGCCGGTGCAAAATGAAATATCAGTTTAAATGCTGCAATTCCCATATTATTGGCAAGCATCCTGCCTTTAAAGCTAATCGGCAGCAATAACTCCGTAGCAATACTACCTGTTCCTATATGATACGGCAAATAGAAATCATCTATGAAAAATGCTTCTTCAAGGCACATTGACAAGATAAAATTAGTCGTAACCATAGACATAGTAATTCCGTCCACTTCACTTCTGCCACCATACAAGGCCTGATATATTTCCCAGAAAATGAATATTCTCACTATTGTATTGAAGATACCTATAAAATGGTCAAAGCGATAGGCACTTCTGCTTAAAAAGCCTTTCTTTGCAAAGGCATAATAAGGTGTAAGCATTATGACACCTCCCCATTGTATATCTTTCTGATAAGTGACTCTATTTCCGGTTCTGAAACATTTATATCCTTCACGCTAAACTTTGTAAGCAATGTACTCATAAGCTCATCAATTTTCACTTCTCTGTTCTCAAATATAAAGCGTTTCTTTCTTCCGTCAAGTTCACCAAGTTCCGTAACCTCTATGTTTTCTGCAATTGCCTTCTTAATAAGAGCAATATCGATATTTCTGTTAAACTCAACATCTAACTGCCTTGTTGTACCAAACTCTTCCCTTATTCCAACGAGAGAACCATCATAGACTTTTGAACCTTTATCTATAATAATAAGACGTTTACAGGTTTTCTCGATATCCTGCATATCATGTGTGGTAAATATCATAGAAACCTTATCCTCTGCATTGAGCTCCTTAATAAAGTTTCTTATAGTTTCCTTTCCTACAACGTCCACGCCTATAGTCGGTTCATCGAAGAAAACTATTTTCGGAGAATGTAATAAAGCTGCCACGATATCTGCTCTCATCCTCTGTCCCAAAGACAGCTGTCGTACCGGACGATTTATAAACTCGGACATATCAAGCATTTCAACAAACCTATCATAATTTTTCTTGTACACCGGCTCCGGAATGCGGTAGATAGCCTTTAACAGTTCAAAACTGTCTATAACAGGTAAATCCCATTGAAGCTGAGACTTCTGACCGAATACAACTCCGATATTACCCACATATTCTTTTCTTTGCTTGTATGGCACGTAACCACCTACGCTTATTTCTCCACTGTCAGGACAAAGAATACCGGACAACATCTTTATGGTAGTTGACTTTCCTGCACCGTTCGGTCCGATAAATCCCACCATTTCCCCTTCTTCAATAGAAAAACTCACATCTTTTACAGCTCTTTTTTCCTCATATTTGGGTGCAACAAGATTTGCAAGCATTCCCGGAATTCCTGCAGCACGTTTACTTACTTTAAAGGTCTTACATACATTTTTAACTTCTATAAAACTACTCATCTTCATTTCCTTTCTGTATCTTTAGTATTGCATCCGTCAAATCCGGCTTGCTTATATTTACTTCCTTTACACCGGTCTGCGACACGATATTCCGCAAAATCTCAGCCGCAGTAATGTGGTTAGAATTGTAAACTATAGTAATAATATCCTTCTCAATATAAAGCCTTTCTAAAGGTAAATCCTCCAAATCCGGAAGGGCTCCTGCAAGCTTTAAGGTCATTATGTCTATTGGAACAAATTGTTTCAGTAGCATTTCCTCTCCACCGTAATACAAAAGCTTACCCTTATCAAGAATCGCTATTCTCTGGCATATACTTGAAATGCTCACAAGGTCATGAGACGACAATACTACCGTCATTCCACTTTTTGTACATTCATTTAAAATGTCTTTAAATGCTTCCTTTGCATTTGCATCAAGTCCATTAGTCGGTTCGTCCATTATTAAAACTTTTGGGTTATGTATCAGCACAGCTCCTATTTCTGCTCTTCTACGCTGGCCTAAAGATAAGTTCTTTACTTTTTCGTGTTCAAACTTGTCAAAACCTAACTTTTCAGATAAATACCTGTATTCTGTAACAAACGCATTATTTTTAAGTCTGTAGATATTTTTTAAAGTTTCAAAATTTGCCGTAATGCTTTCTTCAGCGTTAAATACAGGTTTATCTGTAAAGAGAACTCCTATCCCACGAGATACGTCCTTTGAATAATTCTTTTGTACATCACCATCTATAAAAACCTCTCCCTTATCTGCCTCAAGTAAACCACAGGCAAGTCTTAAGAGTGTTGTCTTCCCGGCACCGACCGCACCAACTATCCCCACCGAAGTTCCCTGCGGGATATGTAGCGTAACCTGGGACAAAATAAATTTACTTACATTATCAAAACTCAGCATACATCCGCCCTCGTTTTCGTGTTTTATTGTATAGAAAGTTT
Source organism: Lachnospiraceae bacterium (assembly GCA_015057425.1). Taxonomy (GTDB): domain Bacteria; phylum Bacillota; class Clostridia; order Lachnospirales; family Lachnospiraceae; genus SVEL01. The sequence goes on from SVEL01000012.1 coordinate 46,515, forward strand.
ATTGAACTTTTCTATACAATAAAAATAAACGCTTGCACATAAAAATACAAGCGTTTGGGATAAACTACCATTATTGTGGGATGAAAATCTTCACACAGAAGAAATCGTCCTCTTCATAAAAATCACACATTCCCTGGTACTGTTCTACTATGGACCTTATCTGACCTACACCTAAGCCATGATTTTTCTCTTCCTTCATAGACTTCAGTTCCGGATTGTCTTTTAATATGGATTTTTCTATTTTATTCTTAATTCCAATGGTTTCATAACCTTTGATTCTGACTATGGAGACGTGTATTTCAGGAGTGATATTTTTCTCCCTCTCACTTGCCTCTATAGCATTATCTAACATATTGGATAATACCGCAGAAAAGTCAATGGACTTCATTCTTTTAAATTCCAGATTTTCAATCTCTGCCTTAATGAGAATCCCCTTTTTTCTTGCATACTGCAGTTTCTCATTAATGATATGATTCATAAGTGTATTGCCGGTTTCCACATAACTGTGCATACTATTGAATTTATCCAGAATTTCTGATGTGTAATTTTTTGCCTTCTCATACTCACCTTCATTGATATAAGATGCAATTACCATCAGATGATTCTTCATATCATGCTTAAGCTTTCTTGCATTTTCGTGAAGTTCCCTGATTTCCTCATCCTGTTTCTTAACAAATTCTGTTTCAGCCTTAACACCTGCCAGTTCATACTCAAGCTCAGATTTTTCGGCAAATATCTCAATATATTTTTTATGCAGTTCATCATATTCTCTTTTGAGATTTTTGTTTCCCATTATCATCTCATATACCTCATCAGCTGGCTTCTTGCAGAGTCCAAATAGGTCTTGCCCACCGGAAGTCTTCTGCCGTCAACAAGCTCCGCTTCATCTGAGCCTACTACCCTCACCGCTTCTTCATTTACCAAAAAGCCTTTATGTATTCTTATAAATCCATATGTATGTAAAGTATTTTCTACTGCTGTCATAGTGCTGCGAAAACGATATTCTTTGTCTTTTGTAAATACCTTAACGTAATTAGCCTCTGACTCAAGATATATTATTTCTGAAATCACAAGACGCACATCCTTACCATCTGCCCTAAAGCAAAAATTCTTTGTGTTTCTCTGTAGTTCTTCCTTGCAATCGTTAAGTAGTTTTGGCAATTCTTCTTTAAAGAATCTTTTCCTGACAAAACCAAAAGGATGATATTTGAAGCTTTCATATACCAATTCATCATGACTGGTTACAAATATCAAAATAGGTTTTTCCTTTAGTTCTCCGATATATTTTGCTACCTCCATACCATTCATATCCGGCATATCTATATCAAGTAACAATATATCAGCACTTTGTTTTTCCATCTGTTTAAGCAGCTCTATTGCACTGACAAATGTGTAAATATTACTGTCCTTGCAGCATCCGCTTACCACTTCTGATATATCTTGTAATATTTTTTTCTCGTCGTCGCAAATATAAACAATCATAGTCTGCTCCCGGATTTTGATTTTGATGAAATTGTAATAATTCCAAATTAACTCTCTTTCAATGTTACAGTTATGATATATACTGTATAACTACATACATCCCTGTAGGAATACGAATACCCCTTTACATTCTTTATTCCACCGGCTATTATTCCTTCTGAAATAGCTTCCCCAATCATATCGCTTGTAACGCCTGCAGACTGAGGTGCAGCCACCGCGAAATACAATATTCCTGAGGAAACATAGTTTTTCGTTGCTTTCTTTAATTCCGAAGCACTTGACACGACTTTTGAATTCTCACAATCTGACATAGCTGCTTCTACAGATAATTTTTCTGCATATCCTTTGTATAATGTAGAGGTACATGTCTGAATCTTTGTGCTCCACTCATAGTCAGCATAATGGTTGACATACATTTCATCATCTGTCAAAAGGAAATATGTATAAGTAATATTTGAGCCGTCTGTAATCACCTGCCTGTTAATCAAAGGATCATCCCATGTACAGTCTATCTGATACCACTCACCGTCTATTTTAACCACATTCCATGCATGAGATTGCAAATTATTGGGGTCATCACCTGCTTCACCGTAGACCATATATGCCTGAACACCTGCCTTATAACAAAGAAGCTCAAAAGCTTCTGCATATCCCTGACATACTGCAAGCTTATTGCACAATGCTCCCTCTACTCTAAATACCGACGGAGCACATGAACCATTTTCAACACCTTCTATATCATAATCAACGTTCGTTACAATCCAGTCGTGAATAGTCTTAACCTTTGTATATTGTGTCATACTTCCGGTAATTATAGAATCAACTATTGATTCAGCTTTTTTAATGGCTTTATCGGAAGGATTGATATCCAATTCCAATGGTGTATTATCTACTACACCTGAATTTTTTGTAGTAGTAGTTTTTTCTTCAGCAGCTGTAGTTGTCTGCTTTTCAGTAGTTGTCTGTTTTTTTGTAGTTGTCTGCTTTTCAGTGGTTGTCTGCTTTTCAGTTGTCGTCTGCTTCTCAGTGGTTGTCTGTTTTTCCGGTTCATCATCCGCATCCGGAGCTGTCGTAGTTGTTCCTTTGACCGTAGTAGTGATTTCATTCATATCTACGGTTGTATCAGGACCTGTAGGCTTTAAAGATGTTGTATTATTCTCATCTTCTTTATTTTCTGTATCTTCTGTATTCTCTGTACTTTCTTCATCCCCACCATCGTCTGACGATGTATCAGATTCCGGCACAGTCGTCGTTTCGCCTGCTGACTGTTCTATATTCTCTTCTGTCGTCTTTTTAATTGGTGTATCATTGTCCTTTTTTCCCGAACATGCAACCATAAGGCATAAAACCAACGCAAGTAAATAAATATATGTCTTTTTCATATTACATACCTTCTTTCTTTATTTTGTCACATTTGGAACAAAATCTATTGCTGAATAATCTGTTATAGGATTTCCCGAAACATCAACCGTCTGAAGATTTGTCAAATTCTTAAGCGGCGTTAAGTCGGTTATCTGGTTATTGCCCAAATATAACCACTTTAAGGATGTTAAACCTGCAAGAGGTGTCAAGTCGGTTATCTGATTATTACTCAAGTCTAAATAAACTATTTCTTTCATATCTTTAAGTGCCGAAATATCTGTTATCTGATTATATTTAAGTTTTAAGTTATACATAGACTTCATACCGGACAATGCACTGATATCAGCCACTTTGTTACTTGTCAAATTTAAGAATGTTATTTTCGTAAGCCCGGACAATGCACTGATGTCTGTAATCTGATTATTATTAAGTCCAAGATTGTCCATATTTTTCATTTTTGCAACTGCCGAAATATCAGTAATATTATTTCTGTATGCCTGCAATTTCGTAAGTGTTGTTGCATTGGAAAAAGCATTTAAGGACGTAAGACCGCTATCAGCCACATTAAGTGTATCTAACTTTGTAAGCTTAGCAAAATCCGGATATGTAATATTTTCTCCACCATTCAAATACAATGTTTGTAAATTTGTAAGTCCTGAAACCAAAGAAAAATCGGCATTATCATAATTTTGAACCGAAAGAGTTTCAAGCTTTGTAAAGTTCTTTAAAACAGAAAAATCGGTGATATCATTTGAACCTATTCCCAATTCAGTAAGGTTTTTCAGATTCTTAAGACACGAAATGTCGGTGATATCATTTGAACCCAACTCTACTCTTTGAAGGGATGTTAAGCCTGCCAGTGCCGACACGTCCGTAATACAATTGGACCAGAGACTTAATCTCTTTAACTTTTTTAACTTCGATATAAATGATATATCTGTAATATCGTTGTATCGGGCCTCTAAACGAGTCAGATTTGTAAGTTCTCCGATAGCGCTGATATCAGTTATTTCATCTCCGTCAACAGATGAATCCGTTTCCAAATATAACTGGTTTATATCTATAACATCGCTTAGCATAATGTTTCCTGATGATATACCTGTTATTTCACGCATTTTCTTTTCAAGCTCTTTGTTTTTCCAGTCCATCACGTGATCTGCAAATGGCGCTTCTGTAGGTTTCTCTGTTGCAGACGGCTTTTTAGTAGTTGTCTCTGTTTTCTTTTCTGTGGTCTTAGTCTCAGTCTTAGTTTCATCCACAGTTGTATTCTCTACTGATGTATCCGTTTCACCTTGCACAGTGGTGGCAGCAGATTCATTACCTCCCTCCGGTTCGGTGGTGGTAGCAGATTCATTACCACCTTCCGGTTCAGTTGTGGTATCATCACTTCCTGCTTGTCCACCTGTGCTTTCACCACTGCCTTCTTCATTATCAAATGTCGTTTCCGATTCTGACGGTTTATTTATTCCTTCATCAGTCGGTTTCTTTTCAGCACACGCTGATAACAACAACAGCAATGCTGTCGTTATAATTACAAATTTTCCTCGTCTTTTATGCATATATAGACCTCTTTTCCAATATAAAATATCTGTTGTAATCACGCATAATTCTTTTAAATAGTATATTGCATTTCTCACAACAATTCAAGGACAAACTCACCCCATATTGCCTTTGTTTTCATAAACATCTATAATAAATATAAATTTTTTCCAACCTTTTTGTAGTTAAAAAATACTAAATGGCACCTGAATGTTGCCAAAGTTGACTTGCCGTTTCACCGGTCTATGTAGAAAGTGAGTTGGACTTCAATATCTGTTCCACTCTGACGGATGGTTTATGATATTTGCCAAGAAGGCCTTAGTGGAAAGCGGACGTTTAAAACCTATAAAAGAAGAACAGCGCTTAAGCGCTACGGAAATTCTGGTAGTGGGATAGGCATTAACACCAGCATCTATTATATAAATGTTTGTTTAAATTTTGTTTGTATAACGTAAAAGAGCCGGAATAATCCGGCTCTCTCAGGTGTATACCCAAAAACAAATATCTTTTTAATCCAACACCTTGTAATATTGATTGTGTTCTCCATCATTTTGAAAAAATTTAAAGCCGTAATTTTCATATGTATTTCTTACTTTTTTCTCATCGCTACACTCTACCAAAACACACCTACAAGGAATCAAATGACTTGAAGTATATATAACTTCAAAGGCATAATCAAGAATTTCTTTACTTGTTATTTTTGAGCGAGTATATGTACCATCATCATTTTTTAAAACATATTTTCCTAATTGACCGATCAATACAAAATGTAATGCTTCAGCAGACTTAAAACCATTTATTTCTTTTACCTTTGTTTTGCTCATAGCATCAGTAACGGACAAAGTTTTATGAGATAATGTAAAATATGCTTCAATCTTCAATTTACCATTTAAAAATTGTTTCTCGTCCAGTATGAGATATACACTACACCAATCGCGATATAAAAATTCTTCAGCATTTGTATGCAAAAATGTTTCAATATCTAAATCTTGAGAACACTTAAAATCCGACAAAGCCAATAGTAAACTTTCTCGTTTATGTTCACTATCGGCTTTCTCTAATAAATCTTTTAATGAAATGAGAACTGTTTTAATAGTTTATTTCCTCTTTCAAGGTTTGAGGTTTTAACCGATTTTACAGTTCTTTCAGGCTTGTTACTTACTTCTTCAACTAATCGCAAATAAGCTTTTTCATCTTTTACTGTAAATTTCTTTGTTATTGATGATGTAGCCATAAAAACACCTCCTATATTATTATTTATTTTCCCGATAACATTCATACATACAACTGTACATATGTATTTTAACACATATTATGTCATTTTTTCAAGTATCTATATCTATATTGTATAATATAGCAAACACATATGTGTTATTATATATTTCCTAATAATTAAAAATTAATATTTTCATCCTATATGTTTTATAAAAAATCCCACTTCATTTCCACGCTTATTTACATACTCGTGGTCTAATTCAAAGCCAAGTTTTTCATGAATATGAATGCTTTCATGATTATCCTTTCGGATTTGAGCCACTGCAATTTTATATCCATTTCTCTTTCCAATATCTAATGCCTGACTCACTGCTTTAGTTCCGTACCCTTTATTTCGATATTCTGCAAAAATTTCCGGTCCACAGCTGATTGAATCAGTCGTATGCTGATATAATGACACCATTCCAACAACTTTATCTTCATCTGTAACTGCAAACATGTCGAAGTATTTATCATCACAGTGTTTACTGTTCCAAGTATCTATTTTTTGCTGTATCTCCTGTGGGGCGCTACCCTGATACTTATATTTTTGTAAAACAGAAATATCTTCGTATGTGAAATGTCGTAATGATGATAAATTTACATTAGTATTGATTTCCGCCAGCAAAGTACCATTTTTTCTTATTACTACTTTTTTTACAATTGCATTCGTTCCGTTAAATTCCTTTTTCATTATAGAAAACGCCTTTATGGCATCCTCGTCGTTCAGCACTCCTGTCAATGCAATATGCGGATTCCAATTTTCCGGATAATACAAATCCCATGCCAAATCACCTATTCCTTTTAGACCTTCACAATAGTTTCTCTGCAGCTCTAACAATTCTTTTGTGGCTCTTGGAGCATAAAAGATTACTCCACCCGAAAATGAACCCACAGAATTTATAAAGAGTTCAACCTCCTTATTCTCAAAGAATTCTTCGGTGTATTGTATCAACTTTTGCTCATCGCAGTTTTCTACAAATGTTAATGTGAGATGAGGCGGCTTAAACCCCTGTTTGATTTCATTTTCTGCAAGTTCCTCACACTTTTTGTTCAAAAAATCCATATATTCATCATCAAATTCCATCCATATAACGTAATTGTCTTTTTGTTCAGCCATCTTATGTATTCTCCTCCTTAATACTTCTTTTTCCGTGCAACTCATAATTGTAGTTTGACAAAATAAGATATGTCTGATACAATGTGTGCGCTGAACCATTGGAAAGCTTTCCGGTAAAAGAAAATAACCGCCCTAGCTCCAACTAAGCGGTTATAATCAAAAAATAATCATTTACTGGCGCAACCGTTCTACTACAGTAGCACTTCTTTTTCATACTTTTATTATACACTTTTAATTGATTTTGTAAATATGTTTGTGAAAATAAATAAAAATACTATTATGTTCTACTTCAACTCATATTTCCACTTTCCATCTTCAATCATCCAATGAAGCTCGTTTATATCATCTTCCAAGAAAACCTTAAGCATATCTGCCATACCATTAGCCAGTTTTCCCTTCTTCATTTCTTCTAAAGGCATCCACTTAACTTCGCCTTCATCGGATGATTTTATCTCGCCGCTGAATTTATTTGTCTTATATAAAACAACCAAATATCTGGAACCATCTTTTTTCTGCCAGTCCTTTGTACCACAAATCCTTGGATTTTCTATCTTAAGTCCTGTTTCTTCGTATACCTCACGAATCACTGAATCTACAAATGACTCGCCCTTCTCGATGTGTCCTCCCGGAAAGGTGAGTCCGCCCCATTTTTCATCTATCTTGTCCTGCACCAAAACATTTCCATTATCATCATATACCATACACATGTTGGTGAGTGTTACAACTTCTGTTCTCATTATTTTCCATCTTTCTTTAATTTCTAAGACTCCACATCTTACATTTTCCTATAAATAGGATACTATTTTTTTGTACCAATATCAATGCTTTTTGACTTATTTCTATAGAATCTTGCAATATTATATGGTACAATTTTTCCAAAGCAAAAACTTATTTACTTAAGGAGGTTTATGCAATGGCTAATCCATTTTTACCTTTGTGGGAGTATATTCCTGACGGTGAGCCGCGAGTTTTTGGAGACAGAGTATATCTGTATGGCTCCCATGACAGACCAAATTCAGACGCATTTTGCGATTATAAACTTAAGGTGTGGTCAGCACCTATATCTGACTTGAACAATTGGGTGTGCCACGGTGACAGTTTTCACACAGCTGATGACCGTGACCATAAGTCCGACACTGACTGGACTAACAAGGAATTATATGCTCCCGATGTGGTGGAAAAAGATGGAAAATACTACCTTTACGCTTACATCCTTCATTCTAAAGGATGTGTAGGTATAAGCGACAAGCCCGAAGGGCCGTTTAAGCTTCTCTCTACCTACAAATACAATGAAGATGATGCCGGTGACGAGGGAATATATAACGATGCCGGAGTATTGGTAGATGATGATGGCAAAGTATATATTTACTATGGTTTTGAACATTCCTGGATGAATGAAATCAATCCTGATAATATGTACGAAATTATAAGCGGTTCTCTCATAGAAAATGTAATCCCTGAGGATGAGCCTTATCGTTTCTTTGAAGCCAGCTCTCCAAGAAAAATAGGTGATACATATTACCTTATATTTTCACCAAAACCACCTTGCGGACAGCGACTTGCTTATGCCACATCCAATTCGCCTAAGGGACCGTTTACTTACCGCGGTTATATCGTAGACAATGGCGATAAATATCCTGCAGGTAATAACCATGGTTCTATAGCCTGCATCAATGGTCAGTGGTACATCTTTTATCATCGTATGACTAACAATACAATTATGTCCCGAAGAGCATGCGTAGAACGAATTGAAATATTGCCTGATGGCTCTATACCTACTGTAGAGATGACCTCTTTAGGATTTGAAGATGCCTTAAACCCATACAAAACTACACCTGCCGAGATAGCATGCGTTCTTATGGGCGGTTGCTATATAACCGAAAAAGATTTCTTCACAAGACCGGTTACCAATATCAAAAAAGATTCCATTATCGGTTACAAATACTTCGAATTCGGTGAGGATGATTCCAGCCAGACCATGAAATTCTTTGTTAAGGTAAATGGTATGGGCTGTAAAGCAAAGATCAGAATTTTACTTGATGACTACGAAAATGGCGAAGAGATTGGATGCTGCAACATCGATACACACGACGGTATATACTCTGCTACTGTCAAGAGCGTCACAGGCAGACATGCCTTGTATTTCGTTGTTGAACATTGCTATGAAGGATGGTTAGTAAGTGCTTTCGATGATAAGCATCTGTTTGATTTGATAGAATTTAGTTTTGCAAAATAAATGTTATTAAAAAAGCTTTGACTATGGTAACAAACCACGGTCAAAGCTTTATTTTATTGCTTGTACTTTACATTATTTTTCTACCGTTGGTACAAAATCAATCGGTGAATAATCTGTAATATTATTTAATTTCAATCTTACTTCTTTAAGATTCTTCAAATTCTTCAAAGGTGTCAAATCCGTAACATAGTTACAAGTCAAGTCCAAATATTCCAAAGAAGTTAATCCGGCAAGCGGTGTTAAATCTGTTATTTGATTAGCAGATAAATCCAAATATGTTAAATTGTCCAACCCTTCAAGCGCTGTCAAATCTGTTATTTGATTAGCAGTTAATTCCAAAGTAGTTATTTTATCCATCCCTTCAAGTCCTGTTATGACTTTTATGTCATTAAAACCTAAATCCAAGGAAGTCAAATTATCCAATCCACCAAATGATGTTACGGCTGTTATCTCATTACCACTTAAATCCAAATATGTTAAATTTTTTAATCCACCAAGCGCTGTTACGTCTGTTATATGATTACCACTTAAATTTAGCTCAGTTAAATTATCCGATCCACTAAGCGGAGTTATATCTGTTACCTGATTGCTCATTAAATTCAAGCTTTTTAAATTATCCAATTCACTAAGTGGGGTTATGTCTGTTATCTGGTTCTTAATCAGTCGCAAAGTACTTATACTACTCATAGTTGCAAGGGGTGTTATATCTGTTATCTGATTCTCCCATAAGTCCAAATTAATCACTTTGTCCATACCTGACAACGCACTTATATCTGATATCTGATTCATTTTCAGGTCTAAAAATACAAGCTCTGTTAAGCCGGCAAGAGGACTTATATCTGAAATCTGGTTATTTGATAAACACAAATCGCTTGTTCCCTTCATATTGGCAATAGCAGAAATATCTGTAATTTTGCTATCAAATGCATGAAAACTTCTAACATTTGTTGCTGTTGCATACTGGTCTAAGTTTGTAATTTCACTATTAAACACCTTCAATATAGTTAAATTTGTACATTTTGAAAAGTCAGGCATCTTAGTCTCAGATGTGCCGTCTATATATAATATCTCCAATTTCTTAAAGTTTTCAATCGGCGTAAGGTCCGCACCTACAGTATCAGTGATTTGTAATTCTTTCATATTAGTAAAATTCTTAAATACCGAGTAATCTTTTACTTTTGAACCATACATTATAAGTTTATTAAGTTTTGTCAACTTACTTAAGCATGAAATGTCAGTTACATCATTGTAACTAAGTTCAAGTCTGGTTATATTTGTCAAATCCTTAAGAGCAGAAACGTCTGTCACCCTATTATTAGAAAGATACACTTTCTTCATCTTTTTCATCTTAGCCATAAAAGATATATCTGAAATCTTATTGTATTCTGCCGAAAACTCTGTTAAGTTTATAAATTCGGCAAGTATACCTGTATCTTTTACTACATAATCCTGATCTTCTCCCGCCTCTGTTGTACTTATGTTCAACTTTTCACATTTTCTGATGTCACTAAGCTTAATATTTCCTGTCATTTTACCCATAGCAAAACGTATTATATCTTCTGTTGTGGCATCATTCCATACAATCACCCTATCTACAAATGGTGCTTCTGTCGGCTTCTCTGTCGGCTTCTCTGTCGGTTTCTCTGTTGTAGGCTGTGTCGTTTTCTTTGTAGTTGTTTCCTGTGTTACAGTTTCTGTGGTCGTTTCCTGGTTCGTAGGTTCAGTTGTCATATCCTGCGTAACAGTCTCTGTGGTCTCAGATTCTGTCCCCGGTTTAACTGTCGGTTCTTCTCCGGTAGGTTCTGTGGTAACAGCATCTTCATCTTCTTTTGTTGTTTCTGTCTCAGCTGATGTAGTCTCAGTCGTGTTTTTCATATCATCCGGACTTTTTTCTGAGCATGCAGATAAAAATACCATCATTGCTACAGTAATTAGGGCTATTTTTCTTCTCATAACTTTTCCTCTTTTCTGAATTTGTCGCATATGTTATTTTCAATTTTAACCTATGGTCCTATATAACGAATCGTTGCTTTGTGGATTTTTACTCCATTATACCAGCTAACAGTTGATTCTGTTTCAAACCAACTAACAACTTCTCCTCGTGATTCATCGAAAATAACTCCTTTTCCATATCTGTCAATCAGAATGCCTTGTGCATCTAATATCTTACCGGGTTGACCTACAATACCATACACACAAACTTCCTTGTCATTTATCTCAAAAATAACATCAATTTGATATGGACATTCTACATTAAATACCCTTTCGCCAAAGGAATTTAATGTATATTTATTTCCAAATTCATCATAACCTGAACCGTCATTTGGGTTTGTTGTCTCTGTTTCCGTTTCAACCTCAGGTTTTGTTTCTGATAATCTGCGATGTACATATGCATCTTTCCCGTTCCAATTGATACGCCACATATGCCATTCATCACAAGTACCGGTTACTGTTACTGCTTCTCCTTTTTTTATACTACCTATTTCCGTTCCGTCATGCCATCTATCCATAACATATAACTTATTAACTGTCGATGGATTAACATACATAATTTTGTTACACTCAGTCCACGTAGGTTCCAAGCTTGTACCGTCTACTATATTCCAGACATATTTATCGCAGCCGGCATTATCACAATAAGCTGTTTCTGTACCATGCTTGCCTAATTCAGCATTGTTGTCATATACAAACTTGGTGAAACTGTGACCAAGAGCCTCTGTTTTTTTACCCTTATATGTATGTCCACAATCACAGGTGAAAGTAGTATAACCTCCTTCCGTGCAAGTGGGTGCGGTTACCTTTTCCTTATAACTATGAACATGTGGTTTATTTGTTGATGTTGATTCTTCAGTTTTTTCTGTCGACTCAGATTCGTTTGTTGTTCCGGGTTTTTCAGTTGTGCCCGTTGACTCCGGTTCGTTTGTTGCTCCGGGTTTTTCTATTGTATCCGTAGATTCTGATTCGGCCGTTGTTTCATTCTCAACTGCCTGGTCTGTTGTTTCTTCCGAATCAGAATTTTCTGTAGTTTCAGGACTTTCAGTAGTCTCTGCCAACTCCACAGAACCTTGATTCTTATTCGTGGTGGTTGAATCTGCCGGCTCACGCTCAGACTGACATGCAACTAACAACAACGACATCGTCACTATCATACATGCAATTATTAAGTTCTTATTTTTCACGTTCTTTTTACCTCCACTACAATATTTTACGTACACTAAATTACTGTCATTATATCACTGATTATGACAATGTTGCAATAAATTGTTCTGTATCACTCATATATATCATTGTTTTACTATTTCAATTGAATTATTATTTCCATCAAAAGTAATTAAATATGTTCCTGCTTCAAGTATAATGTCATAATGTTCTTTATCATAAGATATATACGCTTCATCTGCTGTTCCTGTAATACTGTCATATCCATACCATTCCCTATCATCATTGCTGGCGATTTTCATCCACTCTGCTGAATGCAATGTCAGTGTATATGAGTATGTATTTGTTTCCGGATCATATGCCATTACATACTTATCATTCATATTCCAGCCATTGAAAGTTCCCCTGATGGAATATCCGCGACCTGTATCTTCAGGCAACCATTGATCATTATTTGATTCTCCACCATTAGACATATCAACATACTCATAATACTTAGAGATGTCTGAAATAAAATCATTGTAACAGCTCATCTTTGCGTCAATATATTCCGCAAATGAAGCATTTCCAAATGTACTGCCGAGACCGCCTGATGATGTATTATCAAATTTAAACTTGTTCATTCCGGCATTATCAAATGATTTGTCCGGGTTAGTATCATTCTTATAATTGTTATAGGCTATTTCGTATACACTATTAAACTTCTTCGATGTAAGCCATTCATTCTTTGCAATCTCCTTAAGCGCAGCTGCATATTCATCAATATAGTATCCTCCTGCATCTACAGTGTATTTGAAGAGCGGACTTGCCTGCTCACATTGCGCACCATCTGCCAGGGTCGAAAAGGGATTGACCGATGTCATGCCATCACCTGTCGGATTCCATTCCTTTGTTACGCCGAAGCATCTGTCATTATCACAAGGTATAAAAATCGCTTTATTACTGCTTTTTAAAAAGTATATATAATGATTATTGTGATTGTATCTTATATCATCCGGATTTCCTACAAAATATGAAGTTGCTGCAAACTTAACGAAATAATCCATATCAACAAGTTCCGCAAGCTTTTCTTTTGTAACCTCACCATCATTAAGCTTTGCAAGCAGGTTATTCATCAGTTCATGATTAGAGGTCTTTTTATTATTTTTTAAATCATAATTGAAAAATTCGCCTGTTTCCTCATTTTCCATGCCCACAGTCGTATCTAATGTATACATAGCTCCGACTTCGTCCCATGCACATTTATACAAATCGCCATCCCATTCCTCTTCCGGCAGATTCTTCTCGATAAACAGTTCATCTATCGGCTCACAAATGGTAAAGACACCCTCATGCACACCTGACACATTCACAGATGCCAGATTGGAATGAGGTGCCAATATGCCGCAAGCTCTCATAAACTCATATGAATAATACTCTCTTATATATGTGGCATCATCAAGCTTGTTCCATCTGATATCAAGCTTTTCAAGACCGGCAAACTGTTCCGGGAATTTGATTTTAAAATGAATCAGATTATACTTTCCACGACCGGCATTGTAAAAATCTGTTCTTGATGTATTGCCCTTCATTCTGATACCTACATTTTCAAACTCATAGGTATTCGACCCATCTGCCGTGGTGATGGTTATACTCATCGGAGTATCTCTATAGATAGGTGATTTGGAACCCATCGCAGCATATTTATTATAATCTTCCTGAAGTAACGCAAGCTGCTCGTCAGATATATCGATATTGATTTCTATCTTATTATTGATATCAAAAAGCTGCTCGTATATTTCTGTAGTTTCACCATTTGTCGGTGCATCAGTTTCATCATTTGTCGGCAAATCTACGCTATTACCACAAGCTGTAAAAAAAGTAAGCAATAAAACTGCTGCCATTAATATGTATTTATTTCTCATGTTAAATTTATCCCTTCTAAATATGTATAAACCATATTGTCATGATTGCAAAATCTGCAAACATATGCACTATCCACGAATTATAAATATTTTTATTTTTGTCATCAACAAAATTAAATATTGCACCGCCAACCGCCAAGCCGACTAAGGACAACAGCAGTAGCGGAAGTGGGAACGAACCACCTATCATTGCTACATGATATACAGAGAACATAACCGAGCTAAATATGTACGCAACCGTTTTCGTTGTAAATTCAGATAATTTTATAAATGCAACATATCGAAACATAAATTCTTCCAAAAGAGAATTACAAAATGATATGTACATAGCTATCCATATAAAACTGCTTGGCGAAACCTGTTGGTCAGCTGAAAGGGACTCTACCAATGCCGAATAGTCAAAAAGACCTCTTGTCAAGAAAAATGCTACCATTATCACAACATAAACTATTGCACCAAGTGCAGATAATTTAATGATATTCTTTGCATTTAATTTGAATGAATTATTAAATATTTTACCATTTTGAAGTTTCAAAAATATAAGTGGAACAATTAAGAAAAACAAAACCTTTGCAGCCGATTTAATAACATAAGACGGCTCAATTATAGTTTCGATTATTGCCATAACACTACAGCTTATGATGATAAAAATAATAATTCCTAATGTTTTTTGTTTATTCATAGGACCTCCTCTTCTGACAACTGTTTCTGTACCTTTTTACTAAAGCTGCAAAATACCGTTTCATACGCATGGTCAATCATATTTAACAGTTCTTCATCCGGAAAATCTTCATATGCCTTATGCTTGCTCATACAATATTTTTTGATGTCTTCTACTAACATAATTCACCTATAAAAATAACTATCGTGTTCTAACTAAATCTTATCTCACTGACATCACGTATATCTGATTGTTAGATTATAACATATTCAACCGCTTGTAGCAAATATATACATTTATTAGTTTACAAATCAAAACCGCTGTGTATAATAAAAGTATGAAAGCTTTTAAAAAAGAAGTGCTACCGTAGTAGAACGGTTGCCTTGAAATTTAATATGTTACAATGCAAAGAAAGTAACTGTTCAGTTTCTCAGGCTGAGGACAGTTACTTTTTTGCTCATATAGAAGTATAAAATTATATTTTTCTTTAACCTTATGAAACATATCAATATTATACATAAAAAGATACTTAGAACTATGAATTTGTAAGCACCTTTTTACATAAATATTCAACTATATATTATTTATCTCTCATACCTAATAACCTTTTTACTATGTTCACTATTAACGGCAATAAAATAATGCTAAATATACCTCCCACTACAGCAAATATCTTTTTGACTATTCCAACTTGTTTCCCTCTGCACTGCTCACAATATTTATATTTGTATCCCTTCGGTAAAATACGAGTACAATTTTTTCCTTTACATTCTCTCTGTTCCATTTTCACAACCTCCTATGTATTTTTGCTCCATATTATATGGCAATGTAGCTATTCTACTGACAATCTTAGGCAAATTTTTCGACCAATAATTTTCTGGTGAAGGGTCGATCATATCTAATCTATTGATTAAATCCGGATCTGCAAAATATGTATCACTAATAAATCTCGCATAATATTCTAAACTTTGCTTAGCTGCATCATATTCACCCATTTCCTGATAAGCCATAGCTTCTACTAGGGATACCATATTAACCGCACAAAGACTTTCTCTTATCTCATTCATTCTTGTATCTATCTTTTGTTGCTTTGAACCCGATACAAATTTTGCCCAATATGATTCAGGTTCGTTTTTTATAATGTCTACATTGGCACTTTGACTTTTCATCAATAAATTTCTACTATCCTCTGCATCTTGAGCAATTCGCAAAAGCGCATTTTCTTTAAGTCCTGCGTTATTAATTTTTTCAGCCTGCAATAATTTCTGCTGACAACTATATGCCGTCGCAAGCCTATCATATTCTTGTCCTTGCCTTACCTCTTCCACTGCAATTTGAACTAATTGAATTTGCTCAGCAATCTGAGCCATTTGCATTTGTGTAGCGTAATTCGTCATTGCCTGCGTGATTTCCGGTGATATATTAATCTTCTCCAACGAAATTGTTGAAACTATTTTTTTAGTCTTAGTACTAATAAGATTAGCCATTAATGAACCATCTTTTTTCGTCATCAACTTTATTGCTCCACTGGCAATCTTTGCTTTTTGCTCATCTGTTAATATAACTTTAAACATTTCTTGAGGAATGCTAGACCTAACCAACTCAACAAATGCAGGAGCAGTATATAACATTTTTTCAATATTTTTTAAAGCTACATTTGCCCCCATAAGTAAAGATTTAGCTACATCCGGAAGTGATGAAAATTGTTTAGTTATATCATCACTATAATCGCTATTCTCTACAACCTCCACACCTTCTGGTGAAATATAAATTACATCATCCATTCTGCGTCACCGCCTTTCTGTTTATTTGCATAACATTATTTGTAATTTTCGCGAATTATTTCTTTTTGAAGAAACAATATTATATAACATTTTGTTCACAGCCACATTCTCGCTGAATTCTCTCATTTCTCTTAGCTACAAATTCTAAATTTTTATTAATCCACTGTAAATATTCATCTACAGTTTGTGGCAAAGGATTTTGTTTAAAATCTCCATCACCCAACCATAAGGATACTGTAGAATAATCTGCAGACACACAATCCTGCAAATAAAAAAAATCTACATATCCCTTAAAATCTACAAATAAATCAAAAAAACTTCTATCATTAACTAACGTATCATATAATGGACTTGTTTCATTAAGGTAGTATTTCCGAATACATTCCAAGGTCAAATCCCACCTATCTTTGATATAATAATTACATCCACGTGATTGATTAATACCACCAAATCTTTTTGGAAATATTATCATTCCACCTATTGTATAAGATTTCTTTAAAAAGTTTTCCATAAACAACTTATAATTCGGTAACACAGCTTCGACCCGTTGCAATAGCACTCTATACTTGTTATATCTAAAACTAGCCGTAATGGAATCACTACCAAAACGAAAATCCTTCCATGTCAAATAATTGTAGCCTCTTCCAGCAGATAGCTTCATAACTTCCCCATTTGGTAATTCTTTACTCCATAAAAGCTTGTGGTAATTCTGTAACGTTTTACTACACACATCCGGATCATTTGCCCCAGCTCCTAACCCATTATTTCTTTTCCAAAAATCACTCCAATAATTAGGTGTATCACTCGTAAAATCAAAATTTATATCTATAATCCCATTATTCACTAAGCCTTTATCTCTCCCTTCTATTAAAATATATTTCTATTTCTTTTGCATATTAGTTAATGCTTTCTAACTCCTTGAATAATTCTTCTTCCGAAATTAATTCTCCTCTTTCGTACTCATCAATTGCTTCATCAAGCATATTAAGCACTACCTGAACGCTATTATCTAAAGAATATTCAACTGTTTTATTCGCTGTCATATCCATAGTAATCACTCCTTCCGGATAGTATAATAATTGTTTATAATTCCTGTCTCAACTCTTCAATCAGCGCACTTGCGCCTTCGCTATCCAGATTCACCACAGTTATTGCAAGCTTCTCCACTTTAGAATTAATCTCATCTGTGTATTGATATTGCTGCAATTTCTTCATCAGCTCATCTGCCACATCCACATCTAAGTTTTCCATTGCTTCCTGTAATGCCTGTAAATCATTTAAAACTTCCGAAACATCTTCTATCTGTTTCTTCTCTTCCTCTTCTACACAAATTGCAAGCTTCTCTTTGTAACTTCTCCATTGTTCAAGGAATTTCGGTGTTTTTGAAATAATTGTGTCTACATCTGCATTTCTTGCCGCATTTTCCAGCTCTTTTGCATCTTCACTTAATTTCATGGCACCGATTAACGCTGCGGAGCTTTTCATGGAATGTACTTTGATACGATAATTCTCCGCCAATTCCCCTTTGTCCCTCAACTGCTCATAGTACTGTTCCAAATAATCTGCTTCCTCATCTATGGTTGTATAAAGACCATAAACAGTCCCCATAAGTGTCTCCTGATTATAACAATGCTCTAAGGCAATCTGCCAGTCTATTCCTTCTATTTCAGGCATAGCATCACTTTGAGCATCGCTTTGAACATCAGTTTCAACATCACTTTCAACCGTCTCTTCTTCATAATGCACCAACTCTTCCGGCAACATATCCACAATCATTTTTTCTAATTTTTCCGGCTGGATTGGCTTTGCCAGGAATTCATTAAATCCTTCTTTCAAATACATTTCTCTGGCACCTTGTATCGCATTTGCGGTAAGTGCAATTACCGGAGTATCTGAACAAGGATAATCTCCCAATTCCTTCATATGATGTAAAGTTTCCACGCCGTCCATATCCGGCATCATATGATCAAGGAAAATCAGGTCATAATGTCGTTCTTTCACTTTATCCAGACATTCTTTACCACTGTCAGCATCATCAATTTTTACCTTTGTCTGTTTTAACAGACCGATGAACACATCCCTGTTGATTGCATTGTCATCTACTACCAATATATGAGCGTCCGGAGCTGTAAAGGATGCGCTGTATCGATACTCTGATGGATGTTTTCTGATTCGCTCTTCCAAATCTCCTATAGGTTCACTATCTACAATCCACTGCTTCAATGTAAAGGAGAAACGGGAACCTTTTCCATACTCGCTCTCTACCTTCAGTTCACTATCCATCAGTTTCAATAACTGCATGGTAATGCTCATTCCCAAACCTGTTCCTTCTATGTTACGGTTTTTCTCTTCCTCAATTCTCTCAAAGCGGGCAAATAACTTGGCAATGTCCTCTTCTTTAATACCGATACCCGTGTCTTCTACCGTAAATGTAAGGCTCACTTCATTATCAATAATGTGACCGCTGACACTTAAGCTTATGCTTCCCTCTTTTGTATATTTCACAGCATTGGTCAGGAGATTTACCAATATCTGTCTGATTCTGACTTCATCTCCCAATAATCGGTATGGCAATGTTTTCTCCACGGAAATGTTTGTCTCCAAGCCCTTATTTGTGGCTTTCATAAGAATCATATTAACAGCGTCATGTATCATACTGCTGAAATCATATTCCACCGGAACAATTTCCATTTTGCCCGACTCTATTTTTGAAAAGTCCAATATATCATTAATCAAAGACAATAATGTCTGTCCCGCATTTTGAATATTGATGGCATATTCCTTAATGTTTTCCTCCGTACTTTCTCTCAAAATCATGGCATCCATACCGAGGACAGCATTGATAGGTGTACGGATTTCATGAGACATATTTGCAAGGAATTTACCTTTTGCCTCGCTGGACAGAACTGCCTGCTGCTTTTCTTTTTCCATTTTCAGAATATCACGCATCGTATTGATAAATGCATTAATGAGTACAACAACCAGACCGATTGCAATAAATGAACCGGTAAACTGATTTGTCCATGTAAAATAAATGACAAGCTGCACCATTGACAGCACTGCAACCATGGCAATGCTGACTGCAATCAATTTGTATTCCTTAATCTGCCCCGTAAAAACGTCTCTTATCAAGGTGAATCCCATCAGGGCAATGGACAACACGCAAAATACTGCCATATATTTAATAGTATCTGAGAAGTCAACCAGATTGGTAATATGTAATATGGTACATACAAAACTGTCTGCAAGATTAAGTGCTATGGCCAAAGTATATGCTTTCTCATAACGCTCATGCTGTACACAGTTTAGATAAAGCATAAATGGTATTGGCAGTAACATAACCATAAAGAAAGCCATATCACTGATTACAGATATACTCGGGAACAGAACCTGACGGAATACGGAATTGGACAATATCCAAACTGCCGCCAGCAAAATCGCCCATCCGAGATACTCCAATTCTATATTTTTCTTATAGACTATCCTCAAGGCAACACTGATGATAATACTCACTACACTTAGGAAAATCATAAATATAGATATTATAAATTCTACACCATACTGTTTAAAAAAGATTTCCCATATATCCCATTTATCGCCATAGTAAATCTCATGAAATACTCCGCTGTACGAGGAATCTGTCTGCAGTTCCATCCTGATGGTTTTACCTGCATCAGCCGACTTCAATTTCACAGGTGTCCATGCCACAGCGCTTACTTTACCAAATAATCGTGTATCTTTTGTAGTATACTCGTGGCGCAAAACACCGTCTACATATACTTTCAGTTCCTGTTTAGAGCTGCGAATGTACAGATATATGTTATCTTCCACGTAATCAGGGATTGTGTTTTCAATAACCATCAGTTCATTTCGTGCAACATCACACTTTCCCGGAATCTGAATTTCTTCTTTTGTTCCATCTTCTTTTATCCATACCCAACCGTCTGAAAAAGTTGTCTGTTCACTCTTTTCGCCTCTGTTTTCAACAGGCAAAAGGATTTGTCCCAAAATCCAATACAAAAAGATGCCCATCGTAAAGCAAAAGAAGATTGTTTTCACAAGCACCATACTCTTAGAATTATTTGATATTCTCATATTTCCTCCATGCGTGTAGTTTGTCCGCAGATTTGCGGTATGAAAAAATGAATCACAATCATATTACTATGCATTATTATAACTCTAAGAATGAGTTTTTTCAATGTTGTAGTTTGATTTACGACAATACATCTATCTCTGTTTTTCTTGAGTTTACGTACTACTTCTCTTTCCTAACCACATCATGACCATTTTGGTTAAGATGTGGTCATGATATTGAACATCATCTCTCAATAATGCTAAATACCTATCGCAAGTATCAGCTTAGTCTCACTTGATTTCACAATTTCATGAGACTAACTTGAGACTAACAGTCTCACTATTATTCAAAATGCCGACTTAACCACATTTCTGCGACTTTTTCCATTGTTTCTGCCTTTTACGCAAATCTGATTTGCTCATTTCTTTATCATCCAACAATTTCCATAATCGCTTATATGATACCGCCATAATAACATCTCCTACTTGCTTTTATTCATATATGGGTTCGCACTATAAACCATCTCTACTAATTTTTTGTCGCGATATGTGCAATCATCTCGGCTACCAAATCCTACGCTTTCCCAAAACTGATTTCCTAATTCATTTTCACTGAATGCTAATAATCCAACTTTGCTAATTCCCTGCATCTTCAATGCTTCCAACGCCTTATCTACCAACATTGTTCCTATCCCCTGTTTCCTGTATCCTGGCAATACAGCACTATGATATATAAAACCTCTTCTTCCATCATGTCCTGCTAAAATAACACCCACAAATTTTTCTTCAGCAATTGCAACAAAGCTTGTATCAGGATTCCTTGTTATGTATTTACTGATGCCCTCTAGCGAATCATCAACATCATTGAGTCCCATACCTGGGATATTTGACCATAACTCATATACTGCATCATAATCTTCAATAACCATTTTTCTAATCATAATCATTGCTGGTTCTCACTCCTTTGCAAAAGTTTCGCTACATCCTATTTCTTTTCAATCATCAAATGATGAAAAAATGCAATGTCTTTATATCCATCCATATCCGATACCCGCATCTCTATTTCCACCATTTTATCCTGCCAGTCAACTTCCCTTTGTATTTCCTGATTTTGTTGCATATCCCAGAAAGTTCTCATCCCCAGTGTCTTCGTAATTGCAAGTTCCGGACACCATTTTTCAATATCTGCATCCTCATAGTAACGAATTGCTCCGTACTTTGAAGCCATTCCGTCATTACCATCTAACAGACTATGGGCATGTTCAAAATCATTCAAAAGTACAACCATCTGCATAACCCGGCCTGCACGATTATGTTTCACAATAGAAATCTTGCCATTAGGTTTTAAAATTCTTGCAAACTCTTTAACAATATCTTCTCTATCTTCAGCATATTCCAAGACATTATGACAGATAATCATATCAAAAGTATCACTTTCAAATTTACGCAATTCCTCGGTCCTACCGACAATTTGTGTATATTGATTGTCTGCCCATCGCTCCATTACGCTATCTTCATCCGGTTCAATGGCTGTTACATCGTTATGCTCTGCTAAATAATTTGCTGTTACTCCAATACCACTACCAAAATCAAGTATCTTCTTATCTCGAATTTCTCCTAATTGTTTCCATACAATTCGCTTCATGAGACATTCTCATGGTTGTAAATCTGTTACTTTATGCATCATATCAGCTCCATTTCATCTTCCATTTTTATAAATCCATATCTCTCATACAATGGTCGTCCCATATCTGTTGCCTCTAAAGCAATCTGCGACACGCCCTGTTCCCTCGCATCATTTACCAGTAAATCCAGTGTGTGAATTGCAATTCCCTGTCTTCTATACTTTGGTGCTGTATACATATTCATAATATAAGCCTTTTTACCAGTTGGATTATGGTATGTGGGCATAACCTGATAAAAGCTGACGCCGCCTGCACCGATAAATGTTCCATTATCATACACCAGATATGCAATATGTTCACCGGATTCTAACGCACGCTTATAATATGCATAAGACTCCTTTTCCACCGTTAACATATCCACATCATCCGACAATTTGTTGGCTGCACGAAGAACGATAATTCTTGTTCTTACCAGTTCATCTATATCTGCTATGGTTGCTTTTTTGTATTCAAAAATGCTATCTGGCAAGCAATTCAGGTACATATAAAGTGCATCCGTATTCTCTTCCAATACCTGCATCAATTTTTCAGATGGGTTTGCATAAACAATCCCATAATCTACCTCTCCCAAATCATTACGCACCGGAAAAGCCAATTTTTCCTGTTCCAAATCAAACTGTGCATCTACACCTTCTTTATTACCTCTTGCATCCAAGCAAATCCATCTGTTAAGCGATTTGATATAAACTGCATTTAATGCATGAATACAAAATCCGGTTTCCGGTACATCACCTAATGTGAGACGCCGATAGCAAATACCGGCAGGTATTCCACATGCTCGAAGCAACGCAGTAAGAAGATTTGCTTTTGCCCAGCATATGCCAACGCCCTGTTCCAACACTTCTGTGGCAGATTTTGTCACACGCTTGTCCTGAACATCCCAGGAATGTTTTATATCATCACGCACAAACTCATAAATAGCCTTAATCAAAGATATTTCATCTGTACATTTGTATTTGAATTCATTAGCCTTTGATATAATGCCGTCTTCGTTCCAGTTTATGTATTTTGACACTGATAAATATTCACCTATGGTATCTTTAATAATTAATTCCTTCATTGTTTCGTTACTCCATTCAAATCTTCTCTTACAGAATATCACAATATATATCTGCCTTCAATAAACTTTCGTAACTTCTTGTGAAACTATCTCAAAGCTATTCTACCAAAAAAATGAATACGGACGTTAGCCAAATACTTCGTATTTGAACAAAAAGAAAAGGTCCAATTATGAATGCAAGCATTCAAATTGAACCTTTCATTTTTGTTTATCAAGCACTACGTGCTTGGCTCACTGTTTTCGCGATTACTCAAACTCTTCTTTGCAAAGTTGTTCTGTAGTGTAATGTGTTGATTTTGGTAGTGAAAATTCGGGAGTTTTGTCCAGATTCTACCTATTGTGTGGATTTTCAGGGGATTGTATTGTCATTTGGTTGTCAGTGTCAAATCAAACTAATTGCATTGACAAAATCCTTTAATTGTTCTTTTAACATAGTTTGAATTGCCAAAACTATTGATTTAACTGATGTCGTCACATTTCGCACACTTTCTTTGTTTTTTAACCCTCCATCCAATGCCGGCAAAAGACTATTATTAAAGGCAAGAATAACACTAATAATTTGTTTCCACAAATCTACTAATTTATCAAAATCAGAGCAATCCTTAAATTTCATATTCCAACTATCTGTTATTTTAACTCCAATAATGTTTTCTAAGCACTCCGAGACAACTGATATTAGGAGCATTTTTGAACCTCTTTTAGACAAGAAAAGCATCTGCTCATTTTCACTCTCTGTCCTCGTCTCTTTCTTGTCTTTTAACATAATCTTATATTCATCAATTGCTCTTGAAAGAGCATATACATATATAATATGTTCAACTGTCAACTGATCAATGAACACAGAATTATATAACTTGTCATCATCCCATATAATTGTCTTTTCGTTATATGCAGTCACACAATCCCCATGATAAGCTAAAATTGTTTGTGCCACTAAATATGGATCAAATACCTCTTTATTTCTAATAGTCTTATTATCTCTTCGTCCGCCGTTATAATACAAAGCTGGATACTTTTGAAAATCTCCCCTTAATCGTTCTTGTTGTTTATCATTACTTCTTAAATCAGATGGTAGTATTTCATTTTGCTTATTGTTATTATTAATAATGGCCTCTATAACATTTGAATCATGACAAATAATAAAACGACTTGGAATGTAAAAATCTTCATTAGGTTCATCCGCTTCACTTATTGCACCTGTTGTCTGAGCTCCATTAATAATGGTGATACCATGAATTGTAAATTCTCCATCAGCAACATCATAATTATTAACTAATGCCGTAATTCCATTATTGTATGCCCAAAAGTTTTTGGGTTCTTCTTGAACAGAATTTATAATTCCACTATTAATATTTTTCTTCCTTTTCCCTTTTCCTAAATAATTACGCGGATTCCCGGAAAACAAATCATCTCCCTTTTCTAAGTATAATTTTCTCAACCACTTTCCAGATATAGCCGTTACATATGCTTTCCATTTCTCCGAACTTATTTCATAGCCAAATCCATTATTTGCAACCAATATATCATCATCTATGGTAATCCTTCTACTAGATGTCACATACCATTTTTCTATTGTATTTTTACCCACCTCAATCGCACTTACTTTAATACCCTTATTATTAAATGTGGTATCGACCAATTTTTGTGCCGCAACCTGAAGTGTATTCATCTCTTTTTTTACTTCAGGATTATTCTCTTCTACTAAATTATGAACATACCAAAAATATATTGTACTAATTTCTTCATTCTTGATTGCATCCTGTAAATCTAATACACTTTCCTTTATTTGTTCCGGAACTTCACTAATATTACTTGCAAATATCCATGCAGCCGCGGCATTTAAATCGCTAGCCTTATTACTCGGTGCCAAATCACCATCTTGAACATTTTTCTTGTTATATGCCTGTGCCACAACTGCAATTCCTAATTCACGTTCAGTAAAAATTAAATCACATTTCTTATCATTATGTCCATCAGTTAATGCCTCTGATGCAACAGACATAATATCATCAATATCAAATCTTAGTTGTAATGCATAAAGCATTAATGAATTATCCCCATATTTTTCTTTCAACTCATTTCTACCTTCATAATCACTCAAAAATGTAAATGTCTTCATTTGTAATATATCCTCCTTTTAAAAAAATATTACCTTCATAACCCCATTTTCCATATCATCAATACTGTAAATCGTATCCATGACCTCGAATGTCTCTCTCAAATTACCTCTTGCACTCTTCCAGCCGATTCCGTCTGTAAACCACACAAAAGTAAATCCATCTATGGTATCAGCCTCCTGAGAAAGCATCTTGTAACTTCTTGCAGTTTCATTCAGTTTTGAACCACCACTTGCATAGAAATTTGTTTCAATTCCATAAATCATCTTATCTGTCTTGATTACAAAATCGAATCTTTTCGCTGCTTTACCCTGATTAGAAAGTGCTGATAAATCAATGTTCCACTTTGCTTCAATATCTTTAAGATACATTTCCTTAAAGTAATTTACATCCTTTTCAAACCCTGCTGCCACGATATACTTTTCAACCAAATCTTCCATCTGGTGACCACCACGATTTTTACGACCGTTAGAATCCAATCCAGTTTCGATACCCAAAGCATAATCTACAAGATTATTTACCAAGTGATTTGCAATCATATCAAACAATCCGGTCTTACGCATAAATACCTTATACTGCTCCACACTGTAATTCATCTTCTTGAAATTATACAAGAACGCACCTTCTTCATCCTGTGCATATATTTCATATCCTCTTACAGCAAGAAGCAATGGAACACATTGTAATGTTTCCGGATACTTTGTCACTATTCTTTCGAAGTCTTCCTCTATGTTTTTTGAACCTATCAAGGAATTCAAAATATTCAATTCCACCTTGATTTCTTCTACATTTCTTACGACTTTTTCAAAGTCGATATAGTAATCATAACTTGATATACTCGGTCTAAACTTACTCAACCATTCATCAAAATCTCTATTTGCCATTTGTCACCTTCTCCAATCTTTTCTTAGATATCTCCAAGTATTCTTCACTTACATCTATTCCAACAAACTTCCGCCCAAATCGCACTGCCTCTACTCCAGTCGTTCCGGAACCGCAAAAAGGATCCAATATAACTTCTCCTTCCTTCGTAGATGCCAATACAATTCTCTCAATCAGATATTCTGGCTTCTGTGTAGGATGTTTACCTTCGGTTTTCTCTGACGGTTTGGTTAATGCACCGGTCCACACATCCTTCATCTGTTTGCCATTATTCATTTCTTTCATTTTCTGATAATCAAAAAAATGCCGAGACTTCTTTTCATTCTTCTTTGCCCATAAAATGGTTTCCGTAGAATGTGTGAAGCATCGACATGCTAAGTTTGGTGGTGGATTTGTTTTCTGCCATGTTATATTGTTGATTATCTTGAAGCCTTCCTGCTCCAATGCCATACCAATCGAATATATATTGTGTAATGTCCCCGATATCCAAATCGTACCGTTTGGCTTTAGTACTTTCTTACATAACTTAATCCACTTTCTGTTAAACTTGTGTTTCTCTTCGACACTGGTTCCACTTTCCGAAAGCTTATCCCATGAGCCTTTATTTACTGAAACCATTTTCCCTCCCTGACAGGTGATACCATCATTACTTAAAAAGTATGGTGGGTCTGCAAATATCATATCCACAGATTCCGGTTCCATTTTGGTTAGAATTTTAAAAGAATCACCTAGTATCAATTGTGATTCTTCTGTCTCGAAGTATAATGGCACTTTATTTGTAAATAAGTTTTCCATTATCCCGACTCCTTTAATAATTACATATAATTACTTCTTCACCAACTCGGTTGGATGCATCTGAATTAATCATACGTTTAACACTTACAACATCTATTCTGTAACCTTTGTTACCATACAGTTCATTAATCAGATCAGTATTATGATTTGTGAGCATACAGTAGCAACCTCTGGCTGTTAATTCATCAAATAGCTTTGCAAGTCGTTTATGACTTTCTATGTCAAATCCCTCTTTCGTATATGATTCAAAAGAAGTTGGATTCAATGGTGCGTACGGACTATCTATAAATACAAAATCGCCCTTCTTGGCATCCTTACAAGCAGTTTCAAAATCTCCGTCAATAATTTTTACTCCCTGAAGATATTTTGAAATCTCCATGATGGCATTTTCATCAACGGAAGCTCTACGACTATTGTTGTATGGAACATTAAAAAGCCCCTTGCCATTTACACGATACAAGCCGTTAAAACAATGCTTATTGATAAACACAAACAATGCAGCCAACTCCACATCGAACTCTGCTTTCATCAGCTTATCATTGTAATGTTCCCTAAGAGAATAGTAATACTCTTTTCCAAGAACCTCGGTTCTTTTTCCCAACAATTCCTCATCAAGCTGCTTTATAGCCACCAGAAATGCTTCCGGTGCATTACATATCTGCTTGTAAGCATTTATCAAAGCTTTGTTAATATCATTTATCAGAGCATTTGCAGGCAATAACTCAAATGTTACCGCGCCACCACCTACAAATGGCTCAAAATAATTATTGTATTTTTCAGGCATTCTCTCCTTTATCTGTGGAAGCAACTGACGCTTTCCGCCAGCCCATTTCACAAATGGAGCAACATTTGAATTACTCATTATGATTCCTCACAACCATTTCCATCATTGGCGCGCTCATTCATTTGCACATACATACATTATAATTTGTAATCGCGAAAATCTCAATGATAACTTTACGAAATATTTGCCTAATTATCTTATTTTTGAAATATAAAAATGTACTCATGCGCCAACAGAAGAAAATTATTATTCTGTTTCTCCCAATAATCTGTCGAGCGGCAATTATGTTGCTCCTTAATTATTATTTCTTTATTTGTAAATCCTGCCTTCACAAAGCATTCCATCACACGAAATCCTAATGGAATAACTTTCCCATATTTTCTTACGTCTCCTATCATTACAGCACACATTTTCCCCTTTTTCAGTACACGATAAGCTTCCTTTGCCACCTTTTGCATTTGTGTCAAAAACTCTTCTACACCAAGTAGTGAAATATCCCCCTCTATTCCGTTGCTATATTTAATGATATTAGCATATGGAGGGTGTGTACAGATAAGGTCAATACTTTCATTCTTAATAAAATTTAAGTCTGTTGCATTACCTTTTCGTATAAATATTTTTGGATTGGTTTCACATTGAAATTGTAAGTTTGTTTCAGAAATTGAAATTGATTGCGGATTGATATCAACACCTACCGCATTACGATTGAGTAATTTTGCCTCTACTAAGGTCGTTCCACTACCCATAAATTGATCTAAAACCCAGTCTCCCAGTTCAGAATAACGAAGTATAAGATTTCTTGGCACATACGGTGACCAATTTCCTCGATACTTTCCAGAATGTGTTGCCCAACTGCCTCTGTCCGGAAATGACCAGACTGTCGTTGGTTCAAGCTTAAAATTATTTGGTTGTAAACTTATAATATATTCCCCCTTTAATTTTTCTCAACCATTAGCAGAAAGGTTATTAGCAAACTATAACCTTCCTACTAATACATTTTTCAAAATAATCTTATAACAATCTACCTACAATTAATGCCATTGCCACGTCCTGTATTGTCTTAGATTGTTCAATCAAATATTTTGTGTTATCTTTTGTTCTCTGACTATAATAGCTGTTGTCTATCGTCTTTTTTAGCATTTCTTTTGCAATATGTTCTTCTACCTTTTCATTCATACCATACTTTCACCTCATTTCCGAACATTATTTCCCTTTCATCATATGTATATATTTAATGCTAACATATCCTTTTTGAAAATACAATATCGAGTTAATCATCTAATTCACATTCTCTCTTCCCCGTAACTGACTCCGTCAGTTACTACGCGGACGTTCGCCAAATACTTCGCCATGCTCTCATCTCGATTTCGCTTCGCTTCATCTCGATGAACGGCTGTCGCCGTATAAGTATAAAAATAATAAAACCACCGGTCGAGACCATAAATGCTCTCTCCGATGGTTTATCATTTTTATACTTGCATGGCTTGTAGTATTGAAGGGCAAACCCTTTGTTCCATCTTGGGGCAAAGTATTTTTCCAAAATCACGCAGTGATTTTTCGGGGAAACTTCGTTTTTAAAAAGTTCCTAAACTGGGTTCCTATACTTAATACCGAAACGCAGTTCCGCAACGCTAGGAACCGCATTTTTACAGACTTTCTTGGCTTCTTTCTTCTATATTTCTATACAAAAAAAGAAGTTATGACGACGCTTTATTACGTCTAGTCATAACTTCTATTCTTCTTAAAAATCTTTGATTTTTTGGGGCAAATTACGGAAAAAGTTGATTGCCCTGGGACATAGAAGTTTTGACCTTACGAAAATGATAACTCTCATTTTCAGTGCAGTCAAGAACTTCCGCAAGTTCCTAAACTTTATAATCCGCGTTGCGGAACTAGGTTACGGAACTGGTATAGCAAAAAACAACACCCCGAAGGGTGTTGTCTTTTTTGTTGCTTGTATTTAGTGTGTAAATGGAATTTCTACATAGATGATTTTTTCAAGTCCGCTACGGGTATAAATTTGATATGCAAGATAGCTTGTACGTTGAATAACGCCATTTGCATCGGAAACAAATTTCCAATTATTACCGTATGTTGCATCTAGATAACTATCAAACATTGGTATAGCATTTTCAAAGTGTAATGTACACCACATATAAACCTTATTTCCATCGCAATATACTTTTTCAATTTCAACTGGTTCTAAAGTAAAATGATTTACATATCCAGGTGCAGGAACTTCTATATCTGTTTCGTTTATTGAAATTAATACCTTTTCAATATCTGGTTCTGGCTCTGGTGTTGGCGTTGGTTGTGGTTCTGTCTCTGGTGTAGGAGTAGGTTCAGTATCTGTTAGGGCACTGTATACAACATAACCTTCTTGTCCGTTATATTTAATGCGACACCAATCATCTTTTTCATTTACGCTAATCACTGTAACCTTAGTGCCAGCAGGCAAACTGCAAAGTCTATTTCCACCTGGACCGTCGTTAAGTGAAATTGAATCACCAGCAGGTGGTAATACATACATTGTCTTGTTACAATCAGTCCATTGTGATGCTATCTTTGTGCCTTTTGCAACAACGGTATTAATTTTTCCGCAACCGTTATCACACTCTGAACTTTTTGTACCATCTTTTTCCATAGTTGCATCGTTGTTGTACCAATAACTTGTAAACGAATGTCCAAGTGCATCTATGGGATTACCAACATAACTGTCGCCACATTCACAAGTATAGGTTGTATAACCCTTTTCAGTACAAGTAGGTTTTGTCACCTTTCCCACATAATTATGTTCGTGTGATTCAGGTGTAGGAGTAGGTTCAGGCTCTGGCTCAGGTGTAGGAGTTGGGGTCTCCGTACTACCTTCGGTAGTCTTATCATCATCCTCGTCTGTATCAGGAGCCTCAGTAGGTGAAATCGAGTCCGTAGGACTTGGCGTTTCCGTAGGACTATGTGTTTCCGTAGGACTAAGATTTTCGCCTTGTTGATTTCCACAACCAACAAATGTAAAGAGTGAAAAAGCAATAACAAGAATTATCATTGGTATTTTGATTTTCATAATGCACGTGCCCTTTCTGTTTTATTTTGATTAATTATAGTCTATTTTCAGAAAATAATCAATAATCACGGCTTATTTACATTTTATTATTCGTGTGTAAATAACTCGTGCAAAAAGTTCCTAAACTAGGTTACGGAACTTGCCAAACGCTCTTAACAAATAGATTAGAGTAATAAAAAACAGCCCAAACGGGCTGTTTTCTAAAGGGTGTTGTCTTTTTTGTTGCTTGTATTTAGTGTGTAAATGGAAATTCTACATAAAAGATTTTTTCAAGGCTTCCATTGCTGCGGATTTGATATGCAAGATAACTTGTACGTTGAATAACGCCATTTGCATCGGTAACAAAATCCCAATTATCACCGTATGTTGCATTTAGATAATTATAAAATATTGGGAACTCATCTTCAAGGTGTATTGTACACCACATATAAACCTTACTTCCATCGCAATATACTTTTTCAATTTCAACTGGTTCTAATGTAAAGTGATTTACATATCCAGGTGCAGGAACTTCTATATATGTTCCGTTTATTGAAATTAATACCTTTTCAATATCTGGTTCTGGTGTTGGTGTTGGTTCTGGTGTTGGTGTTGGTTGTGGCTCTGGTTCTGGTGTAGGCTCTGGTGTTGGTTCTGGTTCAGGCTTTGGTTCGGGCATTGTTTCTACTAATGCTTTTGATATCACGTATGCATCTTTATTATTCCATTTAATACGATACATATCTGAGTCATCAGAAGTTCCTGTTACCGTTACTACATCACCGTTTTGAAGTCTTCCAATTGGGTCACCAGTGTACACTTTGCCATAGATGCTTGAGCCGCCAAATTCTGTATAGCAGTACATAGTCTTATTGCATTCATCCCAAACTGGGTCTAATCTTGTGCCTTCTGCCACTAGTGTATCGGTTTCTTTACAACCATTATCACACTTGGCTGTTTTTGTTCCATCATAATCTAATGTGGCATCTTCATTGTAGATATACTTGGTAAAACTGTGACCAAGTGCCTTGGTTTCTTTATCCTTATAACTGTCGCCACATTCACAAGTGTAGGTTGTATAACCTTTTTCTGTACAAGTAGGTTTTGTTACCTTTTCCTTATAACTGTGCTTATGTGGTTCAGGTGTAGGAGTAGGGGTCTCCGTACTACCTTCGGTAGTCTTATCATCATCTACATTTGTTTCTGGAACACTTGGCGTTTCAGTAGGGTTTACCTTGTCCGTAGGACTAGGTGTTTCAACCTTACCGGTAGGTTCCACAGGTGCATCATTCTGTGTTCCTTGACAAGCAGTAAGAAACGACATCATCATTACCATTGTAATCATTACAATGATTGTCTTGAAAAATCTTTGATTTTTTCGCATATTTTGTCACCCCACAATAAAAATCACTTCGTGATATTATTTTCTGTCACTTAGGTCTATTATAACTCTAAAATCTGTATTTTTCAATCCTTGCGCGCATTCCCTTCACGCATCTTTATGTGTGTAATTTTGCTATGTATATTTCAATCGCAATTGTCAGTAAAATATACACATAAGGAGATGATTTTATGAAGTTTGAAATTAAAAAAGAAGAGTATGTGAACAAGACATTTCGTTTTTCAAAAACATTAGCAGATAAATTAGCGGCTGCTGCTGCTGAAAACAATGTATCAGCAAATGAATTTGCAGCCCAGGCAATTGAATTTGCCCTGGGACATATAAGCCGATTCATTCGCAATCCACTTCGCTCCTTGCTCATGAGGGGCTGGCGCCCCTTACAGCTTCCCATCCCGTAACTGACTCCGTCAGTTACTACGCGGACGTTCGCCAAATACTTCGCCATGCTCTCATCTCGATTTCGCTTCGCTTCATCTCGATGAACGGCTGTCGCCGTATAAGTATAAAAATAATAAAACCACCGGTCGAGACCATAAATGCTCTCTCCGGTGGTTTATCATTTTTATACTTGCATGGCTTGTAGTATTGAAGGGCAAACCCTTTGTTCCATCTTGGGGCAATAAATTGTTCCCAAATGCTTCTGCTTTTTTTCGATGGTGCGTGGTTCCTAAACTGGGTTCCTATACTTAGTACCGAAACGCAGTTCCGCA
>SVEL01000003.1 GCA_015057425.1 Lachnospiraceae bacterium
ATAGTGACAAATCCACAGTGCTTTAAGTATTATACAGGAACAAATGAGTTCCTTAATATAACAAAAATAAAAGGAAAGGAAAAGTAAATCCAATCATCTTATATTTGATAATTGGATTATACGAGACTATTATGTTAGATAACAATATTAATTTATCAGGAAAAACAATACTTATCACAGGTGCTGCCGGATTTATCGGCAGTAATCTTGTCATGGAACTTTTGAAGACAGTGCCGTCTATTAAAGTTATAGGTCTTGATAATATGAGCGACTATTATGATGTCAGCATTAAGGAATGGAGATTGTCAGAGATAGACAAGCTTGTTGCTGAGAAATGCGTGCAAGGTTGTACATTTGAATTTATAAAAGGTTCAATAGCAGACAAAGGCTTGGTTGATAGTATTTTTGAAAAATACAAACCATCAGTTGTAGTTAATCTTGCAGCACAGGCAGGTGTGCGATATAGTATCACCAATCCTGATGCTTATATGGAATCTAATGTAATTGGTTTTTATAATATTTTAGAGGCGTGTCGCCATAGTTATGATGCTATTTCCGATGAATATCAAGGTGTCGAGCATTTGGTGTATGCTTCCAGTTCAAGCGTATATGGAACAAATAAGAAGATACCATATAGCACAGACGACAAAGTTGATAATCCTGTGTCATTATATGCGGCTACCAAGAAAAGTAATGAATTAATGGCACATGCTTATTCGAAATTATACAATATACCATCTACGGGATTACGTTTCTTTACGGTATACGGTCCGGCGGGACGACCGGATATGGCTTATTTTGGATTCACCAATAAGCTTCGTAAGGGCGAGACTATACAGATATTTAATTATGGCAATTGCAAGCGTGATTTCACTTATGTAGATGATATTGTGGAAGGTGTAAAGCGTGTAATGCAGGCTGCACCGGAGAAGGTGTCAGGTGAAGATGGGCTTCCGATTCCGCCATATCGCGTGTACAATATAGGCAACAATCAGCCCGAGAATTTGCTTGATTTTGTAGATATATTGCAGCAGGAGTTAATCAGCGCAAGCGTATTGCCTGAAGATTACGATTTTGAATCCCACAAGCAGCTTGTACCAATGCAGCCGGGTGATGTTCCTATCACTTATGCGGATACATCTGCACTTGAGCGTGATTTCGGTTTCAAGCCTAATACAAGCTTAAGGGATGGTTTGAGAAAGTTTGCGAAGTGGTATAAGGAATTTTATGGGTAGGGAATTGTAGAGATTAAGAGATGAAATAGAGAAGCGGAGGAATGATGAGTCCTCCGCTTCCTTTTTTAAGTACAAATTGAATGTACAATTAATTAATGAAAGAAACAAACAAAATAATCAATTTGAATAATTCTATTATGGTTGTTTCTTTTATATGAAAATAAAGTTCCATATAGATTTCCTCCTTCGTGAATTTTTGAGATTATAAATTTGATCTCTCATATATATATCTCTTATATAGTATGCCTGAATAATTTTTTTTAGATAAATTTCTGTATAGCAAAAAAGATTTTTTGGCATTTGAGTATCATTATCAGTTTTGTTAGTATTATCTGCATGCTCTTCTTCAACATTGATTTCATTTGAAATGATTTCGATAATAATTGATAAATAGTCTAAATGACTAGAAAGAGCAATATTATCAGTAATTATGACGATAATACTTAAAATTAAATATGTACATTTGAGAGTCAATGCTATATGCTGTTTGTTATGCTCATATGTATTAGTTATAAAAAATGATAGTTTATGCATTTTGTGTTCCTTTCTTTTGTCAAAATTTCATTAATAGTATGTTTTTTGAGTAATGAAAAGCTAAATGTAATAACACTGATGTGATTGAAAGTAAAATTCCATAAAAAAAGAAGCTGTAAGAATTAAAACTTACAGCTTCTTTTTGCCTTATATATAGTATGATTGTTAGGGGATGAGAAAATAAAGAATGCTAAAATACTAATATTTTCAAGCTTCTTAATTAAATGGGATTTTACTTTTAAAATAGCTATACTGAATTCTATTGCTTTTTGGCGGCATATCCATTTTCTGATTTTTGGAGGGGCTATGGTGGTTATAAAGAATTCCTTGACAAACCTACATCAATGCATCATAATATATGTATAAAATAGTTAGTGCTATATATGTGCGAAACTATTTTATTATCTTGGAGAGTAAAGTAATTACATAGGAGGAAGTTTTTTGAGCAAAATTGAATTAAATAAAGGATGTGACGGAGATACTTAGACCTTATATGGGTGAAAATATCCGAAGGATAACCCTGCTGACGGTGGGCGTGATTGTCGGAGCCGAGCAACTGATAGAGTACGCCATGGAAGGCGAGAAGGAGGAGATTGATATGTGTGAAGCAGTAAGAAGATGGGAAAAAAAGATAGCAGAGAGAGAACGTGCGGATAAAACATATACATTTATTAATAACATAATAAAGTCAACCGGAAAGCATATAGAGGAAGCCTGTGATATGGTAGGGATAACTGTTGCCGAGTATGAGGCTGCAATTGCAACGCTTTCAACAGTAAATACCCATAAATAATGCTGGATTACCGTATTGCGGAGCAATTTTAAAGGTTATATTTTAATGGAAAATAGATTAAAAACCACTGTTTTTTTAAAAACCAGTGGTTTTTTAGTGGATTTTGTGTATAATATACTATGAAAGGAGCATAACTATGGAACCATATAAAGCAAAAAAACTTCCAACTGAATACAAAATAGATAAAGAATTGTTGCGTCTGTTGGGTGAAGCCAATGTTAAATACGGTGAATATAAGTCATTGTTGAATTCCTTAAATTTTGACTCAGCATTTTTTTTAGATTCAGTGCTTTTGACTGAAAGTTATAAGTCTACTCAGATTGAAGGAACTCAGATATCACAGGACGAGATGTATTATTTGAAATATATGGAAAAGTCCGATGATAGTAAAGAGATACAGAATCTTAAAAGAACTATAGATTTCGCATATCATAGGATAAAATCAGGTGAAAGACTAAATATAGGATTTGTTAATGAGATGCATAAGATAACCCTTGAAAGTGTTAGAGGGGCCAAGAAAACACCTGGTCAAATCCGAACAAACCAGAACTGGATTGGACCACGTGGTGTGGGAATAGAAGGTGCCACGTTTATTCCTCCTGCGTCTGAAGAGGTGCCGGAACTTCTTGTCAATTTGTATGAATATATGAATGATGAATTTGTAGATCCGTTGATGGTAAATATCGCTATTGCTCATGCGCAGTTTGAAACAATACATCCTTATAAAGATGGAAATGGACGTTTGGGTCGGGCTCTGATACCGATACAGATGTCTATGTTTGATGATGAAAAGCCTATATTATATTTGTCTGAAATTATTGAGTTATATAAGCCGTCATATCAGAGAACTCTTATGGATTTCAGAAAAGGTAATGTAAATGGATTTATTAAATTTTTTCTTCAATGTATTATAGATCAGTGTAATAATTATATATATAAAATCGAACGGATTAAGGAAATATATAATGAGGATATGGAAACTATAAAGAAGATTAAAGGAAATTCAGTTTACAGAATAATGCCTGTCATAATGAAACAAATTGTTTTTACAAGTAAGGAAGTGTCTGATGAATCCGGCGTTTCACCAAATGTTACATCAGGTATTATAAGGCAGTTGGTAGGATTGGGTATTATTATTCCGGATCAGACCGTTATGAAGAAAGGTTATCGTTATCAACGTATATATGAAGTTTTTGTAGGCAATAAGGAGTATTTTTAATAATTTTACACTATAATAATTAAAAAAGTCCATAAAACATACAAAAAACCACTGTTTTTTAAAAAAACAGTGGTTTTTTGCTGCGATACTCAAGCCTTATAATGTATCCAGAAATTCCAACAGTCTGTCAAACTGTTCAGGCTCCAATTTTGCAGCATAATTGATTAACCGTAGCTGACGGTCTGACAAAGTTACAGTCTTTTCCGGGTCATCTAAAAAGAACTGAGACAGGGATATGCCAAAAGCATCGCATATTCTTTCGATAGAAGAGATAGTTGGCATCGTGTCACGCTTATACCATGTTGATATGGTTGATTGCGGCAGGTCGGCTCTGGTGGCGAGATAATATTCTGTCCAGCCACGTTCTTTTCTTAATTCCATAATGCGTTCTAAAACTTTATTCATCAGTATTTCCTTGCTTACGACCATTTAATGTAATTGAAGTCGTATCCCTTTCTTTTGTTTATAGTAAGAAGATACGTTAATTATAGTAAAATAAGTCGTACTATAATAATTGGATGTAGTTAAGTATATATAACGCAGTTGCATACTATCTAAAATTTTATGACGCAGTTGCGTTATGGTATCAAGAAAAATACAATTTTTTATTGACTGCTTTTTTTCGTTGTAGTATATTTTTTCTTGTGGTAGTTAATGACTATAAGACAGTCATATACATTAATAACTATCGAAGAAAAATAAAGCGCATATAATAATATGAAGCTTTGTTTTAACAGAAGGAGGCAAGTATGGGAAAGTATTTTGGAACCGACGGATTTCGCGGAGAGGCCAATAAGGACCTTACCTATGAGCATGCAGTCAAGATAGGCCGTTTCTTGGGCTGGTATTACGGAAAGAACAATGAGAAAAAGTGTAAAGTAGTTATCGGAAAGGACACAAGACGTTCATCTTATATGTTTGAATACGCTTTGGTAGCAGGACTTACAGCTTCAGGTGCAGATGCATATCTTATGCATGTTACGACTACACCAAGTGTTTCATATGTAGCAAGAACAGATGATTTTGATTGTGGAATTATGATTTCTGCAAGCCACAATCCATTCTACGACAATGGTATTAAGTTACTTAATAGCAATGGCGAAAAGATGGATGAGGAAACTATTTTAAAGATAGAAGATTATATTGACGGAAAGATAGAGGTTCCTATTGCTGAGAGAGAAGAAATAGGACGCGCCATTGATTATTCTGCAGGAAGAAATAAGTATGTAGGTTACCTGATTTCACTTGCAACAAGATCATATAAGAATGTACGTGTAGGACTTGATTGTTCTAACGGTAGCGCGTGGATGATAGCAAAAAATGTATTTGATGCTCTTGGCGCAAAGACATATGTTATCAATAATGAGCCGGATGGCTATAATATCAATACTAACTGCGGTTCTACACATATAGAAGTATTGCAGAAGTTTGTAGTAGAAAAGGGACTTGATTTGGGATTTGCCTTTGACGGCGATGCAGACAGATGTCTTGCCGTAGACGGTTCGGGCCAGATTATTGACGGTGACCTTATTATGTATATTTATGGTACTTATATGAAGAACCGGGGCAAACTTGATAACAATACCGTAGTTACTACGATTATGTCTAACTTTGGATTATATAAAGCTTTTGATAAAGCAGGTATCAACTACGAAAAAACAGCTGTTGGTGATAAGTATGTATATGAAAATATGGTTGCCAACGGACATATCATCGGTGGAGAACAGTCGGGACATATTATTTTCAGCAAATATGCGACAACAGGTGATGGTATTATCACAGCACTTATGATGATGGAAGTTGTTCTTGAACAGAAGACTACTTTGGCTAAGCTTGCTGAACCGGTTAAGATTTATCCTCAGGTACTTAAGAATATCAGAGTATTTAGTAAACCTGAAGCACAGAATGATCCGGATGTAAAGAAGGCAGTTGCTTTAGTTGCAGAAGAACTTGGTACCAATGGACGTATTCTTGTACGTGAAAGTGGTACAGAACCGGTTATTCGTGTTATGGTTGAAGCTGCTACAGATGAACTTTGCGAAAAATATGTAGATAGCGTAATTGAAGTGATTAAAGCAAAAGGACATGAAAATCCAAATAAATAATAAATATAAGGCGAGGTGCAATTTATGAGAATATATACAGTAAAAGATTATGATGCTATGAGTGCAAAGGCTGCTGAGATTATCGCAGCTCAGATGATTTCAAAGCCAAACAGTGTGTTAGGTCTTGCAACAGGCTCCACACCTATCGGAACATATCAGAACCTGATAAAGAAGTATAATGACGGAATTATCGATTTTTCAGAAATCCGTACAGCAAACCTTGATGAGTATAAGGGACTTACACCTGATCATGACCAGAGTTATGCATACTTTATGAGAACCAATTTATTTGACCATGTAAATATTGATATGGCCAATACAAACATCCCTAATGGTCTTGTGGAAGATGCGGAAGAAGAATGTAAGCGTTATGATGCAGTTATCGACGCCCTTGGCGGTGTAGACTTACAGTTACTTGGCATCGGTAATAATGGTCATATCGGTTTCAATGAACCTGCAGAAGCTTTTGCTAATGGAACACACAGCATCAAGCTTACTGACAATACAATCGAAGCAAATGCACGATTCTTCGCATCTAAGGATGATGTTCCTAAGTATGCGTATACAATGGGTATCAGAAACATAATGCAGGCGAAGGCTATCCTTCTTGTAGCTTCAGGTGAAGCGAAAGCAGATGCTATGTATAAGACAATCTGTGGTCCGATTACACCGGAAGTTCCTGCTTCAATCTTACAGCTTCACAGCAACGTATTTATCGTAGCAGATGAAGCAGCTATGTCTAAAGTTAACAAATAACAGTTTAATGAGGGACTTTTATATAAAGTCCCTTTTTTACAAGGAGAATGCATTCTCCTGCTCGTATAAGCAGACTCGCATTTTCCTTCGGAAAATAAAGGAGAATGCATTCTCCTGCTCGCATAAGCAGGCTCGCATTTTCCTTCGGAAAATAAAGGAGAATGCTATGAAACTGCCGGGTTATTATTCATCGGGACAGTTTGCACGTATGGCAGGAGTTTCCATACGTACAATCCGCTTTTATGACAAACAGAATATACTTAAGCCTTCCTATGTCAATGAATCCGGGGCAAGATTTTATACGGATGAAGATTTTGCAAGGCTTCAACAAATACTTCTTCTTAAGTATCTGGGCTTTTCACTTGATGATATTAAGGAATTGGCTATCGATACGACAGATTATCATTTTATGCTCAATGCACTTAGTCTCCAGAAGAGGCTTGTACAGGATAGGATAGAACAGATGCAGCTTGTTGAAAGCGCCATCGATGATACCGTGTCAGCCATTGAGGAGGCACACAGGCTTGATGGCAACCATATGCTTGAACTTATCCATCTTACAGGTATGGAAAAGAGTTTAAAGAGCCAGTATAAAAACGCCGGAAATATTTCTGCCCGTATACGTCTTCACAGAGATTATTCTGTCAATAAGCTTGGATGGTTCCCATGGACTTATGATATGTGTGAACTTAAACCCGGGATGAAGGTTCTTGAGATAGGTTGCGGTAATGGCGAATTTTGGCTTGAAAATATAGATAAATTGCCTGCCGGAATAAGCATATGTTTGTCTGATATATCAGATGGGATGCTTAGGGATGCCAAGAGAAATATTTTGTCGGATGAGTATGATGAATCGGGCGAAAGAAAGTTTGACTTTAAGGTTTTTGATTGTGCCAAGATTCCGTTTGAAGATAACTCGTTTGATGTAGTAATAGCAAATCATGTACTTTTCTATGTAGATGACGTAGAAAAAGCATGCAAGGAAGTAAAACGTGTTCTCAAACCGGATGGTCATTTTTGCTGTAGTACATATGGAAGCGGCCATATGAAGGAAATAACGGAACTGGTTCAGTCCTTTGACAGTCGTATAGTTCTTGCGGCAGAGAATCTTTATGATAAGTTTGGACTTGAAAACGGCAGGCAAATACTTGAGAAAGTATTTAATGACGTGACTTGTCACAGATATGAAGATGAAATCATACTTGATAAGTCCGAACCATTACTTGAGTATATTTTATCCTGTCACGGAAATCAGAACCAGGTATTGCTTGATAAATATAAGGAATTTAAAGCATTTACTGACAAAAAGGTAGGCAAAGAGTTCCATATTACTAAGGATGCGGGAATGTTTATCTGCAAATAGGGCAACATAATAAAAAGCAAATTTGACCTGAATTCTTAAAAAAATATAAAATTTACAAAAAGCACTTGAAGGTGACGCAACGTCACCTTTTATCATATAGAAAACAACGAGGAAAAATAAACCAAAAAATATGCTTGCATATTTTTTAGGGTTATTTTGACGAGTGAGCAATACGAACAACGAAGTACGGAGTACGGAAGTTGTGAGTGTTGCAGGCACGAAAGCTTTGAAGAAGCGAAGTGCCTGTTTTCTATAATGCTATGTATGGCAAAGTGAGCAATACGAACAACGAAGTACGAAGTACACAGAAAGGACAATTATTATGAAAGGTATTATTTTAGCCGGCGGTTCAGGTACAAGACTTTATCCGCTTACAATGGTAACTTCAAAGCAGTTACTTCCAATTTATGACAAACCAATGATTTATTATCCGTTATCAGTTCTTATGAACGCAGGCATCAGAGATATACTTATTATTTCAACACCTCAGGATACACCGCGTTTTAAAGAGCTTTTAAAAGACGGAAGCCAGTTTGGTGTGAATTTATCATATGCAGTACAGCCAAGTCCTGACGGACTTGCACAGGCATTTATCATCGGAGCTGATTTCATCGGTGATGATACGGCAGCTATGGTGCTTGGCGATAACATTTTTGCAGGACATGGTCTTAAGAAGAGACTTAAAGCAGCTGTTGAAAATGCTGAATCAGGCAAAGGTGCAACAGTGTTTGGTTACTACGTAGACGATCCTGAAAGATTTGGTATCGTAGAATTTGATGCTGAAGGAAAGGCAATATCTATCGAAGAAAAGCCGGCAAAACCAAAGAGCAATTATTGCGTAACAGGTCTTTACTTCTATGACAATAAAGTAGTTGAGTATGCAAAGAACCTTAAACCATCAGCTCGTGGAGAGCTTGAAATTACAGACCTTAACCGTATCTATCTTGAAGAAGGAAATCTTAACGTAGAGCTTCTTGGACAGGGATTTACATGGCTTGATACAGGTACACATGAAAGTCTTGTTGAAGCTACTAACTTTGTTAAGACAGTTGAAACTCATCAGCATCGTAAGATTGCCTGCCTTGAGGAAATTGCTTACTTAAACGGCTGGATTACAAAGGATGATGTTCTTAAGGTATATGAAGTACTTAAAAAGAACCAGTACGGACAGTATCTTAAAGATGTTCTTGACGGCAAGTATATGGACGCACTCAGATAATAAATATAAGGACGCACCCAGATAGTAAACTTATGAATGCGTTAAATTGAAAATAAATGAACTAATATAACGAATGGAGAATAGTAAAATGGCAAATAAAACAATTATTGTAACAGGCGGTGCCGGATTTATCGGAAGTAACTTTGTATTTCATATGTTAGATAAGTATCCTGACTACAGAATAGTATGTCTTGACTGTTTAACATATGCAGGAAATTTATCAACACTTGCACCTGTAATGGACAATCCTAACTTTAGATTTGTAAAGGAAAGCATTACAGACAGAGAAGCTGTTTACAAGCTTTTTGAAGAAGAACATCCTGATGTAGTAGTAAACTTTGCTGCTGAATCACATGTAGACCGTTCTATTGAAAATCCTGAAGTATTCCTTGATACTAATATTAAGGGTACAGCTGTACTTATGGATGCCTGCAGAAAGTATGGCATTGAAAGATATCATCAGGTATCTACTGATGAAGTATATGGTGACCTTCCTCTTGACAGACCGGACCTTTTCTTTACAGAAGAGACTCCAATACACACAAGTTCACCTTATAGTTCTTCAAAGGCAGGTGCAGACTTGCTTGTACTTGCTTATCACAGAACATACGGACTTCCTGTGACAATCAGCCGTTGTTCAAATAACTACGGACCATATCACTTCCCTGAAAAGCTTATTCCGCTTATGATTGCCAATGCACTTAACGATAAGCCGCTTCCTGTATACGGTGAAGGTCTCAATGTTCGTGACTGGTTATACGTAGAGGACCACTGCAAGGCTATCGAC
This sequence comes from Lachnospiraceae bacterium, assembly GCA_015057425.1. GTDB lineage: Bacteria > Bacillota > Clostridia > Lachnospirales > Lachnospiraceae > SVEL01. The sequence continues at coordinate 10,012 of SVEL01000003.1, forward strand.
CTTATTATTCATAAGGGACGTGTTGGTGAAGTTTACAATGTCGGCGGACATAATGAAAAGAAAAATATTGATATTGTTAAGATTATCTGTAAAGAACTCGGAAAACCTGAAAGCCTTATCACATATGTAACAGACAGAAAGGGTCATGATATGAGATACGCAATTGACCCTACTAAGATTCATAATGAACTTGGATGGTTACCTGAAACAAAGTTTGAAGATGGTATCAAGAAGACTATTAAATGGTATCTTGACAATAAAGAATGGTGGGAAACTATCATTTCAGGTGAATACCAGAATTATTATGAAAAAATGTACAGCAACAGATAAGCTGACAGAAAGGGTTATATTATGGGACAGATTAATGTTACAAAACTTCCTATAGAAGGATTATATATTATTGAGCCTGCCGTGCATGGAGACAATCGCGGTTACTTTATGGAAACATACAATAAGCGTGACATGGAGGAAGCAGGTCTTAATATGAACTTTGTTCAGGACAATCAGAGTATGTCCGTAAAAGGTGTTTTAAGAGGATTACATTTCCAGAAAGAATTTCCGCAGGGCAAACTTGTTCGTGTTATTAAGGGAAGAGTATTTGACGTGGCAGTTGATTTAAGAAGCGGCAGCGCTACTTATGGACAGTGGTACGGAGTAGAACTTTCCGAAGAAAATAAGAAGCAGTTCTATATCTCTGAAGGATTTGCCCACGGTTTCCTTGTACTTAGTGATGAAGCAGAATTCTGCTACAAAGTAACAGATTTCTATCATCCGGGAGATGAAGGCGGTCTTGCATGGAATGATCCTGAAATCGGAATCACTTGGCCTGAAGTAACAGGTACTTATAATGGTTCTGCATCTGCAGAAGGTTATACAATGGCAGACGGCACACCGCTTAACCTTAGTGACAAAGACCAAAAGTGGTCAGGAATTAAAGACACATTTAAATTTTAGTGGAAATGGTGAACAATATGAAGATTTTAGTAACAGGCGTATGTGGTCAGTTGGGTCATGACGTTATGAATGAGCTTTATAAACGTGGTTTTGAAGGTATCGGAACAGATATAGCAGAAAGTTACAGTGGAGTGGCAGACGGCACTCCTGTAACAAAGATGCCTTATGTAAGTCTTGATATTACTGACAAAGAAAAAGTTTCAAAAGTTATAACAGATATAAAGCCCGACGCGGTAATTCATTGTGCGGCATGGACTGCAGTTGATGCTGCTGAAGATGAAGAAAATATTCCTAAAGTAAATGCTGTAAATGCTGATGGCACAAAATATATTGCAGAATCGTGTAAAGAGACAGATTGCAAGATGCTTTATATAAGTACGGATTATGTATTTAATGGTCAGGGAACGGAGCCTTGGCAAGAAGACTGTAAAGACTTCGGACCATTGTCAGTGTACGGACAGTCAAAGCTTGCAGGCGAAATGGCTGTGGAAAATACACTCTCAAAGTATTTTATCGTGCGCATCGCATGGGTTTTCGGTGTAAATGGCGGAAATTTTATCAAGACTATGCTTAAGGTTGGTAAGAATAGGGACAAGCTTACGGTAGTTAATGACCAGATAGGTACTCCGACTTACACACTTGACCTTGCAAGACTTCTTGTAGATATGGTGCAGACTGAAAAGTATGGCTGTTATCACGCAACCAATGAAGGAGGTTATATCTCATGGTATGATTTCGCTAAGGAAATATTTGCTAAGGCATACGCTTTAGGATACGATGAATATTCACCGGCTAATCTTACAGTTGCTCCTGTGACAACTGCTGAGTATGGTATTTCAAAGGCAGCCCGTCCTTTTAACAGCAGGCTTAGCAAGGATAAATTGGTAAGTAACGGATTTGAACCACTTCCTTCATGGCAGGATGCTCTTGAAAGATATCTTAAAGAAATTGAAATTTAATAAAAAAAGGTGTATTATATACTCAAACTGAGCGGCTATAAATTTTTGTAGCCGCTTATTTAGTAGGAAGATGTATGGGAGAATGCGTATGGTAAACTTTATTGTTAATGAAAACTCAAAAAGTGGCAAGGGTGCATTGGTTTGGCAGGATGTTAAGGCATATCTTGATGAAAACGGACTGGAATACAGTGCATGGTTTACAAGACATAAAGGACACGCAAGAGAATTGGCCGCAATGTTAAGTGAAAATGAGGATAAGTGCGATATCATCGCATTAGGCGGAGATGGTACTCTCAATGAAATAATAAATGGTATAAAGGATTTTTCTAAGGTTAGAGTCGGTCTGATTCCCAGCGGTTCAGGCAATGACTTTGCAAGAGGTTTGGGTATAGCGGATAAACCGGTTGAACTGCTTAAGAAACTTATTGCAAGTACGGAGGATGATTTGATTGATATAGGTCAACTGAATTATTGCAATGAAAATGGTTATCAAAGCAGATATTTTATCGTAAGCGCAGGCGGCGGAATTGACGCTTATGTCTGCAAGAAAAATGATGAACTGAAAGTAAAAGCCATATTAAATAAGTTCCATCTTGGAAAACTCAGCTACTTTGTGATTACACTTATGTCCCTTCTTGCTATGGAATGTCCGGACACATTTGTCAGATATGATGACGGAGAATTGGAACACTATAAAGGACTTATATTTAATTCAGCCATGAATTTCAGGACAGAGGGCGGTGGGGTGCCTATGGCTCCTGATGCCGACCCGAGAGACGGATATATTGGTAATTGTTTTATACATTCAATTCCAAGAATATGTACGTTCTTCTATTTGCCGTGGCTTGTTACGGGAAAACATGGTAAATTTAAAAATATAGATATTAAAAAAATAAAGAAAATCAGCCTGGCTCATAAAGCGCCGTTGCATGTTCATACTGATGGAGAATACCTGGGATTGTCATCTGAGACATCCTTTGAATGTAGCGGTTTAAAGGCACGTGTAATTAAGGTTTAACATAATAATTTGCTTTGAAAATCAAATAAATAAAAATAATAGTTGAAAAATTTGTCGTAATATGGTACTGTTAATGTAGTACTTTAGTGTGATTATGTTATATAGCGAAAAGGTTGTGGTGAACCTTTCGTAAATTTAAATTTTCTATGGTTGTAATGATCATAGCTCTTTTGTGCTATTGTAAAAGCATTTTTTTAGCAGAAATGTAGTGACTTCTGCAGGAAGAGGGATGGTGTTAATGGGAAGTCAGTGGAGAACATTTAGAAAAATATTAATAATAATTATTACGGCATTGATCATCATAGCATCTACTTACAGATGTAAGAATTTGATTATGGGTGGTCTTAGAAATCAGCTTATAAGCAATCTTCAGGATGTATCGGAGCAGATAACACTTGTATTGAAGAATGAAATTGATGACAGACAGTTGTTTCTTAAGACATTGGCAGTAGGTGTTGCCAATATAGGCCCGGAAAATGACGATAAAGTTATTGAGTATTTGTCGGCATATGTTGATGCATACGGAACGAAACGTATAGGTTTTATATATCCTGACGGGCTTATATATACGACTGACGGATTTTCAGAGGTTTTGGAAGAAGAGGATTATTTTGATGCTGTTCTTGCAGGTAAACAGGAGATATCGGATGTTATTATGGAAGACCTTGGTGAACGAGAAGAGATTAATGTCTTTGCCACACCGGTATTCAGTAATGAAGAACAGGACGTTATAGGTATGCTGGTCGCGGTATATAGGACTACTGAGTTTGAAGAGATGCTTGCAGCAGATTCTTTTGATGGCCAGGGTTCATCACTTGTGATAAAGAACGACGGTTCACTTATAGCAGCGGCCAGATCAAAGAACTTTTCAGATTGTGCCAATATCTTTGATGTTCTTGAAGCATCAACAGAAACAAATGCAAAGGAAACAGAATCACTTAAGAGAGCCTTGTCAGAAGGAGAAGACGGATATGTTACCATAACTCTTAAGGGAGAAACCTATTTCCTTCATTATACACCTATAGATGTAGAGGTTGCCAGTGGTGGATGGTATGTGCTTAATTCAGTACCTGAAAGTGTACTTAACACCAGAATGCAAAGTATCGAGAGAACACTTGAGATTCTTATGATTATAATTATTGCTGTATTAACTACTGCATTTGTCATTTACTTTTTCTCATACTTTAGACAGAGACGACAGCTTCTCGATCTTGCTTATAACGACAAGCTTACAGGCGGATATAATTATGCGTATTTCCTTAATAGGATGAGAGTTAGGAGAGTACATACGGGATTTATAATATCTATGGATATTGATGAATTCAGAATCATTAATAATATCTGCGGTACACTTGTAGGTGATGAATTATTAAGAAATATATATAAGATTATCAGAACGAATCTCCGTCCGAATGAATTGTGTGCCAGAGTTAATGCTGACCGATTCATAATGTTTATGATGGAGGACAATAATGATAAACTTGTGGAACGTATAGAAAAGATACGAAAAGAAATTCTTGACTTTGAAGAAAAGCTTAATATACCAAGAGTTTATCCATATTTTGGTGTATATAAGATGAATCATCATGACGAAGTAGAAAAAGGATACGGATATGCGAACCAGGCTAAGCACGTAGTTAAAGGAAACAGAGAAAGCTACTGTTTCTATGAAAATATGGCTTATAAGGAGCGTATTGAGCTTAAGAAGTTAGATGACAGCTTTGAAGAAGCTATTGAAAACAGGCGTTTTGAAGTATGGTATCAGCCTAAGTTTGAAACTAAGACAGGAACAATTGTAAGTGCTGAAGCTCTTGTAAGATGGAGAGATTCGTCTGATAATCTTATTCCACCGGGCAAGTTTATACCGCTTTTTGAAAAAAATGGTAAAATACAGATGCTTGATGAATATGTTTTTGATGAAGTATGTAGAAATCTTTGCAAATGGAAGAGTGAAGACAGAGTAATGCTTCCGGTTTCTATCAATATATCAAGAGCGAGTCTTTACTATCCGAATATAGCTGAAAGATATAGAGATATAGTAGAGGTGTACAATATTGATCCAAAGTATGTACAGCTTGAAATTACTGAAAGTGCAGCTGTGGAAAATGAAAAAATTAACTCATTGCTTGATAAGTTCCATGAATATGGATTCTGCCTGTTGTTAGATGATTTCGGTAACGGATATTCATCACTTGCAACATTAAATGAGATGAAGTACGATACACTTAAGCTTGATAAGAGTCTTATTGACTGTATCGGTGAAAGAAACGGTGAAATATTATTGTATTATGTTATCAAACTTGCTCACAATCTGGGACTTCACATTACAGCTGAAGGTGTTGAGACAAAGAGTCAGGTTGATTTCCTTAAGACACTTGAATGTGATGACATTCAGGGATACTATTTCTCAAAACCGTTACATAAGCAGGATTATGAGTATTTGATAAGTTAAATGGTAAATATTACCGCTTGTTTTACAAAATCCTTTTGGATATTATAAATGAGATACAGGAAGGTGAATGTCAGCGTTGTCTGTACATTCGCCTTTTTTATGTGATAGGAATTTCCTATCACATAAAAAACGCTCCGCTGAGGAAGCGCACCTCGCGGAGAGGTGTTTTATTGCTGCGCAATACCGCTCGGGCGCGAAGAATCTCGCGTGCGAGATTCTTTGTTATTTGAAAGGAGAGATAAATGAGCGACGAAAAGAAATTTGTGCCGTATATACCGGCAGGCAAAGTTACTCCTGAGTTTACGATTACATCGGTTATTATGGGTGTTTTGCTTGCTGTAATCTTTGGAGCGGCAAATGCATATCTTGGTTTGAAAGTTGGAATGACTGTTTCCGCATCTATACCGGCGGCAGTTATTTCCATGGGTATTATAAGAGGCATTTTGAGAAAAAATTCAATTCTTGAAAGTAATATTTCTCAGACAATTGGGTCGGCAGGTGAGTCTCTTGCAGCAGGAGCGATTTTTACGCTTCCGGTGCTTTTTATATGGGCCAATGACCCTGAGATGGGAATGAAATCCCCGAGTATTTTAGAAATTATGTTGGTGACACTTTTAGGTGGACTGTTGGGAATATTTTTTATGGTTCCGCTAAGAAATGCACTTATCGTTAAGGAACACAGAATCTTGCCTTATCCGGAAGGAACAGCTTGTGCGGAGGTATTACTTGCAGGCGAAAAAGGTGGTAAAGGTGCGGCTTCTGTATTTGCAGGTATGGGTATTGCGGCAGCGTTTAAGTTTATTATAGATGGAGTTAAGGCAGTTCCCGGTGAAATATCTGTTAAGATAAAAGGCTTTGCCGGTGAGTTTGGAGCGCAGGTTTATCCGGCGGTGTTAAGCGTTGGTTTTATATGTGGTCCACGAATTGCGTCTTATATGTTTGCCGGAGGTGTGTTAAGCTGGCTTGTAATCATCCCGTTGATAGTGTTGTTCGGTGCGGATTCGGTAATAGCACCGGCCACAAATGCCGTATCGGCCATATATGCTGAAGGTGGTGCTTCGGCTATATGGTCACAGTATGTAAGGTATATAGGAGCCGGTGCATTGGCAGCAGGAGGAATTATCAGTCTTATAAAGACATTTCCGCTTATTATAAGGACGTTTAGAGATGCCGTAAAGAGTATGCTCGGCACTTCACGAACAGAAGATAAGGAGCGTACGTCAAGGGAATTAAGTATGGTTACGGTTCTGATAGCAATTGCAGTAATTACACTGCTTATATGGCTTGTGCCGGTTATTCCTGTTTCATTTGTAGGTGCTGTGATTATAGTTGTTTTTGGATTTTTCTTTGCAACCATATCTTCAAGAATGGTTGGCCTTGTAGGTAGCAGTAATAATCCTGTGTCCGGTATGGCAATTGCAACATTGCTTTTTACAACGGTTATTTTAAAAGTAACAGGAAGTGCCAATGTAATGACAGGCGCCATTACAATAGGTGCCATAATATGTATAGTGGCAGCTATTTCCGGAGATACTTCCCAGGACTTAAAAACGGGATATATACTTGGTGCAACACCAAAGAAACAACAGATAGCTGAGATTATAGGTGTATGTGCATCATCACTTACAATCGGTGGAACGTTGTTCCTTTTGGATAAAGTATGGGGCTTTGGTTCCCAGGAGATTGCTGCACCACAGGCAGGTGTTATGAAGATAGTAGTTGAAGGAATTGCCAATAATAATTTACCTTGGGGGCTGATTATTTTCGGTGCGGTTATAGCTGTTGTAGTTGAAATTATAGGAATTCCCGTACTTCCCGTGGCTATAGGAATATATCTTCCTGTTCATCTTAACTCATGTATTATGGCTGGTGGTTTGGTACGACTTTTCCTTGAAAAGAGAAAAGTTTCTGCTGAAAAGAAGAAAAACATAATCAATGACGGAATATTGTATTGTTCGGGAATGATAGCGGGAGAAGGACTTGTAGGTGTCCTGTTAGCATTTCTGACTCTTTTGGGGGTTAATAAAGTTATCGATATGTCAGGAATAATAACAGATAATCCTATAGTAACATTTATCCTTGGATTTGGAGCACTTGCATTAATTATAGTTTTTCTTTTGCTCTTTTCCGTCTGGAAGAAGCAATATAGGGAGTCGGAAGTAAATGAATAAAAGTAATAAGCAAATAAGTAGAAAGAATAATCAGGAAAATCTGCTGAATAAAATACCGGTACTAAATGAAGACATTCAGTGGAAGTCCGATGATGACGGAAAGGTAACTGTCTATATTGAAAATAGCGGCTTTTATAACAGACTTGCACAGAAATTGTTTAAGAAACCACGGTTGACGCAGATACATTTGGATGACATAGGAAGTTTTATATGGTTATGTATTGATGGAAAAAGAGACATTATGGACATAGGCAGGTTGTTAGAAAAAAGATATAAAGAAAAAGCCAATCCTCTATATGAGAGACTGGCAAAGTATATCCAAATGCTGGAAGGCTACAGGTTTATATCATTTATCTGAAAAAGTGTCCGGTTAATCGTCCGCCTTCTAAGTCTATGGCAACTACGGGAGAACCTGTTATAAGTCTTATAATATATGTAATTATAAGTAAAACTAAAAATGTTCCATATACCAGGTAAGTTACCCACTTAGGAACCGCGATGATTTCCAGCCATTTAAGTATTTCAAATAAGATAATGGCAATTAAAACGGGAAACAGCGGATGGAAGTAAAATGCTTCTGCAAAATCCAGTCTGAGGCAGGCAAAAAGTGCTCGGCTCATGCCACATCCCGGGCATGGAATTCCAAGAAGATGTTCGGTAGGACAGTGATAGAAGAATTTCCAGATAATCCCGATTATTATAAGAACTATAAGTATGAGAAGGTTTTCTTTACGGAAGACCTTCTTTTTGATTTTTTCAACAGTTTTCATACCTAATCTGCTTCATAGTTTTTCCTATGAACCTTTCAAAATCATATTTAAAAGGATATTACCACATATACTCCTTTTTTTCAATTGCAGTCTGTTTTTCCTAAGTGATACATAAAATAATAATAGTTTATTTTATCATAAATGTATATTTTAACCAAAAAATCCTTAAAAAATTCACATTTTTTTATAATTAACATATTGGCAATTGATTTTAAGTGTTATACAATATAAGATGTTGTTGTATGTCATAAAATGTCGCGGTTGCGGCATAGGGAATATATTCTCAGAATGGAGAGAGCTATGAATAAAATGCTTAAGAACTTACAGGAATTTGTAAGTGAAATTGGGAAAGTATATGGAGAAAGAGATGCATACAAATACATTGTTAATGACTCCATAGTAAGTAAAACATACAAGGAACTTGAACATGACGTTATGGCGATGGCATCATGGTTAGTAGACCGTGGATTCAGCAAAAAGCATATTGCTATAATCGGTTCTTCAAGTTATCACTGGGTTGTTACTTTTTTAGGTGTTGCATGTAGTGGTAATGTGGTTATTCCTATTGACAAGATGCTCACAGAACAGGAAATGCTTAATCTTCTTGTTATGGGAGATGTAGATATGGTATTTGTTTCTGAAGAGTTCGAGCCATTTATCCGCGAAATTGAAGCAGCTGACAATCAGGTTAAAGAGATTCATAGTATGGCAGGAAGACATTACAGAGAGATTCTTCGCACGGAAAGAAGAGAACTTCCTGAAATTGATCCTAATGCTATGGCAGAGATATTATTTACATCAGGTACAACAGGTGTAAGTAAAGGTGTTATGCTCAGCCAGAAGAACATTGTCAGCAATATAAATGAAATTTACAGAATGGATTATACACAGAATCTTAAGTGTGCACCGATAGTATTATCAGTACTTCCTATTCATCACACATTTGAACTTACTGTAGATAACTTAGGTGTGTTATATAGTGGTGCAACCGTGTGTATAAATGACAAACTTGAAAATATAGTTGCAAATCTTAATAAATTTAAACCATCAGTTATTCTTGTAGTTCCGACTATTGCGGAAATCTTCTATAAAAAAGTTATGGAAGGTATTGCTTCCGGTCCGAACAAGCGTAAGGTGGCTATTGCTAAGCGTGCCAATAAAGCATTAAGCACAGTAAAGATTGATGTAAGACGTAAGCTTTATAAGAGTCTTCTTGAAAAATTTGGCGGAAATCTTACTAACGTAGTAGTAGGTGGTGCAGCGCTTAGAGGAGAAATAGTTGAAGCATTTGATGAATTTGGTGTAAATATGTACCAGGGATATGGTCTTACAGAATGTGCACCGCTTGTATCTGCCAATAATCCAAGAGCCAATAAAGCAGGCTCTGTAGGTAAGCCGGTATCTTACATGGATGTAAAGATTGAAAATGGCGAAATTATGGTAAAAGGTGACGGTGTAATGCTTGGTTACTATAAGAATCCTGAAGCTACAGCCGAAGCAGTTACAGAGGACGGCTGGTTCCACACAGGAGACCTTGGATATATGGATGAGGAAGGTTATCTGTTTATTACAGGACGTTGCAAGAATCTTATTATTCTTGACAATGGTAAAAATATCTATCCGGAAGAACTTGAAGCACATCTTATGACAATTGACGGTGTTAAGGATGTTATGGTGTATGAAAGCAAAGGCAAGATTTGTGCCGTATTCCAGCCAACAGATGTCAATGACAAGGGAATTATCAAGGGTATTAAGCTCGGGGTAAGAAAGATAAACGGAACACTTCCGCCATATAAGAAGATAGTTGCCATTGACTTTATTGCAAAGGATTTCCCTAAGACAACTACACTTAAGATTAAGCGTAAGGAAGCTATGCAGCTTATTAAGGATACTATTGCAAAGAGAACAGTTGAATATGTTCCTGCACAGACAGAAGAACAGCAGAAAATCATCAAGGCATTTGAAAAGGTGCTTGGAAGAAAAGAAATCGGTATTAAGCATGATTTCTTTGATATGGGCGGAGACAGTCTTTCTGCTCTTGAAGCTGCAGCTATTATAGGTATTCAGGCTCAGGAAATCTATGAAAATCCTACAGCGGAAGGTCTTGAAAAGACACTTCTTGCAGTTAAGGAAATGGTTGCAACTGAAGATAATTATGTAGATGTTAATGAGCTTATAAAGCACAATTCAAATATTGAATACAATAACAAAGTTAAGTATGTACTTCTTACAGGTGCAACCGGTTTCCTCGGTTCACACATTTTAAGGGAACTTCTTAAGAGAAAGCTTAATGTTATCTGTCTTGTAAGAGATGAGAAGAAGTTGAAACCTGTATTAGATGATTACTTCCCGAAGGAAAGTATGTACTTCAGATATAAGGTTATGATAGGCGATATCGAGAAGGAAAGATTCGGATTGTCAGATTCAGATTATCTTACACTTGTAAACAATGTAGACATGGTTATTCATACTGCGGCAAATGTAAGTCATGCAGGTCACTATGAAGACCTTGAACGTACTAATGTCTTTGGAACACAGAATGTTATCGACTTCTGTAAAGATGCCGGTGCTGTATTACAGTATACTTCAACTGCAAGTGTTAATGGTGCAGGTACAGTTGAGCAGAAGAATGAAAATGTTAAGTTTGACGAGTTTAATCTCGATATAGGACAGAATTATTCTCAGAATGTTTATATTCATTCTAAGTATAAAGCAGAAGAAAGAGTCTTAATCGCAAGAGAAGAAGGACTTAAAGCTAACATTTTCCGTATAGGTAACCTTACATGGAGAATGTCTGACGGTAAGTTCCAGAGAAATGTTCAGGATAACGGTTTCTTAGACCGTTGTCGTGGTCTTCTTAAGTTAGGTGTATACAGCAAGGAATTGGCAGAGTATCCTATCGACTTTACACCGGTAGATGAATGTGCAGATGCATATGTAAGGCTTTCTCTTCATAACAGAGTAAATAACATTTACAACTTATACAATCCAAATGTATTTGATATAAAGAGATTGGGACGTAAATTTATCGGAGGGTTAAAGGAAGTTCCAAAGGAAATCTTTGAAAAGTCATTGAAGGAATTCATCCAGGATAAAGAAGTGGCAGTGTTGTCATTCTACAGCTCGATAGCTTCTTCATCAAGGAATATTCCTATCAGTAATGAATTTACTGTTAATGAATTAAGAAAGCTTGACTTTAAGTGGTCAAAGATTGGAATCAGATATTTAAGCTATATGAAAAAACTGTAAATAAAGCATATTCGGAGTGAAGAACGTATGAAAATCGGTATAGATATAGGCTCAACAACCATTAAGTGTGTTGTGCTTGACGACCAGGGTAATCTTATTCATAAAAGCTATGAACGTCATTTTGCAATGATTACAGAGAAAACCCGGGAAGTTATAAAAGGTATAATAGACAAATTCAATATAACAGAGCCGGTAGTTTGTGCTATATCCGGTTCTGCAGGTATGGGACTTGCTGAGCGTGCGGGAATTCCGTTCGTTCAGGAGGTTTATGCCACAAAAGTAGCTATCAGTCACAGATTGCCTGATACAGATGTAGTAATTGAACTTGGTGGAGAAGATGCGAAGATTCTTTTCTTAAAGGGAAATCTTGAAGTCCGTATGAACGGTACCTGTGCAGGTGGTACAGGTGCGTTTGCTGACCAGATGGCCAGTCTTATGCAGATTGAAACAGGCGAGATGAATGAGCTTGCAAAGCAGCATGAGAAGATATATTCTATCGCTTCACGTTGTGGTGTATTTGCTAAGACAGATATCCAGCCGCTTCTTAATCAGGGCGCAAGAAAGGAAGATATTTCGGCAAGTATATTCTATGCTATAGTTAATCAGACTATTACAGGTCTTGCCCAGGGTCATCCGATTGAAGGAAATATCGTATATTTAGGTGGTCCTTTGACATTCTTATCAGAGCTTAGAAGAAGCTTTGACAAGACTTTGAAGTGTGAGGGCGTGTGTCCGGAAGATTCACTTGTATTTGTAGCTTTAGGTGCTGCTTACTATGCAGAAACACCTGTTGATTTAAATAAAGCATACGAGATAATCGGTGAAAAGTCTGACTTTGTAACAGAGTCAGCGTTAAAGCCATTGTTTTCAGGTAAGGACGAATATGATGAGTTTATGGAAAGACATAATTCTCATAGTGTACCGCGAAAAGAAGGCATCGATTATGATGGAGAAGCATACCTTGGTATTGATTCAGGTTCAACGACTTTAAAGGTAGTATTAACTGATGCAGAAGGTTCTATCATTTATTCAAAGTATCAGTCCAATCAGGGTAAGCCTATAGATGTTGTTAAGGATACTTTGATAGAAATGTATGAAAAGTATCCGAATATAAAGATTGTATCAAGTGCTGTAACAGGTTATGGCGAGGATATGATGAGAAATGCTTTGGGTATTGATATAGGTGTCGTAGAAACAGTTGCACATTTTACTGCAGCTAAGTATTTTATGCCGGATGTTGAGTTTATTATCGATATCGGCGGACAGGATATGAAGTGCTTTAAGATTAGAAATGGTGCAATTGACAACATTTTCTTAAATGAAGCATGTTCATCAGGCTGTGGTTCATTTTTACAGACATTTGCCAATTCTTTAGGTTATCCGATAGATGAGTTTGCAAACCTTGGATTATTTGGTGATAATCCTGTTGATTTGGGTTCACGTTGTACGGTATTTATGAACTCTTCCGTAAAACAGGCTCAGAAGGAAGGCGTTACAGTAGAAAATATTTCTGCAGGTCTTTCTATCAGTGTCGTTAAAAATGCATTATATAAAGTTATTCGTGTTCATTCGGCAGATGAACTCGGTAAAAAGATAGTTGTTCAGGGTGGAACATTCCTTAACAATGCAGTTCTTCGCGCATTTGAACAGGAAATGGGCGTTGATGTAATACGTCCTGATATAGCAGGTATGATGGGTGCGTACGGTGCTGCCCTTTATGCTAAACAGATGAAGAAACATAAAGGCAATTCAGGCATTCTTTCTTACGAAGAAATGAAGAATTTCACATACTCTATTAAGAGTGTAACCTGTAACGGATGTAACAATAAGTGTCATCTTACTGTCAATGATTTTGGCGGCGGACGCAGATTTATCGGTGGTAACAGATGTGAAAAGCCTGTAACCAATAAGGCACAGGATGACTCGCTTAACCTTTATGAGTACAAGCTTAAAAAGCTGGCTGAATACGGAGAAGGTGATGGCACAAGAGGCGTTATCGGTCTTCCTATGGGACTTAATATGTACGAAATGTATCCGTTCTGGAATACACTTTTTACAAGTCTTGGCTTTAAGGTAAAGATGTCGGGATTTTCTAACCGTAAGTTATATCTTAAAGGACAGGGCACAATACCATCAGACACAGTATGTTTCCCGGCAAAGATGATGCATGGTCACATACAGCAGCTTATTGAAATGGGTGTAGATGCAATCTTTTATCCTTGTATGACTTATAATTTTGATGAAAAGAAAGGTCATAATAACTATAACTGTGCTGTTATTGCAGGTTATCCGGAAGTAATAGAGGCCAACACTCTTAATTTCGGTGATATTAAGTATATAGATGATTATGTAGGACCACATGTAAGAAAAGAATTCCCTGCACGTATTCATAAGACATTGGAAAAGTACTTTGGAGTATTTACTAAGGCGGAAGTAAAAGCTGCCTGCAGGAAGGCTTACGAAGCTTATGATAATTATATGCAGGATATTAACAGAGAAGGTCTTAAGATAGTAGAAGAAGCAAGAAAGCAGGGTAAGAAGATTATCGTTCTTTCAGGCAGACCATATCATGCAGACCCTGAGATTAATCATGGTATTCACAAGCTTATATCAGCACTTGGATTTGCTGTTATATCTGAAGATGCTGTGGCTTGTATGGAACCTAAGTTTAAGGTAAATCTGCTTAATCAGTGGACATATCATGCAAGATTATTCTCATCAGCTAAGTATGTGTCACATGAAGACGATATGTATCTTGTACATCTTGTATCTTTCGGTTGCGGTCTTGATGCCCTTACATCAGATGAGGCAAGATCTATTCTTGAACATGCAGGAAAGTTATATACACAGATAAAGATAGATGAGGTTACAAATCTTGGTGCTGTTAAGATAAGACTTAGAAGTTTGATGGCAGCCATAGAACAGACCAGTGAGGTAAAAGAAAATGAATAAGAATTCACATTATAAAGAGCGAATTAAATTTACTCTCAAGATGAAAAAGGATTATACTATTCTGATTCCTGCCATGGCACCGATTCATTTTAAGATACTTGAAAAAGTTCTTCTGCGTCAGGGATTTAAAGTAGAAGTAATGGATGCAGAAGGACCTGAAGTTCTTAAGCTTGCACAAAAGTATCTTCACAATGATTTATGTTATCCGGCAATGCTCACTACAGGTCAGATGTTAGCTACTATTGAAAGCGGCAAGTATGATCCGAAGAAGGTTGCTATGGGTATAACACAGGCCGGTGGCGGATGTAGAGATACCAACTATGTAAATCTTCAGAGAAAGGCTTTTGAAAAAGCAGGTTATCCGGATATTCCGTTTATTGCTATAAGTATATGGGGCCTGGAGATGAATACAGGCGTTAATGCTACACCGATTACTTTGCTTATGGGTCTCGCAGGACTTATATATGGAGATATGATTATGATAGTAAGTAACCAGGTTCGCCCATATGAAGTAAATAAAGGTGAAACAGATGCTCTTGTAGAAAAATGGATTAATAAATTAGGTGATTCATTTACAAAGGGAAGAGGATATTCCATTAAGGCAATAAAGAAGAATCTTAAGGCTATAGCTGATGATTTTGCAGCTATTGAAATCAAGAAAGTACCAAAAGTAAAGGTGGCTGTTATCGGCGAATTATTCCTTAAGTATTCAGCGCCGGGCAATAATCATCTTGAAGAATTTCTTGCAGAACAGGATTGTGAAGTCTATGTACCAAGTATAGTTGGTTTTGGTCTTTTTAAGACTAATGGAGCATTGGAAGACTTAAGGTTATATGGTGGTAAGAAGATAAAGAAACTCATATTGGAAGTTATTATGAAGTATATGTTTAAGATGGAAGATATACTTATCTCGGCTATCGAAGAACATCCAAACTTTGTAGCACCTGAAAGAGTTAATGACCTTAAAAAACGTGCAGACGGAATTGTAGATATAGGTAACAGTATGGGCGAGGGTTGGTATCTTGCTGCAGAAATGCTTGAATTTGCTGACCATGGATATGAAAATATTGTTATTGTCCAGCCATTCGGCTGTCTGCCATGTCACGTAGCTGCTAAGGGTATGATCAATAAAGTAAGAAGAGTTGACCCAAGACTTAATATCGTAGATATCGAGTATGACCCGGGTGCAACAAGAGTTAATCAGGAAAACAGAATCAAGCTTATGCTTGCGGTTGCCAAAGAAAAGCTTGTAGAAGAATAAAATAATAGCAGTTGGTTAATGATTTTAACCAACTGCTTTTTATTACTGAATCTTATAATCAAGTTTGAATTGTTCGCCACAACCGTACTTTTCGTATACATAATCGATATCTTTATCGCCACGTCCTGAAAGACATGTAAGGATAGAACCTGTCTTATGTTCTTTTGCGTACTTGATAGCATATGCGACTGCATGTGAACTTTCGATTGCAGGAATAATACCTTCGTATCTGCTAAGTAAGAAGAATGCTTCCATAGCTTCTTCGTCTGTTACTGCTTCATAGTGAATTCTTCCCAAATCTCTTAAATATGCATGTTCAGGACCAACACCAGGGTAATCAAGACCACTTGCAATAGAGTAAACAGGTAATGGCTCACCATTTTCGTCCTGAAGTAAGTAACTGTCAAATCCATGAAGTCTTCCTTTTGTACCATGCTTCATAGTAGCAGCATGGTCTCCGATACCGTCACCGCGTCCTAAAGGTTCAACGCCGTAGATTTCTACAGGGTCTGCAAGGAATGGTGTAAACATACCAAGTGAGTTAGAACCACCGCCTACACATGCACAAACTGCATCAGGCATAATACCTGTCATTTCAAGGAACTGTTCTCTTGCTTCTATACCGATAACGGACTGGAAGTCTCTTACCATCTTAGGGAACGGATGAGGTCCCAAAGTAGAACCGATACAATAGATTGCATCTTTGTATTCATTGACATAGGCTTCAAATGCAGCATCAACTGCTTCCTTAAGTGTCTTAAGTCCTTTTGACACAGGAACTACGTTAGCACCTAACATTTTCATACGGATAACGTTTGGATGCTGTTTTTCAATATCTACTTCACCCATATATATATCACATTCAAGACCGAAGTAAGCAGCTGCTGTAGCAAGAGCTACACCATGCTGACCGGCACCTGTTTCAGCGATAATCTTCTTCTTGCCCATATACTTTGCAAGAAGACCTTCGCCCATACAGTGATTGAGCTTGTGAGCGCCTGTGTGGTTTAAATCTTCACGTTTTAAGTAAATCTGGCAATTGCCAAAAATCTTTGAAAGTCTTTCACAGTGGTAAACCGGAGTAGGTCTTCCCTGGAATTCCTTTCTTATTCTTCTAAGTTCGTTTATAAACTGTGCAGAATGACAGATAGCTTCATAAGCATTGTCTGCTTCATCGACCGCTTTCTTAAGTTCAGGTGGCAGATAAGCTCCGCCATACTGTCCGAAGTAACCGTCTGCACTCGGAAACTCTTTAAGATAATTATCAAAATCCTTATATTTGTTCATAATAGCCTCCATTGCGAAGGATTAACTTTTTTCGTTGCGTTAATCCGATAAATTACCTTTCATTATATCCCTTTATTTTTCCTTAATCAATAGTTTTTTTAATCTTTTTGTTAAAAATACTTTGTTGAAAGAGAGTACCAATAGGTGTATACTTATAATAGTTTGATAATAAATCGTTTTGAATGGAGAATAAAATGGAAAAGGCTTTTGAAAAGGAATATAGTTTAAGAATTTCAGATTATGATTGTCATAAAAGATTACAGCCGGCAAGTATACTTGATCTTTTTCAGGATGCGGCAGCCTGCCATGCTGAAACTATGGGAGTAGGTTTTGACGCAATGATTGTCAGTAAACATATATGGGTTTTGGTTAAGGTAAAGTTTCAGGTTGTAAAGAATCCGCCAATGTTTGCAAAGGTTAAGGTTCGGACATGGCCTCTTAATCCACAGAAATTTTCATTTACAAGAGAGTATCTGATGATGGATGAATCCGGAGAGATACTTGTAAAAGGTTCATCTGAGTGGGTAGTAATGCACAGTGAGAAACGTCGTCTGGTGCCTGCTATAGATGCATATCCTTCTACGGAAGGTCACCTTGATGAAAAGGTATTTGAAGATGATTTTGTAAAGCTTGCAGATTTCGAACCGACAGATGAAGGCGTCGAACTTTCATCTAAATATTCGCAGATTGATATAAATGGACATGTAAATAATATACAATATGCCAATTTTGTGCTGGATAATATCGAGGGTATTGAGAATAAAGAAATCGATACATTCAGAATTGATTTTAACAGGGAAGTTAGACCTGACAGTATACTCAGAGTATATTGTGTGGAAGAAAATAACGTAATCAATGCAAAAGGAATAAGTGACGGCAGCGTTAAAAATTTTGCCTGCCGTATAACTTTTAAGTAGGTATGAACAAAAGTAAACTAAAGAAAATAGGAATAATATCAGGTATAACGGCAGCTTCCATTGCACTTATATGCGGAGTGATTTTGCTGGTTATTACAATAACAGGGAAGAAAGATATTGTGGTGCCTGACAATTTTCTCATAACAATACAATATGATGAATTGTCGCTGAAAGATGATTTTGTGGTATATGATTGCAATAAAAATCAGTTTAACCAGGTGGATTATCTGACAGTTAAGAATGCAACGCTACATATTGAAAATAAGTTGGAAGACATAACATCAGTTACTGTATGGGTTGAAGAAACGGAACAAAAGAAAATATTGTCTTCAACAACAATTGCAGGTGTAGGCGAAGAAAATCTGACTTTTTCTGAGATGACATCGGGAGCAGGAGTAGGTGATTATGCAATCTTTTTTGCAATTGAAAAAGACGGCATTGTGGAATATTTCGTTGCTACGGAGTCTTCATTTGAATATGCATCAAATCAGGCAGCTGCAACTGAAAATAACATAGAGATAACTATGATGGCAGATATCAGTATGGATGCGGAAGACAGCGAGAGTATTGTGATTAATGATGGATTTATCTGGAACACTAACGGATATGTTTTTTCATCGACGGACACGCTGTTATTTAAGTCGGATTCAGAAGATATTATGCATATCAACAATCACAGTAAGAAGGCTTTGCAGACAGCAGGGATTATTTGTGACACACCCAACTGGACATATGAGATGACCTACATATTTGATAATTTTGTTGAAGAGCGGTTTTATTATATAAATGCAGCGAAAATCAATAACAGAGATGTTGATACATCAAAGATTTATGTTGACAATAATGAAAAGTTAGACAGAATTCTTACAGACGGTAAGCTTAGTATACCTGAAAATACGAAAACGGTAATTTTGGGAGAAGATGTGTATTTTCAGATGGTTGAAGGTTTGATAATAGATGAACCTGACATAAATGTTTTGTGGGAAGGAGCTTATGCATTTAAACAGGAAGATGCAGATGCATATTTTAATATTCTCACTTATAACGGTGTCCAAAGCAACAAATATATGGGTGGAACAGGTACCAGCCGGTTTGAGTCAGGTACCATAAAAGGTCTTGAGCTTAGTAAAGATGGAAATACTCTTAATGTTGTAGTCGGATATGCAGATAATTTTGATATATCAAAAGCAAAAATCGATAGTGTAGTAACGGAAAACGGAACCGGTGAAATGATTTCAGAAGATGGAAATTATTACTATGTTATAACCGATTTGCAGGGAAATACTTATGGTTACAAGATTAATACAGAACTTAAAAATTATTCCCTTCCGGTTATATATCTCTACACAGATTCAGGTAAAGGAATAACTTCCAATGAGGAGTATGTAGGAGGCAAGGTAACTGTTGACTATAATGGTTATGTTGGCAGTGGTGGTTTTGATGAAATAATTGATGCGGTTATGACCATAAGAGGAAGAGGAAACTCTTCATGGAAGCTTGATAAGAAAAGTTACAAAATCAAGTTTGAGTCCAAAACTTCATTTTTTGGACTGACAAAATCCAAGGAATGGGTTCTTCTTGCCAATCATGCAGACCAGTCTCTGATGAGAAACAAGCTTGCAATGACTGTAGGACATGTCCTTGATAATATGTTATTTACACCAAATTCTTTTATGGTGGATGTGTTTGTAAACGGAAAATATGCAGGTGTGTACAGTCTTAGTGAACAGATTGAGATTAAGGAAGGCAGAATCGAAGGCGAAAAGGATTCCACGGAGACAGATACAGATTATCTGCTTGAATGGAACGGCACAAAGGAGACAACAAGCTTTGGAAACAATATAATATCTTCGCCATTGTGCAGTTATGTTGCAGTTTTAGAGCCGGAAGAAGAGATTCTGACTCTTGAACAGAAGCTTTACATTAAGGATTACCTTAAACGGGTAGATGAGGCCATTATGAATGATGACAACTATGAAGAACTTATAGATGTTGATTCGTTCATAGATTGGTTCATACTGTATGAATTGTCATATAATACAGACGGTATGATGAGAAGAAGTGATTTCTTCTTAAAGAAAAAAGGCGGAAAGCTGTATGCGGCATCGCCTTGGGATTTTGATCTGGCCTTTGCCAATTTTAGTTGGGACGGAGATTATTATGAACAATGGATATGTCTTGGCAATCCAAAGACAGATTCATATAAAGACGGAAAACAATACGTTAAAGATAATTGGTTCAGATATCTGATTAAAGACGACGACTTTAAGAAAAAGCTTAAGAAACGCTGGAATGAAGTAAAAAGTGATATATATAATGAATCAATGGACACACTTGATAAAGCGGAGCTTGAGGTATATGCATCAGCTATGGAAAACTTTAGGACATGGGATGTTTTAGGTGTAAGACAGCTTGCCCAGTCAAAAAAAGTTGCAAAGCTTAAAACATACGAAGAACAGCTTGATTATCTGAGAAAGTATGTAAAGGACAGATATACCTGGATGAATAAAGAAATTAATTCATATTAAGTAAATAAAGAATATAAATAGCTGTAAGCAATATTGCCTACAGCTATTTTGTTTATAAAGATAAAATTATTTACCGCGTTCTTTTTTGAGAACTATAGCACATCTTGCAGGAAGGTAACACTTAAAGCCTATGCGTCCGTCCTTCTGTACTTTAGCAGTGTATTTGTATGATGAGTCTGCTCTTTGGAAACCGCCGAATTCTTCTTCGTCTGTAGAAAGAATAACCTTGTATGTGCCTTCTTCGTGAACAGGGATAAAGTATCCGTCGAAAGAAGTTGTCGGATTAAAATTAAATGCAAATACGACATTGCCTTTTCCGTAAATCAAAACTTTTTCGCTTTGACCAATCCACAAAGAATAAGTTTCCTTGGAAAGGAGATTTTCTTTCTTTAAAAGATGAATCATGGCTTCATCAAATGCCTGAAGTTCGCTATAGTGAAGAAGTTCATTGTCAGCAAGGCTCCATTGACGACGACAGTAATGATAACTCCATCCGTTGCCCTCGCGAGGGAAATCAATCCATTCAGGATGACCAAATTCATTGCCCATAAAGTTGAGATATCCTTCACCTGCAAGTGACGATGTAAGAAGTCGTATCATCTTGTGAAGGGCGATACCTCTGTCTATGGTCATACTTGAACTTTCTTTGTTCATATGGAAATACATTTCTGCATCACAAAGTCGGAACATAATGGTTTTGTCACCAACAAGTGCCTGATCATGTGATTCTGCATAACCTATGTTCTTTTCTTTTGGACGGCGTCCTGTAAGCTCATACCAGAATTTGTACATATCCCAATAATCATCAGGAACTTCCTTAAGTGTTTTAATCCACAAGTCAGGAACACCCATAGAAAGTCTGTAGTCGAAACCGATACCGCCATGACTTATTTTAAGACACATACCAGGCATACCAGACATGTCTTCTGCGATGGTTATGGCATTTGGATTTATCTCATGGATAAGCTCGTTGGCCAACTGCAGGTAAGTAACAGCTTCGATATCTGTATTCATAGAGAAATACATACTGTAATCTGTAAATGCGCTACCGAGACCATGGTCGTGATAGAGCATAGATGTTACACCATCGAAACGGAATCCGTCGAAATGGAACTGTTCCATCCAATATTTAAGGTTGGAAAGCAGGAAATGAATAACTTCATTTTTGCCGTAATTGAACAATTTGGTGCCCCATGCACTGTGGTTACCTTTATCACCGTCATGGAAGAACTGATATGTGGTACCATCAAATTCATTTATACCTTCATTGGTGTTATTGACTGCATGGGAATGAACAACATCAAGAAGAACTGCAATACCCATTTCGTGGGCGGTATTAATAAGGTCACGTAAGTCATCGCTTGCACCATATCTTGAAGATGCTGCGAAGAAATTAGAAACCTGATAACCGAAAGAGCCATAATAAGGATGCTCCATAATAGCCATAATCTGAATGGTATTGTAACCAAGCTTCTTGATTCGTGGAAGTATATTGTCCTTGAATTCAAGGTAAGAGCTAACTTTGTAATCTTCGCCTGCCATACCTATATGACATTCATAGATAAAAGGTGTTTTTTCAGGCTTAAAGCCTTTGTCTGTCCATTTGAACTTTGATTCAGGCTCTTCTAACTCGGCACACCACAAATGATTTACAGGATCCTGAACTACTCTTGTTGCGTAAAGAGGAATTCTGCGAAGCTCGTTATTGTTATGAATAACGATTGCCTGTATCTTCTGACCCGGCTTTAATGTATTTTTGCCTTTAATATTTACTTCAAAAACGCCGTTTTCAAGCTTAGTCATCGGACATGCGGAAGTATCCCAGTCATTGAAATCACCTGTCAGATACATTCTGTCAGCAGCAGGAGCCCACTCACGATACACCCATCCTGTTCTCGTTCTGTGGAATCCAAAATAGTTATGTCCGTTAGCAAAGTCAACAAGGGAACCTTTTTTGCCGACCAAATCGGCTTTCTTGCTCTTATAACAATTCATTCGAAGGTTGATATCGCCTTCAAACGGAGCAAGATATGGATCAATTTCAAGTATTTTGTATGACATATTACCCTCCTTTGATTGTATTTAGTTTTACCGTTCTCATATTAATATAAATATATCATTTTTACGGTATGTATGTCAATGAAAAGGTATTATCGAAGCGATATTGACATGTATGGATAAGTGTGGTATTATGCACCTGTAAATTAAATAAGTTCTTCGGGGCAGGGTGTAACTCCCTACCGGCGGTATAGTCCGCGACCCGCTTATGGCGGCTGATTTGGTGAAATTCCAAAACCGACAGTTAAAGTCTGGATGTGAGAAGAAGGTTTATGTTAGTATCAGCAGTTGTTGTGATGACTGCATGATAAGGATAATAGCAATTTAAGCCCCGGATATTTATTATCCGGGATTTTTTATTCTTGTAAGGAAAAGGAGATTTAAAATGAGTGAAACAACAAAAAACAAAAAATCAATAACAGGAGTCCGTTATCTGACTGTGACAGCTATGTTATCAGCTGTTGCGTACATTTTAATGTTTTTGGACTTCCCGATTCCGATGATTATTCCGGACTTTATCAAAATGGACATTTCAGAACTTCCTGCTTTGATTGGTTCGTTTGCCTTCGGACCGGTATGTGGTATTTTTATCTGTCTGGTTAAGAATCTGCTTCACCTTTTCATTACATCAACAGGTGGTGTAGGAGAATTGTCTAATTTTCTTTTGGGTGTTGCATTTGTAGTTCCTGCCGGACTTATATATAAGTACAAGAAGAACAAAAAAGGTGCATTAATCGGTGCTCTCATCGGTGCTGTAGCCATGGGTGTAATCAGTATTCCTATCAACTATTTTCTCACATATCCGATATATTATAATTTTATGAAAGAGGAGGTTATTTTAGCTGCATATCAGAAAATCATTCCGGCTATGAAGAACATTTTACAGTGTCTTATCGTGTTTAATATGCCCTTTACAATTGTGAAGGGATTATTTTCAGTGTTGATTACATTGGTGGTTTATAAACACATTTCACCTATTTTAAAGGGAAGTAAAAATGGAAAATAATATAAGTGAAAGATTGTTACAATTACAGGATTTGAAATATAAGGATTTTCAGTGTAAGCTAATGCCTACGGTGCCTGTCCATAAGGTAATCGGTGTGCGGACGCCTGTTCTTAGGGCATTTGCAAAAGAAATTAAGGGAAGTTGCGTGGCAGAGGATTTTCTTAAAGAGTTACCTCATAAATATTATGAAGAGGATAATCTTCATGGATTTCTGATTGAATATATAAAGGATTTTGACAAATGTATAGAGGAATTGGATAAATTTCTGCCATATGTGGATAACTGGGCGACCTGCGATTCCATGACACCTAAGGTATTAAAGAAAAATCCGGATAAGCTGCTTGTAAAGGTGGATGAATGGCTGGCATCGAATCGTACATATACAGTACGTTACGGCATAAAAATGCTTATGAACTTTTATCTGGATGAGGAGTTTGACGTAAAATATCTTGAAAAAGCGGCAGCTGTAATTATGGAGGATTACTATGTACAGATGATGGTTGCGTGGTATTTTGCAACGGCACTTGCGAAGCAGTATGAGGATACGCTGCCATTTATTGAGAAAAAAAGGCTGCCTGTGTGGACACACAATAAAACCATACAAAAAGCAGTGGAAAGCTATCGTATATCTGATGAACAAAAGGAATATTTGAGAACATATAAAATTTGATGATACAATTTAGAATGAAAATATGATAATATAGAAATGTATTTTAAAAGAAGTATCTGAGAAAGAGGTTTCAATATGGAGATAGTTTTATTGACAGCCATAGGAGTAGGCGGCGCCACTATTGTTGGTTCATTACTTGGTTTTATAATAAAAAAGCCAAGTCACAAATTTAATGATATTGTGCTTGCATTTGCAGCCGGAATAATGCTTTCGGCAGCTGTGTTTGGTCTGATATTTGAGTCTGTTGAGCTGGGTGGAAAATATTCACTGCTTATTATGGTGGCAGGTGTATTTGCCGGAGCGATTTGTGTAAATGCAATGGACAGACTTATACCACATCTTCATAAGCTGACGGGAGTGGAGCCGGAGGCGCATCCGGATGGTGCAGAAAAGATGAATAAAGTATTGTTGTTTGTAATTGCAATAGCAATACATAATCTTCCGGAAGGTATAGCGGCAGGTGTAGGCTTTGGAACGGGAAATGCAGCAGAAGCCCTGACTATAGCCGGCGGTATTGCGTTACAGAATATTCCTGAAGGGATGGTTATAATTGCCCCGATGCTTGCGACGGGTATGAAGCGGGGAAGAGTATTTTTAATCGCTATGGCAACAGGTGTTGTGGAAGTTATAGGTACGTTACTTGGATTTTTCGCAGTCAGCATTTCCTCGGCTATATTACCTTTTGCTCTTGCTTTTGCAGGAGGTACAATGCTTTATGTTATAAGCGACGAAATGATTCCCGAGACCCATTCCCATGGAAATGAAAGAGGAGCAACATATTCCTTGATATTGGGATTTTGCGTAATGCTTATATTCGATACGCTTTTGGCTTAAAATAAAACATGAAAATGCACATATAAGCAGAATGGAGGTTAATATGACAAAGTTAATCAAATATTGGATTATAATATTAGCGGGGCTTATATTGGTGTGTAGTTACCCGATATATATGGGATTTAGCGTAATCTACGATATGGCAACTATTGGTACCGTATATAAGGAAAATTTTCCGAAATACATTATTCCTTATACACCAATTGCCATAGCGGTAATAGCGGCTGTTATTTTAATGCCGTTGTTGTTCAAATGGGCTGAGAAGTTTGCAATTTTGCCGGCATCATTTTTTTCTTTGGGTGTTTTCTTTGTGACAGAATGGTTATTTGAAAGTAAAGTTATTGTAACATCAACTACAAAGATTACATTGGAAAGTTGGCAGATGTTTATGTGCTATATGCCGCCGGATGGATATGAAACCAGAACCTGGAAAGCTGTAGATGTGTTAATGGGCGAGTACAGCCCAACTTTTAAGTTGCATTTCTATCTGATTTCGGTAGTTTTGATTATTGTAATTTTAAATTGTCTTTATGGTTTTGGCCAGGTGATTCAAACTGGAGATAAAAAGAGGCTTAAGGCACTTATAGTGCAGTCGGTATGTACAGTCTTTTTCCTCGGTCTTTGTATATTTGCATGTTTTACTGCGTTTTTCAGAGATGGAGAAATTACAGTTTCGGCGCTGTCGGCATTTTTAATGGGATTGTTTTTTATTGTGTTAGGAGTCACTGCAGGACTTTATATAGGATCATTTTTGCTTGGAAAGAAAAGTTATCTTTCTGTTTTTGTTCCATCTGTAATTGCATCGCTTATAACACTTGCGATGTACATAGGCGAAATGTTCCTGCTTAGCGGACATTTGTATCGTTTTGGTTCGGGAATTGTATTTGATGGTCTTCCTGTGATTGTGTTAGCTCCTATTGATATATTAATAATAGTTTTTGCCGGATTAGTAAGTGCAAAAATATGTCAGTTGCTTAATAATCAATAGAGGCATTAAACAGTTTTAAAAGCTCCACGCCGTGGAGCTTTTTATATTGACAAAGTATCTCTGTAGAGTTATTATTTTTATATACGTATCTCTATAGAGATAGGTGGAAGGGCGCATATATGAGTAAGTTAGTTTTATATCATGGATCATCTGAGATAGTAGAAAAGCCGATTTACGGGAAAGGAAAAGAATATAACGATTATGGCAGGGGTTTTTACTGTACGGAAAGTATGGAGCTTGAAAAATGAAGATTTAAATGGTATTTTTATGAGAGATATTATAATGGAGGAGATGAAGAGTGATGACACACGCTTACAATGAGATGTATCTTGATGATGCTATGAATAATCTTGGTGAAGCATTCGATTATGCGGTTAACAGATGTAATTTATCTCCGGATGATTTTATGAATAGATTTATTGCCGGAGGACTTGCGGACCAATTTGGCTCCGGTGTACCTAAATACATATCCGGTATGTCGGGTACGGAATTGGCGATGGAAGTCATCAGCCGTTCGGACAATGAGTATCAGTTTCCCGAGATAGAGATAGACTACTGCCGTTCCGGAGAATACTGGTGTGGATGGATTTTAGCTTATTATCAATGGTTTACCGGACACAGCTTTAAGAGAATCAATAATCACGTTCCTATTAGTGAAATACTGAAATTATATCCGACTTTACATGAAGCGTCGGAAGAAAAATTTGTAGACACAATGGATAAAATTATTAAGAGAAATAGTGTGGTTACCAGGTTGCAAATGTATAGAAAAGGTCTCGGGTACTCGCAAAAGACACTTTCAGAAAAGTCCGGTGTATCATTACGTATGATACAACAATACGAGCAACGGGCAAAGGATATCAATAAGGCATCCGGTGAAAGTTTGTTTGCTCTATCCAGAACTTTAGGCTGTAGTATAGAGGATTTAATGGAATTTTAAAATAAAGTGAGATATTTGCTTTTAAAACAGTAGTATATAGGTGAAACAGAAAGGATGGTGAATATTTTGGAGGACAGTAAAATAATCGAATTATTTTATGAGCGTTCAGAACAGGCAATTGTAGAACTGACCAGGAAATACGGACATATATTTACAAAGGTTGCTGACAACATATTAAACAATAAGGCTGATGCAGAAGAATGTGTAAATGACGCGTATCTTGGAGCATGGAATACAATACCGCCAAAGAAACCTGAACGACTGTTAAGTTACGTATGTCGTATCGTGCGAAATCAGGCGATTAAGAAGTATCATGCCAATACTGCCACAAAGAGAAACAGTACATATGACATTGCTTTTGAAGAACTGGAAGGTTGTTTTCCTAATCTTACCTTAGTGGAAGAACAGTACAGTGCAAAGGAAACAGCAAGATATATTGATAAGTTTCTTGAAGGACTTGATAAGGAAAGCAGGATAATGTTTGTGCGCCGTTACTGGTATGCAGATTCAGTTGCTGATATTGCGCGTATGTTTAACACAAGCAGTCACAATGTATCGGTTAAGCTTTTTCGTATAAGAGACAGACTCAAGAAATATTTGCTTAAGGAAGGAGTAACCTTATGAAAAAAGAGAAAATTGGGAATGTAATTGGAAATATCAGTGGAAAATATGTAGAAGAAGCAGGCCTGTTTGAAGGAAAGAAAAGAAAATTTTTTGCAAACAATAAGGTAAAATGGGTTGCTGTGGCAGCAGGTGTCGTTCTTGTGGCAGTAGCCGGCATAGGCCTGTTTCAGTCAGGATTAATAGTCGGAAACAGCCATAAAGCTAAGCTTGAAAATGGAAATGTTATAAGTTTTGCGAAAAGTAAAGAAATGGGTAAAAGAGATATAGCTGTTTGGGACTATTATAATCTTTCTGATAAAGAGCTTAGTGTATTGTTTAGTGATTTAAATGTTGAAGCAGTCGGACTTTTGGATAAAAATGCCGAATTAATGGGCATTTCCGGAAAAGTAGATGATATGAAACTTATCGTTTCGGCAAATGGAAAGGACCTGAATGATACGATATTGGTGGGAAAAGAGGAAGTTTCATATGTAAACGGTGTACCTGTTGTGGCAGGTTACTTTGTGACTGACAAAAACAACGAGGGTGAAAGAACAATCATCTATTATGCAACAATCAAACTTGGGGAACATAAAGTTTACCTGGAGCATGCAGGTGATTATAGTGACAGCAAGAAACTAAGAAAAGAAATTGCTGATAAAATTGAATATTTTGCAGAACTTGGTGAGATTAATTTAGATGTTATAAATAAGTGATAAGATCACAGAGACGATATCCCTTAATCATATTGCATTTCCCTTAAAAACAAGGAATAACTAAGGGAAAAAATTCAAACATCTTATTGACCATTCCCTTATAAACGGCTATAATATAAGGGAAAGAGAAGGAGGATAAGGGAATGAGACCTTTTAATTACTCTGTTATTAAAAATCAAAAATGGGATTCTGAAATTTTAGGACTTATAGCTGCAATATATAAAGAAGCAGGAAAGCAAGAGCTTTGTCTCAAACAACGTCCGGAAGAATTAGAAAAGTTGGTTGAAATCGCAAAAGTTCAAAGTACCGAAGCATCTAATGCGATTGAGGGTATCGTCACTACAAATACCCGTATTAAGCAGTTGGTGGAAGAGAAAACGACCCCTAAGAACCGTGATGAGCAGGAAATTGCCGGTTACCGCGACGTTCTTTCTATTATTCACGAAAGTTTTGACGCGATATCGTTGTCCCGCAATTATATTCTTCAACTCCATAAAATTATGTACAGCCATATGAATAACCCTATGGCCGGTCAAACCAAGAATGTACAGAACTATATCAGCGCAACTTACCCTGACGGACATACAGAGATTTTGTTTACTCCCCTTGCTCCGTTTGAAACACCAGAGGCGTTGGATAAAATTTGTGATGAATACAACCGTGTAATTGGCAATATGGAATTGGAGCCGTTAATCGCAATTCCAATTTTTATTCACGATTTCTTATGCATTCATCCTTTTAACGACGGCAATGGAAGAATGAGCCGTTTGCTTACCACTTTGCTTCTATATCGAAGCGGATTTTATGTTGGTAAATATATTTCCTTAGAAGCAAAGATTGCTAAGAATAAGGATTTATACTACGATGCACTTGGACGTTCTCAGCATGGTTGGCACGAGGGCACTGAGGATACTGTTCCGTTTATTAAATACCTACTTGGTACGGTTCTGGCAGCATATAAAGACTTTGGCGATCGATTCGCTATTGTTGAAGAGAAACTTCCTGCCGTTGAGATGGTTCGCAAAGCCGCTATGAATAAGATAGGACGCTTTAATAAACAAGATATACGTGAACTATGCCCGACCCTTAGTCTTAGTTCTGTAGAAGGAGCACTTCGTAAAATGGTAGCATCCGGTGAACTGAAACGCGAGGGTAAAGGTAAATCAACGTGTTATATTCGATTGAAATAAGTGAGGTATGTAGTTATTAAGAATTTTGGACATTGTGAAAAACACGGTGCCTTTTCATTTTAAAAAACAATTGGAAATTCTGCTCATATTTTTTACAAAAAGTGTGATACTAATATCATATTAAAATTGTAAAAAGAGGAGAATTTATATATGAAAGCAACAGGAATTGTACGTCGTATCGATGAACTGGGAAGAGTTGTTATTCCTAAGGAAATAAGAAGAATACTTAGAATCAGGGAGGGTGATCCCCTTGAAATTTTCACTGAGACAGATGGAACCATAATGTTAAAGAAGTACTCGCATATAGGTGAAATGTCTAAGTTTGCACAGAAGTATGCAGATGTTTTGGCACAGAATTCCGGCCATAAGATTGCCATAGCAGACAGAGATGTAATTGTTGCCGTAGCCGGAGGTATGCCGAGAGAATATGTCGGTAAAAATGTTAGTAAGCCGTTAGAAATGCTTATGAAAGACAGGGTTTCCTTAAGTACATTAAAAGGAAACAAGGCTATCGACATCATAGAAGGTGAAAATACTACTTCTAAAGAACAGCAGATAGTCCAGCCTATTCTCGGAGACTGTGACATAGTGGGAAGCGTGATTCTTGTACAAAAAGAAGGAAATACACCGTTATCGGAGATAGAACAGAAATTGGTGCTTGTAGCAGCAAATTTCCTTGGTAAGCAGATGGAAGAATAGAAAAAATGCCTAAAAAATGCGCAAAATCCTTTATTTTTCCATATTTTCCTTGACAAATTTGTGAAAAGAGTATATAAATAAATTACGGAATGGCAAGAAGTCATTCAGAGTTTAGTCCAAATTAACAGACAAGCTCAAGAAGTGAGAAAAAATATACTATAATGGAGGAGGAGTTCAATCATGAACAAGACTGAATTAGTAGCAGCTATCGCTGCAAAGACAGAATTATCAAAGAAGGATTCTGAAAAAGCTTTAAAGGCTTTCATCGACGTAGTAACAGAAGAATTAAAGAAAGGTGACAAAGTTCAGTTAGTAGGCTTTGGTACATTCGAAGTAGCTGAAAGAGCAGCAAGAGAAGGTAGAAATCCTCAGACAGGTAAGTCAATGAAGATCGCTGCTTCAAAAGCACCTAAATTCAAAGCTGGTAAGGCTTTAAAAGAAACAATCAATAAATAATTAAAGTTATTTGTTAATATTTACGTTGATTAGTCACCTTGTTGTAAGACGAGGTGACTTTCTTTATGTGATAGGAAAGGAGATGTGAGATATGAGATTAGATAAGTATTTAAAGGTTTCAAGACTTATAAAAAGAAGAACTGTAGCCAATGAAGCCTGCGATGCGGGACGAATTGTCGTAAACGGAAATGTTGCAAAGGCTTCGCTCAATGTAAAAGTAGACGATGTTATTGAGATTCATTTCGGTACCCGAGAAGTTAAAGTTAAGGTAACAAGCATACAGGAAACTGTTAAAAAAGAAGAAGCTAAGGATATGTATGAAGAACTTTAATTTAAAGTCATAATATATATCTTTCATAAATATAAATATACAAAGATTTGTATGGGACAGATTTATATTGGAACAGAAATCGGGATATGGTAATAATCACAGAATTCAGCTGGATAACAGACGTGACGGTATATTTACGGGAATAACGGATGTGATTTCTTTTGACGCAGACGAGATAGTGTTTGAAAGCTTATGCGGAGGTATTGTTCTTAAAGGAAGTGAGCTTCACATTAAGAATTTAAATCTTGAAAATAAGGAAGTAAGTATTGACGGAAATATCGACAGTTTTACCTATGTTAAGTCCAAGGCGGGAAATAAGGAACCATTTTTAAAGAAAATCTTCAAGTAAATTTATTTAAATTTGCGGAGGTTGTAAAATGGGAGAATTAATAGGCTTTGAGCTGAGTTTTGCTTTCAATTCGGTGTTGATGGGATTGAAGATAATCATAGCATATGATGTGTTGCGGGTTATAAGGATTTTTATAAAGCATGGGGTAATCATTGAAAATATCGAAGATTTTATCTTTGCCAATATCAGCGGGCTTTTTGTTTTTGGTATGATTTATTCATCCAATAACGGTGCTGTCAGAGGATTTTCACTGTTTTTGGTTGCATTTACCATATGGGCATATAATATGTCTGTCAGCAGAATTGTCATAAATTGGCTGAGAAAAGCATTTAAAACCTTTAGAAAAGCCTTGCAAAAGCGTGCAAAAGCATTTAGAATGAGATATAAGGAAACAAAGGTACGAAAGGATTTTGTCCATGGAGAAAAGAAGAAGAGGCTACCGGGAAAGAAACGAAATCAGAAGAAGGGGCCGCCTTGAAAAAACCAATAAACATGGAATCGTGCTCATTACGTTAGTAGTGGCTGTTTTTGCGCTTGTTATATGGAACAGAATAGGCGCTGCCAACGAGATTATAGATAAGAAGAATCAGGAAATAGATGAACTTGAAAATCAATATAATGAGCAGGTTGAGCGTGCCTTAAGACTTGAAGAACGAAAGGTAGAAGTTCAGACAACCAAGTACATCATAGAGGTGGCAAAACAGCTTGGACTTGTATTCCCTGATGAGATTATTTATAAACCATCAAATTAGAATCATAAATTACTTTACATACCTTGATTCGATTCAAACATAAGAAAATGAAGGCTTTTGTCTAAAAGTTCTTTGTTTTTTGTACATAGTTTTGACAAATATTATCTTCCAAAATCATTATAATGTGCCGGCAACATTATTTTGGTGAAGGGAGATTTTTTTATGAAAAGAATGATAACAAAATCATTTATTCTACATATGATAGGAGTAATTTTCTCCGGATATACGTTATTTACATTTAATCCATTTGCAATTGCTTACTTTGGAGCAGTACATTCTACGGATATTATAAGATGGCCGGCACTTCTGACTATGGGAGCGGCTATGTTACTGCGGTTGGATACGTTTATGGCTGTTAAATGCATTGTAATGATGGTGGCAATAAGTGCAATTATGTTTTTTGCTGAGACGGGCAGCCGGAAAAATGATAATCCGTATTTTTCTGCAGGAATATCGGCTCTTGTACTTATAGCTGTGGAAATGACAGTTTCCATTATGGGAAAATGCGATTATAAGACGATTATAGTTAATCTGGCAGCAGGAGCACTGACGTTTTCAACGTCTGTAATTTTTGCTAAGTCATTGGAGATACTTATGATTCCCAATGGGGAGTTATCACGTAAGAAAAAGAAGAAGCAGGATATAAAAGTTGTTAAAGATACAGGGCGAATTGCCCGATTTGCAGATTCACTGGAACGACTTTCGGAAAGTGTGGATCAGCTGGCATTTTCACGGTGTGAAGGAGAAATAATTGACAACGATATGGTGGAAAACAGTGAGCTTGAGCGTATGAGACTGCTTTATAAAGGTAAACTTGATGAAAGCAGAAAGGCTATGGCAGAGCAGTTAAGGGAAATGGCATTTATGATTAATGAATTTTCCAAGGAAGAGTATGAGTTTGAACAAATGGAATATGAAAGGGAGCATTACATAAAGGTTAAGCTGAAATCAAGAGGAATACAGCTTAAAAGAATCGCATTAATAAAAAACAGAAGAAATATAACAGAGCTGATAATAACGGTAAAAGGGACCAAAGGAAGAATCGTTACAATGAAGGAATTCTTAAGTATTTTGCAGGATGGTATGGGCAAAACCCTGCGGCCTACAGGACAGTACAGAAGAATAATCAGTTACGAGGAGTGTACTTACAGTTTCACGGAGGAAACTAATTTTCTTGTTATGCACGGTTCAGCCAAGGCCGTTAAAAGTGAAGAGGCGGTTTCAGGAGATAATTTTGCATTTATGGAGCTTGGAACGGGACGCGCCCTTATGAGCCTTTCCGACGGTATGGGGTCAGGCTTTGATGCCTACAAGGACAGTGAAATGGTTGTAGAACTTTTAGAGGAGCTTCTTGACTGTGGCTTCAGCGAGGAAGTGGCTATACGGCTGATAAATTCGGTATTTTTAGTGAACTCCGACAATCTCAGCCCGGCTACGGTAGACATGGGTATTATAGATATGTATTCGGGAGTGTGTGACTTTGTAAAGTTAGGTGCAGCATCCACATTTGTTAAAAGAGGAAAATGGGTGGAAGCTATCAAGTCCACATCACTTCCTATGGGCATTTTTGAAAGACCTGATATGGAAAGCGTATCAAAAAAGCTGTACAATGGTGATTATATCATTATGGTTTCAGACGGAATTCTTGACAGTATAAATGGTAAGGATAAGGAGCTGGAACTTGGAAAAATCATTATGGATATAGAGGGACAGAAACCGAAAGATATGGCAAATGCTATTTTGGAAGAGGTTATCAGAGCAAATAATAATCAGATTAATGATGATATGACGGTTTTGGTAACGGGAGTTTGGGAAAGATGTGCATAAAAACTTGCAAATTATGGTATTTGATTTTATACTAAAAGAATAGGTGAAATCGCAAATGCGGATGTTATGGGTATTCTTATGGCAAAACCCAAGACGGAGAAGGATATGATTATCGCAAAAGTACTGACTTATATAAAAGAGAATAAAATGTTAGAATCAGGAGACCATGTGGTTTTGGGCGTATCAGGAGGTGCAGACTCTATGTGCCTTCTTGATGTAATGTCTGAAATTACAGATATTTATGGGCTTAAACTGTCAGTTGTCCATGTACATCACGGAATACGAGGAGAAGAGGCTGACAGAGACAAGGAATATGTGGAAAACTACTGCAAAGATAAAGACATTGACTTTATTCCATTTTACTATGATATTCCGGCTATGGCAGCAGAAAAAGGGCTTAGCACGGAAGAAGCAGGACGTATAGCCAGATATGAGGCTTTTCATAAAGTTATGGAAGACAAGAATGCTTCTAAGATAGCAGTAGCCCATAATGTAGGAGATAATGTGGAGACGATGTTACTTAATATGTGTCGTGGGACAGGTATCAGTGGAATGACCGGAATCAGACCGGTGAGAGATAAGATTATCAGACCGATTATGTGTCTTACGAGAAGTGAAATCGAGGATTATCTTTTAGAAAAAGGTATTGAATATAAGACGGATTCTACTAATTTGTCCAATGATTACACAAGAAATAAAGTAAGAAATGTAGTAATTCCATATCTTAAGGAAAATGTAAATGCCAGAGCTGATGAACATATAGGAAATCTGGGTGAAATGATAGCGGACTTTGAAGATTATGTAGATATGGAAAGTGAAAAGTATCTGGAAGATATCATTATTTCTGAAGAATATACAGATGAAATCAGACAGATAATTGTAGATGCAATCAAGTTTGAAAAACTTCACAAAGCGGTTAAGTCAGTAGTGGTTCGAAAGATAATGGAGAAAGTTGCCATGAGACTTAAGGATGTAACAGCTTCCCATATTGCAAGCATTATTGCTATCGGTGAAGGCGAAACGGGAAAGATGGTTAATCTTCCGTACAATGTTGTAGCAATCAAATATCCGGATATGCTTATTTTGAGAAGAAATCAGAAAGAGGCAGATGACAGTTTGCAATATCGGAAAGATTTGTCTGTGAATGTAGATAAAATTCCGGGAAAATATGAAACGGAAAAAGGTGCATTTCTGTTTGAATACGATATATTTGAAAATGCAAATTTAACAGAAAAAACATATACTAAATGGTTAAATTGTGATATACTTGAAGCTGATTTGCAGATAAGAACACGTAAAAATGGTGACTATATAGTGGTAAATGAAAGCGGCGGCAGAAAGAAATTAAAGGACTATTTCATTGATTTGAAGATTCCGAGGGAAAAAAGAGATGATATATTACTTTTAGCAGATGGAAGCCGAATAATCTGGGTAGTTGGCTATCGTATAGGAGAAGATTGCAAGATAAGTAAAGATACGAATCGTATCGTAAAGGTAGAATTTACGGAATATAATAAAGAGAGAGGTACAATGCGATGAGTGAAACAGTAAGAGTTTTAATTAGTGAAGATGATGTTGATAAGAAGATTAACGAAATAGGAGCTATGATAAGCAGGGATTACGCAGGTAAAAATGTTCACCTTATATGTATTCTCAAGGGTGGTGTGTTCTTTATGTGTGAACTTGCCAAGAGAATCACAGTTCCTGTATCTATGGACTTTATGAAGGTATCAAGCTATGGCTCAGGTACTGAAAGCAGCGGAATTATTAAGATTGATAAGGACCTTGATGAAGCAATAGAAGGCAAGGATGTTCTTATTGTAGAAGATATTGTTGACTCAGGAAGAACACTTAGCAGTCTTGTTAAGATGTTAGGTGACAGAAAACCAAACAGTATAAAGATTTGTACATTACTTGATAAACCGGAAAGAAGAGTGGTACATGTAGATGTAGATTACACATGCTTTACTATTCCGGATGAATTTGTTGTAGGCTATGGCCTTGACTATGCACAGAAATACAGAAATCTTCCGTATATAGGTGTGGTTGAATTATAAATTAGGAGGTACCTTAAGTGAAAAAGTCTTTCAAAGGGATAGGGATATATCTGATTATCATGCTTGCAATGATAGGAATCATATATTATTTCGGTATTGTAAACAACAATGATAAGGATTATTCGTATTCTGATTTTCTTGAGGCAATTAATGCTGAGGGAGAAACGGAAATTGAAAATGTTATAATACATCAAAATAAGGAAGTTCCGACAGGTTATCTTGAAATCAAGTTTACAAATGGTGACAAGAAGAAGGTTTACATTTCAGATGTGTCAGCAGCAGAGACGGAAATCCGTAACGCAGGATGTAAATATCAGTTAAAGGATGTTGAAAGAGACAGTTTCTTTGTTACAACAATTATTCCTTTTGGTATTGCAGCAATTTTGATAATTATATTCTTCTTCTTTATAAGCGGACATAATGCAGGCGGAGCCGGTGGCTCTAAGATGATGAACTTCGGAAAAAGCCGTGCAAAGATGTTAGAAGACGGAGATAAGAGAGTTCTTTTCGAAAATGTAGCCGGTCTTCATGAAGAGAAGGAAGAATTAGAGGAAATAGTTGATTTCCTTAAAGCACCAAAGAACTATATTGAGGCAGGCGCAAGAATACCTAAGGGTGTAATTCTTACAGGCCCTCCGGGAACAGGTAAGACACTTCTTGCTAAGGCAGTAGCCGGTGAAGCAGGTGTACCGTTCTTTAGTATTTCAGGTTCAGACTTCGTAGAAATGTTTGTAGGTGTAGGTGCTTCGAGAGTAAGGGATTTATTTGAAGAAGCAAAGAAAAATGCACCATGTATCGTATTTATAGACGAAATTGACGCAGTGGCAAGACGTCGTGGTACCGGTATGGGTGGTGGCCATGATGAAAGAGAACAGACACTTAACCAGCTCCTTGTAGAGATGGATGGATTTGGCGTTAACGAAGGCATCATCGTTATGGCGGCTACTAATAGAGTAGATATCCTCGACCCTGCTATTTTAAGACCGGGACGTTTCGACAGAAAGGTTGTTGTAGGCAGACCTGATGTAAGAGGAAGAGAAGAAATTCTTACAGTTCACAGCCGCAATAAGTCATTTGCAGAAGATGTTGACCTTAAGAAAGTTGCTCAGACAACTGCCGGATTTACAGGAGCAGACCTTGAAAATCTTCTTAATGAAGCAGCGATTATTGCTGCAAAGGCAAAGAGAAAGTTTATTCTTCAGGCAGATATTGAAACAGCATTTATAAAAGTGGGTATCGGTACAGAAAAGAAGAGTAAAGTTATCTCTGACAAGGAAAAGAGAATTACAGCGTACCATGAGGCAGGCCACGCAATATTGTTCCATGTGCTTCCTGACGTGGGACCTGTTCATACAGTTTCGGTTATTCCTACGGGAATGGGAGCGGCAGGCTATACAATGCCATTGCCTGAAAGAGATGAAATGTTCAATACAAAGGGCAAGATGCTTCAGAATATTATGGTAAGCCTGGGTGGCCGTATCGCAGAAGAAATTACATTTGATGATATTACAACAGGTGCTTCTCAGGATATTAAGCAGGCTACTGCCACAGCTAAGGCTATGGTTACAAAGTATGGTATGTCAGATAAGCTTGGTCTTATAAATTATGGCGAAGACGAAGATGAAGTATTTATCGGCCGAGACCTTGCCCATGCAAGAGGTTATGCAGATAATACAGCATCACTTATTGATGCGGAAGTTAAAGCGATTGTAGATGATTGCTACAGCAAAGCCAGAGCTATTATCGAAGAACACAAGCATATATTGGAAGCTTGTGCGGAACTTCTCTTAGAAAAGGAAAAGATTGGAAGAGAAGAATTCGAAGCATTGTTTGAGACGAAGAAAGATGTAGAAAATTTGCAAAATGAAGTAACAGAATAGGGATTTGTGCAATGTGCACAAAAAAACCTTATGATTTTTGTGAAGTTTGGGCAGACTTTTTATAGACTGGTTGATATAATACGTATTGTAAAACCCCCCAATACATTATATAGTTTTTGCTACACCCCATAAAACGAAATACCTTCTCCGAAAAAGACAGCGTAAGCTGTCTTTTTTACTTTATATACGTTTTACTTCCCGATTGAAACCTGCTTTATATATCTCTCTTTCAGCACGCTTGCGCTGCTCTCCGCACGCAACGGTACTAAGCCGTTTGATTATGAGCCAATTAATCAACTTCGTTGATATTGTCTCAAATCAACCGTCTAAGGACCGGCGGCTCCAAAGCACTTCAAGAGAGATATATAAAGCAAGACTTCAATCAGGAAGCAAAACGGGTTTCTTAAAATAAAAGACAGGTTACGCTGTATTTTCTAAATGTATAAAAGATATGGCTATTTTTACGCGAATATGATATGATTTAATATAGATTGATTGTGATGATGGAGATTAGTTATGGAAAATATTAAAGTATCTGACGGGAAGAAAGAAAGTGCCAGAGAGATTAATTTGCAGGCACTATTTACTGATGAAACAGACAACTTTCTTACGCCGTCAGAGCCATTAGTTGGCGGAATGGTTCAGATAAGATTCAGAACGGCGAAAGACAATGTAGATAACGTGACATTGTTGTGCGAGGATGGGGAATTTAAGCTTACCAAGACACTTACCGACGATTATTTTGACTATTACGGAATATATGTGGAGCTTAGTGACAAGCTTTTTGAGTATAACTTTAGGGTTGAGACAGACCGTAAGGTTATTTACTATGACAAAATGGGTCCGACCAAATACCCTATTAATGAGCATCAGTTTAAGATTATACCGGGCTTTAAGACACCACATTGGGCAAAGGGTGCCGTTATGTATCAGATATATACGGACAGATTTTATAATGGTGATGAATCTAATGATGTGGAAAGCGATGAGTATAATTATATAGGTGAACACGTTGTAAAGAGTACAGACTGGTACAAGTATCCTGACCCAATGGATGTAAGAACTTTTTATGGTGGAGATATAAAGGGTGTAATGGATAAGCTTGAGTATTTGGAAAAACTTGGAGTTCAGGTTATATATTTTAATCCTCTTTTTGTGTCACCGTCTAATCATAAGTATGACGCATCTGATTATGACAATATTGACCCTCATATTGGTGTAATTGTCAATGACGGCGGAGAACTTTTGGAAGATGGAGATGATGATAACAGTCATGCTACAAGGTACATTAAGAGAGTTACAGATAAGGAAAACCTTGAAGCAAGCAACAGACTTTTTGCAGAATTGGTTGAAAAAGCCCACAGCAGAAATATAAAGGTAATCATTGATGGTGTGTTTAACCATTGCGGTTCTTTTAATAAGTGGCTTGACAGAGAGGGAATATATGCAGGTACAGCCATAAAAGATGAAAAGGGTGCATATATTTCAAAGGACAGCAAATATAGAAATTACTTTAGATTCAAAGAAAAACAGTGGCCGAATAATGAGTCTTATGAGGGCTGGTGGGGTCATGAGACTCTTCCTAAGTTAAATTATGAAGGCTCTAAGGATTTGGAAGAATATATTCTTGATATCGGAAGAAAATGGGTATCACCACCATACAATGCAGACGGTTGGAGGCTTGATGTGGCGGCAGACCTTGGATGCAGTCCGGAATATAATCATAAGTTCTGGGCAAAATTTAGAGATGCTGTTAAGGAAGCTAACTCTGAAGCAATTATTTTGGCAGAACATTATGGCGACGTAACATCATGGCTACAGGGTGATGAATGGGATACGGTTATGAACTATGATGCATTTATGGAGCCTATAACATGGTTTTTAACAGGTATGGAGAAACATAGTGAT
This sequence comes from Lachnospiraceae bacterium, assembly GCA_015057425.1. Taxonomy (GTDB): domain Bacteria; phylum Bacillota; class Clostridia; order Lachnospirales; family Lachnospiraceae; genus SVEL01. Next base: position 49,794 of record SVEL01000003.1, read on the forward strand.
GGTAAGGATGAATATCTTAAGGGTAATGGAGAGCATTTTGCATACACGATGCTTCACAATATGGCAAGATTTACCTATCCGTCATTATTTACTGCAATGAATCAGATATCTAATCACGACCATTCGAGATTTTTGACACGTACTAATGAAACTGTGGGAAGAACCAATACTCATGGACCTGATGCAGCCAATCGCGGAGTGAGAAAGTCTGTCATGAAAGAAGCTGTAGTTATGCAGATGACATGGCCGGGAGCACCGACGGTGTATTATGGTGACGAGGCAGGTCTGTGCGGATGGACAGACCCTGATAACAGACGTTGTTATCCGTGGGGAAGAGAAGACCTGGAGCTTTTAGAATTTCACAGAGATATGATACGTATACGCCGTGTCAATCCTGCACTTACATTTGGCTCATTAAAGATGCTGAGAGCGGAAAGAAATCTTCTTGTATACGGCAGATTTATAGGCGACAATAAGATGGCAATAGTTATAAACAACGACGAAGCACCAAAGGATATTGATATAAATGTCTGGGAAATCGGTATTACCGGAGATACAGAGATGATTAGAATAATGATAACATCAGAAGTGTGCTATAATGCAGGTATAATAAGCAGACCGGTTAAAAACGGAGTTCTTAGTGTGCATATTCCGGGTAAAACTGCTGCAGTTTATAAGGATATTAATGAAACATTATGAAAATAAGTCACAAAAATAGAAAACAAAAGAATAGAAAAACTACTACACAACTTATTGCAATAGGCTTTCTTATTGCTATAATTATCGGAACGGTTATACTTATGTTGCCTGTTTCATCAGCAACAGGGAAGTGGACTAATCCGGTTGATGCTATGTTTACGGCCACAACGTCTGTATGTGTGACAGGACTTACAGTATATGATACTTTCTCTTATTGGAGCACATTTGGACATATAGTAATGCTGTGTCTTATACAGTGCGGAGGTCTGGGTATAGTCGCATTTACTACTATACTTACAGTTATTCTCGGACGTAGGGTAACTTTAAAGGACAGACTTCTTTTGGAAGATGCATTTAATCTTACGACCTTGTCGGGACTTGTAAGATTTCTTAAGAAGATTTTTATCGGTACATTTATCGTAGAAGGTGTTGGTGCTCTCATATATATGTTTGTTTTTGTTCCGGAATATGGTGCAAAAGGCATATGGATATCAGTATTTACCGCTGTTTCAGCTTTTTGTAACGCAGGTATTGATATTATCGGTGATAGTAGTCTGGTTCCATATTCGTCCAATATTATTATAAATATGGTTACTATGGTGCTTATAGTGTCGGGTGGTATCGGTTTCATAGTATGGTGGGATTTTCTTGATACTATTGGTAAAGTGCGGCATAAAGACATAAAATTTAAGCATTTTTGGTCTAAACTTAAACTGCACACAAAGATAGTAATTATAACGACACTGGTTCTTATAATAACGGGAGCAGCATTTGTGTTGCTTCTTGAATATAATAATGCGGAGACGTTGGGAGCAAAATCATGGCCGGAGAAGATACTTGCTGCTGTATTTCAGTCAGTTACGGTAAGAACAGCCGGATTTACAATGATATCCCAGAAAGGACTTAGAGATTGTACGGCATTTATATGCATAATTCTCATGTTTATAGGAGGTTCTTCCGTAGGTACGGCAGGTGGTGTAAAAACGGGCACAGTGGCTGTAATTATATTGGCAGCAATCAGCGTTATAAAGGGTAGTAATGATACGGTGGTATTCGGAAGAAAAATACCGGCTAAAACAGTAAGGAAAGCATTGGCTGTTTTTACGGTCAGTATAGCAGTTACATTTCTGGCAATTATTGCGCTGATAATGGTATCAGAAATTAATTTTATTGATGCGACGTATGAAATAGTCAGCGCTGTGGCGACGGTAGGCCTTACAAGAGATACTACCGGATTGCTCAATATGCCCGGTAAATTGATTATTATTTTATGTATGTATCTGGGTCGAATTGGTCCAATATCTATGGCAATTGCATTTGCCAAACGGGGAAGTAATGAGAATAGGTTTTCTTATCCGGATGAGGAAATAACTGTTGGATAGTAAAATTTGTATATGTATTAAATAGATAATTTAACGGAGGCAGAAGATAATATGAAAAATAAGTCATATGCAGTATTTGGATTAGGAAGATTTGGAAAAAGCGTTGCAATGGAGTTGGCAAAAAATGGTGCAGAGGTTCTTGCCATAGATTCAGATGCAGAAAAAGTAAAAATGATTGCCGAGTATGTAACATATGCAGTTGTTGCGGATGTGTGTGATATGGAGGCAATGGAAGCATTAGGACTTGGCAATTTTGACGGAGCAATTATCGCTATAACACATGATCTTAATGCAAGTGTTCTTGCTACAATTCTTGCAAAAGAGATGGGTGTATCTAATGTTGTGGTTAAGGCGAAAGATGAAATTCATACAAAGGTTCTTAAAAAAGTCGGCGCTGATAAAATAATTATACCCGAAAAGGAATCGGGAATCAGAATGGCACATAGTATTATGGCGGGAAAACTTCTTGATTTTGTCGAACTGTCTGATCGAGTAAAACTCGTGGAGATTAAAATACGCGAAAATTGGGTGGGAAAAAGTTTGAAAGAACTTGATTTGCGTAAAAAACATAAGATTAACATAGTGGCAGTACGAAATGAAAAAGGTGAAATAGAAGTAGGCCCGGATCCGGATAAGAAACTAGAGGCCAATATTACAATGCTTGTTACAGTGGACAGAAATCAACTTGACAAATTGGTAGAATAAATAATTATTGCCAAAAGTTTAAGTTTGTTATATTATAAATGGTGATGATTTTAGAAAGTAGTCATGTACGAAAGGAATGGATGATATGTCAAGAGTTGCAATAGCTACAGACAGTAACAGTGGCATTACACAGAAGGAAGCTGAAAAGTTAGGTATTAAAGTTCTTCCTATGCCATTTATTATAAACGAGGAAACTTACTACGAAGATATTAATCTTAGTCAGGATAAGTTTTATGAAATGCTTGAAGATGATGCAGAGATTTCTACTACACAGCCGTCTCCTGAATCAGTTATGAATCTTTGGGATGACCTTCTTAAAGATTATGACGAAATCGTATATATTCCTATGTCAAGCGGATTAAGCGGTTCTTGTTCCACAGCATATATGCTTTCACAGGAAGAAGAATATGACGGAAAGGTTTTTGTCGTAGATAATCAGAGAATATCAGTAACACAGAAGCAGTCGGTTTTGGATTCACTTGCCATGGCAAAGGAAGGTAAAAGCGGAGAAGAAATCAGACAGATTTTATTAGATACCAAAATGGATTCAAGCATATATATTATGGTTGATACTCTTAAATATCTTAAAAAAGGTGGCAGAGTTACACCTGCAGCAGCGGCTCTTGGAACATTATTGAAGCTTAAACCTGTTCTTCAGATTAAAGGTGAAAAGCTTGATGCTTTTGCTAAGGCAAGGTCAGTGGCTAATGCTAAGAAGATTATGATTGAAGCAGCTAAAAAAGATGCTGAAGAATTATATGGCGGAATGGACAATACATGGATTGCTATTGCACATACAGACAACTTCGCAGAAGCAGAAAATTTCAAACAGGAAATTCTTGAAGCATTTCCGGGATATGATGGCAATGTTATTATAACAGACAGCCTTTCGTTGAGCGTATCCTGTCATATTGGACCTGGTGCCATAGCAGTTGCTGTTACACAGAAGTTATAAATCAGTTAGGAGAGGTCAACATGGTAAAACATGTTGACCGTTTTTAAATTTATGAAAACATTACTTGTGGCTATTAATGCAAAATATATTCATTCAAATCCGGCTATATACAGTCTTAAAGCTTACAGTAAGGATATAACACCGGATATTGTGTTGTGTGAATATACAATCAACAATTTAATAGATGAGATTGTCGATGACATATATTCTAAAAAACCTGATTTTATAGGGTTTTCCACGTATATTTGGAATGTGACATATGTGCTTAAGGCAGCAAGGGAATTAAAAAAGCTTCTGCCACAGTGTCAGATATGGCTTGGTGGGCCTGAAGTAAGCTATGATGCTTATGACAGACTTAAGGAAAATACGTTTATAGACGGAATAATGCGTGGTGAAGGTGAAGAGATATTTCGTAACCTTATGATGTATTATTGCGGTATTACCGATAAAAATGAAGCTTATTTTAATCTTAGCGATATAAATGGAATTACTTACAGAGACGGTAATGATATAAAAGAAACGTCTGCGGCAGAACTTATGAATATGTCGGATATTCCTTTTATATATGAAGATATAAAAGATTTTGAAAATAGGATTATCTACTATGAAAGCAGCAGAGGTTGTCCGTTTTCCTGCAGTTATTGTCTGTCATCAGTTGATAAAAGTGTAAGATTCAGAAGCTTGGAGAAGGTTATTTGCGAATTAAAGGTATTTATAGAAAATAAGGTACCACAGGTTAAGTTTGTAGACAGAACCTTTAATTGCAGAAAGTCTCATGCTATGGAAATCCTTAAATTTATCGGCGAAAATGATAATGGAATTACCAATTTTCATTTTGAAGTGGCGGCAGATTTAATAGATGATGAGCAGATTGAACTTATAAAAACCTTCAGACCGGGGCTTATACAGTTTGAAATAGGCGTACAGTCCGTAAATCTTAGAACAATCGATGAAATTAACAGAAAGATGAACCTTGAAGCCGTAAAAGATGTGGTTCGCCGCATCAATGAAGGTAAGAATGTATTACAGCATCTCGACATTATAGCAGGGCTTCCTTATGAGACATTAGAGGATTTTAAAAGATCTTTTAATGAAGTGTATGATATGAATCCGGCAGAGCTTCAACTTGGATTTCTTAAGATATTGTCAGGTTCCATGATGAAGGAAAAGTCAGAGGGATACGGTATAGTATATAGAGATTATCCGCCTTATGAGGTGCTTTATACAAAGTGGATAAATCATGATGAAATATGTGAGCTTAAAGCAGTGGAGGAAATGGTTGAGGTATATTATAACAGTATGCAATATCCAAATTCCATAAGGTATGCTAAGCAGTTTTTTGATACGGCTTATGACATGTATTTTGAACTGGCAAAGTATTATGATTCTTTAGAACACATAAAAGGAAGTAAATATTCCAGAGCTGACAGATATAATATCTTTTATGAGTTTATTAAGAAATATTGTGAAGATGAAAAACAGCTGGAAGTATTTGAAGAGATACTTGTATTTGATATTTATCTTCGCGAAAATGTCAGGAAAAGACCGGCATTTGCAAAAGATTTAAAGCAATCAAAAGATGAACTTTATAGCATATACAGGTGTCTGGAAAAGGATAAGAAATACAAAGAACAAATGTTACATGTTGAGAAGTTTTGTTATGATATATATGGCTTTGCAAATGATGGAAAGCTTACTGAAAGAGATAACTATATTGTATTTAACTACGGTAACCGTAATCCTATAGATAACAGTGCTTATGTGGAGGAAGTATGGCATCAAAAAGAGTCCTTGAAATACTTAGAAGATTAGATGAAGAATATACAACAGAATATAAATGCTACCTTAATCATGATAATGCATGGCAGTTACTTATTGCAACTATTTTAAGTGCACAGTGCACTGATGCCAGAGTCAATGAAGTGACTAAGGATTTGTTTAAAAAGTATGATTCTCTTGAAAAGTTTGCAGCTGCGGACCTTGAAGAACTTAAGAAGGATATTTATTCTACGGGATTTTACCATAACAAGGCAAAAAATATTATATCCTGTGCAAAGGACCTTGTTGAAATATACGGAGGAGAAGTTCCGTCCGACCTTGATAAGCTCACTAAGCTTGCAGGTGTCGGCAATAAAACAGCCAATGTAATAAGAGGAAATATTTACAATATACCAAGTATTGTAGTTGATACCCATGTAAAGAGAATCAGTAAAAAGCTTGGTATTACAAAAGAGGAAGACCCTTTAAAAATAGAAAAAGACCTTATGAAAAAGCTTCCGAAAGATCATTGGATTCTTTGGAATATACACATTATAAGGCTTGGAAGAACGATTTGCATAGCAGGAAGACCTAAATGCGATGAATGTTTTTTAAAGGATTTATGTGAGGCTAAAAATGGCACTTGTTGACAGCTTTATTGCAATTGATTTGGAAACTACCGGACTAAAATGCGGAAGTGACAAAATCATGGAAATTGCACTGATAAAATATGAAAATGGAATAGATAAGGATAAGTTTACCACACTTATTAATCCCGGAGTAGCCATAAGCGAAAGCGTCACCGGACTTACGGGGATAGATGCGGATATGGTAAAGGATGCGCCTTATATAAGTGATGTGATAGATGAGGTTTGGGATTTTATAGGCAATGACATACTTGTTGGTCACAATTTGATGTTTGACTACAGTTTTTTAAAAAAAGCTATGGTAAATAGTGGCAAATCATTCGAAAAGTATGGCATTGATACCCTTAAGCTTGCAAGGATTTTATTGACTGATTTGGAACATAAGAATCTTGATTATGTGTGCAGATACTTTGACATAAAAGATGATAATCATCACAGAGCATTTAATGATGCAAGGGCGGCGGCAGAGTTGTTGTATAAGCTGTATGACAAGTTTGGTGAAGAACACGATGATTTATTTAAGGCAGGAAAACTCGAATTTAAAGTTAAAAAAGAAGGTCCTATTACCGCGCATCAGTTGGAAAGGATTAGGGGTCTGCTGAAAAAACACGGAATAGAACCTGACTACGAACCGGAGAAACTTACAAAAAATGAAGCTTCAAGGAAAATTGACAAAATATATTTACAGTATGGAAGACTTTGATTCTTCGATAGTTCTCAAAATCAGATTTTTGGAAAGAGAATCCAGTTTGAGAGCAGTTTCTTTAAGAAAATCCAGTCTTTCAGGCTGATTTGTTTTGATATATAATTCGCACAAAAGCTTGTAATTGGCGCTTACATCTGTTAAACTATCAATACCGAATTCCAGGAAAGCAATAGCTTCGTCTATGAGACCCAGCTCGCATAGACGGTTGCCAAGTGCGCATATGGTCTGAACCATGAGAGTGTAGTTATTATCATATTCCGTAACTGTATTGATATTGGCTGCGCCATACATCATCTTAATGTCGGTAGTGGTCTTTCCTGTAAGATTGAGAATTCGTTTTTCGGACAGATCAAGAAGAGTTTTTTCAAGTTCAGTCACGACAGAATCGTTACTTCTTCCAAATGGGAGAGAATCTACGGGGATTGAGATATATGTAAGTGTATCAAGGTTTACTTTTCTGACGGAATTAGCTTCGGAATCCCTATCCCAAAAGGATTGAGTATTTTTCTCAATATCCTTTTCATGCTTTTTGCGTTCGTATGTAAACCAAATTATAAATATAATTATTAAACCAAATAATGGGTAGAATTTCATATTACTCCTATCATTACTGCGAAAGAGAGGTGCAGTCGTTATGTTTAATCATAAAACAAAAAGAACATTTGCCATGATTATAGCTGTTGTTCTTATTATTGCTATGGTAGTGCCGCTTATAATGGCAGCGTTCCAATAGTTAGTATACAAGAATAAGTCCACTGTGTCAATTAATAGGAATTGTATCAGGAGGTTGCTGTGAGAGAAGGAAAGATATCTGATAGTGTACTTAAGCGTACAGTGTTAAAGTCAATAGGACGTCTTCCGGATGGCCTTGTAAGACCCGGTGCAGGAAAAGATGTCGGAATGATTTCATCTGGTATTTCAAGTGAGAAAATGTCAGATGATTTTGTTATGGGCACAGCTACCTGTTACGGTGCTACAGACAGAGCTGTTGCGTCTGCTTTTATATGCAGTGCGAACAATGTGGCAGCAGCAGGATTTGTTCCAAAAGGTATAATGCTTACTGTATTATTACCAGAAGAAACAGAAGAAGAGGACTTAAGAAAATATATGGAGTCAGCATATGAGACCGCAAAGAAAATTGATGTGGGAATTATAGGCGGACATACGGAGGTTATCAAAGGTATAACGACATCCGTGTTTACATCTGTATGCGGAAGCGGTGAAAAAGTAAAAGCGGATTTTGATAAGTTGACAAAACATCAGACGGATTGTCAAACTGACAGGAAGAAATGGATAGTTATGACAGGATATGCCGGATATGAGGGTGCAACAAGAATTTTAGATATGTGTGAAGAAGAATACAGTAAGATTTTTTCGCATACATATCTTAGAGATATAAGACAATCCATAGAGGAAATGTCTATTGTTCGTGAGGCTGCAGTCGCCGGACAGCATGGTGTGATAGCCATGCATGATGTTCATAACAGCGGCGTGTTTGGTGCATTGTGGGAGCTTTCCGAGCAGATGAAGTCAGGCTTAAGTGTGGATGTACGTGCCATACCTATAAAGCAGGAAACTGTTGAGATATGTGAAAGGGTAGATGCTAACCCATACGAAATTTCGTCTATGGGAGCACTTCTTATGGTTACATACGATGGAGAAGGGCTTGCAGAGAAGCTTATAGAACAGGGATTTAATGCATCTGTAATCGGAACTGTTGAAGACACGAAGGATAAGCTGTTATTAAACAAAGGTGAAAGAAGTTTCCTGAATAAACCGGGAATTGATGAAATATACAGAATTAAGAATTTAAAGGAGGACAATAAGTTATGCGTAAAGAATTATTAAGTATAATTGAGAAAAACAGCAGAATAGAATTAAAAGAGTTAGCAATACTTCTTGGCTCAACGGAAGTGGAAGTAGCCAACACACTTGCTGACCTTGAAAAGGAAAATATTATCTGCGGGTACCATACACTTATAAATTGGGACAATACAAGTGATGAAAAGGTTACAGCATTAATCGAAGTAAAAGTTACACCACAGAGAGGACTTGGCTTTGATAAGATTGCAGAAAGAATATATAAGTTTAATGAAGTAAATGCAGTATATCTTATGTCAGGTGGTTTCGACTTTATGGTTATGATAGAAGAAAAGACTATGAAAGAAGTTTCACAGTTTGTAAGCGAAAAGCTTGCTCCTATTGAAGCAATAAGAGGTACAGCTACACATTTTGTACTTAAAAAATATAAGGACCACGGTTCAGTTCTTATGGGTGAAAAGAAAGATGAAAGGATGTCAATTACACCATGAGAAACCCATTGTCAAATGTAGTGACGGAGATGAAACCGTCAGGAATCAGAAAGTTTTTTGATATAGTAAGTGAGATGAAAGACGCTATTTCCTTAGGTGTAGGTGAACCGGATTTTGATACACCTTGGAGAATTCGTGAAGAAGGAATCTATTCTCTTGAAAGAGGAAAGACCTTCTATACATCAAATGCAGGTCTTTTTGAACTTAAAGAGGAAATTTGTAAGTATCTCAGCAGAAAGTACAACATTCATTATAATCATAAAAATGAAGTTCTTGTAACTGTAGGTGGTAGCGAGGCAATTGATGCTGCTCTTAGAGCTATGGTTAATCCGGGAGAAGAAGTCATCATCCCTGAACCATGTTACGTGTCCTATCTTCCTTGTGTACAGCTTGCGTATGGTGTTCCTGTGACTATTGAATTACAGGAGAAAAACCAGTTCAGACTTACACCTGAAGAATTGCTTAATGCTATAACAGATAAGACTAAGGTATTGGTGCTTCCATTCCCCAATAATCCTACAGGAGCGATTATGGAGAGAAGTGACCTTGAGAAAATTGCCAAAATCTGTGTAGAGAAAGATATATTTGTTATTTCTGATGAAATATACAGCGAGCTTTCATATAACGGAAGACATGTATCCATAGCAGAAATGCCGGGAATGAAAGAAAGAACTATCGTTATCAATGGTTTTTCAAAGGCATTTGCTATGACAGGATGGAGACTTGGATATGCAGTAGGTCCTGAGCTTATAATCGCTCAGATGACAAAGATTCACCAGTTTGCAATTATGTGTGCTCCTACAACAAGCCAGTATGCGGCAGTTGAAGCTTTAAGAAACTGTGACGAAGATGTCAGACAGATGGTTGAAGCGTATAATCAGAGAAGAAGATATCTTGTAAATGCATTTAAAGAGATGAATATTGAATGCTTTGAGCCATTTGGAGCATTTTACATATTCCCTAATATAAAGAAGTTTGGACTTTCGTCAGAAGAATTTGCTACAGAACTTTTAATGCGTGAGAAAGTAGCAGTTGTGCCAGGCACGGCATTTGGCGATTGCGGTGAAGGTTTCCTTCGAATTTCATATGCATATTCACTTGAGAATCTTAAAGAAGCTTTAGGAAGATTTAAGAACTTCATAGAGTATCTTGAAACCAAGAAAAACGATTAATTTTAAGGCTGGTGTATAAATTTGCACCAGCCATTTAGAATGGAGAAGATTATGCTTAATGTAGTTTTATTAGAGCCGGAAATACCACAAAATACAGGAAATATCGGACGTACCTGTGTGGCTACGGGTACAAGACTTCATCTCATTGAGCCGATGGGCTTTAGTGTAGATGAAAAAAGCGTTAAACGTGCAGGCCTCGATTATTGGCAGTACTTAGACGTAACGGTATATAAGAATTTCGATGAATTTCTTGAGAAAAATCCCGGTGCTAAAATATATATGGCGACAACTAAAGGATTAAATAAGTATTCAGACGTAAAGTATGACAAAGATGCATACATCATGTTTGGTAAGGAAAGTGCAGGTATTCCTGAAGAAATCCTTATGAAACATAAGGAGGATGCCATTCGTATACCTATGAATCCTGATATACGTTCACTTAATCTTTCAAATTCAGTAGCCATAGTAGTATATGAAGCGCTTCGTCAAAACAATTTTGAAGGTATGCAGCTGCAGGGTGAACTCCACCGCCACAGCTGGGATGAGTGCTAAGAAATAAAAATAAGCCAATTTTGTATATTCATAATTATAGCCGCTTACCTAATTTTATATATTTATTAATCGCCGGTAACGCATCCGGCAAACTAACTGCTAACTACGACAACGAATCTTGTAGTCGAAATTCTGAGCCACTCGGGTGTGGCCTCGTGCCCGAATTTCTTTATACAAGATTCGAGTCTTTGTAAGCAGTGGATTTCGCCTACTGCTAAAACCACCGGCCGAGTGATTAATAAATATATAAAATTAGGTAAGCGGCTATATATTAATAAACTCTAAAATTGGCTTATTTTTTACTTCGAGGAAGCGTAAATATAAATTCAGTTCCTACACCTTCCGTAGAGATTACGTTTATGTTTTCGCCATGGTTGGTGACGATTTCTTTTACGATGGAAAGACCGAGACCGGTTCCGGATTTATCCTTGCCACGGGAATTATCGGATTTATAAAAACGTTCCCAAATTTTACTAAGACTGTCCTTTGGAATGCCGATGCCCGTATCTTTAACCGATATAAATACTTTTTCATAACGGTCGCTTACATTGATATATATTGTGGAACCGTTTGAACTGAATTTTAAGGCATTGTCCACGAGGTTGTAGAGTACCTGCTGGATTTTTTCTTTGTCGGCATTGACAAAGTAGGATATTTCACCGTATATAACATCGAATCTTATGTTTTTTCTATTACACTGGCCTTCGAAAGATGCCAGTGTTTCTTTTATGGTCTGATTAATATCAAAGTCAGTAAGGTCAAGCTTACCCGGTGCATTGTCGCCTGAATTTAGTGTAAGCAGGTTGTTTGTCAGCTTTGTAAGACGTTCTGTCTCGGTAAGAACGATATTTAAGTATTTTTCCTGAAGTTCAGGCGGTATGGTTCCGTCAATCATAGCTTCCAGATATCCCTTTATGGACGTAAGAGGTGAACGGAAGTCGTGTGATACATTTGCTATGAATTTCTTTTCATCTTCTTCCAAATCTTTAAATTGCGCAGCCATAAAATCTATAGAAGTTGCCAGTTCTCCGATTTCGTCCTTAGTTTTAATCTTGGAGCCTTCATAGGAGAAGTTGCCTTTAGCATATTCCAAGGCAGATACTTTGATTTTACGTATCGGTCTGTAAACTTCAAAGTGAAAAATTATAAGGATTATGAAAGAAGCAAGAAAAACTACGGAAAACAGCATATAGAGCCTGTCAACCATTTTGAGTGTTTCGTTGTGTATTATGGTGTGATCAACATATGCAATAATGTATGCAGAAGTTGAATAGTTATATACAATAGGAGATGTTACGATAAGTGATTTACTTGGTATAAAATCATATAATGTTCCTACAGTGTAAAACTTGCTTCCGAAATATCCCGGGTCAAAATCACCGATGGTAAGCATCAGATGATTTGGGTCTGAGGAATAGGTGATATTACCGCTTTGGTCAATGACATCAACGGTAAATCCAAGATAATCCGTAAGACGTGACAGATAACCTGAAAATCCTTCTGAATAATCACGTGACTCGTATACCATTTCTATGTATTCTTCAGCTATTATGTATGTATCGTCATATATATTTTTGGCATTATTAAATAAAACCTGTTTGTAAAGGGTATTATATCCCAGAAAATATATGGCAAGAAAGCCTAACAGGCCAAATAAGATATATCCCAATATGAAATTTACATAAATTGTTCTTTTCATAGCTTCTCCCGTCTGCAAAACTTACAGAAACATTATCTTGTCTCAAATTTGTAGCCAATACTCCATACTGTAGAGATTGCCCATTCGTTATGGTCTTTTATCTTTTCGCGTATCCTTTTGATATGAACGTCTACGGTACGTGTATCACCGACATATTCATAACCCCAGATGTGGTCAAGTAACTGCTCACGGGTAAATACCTGGTTTGGTGATGAAGCAAGGAAGTATAAAAGCTCGATTTCCTTAGGCGGCATATCTATATTTTTTCCCATATAGGAAACTGAATAATTGGAAAGGTTAATAACCAAATCAGTAAATGTCACGGAATCCGAAGTTTTCTTGCTTTCTACAGGTTCAGGTATAACCTGTGTACGTCTGAGCACGGCTTTTACACGGGCAACAACTTCCTTTGAGTCAAATGGTTTTATTATATAGTCATCAGCACCAAGCTCAAGACCTAAAACCTTATCAAATACCTCACCTTTGGCGGAGAGCATTATGATAGGCACAGATGATGTCTTTCTGATTTCACGGCATATCTGATAACCGTCCATACCGGGAAGCATAAGGTCGAGAAGAATCAAATCAGGACAAAAGCTTTCAAAAGCCTTGAGCGCAGACTCTCCGTCCTCGACGCACTGAGTTTCAAAACATTCCTTTGTCATATAGAGGGAAAGAAGTTCTGAAATATTGGTATCATCATCTACAATTAATATTTTCTGCTTGTTAGGCATATAATCCTCCAATCTGAAGCAAATTTGCTACAAACTTTTATTTAAATTCAACTACGGTTACACCGTCACTACCTTCACCAAATTCGCCAAGTCTGTATGAAGCCACGTATTTGAGTCTCTTAAGATGCTGCCATACTGCATTTTTGAGAGCTCCGGTACCTCTTCCGTGAACAACACGGACTGACGGCATGTGAGCTAAGTAAGCATCATCAAGATATTTGTCTAATTTTGCGATTGCTTCATCTACAGTACAACCGATAAGATTGATTTCAGTTGACACGGAAGCGGACTTTGAAAACTTAATTTTGCCACTTCCTGTTTTGGTAAGTGAAGGGGCTGTTATCGTAACCGTATCAATCAATTCTACATCACGAATATTGATTAATGAACGTAAAATACCCATCTGTACATACATATCGCCTTTGTCATTTGGAAGTGAACTTACGGTTCCGTTAAGATTCAAACTTAAGACCTTAACATCATCTCCTATCTTAAAGTCTTTAGGTTTATAAACTTTCGAAGGTGTTTTCTTAAGTTCTTTGGATGCTTTGTCAGCATGTTCATTTAATTTCTCACGCACTTTATGACGTTCTTTCTCAAGGTCTTTTGCTGAGGAACCAAGTTTGTTAACTTTTCGGATAGTTTCATCGGCAAATGACTTGGCTTCCTGCAAAATTTCCTGTGCTTCTTCGTTTGCTTCACGAATTATGCGTTCCCGTCTGTCATCAATCTGTTGAGATTTTTTCTTATATTCGTCTCTGGTACGTTCTGTTTCGGCTTTAATACCGGATAATTCCAAACGTTCTTTTTCCAGAGAAGTTCTTGAATTTTCAAGCTCTGAAAGTAAGTCCTCGAAAGACTTTTGCTCGGAGTCAATACTTAAGCGGGCTTCGTCTATGATAAATTCAGGAAGCCCCAACTTGCCGGCGATGGCAAAGGCATTACTTTTGCCCGGTATTCCGATAAGAAGTTTATAGGTAGGACTTAATGTTTCCACAGAAAATTCGCAACATGCATTTTCTATTCCATCCTCTTTTAATGCATAAACTTTTAATTCACTATAGTGAGTTGTTGCAATTGTACGAATCTTCATACGATGAAGAAAACTTAAAATACTGATTGCAAGAGCAGCTCCTTCTATAGGGTCAGTACCGGCACATATTTCATCAAAAAGAACGAGGGAATCTTTGTCTGCCTTTTCAACTATATTTATAATGTTCTTCATGTGTGAAGAAAATGTACTTAAGTTTTGTTCTATACTCTGTTCATCGCCGATATCGGCATATACTTCCGTAAAAACGGAAAGCATTGAACTGTCATCAGCAGGTATAAGTAATCCTGACTGCCCCATAAGGGTAAATAAACCTACGGTTTTTAAGGAAACTGTCTTACCGCCGGTATTAGGACCGGTGATGATAAGCTGGTCAAATGTATCGCCGATGTATATGTCGATAGGAACCACTTTTTTGGAATCCAATAATGGATGACGACCTTTTTTGATGTTGATTTTTCCGTCACAGTTATATGCAGGTTTTGAACCATTGTATGATTTGGAAAATGAAGCTTTTGCAAATATAAAGTCTAAATCTGTAAGTATCTGTAAGTCGTCATGTAATTCTGTGACGAAACCTGCAGCCTCGCTGCTTAACTCTGCAAGAATTCTTTCAATTTCTTCCTGTTCTTTGATGGCAAGAGTCTTTAGATCATTGTTTAATGAAACAACAACCATAGGCTCTATAAAGAGCGTTGAACCGCTTGAAGACTGGTCGTGAATCATACCGGGAACATTGCTTCTGTACTCGGCTTTTACAGGCAGGCAATATCTTCCGTCACGTTGAGTTATGACATATTCCTGAAGGTAAGTCCTTGTTGTAGGTGAGTTTACCATAGAGTTCATCTGAGAACGGATCTTTTCTCCGGTATTTCTGATAGAACGTCTGATGGAACGAAGCTCACTGCTTGCATCATCGGCTATTTCGTCAGGACTGACGATACAACGTTTGATGTTGGTATTTAATGGTGACAGTGGTTCTAACATACTGAAACGTTCGTCGAGAGAATCTATAAATTCATCATCTGTGTCATGACCATCACGATAGTCTCTTGCAAAGGCTTTTACACGAAGAGCTACGTCGAGAGTGCTGCTGATATCTAAAAGTTCTGTGGCAGAAAGATTGCTGCCGACTTCAAGACGCTTGACGGATGCAGCAATATTCTTAACTCCGCCGAAAGAAATTCTTCCGTTATGCCAAAGGCGTTTCAATGCATCATCAGTTTCCTGAAGATTCTTAAGTATGTTGTCCATATTATCATCAGGTACAAGATTTAAGCATCTTTCGGCACCAAGGTCGGTTGAAGCGAAGGATGCAAGCTGCTCAAGTATTTTATTATATTCAAGAATTTTTAAAGCTTTTGAATTCATTTATTAAGTCTCCATATATTAATGTTAATATTTTACCCTAAAATACTCAAAAATTCAATATTTCATTGTTTACAATAATGTCATAGAATGTTCATAAATCTTAGTTATAATTTAAGGTGAGATGGAGGCTTTAGAAGGAGATATAGATGAGCGAAGTTGATAATCAGTCTGAAAGACATAATTATATAAATGAACGTGTTGTTGAAACGCCCCGTAAGAGATTAAAAAGACTTATTAAAAAAGTAATACTTACGGGATTTTTTGCCGTGATTTTTGGTGTGGTAGCCTGCGTGGTTTTTGTGTATTTGAGACCAATACTTGAAAGTACAATAAGTAATCCGGGCGAAACTACTACGACCGTGCCTGACAACGAGGAACCTACCACTGAGGAACCTACTACGTCAGAAAAGATATATACAGCAGAAGATTTGAAAAATCTCTACGGTCAGGTTTCAAAGCTTACGGAAGAGATGAAGAAGTCGGTTGTTACAATCAATGCATACACAGGTGAAAAGGGAATTTTCCAGACACCTGAATATGAGATTATTTCGTCAGGTGTAATAGTAAGTAAGAATGCATATGTGCATATTTTGGCACTTTATAACAATGTAAAGGATATGGATAATATCAAGATTATATTGCCGGACGGAACTTCTTTACCTGCTGAAATTGCCGCATATGACGAAGTAACGGGGCTTGTATTACTTAGTGTCAATATGATAGGTGTAGACAGCGAGATTACGAAGAATTTAGCGGCAGCGGATTTTTCCAATGTAAGTACATTTTCTTCCAATGAACCTGTTATCTATATAGGAAATCCGTTTGGAATGAATGTGTATGAGACTATAGGCTTTTTGAATTCACAGAGCAGCGTTATAACAGGAATGGATAATTCCTACGAATTGTTGAGAACGGATATTTTTATTTCTAATTGTCAGGACGGCTTTGTGTTTGATATAGACGGAGAATTACTTGGAATCGTAACAGGTAGTGAAAAGGTTGTAGAGGCTATTGCTGCCGTAGATGTAAAGCATATTGTAGAAGGCATGAGCTCCGGTAAAGGTGTTGTATATCTTGGCGTTACAGGTGAAGCTGTAACTGATGAGATACGACAGATATCAGGAATAGATATGCCAAACGGAGTATATGTTACGGATGTTGCAAAGGATTCACCGGCATATGTATCGGGAATCAGAAAGGGAGATATTATAACCAAAATCGGAAATTCTCCCGTAAAATCAATGGCAAATATAAAAACGTGCTTGAAAAATAATAAAGCAGGTAATAAACTTAATATAATTGTAAGCAGACAAAATGGTGATAAGTTTGAAACTTATTCTTTGTCAGTTATATTAACAAACAGAAAGGTTAAAATATAATGAGGTTTATACGTGATTTTAAAGATGGAGATATGGTAAGGGATATATTTTTTTGTAAGCAGAAGGTTTTTGCGGAAACAAAAAACGGAAAAACGTATTTATCTTTACAGCTTCAGGATAAAACAGGTGTTATAGATGCAAAGGTTTGGGAACCGTATTCTCCGGGAATAAGAGATTTTGAGGCATTTGATTATATAGAGGTTCATGGAAAGGTAACTACATTTGCAGGTTCATTGCAGATGAGTGTTGACCAGATATATAAGATGGATGAAGGAGAATATGATCCTGCTAATTATTTCCCATGTACCGATAAAGATACGGAAGTTATGTATGGCCAGTTGACAGGATTTATAGCAACTGTAAAGACTCCTTGTTTAAGAAAGCTTCTCGAAAAGGTGTTTGTAGAAGATAAGCAGTTTGCAGAAAGATTTAAGAAGCATTCGGCGGCTAAGTCCATGCATCACGGATTTATCGGCGGACTTTTGGAACATACATTGTCTGTTACAAAGCTTTGTGATTATTATTGTACACAGTATGATATTTTAAACAGAGACCTTCTTATTGCGGCAGCAATGCTTCATGATATGGGTAAAGTATATGAGTTATCATCATTTCCGACTAATGATTATACAGATGAAGGTCAGCTTATAGGCCATATCGTTATGGGAAGCGAGAAAGTAACAGAACTTGCAAGGGATATAGAAGGATTCCCTGTTAAATTGTTAAATGAACTTAAGCATTGCATACTTGCTCATCACGGAGAACTTGAATATGGTTCACCGAAGAAACCGGCGCTTGTAGAAGCAATTGCCCTTAACTTTGCTGACAATACAGATGCTAAAATGCAGACATTTAAGGAAATATTTGCAGGAGTAAGCAAGGACAACAGCGAGTGGCTCGGATATAACAGAGCATTTGAGTCCAATCTCAGAAGAACAACACCAATGGAGTAGTAGATATAGTATGCTAAAAAAGAATGATATTTTAGATGTTACAATTGAAGATATGGGTTCAGAAGGAGAAGGTGTAGCCAAGGCAGATGGCTATGCCTTATTTATCAAGGACGCACTTAAAGGTGATAAGGTAAGAGTAAAAGTCATGAAAATGTCTAAAAACTATGGCTATGCAAGAGTTGAAGAGATATTGGAGCCATCACCTGACAGAGTGAAACCTGTATGTAAAGAAGCAAGAAGATGCGGTGGGTGTCAGATACAGGAAATGTCATATGACGCACAGCTTCTCTTTAAACAAAATAAAGTGAAAAATAATCTTATAAGAATCGGAAAGTTAAATGATGTGGAAGTTTTTCCGACAATCGGTATGGATAATCCTTATAATTATCGTAATAAGGCACAGTTTCCCGTAGGAACAGATAAAGACGGCAATATAGTTATGGGATTTTATGCAGGAAGAACTCACAGTATTATTCCTTGCGATGATTGTGCCATAGGAGTGGCTGAAAATAAAGAAATTCTTGAAATCATAAAAGAATATATGGTTAAAAATAACGTAAAGCCTTATGATGAAGTGTCGGGCACAGGTCTTGTGAGACATATACTCATAAGAAAGGGCTTTAAAACCGGAGAAATAATGGTATGTATTATCATCAACGGTGACAGGCTTACAGCTACGGAGGAGTTGGTATCAAAGCTGCTCTTGGTGTCGGGAATGACAAGCATATCCTATAATATCAATAAAGAAAAGACTAACAGAATACTTGGTGAAAAGGTGATAAATCTTTATGGCGAAGGCTATATAACAGATTATATAGGGGATGTAAAGTTTAAGATATCTCCATTGTCTTTCTATCAGGTAAATCCTGTACAGACTGAAAAGTTATATGGAAAAGCACTTGAATATGCAGGGCTTACAGGTGATGAGACAGTCTGGGACCTTTACTGCGGAGTAGGAACAATCTCACTTTTCCTTGCAAAAAATGCAAAGAAGGTATACGGCGTGGAAATAGTTCCTGCAGCCATAGAAGATGCAAAGGAAAATGCCCACATCAACGCAATAGAAAACAGCGAATTTTTTGTAGGGAAGGCAGAAGAGGTCTTTCCTGAACATTATAAAAAGTATGGTGAAAAGGCAGATGTAATCGTAGTAGACCCACCAAGAAAGGGTTGCGACGAAGCACTCCTTAAAACTATCGTGGAAATGGCACCGAAACGACTTGTGTATGTAAGCTGCGACAGTGCAACATTGGCAAGGGACTTGAAAATTCTCGTAGAGAATGGTTTTACCGTCGAGAAAGTACAGCCGGTGGATATGTTCCCGCATAGTGGTCATGTGGAGACCGTCGCATGTCTACAAAGGGTGGATATGTAGAAATTCTTGAGTTTACGCACTTTTTCGACCATTTCGTATTTACTCCAAATGCAGAAAATGTGCTTGAAAAGGAGTTAAAAAGAGAAATTCCTGTGAGTGTCGGAATAGAACTGGTAGTGGTGGATATGTGAAAAGTATCCATTATACAAGAATAACTATAGATAAAGTTGTTTTTAATGTTTATAATGTTAATGTAATAGTTATTTGTTACTTAGGAAAGGAGAATTACTATGATAGGTGAAGGAAGTCTTAAAGGAATAGGGTTATTTGCACTTGAAGTTATGCATTTGATTTCTTCGGGTAAGAAAGAAACTCTTGCAACAGTAGAAGAACATTTTGAAAAGAAGGATATTGTTGAATATTTATCGTCAAAATACAAGGATGAGTTCTTTATCGTGTTTGATAATAGTATTTATGATAATGAACAAATCAATTTATACTTCTTTAATTATGTTGGGTATATCGAAGGTAACGAGAGAAGAAAGTATGGTATCATGAATGAAGATGATGGCTTGTTGCTTATTGTATCGTTGCTCACAGATAAGATAGAGAAAGAAGCAATCCATTGGAAAGTTGAAGAGTAGAAATGGTGGCACTATTGGTTAATGATAACTGATAGTGCTTTTTCTATGTCTAAATTCGCCAGTATATAGAGGAAAATTTAATAAAATTTCGAGAGACACCTAGAGCTCTTTTTTAGGAAATCAAAGCTAGATTGATACCCGACGGTCGTTTTCAGAGGGTATTAGTCTAGCTTTTTTGCTGTAAAAAAACACATTATCGAAAGGAGTTGTTGCATTATGAGTAATTATTTTGCAGGAGTAACAGACATTGAAACATTAGGAAAGAGGTACAGGGAACTATTAAAAAAGTACCATCCCGATAACGGCGGTAGTGTTTCAGAAATGCAATCTATAAATGCCGAGTATGACCGCTTATTTGCCGATTTAAGCAAAGTTAATAAGTCAGATAGTCAATCTTACACCTATGAAGAAAATGAACAATTTAAGGCTATTCTGAACGAAATTACAGGGTTTAATATGACCGTTCAGATAATCGGTAGTTGGATATGGTGTTTTGACTGTTACTAGTACAAAGACCAGTTAAAAGGTCTTGGGTTTACGTGGTGTAGTAAGAAGCATGCATGGGTATGGCATAGTGAGCCATACCACAGACATCATAAGCAGGAAATATCGCTTAGTGATATTAAAGCGAAGTATGGCTGTCAGACCGTCAGAAATCAGTCATATCAATATTCATTAAACTAAAGGAGTGTGAAAGCTATGTGTATAAAAAATTATCAACCTTTATGTATTTATTATGCACCATGTAGGAACTGCCCTGATTACTTAGAAACATGCCAGCCTGTTATTATTGATGGTTTTGTATTCGGAGAGTGTGATTTTGTGGCTTGTGAATTTTGCGAATGTGAAGATTGTATGGAAAGGAGTTGCTGAAATGAAGTTAATGAATTATGATACTAAATATTTAATTATGCAGAATGTGCGGTCAATTACTAAAGACGTACCAAGTACATATACATCATGTTAGTATCAGATATTATGTAGGTTAATTCGGCAGAAGAAGATTACAAAGCAATTGTTTGAATTTTTAGTGTTACATTTATATGGTTTATCGGACTGGAAACAGTTGAATTATCAACAGATGTACAATCTGATTCATGTATTGACCTTTTATAATTACACAAAGTAATTGAAAAAGCAAATATTTTATGGTAAAATCTCCATAGAAATAGTAATTTTATAGAGAAAGGAATTCTTATGACTTTTGAAAAACTTATTGAACAGTTTATAAATTATGTTGAAGAAGAAAAAAACGGATTAACCTTTGTAACTTACAAAAGAAAAATCTATGTTTTTTACGAGTACGTTGTTCTTGAATTACAGGCTAAAGATGTGAATTATCAAAGTATATTAACAGGTATAAAAGTAAATGAACTGTTAAATTCGCTGGAGTATTATGTAAAAAATTATGATGTTAAATATGCGACAACCGCTTGGAATTATATATCGGTTGTTACTGTATTCTATCAGTACATTTATGAGGAATTTGGTTGGGAGAACAAGCTCTTTGAGAATAAGAGTGAAAAAGCGGAGCTTAACGTTGCTTATGATAATAAGATTAAAGAATTAAAATTAAATAGAAAAGAGCAGGTACATCCATTGTCAGATGCAGAAGCCGAGCAACTTATTAATGCTTGTAATGAAAAGCTTTCTATTGCAGATGACGATGAAATTCTTAACGGATACTATAATGGAGTTTTTGCTAATTACATATCTTCTCTTGCTTGTAAAATCATTTTGTTATTTGGTACGAAAAATAACGTAATAAATGAGTTGAAAATAACCGATTATAACGGACAGTTGAACAAATTAAAAATCAATGGTTTTTGGGTACATCTTCCTGATGAGTTATCGTTACAAATGCGGCGATATATGAAAGTAAGGGATAAACTTATAGAAAATCCAAGCGATGACCGTTTGTTTGTTGATATTGCAAAAGAACGAGATAAAATTGATTATTCTAAAATGTTTAATATTCTTAAAGAAGTTGTGGGACACAACAAAGGTATGGCGGTTGCAAAATATGGTATTATGCAAATGATACGTTCGGGAGTGCCATCCCATGTAATTAAAGAATTTACGGGTTATGCAAATGATGTTTACAATCATTGCTTAGAACTTGTAGATGAACAGGATGGCATTATGATGATGCGTGAAAAAAGCAAATTGTTGGATGCAACATTTAGAAAATCGAAATTCTATGATATGTTATAGTTAAAATTCAAAGGATAGGAGATGTTTAAATTGAAAAGATATTTAATGGTATTTTTATGTGTATTGTGCTTACTTAATATTACCGCGTGTTCAAAAGAGGGCAATCAAGAAGAAAATATTGATACAAATCTATATGGTAACTTGGAAATCAAAAATGATGTAGGAGAAGTGCTTATAACTATTGATGATATAAAAGCTGTAGAAATATCTACAGTAGTTGATGAAAATTCAAACAAAGAATATTATGTAGGGATTAGCTTTACTGATAATGGTACAACTAAATTTGCAAATATCACAAAAGAGAATATAGGAAAATCATTAAGTATTTATGTAGACGATGAACTGATTTCTCAGCCGATGATAAATTCTGTTATTGAGGGCGGATATGCACAATTAACTGGTTACAGTAACTATGAGGAAGCAGAAAAATTAATGAATGCAATAAAAGGTTCAAAGGATGATAAGACAACAGATGAACATATTTCGGGTGTAGTTAAGATTACAGAAAATGATGGCACTATATTGGTGGAAAGTTCGCAGATAGAATATGCAAGTATGGAGACACGTTCTATAGGTAAAGGTGGGTCAAATGTTCAAGTTATTGTACTATATTTCACAGAGGACGGGACATCAATAATGGAAAGCAAAACCAAGAAACTGATTGGAGAAGAAATTAATGTAGTTGTATATGGTGAGTTAGTACATTCTGTAATTTTGGATGAAGCAATAAAAAATGGAGAATTGATAATTGATACAATTGAAGATTATGGGAAAATGACAGAGGTTTGGAGCGAAATTCAAGATGGGAAATAGTTTAGTTGTATTTTAAAATGAATAAATGTAAATTTTTATTTTATCATTTACAAAAGGTGTGTCAAAAAGTGCGTCAAAAAGTGACACACCTATATAAATATCAGGGGGGTTAGGGGATTTTGCCCCTAACTAGATGCATTTTGTGATGGATATACAAAATGCGTATCTAGCAAAAGACACCTAAAGAAATGTAAGTGACTTAGAAAATTTTTTCTCACCGGAAACATTGCTTTTTCCAATCCATAGTTGTATCATTAAGGCAAGAAGTCATAGATGACTTATCGGACGAAAAGATGCAGAAGCGAGTATGTAAGGAGGGAAGCTTTGAACAAGGAATTTGAACGCTGCTGCACATTCCTAGCCGAGATGATGGAGAAGTACGGAGCACTGGTTTTGCGAGACATCGCCGTAGAGATTCAGTATGAACCGGAAACTTGGTGTGATGATGCAGAGGGAAAAAGACTTCGGTATGAGGCTTATGCAAGAAGATTGCTGAAACAGTTTGAGAAGGCAGCATAAGGATTACCGGTATCCTGCGAGAGTGGGATGTATACATAAGATGGAGCGTTCAAAGTGAAATGATATAAAAACATTTTTAAAAAATTGGAAATAAGCGATGTGATAAAAGATAAACGGAATGTGGGTATATATTACCTACATTTTTTGCGTTTATAGGCGTTGTAATACATTAGATGAGTTATAAAAATATTACTTGAGATAAATATCCCACAAACTAAAATAAAAACAAAAGTGGGATAAAATGTTGACAAAACGCACGTATTTATATATTATATAGATATCTCAAAAATTAAAAGAAAAAGAAAGAGTGAGAAAAATGACTTATGAATATGTGCCAAAATTAGTTAGAGCAGCAATTAATAATGATAAAAAGAATGTTGAGTCAATAGCGCTTCTTATGGGGCGTAAACTAAAAAAGGAAGCTCCGGATGTAGCGGCAGAAATAATGAAAATATTGGCATGTTCTAATACGGGAACGGATGTGATGAGAAGTATTGAGATGTCTCCGCTTCCGGTAGATAAAGAAACTAGGAGCCAGTTGGTTAAGATTGAAGAACCTATTTCGTTAGAAGAACCGATACTTGAAGAGAGTGTTATGGAAGAATTGAATCATTTTTTGAGAGAAAGAGAGCTAATAGATAGATTTTTAGAAGAAGATATTGTGCCGTCTAATAGTATACTTTTACATGGCAGACCGGGAGTTGGAAAAACCTATATTGCAAAATGGCTTTCATATAAACTTAACATGCCAATTATTACATTGGATTTAGCAAATTCAATTTCGAGTTACTTGGGAAGAAGCGGACAGAATATAAAAAGTATTTTTCAATATGCAAAAGAGCAGAATGTTATATTGTTTTTGGACGAAATAGATGCAATAGCTAAGAGAAGAGATGATGCATCTGATTTGGGAGAATTAAAAAGACTTGTCAATGTATTGCTTAAAGAATTAGAAGAATGTCCAGTTACGTGTGTAGTTATAGGGGCGACGAATCATCCGGAATTATTGGATAAAGCGATATGGAGACGATTCGATAGGAATATTGAAATTACTATGCCGGAATTTGAACAACGTCAACAGTTGATTGAGAGAGGATTAAGGGCTTATATCAAGGAAATAGACGAAGGAATTATTAAGATTCTTGTTGATGGAACAAATGGTGTTTCGGCAGCTGATTTATGCAAGATGTGTGAGCATATAAAGAGAAAAACTATAATTTATTCAGAGCAATCAACAGCTGTATTGGCGTTAAAAGAGTATTGTGAGTATGCAGGATTGAAGACCAAAGAACAAAAAATAGCAATTTGTAAGTCGTTAAAAGAAAACTGCGGTAAGATTTCGGTAAAAAGAATCTCGGAATTAACGGGTATACCAACTTCTTCTGTAGATAGATACTTAAAGGAGTGATTTGATGAAAGATGCTGGAAAACATCCTATTTTAGCAAATGGTCAGTATTATATACAACCTCTGGTGAAAAAGACAGGTGGTGGATACTCGAACTTGCCACACGAATATGTGGAAGCTAAAGAGAGATTATGTGCAGACATTGAAAAAATACAAGAGGCATTTGAAAAACATGATGAGATTTTTGTCTCAAGCAAAGTTGTGTGCATACGCTTGGAACCTAAATACGAAGCGAAGTCTTATGCACCGACATCGTTGGTAGCGGATTCGAGGATGCGGTTGATAGGAGGACGAAAGTATACTATAGACGAGAAAAATAATACAAAAGGAAAGATGTATTTTGTAAGAACAACAAAAGAAGAATTAGAAGAGTTAAAGAGTAAATTTACTTCTGGGAGAAAAGACAATGTTAAAAAATGGAAAGAACAAGTCTGTACAATTAAAAGTATAGATTTATTACGCCCAGAAGAAAAGACTATGGGATTTCCTGATGGATGGGAAAATGGAACAGTAGAGGTAGTAATCCATCCTCTTGATACGGATAGAGAGCAAGCTATAAATGGATTTTTTGAGACGACACAATTAGAAAAAGATAAGGCTGCGATACGTACTTATGAAGATGGACTTACATTTGTGTGTATTAATATGGATAAAGAATCTGTAAAACGAGCAGGAAAGTATAATCCGTTAAGAAGTATTAAGCCTATGTATGATAATTGGGAAGAACAATTGCGTGCAGGATATATGGTTGCACCTGCTCCTCAGCTTCCGGAAATGATTATGAAGTCTAATATTAAAGTAGGTGTTTTTGATGGAGGAGTAAAATCGGGTACACGTTTGTTGGATCCATATGTAACTAATTATGACATGGTCGATGATACAGCGGTGGAAAATGCACAAGATCATGCATCAGGAGTGTGTGGAGCAATTCTTTACGGAACAAATTTGCGTGGTAAAACGGAGAAGGATAAAGTTGAAAATCCGGTTGTGTCCGTAGAATCATTTAGAGTATTTCCGACAAAAAAGACAGGAGATGCAGAGGCGGATTGGCAAATGTATACCACCATAGATGTGATAGAAAAGGTTGTTTCGGAACGGAGGGATATAAAGTTATTTAATCTGTCAATGGGTCCAAGAGGTGCAATTATAGATGATGAGATAAATAGGTTTACATATGTTTGTGATAAACTTACATATGATGTGGAAGAAGATGAGGTAAATCCTTTATTTTGCGTGGCAGCAGGGAATGATGGAACATTCGAAACACCTATGAATAGAATTCAGTCACCTGCTGATATGGTAAATGGACTTGCTGTGGGGGCTTATACTATTTCTTCTTTGGGAGATAAATATAGGGCTGCTTATAGTTGTGTAGGGCCAGGAAGGGAAGGCGCTAAAATAAAACCAGATATTTTAGAGTTTGGTGGTAGTGTCGATATGCCGTTTATAACTTCAAAAACAGGTAATGAAATAACGGGTACACTTGGGACTAGTTTAGCAGCACCTGTAGTTGCTGGAAAAATCGGAAGACTTATGGCAGCGTCAGATCACATTGTTCCACATTTGGGTCGAGCATTAATAATTCATAATGCGGAAAATGATGGCCTTGAAGGGAATAATGAGAATGGATTCGGATTTTGCACCTTAGAAGTTGATGATTTGTTGAATTGTACAGACAACAAAGTGACGATTCTTTATGAGGGAGAAATAACATCATCTGCGACAGTTAGACTTCCTGTATTTATGCCTGAAGTAAATGAGATTCGAGGAAAAGCAAACATTAGATGGACAATTTGTACGGTGGTTAATCCAAATCTTAATGATCCAGATGCTTATACAAATAATTGCATAGAAGATACTTTTTATCCGAATGAAATGAGATTTCCATTTAGAAAACCAGGATGTAGTGAGAAAAAAATAAATCTTCTAGATCCTAGTGGAATTGAAATGGCTAGGCATCTAATTAATGAAGGGTATATAAAGTCCGATTTGCCAGTATCTAAGCCTGCAAAAAGAAATTTTGCTGAAGCTGATTTGAGAAATAGTGATTTTAAATGGGATACCATTATACGTAAAGAAGCTTCTATGTATTGTAGTTCATTATTGAATCCGTTTATTTCATTGCATGCAATTGGTCGCGATTCCTATGAACATGAAAAGATTAAATACTTTGTGATTATAACGGTAAACGTGCCAAGGTTTAAAGGTAGTTTATATGACCATATTGTGCAGACGTATAATAATCTTACTCCGATACAAATTCAGAATGTAAATAGAGTAATGACACAAGTATGATAAGTAAGAAGGTTGGCGGTCAAGATGGCCGCCATTTTCTGGTTGAATACAGGTTGGAACAGTGATACAATTCTGTTGGGACAAAAAGCTTTGTGGATTTTGATAAAGGAGCGAGATAGTATGGCTGAAAAAGTAAAAAATGAACATTATGTTCCGCAGAGATATTTGAAGCATTTTGCAAATGGTGAAAATTTTTTTGTGTTTGATAAAGAAAAGACGGAAAAAAGACCGGGAAATGTTGGAGATTATGCTTGTGAGAGATACTTTTATGATGTTGACTTTGATGCTTTAAAAAGAGAAAAGATGGAACAAGATTCAAATTTCGAATTTGATCCGGAGATGGAACGGATAATGCAAACAATTGATCTTCAACACATAGAGCATTGGTTCGGTCAAAATGTTGAGACATGGTTATTTGATCCTATTAGTAAAATAATATCAACATATGTTATGACTAATCCAAAGAATATAGAAAATATGGTTGCGATTACAGATAATGATATGAATCATATTTCGTTGTACTTGGCAATTCAAATGATTAGATCTAAAGAGTTCAGAGAAAATATAAAAGAAATGTATGAAAGATTACCGTTATTACTTATGAAAAAAATTGCAAAGACGGATGAAGAAAGGGAATATATTAATTCGATAGAATTAGAAATAAAAAATAAAAATCATTTGAAATTGTTTCATGCTCAATTTCTGATGGATGAGGAAATGGTATCGGATATTGCTGTTCGTTTGAGAAGTAAAATTTGGGTCATAGGTTACAATAAGACAGATATTCCATTTATTACTTCAGACAATCCAGTGGTTAAATATGGTCATTCTGGATTTAATGGTATAAATAGTAAAGGTATTGAAATAGCATTTCCTATAAGTCCGAAGTTGATTTTGATATTGGCGGATATTGAAGAATTTGGTAGATTGCTACCTTTTCATAATCACTTTGTGGAAATCCCGTCTGAAAAAGTGCATTACTATAATTCTTTACAGGTAATACAAAGTTACAGATACGTATTTAGTAAGCGAGATGAGTGGGAGTTTGTAGAAAAAATGTTGAAGGATAATCCGAAATTAAAGGATATTAAACACAAGAGATTTTTGATGTCATGAAAATCAATTTTTTACGAGGAGGTATCCCATGAAAAAACAACTCAAATGTTACATCTACACCCGAGTATCCACCTCCATGCAGGTAGATGGCTACAGCTTAGATGTACAAAAAGATAAATTGCAAAAATACGCTGATTACCAGGATATGATTATCGCAGGGGAATACTCCGACGAGGGCAAATCCGGTAAAAGTGTGGAAGGTCGCCCGCAATTCCAGCAGATGCTTCAGGACATTGAATCGTGTAAAGATAACATCGATTTCGTACTTGTATTCAAATTATCACGATTCGGACGAAACGCAGCGGATGTATTATCTTCCCTTCAGAGAATGCAGGATTTTGGTGTTAATCTTATCTGTGTGGAAAATGGCATCGATAGTTCTAAAGATGCAGGTAAACTAATGATTTCTGTGTTATCTGCGGTGGCTGAAATTGAGCGAGAGAATATATTAGTTCAAACCATGGAAGGGCGCAGACAGAAAGCCAGAGAATGTAGGTGGAATGGAGGATTTGCACCATACGGTTACCAGCTTATCAATGGTGAATTGCACATTGCAGAGGATGAAGCAGAGGTTATTCGTATTATCTATGATAAGTTTGCCAATACCACTATGGGAATTGCGGCCATTGCTACATTCTTAAACAACAGCGGATACAAGAAAAAGCTTCACCAGAACAATACCATAGAAGGCTTTTCCACATCCTTTGTAAAAGGTGTACTGGATAATCCTGTGTACTGTGGCAAGCTTGCTTTTGGAAGAAGAAAGAATGAGAAGATTCCGGGTACAAGAAATGAATATCATATTGTGAAGCAGGACAAGTATATGCTTAACGACGGTATCCATGAGGCGATTGTGTCAGAAGAATTGTGGAATCAGGTGCATAAAAAGAGACAGGAAACCGGTGTTGCCAACATTAAAACTCACAGTTTAGATCACGAGCATATTTTATCCGGTATTATCAAATGTCCGATTTGTGGAAGTGGTATGTATGGCAATGTAAATCGTAAAAAACATCCGGACGGCGGACATTACAGAGATTATTTTTACTATGCCTGCAAGCACAGAACCTTTGTGAACGGTCACAAGTGTACTTATCGCAAGCAGTGGAGTGAGGATAAAATCAATGCGGCCGTGGAAGAGGTTATCCGTAAGCTGGTGAATAATCCGAAGTTCAAAACAGAGATTCAGAAGCACATCGGACAAAGAATTGATACACAGGAGCTGGACAAAGAGCACACAGGCTTGCAGGAGCGCTTAAAGCAGGTAACCGGAGCAAAGAACAAGCTGGCGAATCAGATGGACAACTTATCTGTATCGGATAAGCATTATGACAAGAAGTATGAGGATATGCAGGTGCGTCTGGACAAGCGCTATGATGAGATAGAAGAAATTGAAACTCTGATTGAAGAAGTGGAGACCAGATTGTATAATATTAGGCAGGAGAAAATATCCGGTGACAATGTGTACCAGTTTTTACTATTCTTTGATAAGCTGTACGACAGATTTACGGATATTGAAAAAAAGACATTTATGAAGAGCTTCCTTGCGGATGTGAATATTTACGAGGAAGAGCAGGCTGACGGAAGAATACTTCGTAGTCTAAAGTTCCGATTCCCTGTGTTTTTCAATGGGGAAGAGATATTCGAATTGGATTGGGACAACGAAAGTACCGTTGAAACATGCGTACTTTTGTCCAACGAAAAAAATTAACACTATAATATCTCTGTTATTTTAAAATGCCATAGGAACCTCGGTAAAAAACAAATTTTTACCGAGGTTTATTTTTTACGGAAATCTTTTATTGACCACAGTTAATAAAAGATATATAATATGTTTATGCAATGCATAAAGAGGTGAACTTATGGAAGCAAGAGATGAATTAAGAAAATTAAGAGAAAGTACCGGTATGAATCGGAAAGAATTTTGCGAGTACTTTGAAATTCCATATATGACAGAGACGGACTGGGAATTAGGAAACAGAAGGGTTCCGCAGTACCTTCTGCGTTTGATGGAATATAAGATTCAGATGGAGAAGTTGGCTGACAAAAGAAATGAGGATGATAAGTAAGAAAACGTAGCTAACAGATAATGTATTAGTAATTGTGCAACAGCCTGTTGCACAATTTGTGGGAGGAATGCTATGGCAGAAATTACAGAGTTGATGACAGTAAATAATATATGTAATCGAGTATATATCATAAGAGGTCAGCAGGTTATGCTTGATTATGATTTAGCTGAAATTTATGGATATGAAGTAAAACGTTTAAATGAACAGGTTAAGCGTAATATTGTAAGATTTCCAGAAGATTTTATGTTTCAGTTAACAAAAGATGAGATGGATTTCGTGAAGTCGCAATTTGCGACTTCACGAAATGAAGATTTTTCAAAGTCGCAATTTGCGACTTTGAACGTAAATGGGGATAAAAGAGGTACTAATGTAAAGAAATTACCCTACGCATTCACAGAACAAGGTATCTACATGCTGGCAACGGTTCTCAGAGGAAAACTTGCAGAGCAGCAAAGCATATTCATTATGCGTGCGTTTCGTGAGATGCGTCATTATATAAAACAGAATCAACAGTTTGTTACACGGTCAGAGATGCATCTTGTAAGTGCAAGAGTATCAGAAATTTCTGTGCAAATGTCAAATATGGCTGACAGACAGAAGAAAACAGAGCAAGATATGCAGGTTATTCAAAAGAGCATAGACACACTCAACGAAAACTTTGTTTCGGATAAGGATTTCAAGAACTTTGTTATTTATAAAGGCCAGAAATTTGAGGCAGATGTAGCATACATAGATATTTATCAGCAGGCAACAAGGAGTATTTATGTTGTCGATGATTATGTGAATACAAAGACTTTACAGCTTTTATCACAGAAAAAACAAGGTGTGGAGGTTGTTTTATTTACAGAGAATGGACATAGCAAAAAGGGATTTTTGACACCGGCAGTTGTAAGTGATTTCGTTAATCAATATCCACCACTCAGAATTAAACCGAATGCAGATTGTCATGATAGATTGATAGTGATTGATTATGGCTTACCGACGGAACATGCATATCATTGTGGTGCATCCAGTAAGGACGCAGGTAAGAAATTATGTGCCATAAATAAGATTGAGAATACAGAGATGATTCGTCCGGTGATAGATAAGTTATTATTAGGTGCAGATAGGGTTATTTAATTCTTGAAATGGATTATCAAAAAGTAGTTGATATAAATAGTTATATCATAATATAATGTAAAATATGACACGTTGTTTGATTATAATTTTCTATAGAAAAATCAATAGAATGGAGTGATAAGAGGTATATGTTAACAAAAAAGATAGTTAAAAAATCAATTGAAGCCGAATGGAGAAAACGGCAGATTTTTTTATGGATTGGAATAATAGCAATATCTGTAGGGCTTATGTTACTATTTGGAATAGTTACCGGAATGAAGGATGGTAATTTGGCGCTAACGCTTGAGATTGGCGGAATATTTATGCTTATATATTGCATTAGTTTTATGCCATTTGTCTTGTTTTGTGTTTACAAATATGTGATGTTGTTTAAAGATTTAAATAATTATCAAATATATGAAGTGGTATTAAATACGCCTAGAACATCAAGGTGGTACCGTGGCGCGGTATATTATACAGTAACGATTAAACTGGAAGATGGGACCAGGATTGCAAAAGATACAAAACCATTGTGGTCTGATATCTTTTTTTCAAAGTTCCGGTTATCAGATTATAATAATCAGAAAATACATATTGCGTATAATGCAGAAGCGGACAAGATGATTGTCATAGGATAAATAATGTGGCTGTTATAATACACAGTAAAATACATACCAGATAAGGAGACAGGAAACTTTAGAACACGATGAGAGGAGAGAAGCATTATGAAACTGATTTTTAGTGCACTTACAAAGGCCATAGTAGGAATGGTATTTGTGGGATTACTTCTATTTTTGCCGGCATGGACAGTTAATTATCCCGGAGCATGGCTTTTCATGGCATTATTATTTGTGCCAATGGTGATTTTGGGTGTTGTTCTCTTTATAAAGGCACCGGAGCTTCTGGAAAAAAGATTAAATCATAAGGAAAAAGAGAAGACGCAGCAAGGTGTGATTGCATTTTCGGCATTGATATTTCCGGCAGGGTTTATTTTATCAGCTCTTGATTTTCGCTTTGGATGGTCAACTGTACCTATGTGGCTTGTGATTGCTGCATCGGTTATATTTTTATTTGGTTATATGATGTATGCGGAAGTTATGCGAGAAAATGCGTACCTTTCAAGAACGGTAGAGGTACAGGAGAATCAGACGGTTATCAGTACCGGACTTTATGGAATTGTAAGACATCCAATGTATTTGGCTACTTTTCTTATGTTCTTGCCATTGCCATTGATTCTTGGCTCATTTTATGGACTTATTCCATTTGCATTATATCCTGTTATTATTGTGATACGTATCCTAAATGAAGAAAAGGTTTTAGTTGAAGGGCTTGCAGGATACGAAGAATACAAGAAAAAAGTAAAATACAGACTTATACCGTTTATATGGTAAATTTCATAATAATGAAGGAACTATAAAAATCCCCTAAATGAAAAATCGCTGTAGGCAAGCATTGGTACATATTATATCCCAAGTGCTCTGCCTACAGCGTTTGTTTTAATCTTATTCTACAATTTCGCTGTCAACGATATCTTTTTCATCACTTATATTAGTGTCATCTTTTTCCTTAGGCTTTTTAAAGAGTTTAGCTTCACCTAATATACCAAGAATCAGCACCAATAAATCGTCAAACGGTAATGCAGGCAACGCATCGATTGGAGATATGACATATGCACCAACTACTACAAGGATAAGTATTTTCCAAAATGTTTTCTTATTCATATTTACACGTCCTTTCTATCTGAAACCATCGAATTTATATCTGTTTCTATATGATTACTATATATTCATAATATACTTATTTGGGATTTTTGTAAATACTTTAAAAAACAAGTACTGTTTTGTGGGACAGGGAAGTGAAGGTCATATGCCTAAAAGTAATTGCAATAGAGCCTAAAATTTGATATATTTTACTTAAAATGAATTGTGAATACAAAAGAGTAAATAGTATTTTGAATCGAGATATCAAAACCATAAATGAGGAGGTAAAACATGGAAATTAGTATCGAAAAAATTGCTGAGGATTGTCTTCAGGCGATTAATGACAAAATCAGAAATTTAAAGACATTGAATATTATCGTAGCAGGAAAGACAGGCGTAGGAAAGAGTACGCTCATTAATGGCGTATTCAGAGCTGAACTTGCAGAAACAGGTATCGGTAAGCCGGTAACTGAACATATGCGTAAGATAAGTAAAGAAGGCATACCGCTTAACATTTACGATACAAGAGGTTTTGAACTTGGAAAAGATGCACAGTCAGATGTGAAGAAGGAGATTTTGGAAACTATTCGAGGCGGAGTAGCGTCAAAAGACGTTAACCAGACTATACACTGTATCTGGTACTGCATCAATACGGCATCGAACCGTGTAGAACCGGAAGAAATAGCTTGGTTAAAGGCATTTGCCGAAGAAAACAAGCTTACACAGGTTCCTATTATCATAGTTCTTACACAGTCATTTTCTAAGAAGAAAGCTAAAGAGATGCGAGATATGATTATGGATGAAAATCTTGATATTATACAGGTCGTTCCGGTTCTTGCAGCTGATTATGAAATTGATGAGGATTATATAATTAAGTCATACGGACTAGACACACTTATCAGAGTTATGACTGAGGTTTTGCCGGATGAATTACAGGATACATTACAGAATGTACAGAAAGCGTCACTTGAAGAAAAAAAGCGTAGAGCACAAGCCGTGGTAGTTACAGCAACAGCTGCAGCGTTCGGTGAAGGATTCACTCCGATTCCTTTTGCGGATTGTGCGTTACTTATACCGACGCAGGTTGCTATGGTTGCTTCTATAACAGCAATATTTGGTCTGGATGTAAATAAAAGTATTGTTACGGCATTTGTTTCTTCCGTGCTTGGTTCAGGAGGAGCAACAATTGCAGGCAAGACTATTGTTTCCAATATCTTTAAGTTAATTCCCGGTGCAGGAACTATAGCAGGCGGAACTATATCAGGAGCTACGGCAGGAATTCTTACAACGGCATTCGGTGAAGCATACATCCTTCTTATGGAAGCTGTATATAAAGGCGAATTAAAGAGTTCTGAGCTTGGAACAAGTACGGGAAAGAAAAAACTTAAAGAACTTTTCAAGGAAAGACTTAAGCTTAATAAAAAGACAAAGCAGGAAGCACTTGATGCTATAAATGAAGAGATAATTGATTCTATAGGTGAAGAGGTGCAGTAATGTTTGATGTAACGGCGTTAGGTGAAATATTAATAGATTTTACTGTATGTGGCAGGTCTGAATCGGGGCAGCAGCTTTTCGAGCAGAATCCCGGAGGAGCACCGGCAAATGTGCTTACATGCCTTGGTAAGTTAGGAAAAAGGACAGCTTTTATAGGTAAGATAGGTAAGGACATGCATGGAGAATTTCTTAAGTCTGTGTTATTGGAAAATGCCATAAATATTGACGGACTTGTAGAAGATGAAGAAGTTTTTACAACACTGGCATTTGTCGGATTGTCAGAAAGCGGTGAAAGAAACTTTTCATTTGCACGTAAGCCGGGAGCAGATACATGTCTGAAAGAAGATGAACTTTCAGAAGATATAATAAAAAACAGTAAAGTGTTTCACATAGGCTCACTGTCTTTGACGGATGAGCCTTCAAAAAGTGCCACATTTAAGGCGCTAAGTATTGCAAGGGAAAACGGATGCGTTATTTCCTATGATCCAAACTACAGAAAACCATTATGGAAGGATAGAGGAAGTGCCATAGAAGGTATGAGGTCTGTTCTGCCATATGTGGATATTATGAAGCTTTCAGATGAAGAAACAGAGCTTCTTACAGGACTTAGTGAACCGGAAATGGCAGCAGATAAGCTTATTGAAGCCGGTGTTAAGATAGTAGCTGTTACAATGGGTGAAAAAGGGGCACTTATATGTACGGGGAAAGGTAAAGAATACGTAAAAGGGTATAAAGCGAAACTTGTTGATACCACAGGTGCGGGAGATTCCTTCTGGGGTGGATTTATAAGTAAGTTTATTGAAAGTGAAAAAAGACCTGAAGATATTACGCTTAAAGAAGCTGCTGAGTTTGCTGATTATGGCAACGCTGTGGCGTCTTTGTGTGTAGAAAGACGGGGAGCCATACCGGCTATGCCGACTCCGGGAGAAGTAGACGAGAGGAGAAAATAGGCAATGAAACGTTCAGAAATCAATAAATATATTAAAGAGTTAGAAGAGCTTGCAAGAACAAACGGGTTCCATCTGCCACCATTTTGTCATTGGACTCCAAAGGAATGGAATGACAAAGGACATGAATATGATGAGATACGTGATAATATGCTGGGATGG
This sequence comes from Lachnospiraceae bacterium, assembly GCA_015057425.1. Classification (GTDB taxonomy): domain Bacteria; phylum Bacillota; class Clostridia; order Lachnospirales; family Lachnospiraceae; genus SVEL01. The sequence goes on from SVEL01000003.1 coordinate 85,661, forward strand.
GACATTACGGATTATGGACTTGGAGATTTTGAAAAGGTAGGCTTTGCTCTTATTACTTTAAGAAACGGGAACCAGCATAATGATAAATACAGGAAAGTGTATGCGGAAAAGCTCCTTATGCTCAAGGAAGGCCAACATTCGCCAATGCATTTTCATTGGATAAAGTCAGAAGATATTATTAACAGAGGCGGCGGAACATTGCTTATCCACGTATATAATGATGATAATGGCGAGCTTGGAGATACAGATGTTCTCGTAAACAGTGACGGACGTTCGTATTATGTAAAAGCAGGTACGGCCGTGGAACTTAAGCCGGGTGAAAGCATAACTTTATGGCCTCACCAGTACCATGATTTTGACGTAAAAGAAGGTACCGGTGATGTTCTCATAGGAGAAGTTTCCATGTGTAATGACGACAATACGGACAACAGATTTAACCCGCCTGTAGGCAGATTTCCTATAATTGAGGAGGATGAGCCGCCATACAGATTGTTGTGCAATGAATACCCTGTTGCAAAGGAGGCAAGTGATGTCTAAGAGACTTATTATATTTACTGACAGTGGTGATACACTTGTAGACGAGGGAACACAGAAATTTGATGAAAAGGGTATAGTGACAGAGGCTGAACTTATTCCGGGCGCAGATAATTTGCTTAAAACACTTCATAAAGATGGCTTTAGAATTGCACTTGTGGCAGACGGTGAAGTAGAGTCATTTGATAATGTGTATAGAGATAATGGTCTTGGTTACTGTTTTGAAAAACGTATAATTTCTGAGGCTGTAGGTATACAAAAACCGGCTAAAGAGATGTTTGATACTGCCATGAAAGAGATGAATCTTACAGATGAAGATAAATCCCGAATTATTATGATAGGCAATAATCTGAAGAAAGATATTGCGGGAGCCAACAGATTTGGCATAATATCCGTATGGCTTGACTGGTCACCACGGTATTTTCATGAGATTGAAGAGCCGGACTGGCAGCCTGATTACATAGTAAAAACACCGGAAGAACTGTTGGAACTTATATATAACCTTGAAGATAAGTTGTGCAGTGGAATGAGCTTGCAAAAAAATGAGGCGGAAAGAAAACTTAAACTTATCGCAGATGCCTTTAAGGATATTCTCTATGAAGAGGATGAGAAATTTCTTGAAAATATGAAGACCAATAACCTCGCAGGAGATGATATACGTAAGTATCAGTACTGGGAATGGACACAGGGAGTGGGCCTTTTCGGTTTTTGGAAGATGTTTATGCGTACTGAAAATGAAGAGTACCTTAATATTCTTAAAGACTATTATGACAGGCAGCTTACTATAGGCTTTCCGGCACTAAACGTCAATACGGTTACACCTTATCTTGCAATGTCTTATCTTGCGGAATATACAAGTGAAGAAAAATATATGAAGCCTTGCATTCAGGCTGCATATGATATCATGCACAGCTTTCCGAGAACAGAAGAAGGCGGTTTTCAACATATGACTTCGGATACTTTAAATGAGCAGGAATTGTGGGATGATACATTGTATATGACAGTATTATTTTTAGCAAATATGGGTCGAATACTTGATAATGAAGAGATGAAAGCGGAAGTCATGCACCAGTTTAAAATTCACATTAAGTATCTGAGTGATAAAGATACAGGTCTTTGGTATCATGGATGGACTTTTAAGGATAAAAATAACTTTGCCGGTGCATTCTGGGCAAGAGGAAACTGTTGGGTAACTATGGCAATTCCTGAATTTTTAGCTATGTATGAAGGTTATGAATGTGACTGTGAAACTAAAAAACTTCTTACAGATACACTGAACAGACAGGTGGAAAGTTTGAAAAAATATCAGGCCCCAAGTGGTATGTGGCATACGCTTATAGATGATGAAACATCTTATGTTGAAGCAAGTGGAACATGTGGTTTTGCTTATGGAATACTTAAAGGTATAAAGCTTGGAATATTAGATAAAGAGTATGAGAGCGTGGCATTAAAAGCTCTGAAACCTATCCTTGGTTGTATTTCCGACGGAGGAGTTGTTCATCAGGTTTCTTACGGAACGCCTATGGGACGAATAACCAGAGATTTTTATAAAAATATAGAACTTAAGCCTATGCCTTACGGACAGGCACTGGCAATGTTATTCCTGATGGAATATTTAGGATAATTGGAGGGACATATGGAGAAGCATTACAAAAAAATGATATATGACACTGAAAACAGAGTGACAAAATCCTTACAGATTCAGATGTTAGATGAAAACAGCCCGAAATACGGTGGCTTTTCAGACGCAAATGGCCTTATACATGCTAAGTTTACCATTTACAGAGTTGCATCTATGATTGCGGCTTATTGTAATGCTGACACTAAGTTCTACCATGATGAAAATGTATATAACAGTATACTTTTGGGACTTATGTACATTAAAAATGTCCAGCATGAAAATGGTCTTTTTGATTATATTACCTGTAATTTTTATTCGGCACCTGATACGGCTTTTTGTGTGAAAAAGCTGATTCCCTGCTATGAATTTCTTTTAAACAGCAATGATGATAAGGAAAAAATCATTTGCAAAAAGGTTGAAGAAATTATAAGAAAGGGTGCAGTGGGCCTTTTGGAAGGCGGCTTTCACACGCCAAATCACAGATGGGCAATAGCCTCGGTGCTTATGAAGTGCAGCAGGCTTTTTGGCATAGATGAGTTACGATACGAAGCTGACAGATATCTCAATGAAGGAATTGATTGTAACGAAGACGGTGAATTTTCGGAAAAGTCAGCAGGTAATTATAACCGCATAAATAATGATGCTATGATTATGCTTTCAGAGGTTATGGGAGATACGTCATATGATCAGTATGCTATACGCAATTTACGAATGATGCTTACATATATTGAACCGGATGACAGTATCTTTACGGCCAATTCTACACGATTCGACAAAGACAGGCTTATATACCCTAAGGATTATTATATGGAATATCTTAAAATGGGTACAAAATATCATATTCCTGAATTTTTGGAAATGTGTAACTCTATTTTTGATATAGTAGAAAAAAAGAACATAACATCGCCTGATTTTCTCATTTTCTTTATGCTAAATCCTGAATACAGAGTGATTGAATACGACGGCAGTTATCAATTCCCGGATTATAATGCTTTTTATAAGAAATCAGGAATTGCAAGAGCAAGAAAAGATTCATTTACTTACACCGTTTTAAATGGGAAATCCAATTTTCTGTATGTACATAACGGAACTATGAAGCTTGAGATGAAAGTAGCAGGAAGCTTCTGTGAACATAGGGCTTTTATAAGTGAACATATGGAAAAGATGTCTGACAGTGAGTACCATCTCAGTCAGGTGATGAAAGGTTGGTATTATCTGCCTTTTGATGAAAAGCCTGAAACAAGTGACTGGTGGGCTATGGACAATGATGCAAGAAGGAAAAAGTACGGACCGTATATGCATATTGATGTATGGGTAAAGGAAGTGCAGGACGGCTTGGATGTAAGAGTGAAAACATCCGGCGTAAATGGCGCACCATGGAGAATAGAACTTGCATTTACAGGTGCTGCGGGTATGTACTTAGACGGAGAGAACAAAAAACTTCGCGGAGATGAAGTAATACTTTCAAAGAGCGATGAAATAGAATTATATAATGAATCAAACAGTATGATTATAAGCGGATGCTTCAGAGAACATTTTTTTACTGACGGAAAAGAAGACAGTGAGCTTAGAAACAGCGTCGCATCAACTGTTTATCTGACTGCATTTACGGAGTTTGACAGAATTATTAAGATAAGAAATAAGAAAGGGGTGGTTAAATGTTAAAAGTATTTCTTGTAGAAGATGAATTTGTAATAAGAGAGGGTATAAAGAAGAAAATAGACTGGACCGGTAATGGATATGAATTCTGCGGAGAAGCTACAGACGGAGAAGTGGCATTTCCCATGATACAGAAAATCAAACCGGATATAGTTATAACAGACATTAAAATGCCATTTATGGACGGACTTACATTAAGTAAACTTATAAAGAAAGAACTTCCTGATACGGAAATCATCATTCTTACGGGATATGAGAGATTTGATTATGCAAAGGAAGCTATAAATATAGGTGTTGCACAGTATTTATCAAAGCCTATAAACAGCGAAGAACTTTTGAAGGAAGTTAATGCTACAGCTGTCAGAATCAGGGAAAAGAAACATGAAAAAGAAATACGTGAAAAGTACAGACTTGAAATGGCAGAAAATCTTCACAGGGACAGAAGAAAGCTGTTTAAGTATCTTGTATCAGGCAACAAGTCTATGCCTGAACTTCTTGAAATGGCAGAGAACTTAAATATTGACCTTTCATCTATCTGGTATAACGTAATTCTTTTTGAAACAAAAGAACTTAATCATTCCAATACAGAATATTCTGACAGTATCGTTAAAGCTACACAGAGATTAAAAACCATAGAAGATGAGTATGGAATTTTGGCATTTGAAGCCCGGGTAGAAGGAAAGGCATATGTTATCAAAGGAGATACGAAGGATGAACTTATCGACACTCAGAATGAGTTCGTTGATAAGCTGAAAGAGGTATTGTCTGAGTATGAAGATATAGTTTATTTTGGAGGTATAGGAACACCGGTAAATCGTCTTAGTGAGCTGAAAGTTTCCTTTGACAATGCGGGACGTGCATTTTCATATCGCCATTTTGTGGGAGCAAACAGATTTGTAAGCAGTGAAAATACGCAGCCGGACGTTAATATTAAAAAAGAAGAATTTAATATAAGGCAATGTCGATGTAAAACAGATTGACAGGAACAAAGTTAAGGAATTCCTAAGAACGGGTACGACAGAAGAGGCGGAATACTTTGTTGACGGTTTCTTTGAAAGCCTTACAAGAGGAGCTATGGAATCTAATATTTTCAGACAGTACATAACTATGGACAGCTATTTTGCCGTTGTTGATTTTGTTCAGGGAATGCAGATATCTAAAGACGAAATCGAACCATTGGATATTAATTCTGATGTACTTAAAAATTATGAAAATACCAGAGACTATATAGCAAGAATTATAGAACAGGCTTTGGTGCTCAGAGACAAAGCCGTAAGCAATAAATATGGAGATGTGGTAGACGAAGTTACCAGATATATAGAAGAAAATTATGCGGAAGAAGAGTTGTCGCTAAACGTAGTTGCAGCTCACGTTAATTTTTCACCGAATCATCTTAGCATGGTGTTCAGCCAGCAGACCGGTCAGACATTTATCAAGTATCTGACGGATTACAGAATCGGTAAAGCTAAAGAATTGCTCAGATGTTCCGGAAAAAAGACAAATGTTATAGCCCAGGAAGTCGGATATAAGGATGCTCATTATTTTTCATATGTGTTCAGAAAAACACAGGGAGTAACACCTACACAGTACAGAGAGGGAAATGCGACAGAAGGAGAAAGCTAATTGAAGAAAATACTTAAGAAGATGTACAAGTCTTCTACACTTACAACTAAAATCAGATATTCATATATTACATTGCTGATTCCGATTTTGTTAGTGACACTTTTCTGTTTTATTAACTTTTGGTACAGTAACAATAAATACACCGATATGCTTAATTCTGCCGTTATAGCCAGTGAATTCAGCTTGGATTTTAAGAAGGATTTTGACTATGAAGCTTATCTTCTTATTGTAGAAAATAAATCAGTCGAAGATTCAAAACTTCAGGAAATGTTAGAACAGGCTGAAAAAACTGTGGAAGGCTTAGAGGCATTTACTGATTCGGAAGACAATGCTAAGAGACTAAACAGCTTAAAAAAATACCTGGAAAATCTTAAGACATATAAGGAAAGAATTGAGAAGAATCTGGCCAAGGGAAATATGTATGAAACAAATCTGCAGATATGGGAAAACGATATCCAGATTGTGACGTCGTTGTTTGAAGAAGCAACTTATGAGTATATTTACTATGAAATTCAGTATATTCAACAGGAAAGAGAAGAATACAGAACATTTTTTACAACGATGGTTACAGTATCAATAGCCGCATTTGCGTTAATTATTGTGCTTAGTATTATTGTATCTTATTATATACCACAAAGTATCACAAGGCCTATAAGGAAGATAAGTGAAGTTACAGATCAGGTTGCAAAAGGAAATCTTTCCGTACGTTCGGGTGTGAAAGCCGGTGCAGAGGTTAAAGTGTTGAGCGATTCTGTAAACAGTATGATTGATAAGATAGATGAACTTGTTGAACAGGTTAAGACAGAACAGATTCGACTTAGAAAAGCTGAATTTGAACTTTTGCAGGCACAGATAAATCCACATTTTTTGTATAATACACTTGATACTATTGTTTGGCTTGCAGAAGCAGGAGAAGAGAAGCAGGTTGTAAGCATGGTTGAAAGTCTGTCGGAATTTTTTAGGGCATCTTTGAATCAGGGAAAGGATATTGTGCTTATAGAAGAAGAAATCAAACATGTACGAAGCTACCTTGAAATACAACAGGTAAGATATCAGGATATTATGGAATATGAAATCGATGTGCCGGAAGAATTAGATAATTACCTCATACCTAAGATTACAATTCAGCCGCTGGTAGAAAATGCTTTGTATCATGGAATTAAAAATAAGAGAGGATTAGGTAAGATTAAGATATCCGGTCATAAATGTGACGATTATTTTGTGCTTAAGGTAGAAGATAACGGAATAGGTATGACACCACAGCGTTTGGAACAAGTATGTTCAGCTATTGAACTTAAAATACCGTCAGAACAGGATATTTACGGACTGTACAATGTAAATGAACGTATACGGTTAAACTTTGGAGAAGAATACGGAATTACCATAAAAAGTGAACATATGGAAGGTACTTCGGTAGCTATAAAACTTCCATGCACGATAGAAATAAAAAAATCAACCTAAATCATAAAAAAACTAACCTCGAAAAAATAAAAAATAAAAATTTAAACTTTTCTATTATTAATCTCAATGGATTTTTTTGGTACCTGCTAATATAATTAGGCTACAAGATAAAATTCTTTGTGAAAACAATAAAAGGAGGACATTGTGAAATGAAAAAAAGAATTTTTGCACTTGCTTTAGTAGCTTCAATGATTCTTGCAGTTACAGCATGTGGTAAGAAAGAACCTGCAGATGCAGGAAGTGATTTAATTAAGGTTGGTATTATCAACAACGACCCTAACGAATCAGGTTATCGTACAGCTAACGATAAGAGTATGAAGGAACAGTTTACAAAAGCAAACGGTTATGAAGCAACATTTAAGTACAGCTTAAAGAATGATGAACAGATCGCTTACGCTCAGAAGATGATTCAGGACGAAGTTGACTATCTTCTTCTTTCAGCAGCAGATACATCAGGCTGGGATAGTGTTTTAAAGGATGCTAAGGATGCAGGTATCAAAGTTATCTTATTTGACCGTACAGTTGATGCAAGTGAAGACCTTTATGTAGCATCTGTAGTTTCAGATATGGCTAAAGAAGGTAAGACAGCAGTTGACTGGTTAAAGGGACAGAAACTTTCAGAATACAAGATTATTCACCTTCAGGGTGTAATGGGTTCAGCAGCTCAGATCGGACGTTCAGGTGCTCTTAATGATGCAGTTACATCAGAAGGATGGACAATGGTTCAGCAGCAGACAGCTGAATGGAGTAGCGATAAGGCACAGGAAATCGTTCAGGCTGTTATCGATGCAGGTACAGATTTCAACGTAATTTACGCTGAAAACGACGATATGGCTAAGGGTGCTGTAGCAGCTCTTGATAAAGCAGGTATTACACACGGTACAGCAGAAGGTGCTAAAGTAGTTGTTATGGGCTTTGACTGCAACAAGTGGGCTCTTGAAGAATTACTTGCAGGTAACTGGAACTATGATGGTCAGTGTAACCCATTCCAGGCAGGAGATATCCACAAAATTATCCAGAAGCTTGAAAAAGGTGAAACAATTGCAGAAAAGACAATAATCTTAGATGAAAAGGGATTTGATGCTGCAACAATCACACAGGCAGATGTTGATAAGTACGGTATCTAATTTATAGTAAATTATATAGACTATTAATATGGCGCGGCGCGAGCGTAATGAAGATTGTACGCATGCGTCGCGCTTTTTAAAAAAATTAAGGAGATGAAACTGGTGAAAGACGATAGAACTATACTTGAAATGAAAAATATTCATAAAAGCTTTCCCGGAGTCCGTGCGTTGCAGGCAGTAGATTTTTCGTTATGTGAAGGTGAAATTCACGCTCTTATGGGTGAAAATGGTGCGGGAAAATCTACATTGATTAAAGTTTTGACCGGTGTTTACGAAAAAGATGAGGGTCAGATTTTCCTTAAAGGTCATGAAAAGGCAGTAGTGATACGTTCTCCTCAGGATGCTCAGAAGTTGGGAATTAGTACAGTGTACCAGGAAATTACACTTTGTCCTAATCTTTCAGTGGCAGAAAATATGTACATAGGAAGAACTAAAGGGGCGACTGTCGGATGGAGCAAGATGAATAAGGATGCAGATAAAATCCTTGAATCTTTAGATATTCCGGCAAAAGCAACACAGCAGTTAGCAAGCTGCTCGATTGCTGTTCAACAGATGGTAGCCATTGCCCGTGCAGTGGATATGGACTGTAAAGTATTGATTTTGGATGAACCTACATCATCACTTGATGAGCAGGAAGTTCAGAAGTTATTTAAGCTGATGCGTGATTTAAAATCAAGAGGAGTTGGTATCATATTTGTTACTCATTTCCTCGATCAGGTATACGAAGTATGTGATAAGATTACAGTATTACGAGATGGTCAGCTTGTTGGTGAATTTGAAATTAAGGACCTTCCACGTGTTCAGCTTGTAGCAAAGATGCTTGGTAAGGAATTTGATGATACATCAGAAATTAAAAATACAGAGCTTGTTTATGGTGGTGATGATGCTTCACAGTGTGTATTTGAAGCAAAAGACCTTGCAAGTAATGTAGGCATTAAGCCTTTTGATTTCTATATAAAGAAGGGTGAAGTAAATGGCTTCACAGGTCTTCTTGGTTCGGGACGAAGCGAAAGCGTCCGAGCAATCTTTGGTGCTGATAAGGTTATCAGCGGTACTGTAAAGAAGAATGGTAAAAACATAAAGATATCGAAACCGCTTGATGCTATGAAGAATGGTATTGCATATCTTCCGGAAGACCGTAAGAGAGATGGTATCATAGGTGATTTGTCAGTACGTGACAATATTATATTGGCATTGCAGGTACTTAAAGGTTTCTTCAGACCATTTTCTAAAGCACAGGCAAATAAATTTGCTGATGAATATATTAAACTTTTAGATATAAAAACGGCTTCAAAGGATACGCCTATTAAGTCGCTTTCCGGTGGTAACCAGCAGAAGGTTATATTGGCACGTTGGTTGCTTACGCATCCGGAATATCTTATACTTGATGAACCGACCCGAGGTATCGATATCGGTACTAAGACGGAAATTCAGAAACTTGTACTTAAGCTTGCTTCAGAGGGTATGGCAGTTACATTTATTTCATCGGAAACAGATGAAATGGTTCGTACCTGTTCAAGACTTGTAGTTATGAGAGACCGTAAAGTAGTTGGCGAACTTTCAGGGGAAGATGTAAATCAGAATATGATTATGAGTACTATTGCCGGAGGTGATAAAGAATGACAGATGTAAAAGTTAAGAAAGAATTTAGTATAGGCGCTTTTATGGGCAGTATATTAAGACATCAGATATTTATTCCGGCAGCTGCATTAGTAATATTGTTACTTATTAATTTGGTAGGAGACTTTTTTAAAGATTCATCATTCTTTACAATTTCGCTTCTACACAATTCAGCCGGTAATCCTGTTTTGTCAGGTAACCTTATATCGGTGTTGGATTTTGGTTCGGAGCTTGCTATTCTTGCAATAGGTATGACTCTTGTTACGGCAGCAACAGGCGGTCAGGATATCAGTGTCGGTGCGACAATCGCTATCGCAGGTAGTGTTGTTCTCCGTATTGTTTGCGGAGCTGACGGTGTGGCATATTCAGTTTCACCGGGAACACTTATCCTTGCATTTGGCGCAGCGTGTGTTGTAGCTATGATATGTGGTGCATTTAACGGTGTGCTCGTAGCGATATTCAGGATACAACCGATGATTGCCACCCTTATACTGTTTACGGCGGGACGTTCAATTGCATCATGGATTAATGGTGGTGCTCTTCCAAGAGTTAATGCGGAGTCATTTACATATTTTGCAGGATTTATTCCGGGTATTCCGATTCCGACACCATTTTTCGTGGCTGTAGGATGCATTATTATAATTGCAATTGTATTAAAGGTTACAAATCTTGGATTATATACACAGGCAGTAGGTATTAATGAAAGCTCCTCAAAGCTTAATGGTATCAACCCTGTATCAATTAAGATTCTTTCTTTTGTAATTCTCGGATTATGTGTAGCTGTATGTGGTTTGCTTAAAGTAAGCCGTGCATCGGGTATTACATATTCTGTTATTGCAAAGGATATTGAAATGGATGCGATTCTTGCAGTTGCTTTAGGCGGTAATGCTTTGAGCGGAGGTAAGTTCAATATGACAGCATCTATTATGGGTGCATATGTAATTCAGATGCTTACTACAACTCTTTACAGATTTGAAGTTGAACCGGATGCTCTTCCTGCATATAAGGCTATAGTAGTAATTGTACTTGTTGTAATAAGCGCACCGACAGTTAGAGAAAAAGCTAAATCTCTTTGGACTAAGATGACCAAAGGTCAGAAGAAAGTAAAGGAGGTTGCTTAATATGGGAAATGCTAATAAAGTAACTTTACAGCAAAAGAAGAGCGGTCTTACGGATGCTAACCTGTTGTTAATCATTACAATAGTGGTTTTCTTCGTAATGTATGCCAGTGCAATGGCATTTTTAGGTGAAGGTTTTTTAAAGGCACAGACACTTTTCGATATGCTTAACAACAATGCAGCTTTGATTATTGTGTCATGTGGTATGAGCCTTGTAATGATATGCGGAGGAATAGATATTTCCGTAGGTGGTGTAGTTGCACTTGTAAGTATGTGCTCAGGTATATTTATAGAGTATAAAGGCGGAAATATCTATGGTGCATTAGCTGTTTCAATTGCCATAGGTCTTGCATTTGGTATTGTGCAGGGATATCTTGTTGCATACCTTAATATTCAGCCGTTTATCGTAAGCCTGGCAGGAATGTTCTTTGCAAAAGGTATGACAACTATTGTGAGTTCAGACCTTGAATCAAGTACATTTAACGTAATGAATGAAGCATTTGTAAAGATAAAAGATATAGATATTATTATTCCGTTCCTTGGATATACAAACAAGCACGGTAAATATATGGATGCTCATATAGAAATCGGTGTTATAGTTGCAATAGTTATAGTGGTACTTCTTTTCTGTGTACTCAGATGGTCTAAACTCGGACGAAACTTCTATGCAGTCGGCGGTAACATGCAGAGTGCGTTGATGCTTGGTATCAATGTAAGAAGAACAAAATTCTTATCACATATAATGTGTAGCTTACTTGCAGGAATCGGCGGATTTGTATATTTCTTACATATAGGTTCAGGTTCACCATCACATGCAAGTGGTATGGAAATGAACGCAATTGCATCATCTATTATAGGTGGTACAATGCTTACAGGTGGTGTTGGTAACATTATAGGAACGTTCTTTGGTGTACTTTCACTTAGTACAATCCAGAACATAGTTTCGTCTTTAGGTCTCGGCGAGGCTTGGTGGACAGGTATAACTATAGCAGCAATGCTCTGCCTGTTCCTTGTAGTACAAAGTATTATTATGTCACGTCAGAAGATAATGCTTGCAGTACGAAATTTTTTTAACAGACGAAAAAACTAACCTTTTTAACCTTGTCATAAAAGACAAAATGTTGTAAGATATACATAGGTGTAATTTAAGGCAATCGCCGCAAGTTATAGTGGCGATTGTTTTTATTATATAATGTTTGAACGTGTGGAACTAACATAGGAAGGAGCCGGTGTGCATGAAGAAAGTTAAGGAAAAGAAGGTTAAAGCAGATAAATTTAATGATGAAAAATCTAAGAAAGGTCAGGGAATCATTAAGCTTGGAACACTGATATTAACAATATCGATAGTACCATTATTCCTTTCTATAGTAATTGTAACTGCAGTTAATGTATTTATGACGAAGAACAATATGGAGAGTCAGGTGGAAAATACATTATATGTAGCCGCAAGTAATCTTTCAACACACTGTAGCGGCAACAGAATAACAGGAGGAACTGTTGATTCTTACAATGAGTATCTTGATTGTCTTAAGGAGCAGGGTATCGAACAGGGTATTATTCTTGAAGGCGGTTCGGGTACATCATCTATCAAGAATGTTAACGATTATCGTGTCAGAGAGATAGAATTCACTAAGGATTTTGTGGCGGACAGAGAAGCAATAGAAGCCGGATTTTTTGCTGAATCAGTATCTATAGATGGTGTTGATTATTTTGGTTATTTTATGCCTATTATCACTGATGATAAATTAGTTGCAGTTGCATTTGCAGGTAAGGAGCAGGCGGTTGTAAACGGAGCGATTACCGGCAGTATGCTTATAAGTTTAGTTCTTGCAGTTGTATCAGTAGTATTATTCTCTATAATAGGTGTATTTACGGGCAGATATATTATGTCATCGGTTAATGCAGTAATCAGACGTATGGATGCACTGTCAAACGGTGATTTGAGAGATTTGTTTGAAGCTAAGAAAGATAAGAGTCAGATTAAAGAAATGGTTTCTCTTGTTAATGAAGCAGAATATATGCAGGATACTTTGTCAGTAACTATAGGAAAAGTTAAGAATGTATCTTCAGAACTTGGAGTTAATATAGCAGAAGTAACACTTTTAAGTGACAGCAGCGCAGGTAAGGCAAAGCAGATAACAAATGCGATGGAGGAATTATCTCTTGCAGCCGGCGGTATGGCGGAAAACGTACAAAATATCAATGTACAGATGATGGAAATCGGCAACTGTATAACAGATATTTCAGAAGTTGTTGAATTATTACATGACAATTCAGAAGGATTGTTAAAGACTAATGATGAAGCAAGAGAAGATATGAATGTTATTCTTGCAAATAGTAAGAAATCTGTAGATGCTGTAAGTGATATTACAGAACAGATTAGAGAGACAAACTATTCTATTAATGAAATTCAGAAAGCTGTAGAAATTATCCTTTCTATTTCAGACCAGACACAGCTTCTTGCGCTTAATGCATCTATAGAAGCGGCAAGAGCAGGTGAAGCAGGTAAGGGATTTGCGGTAGTTGCAGGAGAAATAAGTTCACTTTCCGTACAAAGTGCTGAAGGTGCAGAGATGATTAAAGATCTTGCACATACTATTATGAAGAAGTCACAGACATCTGTTGAACTTGCAGAAGGTATTACTACACTGATAGAAAGCGAACAGAAGAGTGTACTTGAAACACAGAAGAAGTACCAGGAGCTTAGTGATAATATAAGCCAGTCAGTTACTAAGATAAGAGATATATCTGACAAGACAGATAATCTTACAGAGTACAAGCAGAAAGTTCTTGATAATGTACAGGATTTAAGTGCCATAAGTGAAGAAAATTACGCAAGCTGTGAGGAAGTAAGTGCAAATGTAACCGAAATAATAGCTGATGTACAGAATATTAATGCAAATTGTGAAAGAATTCATATTATGTCCAGTGAGTTAGAGGATTCGGTTGAATTTTTCCATACAAAATAGTTAAAGCTAAATTAATATTATTTTAGTTGATGTGAAAAAACGTTTATTCGTTTTTTCACATCAATGTGTTTTATGAGGAATATATGAAAAAGAAACTTGTTGCAACTATATCTATAATAATATGTATTTTTCTTAGTGGATGCGGTATATTATCCATATCTGTTGACAAAGACGGAAAAGAAGAAAATCAAACACCCGGCAGAAATATTGTAATCGGATTTTCGCAGCTTGGTGCTGAATCGGATTGGAGAAGTGCCAATACTGAATCTATGAAAACTACATTTACGAAGGCCGAAGGGTATGAATTTATATTTGAAGATGGTCAGCAGAAACAGGCTAATCAGATAACTGCCATCAGAAAGTTTATTCAGCAGGAAGTAGATTATATAGTTCTTGCACCGGTTACTGAAACCGGCTGGGATACAGTTTTGCAGGAAGCGAAGAATGCAGGTATTCCGGTTATAATTGTTGACCGCATGATTGACGTAGATGACGATAGTCTATTTACTTGTTGGGTTGGTTCGAATTTTGAACTGGAAGGGAAGAAGGCTACGAAGTGGCTTGAAAGATATGTAGAAATTAACGAAATTAAACATAAAGATATTCATATAGTAAATATTCAGGGAACTATAGGTGCATCTGCCCAGATTGGAAGAACCAAGGCACTTAGAGATGCCGCTGATGCAAACGGATGGGATTTAATTGCTGAAGTTCCCGGCGATTTCACACAGGCAAAAGCCCGTGAACAGATGTCGTCTTTATTAGAACAGTATGACAATATAAATGTAGTTTATTGCGAAAATGATAATGAAGCATTTGGTGCTATAGAGGCAATAGAAGCGGCCGGAAAAGTAGTGGGGAATAATATAACTGAAGGAGAGATAATGATAATCTCTTTCGACGGAGTTAATGAAAATGCCATTGAATTTGTTAAAAACGGTAAAATTGCATGTATAGCAGAGTGTAATCCTCTTCATGGACCGAGAGTGCAGGCAATTATTGAACTTCTGGAAATAGGCGGAAGTCCGGATAAGCTGTCTTATGTGGAAGAATTATTTTTTAGTGCAGATAGAACAGTGACACAGTTGTCAATAGACGAAAGAAATTATGGTGTTGTAATCCCATAATTTAAAAGGTTAACATTTTGCAAACAAAAAGTTAACACTTGTGTTTTATGATAAGCATATAAACTCAACACGGAGGTACTATCAGATGCGAAATATATTCAGGTCTGAAGCATCAAATTATAAAAATAAATATGCACTTGACAGCTCAGGCATTCTTCATATGGCATCTATGAATAAGAGATATACTAATACTTTTAGAATATCAGTCAGATTAAAGGAAAAAGTAGATCCAAAGATATTGCAGCAGGCTTTTCAGAATATATCACCGAGATTTCCGACTATTGTAGCGGGTATAAAAAAAGGCTGGTTTCAGTATTTTGTTGTGCCGGCAGAAAAGATTCCGAAGGTAAAAAAAGACAAAAAGTATTTATCGACAATGTCAGGTAGTATGATTAAGAATTGTGCAATGCAGGTATTGTATAAAGATGAGACAATCTCTGTTGAGATATTTCATTCCCTTACAGACGGAATAGGGGGGACCATATTTGTTAATTCTCTTGTAGCAGAATATTTGTCATTACGTTATTCGTTAAGAGTACCGTATTCGGATAATGTGTTTAATCCGGTTGATGAAGTTCCGGTGGAAGAATTGACAGATGGCTATCTTGAGTATCTTGGAGACAAGCCGTCACGTGCAAAACCGGAATATTCATACAAGATTCCGGGTGATGATTATTATTCAAATGACAGCTTTGTAGTTTCAAAGGATTACAGTACAAAGGAAATGGTTGAGCTGGCACATTACTATGGTGTGTCTCTTACTACACTTCTTACTGCAGTTATGGTAAAGTCCATAGCGCAGGTTCAGGAAAAAAAGAAAAATTCCGGTAAAGCTATAAAGATTATGATACCGGTAAATCTTAGAAATAAGTTTGAAAGTAAGACATTATATAATTTTACCATATATGCATTACCACGTATAAATGCAGACAAATGCAAGATGGAATTTGAACAGCTTATAAATAATCTTTCGGAGCAGTTGAAGAAACAGTTTTCCAAGGAGCATTTGCAAAGGGAATTTACTAAGAATGTAAATGCCCAGAATTACTGGTGGTTTAAGATATTGCCTGTATCAATGAAAGCTATTGTATTAAAACAGGTTTATCGTGTATTTGGTGAGAAAAATGCAAGTATAAGTATTTCTAATTTCGGCGAAGTAAGACTTCCTGATGAAATTAAAAAGTATATTCATAGTTTTGAATGTGCTCTTACACCGAGAACACATTCGCCATATAATTGTGGCGTTATATCATATAATGGTCGCTTAAACATCTGCTTTTCGAAAAAAGGAGACGGATGTGGATTTGAGAATGTATTTTTTAGCAATGCGGACCAGTTAAAAAATGCTGTGATAAACTAACTGATGTGGATGCATATTTTAATCACAGAATTGACATTTTGTTCATAAAAAGGTATATTATACCTTGATGGACTTGTAAATGCAGATAATGAGTGCATTAAAATATGCAGCACAGTTTTTTGTTAAGCTATGAATATAGATAAAAAAGTTATTTATTATACAAATGAATTAGAGGATGAATTTTCAGAAGCTCAGATTGAACCCAAGGTTATCGACGGCAGCTATTCTTATGAAGGAGGTTTTTGGCGACAGGTTGGACGTGTATTTGTGTACAACATAGTTGCAAAGCCCTTTGGTTATGCTTTTTTAAAGGTTAAATATGGTCATAAGATTATAAACAGAAAGCTGCTTAAAGAGGTGGGGAAGCAGGGCTTCTTTTTGTATGGAAATCATACAAATCAATTCGGAGACCCTTTTGTACCGTCTATGGTTTGCTTTCCGAAAGGAGTTTATGTTGTGGTTCATCCCAACAATGTTTCTATGCCGGTGCTTGGTAAGTTTACACCGTGTCTCGGAGCGTTACCGCTACCGGGCAATATGGAAGCTGCAAGGAATTTTAACAAAGCCATAAGTCATAAAATAGAACAGGGAAAATGTGTGATGATTTATCCGGAGGCACATATCTGGCCATATTATACAAAAATCAGACCATTTAAAGATGCGTCTTTCGGTTATCCGATTACCTGTGGTGCAAAGGTATTCTGCTTTACTAACACATATCAAAAGAGAAGGTT
Source organism: Lachnospiraceae bacterium (assembly GCA_015057425.1). Classification (GTDB taxonomy): domain Bacteria; phylum Bacillota; class Clostridia; order Lachnospirales; family Lachnospiraceae; genus SVEL01. The sequence goes on from SVEL01000003.1 coordinate 102,614, forward strand.
TAGAAAAACACCGCGAATGGTAACTTATATAGACGGTCCTTTTGAAGCGGACAGCAGTCTGCCAGTGAAAAAACAGAAGGAAATGTTAAGAAATCAGGTTTATGACGCAATGGTAAAGGCTTCTGCAAAAAATAATGTAGAAATGATTAAATACATTAAAAAAGAGCCGGAAGATTTACAATAAACCATTACTAAAACGGAGGTAATAATGAATATTTTATTTTCGGGAAATGAAAAAGTGTTTGATGGTGTACTTACATGTATGCTTTCTATAATGAAAAGAACAGAAAGTAAAGAGCCTTTTACGTTTTATGTACTCACAATGGATGTATCCCATATAAAGCCTGAATATACGGCTATTTCAGATAAGATGATAAGTTTTCTTGATGATGTTGCCAAGAAGTATAATCAGGAAAACGTTGTTAAGAAAATAGACGTTACGGATATATATGACAGAGAATTTGCGAATTGTCCAAATGAACAGTGCTATTGTTCGCCATATACCCTCTTAAGACTTTTTATAGATATGATTCCTGAAATTCAGGACAAAATACTGTATCTTGACATAGATATTATGCTAAACAGAGATATAACTCTTCTGTATGACATAGACCTGACAGGATATGAGTATGCAGCGGCAAGAGACCACTACGGAAAGTTCCTTATAAATCCTAATTATATTAATGCAGGTGTTCTTTTGTTCAATATGGAAGAAATAAGAAAGACCAATTTGTTAGGCAAGGCAAGAGAACTTATTAAGACGAAGAAAATGTTGTTTGCTGATCAGGATGCTGTTTACAGAAGTACAACAAGAAAGAAAATGTTGCCGCAGCGTTTTAATGACCAGAAATTTTTACATAAACATACAATTATAAGACACTTTTCAAAAAGGCTCTTTTATCTGCCGTATCCGCATACGGATAACATAAAGCAGTGGCATGTAAGTAAAATGTATTCAACATTTAAATATAAAGAGTTTGATGATGTTATCTATGAATATATGTATTTGAAAGGAAAGTACGAATATGAAAGTTAGCAGTTTGGTTAAGGTAAGAAGAAAGAAAATAGTTCCCGTATTTTTCGCCTGTGACGATAAATATACAATTTACATGATGGTAACGATGAAGTCGTTAATAGAAAATGCGTCACCGGACAGAAATTACAGACTTCATGTGTTGCATACTGACATTACATATAAGAATCAGATGATTGTAAAAAGTCTTGAAACTGAAAACTGCAAGATTGAGTTTAATGATGTCAGAGAGCAGATGTTAAAAATCGAAAAGAAGATTTCTTTAAGAGACTATTATTCAAGCGCAACATATTACAGAGCATTTATAGCAGAAATGTTTCCACAGTATGAAAAAGTTGCATATATTGACAGCGATACGGTATTACTTAAGGATATAGCGAAGTTTTATGATTATGATTTGCAGGATAATTATATTGCAGGAATCAGAGACCAGATAGTTTCTCAGGTAGATGTATACGGAGAATATGTTGAAAAGGTACTCGGAATATCCAGAGAAGCATACTTTAATGCCGGAGTTGTACTTATCAACTGTAAGCAGTTCCGTAAAGAAAAAGTGTTAGACAAGTTTGTTGATTTGCTTAATCTTTATTCATTTGTTGTTGCGCAGGACCAGGATTATCTTAATATTATATGTAAGAATAAAGTGTTGTGGATTGACGGTAAGTGGAATGTTCAGATGGTTGGAAATCCATTTTGTGATGAAAAAGATTATGCGCTTATACATTATAATCTTGCAGCAAAGCCGTGGCATTATAAGGATTGCAGAAATGCAGAATATTTCTGGAAGTATGCAAAGATGACACCGGGTTATAAGCAGTTAATGAACGTTCTTGAGAATTTTACCGAAGAGGATGCGTCTAAGGACGAAAAATATGGAAAAAATCTTTATAATCTCGCTATAGAAGAAACTAATAAAGAAGATAATTTTTATAATGTTTTTGGTGATTTATCAGGCAGGTCAACATCAAGAATTACGATTCTCAAAAAAATCGAGCAGTATGAGAAAGAAGGCAGATTTGATGAGGACGTGGAGGATGATCCGCCGGCACCGGTACTTATGCCTGAAGATATAGATTACCTTCATAAGAGCATTAAAGACAAACTTAAGAGACAGTATGCCTATAGAATGGCAGGCTGGTTCCTTAACACATTAATTCGTAAGCATCAGTTTATTATTAAAGATATTAAGGGAATTGAAAACTATCAGAATCTTAAGACAGGTGCGATAATTACATGTAACCATTTTAGCCCTCTTGACAGCTTTGCAATGCATATCACATACAAAAAAGCAAATCATAGCAGAAACAGACGTTTTTATAGAATTATAAAGGAAGGCAATTATACAGGATTTCCGGGATTTTATGGTTTGTTAATGCGTAATTGTGATACGCTTCCGCTTAGTTCCAATAAGACAACTATGAAGAAGTTTATGAAAGCAGTAGATAAGCTTCTCCAGAAAGGTAATTTTGTCCTTATTTATCCTGAGCAGAGTATGTGGTGGAATTATCGCAAGCCAAAGCCGATTAAAAAAGGTGGATTTATATTTGCTGTTAATAATAATGTTCCTGTACTTCCGTGCTTTATTACCATGGAAGACAGTCAATATAAGGATGGCGAAGGATTCCCGGTACAGAAGTACACAATTCATGTAAGTGCGCCTATTTATCCGGATAAGAATAAGACAAGAGCAGAAAATATAAAAGAAATGATGGAAAAACATACGGAAGTATGGAAGAATATATATGAAGAAACATATGGTGTTCCATTGACTTATACTTGTGATGAAGAATAGTATCCATAAAGAGCGGTGATTAAACCGGAGGAAAGAATGTTTAAGAAAAGTAATAATGCAAAAAACGGATTAAATATTATAATTGTCGGATGTGGAAAAGTTGGGATTACATTAATTGAACAGCTTGTAAAAGAAGGTCATGATATTACCGTAATAGACAAAAATCCACAAACGATGCAGGCTATATCAAATCTGTATGATGTTATGACAATAGTAGGAAATGGGGCAAGCTATGGTGTACAGATGGAAGCCGGAATAGAGAAAGCTGACCTTATTATAGCAGTTACAGGCTCAGATGAACTTAATCTTCTCTGCTGTACTGTAGCAAGAAGGGTTGGTAAGTGTGCAGGTATTGCAAGAGTTATAACACCGGATTACAGTGAAGATGTAGGTTATTTAAGATCTACTTTAGGGCTTGCTATGATTATAAATCCTGAACTTGAAACGGCCAGTGAAATTGCCAGAGTATTATATCTTCCTACAGCCCTTGAGATAAATACATTTGCTCACGGTCAGGCAGAAATGATAAAGATAAGTGTACCGGAAGGTACCATTATGGATGGTAAGACTATTGCGGCAATAGGCAGCAGTATACCTGTTAATTTTCTTATATGTGCAGTAGAACGTGATGGTGAAGTATATATTCCGTCAGGTGATTTTGTTATAAAAACAGGGGACCTTATTTCTTTCACGGCATCCAGAAGAAATGTCAGGGAGTTTTTGCGAAAAACAGGATATAAAACTAACAGAGTTAAGGACACTATGATTATAGGTGGAGGTAAGTCGGCTTATTACCTTGCAAAACAGCTTTTGCAGATGGGCATAGATGTGAAAATCATCGAAAGAGATATGAAACGTTGCGAAGAACTTAGTCTGATGCTTCCTGACGCAGTTATTATAAATGGAGACGGAACAAATGAAGATCTTTTACTTGAGGAAGGAATAGATAGGATGGATTCATTTGTGCCACTTACCGGAATAGATGAAGAAAATGTATTGCTTACACTTCATGCCAAGAGTTTATCGGACATTAAGCCAATAACAAAAATAAACAGAATTACGTTTAAAAATGTTATCTCAGATTTGGAACTCGGAAGTGTTATATATCCAAAGTATCTTGCGTCAGAGGCGATAATTGCTTATGTACGAGCAAAAACTGCATCTATGAACAGCAGTAATATAGAAACTCTTTATCACATGTTTGATTCAAGAGTTGAAGCTATTGAGTTTAAGATAGATAAGGAATCTGCAGTTACAGGTAAACCTCTTAAGGAACTTAAACTAAAAGACAATCTTCGTATTGCACTTATTACCCGCAGGGGCAAGGTCAGAATCCCTAAAGGTGATGACTGTATAAGTTTGGGCGATACAGTTGTGGTAGTTACAAAGCACACCGGCTTTGATGATATTGAAGATATATTGGCAGAGAGGTAAGATGATGAATATTTCTGTTATTAGATATATTTTAGGATGGGTCATAAAAATAGAGGCAGTATTATTTATACTGCCTTGTATTGTTGCGATTTGTTATGGTGAAATGGAAGGTATTGCGTATCTTGCAACTATGGCGTTGTGCTCGGTAACGGGTTTCATTATGACGCTTAAGAAACCGAGGAGTTTTGTGTTTTATCTGAAAGAAGGTTGTGTAACAACGGCCTTAAGTTGGATTTCTTTGGGTTTATTCGGATGTATTCCGTTTATGCTGACGGGCGAAATACCATCTTTCACAGATGCATTGTTTGAAACGATATCAGGATTTACTACTACGGGAGCAAGCATACTTAGTGATGTTGAAAGTCTTTCATATTGTTCACTTTTCTGGAGAAGTTTCACTCATTGGATTGGCGGTATGGGTGTTCTTGTATTTTTGCTTGCTGTGATTCCGCTTACCGGTGGTTCAAACATTAATCTTATGAGAGCAGAAAGTCCCGGCCCGTCAGTAGGCAAGCTTGGACCGAAGATACGTGATACGGCAAGGCTATTGTATATTATATATATATCACTTACGTTATTACAGATAATATTGCTTTTGTTCGGAGGAGTTACATTTTTTGATGCACTTACAACTGCATTTGGTACTGCAGGTACAGGCGGATTTGGTATTAAAAATTCAAGTATTGCAGGATATTCGCCATATGTACAATGGGTTGTAACTGTTTTTATGATATTGTTTGGTGTAAATTTCAATGCATATTATTATGTGCTTTACAGAAAACTGAGAAATGCATTGAAAATGGAAGAAGTACGGAGCTATTTTATTATAATATTTGTAGCCATAGCTATTGTGTTTTTATGTATATACAATAATACCATGGGAGTTTTTAGCGCATTGAGACATTCAGCATTTCAAGTTGCATCTATTATAACAACAACAGGATTTTCAACTGTTGATTTTAATCTTTGGCCGGAAACAGCCAAGATGGTACTTGTGGCTCTTATGTTTATAGGTGCTTGCGCAGGAAGTACAGGCGGCGGTATAAAGGTTATGCGTTTTGTGGTTATGTTTAAGACAGTTATAAAGGAATTAAGCGCATATATGCATCCAAAGGGAGTAAAGAAATTAAAAGTAGACGGAAAGCCTGTAGAACATGAAGTGCTTCGCTCAATTAATGTGTATATGATAGTATTTATAATTATATTTACTATTTCTTTATTGCTGATATCTGTTGAAGGAAAAAGTTTTACAACAAACTTTACGGCGGTGGCAGCTACAATTAATAATATAGGTCCGGGTCTTGATTTGGTAGGTCCTACGGGAAATTTTGGCGATTTTAGTATATTTAGTAAATTTGTACTTATTTTTGATATGTTGGCAGGAAGACTTGAACTTTTACCTATGCTTATACTTTTTTATCCGCCTGTTTGGAAAGAAACCTTTACGGCGAGAGTGAGAAGTGCGCATAAGAAAAAACAGAACAAGAGTAAATAAAATTAATAATATATTGGAGATTGACTTATGAGCAAGACTAATTGTCCTATAGCTAAAAAATGCGGTGGCTGTCAGTATCTTAATATGAATTACAGTGACCAACTTGATAAAAAGCAGAAGCAGATGCGTCTGCTTTTTGATAAGTATTGCCATATTGAAAAGATTATAGGTATGGATAACCCTTATAATTACAGAAACAAAATTCACCGTGTGTTTCACCATAAGAAAGGTAGTGAAATTATTGCAGGAATTTATGAAGAAGGAACCCATAATGTACTTCCTGCAAAAGAATGCTTTATAGAAGATGTAAGGGCAGCGGCTATAATAACAGATTTGTGTAAGCTTTTTTCTTCGTTTAAGATGAAGGCATATAATGAAGATACAGGTTATGGACTCATAAGACATGTAATGATAAGAACAGGCAGAGTTACCGGTGAAATTATGGTGGTAATTGTTACTTCGTCTCCGGTATTTCCTTCCAAAAATAATTTTGCCAAGGCGTTGATGAAGCTCCATCCGGAAATTACAACTATAGTTCATAATATTAATGACAAAAAGACAAATATGGTCATAGGTAAACGAAATATAAGCCTTTATGGAAAAGGTTATATAGAAGATATTCTCTGTGGAAAGAAATTTCGTATATCACCTCAGTCATTTTATCAGATTAATTCTCTTCAGACGGAAAAACTTTATGGTAAGGCCATCGAATATGCAGGCCTTAAGGGGGATGAAGTCGTATTTGACGCATATTGCGGTATCGGAACCATAGGGATAGTTGCGTCAGATTATGCAGGAGAAGTTATTGGTGTAGAGTTAAATGAGGATGCAGTAAAGGATGCGGTAAATAACGCAAAGATAAATAATGTAAAGAATATATCATTTTATGCCAATGACGCAGGCAGATTTATAACTAACTTTGCTGCAAATAACAATCCGAATGATGAGAATTCCAAGAAAATAAATGTAGTATTTATGGACCCACCACGAAATGGCAGCAGCGAAGAATTTATAAATGCAGTCCATAAACTTATGCCCGAAAAAGTAATATATATTTCTTGCGGACCTGATACTCTGGCAAGAGATTTGAAGTTATTGTGCAAGGGAGACAGATATAAGGTGAAGAAAATTTGCCCTGTTGATATGTTTCCATTTACGAACAAATGCGAAGTTGTGGCACTTTTGGAGAAGTAGAAAAATAAATTTCCACAAATTGACAATAATAGTTATTAGTGATACACTTAAAGGTGGTGTAGAGATATACACCGAATACGACGGAGAAGAAAGCGAGAAAGCATGGGGAAGTTCCCCATATGGTGATGATTATGAAGAAATTATTAGTGCCGGTATTAGTGGCAACGATAGGACTTTGTGCGTTGACCGCATGTTCGCAGAGGAGAGAAGGAGCAAATACCATATATCAGACGGGAAAGGTGCCTGTGGCAGGGCAGGTTCAGAGTAGTAGTGATGAAAAACAGGAAGATGAACAATCTACTGAAAATACAACTACCAAGCCTGAGATTATAACATCAGATGTTACTCCGCCTGTTATAAGTGGAGCTGAAGATATAACGGTAGAAGAAGGAAAGAGTATTTCCTATAAGAAGAATGTAACAGTTACAGACGATATGGATGAAGCTGTAGAACTTGTAATAGATAACAGCGAAGTTGACCTTAGTACACCGGGTGAATATAAGGTGTATTATACAGCTACAGATAGTGCCGGTAACAAGACAGAGGTTGTTATAAATGTAGTAGTAACTAAGGAAACAGGAATAGATGAAAATGAAGTATATGCATTGGCAGATAAGGTTATAGCTGAAGTTACTAATGAAAATATGACACTTTGGCAGAAGACATATAAGCTTTGGAACTGGTGCAGAACACATATACTTTATTCTACAAGTGCAGGTGACAGAACCAGTGAGATTACCGGTGCTTATGAAGGCTTAAAGCTTAGAAAAGGTGACTGTTACGCATATTATGCTACATACGCAGTTCTTCTTGACAGAATAGGCGTAGAAAATATGAAAGTAGCAAGAATTAACGGAAAGACGAATCATTGGTGGAATTTAGTAAATATCGGTGACGGATGGTACCATTGCGACTCAAGTCCGAGGACTCTTGGCGATCCGTATATGTGTTTTATGCAGACGGACGCTCAGCTTGCAGCATATACAGAAGCATATACACTTTTACATCCGGAGAAACCAAATTATTTTACTTTTGATCCGACGGCTTATCCTGACAGAGAAACTGTAATTGTATATAGCGGATATCCAAACTAAAGAGAATTGACAAGGAGAGTTTGTTTGTGATATACTCACCCCGTTGATTTTGAAGAGTACATTTGAAAGGAAGAAAATATTATGAAGAAATTATTATGCGTATGCGTACTTGCTATGGCTTGTCTCGTAGGCTGCGGCAATAATGAAGGCGGCAATAAGGAAACAACTACTACACCAAAGGCTGATACACCAAGCAAAACTGAAGGATATGTATTTGAAGTGTCAGGTACGGAAGTAGGAATAGATATGCTTGCAGCACCAATCATCGAAAAACTCGGTGAACCGAATAAGTATTTTGAATCAGAAAGCTGTGCATTTGCAGGTCTTGATAAGACATATGATTATGGCAGTTATAAGATTGAAACATATCAGATTGAAGGCGTTGACTATATTTCATCAGTTTATTTTGTAGATGATATGGTATCAACAAAAGAAGGCTTGTCATTATTTATGACAAAAGCTGATATGGAAGCAAAATATGGTACTGACTACAAAGAAGATACAGGAAGTTATTCATATGATAAAGGTGATATGACACTTAGAATTATCATTGAAAATGATCAGATTGTAACTATTGAATATTACACACATTTTATTGGTTAATATTTTAGATAAGCAGTTAGATATTATATAGCTGATGATGCAGTAAATAATATACCGAAGGCAATTTGTAATAGATTGTCTTCGGTATTTTTATTGCTGCGCAATACCGCTCAGGCGCGGTTTAAAATAAGAATACATCCAATATTCCATAAACAAACAGGAACAATGTAACTGCAGGAAGTATATATGCAAAGTAAATATATAACTTATTTGAAAGCTTGATTCCTTTACCTTCGTTGGCTTCATTTATAAAGTTCTTAAATCCCCAACCCCATTTTCTTGTACAGAAGAAAAGAATTATAAGAGAACCTAACGGAAGAAGTATGTTGCTTACTAAAAAGTCTTCCAGGTCGAGAATTACTTTTCCTTCGCCTAACGGATTAAAATCTTTAAGTACATTAAAACCGAGTACACACGGAATTGAGCCGATTAGTATGACAAAAAAGTTTATAAGACAAGCTTTCCTTCTTGACCAGTTAAAACGGTCGATGCAGCATGCGATGATGTTTTCAAATACTGCAATAACTGTTGTAAGTGAAGCAAATGTCATAAACAGGAAAAACAGCGCTCCCCATATTCTTCCGCCTGCCATAGAATTAAATACCGGTGGAAGTGTTTCAAATATAAGGGCTGAGCCCGGTTCTTCAGGTATTATACCAAATGTAAAACATGAAGGGAATATAATAATTCCGGCTGTAATAGCAACAAATGTATCAAGTCCTGCAACCGTAAAAGCTTCTGTTGTAAGTGAACGGTCCTTTGACATATAGCTTGCAAAGATTAACATTGAACCGATACCGAGACTTAAAGTAAAGAAAGACTGATTAATTGCAGCTGTTATTACTTTGAGTAATGAACCTACGGAATTGACTTTACTAAAGTCGGGAACGAGATAATATTTCAAACCTTCTGCTGCGCCATTTAAAGTAAATGAATGGACCGCAAGTACAATTATAAGGAACAGTAGGGCAACCATCATAACTTTTGTAACTTTTTCCACGCCTTTTTGAAGACCGAATGAGCATATTACAAATCCTAAGATTACAATAATTGCCATCCATATAGTCATCTTGACCGGTGAAGAAACCACATTTCCAAAGACTTTTTCCATTTCGCCTGCAGTGGATTCATGTTTGGTAATACTGCCGGTAAGGTATTTGTAAAAATAGTTAAGCATCCATCCGGAAACCGTAGTGTAGTAAAACATAAGAACATAGTTTCCTAACATAGCCGCATATCCGTGAAGATGCCATTTCTGTCCCGGCTTTTCCAATTCCTGATAAGCCTTGCTGATACTTTTCTTGCTGGCCCGTCCGATAGCATATTCCATAACTAATATAGGCGATGCTATGGCAAATAAAGATAAAAGATAGAAAAGAACAAATATACCTCCGCCATTCTGGCTTACCACATATGGGAATCGCCATATATTGCCTATGCCTATGGCACATCCGGCTGAAAGCATAATAAATCCTAATCGTGATTTAAGCTTTTCTCTTTCCATAATTCCTCCTGAAAATTAAATATATTGATTTACATATATTGATGTTAAAAATTAATTGGTTTATTGGTATTTCAAGTATTGATATTGAATTTTGGATGTTGATACTTGATATTCAGAAGGATTATAGCATAGTAAAAGAAAATCTACAAACATAAATTACAATTTACGCAACACCTTGACACAAGCTACAGGTAAAATCAGATGTCGTGTTAAGTAAAAAGAGTAAACAAAATTCTCCAAATATATGGAAAAATAAATGCCAATATGATATAATCGACCATAGTTGCGAATGTGTGAGTATACAACAGAATATTTATACTAATAGTAGAAAGAGAGGAATAAGTGAGTGAGTAAAGCTATTGTTAGAAATCCGATTATTTACAGTGATATACCGGATGTTGATGTGTTGCGAGTAGGGGATGCTTACTATATGGTAAGTACAACGATGCATGTTATGCCGGGATGCCCTGTTATGAAATCAACAGACCTTGCAAACTGGTACATTCAGTCATATATTTATGACAAAATTGAGGATAACGACCATTATGAACTGAAAAATGGTGAGTGGACATATGGCCGTGGTCAGTGGGCTACAAGTCTCAGATACAATAACGGGCTGTTTTATGCATGCTTTGTATGTAATGATATGAGAAAAACATATATTTATTATACAAAGGATATTGAAAGCGGAGATTGGGACAGATACGAATTAGATGGTATCTATCATGATCCGTCATTATTGTTTGACGACGGAAGATTATTTATATTCTATAACTGCGGTGATGTAAGAATTACAGAACTTAAGTCTGATGCATCAGGTGTTCTTGAAGGTGGCATCGACCAGCCTCTTTTCTCTACACCAAAGGAAAATATAGGACTTAGATGCGAAGGGTGTCACGCGTACAAGATAAATGGATATTATTATCTTATTTTCATAGAATGGCCTACAGATGGTAACGCAAGACGTCGTGAGGTGTGCTATCGTTCCAAGGAATTACTTGGACCATATGAAAGAAAAATAGTTATGGATGATGACCTTGGCTATCACAATAAGGGTGTTGCCCAGGGTGCTATCTTTGATACTCCTGACGGACAGTGGTTCTCGATGCTTTTCCAGGATCATGATGCAGTAGGCAGAATCCCTTGCATCCTTCCTGTGAAATGGGAAGATAACTGGCCGGTATTCGGTATAGACGGCAAGGTTCCGGAAAGTTTTGAAAGTCCTTTTGAAGAGTCGGATAAGTATGATATCGTTATTAGTGATGATTTTAATCACAATGAAAATAAACTTGCACTTAACTGGCAGTGGAATCACAATCCTATCAACAGTGCATGGTCATTTACAGAAAGGCAGGGGTATTTAAGACTTACTACGGCTCAGATGGCGACAAACATACTCGATGCAAGAAATACTCTTACACAGAGAACGGTAGGTCCTAAGTGCGAAGCTGTTACACATTTATGCACAGATGGTATGAAGATTGGTGATTTTGCAGGATTTGTGGCACTTCAGAGCAATTATGGTACAGTGGGAATCGAAGTGACAGAGGATGGAAACTTCATAGCTATGAAGAATAAAACCGGCGATGTAGAAAAGCATCCTTATAATGGAAAAGATGTATATCTTAAAGTATTCTTTGATTTTGATGACAGCAGGGATATAGCAGAATTCTATTATTCGGAAAATGGAAAAGACTGGACTAAGATAGGTGATGATCTTAAGATGTTATACACTCTTGACCATTTTATGGGATACAGAATCGGCTTATACAATTATGCTACTAAAGAATTGGGAGGATATGCAGACTTCGAATATTTTGACTTTAATGTAGTTAACTAATGATAAAGGAGTGTGATATTGATGAAGAGATTAGATACTAAGTTAGTTATGCCTATGGGCGGACTTTTTATACTTATATTAGCGATGTGTGTAATTATGGGCATTTCTACATTGAGCGTTAATAACAATAATAACAAAATAGCAGATGTGTATGTAGAAGGAATTAGTGAATTCAGTAATATTTCTACAAGTATTCAGGAAGTACAGAAATTAATTCTTCAGTATTGTACTATAGAAGATGAAGCATTAAATAAAAGCATATTGACCAATATTAATTCTGTTATGACTGACATAGGTAAATCTATGGATAATTATGAAGCGTTGCTGACAAAGGATGAAGAAAAGAAAGAGTTTGCAAAATTTGAAAAGTCATATGGAGATTTAAAAAAGGCAGTAGATGAAATCCTGGCACTTTGTGAATCAGATAAGAAGGATGAAGCTATTGCAAAGGCTAACGGGGACCTTATGTTTCAGTCGCAGACTATAGAACAGTATCTTGATAAGCTTTATGAATTGCAGGATAATAATATTGACAATGCAGTAGGCGGACAGAAAAATCAGCTTACATTTATTCAGATTTTCATTCTTGTTGTACTGGTTGTTGCTGTAGTGTTTATAGCACTGGTTTCGTTATATTTTATGCTTGTAATTACAAAACCTATAAAGCAGCTTTCGACAAAGCTTAATGATATGATTAAGGGAATAGAAGAAGGCCATGCAGACCTTTCTGTGAGAATGCCTGTTAAATCTAAGGATGAAGTAGGTCAGCTTGCAAAAGGTATAAATATGTTTATCGAGTCTCTTGAGACAGTAATAGGAGCAATAGTTGAAAATACTGAAAATCTTAGAAATACAGCAAACGTAGTTTCAGAAAGCCTTGCTAATTCAGGGGAAAGCGTAACAGATGTTTCTGCTGTTATGGAAGAGCTTGCTGCATCTATGGAAGAAATTTCAGCTACGATTGAAGCTGTAAATCAGCACGTAGTTGCTATCAGCGATGAAGTGGGTTACATATCAGATACGTCAGATAAGATTCTCGGTTACTCCGGTGAGATGAGAGACAGAGCGGAAACTCTGGAAAATAACTCTATTGATAATAAGAATAATACTAACGAAATGATGAGTACAATTCTTACTGCATTAAATGAAGCTATAAGTAACAGCAAGAGTGTTAACAGAGTAAATGAACTTACAAATGAAATATTAAATATATCAACACAGACAAACCTTCTTGCACTTAATGCATCTATTGAAGCGGCAAGAGCAGGTGAGGCAGGAAAAGGTTTTGCTGTTGTTGCCGATGAAATCAGGGCACTTGCTGACAGTAGCCGTGAGACAGCCAATAACATTCAGGAGATTAATGGAATTGTATTACAGGCAGTTAATGAACTTGCAAAGAATTCCAAGATTATCGTTGATTATGTCAATGAGACAATTCTTCCTGACTATGACGGATATGTAGATTCAGGTAAACAGTATAGCGAAGATGCCAATACAATTAATGATGCTATGAATGATTTTAATGCTAAGACAGAACATTTAAGAGAAGTTATGTCAGAGTTAAATATTGCTGTAAGAGATATTGCTACCGCTATCGATGAAAGTGCACAGGGTATTTCCACAACAGCAAGCGAAATAGGCGGAGTGGTTTCTGATATGGGTGTTGTAACGGAGGCTATGGATGAAAATGGCCGGGTAGTAACAGCACTTGATGATCAGGCAGCTAAGTTTCGCAAAGATGTAGTTAATGAGTAATTGAAATGCTGAACAAAAGATAAAAAATAAAGATTTCCTGTAATAAACATTTATGCGATGTTTTGCGGGAAATCTTTTTTATATTAATAGTATGTAATTGTAAATAATAGTACTAAATATGTTCTCCGAAATGCTTTTTTAGAGCATCAAAACTTTCCGGACTTATATCATGTTCTATTCTGCAGGCATCGTCGGATGCGATTTCAGGATCAACACCTAGCTTTACAAGCAGATTAGTGAGAAATTTGTGTCTTTCATAAATCATTTCGGCAACTGCCTTTCCGGAGTCGGTAAGATATATAAAGCCTGAATTGTTTACGGTGATATGTCCGCTTTCACGGAGATGCTTCATTGCAACACTGACACTGGACTTTTTATATCCTGTTTCCGTGGCTATATCTATGGCACGTACAACAGGAAGGGTTTCACTAAGCATAAGTATTGTTTCTAAATAATTCTCAGATGATTCGTTTTTATGCATTATACAAAATCCTTTCTATAACTGGTTAAAATAATATATATGTTTATACCGATTCAAAACTATAATGTAAGATTATACCATAAAAAAGAATAATTATCAAATTTTTTATTTTTGAAGTTACGAATGAATAAAAAGAATGATTATGGAAATAATAGAAAAGAAATTTCTATTATTTTTAAAAAAAGTGGTTGACAACTAACGAAAGTTAGTGTAAACTAACCACATAATAGCAAACAGCTATTACCTCTTAGTAAAAAATGAATAGAGATATGCTTCCTAAAAAGAGACTGCGTGCCGGCAGTCTCTTTTGTTTTTGACATATTAAATATAATAGTGTAAAAAAATGGACTTTGTGATATAATAATTAGAAATGGTATTATAAGGGAGAACTTAGGAGAAGTAATGTTACAATTTGAAAAGTTGGAATTAAAACATATTCCGTTATTGAACGAATATATAAAATATAAATTGGATAATAATTGCGACTGTACCATAGGAGGGACTTTTATCTGGAGAGATTATTATGGTGTATCTTATGCGCATAAAGAGGACATGCTGTTCTTTAAAGTAGATATGTCGGATGGTATGGAAGGGTATTGTTTCCCGCTTGCAGAGAATAAGGAAAAGGCACTTTTGACACTGAAAGAACATTGCAGTGAAATTGGTCGTCCCCTTATATTGTGTTCTGTAACAGATATTGAAATGAAATATGTAGAGAAAGTATTTACAGACTTTGAAGTGAGAGTGGAACGTGATAAGGCAGATTATGTTTATAACAGTATTGATATGGCAGAATTTGCAGGAAGAAGATATTCAGGACAGAGAAATCATATTAATAAGTTTAAGAAGTTGTATGAAAATTACACATTTGAGGAAATAACTGAAGATAATCTCCACGAGGTAAGAGAATTCTTTGTTAATTATTTTAATACCTATAAAAAAGATGCGGATTCATACGATGAAGAAGCAGGAAAAATTCTTGAATTTATGGATAATTTTAAACAGTATGGCCTGTTTGGCGGATTTTTACGGGTTGATGGTAATATTATGGCTATGTCTGTAGGCGAGATAGTAGATGATACACTTTATATACACATTGAAAAGGCAGATATATCTTATCATGGCGCATATCAGATGATAGTTCAATGTTTTGCAAAACATTATGTAAGAGAAGGCATAGAATATATAAACAGGGAAGATGATATGGGAGACCCGGGACTTAGAACATCAAAAATGTCATATCATCCCGTCAGATTAATTGATAAGTCAGATGTACTTGTTAAGTAGTTTGTAAGTTAAATATGTAAACGAAAGGATTATAAAAAATGGCAAAATCAGCAAATCAGAAGATGAAACTCATACTTCTTATGGATTATTTACTTGAAAATACTGATGAAGAACATCCTGTATCTATGAAAAATATATTGGATTATCTGGCGTCAAACGGAATCAATGCAGAACGAAAAAGTATATATGACGATGTTGAGACATTAAGAACATACGGGATTGATATTATCCTTAATAAAGGCAAAGGGAATACAGGATATTTTGTGGGAAGCAGAGACTTTGAACTTGCAGAGCTTAAAATGCTTGTAGACGCTGTTGCATCAGCGAAGTTTATTACGGAAAGCAAGTCAAGAGAGCTTATTTTAAAGCTTGAGAAAAAAGCAAGTAAGTATGATGCAGGACAGCTGCAAAGACAGGTATATGTTGCAGGAAGAGCAAAATCCTTTAACGAAAGTATATATTATATTGTTGATGATATACACAAGGCAATGCGTCATAATTGTAAAATCGAATTTAACTACATGGAATGGTCTGTAGATAAAAAGCTTGTAGCCAAAAGAAACGGAAAGAAATATGTGGTTAGTCCGTGGCTTCTTATGTGGAATGATGGAAATTATTACCTTGTGGCCTTTGATGATGAAAGTAGTATAATGAAACATTATAGGGTGGATAAAATTAAGTCATTAAAAATAAATGATATACCAAGAACCGGAGCCGTGGAATCTAAGAAAATAAATCCTGCACAGTATACCAATGTAAACTTTTCCATGTACGGCGGAAAGATAGAAAATGTTACACTTCTTATGGATAACAGTCTTGCGGGTGTAATGCTTGACCGGTACGGAACAGATATTCCGATGGTGAAGGTTGATGATAATCATTTTAGAACACATATTAATGTATGTGTCAGCAGTCAGTTTTTTGGGTGGTTATGTGGCTTGGAAGGCAAAGCACAGATAACAGAACCTAAGGAAGTTAAAGAACAATTCAGGGAATTCCTGAGAAAGCTGGTGGATAATGAATAAGTACGATAAGTTCAGAAAATTATATAAAACATTTACATACAAGTCATATGATATAGCGGTTACCGATGAAAATATAAAGATAACATACAACTTTTCCATCGACGGTCTGGCTGATTTTGCACCACAGTGGACATTTAAAAATACAGGTGTCAATATAGCCAATAAGACATTTGAAACTATGGTATTTTCTCTTGGTATGGTTGAACTTGTAAGCTACTGGAAAATTGCGTGTCCGAAAGAGGTAATAGTAGAAGCGGGCAGTCTTGATGAATGTCAGATAAAGTGGTGGAAAGACCAGTATTTTAACGGACTGGGAGAGTTTTTTTATACAAATGGTATAGAACTTGATCCGGATGGATTTATGAATATTATATCTACGGGAAAAGCGATTGCAGGAGAAGATAAACCTGTTGAGGCAGACAGAAAAGTTCTTGTTCCTGTAGGTGGTGGCAAGGATTCGGTAGTATCTATGGAAATTATTAAGAATACAGGATATGAAATGAATGCTTACATCATTAATCCGAGAGGTGCTACGGAAAATACGGCAAGAATAGCAGGCTTTGAAGAACCGGTAGTTGCAGGAAGAACATTGGATAAAGAGATGTTAAGACTTAACAAAGAAGGCTATCTTAACGGACATACACCATTCTCGGCAATTGTGGCATTTTCGTCAATAATGGCAGCATATCTTAACGGACAAAGCTTTGTGGCACTTTCCAATGAGTCGAGTGCCAACGAAAGTACCGTAAAGGGCAGTACTGTAAATCATCAGTATTCTAAGAGCTTTAAGTTCGAACTTGATTTTAATGAATATGAGAAGAAATATATTGGTTCAGGCATACATTATTTCAGTATGTTAAGACCTCTTAGTGAGTTTCAGATAGCCGGACTTTTTGCAGGCTATAAAGAGTATCATAAGGCATTTAGAAGTTGTAATGCAGGAAGCAAGCAGGATATCTGGTGCGGTCATTGTCCGAAGTGTCTGTTTGTATTTATCATCCTTTCACCATTTATGTTCTATGATGATGTAGTAGATATATTTGGTACCAATATGCTTGATGACGTATCTATGGAGGAGGATTTTAAGAAGCTTATCGGTCTTGTTGACGAGAAACCTTTTGAATGTGTAGGCAGCAGAGATGAGATAAATTTAAGTCTTGTGCTTACAATTAACAAAATGGATACAATGGGCATTGAACTTCCGACTCTTCTTAAGTATTACAGGAAGACAGGTCTGTATGACAGTTATATGCGTGAAGGTAATAAATTAAACAGATATTATGATGAAAATAATCTTCTGCCGGAAGAATTTGATAAGGTACTTAAAGAACAATGTATATTGGCAGGCGTTTTGAAGTAAGGAAGGCAAGGCTATGATTGACAGATTGAAAGAAAAATATACAGGTAAAAGTATAGTAATATTGGGTTTTGGCCGTGAAGGTAAGAGCACACTTGCCATTTTACAAAAAGCAGGACTGGCAGACTGCATAACAATTGCAGACAAAATTGATGTGTCGGAAACAGCAAAAGAAGCGGGATGCAGATATATATGCGGAGATGACTATCAAAAGACTTTAGATGACTATGATGTGGTATTTAAAAGCCCGGGGATAGTTCTTGAAAGAGAATATGACAGTTATAAGTGTATTATAACATCACAGACTCAGGAATTTACGGAGGCTTACAGAGAACGCATAATCGGTATAACCGGTACGAAAGGTAAAAGTACTACAGTTACACTTTTGCATCACATACTTAGGGAAAGTGGTCATAAAGTCTGTCTTGGCGGAAACATAGGAATCCCTGTGTTTGAGCTGGCAGAAGATATGTCAGCAGATGACGAAATGTTGGCAGTAGTTGAACTGTCGTGTCATCAGCTTGAATATATGACAGTTTCGCCAAAGTGGTCAGTGCTTATAAATCTTTACGAAGAACATCTTGATCATTATGGAACTTTTGAGAAGTATATAGCAGCAAAAAAACATATATATGCATATTGTAAGCAGGGAGATAAGTTCTTCTGTAAGGATGATATAGTGCCTGAAAAAGAAGAATTTCTTACGGGAGAAATGCCGGATATAGTTCCTATCTCATGTGAAGAAGTGGAGAATTTGAAGATTCCTACAGAAGATATAAAGCTTCTGGGAAAGCACAATCTTTTTAATGTTGCACTTGTTCATGAGATTATCAGAGAATTCAGTGTTGGCGAAAATGATTTTATAAAAGCTCTTATAAGTTACAATCCTCTTCCACACAGGCTTCAGCTTGTTTACGAAGAAGCAGGTGTGAGATATTATGATGATTCTATTTCAACTATAGGTGAGACAACTATTCAGGCTGTGAAAAGCGTGAAAAATGTTCAGACTATTCTTGTAGGAGGAATGGACAGAGGTATTGTATATGATGACCTGGAAGAGTTCTTAAGCAGTCGTCCCGTGAAAAATATAATACTTATGTATGAAACGGGAAAACGCATTTATGATGAAATGAGTAAGAAAAATATGTGCAGGTCAGGTATTGTTGTAGTAGATAACCTTGAAGAGGCTGTTAAGAAAGCTAAAGAAGTAACAGTGTCAGGGGAAGCATGTGTGATGTCGCCTGCAGCAGCAAGTTATGGTTATTTTAAGAACTTTGAAGAACGCGGTGAAGTATTTAGCAGGCTTGTAAGAATGTAATACGCTGTAGGTGAAAATAAAGAGAATTACTTGGAAAGGTCGAATGTTATGAATAAATTGTATTTAGGATGCCATTTATCAGCATCAAAGGGATTTCTTGCAATGGGAAAACAGGCAGTCGCCATAGGCGCCAACACATTTCAGTTTTTTACAAGAAATCCGAGAGGCGGAGCGGCAAAGCCAATAGATGAAAAAGACGTGGAAGAATATTTGAAGTATGCGAAAGAGACCGGTATCGGAACTATAGTTGCCCATGCACCATATACACTTAATGCCTGTGCAGCTGATGCCGGTATAAGAAACTTCGCGAAGGAAACAATGATTGACGATTTGAAAAGAATGGAATATGTTCCGGGTAATGTATATAATTTCCATCCGGGAAGCCATGTAAAACAGGGCGTTGATGTGGGAATTGAACTTATCGCCGAACTTTTAAATGAAGTTCTTACAAAGGAACAGACCACAACGGTTCTTCTTGAAACCATGGCAGGAAAAGGCAGTGAAGTGGGTCGTAACTTTGAAGAGTTAAGAAGAATTATCGATAAAGTAGAGCTCAAAGACAAATTAGGCGTGTGTCTTGATACCTGTCATGTGTGGGACGGAGGATATGACATAGTAGGTAACCTTGATAATGTAATAAAAGAATTCGATGATGTAATTGGTCTTGACAGACTTAAGGCTATTCATTTGAATGACAGTAAAAATCCTTTTGACAGTCATAAGGACAGACATGAATGTATCGGTCAGGGCAATATAGGTTTGACTGCCTTGGTTAATGTAATAAATCATCCGAAATTACAGGGAATACCGTTCAATCTTGAGACCCCGAATGAGATAGAAGGATATCAGAAAGAGATAGAACTTCTGAGAAATATGTGGAAATCATAAAAATAATAGATAAAAACGTGAAAAACACAAGGGAAAAATTGACTTATACAGTATAAATATGATATAATGTACTTTCAAAAAACTATAAGAAATTATGTATTGTAATATATGGAGGAAGTTATGCCGACATTTAGAAAAAAAATCCGTTTGGGTGATATATTAATTCAAAGAGGACTTGTTACTCAGGAACAGCTTGAGCAGGCACTGGAAGAACAGAGAAGAAATGATAAGTCGCTGATGCTTGGCGAAATATTTGTAAATTTAAATATTGTTACCCAGGAACAAATTGACAGTTTGCTTTGTGAGCATTTGGGCATCGAGTCGGCTGACTTAAGAAAAGTTGATTTTGATGAAAAGATTGTTCATCTTATAAATGAAAATATAGCAAGAAGATACTGTATTATACCATTTGCCCTGGATACAGAGCAGGCGAATGCGGTAAAGGTTGCCATGGTTGATCCTATGAACTATGTGGCGATGGATGATATATCTATTATAACAGGTATGAACGTTGTACCTGTTCTTGCCACAAGAGGTCAGATTAATTCCATGATTGACAGACATTATGGAAAAGAACAGGCAATTGCAATGGCTGAGATGTACCGAAAGGAACAGGAAGCCTATGAACAGGACGAGGAAGATACAGGAAGAAAAGAGGATATAGAAAATTCTCCGATTGTTCTTCTTGTAAAAGGTATTATAGAACAGGCAGTCAGAGAAAGAGCCAGTGATATACATATTGAACCTTTTGAATATGATGTAAAGGTTAGATTTCGTGTAGACGGAACGCTTAGAGAAATCATTACATATGAAAAGACTCTGCTCGCAGCCATTGTTGCCAGAGTCAAGGTTCTTTCGGGAATGGATATTTCAGAGAAGAGAAAACCACAGGATGGTCGTATTACCATAGATATTGAACATCAGGAATATGATATCCGTGTATCTGCCCTTCCGACAGTATTTGGTGAGAAGATAGTTATGCGTCTTGCATCAAAGTCAGCATTTAAGAAAGATAAAAAGGATCTTGGTCTCAGACCGGAAGATATGGTGTTATTTGATCATATTCTTAAGAATCCTCATGGTATTATACTTGTAACGGGACCTACGGGAAGTGGTAAGTCAACTACTCTTTATACGGCCCTTAACGAACTTAGTACGGAATATGTAAACATTATCACCGTAGAAGACCCTGTAGAAGCTAATATAGAAGGTGTTAATCAGGTTCAGGTTAATGAAAAAGCAGGATTGACATTTGCCAATGCGCTTCGTTCCATACTCAGACAGGACCCGGATATTATTATGATAGGTGAAATTCGAGACTCTGAGACAGCAGAAATTGCCGTTAAGGCATCTATTACAGGTCATCTTGTTGTAAGTACGCTTCACACAAACAGTACTGCAAGTGCAGTTGGACGACTTACTGATATGGGTGTTGAGTCATATCTGCTTGCGGACTCGCTTGTTGGTATAATCGCACAACGACTTGTCAGAAGACTTTGCGATTCATGCAAGAAGCCAAAGAAAGCTGACTATACAGATAAGAAACTTTTAGGATTAGATGAAAATGCAGATGTAACAATTTATGAACCATGCGGTTGCCCATTATGTGGTAATACAGGCTATCATAACCGAGTAGGTATATATGAAATTATGAATATGACACCGAGGGTTAAGAGAATGGTTGCAATAAATGCCACATCTGATGAAATACAAAAAGTTGCCGAAGAGGAAGGAATGAATACTTTAAGAAAATCAGCATCTAAGTATGTCCTTGAAGGTGTAACATCTGTAAATGAACTTATAAGAGCAACATTTGAAGCATAAAACATAATGTTAGGGAGAAAAAGATGGTAATAACAATAGAAGAACTTCTCGGAATTGCAAAATTTAAAAAAGCCTCGGATGTTCACATTACTGTAGCTATACCCCCAAAAGTAAGAGTGAACGGAAAACTGGAAAGTTTGGATTATCCAAGACTCACACCTGAAGATACGGAAGCGATACTTAAGCCTATTATGTATCCGAGACAGTTAGCTGTCTTGGAAGAAAAAGGTGAAGTTGACTTTTCATTTTCCATTCCGCAGGTTGGACGATACAGAGTAAATGTATTTAAACAGAGAGGCTCTATGTCAGCAGTACTCCGACTTGTAGGGACAGAAGTCCCAAGACCTGAGGAACTTGGAATACCTAAGAGTGTAATTGATTTGTCTGAAAAGAAGAGAGGACTTGTTCTTGTGACAGGACCTACGGGAAGCGGTAAGTCAACCACACTGGCTTCTCTTATAGACAGAATTAATGAGACTACGGCAAGTCATGTTATTACATTGGAAGATCCTATAGAATATCTTCACAACCACAAGTTATCCACGGTTAACCAGAGAGAAATAGGAATAGACACACAGTCTTACAGCAATGCATTGCGTGCGGCGCTCAGAGAAGACCCGGACGTTATTCTTGTTGGAGAAATGAGAGACCTTGAGACAATTTCTACAGCCATAACTGCTGCCGAAACAGGTCATCTTGTATTTTCTACTTTGCATACAATTGGTGCGGCAAGTACTATTGACAGAATTATAGATGTTTTCCCGCCACACCAGCAACAGCAGATAAGAATTCAGTTGTCTATGGTATTGGAGTCGGTAATTTCGCAGTTGCTTATTCCGACAGCAGATAATCAGCGAAGAGTTGCAGCATTTGAAGTTATGCATGCCAATCCGGCTATTAAGAACCTTATCAGGGAAGGAAAGACGTTCCAGATACCGACCGTATTGCAGACCGGTAAAAAACATGGTATGCAGACGATGGATGATTCTCTTTATGATTTGTATAATATGGGAGAAATCAGCATGTATAGTGCTCTTGAGTATGCTCAGGACAGAGCAGCTTTTGAAAAAAAGCTGAATAATTATATATAAGGTGTAAGGAGGCTTAAAAAATGCCAACATATACATATTCTCTTCTTACAAAAGAAGGTAAAACAAAAAGAGGAAACATAGAAGCCACTGATAAAAATATGGCAATGAGCCAGCTTAAATCTGACGGAGCCACAGTTCTTGAGATAGCTGAGGCAAGCAGCTTCAACAAAGATATTAATATTAATATCGGCGGAAAGGTCAAGTCCAGAGATTTAAGTGTTTTCTGTCGCCAGTTTACAAGTATCATAAAAGCCGGCGTAAGTGTTATTACGGCATTAAGTATGCTTGGTGACCAGACTGAAAACAAGAAAATGAAAAAAGCCATATATAATGTCAGGGACAATGTACAAAAAGGTGAGACTTTAAGCAATTCCATGAAAAAGGAAAAAGAAGTGTTTCCTACAATGCTTGTAAATATGATAGAAGCAGGTGAGGTATCAGGTAGTCTTGAAACTTCACTTGAACGTATGGCGCTTCATTTCGAAAAGGATGCTAAGCTTAAAGGTCTTGTGACTAAAGCACTTATGTATCCTATGGTACTTATGGTAGTTGCCATAGGCGTGCTTGTTATAATGTGTCTGTTCGTAGTGCCAAACTTCGTATCTGTTTTTGAAGATATGGGTATGGATTTACCATTTATGACAAGGATGGTTATATGGATAAGTGATATGGTTGCAACAAGATGGTATATTATTCTGGCAGTTGTAATAGTAATAGCAGTAGTTGTTAAGTTCATTAAGGACAGTAACTCAGGCTCAAAGGCCTTTATACAGATAATGATGAAATTGCCTGTAATTGGAAGTCTTGTTCAGAAAACAGCTTGTGCAAGATTTGCCAGAACATTAAGTACATTGCTTGCGGCAGGTATGCCGCTTATAGATGCCATATCTATTACAGCGAGGGCAGTAGATAATGTGTTGTATAAGGAAGAACTTGAAGAAGCGGCCATACAGGTTCAGAAAGGTCTTGTTCTTTCTAATATTTTAAAGAAGAACAATCTTTTTCCACCTATGATTTTACATATGCTTGCTATCGGTGAAGAAACCGGTAATATGGAAGAAATGCTTACAAATGCAGCTAACTATTATGATGAAGAAGTAGAAACGGCCACAGGTCAGGTTAT
This sequence comes from Lachnospiraceae bacterium, assembly GCA_015057425.1. GTDB lineage: Bacteria > Bacillota > Clostridia > Lachnospirales > Lachnospiraceae > SVEL01. Next base: position 126,752 of record SVEL01000003.1, read on the forward strand.
GGCTCTTATGGAGCCTGCTATTATCGTAGTAATGGCCGGAATGGTGGGAATCATCATAGCTGCTATATACGGACCGGTACTTCAGCTTACAACAAGTATCGGATAAGATAATTAATAAGTTACTTACACCTGAGTCACCCACTCAAGGTGTTTAGTATAAATATACCATTACAGTCGTGGGAGCGTAGAGATGCAATGGTATTACATAAAGAAATGCTTCGGAACGGAGGAAATATGAAAAAGTTACTTAAAAGAATCAGAGAAAACAAAAAAGGTTTCTCATTAGTAGAACTTATCGTAGTTATTGCTATTATGGCAATCTTAGTAGGTGTACTTGGTGTTACATTTATCCCATACATCGAAAAGTCAAGAGAAGGTGTTGATATTGATACACTTGGTAAAGTTAAATCAGTAGTTGAACCTGCTATTTTGTCAGATGAAAAGGGATGTGCACCTGGTGTATATACTCTTGCTCAGTTAGAAGAAAAGTATCCTATAATTACAGAAAGTCTTCCAAACAGCACAGCTGCAAAGTGTACATGTGCGAAAGACCTTACATTAAAGGTTTGTGTTGAAGCAGATGGTGATATAGTTGTATACTATGATTCTGCAAGCGATTCAGTTGATGCATTTGCAGGTACAAAGGATGAAAAGGTTCTTTCAACATCAGGAGCTCAGCCAGCAATTCCTGCAGCACCAGCTCCATAATGATTTTAATCACCGGATTAATCTGTCTGCGGTGGTAATCCCGATGTGGGAATTTCACCGGGACATATTAAAGGTATAAGTATGAAACATCAGGGAATAGCGTATTTTGCGCTATTCCTTAGGTGTTATATGGGTGCATACATATACAGGCCATGCGGGCAGGTTAATTGCGTGAATTTTAAGATAGTTAAATACATTTTTCATATTTCTATAAATTACTAAGAAGCGAGGAAATGATTACTATGGCAAATCGAGTATTATCCATTACTATAAGTGATGCATACATAAAGTTGTGTGAACTGACAAGTAGCAAGAACAGTGTAAAAGTTCTTAATACAATGATTGTGGATACACCACAGGGAACATTTGAAGATGGTTATATAAGAAACGTGGAAGAATTGGGAAGAGTTATAAAGACTTCCATAAAGACAGGCGGAATAAAGGCAAAGAATATTGCATTCACGCTTTATTCTACAAGAATTGCATCGAGAGATGCAATTATACCATATGTTAAAGATAATAAGATTTCAGACGTTATAAATACTAATGCAACAGAGTATTTCCCTGTCAATGTAGATGAATATCTTATTACTTATACTAAAAAGGGCGAAGTAAAGAGCGAGGAAGGCGAGAGACGCCTCAGTCTTATAGTATATGCAGCACCGGAAGGTATGGTTGCAGCTTACTATGAACTGGCAGAAATTCTTGGACTTCAGGTTGTTTCTGTAGACTATGCCGGAAACAGTTCATCACAGCTTGTGACAAGACAGTTAGGCAATTTAGTAACTCTCGTAGTACATATTGAAAGAGAATATTCAATCGTTTCTGTTTTTAAAGAAGGATTTTTAAGAATACAGAGAATAATTCCTTACGGTAAGGAACAGGTAGTAAGTGCAGTAAGAGTTGCAAGGGAAGTAAGTGAAAAGGAAGCCCATACTTTACTTGCAAATGAAAGACTTATCCAGGGAACATTTGGTGAAGATGAAATTACAGATTCTTTAAAAACTTTAATCGGAAACATAAACAGAATTATAGATTATTACAATACAAAGTATCCTGACGAAGCTATAGAGGAAGCAGTTCTTACAGGCGAAAGTATTGAAATTATGGGTATGGAGACACTTTGTTCAGGAGAACTGAGAATCAATACCAAGCAGATTACCAATCTTGTAAATGTAGCTGTGGGAAGCAATCTTATTCACAGCAATGTTTCAAAGTATGCATTAAATATAGGTGCGGTATTGAATCCTTGCAGATTTATTCCAAAGAGTGAAGAGTCTAAGGAAAAGAAGAGAAGCAATATGAAGTTTATAAGACTTGCATTCCTTCTTTCAATCCTGGTTTCGGTTATATTAATAGTGGCACCGTTACCGGCATATCTTGCGGAAAAACTCAGGCTTGATATGGTTAAGCGTGGCATAAAGAGATATGAGTATGTTCAGAAGATAGTTGATGAATATTATGCATACAAAGATGCTTATGATGATATGCAGAAATTCCATAGCGGTTCAGTAAATAACAACGAAACATTAAGTAAGTATATAGAAGATATGGAAGCAGTGATGCCGACTGATATGTCCGTTAAGGTTATGAGTATTGACAACGGAAGCGTTACAGTTACAGGTGTTACAAGTTCAAAGGAATCTGTTGCAAGATTTATACTTGAACTTAAAGGACTTTCATATACAAGTGACGTTGTTGTATCGACAATGTCGGAAACAATGACAGAGGATAATATATCCGCAGTAACATTTACCATCAAATATGTTATTACCGGATATGTAGAAGAAGTAACGGAAGAGGAGGCAGAATAATGAAAATAAGTGATAGAGACAAAAAATTATTATATCTTCTCGGAATAGTTATTATCGTATTTTTGTCATTTTACTTTGGGTACAGAAATATCGTAAATGCTACAGACGAATTAAGCAGAGAGTATACTACGGAAAATGCCAAGTATATGGATCTTCAGAAAAAGTATTCCAAGCTTGACAGTTATACTGCAGATACTGAAAAGTATAAACTTCTTTATGACGGTATTCTTGCCGAATATCCTGCGGGTTGTACACAGGAATATATTATCATGTTCTTAACAAATGCAGAAAGAAAGACAGGGTTATGGTTTTCACAGGTAAACCTTCAGGCTACGGAAAATACATATAACTTTGGAAAATACAACTCTTCTAATCCGAGCGATACAAGATATAAGCTTGCTACTGATATGAAGGGTTATGAAACAAGAGTAATCCTTACATATGAAGGGACATACGAAGAGTTTAAGGCATTTATAGACTATATTGAGGATTTTGAAGAAACATATTCTGTAGATGCAGTTTCATGTACATACAGAAACGAATCAAGAATTGTGGCAGGCTCAATAACTATTACACAGTATGCAATAGTAGGAGAAAGAGAGTTTGGGAACGTAAGTGTACCGACAATTCCTGTGGGAACAGACAATATCTTCAGTTCATCAACATTTTCTCCTGGAAACGGATTGTATGATGAAACAGATGGTGCCAATATCGTATATGATTATGATATGTATATGATTTTAAGTCCTGAAACATCAGATGTTGATTCTGTAGTGATGGGTATCAGATATGATGACAATACTTTACTTACAACTAACAGCAATAAGACTGAAGAAGTGTATATAAAGGTAACAGGTGAAGCCGGAAGTTATCGTGTTCAGTATAAGCTTGGTGACAAATTCTATCCTGCGGCAAATTATGATTTGGGCGCAGAATACGATCCGGGCAACACTCTTGACTTACTTGTTATAAGCAGCGAAAGAATCGATGCTAAGGATTTAAGCGGTGCTAAGGTAACGATTGTAAATGAAACAGATATGAAACTCAATATCAAAGTAGTAAATGAAGATGAATACAGTCCAAGGTTTACTCTTTATTCAAAAGAAGGAGATATATCTGTATATTAATTGATTTTAGAGGTGTATTATGGGAAACTTCCGTAAGATAATAAGCAGAAAACTTAATAAAAAGGGCTTTAGTCTTGTGGAAGTTCTTGTAACCATCGCAATAATTGGTCTGGCTATTGTGCCACTTATTGCAAGTTTTATTTTGAGTATAAGACTTAACATACGTGCATGGAATGTGCAGAATGCAACATTTATCGCACAGAACGTGTCAGAGTCATTTAAAGCGATGACTATGGAGCAGTTGATAGAAAAGTATGGTGAGCCGGAAGAGGAACTTAGTCCGGAAACTAATGCGGCTACAGGCAGACTTGTATTTAGAAATATAGGTTCGGAAGAAGGCATAAATTATTTCAAGGAAGCTGACAGCAGAAGATACTATGTTACAGTTATACTTGATCCCGGTGAATATAAGGATAATATAGAAGAAAATATACCGGGAATTAATGATTATAAGATACCGGATTTATCAGATTTATATACAGATTCGGTACATGGACCTATAGTGCTTAAAAGTGATATTGTCAGATATGACAATGAAGTTCTCTCGAAGTTTGGAATCAGTGAATCTGAAAGACAGTATGTTACAAAGGAAACAGTCGTTTCACTTGAATGTGAGTCTATAACAGAAAACTTTGTAAATTACTATTTTATGGACTGCTACCTGGATATAACTTATACATATACTAACCCGGTTAACGGGCATACATCAACTTATGAGCCGGGCAGAAAGATTATAGAAACATACACTTTAGAGGGAAGCGAAGAAACACCGCCTGTATATATATGTTACAGTACATTTGACACTTATACCACGATACCTATTGAGGGTAGTGTATGCGGAGCGTCAGATAAGTTTTCTTTTGAGTACGATTATTCAGGCGAAAGTGCTGATGAAAGACAGATAGATGTATATCTTGTACAGCAGGAAACAGGACATAGCGATACTGCTTTGGGGTATACATCTGCATTGAAAATAGATAATGTAGAAATAGACAGCGATGTTGAATTTTGCACTAATGTTTTAAACAGTACAGATAAGTACGGTTCAAGTAAAGATATTACTTCCGGTGAAAAGACGATAGAGTCTTTGTATAAGATGACGGTAATAATATGCCGTGACGAGGAAGGAACAGATGTAGCAACAACATTTGAGGGAACGAAGGAGAATTAATCTATGATTAAGATTATGAGAAAAAAACTTAATAATAGTGGTTCAACGTTAGTTTTAACAATGATGATAATTGCGTTCCTTACGATAATTGCATCTGTTATTCTTGCAGCATCGTCAACTAATCTGGCGATGAGACAGGTTGCCAATGTATCAAAGAATACATTTTACAGTGCTGAAGCCGCTGTTGATGAAATTAATGCCGGTCTTAAAATGACAACTATGGATTGTATGAGCTCGGCCTATGTAGAAGTAGCGTCTTCACTTGTGGAAATTACAACAGTAGGCGGTATAACAGTTGCTGTGGAAGTTAACAATGATGTTGCCAATATGCGACTTAAAGAGCATTTTATTGACAATGTTTTCTATGCTATAACAGATGTGGAATCGGTGGGATATGATTCGGTTTCAATCGGTACTTCAAGAGAAGAAGATATAGAAACGCTTGAACATATAAAACAATATCTTGGTGATTTTCTTACTAATCCGGATGCTGCATACATTGATTCCATATCAGGTGTTTCAATGGTAAAGAAAAATATGTCAGGTGATGACGTATATTCCATAATTTTTGAAGATGTGGTTATAAAGTATTGTACAGAGGAAGGGTATTTTTCTAATGTAACGGTAGATGTTTCAGTGAAATATCCTGACATAAAGATTGGTTTCCAGGGTGAGAAAGGTAAGCTTTCAGCATTTGCCGAGTATGCTCTTATTGCAGACGGCAACATTAATTTTGAAGGAAATAAAATTTCTGTCGAAAACAATATTTTGGCAGGAAGAGATATAAATATATATAATGGTTCAAAGGTTACGGTAAATGGTAACGGAGCCGTAAATGTAGTAAGCGGAAATGATATTAATGTTATAAGCGACGGCATGAATGTAGTTAACGGACTTGCATCAGCTCTTTATATAAAAGGATGTGATATCTGGTGTGAAAATATAACTCTTAGTACTACAACAGGTACAACAGGTCCGACGCTTGATATTGATGATGATTCCAATACATACATAAAGGATGATTTAAATATCAACGGAATGAACAGTAACGCAACCATAGCCGGAAAGTATTATGGATACAGCTATGAAGGATATAGTGCACTTGAAGGAAAAGAGCATGATAAGAGCAGTGCAATTATTGTAAATGGTAAAAAGTCATCTCTTTCTCTTGAAGCAACCAATATATTAATAGGCGGTCATGCATACATTAACTTTGGAGATGCAGCTGAAAATGCCTATATGACAGGTGAATCACTGTCAGTAAAAGGTAATCAGGAAATATATATGATGGTAGACCAATATATCTTAGGTGAAGGTGTTGACGGTGAACCTGTACAGAATCCTATGTCTTATGAAGATTGGATGAAGATTTCCGAAGATAACGCTATCATTCCTATAGATATAGACAGACTTGAAAGAAGATTTTATGCATATGATCTTCTTAATGAGGAACAGCCATATATTATCAAATATGTAGAATCAAAGGGTTCATATTATGTGTATCTCAACTTTGAGTCAAAGGCAGCATCTGCCAAGTATTTTATGACAATTATAAGTGACAGCTACTTTGACAAATTGTATCCTGATGCAACTGTTGCACAGAAGGAAGAAAGAGGCGCACTTAAAAATATTGTTAATACAAATCTGGTAAATATGTTAGATGATGAAGGAAAACTGAGTATAAAGAATGGAGCCACAATAATGTCTTCAGGCGCTGTTTTTGAAGTAAGCACAGGTAATAATATCGTTGAAACACTTACAGGAACAAATAACAGTTTTACAGATGGCTCAAACTATGCAGGATTTTTAACAGGAGGAGATTATACTTATAATGATCCGTCAGTTAATATCAGTGGTCTTGATAATTTTGCACTTTCATCATTGAATTTCGGTAACAGATTTGAAATCATTTCTCATCTTTGTCTTGATATTCAAAATGAGAAGAATGATAAGGAATTTATAGTATGCGACCCATGTTCGGTATTTGATTATAAGGGTGAAACATACACTGTAACCAATACGGACCTTAATACAACACCGGCCAACAATATAGTCGATTTTGATGAAATAAAGAGACGCGGATATAACACTGAGTGTGTAAGTGTAAGCGGTTCTCTTGTAACGGCAGTTGACGGTTCGGTTAATGTAGAAAGTACCGTTACCCGCGGAATAATACTTGCTACAGGTGACGTAACCATAAACGGTAAGGAATTTACAGGAATAATAATAACACAGGGAAATGTTAAGATAGTAAATGATGATGCCAAGATTTCCAACTGTGAGCTTAATATGATACCAAGATATGAAAATATAGTAAAATATCTTTATGCATTTAAAGATGTCAATGTGGCTGAAGGAGAATCCATAGATGACGTCATTTATTCAGAAATAGTAAAAATATCTAACTGGAGAAAAAATGAGGAATAAGTTTAATGCTTTGAAAAGACTAAAACTTAATAATGACGGAATAACACTTGTTGAAATTATGGCAGTTCTTGCAATTATAGCAATAATGGTAGGCGTCGGAATGACTTCATGGGCAGTGGTTAAAAATGCCGATGTATCAAAAGCAGGCAGAAATATAATGACAGCTTATGACAAACTTAAGACTTATACTATGTCTAAAAACGGCGAGTGGCGTATGGAAATATATAAAAATGACAAGGGGATGTACTATGCGGGAGTCTATTGCCGCGATGCGGTCACCGGATTAGATGTGGCAGACGGAGATGTTGTTGAGCTTGGAAAGTATATAGATATATATTTTAAGGACGAAAATGAAAGCTCAGATATATATATAGATGAAAGCACACCCCTTAAAATATATCTTAAACCTTCAACGGGAGGAGTTAATAAAATAAAGCTTGGTGATATTGTTAAATACGATAGCGCCGGGGAATATGAATCCTCTTATGGAAATATTGAAATTACATATAATAATCTGACAAATAAAAATGTAAAAATATACTATGTTACAGGTAAAGTGGTGGATTGATGAAACGTTTAATTACTTTTATTAAAACTGAAAATGAGGGTATATCCTTTGTGGAAATTATAGTATCTCTGGCAATTGCCGGAATAGTACTTGTACTGTTAAGTTCAGCTTTAACTCAGGGAGTTTCAATCTTTAGAAAACAATCGACTGTTGCTGACCTAATCGGTGAGTCGCAGTTTGTTGCGGGACAGCTTGAACAAAGTATTATGGAAGCAAACGAATTTACCATATATAGGGATACGGTTAAAGGGGAAATATTTGTCTATACCGGAAGGGCAAATCATGACAGCAATTGCTGGATTGAACCAACGGGAGTTGAAAGAACAATAGTATTTTCCGGAACAAAACTTTACATTTCTAAAGAGTATTGTTCAGATGTATCCCAATTAAATGAAGGAAATCTTTTGTCTTCTTATGTTGATGAATTTAACATTAAGATTTCAGAGAGTTCAATAGAACGCATAACAGATGAAGCCGGCGGAAATGCAGGTGAAATATACGTTAATCCTATAGTTGTAAGAGCAGAGTATGTTCTGAAAAATGAAGATAATGAAAAGGCAGCGGCTTTAACAATCAAGATAAGAAATGAAATAAGCAATTGTTATGATGGTGTTATGCCGGAGGAATAGATAAAGTTATTCATTAATAAAACAAAGAGGGAAAAAGATGAGAACTGAGTTAAAAATATTAAAGAACAAAATAAAGAATTCGTTGAAGAGCAGATCCTTTAAGATGTGTTCTGTTCTGATTGCGCTCGTTCTTGTTATGTCAGTGGTTATATCCACATTTATGGGAAATGACGATGGTGCAAATGTTCATGCGGAGGTTACTCCGGAAACAAGCAATTACATAAATTATATTTTACAGTATATGAACACTGTAAATAATGATGAAGATGACACTAATGATAAGGAGTTTACTATTCTTGAAGTTGTTCCGTACATTGGATTGGGAGAATTCTATCATTATGTTGAAAATGAAGAAGTGTACAAAGGATACAATGAGTATCTTCTTGAGAATGACAGGAATTATAAGAATAATGCAGTATATAAGTTTACACAGCTTATGGAAATGTCTAACTTTGGTTATCGTGTTATGTATTGCAAAAACGAGAGTAGCTATATGTTAGAATCGTTACAGTTATTCTTTAAACAGGTTATGCCTGATTATGCATATGAATTAAGAGATTGCCTAAAAGTTAATGTGTGCGAGGCAAATGACCTTACTGAAGAAATGATAAGAGAGGCAGATTTTATAGTTGTTTCTACAGGCAGACATGATGACCAGACATTATCAAGCTATAATAACTGGAAGGGAACGTCGGGAACAAATTGTTACGATATGGCAGGCAACCAGGTAACTGCAGAAGACATAAGTTATGCTACATATGAAAATATAACTGAACAGTTAATGGAAAATCCTGCATTATTTGCAGACAGACAGACAATTACAGTAGGAGATAAAACCCTTGTTTCAAGAGATGCAAGCTGGGAAGCAGCAAGCACTCTTATGGAAGTGTGCCTTGAAGGAAGAACTTTTTCCATAAATGGAGAAGATGTAACGATTAAGACACCTGTCATTATGGATAACAAGAAATTTGACCAGTTATCAGGAACATATAATGATGCTAATATATATAAGTTTATGGTTCTTGAAAGATTAATCGGTGGCGGAGATGGTCTTGCTAAATATGCTGATATTAAAGAAGGTTTTGTTTATGATGATAACACCCCTGTATATAATCAGTTAGGTGTAAGAACATCAGAACTTAAGTTTAAAAACAGCGGAATATTAACAGAAAAGATGACACTTGATGTATATTCTGACAGTAGTCTTTATTATTATTTTGAAGATTACCATCTGGGAGAAGAAGAGTATTATAAAGATTATTACAATAACGGAACTCCGGAAAGTATATTTAAGCATTATTACAGTGACATCAACGACAGAAACGGTATAGATGTAGGAGTCTATAGTATGTACAGTCCTAATATGTCAAAGTATCTTACTGACCATTTCTGGATTTATGATGGTAACGGTGTGCTTATACCGTCTAATTATAATGCAGTTTATGCACAAAATGAGGAAAAAATTGGATTTACGGCAGAAAGAATAGGAGATGTCTCAAACGTAAAAGTAACAGAGATTATAAGATATCTTTTGGGTGTAAATCCATCTGTATATAATCCTGTTTTAACCGAATATAATCCATTAAGTATACTTGAGATAGAGCCATGTAATCAGTTTAAATATGATAACTTTAATAATGTAAAAGAATTAGCAGCGGCTATGGGATATGATGTTTCGGGCTGGACTGCCAATAATTATGAGGATTACGTAAAGGTAACCTGTCTTTCGACTAACGCATTTAACTCGTTAAATGATGACCTTATAGCAGAATATGACGTTATATATATGGGGCTGGAATATGATGAAATGCTGACTGTAAAAACTACCAGATATGGTAACAGCACAGGCAAACAGACAGACTCTAACGGCAATGCAATAACAGATTATAATGATGACAATCTTGATGGATATGTATACCTTTCATATGGCGATATGCTTAAGGTGACAAATGACCTTCAGGGTGCCATGGAATATGATTATTATGAATTGGAAGATACAGCATCAGCTACAAATAACGGATTTACATTAGTAGGTCTTAACGGAGATGATGGTGACAGAAAAAATAATGGTACAACCATAAGAAATTACAAGAGACTTTATATGATAGGTTCATATAAGTGGAATGACTATCTTAAGGAAACACTTGGTGGAAATGACAGTACTACAAGAAGTAAATATTATGTATTGAAAAGTGTTACAGATGTATTTTCAGGCGTAAATAATGTGTCAGACTTACTTTATGGAGATAATGGCGAAGTAGGAAATATGCGTCTGATGGGGAATGATATTACTCAGAAGAAACTGGAAGAACTTAGAGAATATCGTGCGGCAGGTAAAGTGTTTATATTAGATGATTATCTTTATTACTATAAGGGTAATGATTATATATACGAAACATCCAATGTATATAAAATAGCAGAGGAGATCGGATGGGGCAAATATGAAAACACATATTTGACAGACGACTGTTATGCAGTGCCAAGTGCGATAGAGAAGGTTGCGCCTGAGATTATATTCGGAACCGACCCGTTGGACAGACCTGTCGATGTAGAATATGATGCAGCAAATGGTTTGGTTAGTAACAGTAATCCTGACCAGAATCCTGTAGAAGACGGATATCAGATCAGATTTTTCTTTGATGTAAAAGGTGAGGCCAATGCAGCATACTCTGTTAAGTTGTGTCTGGATAAAAATGGTGACGGATTATATAACTTTGAAAAGAAAATAGATGATACCAACGAGCTTTATGGTGAAAAATTGGTAACTCTTGACGCAGAAGGTATTTGTAAGGGAATTGAAATAGAAACTACTCTTCCTATCGAACTTACAGGTCCTATTGCATGGAGAGTACAGTTGACAAAAATGGAAGATGGTAAAGAGACATCAGTTCGTACAAATGAGTCGGGATATACAACCATTCAGGGTACATCAAAGACTGTAAGATTGCTTCAGATATACCCATATGCTGCAAGTAATTCCGTAAAGGTAACGCTTAATATGGAAACAGATGATGAGTTTAGAAGTTACTTAAATTCTGCAGCAAGACGAGTGGGATTTGATATATCAGTTGATGCGCTGAGCACTGTAGAGTTTGAAAGACTTATTAAAAATAATCCGGGCTATGTTATTGCAGATCACTATGATATGATTATACTTGGATTTGCCGATGCATTTGGTGGTGATGATTTAAGTAATAATGACGGAGCACTTGATGCCATAGAGACATTTATTGAATCCGGCGGTGCAGCATTATTTACCCATGATACCACAAGCTTTATTACTACACCTAACTATGTTATAGGTACGAAAAAAACTACAACCACCGGAGGCGGCAACAGGCCGGGTAGACCCGGAAGACCGGGTAGCGGCAGTGGTGGTACAACAACTACTAAAGTAGTTATTGATACATCAAACAGAGTAGTTACCAATGAGTATGACTGGTCATATAACATTAATCTCAGATTCAGATATATACTTGGTCAGGATAAATATGGTATTACCCTTGATACGGAAGGAAGGACTTTAGAAAAAACTATTGAGCCGCCTATGTATCTTACGGACCTTGCACCGGATTACACGGTAGAAGCTGATGACGGTAATTATTATGTTCAGGAAATACAAGGTATAACAGATATGTTTATCTTAAGATACAGATATTCATCAGGCAGCTTCGGCAACAGTACATGGTTATGGCCGTATCAATCCTTAAATAATCGTTCTTCATTTAAGTCAAGTACATCATATAACGATTATGGTGATACAAATACTGCCGTTAAAATCAATGAAGGACAGATTACCCAGTATCCTTATGACCTTGATGAAAGTATTAATATAGCAACAACACATGCTCAGAACTATGCTCTCAATCTCGAGTCAGATAGAGATGGAGAAGATATTGTAGTTTGGTATACACTTTCAGGAAGCACATCAAAGAACTATGATATTTTCTATGATGTAACGGAAAAGGATGGCGCACAAAATTATTATATTTACTCAAAAGGAAATATAACATATTCAGGTGCAGGCCACTCAACAATCAATGGAGTGGAAGAAATTAAACTTTTCGTTAATACTGTTATAAGAGCGGCTACATCCGGAAACAGTACACCGACAATAGCGATTGATAATGGTAACAAAGCTAATGACGGCTCTTATGTTGTGTATAGAAATGAGTTTGAGGATGGATATAATATAATGTTTACACCTAAGGACACTGACCTTCTTACAGGATATGGTAAGTTTACATCAGGTGAAATCCTCTACAGAAATACTGAAACAGGAGCTGAAACAGTCCTTAAAACATACGGATACGGCGACCTTATCTGTGGTGACAGGTACAATATAACTATTACAAATCAAAATATGATAGATGCAATTGAAAGAAAAGAAGCTGAATTTATATTCAGGGCAACAGATACATACGGTGCAACCGGAGAATCTGTAGCAGTGTTCTCATCACGTCATCTGTTTGAATTAGATTAAAAAAGACGGAGTTAAAACTCCGTCTTATTTAACTTCAAATACTGTGCCTGTTTCCTTGCCTACCACCGGTGTTGATATATCTGTGACGGGCTGCTTAAATATTCCCACATAAACATTTCCGTTATCTTCTATTTTAAAGTAGATTTTATTGCCGTCTTCAGAAGCGGATTTGCTCAGTAAGTCTTTTGCATCAGGGAGAAAGCTTCCCATGCCGTCCTTAAGTTCATTGGCAAAAGTGCCTATGCCATTGTAAATCTGAGAAATAGGAGTGAACTCATTGTAGATTTCATATACGGAAGTATCTCTTGCTTCGGCATTGGCAGTTTGTGCAGCGGAAGTAAGAGTTGTGTGTAAAAGTGCCAAAGTTGCCATATCAGCAGTTTCCTTAGCACTTTCACTTAACTCGTCGGTCTTTTCCTTTATGGCAGTACAACCGGAAACAGATATGACAAACAAGCTCATTACAAGCATTAAAGATAGAAATTTTATTTTCTTCATAACTATTTGATTCCTTTCTATAAGTATTTTAGGATGTTTTATAGTTATTATTTCAATAAAAAAGTGGAAAAATACTAATAAAATCAAAGAAAATTGTGGAAATTTATAAATTTTTATGCTATAGTAAAATCAACTATATGTGTAAATATATTGCAAGGATGCAATTTGATAAGGATTTGTGATTCCAAGGAGGGATTAGATGCAAAGAATTCTTAATTCGTTTGTGCAAAAATTGAAGAATAACAGGTTAATCACAGTTTTGGTTGTGGCAGCAGTTGTTACAGCTTTATTTTCTGTGAGTTTTTTTATTAGAAGCGGAAGAGTGGATGCGAGATTTGAAAATCTTGCAACTACAAACCTTTACAGCAATATGCCACTTATAAGTGTTGGCGGTGTCAATGTTATTAAAGGTAACCCCAATGAAGTATATACTAATATCTCGATTAATGCTCAGGCAGGTTCGACAATTATTCTTGAAGATGTACATATAAGACAGACGACAGATAAGCCTTTCATTATATGTGGTGCAGGATATACGCAGGATACCAGTGTGGTAAATCAATATACCATAGTTGTAGTCGGAGACTGTGTTATTGAAAGTACTTATAAGGGGGCCGAGCAGCCACTTATTCAGATGGAAAGCAGTGAATATAACAGAGTTGAATTTGACCCGATATTAAACAGTGTTACAACAACATGGAAGTCTGATAATGTACTTACCATTACTGATGAGTTTACATACGAAGGTGTAAAATCAAATTATAACGGAACACTTACACTTATAAATGCGGAAGAAACTTTATCTGCGGTAGTAGGAAGTGCCAGTGGTGAAGATGTTTACAACCGTAAGATTCCGTCTACAAATACTATTACATATAATTACGATTATTGCGGAAGTGGTAAGGTTAATATCGGCGGCGAGGTTAATCTTAATATTATAAACAGAGGTTTCGGAGCAGCTATCGGTGGCGGTGGTATCGTTAATGGCGGTACTATTCCTGCGGCAAGCAGTGAAGATGTTACTATTACAGGCGGAACAACAAGAATTATTCTTGATGAGAAAAGCTTTGGTAATGCAATAGGTGGAGGTTCTGCCATTACACAGAGTAATAGCCAGTATGCATCGTCGACTACAGGTCTTGCAGGTGGCGGTTCAGACGTTGTTATAAACGGAGGTTCATTATACATTGAAACTAACGGTATGGGTCAGGATTTCGGTTGTGGCCTTGGTAAAGTGGACAGTACAGTTAACAGAGGAACGTTAACAGACGGCCTTGGCAACAATGTATGTGTTTATATAGCCAATGTAGATGATGATGAAGCTAATGAACCCGGTGGAAAGTTTGTCAATTATGATGACGTAAATCAGTGCTATGGTATATTCGATATGGAAAAGATTATAGGTGAGGAAGATTACACCTACAGAGTGCTGGCGGCTGATTATGACAATACAGGAAGAACACATATAGATACGAAGAGTATAACAACTGTTGATACAGAGTATTTATATTCCGGAACCGGCTACAACCAATATGTATATGACACAAATGGCAACGAATTGCCTGTTAAAAATATAGAAGGACAGCTTTATTTCTATGTACCTTCAACAGAAGCAACGTTTTATAATGTATACGTTGATGCAGGCTCAAAAACACATACGTCAGTTACTACATATAAAGATGATGAAATTATTACTACAGCAAGATTTGGTACAACCATTAAAGTGGAAATAGTACCTGAACAGGACTATGAAATACTTAGTGTATACTATATGGAAAACGGCAAATCTACACAGTGGCCGTTACAGGCAAGCGGTGACGGATATTATTACTTTGAAATGCCGTCAAATGATGTAACTATATATGTAATTGCAAAGATTCCGTCTTACACTATTACATATATGAATGACCTCGGAGCGTCCCACGGAAATCCTACGTCATACACAGTCAGAGACCATATAGTTTTAAACAATCCTTCCGTACCGGGTATGACTTTCCTTGGTTGGGAAGATGAAGACGGCAATGCCGTAACAGAGATTCAGCCGGGCTCAACGGGACCGATTATATTGTATGCTACATGGGATGAGATATTATATACGGTAACATTCCTTGATTATGACGGAACTCTTATATATACACAGGCGACTACATATGGCGGAACAGTAACACCGCCGGCTGACCCTGTAAGGGAACATTACACATTTACCGGATGGGACAAGAGTTTTAATTACGTTACAGACAATATAGTAGTGCGTGCTACTTATGAAGAAAACGCAGCGGACCCGGTATTGCCGTTCAATGTAAATATTGATGGCAGTATAGTAAATGGTATAGTTACTTCTAATGTGCCGACAGCCTTTGAAAATGAAGAAGTTATCATTTCCATAAAAGCCAATGTCGGATATAAGCTTTCTAAAGTAAGTGTTATAAAAGATGACGGAAGTCAGAGTAATCTTGAGATAAGTCAGTTCCAAAGCATAGGCGGCAATCAGTCGGATGACGGTGAATACAAATACTTATTTGCAATGCCTGCATCAGATGTAACAGTTTATGTTGAATTTGAAAAGCTTACATACACTATTTCCTATGTAAATGTAGGTAATAATGACCATGGAAATCCTACGAAATATACAGCTGAAGATGCATTTGTTCTTAACAGTCCGACTAAGGATGAATATATTTTCCTTGGATGGCAGGATGCTGACGGCAACGATATTACAGAGATAGTAAAAGGCACAACAGGCAATTTGGTACTTGTGGGTCAGTGGAAACCGGAGAAAGAATATTATGCTTTCAGAATATATGTTAACCGTGGTATTAAGTTCGGTAAGGTAACATGTTCTCATGAAACGGCAGATGAAGGTGAACTGATAACAGTTTCTGCTGAACCGGATATGGGATACAGGCTTAAGTCCATAGAGTATATTTGTGCCAGTGACCTTACATCTGTAAGTACTGTTATAGAAAATACTTCTTCTCAGTATAACGAAGTATCGTTCTATATGCCGGCAGAAGATATAATTATTAATGCCATATTTGAAGAAATAAGATATAACATTGTTTATGTAGATGTTGATGAAAGTAACAACCCTTCAACATATACATACAATGATGTATTTCAGTTTGAAATACCTGTAAAGCATGGATATATCTTTGATAAATGGTATGATACGGACGGCAATCAGATAACAGGAATAAAATATGGTTCTACAGGCAATAAAGTTGTTATTGCTACATGGACTAAGGCACCGATAGTTCCATCTATATATTCTGTAAGAGTAGATGACGGAATAGTAAATGGTAATGTCTTGGTTGATAAGGATAAAGCTTTTGAAGGTGATAATATAACTGTAACAGTTAAGGCAGAAGACGGATATAAGCTTGACAGGCTTGAATTTGTTGCAGATAACGTAGCTACACCTGCTGTAGAAAACGGTCCTATTGTACGCTCTGTGAATGTGTTACAGAAGATTAGTCCGTTACAGGGCGCAGGAAACCTTAAGTTGTCAGCAGATATGGTAACAGATAATACATACATATTTACCATGCCTGCAAATAATATATTGGTTAAAGCAGTTTTTGTTCAGTTAGAAGTGGATGAAGAACCAACTACAGAAGAGGTTACAACTGAAGAAATCACTACAGAAGAACCAACTACAGAAGAAATTACTACAGAGGAACCGACTACAGAAGAATCTACCACAGAGGAAGAAACAACTACGGAAAATCTTGTAGGCTCAGGTGAACCGACTACAGAAAATGATACCAAATTAGATACAGGCGATGAAAATAAGACATCACCATATATTCTTATAGCGATTTTTGCATTGCTTGTTATGGTCGGAGCATTGGTTTATAAGGCAGAAGGAAAGAAAGAAGAATATGAACTTTAAAATCAGACAATCTTTGATTTTGCTATTGGCGGCTACCATTTGGGGAGTCGCCTTTGTAGCGCAAAGCGAAGGAATGAAAAATGTAGGTCCTCTTACATTTAACGGAATCAGAAGTATTTTGGGAGGACTTGTTCTTATACCGGTTATTGCTTTTATAAGCGGTAAGGACAAAGAATGTAAAAAAGAGCACAGAAGCATAAAGCATCTTGTAATAGGAGGAGTATGTTGCGGTATAGCATTATGTGCCGCAAGTACATTACAACAGATTGCCATACAGGATACAGATGTAGGAAAAGCAGGATTTATAACTGCTATGTATATAGTTATAGTTCCGGTTATAAGTCTTGTGTTGAGAAAGAAAAGTCCTTTGTGGGTATATTTAAGTGTGCTTATAGCCTTTTGCGGTTTTTTTGTTATGTGTATGGATTTTTCAGTTAAGATAAAAGGCTTTTTGCCTGTTATAACCGGAGATTTTTCCCTTGGGAAGTCAGAAGTACTTTTGATAATTTCTGCATTTATTTTTTCATTGCATATACTTATTATTGATTATTTTTCACCGAAAGCAGATGGTGTAAAATTGTCGTGTATTCAATTTTTTGTATGCGGAATTATAAATTGTATAATGATGTTTATTTTTGAAAATCCACATATAAATAACATATGGCAGGCTAAAATCCCTATTCTGTACGCCGGAATACTCTCGTGCGGTGTTGCATATACACTGCAGATAGTGGGTCAGAAAGGAATAAATCCTACCATAGCATCACTTATTCTTTCGCTGGAATCTGTTGTATCGATAATCGCCGGCTGGCTGTTACTGAATGAACATCTTACAGGGAGAGAACTTATAGGTTGTATAGTTATATTTGCCGCAATAATTCTTGCGCAAATACCATCTAAAAAATCATAATTATTTTAAAGGTATAATGTGATAAGTTGTTCTGTCAAGAAAGTCTTTCTTAACAAGACGGATATTGTCACCTACTTTTAACTTAACAAAAAGATCATGATCAGCAATATCAAGCGCGGATGTACATTCACCCTGCTCGCATTTGAAGAATACATAATCAGGAATGCGGGAAGAGTCACTGTAGCCGCGTCTTTTATTGTAAACAGGCTTTGGTGTAACATTATAAACAGGCTTAGGATTCTTAGGGAAATCTGCAGGTAAAACAAATTCCTGTTCGTAAGGAGTGTTGGCTTTAAGCTCTTTAATCTTTTTGTTTAATTCTTTTTGTATAATACGCCATTTTTTCTTTTGGACTTTGAATTCCTTTTTATCATGTTTTTTGGCTTTTTTCCATATCTTTTTATGTTTTATATAAGCTGCTTTTTCTTCAGTCTTCAGTTGTTTTTGACCTAAAAGCCTTGTGATGGTAACATCAAGAGTTACGGCTTCCTCGCTAAACTCAACAAGCTTACTTTTTGTCAGATAGAAAACAAATGAAACAATGTTAAAAAGAACAAAAAGAATTATGCAAATTACAATGGTGGAAGTTATATCCTTTTCGGCAATAATTTGCGCGATACATTGGAAAATTGCAACAAAAATTGCAACATATGCAGAAATGATAAGTCTGCTTATAAATGCATTTTTAAGCATCTTTCTATTATGTGTTTCAATTGATAATCGCGTCTCTTCGTTGAGAGGTTGAAATTCAAGTTCTTTAATATCTATGGTTTTTTGCATTTGTCTATACTCCAATCATATTGTATATTACAGTAACATTATATATGAGATTATTATAAAAAGCCATAAAAACTTGCAATTTATTGTTAAAAGAGTATAATATAATGGTGGTATTTTTTCGACAAAATGATGGAGGCTACATATGAAAAATAAAGTATCAATAATAGTACCGTCCCTTAATCCGGATGAGAAGCTTATGCAGGTTGTAAAAGGCCTTGTTGATGCAGGGTTTAAAGATATAATTCTTGTAAATGACGGAAGTGACAATGAACATCTTGCTCCTTTTGAACAGGCAGCGGAATATGAGCAGTGTACAGTTCTTACTCATGAAGTTAATAAAGGAAAAGGACGAGCTTTAAAAACTGCCTTTGAGTATGTATATAAGAACAGAAAAGATATAGAAGGTGTAATTACCGTAGATGGAGATAATCAGCATCAGATTCCGGATATAGAAGCCTGTGGCGAAAAGATGTTAGAACTTAAAGACCATGTTATATTGGGATGCAGGGATTTCACAGGGGATGATGTTCCGAAAAGAAGTAAGGTTGGTAACAACATAACCAATTATGTATTTAAATATTTGTGTGGCATGAATATATCGGATACACAGACAGGCCTTAGAGCTATTCCGTTTGAATATCTTTCCGATTTCGCTGAACTTAAAGGAGAACGTTTTGAGTATGAAACCAATATGCTCCTTGAACTTAAAGAATTGTCAATTCCTTATGATGAAGTGAAGATTAATACGGTGTATATAGAAGAAAATGCAACAAGTCATTTCAATCCTTTGATGGATTCTTTGAAAATATATAAGGTTATTATAAAGTTTATGCTTAGTTCAGTGAGTTCATGTGTACTTGACCTTGTATTATTTACGGTAATACTTGCATTGCTTAACTTTTTCCTTGGGGAAGAAGCGGTATTGTTTAATACAGGTATGAAGGTAAACACCATTGTAGCTACGGTTATTGCCAGAGTGTTTTCGTCGATATTTAACTTTACTATGAATAAAAAGGCTGTATTTAGGTCTAAAACTCCGATTAAGTCAACACTTGTACGCTACTATGTATTGTGTCTTGCACAGCTTGCCATATCGGCAGGTTCCGTAGCTATATTGGAGGATATTCTCGGAATAAAATTTGAGTTAGTAACCACAGTCATTAAGCTTGTAGTTGATGGAGCGTTATTCCTTATAAGCTTTCCGATACAAAGAAGATGGGTATTTAAGAAGTAAAAGGTGGGAGAAAAATTATGAATGGGTATGAAGCAGCTAAGCTTGTAATGGATGAAGTAAATAAAGTGATTATAGGTAAGCCGGAAGTTGTTAAACAGGTTATGATGAGTATTATAGCCGGCGGACATGTGCTTATCGAAGATATACCGGGGGTTGGCAAAACAACACTTGCAACTGCATTTTCAAAGGTTTTGTCACTTAAGTACAATCGTATGCAGTTTACACCGGATGTAATGCCATCAGATATAACAGGTTTCTCCGTATACAACAAAGAAAAGGGAACATTTGAGTACAAGGAAGGTGTTATTATGTGTAACCTTTTCCTTGCAGATGAAATAAACAGAACATCTTCCAAGACGCAGTCAGCTCTTCTTGAAGCGATGGAAGAAGGAAAGGTAACAGTCGACGGTGTTACAAGAAATCTTGAAAAACCATTTGTTGTTATTGCTACACAGAATCCTATAGGTTCTGTAGGAACAACTCTTTTACCGGAGTCACAGTTAGACAGATTTATGTTTAAGATTTCTATCGGATATCCAAGCAGGGAAAATGAAATTTTAGTACTTAGAGATAAGGACAAACAGAAGTCAGTAGAAGATATCAACGCGATTATATCTTCAGAAGAACTTGTTAATATATGTGAAGAGGTTCAGAAAGTATTTGTTCACGATTATGTTCTCAGATACATTGTAGATATAGCAGAGGCTACAAGAAAAAATGATATGGTAAGATTGGGAATAAGCCCGAGAGGTACAATTGCTGTTCTTAAAGCGGCCAAAGCAGCCGCATATCTTGACGGAAGAGATTTTGTAACTCCTGAGGACGTAAGAGAAGTTATTGTTCCTGTTGCAAATCATCGTATACTTGTGTCGGCAAGAGGCAAAATGGAACAATTGACAGAAGAAGATATTATAGGCGAAATTATAAGAAGAATACAGGTTAGAAGACAGGAATAGTGCAATGATCGGTAACATGGTGGCCTACGGGTTTATACTGTTGGTATCACTTGTACTGGCAGTGACAGTTCAGGAATATTATACATTAGCGGCATTAATTGTTATATTAATAATGCCGCTAATTTTAGTGTCTGTAAATATTATTGCAAGCAGATTTGTCAAAGGTGAGATGAAAAAGGATGCATTCAGACATATTGTGGGCGATAAAGTGCAGGTATCAATTGCGCTTACCAATGGTTCAATTATTCCGTTTCAAAAGATCAGGCTGGTACTTGAAGTAGAAGACAGTATGGGGATGAAAAATAAGCATCAGATATGTACAAATCTAAGCGCATTGGAAGAAAAAGAAGTAGTTATACACTTTGAAAGTGAGACGGCAATAGGTGGATATGTAACCTTTAAGAAGATGTATTTCTATGACTTTTTAGACTTTACCGTTATACCAAAGAAACCGGAAAATTCCGGAAATGTGTCATTCTTTGGTGTATTTCCTAAGGTTTTAACATGTAATATAAAGTACGCAAACAGAATGGATATAGGAATAAGTGAAAACGACAAGTATTCCACACATAAGACAGGTAATGACAGAAGTGAAATTTTCGGAATCAGAGAATATGTATCAGGTGATACCATCAGAGATATACATTGGAACCTTTCGCTTAAAAAGGACGAGCTTATTGTTAAGGAATTCAGCAGACCGTTGGAAGACAAGATAACGGTTATATTTGATACGGCGGTTTATAAGGATAATAAAAACAGATATAAGCTTTTAGCGAAGTATTATGAGTATGCGCATGCTCTGTGTGAGACTTTGATTTCCAATGGAGTGACATATACGATAATGGTATATAACTCAAAGTACAGAGGTTTTATGGAGTATGGAATTGATACATCAGAACAGGTGTATATACTCATAGAAATGCTCTTAAGACAAAAACTTGAAACTACGTATAGAAATCCATACGGATATAAAAGTAAGGAAATCGAAGAAGAAAAGCTGGAAGGCAATATTATATATGTATCAACCGGTATTGATCATAAGTTTATCAGCTATCTGTCCGGAATTGATACGGTTAACAAGATATATACGGTATGCATAGGAAAGGGCGAGGACTTTGAAAAAGAAGCAAAGGCAGCCGCCATCGGTGCAGGATGTATATACATAAGCGTTGGAGCCGAAGAAGATTTGGAGCAGGTTGAACCTATAGAATTATAAGTAAGGTGGATAAGATATGAGAATATTTGAAAGGATTAAGCATGACGGAATAAATATGTCTATGGAATTTACCGTGTCAAAGAATAACCCGGGTGTTATTTCTTATGCCATTAAATATATGCTTGTCCTTTTTGGAACAATTACATCGTTAAAGTGTTTTATAAATATGGTATCCCTGGATATAGACCAGATAGATATTACAGTTATTGCAGGCCTGGCAGTTTCAGTAGGCATGGTGTTGAAACTTATACCTAAGAAATGGATAAGGATGCTTGTAGGACTTGTGCTTGTCGGAATATATATATTTATGATCCAGGGGGCATCTGATTCAATCAGGGGACTGACAGACCTTATTGCAGGAATAGCGGAAGGTTGCTATCCTATACCTAAAAATGCAATGTATGTGCAGATTATCGGTGATAAAGCTGCAATAACATCGTTTTTAAGGACATTAATTCTGCTTGTTACGGTATGCATTTATTTATCAGTTATGAACAGAGTAAATGTGGGAATGCTTATTGTATCCACATTCCCGCTGTATCTTATGGGATTTATACTTAACGGAAAAGTTGGTTTTGCATTTATAGAAATGGTGGCATTGTATGCCATTGGTTGTATCATTCACGTATCCGATTCCAAAGTGTTTAAAAAGGGAAAGAAAAAAATAGGTGTATATGAAAAGAACGGTACATCAAGGGTATGTGGGGAAATAGTTGCTGTGGCAGCAGTTGCATTCGTCATTTGCTATGTATGCTTTAGTATAATTATGCCGGAAAAGGCATATAGGAAAAATAACATAATAAAGCATATAAGAGAAGAAGTTGTAGAGTTTGCCAAGGAAAAGGCAGATGATATGGCAGATTTGATAAAAGGCGACAAGAAAAAAGAGGGCGTGACAGGGTTTAGTAAAGACAATGTTTTAGGCTCGGTTGATATGATAAATCTTTCTAAGCAAACCCAGCTGGAGGTAATAATTGATGCAAATTTTAACGGACCGTTATATTTGAAAGGATGTACTTATGGTGCATATCTGAGCAGTTCTGAAGAAGACGGCGGGTTTAGCAAATGGAAAAAGGGAAGCCTCTTATCCGTAAAAATGATTAATTCCGTAGTAGGTAATGATTCATACGAAAAGTTAGGAAGGTTCCAGTATGATGCACTGGTTAATGCTAAGTTAAAGAATAGAGATAAAGTATCTTTGGGAATAGTACTTATAAGTAACAGCAGTTTTGAAGAAGAAGTGTTCTTCCAACCGCTGTTTATCGGAACAGATGCAAAGATGGACGAAACTATAAAGATATCAGAGGAAGCAGACCTTAGTACCGGAAAATATCATATGAATTATGCTACCTATAATCCGATGTATGAAGATGTGAATTTTTCCATGGAGGAGCTTAAACAGATAGGAGAGAATTATCTTGCAACCGTACGGGGAAGTGAGTATGAGGAAGTTATAGATGCGTATAATAAGAGCGTACTTAAGGAATATGATGATTATCTTGAAAGCGTCAGGGATATGATATTGTCAGATCCCAAAATATCAAAAGTTGTATTAGATAATATTGAAGAAGTGGAAGGTATTGATTTGGATAAGCTTCATCCTGAAAATGAAGAAGCGCTTGTGTACAGAAGTGATGTGGATTTATCCGATTATATTACACTTGACCAGTGTTTAGATTATGTGCAGTATTATTTAAGTGATTATACCTATACATTAACTCCCGGAAGTACACCGGCCGAAGAGGATTTTGTGGAGTATTTCCTTTTTACCAATAAACAGGGGTACTGTGAACATTTTGCGTCGGCAGCAGTTCATATGATACGTGCAATGGGATACCGTGCCAGATATGCAAGCGGATATATGGTTGATACACGAAGTCCCGCTATCGCAAACGGTATGAACAGCATAACAAACGGCAACGGAGAAAATTATGAATTAAAGATAAATGGCTCAGCGGCCCATGCCTGGGTAGAAGTATATGTAGAAAATTTTGGATGGGTTGTATTTGAACCGACTCCATCCTCATCAGCAGAAGATAATAACGGTGGAATAAACGGAATAGAAAATTCAAACAGTGATTTGAAAAATCCGCAAGGTGAGAAGCTTGAGGAGTTCTTTGAAGATATTATGAACGGTGTCGGCGACGGAGACAACTTAGAGGATATACTGGAGGATGTTTTGAACAGTGATAAGCAGCCTGAGGTTGACGATGACCGCAATCCGACAGATAATAATCAAAATACGGATAAAGAAAAACCGAAAAATAAGAAGACGGAGAATATATTTAGTAAGTTAGAACCAGGTCAAAGGGTAAGTCTGGTATTTATCCTGTTTGGTGTAATGCTGCTGTTTGCACTTCTCATACTGGATATCCGCCGCAGATATATAATTAAAAAGTATGATAAGATGCTTGCTTCAGATGATGCTTCTGTAGTGTATAAAGCATTGTGCAGTATGGTTAAAAAGGTAATATCGGCAACGGGCACAAAAGCATTACATTATAACAGCCGTGAAGAAAATGCAAATCTTCTTTATGACAGGGTGTTTGCCATAATCAATGCAAAGACCAAGACATATGTCGAGGTTAAAGTTTCAAGAGAACAATACAAGTATGTTTTAGACATATTTGATGAAGGAATATATAACAGAAAGCTGCCGGATATGGAGAATATCCGTAAAGCAATTATATACCTTTCAGGTACCAATATAATGCTTTGCAAAAAGACAGGTATGTTTTATGAATTCTATGTTAAATATATCAAATGCTTGTATTTAAAAATAAAATAGGTTATAATGATGAACAAATAAACCTTAAGGTTGAATGGAGGAAGAAAGATGTTAGTATCAGCAAAAGAAATGTTGCAAAAAGCAAAAGCAGGAAAGTATGCAGTTGGTCAGTTTAATATTAACAACCTTGAATGGACAAAGGCTATACTTTTAACAGCAGAAGAACTTAAATCACCTGTTATTTTAGGTGTTTCAGAAGGTGCAGGAAAATATATGACAGGTTACAAGACTGTATCAGCTATGGTTAAGGCTATGATTGAAGAACTTAACATTACTGTACCTGTAGCACTTCATCTTGATCACGGCAGCTATGACGGATGTATGAAGTGTATCGAAGCAGGATTTTCATCAATTATGTTTGATGGCTCACACTATCCAATCGATGAAAATATTGCTAAGACAAAAGAACTTGTTAAGATTGTAGAAGAAAAGGGAATGTCACTTGAAGCTGAAGTTGGTTCTATCGGTGGTGAAGAAGACGGCGTAGTAGGTAAGGGTGAATGTGCAGATCCTAACGAATGTAAGATGATTGCAGACCTTGGTGTAACAATGCTTGCAGCAGGTATTGGTAACATTCATGGTAAGTATCCTGAAAATTGGGAAGGCTTAAGCTTCGAAACTCTTGAAGCAATTAGCAAACTTACAGGAGATATGCCACTTGTACTTCACGGTGGTACAGGTATTCCTGAAGATATGATTAAGAAAGCTATTTCACTTGGCGTTGCTAAGATTAATGTTAACACAGAATGTCAGCTTTCATTTGCAGCTGCAACAAGAGAATATGTTGAAGCAGGCAAAGACCTTCAGGGTAAGGGATTTGACCCAAGAAAGCTTTTAGCACCTGGTACAGAAGCAATCAAAGCAACTGTTAAGGAAAAAATGGAATTATTTGGTTCTATCGGCAAGGCAGAATAAGATTATAAATATTTTAAAGCATGTAAAAGGAATCGGTCTGAAAAGATATTTTCAGGCTGATTCCTTGTGATGCCTTATGCGATATGTTAACAATCATACAATTTGGAGCAATGTTTTATGAATAAGAAAAGAAAAAAACGCAAATATAAACTTACACCTATAGGTAAGTTAGTAGTATTTGGGTTTCCTGTTTTGTTAATTGCCGGTTTAGCCGTTGTCCTTTTTACAATTGCAAATGCGGAAAAAGTCAATAAGAAAGTAGAAATAGAGGCCGGAGCAGCATTTCCGCCTATAGAAAGTTTCCTGATTAATCCTGAAAAAGGCGGAAGCTTTGTAACCAATATATCTACAATTGATTTAAAAAAGCCGGGTCATTACAGGATTACCATTAAAGTGGGAAAAAAAGAGTACGAAAGTACTTTAGTTATAGAGGATACAATTAAACCGGTGGTTACGACCAGATCACTTACTTTGTGGAACGGACAGGAAGTAAAACCGGAAGACTTTGTGGAAAGTATAGATGATGTAACGAGAACTTTGGTTACATTTGTTACAAAACCTGATTATGGTAAGGTTGGAGAAGAACAGACCATTACACTTAAAGTTACTGACGAAGGCGGTAATGAAACATTAGCTAATGCGACGGTTATTACTGATACTGATTTTAGTGCGCCTGTTATGATAGGTGTTGCCGATAAGGCTGTTTACACAGGTCAGACAGTTTCCTACAAGAAAAATGTTACATTGTTAGATGATAAGGATGAAAATCCTGTACTTACCATCGATAACAGTGCCGTTGATTTGGATGTTCCGGGTGAATATGAAGTAATATACACAGTTACTGATGCCGCAGGCAATTCAACATCCCAGACTGTTATATTTACTGTGCTTAAAGATGACGGAAACGGTATAGATGAAGATACGGTTGACGCTCTCGCAGATAAAGTTCTTGGTGAAATTATCAGAGATGATATGAGCGAGCTGGAAAAAGCAAAAGCAATATATGATTGGGTAAAAGACAATGTTACTTATAAGCAGTCGGATGAAAAAATTGATTGGGTTAAGGCAGCATATATTGCATTTACCAAGAAGACAGGTGATTGTTATATGTTCTTTTCTGTAACTCAGGAGCTTCTTACGAGAGCGGGAATTCAGAATATGAAGGTGGAAAGAGATACAGATGCCATAAAGACAAGACATTACTGGAATCTTGTAAATGTTGGAACGGGCTGGTATCACCTTGACACATGTCCGCATATAAGAGGTGCCAAGTTTGAGTCATTTATGAAGACAGATGCAGAACTTGAAGCATATACCAATAAGTTCCCGGATAATAAAGAAATTTACTATTATTATACATTTGATAAGAGTAAGTATCCTGACAGAGCAGAGACCATAATAGAAGAGTAAAGAGGTAAGAATAATGCAGAATAATGTACTTGAATACTTAGAAAATACAGTGACAAGAGTGCCTGATAAGCTGGCATTTGCCAATGAAAATACAGGTGTAACCTTTAAGGAGGTATATGACAATGCAAGAGCAATAGGAACATACCTTCATAAGAACGGTCATTATAAAGAACCGGTTGTTGTATTTATGGAAAAGCATCCTAATGCAATCGTAGCATTTTTTGGAACTATATATGGTGGCAATTATTATGTTCCTATTGATGAGGAAATGCCAAAACACAGAATAGAGCTTATATTTAAGTCTCTCAATCCGAAGGCGGTTATCTGTGATGAGAAGACAAAGGAAATCATAAAGGAATTTAACTATGAGAACAGTGTATATCTTTATGATGATATTATTAAGACGGATATAGATGAGGAAGTTATCACATACGTCAGAAAGAAACAGATTGATACGGACCCTATTTATATAGTATTTACATCAGGTTCAACAGGAGTTCCGAAGGGTGTAGTTGCCTGCCACAGATCAGTGCTTGATTATATCGAAACGCTTTCTGCTACATTGGAATTTAATGAAGACACGGTGTTCGGTAACCAGACTCCGTTATACTTTGATGCATGCCTTAAGGAGCTTTACCCTACACTTAAGTTTGGTGCAACTACTTATATTGTGCCAAAGAGCCTGTTTATGTTCCCGCTTAAGCTTGTTGACTTCCTCAATGAGAAGAAGATTAATACAGTTTGCTGGGTAGTATCGGCGCTTACTATGATTTCGGGCTTCGGTGTACTTGATAAAAATGTTCCGCAGTATTTAAGAACAATTGCATTTGGTAGTGAAGTATTTCCGATTAAGCAGTTTAATATGTGGAGAAAGGCATTGCCGGAAGCAAAGTTTACAAACCTTTACGGACCAACAGAGACAACAGGTATGTGCTGTTATTATAAGGTTGACAGGGAGTTTGAGCTTGATGAGGTTATTCCTATCGGACAGCCTTTTAAGAATACAGAGATTCTTCTTATTGATGATAATAATAAAGAAGCAGCTTTTGGTGAGCCCGGTGAAATATGCGTAAGAGGTACATCACTTACTCTTGGTTATTATAAGAACTTTGAAAAAACCAATGAAGTATTTGTACAGAATCCGCTTAATGATTTATATCCTGAACTTATTTACAGAACAGGAGATATGGGTAAATACAATGAAAGAGGCGAGCTTGTATTTATTTCAAGAAAAGATTATCAGATTAAGCACATGGGTCACAGAATCGAACTTGGAGAAATTGAAGTTATAGTAAATATGCTTCCTGAGATTCAGAGTGCATGCTGTGTATTCGATGATGTTAAGAAGAAGATAGTTCTTTATTATGTAGGTGATATCTCAGCAGGAGACGTAATCAAGTACGTTAAAGAAAAACTTCCGAGATATATGGTGCCAAATGTAACTGAAAAATTAGATATGATGCCACTTACACCAAATGGTAAAATAAACAGAAACCATTTAAAAGAATTGTTGAAATAAAATAATTTATATAGTATGATATGGAAAGCTAAAAAAGAAGAAAATGGCTTTGAGCGATTATCGGAAAGATACGCTTAGGAATGGAGGAAATATGGAACAGTTATTAGAAATACTTAACTCACTTCACCCGGATGTGGATTTTGAAACACATGACAGCTTAATTGATGACAAGGTTCTTGATTCATTTGATATTGTTACACTTATCTCAGAAATCAATAACGAATTTGACGTTGCTATCCCTGCTGAGGAAATTATTCCTGAAAACTTCAATTCAGCAGAAGCATTATATGAGCTTATAGAGAGACTTGAGGACTAGTCTAAATAGAAATTTGACAATTTCTATTTAGTGCAATTTGCATTACTACTGCAAATTGCAGGGAGGAAAATTATAATGTCATTTACATCATATGAGTTTATAGCTTTTATGTTGTTAGTGATGATTTTGTATTATGTATTGCCTAAGAAATGTCAGTGGCCGCTGTTGTTGGTGGCCAGCTACATTTTTTACGCTGCAGCAAGTCCGTATTACCTTATATTTATAGCAGCAACTACTGTTTCTACATATTTGGTAAGCTTGCCTTTGTCATCATTACACAAGACACAGAAGTTATATTTAAAAGAGAATAAGGCCAATATGTCTAAGGAAGAAAAGAAGGCATATAAGGCATCCATAAAGAAGAAACAGTGGAGATGGCTTTTACTGTGCCTCTTTTTTAATTTTGGAATATTGGGAGTGCTTAAGTACACGAACTTTGCCATTGCCAATGTTAATGGCATTTTTAATACTTCCTTTGCATTTCAGAATATTATCCTTCCTATGGGTATATCATTTTATACATTCCAGACTATGGGATATATTATTGATGTTTACCGAGGACAGGTTGAAGCAGAAAAAAATCCGTTTAAGTTAGCACTTTTTGTTTCGTTCTTCCCACAGCTTGTACAGGGTCCTATCAGTAGATTTTCACAGCTTGCACCAACTCTTTTTGCTGAGAAAAAGTATGACCACAAAACTGTAAGCTTTGGTCTTCAGAGAATTCTTTGGGGATATTTTAAGAAGGTTATTATTGCGGACAGATTGCTTGTTGCAGTTCAGGAAATTATTAGTCAGCCAAATGAATATACAGGTATATTTGTAGTGGTTGGTATGGTTTTCTACGCAGCAGAATTGTATGCTGACTTTACAGGTGGTATAGATATTACTATCGGTATTGCGGAAGTTATGGGTATCAAAATGCCTGAAAACTTCGAAAGACCGTACTTCTCAAAGAACATTGCCGAATATTGGAGAAGATGGCATATTACTATGGGTACATGGTTTAAGGATTATATTTTCTATCCTATATCAGTATGCCAGCCTATGCTTAAGTTTTCTACAAAGTGCAGAAAAGTATTTGGCGATAACATTGGTAAGAGAATTCCGGTATACGTTTCAACTATCTTTGTATGGTTTGTAACCGGTGTATGGCATGGTGCCAGCTGGAACTTCATTATGTGGGGTACATTTAATGGTATTATTATCATGATTTCGCAGGAATTAGAGCCGGTTTATGCATGGTTCCACAGTAAGTTTAATGTTGATAAAAAGTTATGGTTTAATGTATTTAGAATCGTAAGAACATTTTTCTTAATGTGTTCACTTAGAATTTTTGACTGTTACAGAGATGTACTTACTGCATTTAAGATGTTTGGCTCAATATTTACAGATTGGAATCTTCCGGAATTGTTTAACGGTTCATTGATGAACTTAGGACTTACTATGGGAGATTATGTTGTACTTATAGTAGCCATAACTATTCTTTTTATAGCAAGTTTACTTGGAAGACACGAGCTTGTAAGAGAAAAGCTTGCAAGAAAGAATATAGCTGTAAGATATTTGGCATATGTAGCTATAATTGTTGCAATATTAGTATTTGGAGCGTATGGACCGGATTTTGACCCGGCAGCATTTATATACGGTCAGTTCTAATTAGAAAGTAAATACGCGTCTGCATCGCAGACGATACAATAAATGAAAGGGAATTGTCCCATGAATAAAGTATTAAAAGAAATATTAAAATATGTTGCAATTTTTGCAGTATTGTTTGTCGTATTATTCTGTACTGATAAGCTCTTGCGTAAAAAGTATATGACAAGCGAGCTTGAAGGTGCAATGGTTGAAGAATACTATGATAACATCGGCAATAACGAGGTTGTATTTGTAGGTGACTGTGAAGTATATGAGAACTTTTCGCCTATAACTATGTGGGAAAAGTATGGTATTACAAGCTACATCAGAGGAAGTGCCCAGCAGTTGGTGTGGCAGTCGTATTATCTTCTTAAGGAAACTTTTGAGTATGAAGTGCCGAAGGTGGCTGTATTTAATGTGTTGTCCCTTAA
This sequence comes from Lachnospiraceae bacterium, assembly GCA_015057425.1. Classification (GTDB taxonomy): domain Bacteria; phylum Bacillota; class Clostridia; order Lachnospirales; family Lachnospiraceae; genus SVEL01. Next base: position 158,176 of record SVEL01000003.1, read on the forward strand.
ATATAATACACCGCAAAAAGAAGGATATAACCGCATGACTCTTGATGGAATGAAGATGTCAGCCATTAAATTAGAGGCTATTGAAGCATCTATGACAGAGGATGAGGAACTTATTTCCTATATTATTCCTTTTATTAAGTTCCATAAAAGATGGAGTGAGCTTTCAGAAGAAGACTTTATTTACTGGTTTAAGAATGATAAGGTTACTGTTAACGGTTATCTTATGAGAGCAGATGTTAAGCCGGTAGACTATCTTGCAGATTATTATGAGGAAAATGGCAAGGTTTCCCTTACTTATGATGAGTTGGTAAAGATATGCAGAGGAACTCCTAACCGTTATGATTCATCAAAGGATTTTGGCGAAAATGCCATGAAGTATCTTGATATGATGACTGAGCTTTGCAAGGAAAATGGCGTAGAACTTGTACTTTTAAAGTCACCAAGTATAGAACCATACTGGTATCCTGAATGGGATAAATGTATTGAAGATTATGCAACTGCCAATGATTTGTTATATATAAATATGCTTGACAGTCTTAATGAGATGGAGATAGATTTTCTTACGGATACTTATGATCAGGGCTTGCATTTAAATGTATACGGTGCTGAAAAAGCCGCTGATTGGCTTGGTAAGAAGCTTACGGAAAACTTTACGTTAACTGATTACAGAAATAACGAAGAGGTTTCAAAGAACTGGAAAGAAAAATCAGACTTTTATTATGATATGAAAGCTGACCAGGAAGCAGAGTTTGCAGAAAAAGGTTACTTAGAGAAGTTTAAGAAAACAGATATAACTGGCAAAAACTAAACTTCCTAATATAGATTCCATATGGAATTTCCTGATAGTACGGAGATTGATATATGAAAGAAAGACCTGAAAAAGCATCGAAGGTGTCTGAAAAAGATATTATCGAGCTTAAAGCGGAAAAAATAATAAAAAGAGCCTCAAGAAAAGTGGGATATGACAGAAAGTCTTTGCCGGGAAAGGTTAAAGACTTTTTGTTGTGTGCAGCTTTAACATTTTTATTTACATTAGGAGCAGCTTTTGTGGGAGTGGTGGCTGTTATATGGATATGTATGAACGGTCCGTCAGCAAAGGCAAGAGAACTGTTGGTGTCGTCGCTTAAAGAAACAAGTGCGGCAGGATTTGTGGCTCATCTCTTTGTACCGGATATTGAGATTGAACATATATTATTTGATGCAGATGATGATGTAGTTAATGGTGATACTGATAAGGACCTTATACAAATTCCGGAAGATATAGGCGGAAATGAATCTTCAGGAGGAGAACAAACTGGTGAAAATACGGGAGATGCTGAAGAAAAAGATGTTGAAGTGATTGATGTTGTAGGGCCGACGTACAACGGAAAGTTAGTAATAGTAAAAGACCCGTCAAGAGTGAAACTTGGAGTGTCAGGGACATACGGGGCAGGATTTTCGGGACAGACTCTCGAAACCATTGTAAAGAAATATGATGGATTATATGGTGTAAATGCAAGTGGTTTTGAAGATGAAGGCGGCAGCGGAAGTGGCGCCGTACCTGTAGGACTTGTAGTTTCCGAAGGTGTGCTTTTGTGGGGCGATGTAAATACAAAGTATGATGTAATAGGATTTGACAGCAATAATATATTGATTATAGACACTATGACAGCCGGCGAGGCAATTGAGAGAGGAATAAGGGATGCTATGTCATTTGGACCGTTTCTTGTAAAGAACGGCACACCTATATACAAAGGTGGTGGTGTCAATCCAAGAACGGCTATCGGACAAAGAGCAGATGGCGCAGTTATTCTGGCAGTTATTGAAGGCAGACAGATATCAAGTATCGGAGCCACTATGAGAGACCTTACAAATCTTATGTTAGATTATGGCGCAGTTAATGCGGCCAACCTTGACGGAGGCAGCTCTTCGTCACTTTATGGAAATGGTAAGTATATAATTGAAGGATCATATATATTTGGAACAAGAAAAATTCCAAATGCATTTATAGTAACGAAAAAGCAGATTGTTGAGTAAAAACGGAGACTTATATATGAAATGGAAGTTTAAAACTTTTATATTAATATACGGAATACTTGTAATTGTGGGATTAGGTTATCTCTGCAATTATGTTTGGGCGTCTCTTGAGCAGTATCAGGAGAGTTATGATGCCGAATACAAAAATTCCAATCCGCAGTTTGCCATGGACGAGTTTATGAATGAACTTGATATGGATTATGTTCTTGGTATGGTGGAAAGCCATGAAAAGGTCAAAGTTACTACCTTTGAAGATATGGACTGTATTAAAGAAATGTACAAAAAAGACTGTGGTTCAGGAAAGTTTTCATATGTTGAGGACAAAGATAAAAGTGATAAGGATAAGAAAATTTATTATGTTATGACGGAAGATTATGAACCAATTCTTTCGGTGTCGGTAGTCAGCACGGACAGAACGGAAGAATTTGGATTTAATGTATGGGAAGTTAAAGACATTACTCTTGAAAAGTTTTATGAACCAACTTACTCTGCAACGATACGAGTGCCTGTAGATTCAGTAGTTACAGTCAATGGTATTACATTAGTTCCGGGACAGGGCTGTACATATTATGATGATGTGAATTATGACAGTAAATTTGCGACAGAAGTTATAAAATTTACCGGAAAATATACAACATACAGATATATTCAAACTGAAAAATTATATAATGAACCTAAGATAGAGGTTGTGGATGAAGGCAAGACATTAGCTTACAACACAACTGAAGACGGAGTTATGGATTATGAAGTATTTGCTTCTGAAGAGTTTATAAATAACGTAACGGGAGCCGTAATAACAGCGGAAGCTGTCTATGCCGATTATATTGCAAGATATAAAGAACTTGAAGAAGTGGTACAACACATTGTACCAAATACGGTATTTGCCAAAGAAACAAATGATGCACAGGCGTTTATTATATTTATAGTACGTCCAAAAAGCGTAACTTATTCAGATTGGGATATCAGTGAAGTAAAAACTTACGGAAGTAATATGTTCCAGTGTAAGCTTAGCTACACGCAGTATGTAAGTTATGGATATAAAGTTATGGAATATAAAAGTGTTAAACATGCCTTGTTTAAGTATGAAAACGGACAATGGCTTATAGCATACCAGAAGAACTATGAAAACAGATAACTGTTTAAGTTACTTGTCATTCAAAAGTTGGTGTGATAGAATACAGTATACAATTAACCCTTTTATTTAGGAAAGGAAAGAGGAAATGAACAATAAAGTAAGAAATCTTTTGAGATATGCAGTAATGATTATAGCCCTTGTGGTCTTCTCGTATTCGTCATACAAGCTGGCGAGTATATACATAGGATATAAAGAAGGTAATGATGTATATAAAAATATACAGGATGATTTCTTTGTGCCTAATATAGACCAAAGTGAAGGCGGAGATGAGGATAATAATTCGGAAGATAATAATAATAACATTGTTATAGAAGGGGACGGCGAAGGACAGGAATTTGTATTTGACTTTGAAAGCCTTAAGAAGTTAAATAAATACGCTGTAGGTTGGATAAGCCTTGATGACGGTGAATATATAAGTTATCCTGTTTTGCAATGCGAAGACAATGATAAGTATTTAAGACGACTTATTACAGGAAAGAAAAATACAGCAGGTTCCATTTTTGTTGATTACAGATGCGAAGGTGGTCTTGATGCTAAGAATACAATAATATACGGACATAATATGAGAAATTTATCTATGTTTGGAACATTGAAAAATTATTATGATGAGCCGGAATATTATAAGGAACACCCGTATTTTGATATATGGGTAGGTGAAAAGCAATACAGATATTATGTATTCTCTATATATCATCTTAATATATATGATAACAATACATACCAGTTTAAGTACGAAACGGATGAAGCCTTTTTACAATATGTGGAAGAACGTAAGCAGTTATCAATAGTTCCTATAGATGTCGGTGAAATAACGGCACAAGACAAGATAGCGACATTGTCCACATGTGTAAGAAATCATGATGAGTTAAGGTTAATATTACATCTTGTGAGAAGAGAAATACCTAAAGAAGAATAAACTGTAAAGGTGGTAAAGTATGAACGAGATAGTAAATGTAGAAGAAATATTTGGAAAAAATGTATTTACATTAGGGAAGATGAAAGAAAGACTTCCGGAGAATATATATAATGAAGTGTTAAGTATAATGGAAACAGGTGGTGAGATGACTCTTGCTACAGCAGATGTAGTTGCGGGAGCTATGAAGGACTGGGCTGTTGAAAACGGAGCAACACATTATACACACTGGTTCCAGCCTCTTACGGGAGTAACAGCTGAAAAACACGATGCATTTATTACAAATCCTGATTCAGAAGGAAAGATGATACTTAAGTTTTCCGGAAAAGAACTTATAAAAGGTGAACCGGATGCATCATCATTTCCATCAGGAGGTCTTAGAGCGACATTCGAAGCCAGAGGATATACAGCATGGGATTGTACATCACCTGCATTTCTTAAGGAAGATGCTGCAGGCATAATTCTCTGTATTCCAACAGCATTTTGTTCATATACGGGAGAAGCTCTTGACAAAAAGACTCCTCTGCTTAAATCAATGGAAGTTATAAATGAACAGGCTCTTAGAATTTTAAGATTGTTTGGAGACAATAAATCAACTAAAGTATCAGCATCAGTTGGTGCTGAACAGGAATATTTCCTTGTAGATAAGGAAAATTTCTTAAAGAGAGCAGACCTTATGTATGCAGGACGTACACTTTTCGGAGCACCTGCACCAAAAGGACAGGAAATGGATGACCATTATTTTGGGACCATCAGAGAGCGTGTCGGTGGCTTTATGCAGGACCTTAATGTAGAGTTATGGAAGCTTGGTGTTACAGCCAAGACGCAGCATAACGAAGCGGCACCTGCACAGCATGAGCTTGCACCGATATTTGATGTGGCCAATATAGCAGTAGACAGAAATCAGATAGTAATGGAAACTATGAAGAGAGTGGCCGGACGTCACGGAATGGCTTGTCTTCTTCATGAGAAACCGTATAAAGGTGTAAATGGTTCGGGTAAGCATAATAACTGGTCACTTTGTACAGATACAGGTGTAAATCTCCTTGAACCGGGACATACTCCTAACCAGAATATACAGTTTTTATTTATTCTTGCCTGTGTTATGAAGGCAGTAGATACACATGCTGATTTACTTCGTCAGTCAGCGTCAGACGTGGGAAATGACCACAGACTTGGTTCTAACGAAGCTCCACCGGCTATTATATCTATTTTCCTTGGAGAACAGTTGGAGGATGTCGTTTCACAGCTTGTAGAAACAGGTGAAGCTAAGACATGTAACGAGACTGTAGTTCTTGAAACAGGTGTGAGTACACTTCCGATATTTGAGAAGGATACATCAGACAGGAACAGAACATCACCGTTTGCGTTTACAGGTAATAAATTTGAATTCCGTATGGTGGGTTCATCGGATTCTATTGCAAGTGCCAATACAATACTTAATACTATTGTAGCTGAGGCTTTTTGTGAAGCTGCTGACTATCTTGAAAAAACAGAAAATTTTGATATGGCAGTACATGACCTTATTAAGGAATATATGTCAAAACACCAGAGAATAATATTTAACGGTAACGGATATTCTGCTGAGTGGGTAAAGGAAGCGGAGAGAAGAGGACTTCCAAACATATCTACCATGGTTGAAGCGGTGGAAACTCTTGTGACACCAAAGTCAATTGCGTTATTTGAGAAGTTCCACATTTTCTCAGAGGCAGAGCTTCATTCAAGAGCAGAAATTCTTTATGAAACATATTCTAAAACTATTAATATAGAGGCTCTTACTATGATGGAAATGGCTGCAAGACAGATAATTCCTGCAGTTACAAGATATTCAAAGACATTGGCAGATACTGTGATTGCTGTTAAAGAAGCCGGTGCTGATGCAAGTGCACAGGCTGAAATTTTAAATGATGTTTCAAAGTATCTCAGAGAGGCAAAAGATGCTATCGACCATCTTGCAAAAGTAAGAGATGAAGCAGTCAAAATGTCATCAAAAGAGCAGGCATTCTATTATAAAAATGAAGTTGTAACTGCTATGGAAGCTTTGAGAACACCAATCGACAAGCTTGAGATGATTGTAGACAAGGAAGTGTGGCCGATACCGTCATATGGGGATCTTATGTTTGAAATATAATAAATAGAGGATGGAGTAAAAGACATGGATTTATTAATTGATATTGTTTTGCTGGTAATAGGCTTTGTATTGCTTGTAAAGGGAGCAGATTTCTTTGTAGACGGAAGTTCTACAGTAGCCAAAGTGTTTAAGATACCAAGTATAATTGTGGGACTTACTATAGTTGCAATGGGAACAAGCCTTCCTGAACTTTCTGTAAGTCTTGTGGCAGCATTAAACGGTGCCAATGAAATAGCAGTAAGTAATGTAGTTGGCTCCAATGTATTCAACCTTATAGTGGTTCTTGGTGCGTGCGCCATAATTTCGCCAATTGCAGTAGATAAAAGTGTTGTTAAGAGAGAATTTCCGTTTTCAATAATCATAACAATTGTACTTGCTCTTATGATTGCAGATAATTATCTTCCGCTGATACCGGATTATAAGCCTGAAATCGCTGAAGGCGCAGAAAAGATGGTAGGTATAATTGACAGATTAGACGGAGCCATATTGTTGATAATTTTCATCGGATTTATGGTGTATACGGTTATGACCGCCCTTAACCAGAGAAAAGCTGCAAAGGAACAGCCGGAGGAAGACGGACCGAAGAAAAATATATTTCTTGCAATTTTATTTATAGTAGGTGGTATAGCTGCTATAAAGTTTGGCGGAGATTTTGTAGTAGACAGTGCAAAGAGTCTGGCAATCAGGTTTGGAATGTCTGAAACGTTAGTGGGACTTACCATAGTGGCAGTAGGAACGAGCCTTCCTGAACTTGTTACATCAGTTGTGGCAGCAAGAAAAGGTGAGACATCACTTGCCATAGGTAATGTGGTAGGCTCCAATATATTTAATGTTCTGCTGATTCTGGGTGTATCAAGTCTGATAAGCCCGGTAGGAGTAGTATTCTCATCACTTATAGATATGATAATTCTTATATTCTTAAGTGTTTTAGTATTAGTCTTTGTTAAGACAAAGGAAAGAATTGACCGAAAAGAAGGTATTATTATGGTAGCTCTTTATATTGCATATATGGTGTATGCAATTATAAGATAAATTTTGAAGTAATCGAAGAAACAAACTAAGAGAAAGTAGAGGAATAATAAATGAATCCTATAGTTACATTGGAAATGACAAGCGGAAAGGTAATAAAGATTGAGCTTTATCCTGAAGTAGCACCAAATACAGTAAATAATTTTGTAAGCCTTGTTAAGGCAGGATATTATGACGGACTTATATTCCACAGAGTTATTTACGGATTTATGATTCAGGGCGGATGTCCTGACGGAACAGGAATGGGTGGTCCGGGATACAGCATTAAAGGAGAATTTGCTTACAACGGATTTGAGAACAATCTTAATCATACAGAAGGCGTTATATCTATGGCAAGAGCAATGCATCCTGATTCGGCAGGTTCACAGTTCTTTATTATGCATAAGAACTCACCACACCTTGATGGTCAGTATGCTGCATTCGGTAAAGTGATTGAAGGACAGGAAGTTGTTAATGAAATAGCTGAGACTCAGGTTGATTACAACGACAGACCATTAGAAGTACAGAAGATTAAGCAGATGACAGTAGATACATTTGGAGTGGAATATCCTGCACCGGAAAAATGTTAAAAGCAGTTATTTTTGATATGGACGGCGTTTTAGTTGACAGTGAGCTTGTATTTTTTGAAGCAAACAGGCTGTTAATGGAAAGCCTCGACAAAGAATTTAATAAAGAATACAATAAACAGTTTGTGGGAACTACCTGTGACTATATGTGGAAGAAGATAATAGAGGACTATTCCCTTCAGGTATCTGTAGAATATATGGATAGGGAAGGAGCAAGAATAGTAAAAGAACTTCTTAAAGCAGGAGGGTTTCCACCTGTGCCTTTTTCAGGGGAATTTGTTAAGAGACTAAATGGAAAGGTAAAGCTTGCCATTGCATCATCATCTTCTATTGCATCTATCGAAAGAAATATGGAGCAGTTAGGCCTTAGAAAGTATTTCGACAAGGTGGTAAGCGGAGTTACGGTAGATAAGCCCAAGCCGGCGCCTGATGTCTTTTTGAAGGCAGCAGAGGAGTTAGGAGTTAAGCCGGAGGAATGTTTAGTAATAGAAGATTCCTGCAATGGAGTAAAGGCTGCAAAGGCAGCAGGAATGGCATGTATAGGTTATGTGAATCCTAACTCGGGAGAGCAGGATTTGTCAGAAGCTGATTGTTTGCTCTTAGGCTTTGAAGAAGCCGGTTTCGATTTTGTAGAAAAGGTGTATAATCATACTTTTGATATACCTTATACGGTGGCAGAAACAGACAGGCTTTATGTTGTAGAAATGTCAGATGATGATTATGACGTTTTTAAAGAGCTTGTAGAAAAAGAAGATGTGACAAAAATCACGGGACTTACTAAGAAAGATTATGACAGAACCCTTGGAAATAAAGAATATATGAAGTCTCATAGAGAAACGATGTATAAGTTTTACAGTTTGGGAATATGGGCGTTAAAATTAAAAGGGTCTGAAGATATTGTGGGTTTTGCAGGTGTAGACGAAAATTTAAATTTATGCTATATTATTGACGAAAAATTTAGGGGAAAGGGATTTTGTAAGGAAGCAGTCAGCCGAATTATAAAATACGTCTTTGAAATAACCGGTGAAAAATGTATTTTTGCTAAAGTAAGCGAAGATAATGCAGCATCAGTCAAGGTGGTAAAAACACTGGGATTTGAGCAGATAGGACCGGATTTGTGGAAGGATGAAAAAAGAGATGAATAATAATATTAAAAGAATAGGTACACTTGTTCTCACAGGAGTAATGATTATATCTGCAGCAGCAATGGTTGGCGGATGTAATAAGCAAGATAATAACAAAGAAAAAGATACGATAGTTGTAGGAATACAGCAGGCCCTTGACGGACTTGATCCTCATACTGTTGAATCGGCAGGGACAAGAGAAGTTCTTTACAATGTATTTGAAGGGCTTATAAAGGTAGAGTCAGATGGCACTATATCTGCAGCACTTGCAAGTGAATACAGCATCAATGACGAGGGAACGGTTTATACATTTGTTATCCGTGAAAATGTTAAGTTCCATGACGGAAGCGTACTTACAACTGAAGATGTTAAGTATTCCATTGAGAGAAACGCAGGTCTTCTTTCAGAAGGCGGTGAAGCTCTTGATGACGCGTTTACCAATATTGAAAGTGTAAATATTAAAGAAGGTAATAAAGTTGAGCTTGTTCTTAAGACAGCAGACTCAGAATTTATATCATACCTTAACGAGCCTGTAATAAAAAAAGATGGCGAAAAAAATGCAAATGAAAAGAAGGGACCTGTAGGAACAGGACCATATAAAGTTATAGAAAATGTAGCAGGAGACAGACTTGAATTAACAAAGTTTGATGATTATTGGAATCCTGAAAAGGCAGCAAATATAAAGAATGTTACATTTAAAGTAGTAACTGCCTCATCTGCAATGCTTGGAATGAAGGCCGGAACTATAGATATATTCCCTTATATAACAGAGGACCAGGCAAATGAACTTGAAGCAGCAGGTTTTGAAATATTAGACGGTAACACTAATCTTGTGCAGGCATTATACTTAAACCACAATTGTGATAAATTTAAGGATGTGAGTGTACGTAAAGCATTGAACTACGCTATAGATAAGCAGGAAATACTTGATATGGTGGCAGGCGGCAAGGGAACTATCCTTGGCAGTGCGTTGTTTGAAGGCTTTGGAAAGTATTATAAGGATTGTGCAGGCATATATCAGTATGATGCAGACAAAGCAAAAACTCTTTTGGAAGATGCATTGGGCGGTGAAAAGCTTACATTTACAGTCCGTGTGCCGGCTAACTATGAAGTTCATATGAATACTGCTCTTGTAATCCAGAACCAGCTTAAAGAAATCGGCGTAGATATGAAGATTGATGCTATTGACTGGAGCACATGGCTTGAAGAAGTTTATGCAGGCAATAATTATGAAGCAACAGTAGTAGGTATTGATGCAAAGCTTGCACCGAAGGATATGATGAGAAGATATTACTCAAAGGGAAGCGGTAACCTTACTGCTTACAATAACCCTGAGTTTGATAAGTTATACGAAGAAGCCGTAGCAACAACAGATGAAGCAAAGAAGCAGGAACTTTACCACAAAATGCAGGATTTACTTGCAGAGGAAGCGGCTTCAGTATTTATTCAGGACAATGTCCAGCTTGTTGCTATCAATAAGAAACTTACAGGATACACATTCTATCCGATTTATGTACAGGATATGGCATGTGTAAAATGGAAATAATAATTAGGAGCATAAGATGAAATCAGTAATTAAGAAGATAATAACCTTCACAATTACATTATTACTGGTTTCCATGGTGGCATTTCTCATGTTTCAGGTAATTCCGGGCGACAGCGTTCTGACAAAAGCAGGTATGAACGCCACACCTGAAAGGATTGAAGAATTGAGAGAAGCTTATGGTCTCAATGAAAATATTGTTGTAAGATATTTTAACTGGTTGAAAGGATTTGTAACCGGAAACGGCTACAAATCCTATACTTATAATATGGATGTATGGGATTTGGTTATACCTAATCTTAAAGCAACCATACTTTTGGCAGGTTACAGTCTTATAATTATATTGGCCGTATCAATACCACTTGGAACTGTTCTCGGTTATATGTCGGGAAAAAAGAAAAAATCTGTCAGTCGCAAGATTGGCAGCCTTTTTGATGTGGTAAATCAGGGAATTATGGCAGTGCCGTCATTTTTTCTGGGGATAATGATAAGCATTGTATTCGGACTTATGCTTAAATGGTTTATCCCCGGACAAATAGTTTCTCTTGAAGATGATTTCTTAGGGTTTATAGGTGCCATAACACCGGCAGCAGTGGCGGTGGCAGTGCCTAAGATTGCCATGCTTACAAAGTTTACAAAGTCATCTATTACCGAAAATATAAGAGCAGATTATGTAAGAACGGCAAGAAGTAAAGGAATGACACTTACGTCAATACTTTTTAAACATGTTCTTAAAAATGCCCTTATTCCTGTAATTACCGTAACAGGTGTAATTTCCACGGAAATATTTGCAGGAAGTATAGTGGTTGAGCAGGTATTCGGCATACCGGGACTTGGTAAAGTACTTATTAACAGTATAAGCAGCAGAGATTACCCTGTAGTAATGGCGGCAGTAGTTTATAGTGCCATAGTAGTTTTGACAGTTAATTTAATAGTTGACATCGCATACAGAATCGTTGATCCGAGAATGGGAGGCAAGAGCTGATGAAAAAGAGAAATTATACGCTTATTGCCGGAACCATAATGGTGCTTGCGGCCATATTAATAGCAATAATAGCAGAATTTTATACACCATATGCCACCGATGCATTAAGTGTAAGTGATAAATTTCTTTCTCCGAGTCTGAAACATATTATGGGAACAGACAATTTGGGAAGAGATATACTTAGCCGTGTAATGGTAGGAATGGGAACGACCATAAAAATATCGGGCATGGCAATATTAATAGGTGGTACACTTGGTGTTATTTTAGGAACGGTATCAGGCTACATAGGAGGCTTTTTCGACGAAGTTCTTATGAGAATCAATGATGTTGTAGCATCGGTTCCGTCTATTTTACTGGCAATGGTATTTATCGGTGTTATGGGTCGCGGAACGGTAACAGTCACCGTAGCACTTGGAATTGCATTTATTCCAAGCTTTGCCAGAGTTGTTCGCGGAGAAGTGATGAATTACAGACACAGAGACTTTGTAAAAAGTGCTAAGCTTTCCGGAGCAGGGCCTGTCAGAATAATGTTTTTGCACATTATGCCTAATATTAAAAATACGCTGCTTGCAGCTGTTGCAACAGGCTTCAATAATGCAGTTTTAGCTGAGGCAGGAATGAGTTATATGGGAATAGGAGTACAACCGCCTACACCAAGCCTTGGGGAGATGCTGGCGTCTTCTCAAAGTTTCTGGGGATTGGCACCGTGGTATGTGATTTTTCCGGGACTTGCAATTATTTACCTGGTTATTTCGCTTGTGATATTTAGTAATGGTCTTAAGAAAAATATGTAAATTCATATGATAAGACGAAAACTTATGTAAAAGGAAAGATATGGAAGAGATTTTAAAAGTAAATGACTTAAAGGTCGTAATTGAAAACAAAATAATAACAGATAATATATCTTTCTCAGTGAAGAAGGGTGGAATACTTGGAATAGTGGGCGAATCGGGCTCGGGAAAGACTATGACAAGTCTGGCCGTAATGGGACTTTTGCCGGAAGAGGCAGAAGTTAGTGGAAGTATTATATGCGGAGAAACGGAACTTACAAAACTTTCACACAGTCAGAGAAGAAGTATAAACGGTAAGGAAGTATCTATGATATTTCAGGAGCCTATGACTTCCTTGAATCCGCTTATGAAAGTGGGCAGACAGGTTGAAGAAATGCTTATCCTTCATACTGATATGAAAAAGGCAGAACGCAAACAGACAGTTATAAATATGTTTAAAGAAGTGGAACTTCCTGAGCCGGAGAAAATTTATAATATGTATCCGCATAACCTTTCAGGCGGTATGAGGCAGAGGGTTATGATAGCTATGGCACTTATATTAAATCCGTCTTTAATGATAGCTGATGAACCGACAACTGCCCTTGATAAAGAAGTGGAAGATGAAATAATTAAACTATTGCTTAAGCTGAATAAGGAAAAAAATGTGTCAATTGTTTTTGTTTCGCATGACCTTGGAATTATAAAAGAAATAAGCAATGAAGTGATTGTTATGAAGGACGGAACAATAGTTGAAAAAGGAAAAACCGAGTCTATTTTTAATTCCCCGTCTCACCCTTACACAAAATTGTTACTTGATTCTGTAAAAAAAGATAAAAAAGAAGCAGAAAAGAAGTCGGAAAATATAATTTTAGATGTAAAAAATGTATCTTTGTATTATAAAGTCAAAGGTAAAAAAGAATATATTGCAAAGAACATAAACTTTACCATGAATAAGGGCGAAATTCTGGGAATTCAGGGTAAAAGCGGATGCGGAAAGACAACTCTTGTTAAGAGTATATTGGGATTAAGAGACGAATACGATGGGGAAATCATATGTAATGCGGATAAAAAGCATATGGTTTTTCAGGACCCGTACGGAGCAATTAATCCCGTAAAGAAGATAGAATGGATATTGTCAGAGCCTCTTAAGATACAGAATAAAAAGGCAGGGGGCAATCTTTATACTAAAGAAGATATCAGAAAAAAGACTGAAGAAATGATAGAAAAAGTAGGTCTTGAACCTGAATATCTGAAAAGATATCCAAGTCAGTTAAGCGGTGGACAGAGGCAAAGAATCGCAATAGCAGTGGCGCTTATCGGAGGCAGCGATTTTATTGTGGCGGATGAACCGGTATCGGCCCTTGATATGACTATTCAGAAACAGGTACTTGAACTGCTTTTAAAACTTCAGAAAGAATTCGGATTATCAATTTTATTTATTTCTCATGACGAAAATGTTATGGAATCTATGTGTGACAGAATACTAAGATGGAATTATGAAAAGTAAACTTTAAGTAGATTTTTTGACGATTATAGTGTATAATAAAACTAATAATAGTGTGGTGAACAAATTAATATACAAATGTGGAGGATTTTCGGATGGGAAAAGAAAAGAAAGTTAAGACAAATGTCCCTAAGAAAAGCAGGAAGAAAGGGAAGATTAGCTTCTTTAACAGCATCAGGGCAAAGCTTCTTGCTAGTTTTATGCTACCTGTTGCAGGTATCATTGTTGTCGGACTGATATCTTATAATAAGGCATCAGAATCTGTTATTAACGGTCAGGTGGATTCGGCTGTCAGAACGGTAGAATCGATAGATGTATATATTGAACTTATAATGTCTACGGTACGTTCAAATTACAAAATATATATTGATACAGATGAATTGAAGGATTATTTTAACGGAACATATGATAAGTTGTATCCGGGTACTACAAAGAAGGCTGACGTAAGACAGGAGTTCCTTACAAAGATGTATGATCACATTAAGGAAGATCCGCTTATCGAAGATATTATGTTTATATCAGATGAACATGAATCTATCAGTACCAATGCAGTTAAAGATACTTCTCTTAAACTTTACAGTACATATGTTGCAACTAAAAATGGTGAAACAGCTTTATCTAATCAGTATAATTTTAACTGGTTTGGTAATGTAAGTGAGGCAGACAGCGTTCTTGGAAGCAACAAAGACCAGTATGCTTTACGAATGGTAAGAAAGTTTAGCAGTATAAAAGCATTGATGATTGTTGATGTGGATATGGGTGTAATCACAGAGGCGCTTGATAATTTTGAGGCAGGTGAAGGCGGATATGTTGCACTTGTTACTGATGATGGTGCAGAAATATTCTCTTCACAGTCAACAACATCAGAAGAAAAGGTTTTCTTTGATAAATCATTCTACCAGGAAGCTCTTACCAATAGAGAAGAATCAGGTGCAACTAAGGTTGAAATGAATGGACAGGTTTACAGATTCATTTATTCGAAGATAGAAGGAACAAACTTTGTTGTATGTTCTCTTGTTTCAGAAAACCATCTCCTTGAGCAGGTTAAGGATATTCAGACTATTACAATTATAGTTGTTATTATTTCGGCACTTGTTGCTATAGGTGTTGCAGTTGTATTTACACAGGGAATCAGCTCAACAATTAAGAATATCGTTGGTGTTCTTGATAAAGTAGCTCAGGGTGATTTTACAGTAGAAGTTAAATCAAAGAGAAAAGATGAATTCAGACTTATGACTGATGCGTTGCAGGATACTGTGCTGGGAGTCAAGGAACTTATAACCAGTGTACGTGACGTAAACACAGAACTTGTTCAATCATCTGAGAGAGTTTATGATTCGTCGAAGTTATTTGTGGAAACATCAGAGAATATTAAACAGTCAGTTGACGAAATTAAATCAGGAACAAACAGACTTGATGAAGATTCAGACAACTGTCTTGCACAGATGGATGGGCTTTCGGAAAAGATTACTACAGTTACATCTAATACAAATGAAATCGAGAGAATAGTAACAGTAACCAATGATTCTATTATGGCAGGTATTTCATCTATCGAAAGCGTAACAGAAAATACACATTCGACTACAAGAATTACAGGCGAGGTTATTGAAGCTATCGGTTCTCTTGAAGATAAGACCCGTTCGATTGTTGATTTCGTAGAGATTATCAATGGTATAGCAGAAGAAACCACACTTCTTTCTCTTAATGCATCGATTGAAGCAGCAAGAGCAGGAGAAGCAGGACGCGGATTTGCTGTAGTAGCAGGCGAAATCAATAAGTTAGCTGATCAGTCTATGAATTCGGCAGGACAAATCGGTGATATTGTTAAGGAAATCCTTGACAAGACAAGTCAGGTTGTAAATATTGCCAAGGAAGCTTTTGAGATAGTTCAGAAACAGGATGAAGCCGTTACGGGAACTACAGAAGCGTTTAACGAGATGAGAGAAAATATTAATACACTTCTTGTATCTCTTGAAAAAATCACTCAGAATGTTGCAAATATCGAAGGTGCAAGAGATATAACACTTGAAGCGGTAGAAAATATTTCATCAGTATCAGCTCAGACATCAGCATGCTCAGTATCTGTTGGTGATACGGTAGAATCACAGAATGCGGCAATTGCAGAACTTAACAATGCGGCAGGAGTATTGGCTGAGAAGTCAGCAATGCTTACGGCTTTGCTTGAAAAGTTCACAATATAAGATTATACCCGGCTGCCACACTAATACTTCCTTTCTTTATTGGTGTGGCAGCCTTTATAATTAAAAAATATAAAAAGTGCTTGCAATATTTTAAATCATGATGTATAATACCACTTGTCGTCAGACATTGGCCCATCGCCAAATGGTAAGGCAACGGACTCTGACTCCGTCATTCTCAAGGTTCGAATCCTTGTGGGCCAGCTTAAGCTGTTGCAAATGCAACAGCTTTTTTGTTTCTCAATAATTTTTTTTACGGAAAGGACGGAAGACATATGATAGAACTGGGTAAAGTTCAAAATTTAGAAGTATTTAAAATTACCGATTTCGGTATATACGTAGGGGAGAATAAAGAAGAAAGAGTACTTCTTCCTAAAAAACAGGTGCCGGAAGGAACTAAGCTTGGAGATAAGCTTGATGTATTTATATACAAGGATTCCAGCGACCGACTTATAGCTACAACTAGTATTCCGTACATCAGTCTCGGACAGGTTGGAAGACTTACAATTAAGGAAGTGACAAAAATCGGTGCATTTGCAGACTGGGGTTTGGAAAAGGATTTATTTATTCCATTTAGAGAACAGACATGTGCAGTAAAAGAAGGCAGTTCGTACCTTGTAGCACTGTATATAGATAAAAGTGAGAGACTTGCAGGAACTATGCGGGTTTACAATTATATGCAGACAACAGATATTTATAAAGATGGTGATGAAGTTGCCGGAACTATTTATGAGATAAAAGATTTGGGAGCATTTGTTGCAGTTGATAACAAATATTTCGGACTTATTCCAAAGAAGGAAGTTCACAGCAATATAAAAGTCGGGGACGTAATAAAGTCAAGAGTAACTAAGCTTCGCCCTGACGGTAAGTTAGACCTTAGTGCAGTTAAACCTGCATATCGACAAATGAGTGATGACGTGGAAAAAATAATGTCAATCCTTGAAGGAATGGGAGGAAGACTTCCGTACAATGATAAGGTGTCGGCAGAAATTATCGACAGAGATTTTGGCATGAGTAAAAGCGCATTTAAGCGTGCAGTCGGCAGATTATACAAAGAAAGAAAAGTTATTATTAACCCGGATTCAATAGAAATTATAAAGTAACGGAGGTATTACAAAATGAAGAAAATTATCAGTACAGATAAGGCACCGGCAGCAATCGGACCTTATTCACAGGCAATTGAAGTAAATAACATGGTGTTTACATCAGGTGTAATTCCTGTTGTGCCGGCTACAGGAGAAATTCCGGAAGGAATAGAAGCACAGGCAAAGCAGGCAATCGGTAATCTTGTAGCTTTACTTAACGAAGCAGGTGTTGCTACAGAAAATGTTATTAAAACAACAGTATTTATCAAAGAAATGGATGACTTTGCAAAAGTTAATGCAGTTTATTCAGAGTTTTTCAAGGAGAATTGTCCTGCACGTTCATGTGTGGAGGTAGCAAGACTTCCAAAGGACGTTCTTATTGAGATTGAAGCGATAGGTGTAAAATAAATAATGAAAATAAGAAATACTACAAAAGCTAACCTTCTTTTTTTGATGTTAGTGCTTACAATGATAGGGGCATCATTGCTTCTTGGTGTGTTAATGGCCGCCTTTGGCGGAGAAAACGCAAACCCTGCCGTTGAAACTCTTTTAAATGATGCAAGTCTTGTTTTATCCCAGCTTCTCATGATGATTCCGGCACTTATTTACGTGACGGTTATGAAAGCCGAGACGGTTGACGATATAAAGTACGGAATGATAGGAGCAAGGCAGTTCCTTCTGATTCTTTGTGTGACTGTGCTTATTATACCTATTACAACAGTGATTAACTATATTTCATCAATAGGTGCACCGTCTACCGGAGAAGTTATGGCAATGGATTTTCTTCAGATGCCTGCATGGAAATCGATTCTTTATATTGCTCTGATTCCGGCGGTGTGTGAGGAACTTTTGTTTAGAGGTTTTATTTATCACGGATTCAGACGCAGAAACAAGTTTGTTGCAATTATTATGAGTTCGGTTTTGTTCGGACTTTTGCATATGAACATAAATCAGTTTGCATATGCAACGGTTATGGGCATAGTATTTGCGTTGGTAGTAGAGATAACAGGAAGCCTGCTTTCGTCGATTATTATTCATTTTATATTTAATGCATATAATGTGGGATTGGCATATATGGTTCTTTCCATGGATGAACTTGTCAATATGGATGCTGTAGCGGGTACGGATGTAAGTACACATATTGCAATAGTTATATGCCAGAATATCTACGAGGTTGTTTATATAGTAGGTATGGCGGTTGTGGCAGTATGTCTGCTTGTACTGGTTTTAAGAGGCCTTATAAAGGTAAGCGGTGCTGAGGATAAAGTAAAAGAAATATTCAGCAAAGAAGGAAGAAAAACATACCATGAAGAGGGCAGAACTGTTGATTTATTTACCATACTTGCCCTTATTCCTATAATTTTATTTATGGTTATATATGAAATATCCATACGAATAGGTTGATTTTATCCACAAAAAATGATATTATGTATATAGAGATAATGACGTGATTAATATGCAAGGGATACCGGAGCATATGGAAAGGAAGTGCCTATGGATATAAGTTTAGATATTGCTGCTATGTCATCAGCTATGAGTTCTGCACAATTTGTTAACGAATTAGGTGCTGCAGTTCTTAGTAAGTCATTAGATGATATGCAGTCAATGGGAGCATCAATGGTTTCCATGTTAGAAAATTCAGTAACACCTAATATAGGTGGTAATATTGATATTTCCATATAGTTAATGCATGAAAGCACGTTCATTTCGGACGTGCTTTTTAAATATAAAAAAAGTATAAATTGAACATTGTACAAATTGCCCAAAAAGTAACACTTTATTTCGTTAAAATGAGCAATAGCATTTTTTGAACAATTGCGATAGAATACTACTATCGCAAACAACTATACATAGATAGTGTGAATTTATTTAGGAGGATAACATTAATGGCAAGTTTATCATTAAAAAATATCAGTAAAGTATATCCTAACGGTTTCGTAGCTGTTAAGGATTTCAACCTTGAAATCGAAGACAAAGAATTCATCATCTTCGTAGGACCATCAGGTTGTGGTAAGTCAACAACACTTCGTATGATCGCAGGTCTTGAAGAAATCAGTTCAGGTGAACTTTTCATCGGTGACAAGTTAGTAAATGACGTAGAACCAAAGGATAGAGATATCGCCATGGTATTCCAGAACTACGCTCTTTATCCACATATGTCAGTATATGACAATATGGCATTCGGTCTTAAGTTAAGAAAGACACCAAAGGATCAGATTAAGAAGCAGGTATATGAAGCTGCAAGAATCCTTGACCTTGAACACTTACTTGATCGTAAGCCAAAGGCTTTATCAGGTGGTCAGAGACAGCGTGTTGCTATGGGTCGTGCTATCGTTCGTGATCCTAAGGTATTCCTTATGGACGAACCTTTATCAAACCTTGATGCTAAGTTAAGAGTACAGATGCGTGTTGAGATTTCAAAGCTTCATCAGAGACTTGAATCAACAATTATCTACGTTACACATGACCAGACAGAAGCTATGACACTTGGTACAAGAATCGTAGTTATGAAAGACGGTCTTATCCAGCAGGTAGATACACCAATTAACTTATATAACTATCCTGTTAACCTTTTCGTTGCAGGTTTCATGGGTTCACCGGCTATGAACTTCCTTGATGCTGACGTTGTTGCAGATGGCGATAACCAGGTATCACTCGTAATCGATGAAAATATTACAATTAAGCTTCCGGAAAATAAGGCTAAGGCTCTTATCGATGGAGATTATGTTGGTAAGAAGGTTGTTATGGGTATCCGTCCTGAAGATATCCATGATGAAGAAGTTATGATTGCAACAGGAGCAGCAGCTACTATTGAAGTAACAATCAGACTTTACGAATTACTTGGTGCAGAAGTGTTCTTATACTTCGATATTAAGAAGACAAACTGTACAGCAAGAGTTAACCCAAGAACAACAGCTAAGGTTGGCGATGTAATTAAGCTTGCTATTGATCTTAATAAGATTCATGTTTTCGATAAGGAAACAGAACAGATTATTACACACTAATCATATTTTTGAATATTATGTGAAAAGACAGAGAAAATGCATAAAAAAATGCATTTTCTCTTTTTTTTTTATATAAAAAATGTTAAAATAAAGATGTATGTGTACGATGTACAAAGTGTGATTAAAGGAGAAGGATGACTATGATATCAAATCAGATACTTCAAAATACAATAGACGGAATTACAGCAATAAGCAGAATTGACCTTGCTGTATTTGATATTGAAGGAAAAACAATTGTATCAACATTTGACGGAACAGAAGAATATGAACAGGCAGTTATTTTATTCGCTGAGTCCCTTGCAGATAATCAGGAAATGCAGGGATGCCAGTTTTTTAAAGTAAGTGAGGATAATCAGTTAGAGTATATTCTGGTAGCAAAGGGTAGCAGCAATGATGTGTATATGGTGGGTAAAATGGCATCATTCCAGATTCAGAGTTTACTCGTTGCATATAAAGAAAGATTTGACAGAGACAACTTTATTAAGAATCTTCTTTTAGATAATCTTCTTCTTGTTGACATATACAATCGTGCAAAGAAACTTCACATTGAGGCTGAAGCAAAGAGAGTTGTGTTTATCATTGAGACGAAACACGAAAAGGATGTTAATGCCCTTGAGACAGTAAGAAATATGTTCACGGCTAAGACAAGAGATTTTATCACTGCCGTAGACGAAAAGAACATTATCATAGTACGTGAAGTTAAGCCAAACGAAACATATGATGACCTTATTAAGAATGCACATACAATTCTTGATATGCTTAATATGGAGGCAATGTCACAGGTATATATTTCCATAGGAACTATGGTCAATGAATTAAAAGAAGTTTCAAGATCATACAAGGAAGCTAAGATGGCTCTTGATGTCGGCAAGATTTTCTACAGCGGACAGAATGTTATGGCATACAGCAATCTTGGTATAGGCCGTATTATTTATCAGTTACCGATTCCTGTATGTAAGACATTTATCAGAGAGATATTTGACACTAAGTCCCCTGATGATTTCGATGAAGAAACTCTTTCGACAATTAATAAATTCTTCGAAAACAGTCTTAACGTATCAGAAACTTCAAGACAGTTATACATTCACAGAAATACACTTGTATACAGACTTGATAAGCTTGAAAAAAGTACAGGACTTGATATCAGACAGTTTGATGATGCAATAACCTTTAAGATTGCACTTATGGTTGTCAAGTATATGAAATATATGGAAACACTTGATTATTAATATGGACTTTGTTAACATACCATAGGAAGCTAAATAGTTAATAGTGCATTTGCACGGATAGGAAATGAAATGATAGTTTTAGAGAATGTTAGTAAATCATATGCCGAAGGATTTCCGGCATTAAATGATATAAATCTTCACATTAAAAAAGGTGAATTTGTATTTATCGTAGGTGACAGTGGTGCAGGTAAGTCTACACTTATGAAAATAATTATGAAAGAACTTGACCCTACAGAAGGAAAGGTTTTCATTAACGGAAAATTCACCAACAATTTAAGAAGATCAAAGATTCCGCAGCTCAGAAGAGAAATGGGAGTTGTATTTCAGGATTTCAGACTTTTGAAGGATAGAAATATATATGATAACGTTGCTTTTGCGCTTAAGGTTATGCAGGAACCGTCGAGAGTTATAAAGAAGAAAGTACCGGCAATGCTTGCACTTGTAGGTTTGGCAGAAAAGTATCGTTCATATCCGACTGAGCTTTCAGGCGGTGAACAGCAGAGAGTTGCTCTTGCAAGAGCACTTGTTAACAATCCGCCGATTCTTTTGGCAGATGAGCCTACCGGAAATCTTGATGCCAAGAATTCATGGGAAATCATGAAACTTTTAGAAGAGATTAACAGACGAGGTACAACAGTAGTTGTTGTTACACACAGTCAGGAAATAGTAAATGCCCTTGATAAACGAGTTATTACCATTAGCAAGGGAATGATAGTA
Organism: Lachnospiraceae bacterium; assembly: GCA_015057425.1. Taxonomy (GTDB): domain Bacteria; phylum Bacillota; class Clostridia; order Lachnospirales; family Lachnospiraceae; genus SVEL01. The sequence continues at coordinate 180,126 of SVEL01000003.1, forward strand.
AGCGACGAAAAAGGCGGATATAAATATGAGGATAAGTAGTTTATTTTATTGCCTTGGACAAGGCCTTAAAAATATAAAAAGAAATAAATTGTTTTCACTGGCATCCATTAGTACTATTGCAGCATGTATTTTCCTTATAGGAATATTTTATTCTATACTTATTAATTTTCAGCATATGATTAGTAAGGCGGAAGAACAGCTTAGTATTACAGTGTTCTTTGATGAAGGAACAGATGAAGCTGCCATTGAAGAGATTGGCAATCAGATAAAAAAGAGAGTGGAAGTTGAAAGACTTGAATATACTTCTGCTGAGCAGGCTTGGGAGAATTTTAAGAATTCATACTTTACGGAAGAAAATATGGATTTGGCAGAAGGATTTGCTGATGATAATCCTTTGGCAAATTCTGCATCATATGAGATTTTTATCAATGACATAGCAATGCATGACAGCCTGGTGTCGTATCTTGAAAATCTGGAAGGCATCAGAAAAGTAAATGCGGCAAAAACAGTAGCAGATACAGTAGGCGATTTCGGTACGTTGGCCGGAGTTGTTTCATTGGCTATTATAGCAGTATTATTTGCGGTAGGTGTATTCCTTATAAGCAATACGGTTATGATTGGTATATCCGTGCGTAAGGAAGAAATCGGAATTATGAAATTAATCGGCGCAACTGATTTATTTGTTCGTCTGCCATTCCTTGTAGAAGGTGTTATAATCGGTCTTGTAGGAGCATCTATACCACTTGCAGCCATATATTTCATATATGAAAACATTGATAAGTATTTAATCAGTGAATTCCAGTCACTGACCACATATGTAGAGTTATTATCAACAAATGAGATATTCAGAGTACTTATACCGGTATCATTGTTTATCGGTGCGGGAATCGGATTTATCGGAAGTATGATTACAGTAAGAAAACATTTAAGAGTTTAGTTACAAAGGTGTTCTGAAAGTACGGAAAGGGTGAAATTTTGAAGAACGTAAAGCTGATTTCAAAAATCTTAATAACAGTCTTAATTGCTACATCAGTTGCAATTCCTACATCTCAGATAACTTATGTATCGGCAGATACAGCCAGTGATCTTGAAGATGAAAAGAAGAAGCAGGAAGAAATGGAAGCAGAGCTTAAAAACACTGAGAAGTTTCTTAGCAGCTTAAAGAATAAGCTTAATAATGCCGAAGAGTATATCAAGGAACTTGATACACAGATGGGTAAGCTTACTGATAACATATATAGTCTTGAAGAAAAGGCGGAAGTTAAGAAGGTTGAGATTGAAACAACCAAGGCGCAGCTTCAGCGTGCAGAGGAAGAAATTCTTAAGCGTTATGAAGATATGAAACTTAGAATTCAATATATGTATGAAAACGGTAATACAGAAATCTTTCTTCTGTTTGCATCATCAGGAAGTGTTACGGAGTTTCTTAACAAAGCCGAGTACATTAATAAAATCACAGAGTATGACAGAAAGATGCTTGATGAACTTAGAGCAGCAAAAGATGATGTTATCCTCATAAAGGAAACTCTCGAAGCCGAACTTGTTGAGCTTGAAGATACTCTCGCAGAAGTTAGTGAAGAACTTGCAGCCGTTGAAGTGCTTGCGGCAGCAAAGCATAAAGAGCTTAATCTTTACGAAGACGGTATAGCTGAAACAAAGGATGAAATAAAAGCTCTTGAGGAAGAGATTAAGGCTCAGGAAGAATTGGTTAAAGAACTTGAGAGAATAGAGGAAGAACGTAAGAAACAGGAAGCTTTGGGAAACCTTAAGGTTACTTACGATGGCGGACAGTTAATATGGCCGCTTCCGGGATACTCAAGAATATCATCAAAGTTTGGACCGAGAACACATCCTGTTACAGGTGAAAAACAGTCACAGCACAATGGTATTGATATACCGGCACCAACAGGAACAAAGATACAGGCTTGCTACGATGGAGTTGTTGCATGGTCAGGCTATCACAAAACAGCCGGTAACTGGGTAGGCATAGATCACGGAAACGGACTTTATACTATATATATGCATATGTCTAAGAGACTTGTGTCAGAGGGTGATAAAGTAAAAAAAGGTGATATAATAGGAAAGGTCGGTTCTACCGGAAGAAGTACAGGACCACACTTACATCTTGGTGTACGACTTAACGGAAAGTATTATGATCCGACGACGTATGTAAATCCATTAATTACATCATAAATCACAGGGCTTTTGCAAAGATAATTTGTGAAAGCCCTTATGTTGCATAATAAGGAAATTTAGATTATGTGAAAGTAACGTTTTAGAATAAAATTTAGTATATAGACAGAATGGAGTAAAAATGGAAGAAAATAAAGAAAATATCAGTGAAATGGAAATTCTTGCGGAGGAGAATGCGAAAAATATATGTATAGAAAAATCTCAGAAGAAAAGTGACGGATTTCCAACATATCTTGCCGGTGTGCTTACAGGTGTGACTTTAATAGTAGCGATTGTATTTGGCGTTAATATGTATAAGTTTTTCAACGGTTCAAATGAGTACAATCCTACAGGCTCGGGCGGAAGTGTAGGAGACGAACTTGACTTTGAAAGTATAGTTAATAAAGAAGGATTACTTCTTGAGTTGCTGGACCGTTACTACTATTATGATGTGGATGTAGATAAGTTGGAAGAATCTATATTTGATTCAATTCTTTTGGCGACAGGAGACAAATACGCTGCATACTATACACCTGAAGAGTACAAAGAAATGTTAGAAGCAGAAAAAGGTGAGTATTGCGGTATAGGTGTTGCAGTTCAACAAAATATGGAAACAATGGAAATAGTAGCAATTCAGCCATATGAAAATGCACCGGGTGCCAAGGCAGGTATGAAACCGGGTGATATCTTTATCGCAGTTGACGGCCGTGATATCCGAGGAATGGAATTGGATGCAGCAGTTGCCCTTATAAAAGGTGAAGAAGGGACCGAAGTTAAGGTGACAGTGCTTAGAGACGGCGAAGAGATAGAATTGACTATGGTTAGGGAAATTATTGAGATAGAAACTGTTGATTACGAAATGATAGAAGACGTATTATACGTATATATTGATTCATTTGAAGAAAAAACTCCGGGTCAGTTCAAAAAAGCCATTGAATTCGGTAAAGAAAACAATATGACAGGGATTATCTTTGATCTTAGAAGTAATCCCGGCGGTTTGCTGCCAAGTGTAGTAAGTATGCTTGATATGCTTATAGATGATGGTCTTCTTGTATATGTTGAAGATAAAAACGGAAACAGAGCTGACTATCGTACAGAAGATGAAGAGTCAGTAAACCTTCCTATGGTGTGCCTTGTAAATCAGTACAGTGCCAGCGGAGCGGAATTGTTTTCAGGAACATTACAGGATTATGGTCTCGCTAAAGTTGTAGGAGTTACAACTTACGGAAAGGGAGTTGTTCAGACTCTCAGACCATTAACAGACGGTAGCGCCCTTAAGTTTACAACTTATAAGTATTTTACAGGTGGCGGAAGTGACATAGACGGCAAAGGCGTTGTGCCTGATGTAGAAGTTCCGTTAAATGAAGATGCTGTAGTAGACGGTTACGTAGTAAGGGAAAAAGACGACCAGTATAAAGCAGCTTGGGATACACTTAAAGAGATGAAATAAATTTTAGGTGCATCACTCAGACATGCTCACGGACACACAAGTATGCTCGTCGATTAACGAAAAATTAGCTAGTGTTTTCTTAAATGATATAGCGCAGTCCGGATTGGACGTAAAAAACATAACAGTAAAATTTTGGAAAAAATGTAATTTATGGCTATACTTTTTTTGAATATATGATATAATTAAAAGAACAAGTGTTCGAGTTAAAAGGAGGTTTTACCGTGGATAAGTTCATTTTACATTCTGAATATAAGCCGACAGGCGACCAGCCTCAGGCTATTGAAAAACTTGTTGAAGGCTTTAAAGAAGGTAATCAGTTTCAGACTTTGCTTGGTGTAACAGGTTCCGGTAAGACCTTTACTATGGCCAATGTTATAGAAAAGCTTAATAAACCGACTCTTATTATAGCTCATAATAAGACTCTTGCGGCACAGCTTTATGGTGAGTTTAAGGAATTCTTTCCTGAGAACGCAGTTGAGTATTTTGTGTCCTACTATGATTATTATCAGCCGGAAGCTTATGTACCTTCTACAGATACGTATATTGAAAAGGATTCGGCTATTAATGAAGAGATAGATAAGCTGCGTCATTCAGCTACGGCAGCTCTTTCAGAGCGAAAGGATGTAATAATTGTATCCAGTGTTTCGTGCATATATGGACTCGGAAGCCCTATTGATTATAAAGAAATGGTAGTTTCTTTAAGACCGGGGATGATAAAGGATAGGGATGATGTTATCAGAAAGCTTGTGGATATGCAGTATACCCGCAATGAAATGGATTTTCACAGAGGAACATTTCGTGTAAGAGGCGATGTGGTTGAGATATTTCCTGCAAATTCAAGCGACAGAGCAGTGAGAGTCGAATTCTTCGGAGATGAAGTGGATAGAATTACTGAGATAGATACCCTTACGGGAGAGATTAAGAGCAGGCTTGAACATGTGGCTATATTTCCGGCGTCCCATTATGTAATTCCGCCGGAGAAAATGATGACAGCTACCGAGAACATTGAAGCTGAGATGAAGGAAAGAGTTACATTTTTTAAGAGCAATGATAAACTCTTAGAGGCTCAGAGAATTCATGAGAGAACAAGTTTTGACATTGAGATGATGAGAGAAACCGGATTTTGTTCCGGCATAGAAAATTATTCGAGACATTTAGCGGGATTAGAACCGGGGTCTACACCACATACACTTATGGATTATTTTCCTGATGAGTTTCTTATAATTGTTGATGAATCGCATATTACAGTGCCTCAGGTAAGGGGTATGTATGCAGGAGACCGTTCAAGGAAGACTACTTTGGTTGATTATGGGTTCCGTCTGCCATCGGCACTTGATAACCGACCTCTTAATTTTGAGGAATTTGAAAGTAAAATTGATCAGATGATGTTTGTGTCAGCTACTCCTAATGAGTACGAAGCTGCACATGAACTGCTTCGGGCAGAGCAGATTATCAGGCCTACAGGACTTCTTGATCCAAAGGTAGAGGTAAGGCCTGTGGCAGGACAGATAGATGACCTTATAAGTGAGATTAATAAAACTACTGCTGCAGGTGATAAGGTTATGGTTACAACGCTTACAAAGAGAATGGCAGAAGACCTTACTGAATATATGAAGGAAGTGGGCATACGTGTGCGATATCTTCATTCAGATATAGATACGTTGGAGCGAACAGAGATTATCAGAGATATGCGTTTGGATGTATTTGATGTTCTTGTTGGTATTAATCTTCTGAGAGAAGGTTTGGATATACCGGAGATATCCTTAGTTGCCATACTTGATGCAGATAAAGAAGGTTTTCTGCGTTCAGAGACTTCTCTTATACAGACTATCGGACGTGCTGCCAGAAATTCAGAAGGCAGAGTTCTTATGTATGCTGATATGATGACGGATTCTATGAAGAAAGCCATAGGAGAGACGGAGCGAAGAAGAAGTATACAGGAACAGTATAATAAAGAAAACGGAATTACTCCTACAACTATAAAGAAAGCTGTAAGAGAACTTATAAGTATTACTAAGGAAGCTGAAAAGGCTACGCGCACCATTGAAAAAGATCCTGAGTCTATGAACAGAAAAGAATTAAGTAAGCTTCTTGACAAGTTGGAGAAGCAGATGAGAAGAGCTGCAGCAGACTTAGATTTTGAGACAGCAGCGGAGCTTCGTGACAGGATGATAGAATTAAAGAAGCAGATGCAGTAAAGGATATGGAGTATAAGGATTAAGCTTACTATATAGTCCATATGAAATGTGCTTTGGGAGAAATATACTTCGGAAGAAATGGAGAATAGTTAAAATGAAAATGAAACCGGGTAGTGTAAAAAACTTCATAAAAATACGAGGCGCCAATGAACACAACCTTAAAAATCTCGATGTAGATATACCGAGAGACAGTTTGGTGGTTCTTACGGGATTAAGTGGTTCGGGTAAATCTTCTTTGGCATTTGATACTATATATGCAGAGGGACAGAGACGATATATGGAATCATTGTCTTCATATGCAAGACAGTTCCTTGGACAGATGGAGAAACCGGATGTAGAAAGTATAGAAGGACTTTCACCTGCTATTTCCATTGACCAGAAAACTACCAACAGAAATCCCCGTTCTACTGTGGGAACTGTTACGGAGATATATGACTATTTCCGTCTTTTATATGCAAGAATCGGTGTGGTTCATTGTCCACAGTGCGGCAAGGAGATAAAGAAACAGACTGTTGACCAGATGGTAGACAGGGTGTTGAGATTACCGGAAAGAAGCAGGATTCAGATACTTGCACCGGTAGTAAGAGGACGTAAGGGCGAACACGTAAAGGTTCTTGAAAGTGCAGCCAAAAGCGGATATGTAAGAGTGCGTATCGATGGCAATATGTACGAGCTTTCGGAAGAAGTTAAGCTTGAGAAGAATATAAAACACAATATAGAGATAGTTATTGACCGACTTTCCGTAAAGGAAGGTATGGAACAAAGACTTACGGATTCTATGGAACAGGCACTTAAATTGGCAGATGGTATTATGACAGTAGATGTTATAGATGGTGAGCCGATGAATTTCAGTACAAATTTTGCCTGTCCTGATTGTGACATAAGTATAGAAGAAGTGGAACCGAGAAGTTTTTCATTCAATAATCCTTTTGGTGCCTGTCCTATGTGTTTCGGACTTGGTTATAAGATGGAGTTTGATGAAGAACTTATGATACCGGATCATTCTCTTAGCCTCAATGAAGGGGCTATCCAGGTTATGGGCTGGCAGTCGTCGGGCAATAAAGGAAGCTTTACCAATGCCGTGCTTCAGGCTATGGCTGAACATTACGGCTTTAGCCTTGATACACCGTACGGACAGTTGCCTGATAATGTAAAGAAAGCTATTGTCCACGGAACAGACGGGATTGTTCTTAAGGTACATTATAAAGGACAGAGAGGCGAAGGCGTATATGATGTTCCATTTGAAGGAATTATAAGAAACAGTCAGAGAAGATACAGAGAAACTGCATCAGAGTATTCTAAGCAGGAGTATGAAGAATTTATGCGTATTACGCCATGTGGTGAATGTGGCGGTATGCGACTTAAGAAAAGTGCACTTGCCGTAACTGTAGGGGATAAAAATATCTATGAGATGACAGATATGTCTGTGAAAAAACTTAAAGAGTACCTTGAAAGTATAGAATTTACGGACAGACAGTTGCTTATAGGAGCACAGATTCTTAAGGAAATTAATGCAAGAGTAGGATTTCTTGTAGACGTAGGTCTTGACTACCTGTCACTTACACGTGCTACAGCGACTCTTTCCGGTGGTGAGGCTCAGAGAATAAGGTTGGCTACACAGATTGGTTCGGGACTGGTAGGCGTGGCATATATCCTTGATGAACCGAGTATTGGTCTGCACCAGAGAGATAACAGCAAACTTATTAATACTCTTACACATTTAAGAGATTTGGGTAACACTCTTATAGTAGTTGAACATGATGAAGATACTATGTTTGCGGCGGATTATATAGTGGATATAGGTCCGGCGGCGGGAGAACATGGCGGAGAAGTTGTTGCCATGGGAACTGCTGAAGACATTATGAAGAACAAAAAGTCTATAACAGGTGCGTATTTAAGCGGAAAGTTAAAGATACCTGTACCTGAAGAAAGACGTAAGCCGACAGGATATCTTACTGTTAAAGGAGCGAGACAGAATAACCTTAAAAATATAGATGTAGACATTCCGCTTGGAATTATGACATGCGTAACAGGTGTATCGGGTTCGGGAAAAAGCTCTCTTGTAAATGAGATACTTTATAAGTCCCTTGCGAAGAAGCTTAACAGAGCAAGAACCATAGCAGGAGAACATGATGATATTTTAGGGGTGGAGAAGCTTGATAAGGTCATAGATATAGACCAGTCACCTATAGGACGTACACCAAGGTCAAATCCGGCCACATATACAGGTGTGTTTGACCAGATACGTGATTTATTTGCATCTACACAGGAAGCTAAGATGCGGGGGTACTCAAAGGGCAGATTCAGCTTTAATGTTAAAGGCGGAAGATGTGAAGCCTGTAGTGGCGATGGTATCATAAAGATAGAGATGCATTTCCTTCCTGATGTGTATGTGCCGTGTGAAGTCTGCGGTGGTAAACGTTATAACAGGGAAACCCTGGAGGTTAAGTATAAAGGCAAGAGCATATTTGATGTACTTGATATGACAGTGGAGGAAGCTGTAAAGTTCTTTGAAAATGTACCATCTATATATAAGAAGATAGCTACACTTAATGAAGTTGGCCTTTCCTATGTGAAATTAGGACAGCCGTCTACTACATTGTCAGGTGGGGAAGCGCAGCGTGTTAAACTTGCTACGGAGCTTAGCAGAAAAGGAACAGGAAAGACGATATATATTCTTGACGAGCCGACTACAGGATTGCACTTTGCTGATGTTCATAAGCTCGTTGAAATATTGAGAAAATTATCAGACGGTGGTAATACGGTAGTGGTTATTGAACATAACCTTGATGTAATAAAGGTTGCAGATTATATTATAGATATAGGTCCGGAAGGCGGCGAAGGCGGAGGAACGATTATAGCTTATGGCACTCCGGAAGAAGTGGTAAAAATTGAAAAGTCCTACACAGGACAGTGGCTTAAGGATAAACTTTAATGATGAAAAAGACTTTTGAATTAAAAAACAAAAGTCTTTTTTTATGTCGACATGATACGACGGAATATGAAAAAATAATATGGTACGATGTAGTAAAGAATTATAATGCAAATGCGTTATATGACGGAAAATACAATAATACACTAATTCGACAAAATTTGATAGAATTCATTATATGAAATAATTTACATCAAAATGAAATGTCAAAGTGAGGGATGGGTAGTGAATGTAGGCGAACGTATACTAGAGATTTTGAAGGAAAAGAACATGACACAGTATAAGCTTGCGAAAAATGCGGGGATGTCGTATTCCAGCGTTAATACCATTATACGGCGGACAAAATCACCAAGCTTGGAAACGCTTGGACAGATATGTAAGGGACTTGGCGTTTCTATCAGTTATTTTATAAGAGAAACTGACAATTCGGAAAAAACTTATGATGAAATGGAATCATACGATGGAGTTTTATCAGAAGTTTCGGGATATTTGGTATGTGATGAGAGCATAGAAAAATATGAAGGAGAATATAAAACAGACTGTATGAAAGAGTGTGAGAAGAGAGAAACGGATTGCAAGGGAAATTGCAAATATAAAGAAAAATGCTATGAAGAATTTGTATCCCGTATAATTAATGCGGCACAAAGAGAAATAACAGAAGATTCCATTATTTTATAATGATACAGGATATAAAAAAGAGGGGAAATTCATATAAAATTCTGTATGAAAAGTGGGGAATCGAAAAGGATTGTTATGGGGAAACATCCTTTTAGGGCAGCATCGGTAAGATGCTGCCTTTTTTCATTATGAAAGGCTATGAAAATAAAGAAAAATCTGTTATAATATACAAAATATGCGCATTAATGAATAAGGCGAAAAGAGTCAGTGACAATTGGAGAAAAAATAATGAATATACTAAAGAAGCATTGGATAAAAATATTGATTGCATTTGCGTTGTTCGTGATAGTATCTGTTCCTGTGGGAATAGTTATGGCAAATGATTTTTATGTTGAATTTGATATGGAGCAGTTTGTGACGGCTGAATACGGCGAGAAATATGAAGTTACGCTGCCGCAGGTAAAAGGATATGGGACGATTTTAGTTTCTAAAGGTCAGGAACTTGAAGTTATACAGAACGGAGATGTTGACACAAGCAAGCTTGGAAGTCAGCCGGTTGTCTTTTATACAGAGTTTATGGGAAAAGAATACAGAATGGTTCAGGTAGTTACTGTAAAGGATACAAAAGCACCAACCATTGAACTTGAGTATGTAGAAGGAGCGTTTACATATCCGGGTCAGAAGTATAAAGAAGAGGGCTTTTTAGCAAAGGATAATTATGACGGAGATATTTCAAAAAAAGTTGTTTCCGAAGAAAGAGACGGCTATGTTTATTATAGTGTAAAAGACAGCTCCGGAAATAAAGCTACTGCTAAACGTGAAATCTATTATGATGATGATATATGCCCTGAAATTACTCTTGAAGGAGGAGAAGAGTATGTTGTAACTGAAGGGGAACCATATGTAGATCCCGGCTATACTGCATTAGACAACGCAGATGGTGATATATCTGCAAAAGTGCAGATAGAAGGCACTATAGACATAAATATTCCGGGAGAATATATATTTAAGTATTCTGTACGTGACAGCTATGACAATTATATTGAAAAGTTCAGGAAAGTAATAGTTAAACATAATGTGCCTCAGAATAACCCTGACCAGCCAACGGGTAAGATAGTATATCTTACTTTTGATGATGGGCCGGGCGCATATACGGAACGGTTGCTGGCTATATTAGAGAAGTATAATGTTAAAGCTACATTTTTTGTGGTAAATACAGGCAGTATTAATCTTATAAAAAAGGAAGCTGCAGCGGGCCATACAGTTGCAATTCATTGTACCAGACATAATTACAAATCACTTTATACAAGTGTAGATGGCTACTTTAAAGATTTATACAATATGCAAAATATTATCTACGAAAAGACCGGCGTGTTGACCAATATGGTCAGATTTCCGGGAGGAAGTTCTAACAGGGTAAGTACAGTGTATTGCGATGGTATTATGACACAACTTGCAGAAGAAATGAAAAAACGCGGCTTTGTGTATTTTGACTGGAATGTTGATTCCAAAGATGCGGGTGGAGCATGGACTAAAGATGCCGTAGTGCAAAATGTAATAAATGGAATCAGCAGGCGTAAAGTTTCGGTAGTTCTTCAACATGATATTAAGAAATATAGTGTTGAAGCAGTTGAGGAAATTATTGTATGGGGACTTGAAAACGGATATACATTTTTGCCGATGACACCATCAAGTCCTAAAATGCATCATCGTATAAATAATTAAAAAGTGCAAAGTGTATATGGAGGGTAAATGGAAAAAACAGTAAAGATAATCCTGATTGGAATAATGTGTCTGTCGCTTATTGCATCTGTTAAAACAGATGAAAAAAGCACAACAGACAACAACATAAAGGAAACTGAACAAACAACAGAAGGAATTGCTTCGGAAGAAACAACTACAGAGGGATCTGCTTCGGAAGAAACAACTACGGAAGAGCCTTTAACAGAGGAACCGACTACGGAAGAGCTTGTGACGGAGGAACCAACTACAAAACCTGAACCGGAAGTTAAAACGATTACAATCAGTGCGGCAGGAGATGTTACGTTAGGAACAAATCAGAAGCAGGGTTATGAAAGGTCATTTCATCTGTATTATGATAAGTATGGTAAGGAATACTTTCTTAAGAAAGTAAGCGGAGTATTTGCATCCGATGACCTTACAATCCTTAACTGCGAAGGTGTATTGACTGAGTCGGATAACCGTATGGACAAGCTTTGGAATCATAAAGGTAAGCCGGAGTATGTTGATATTCTTACATGCGCATCTGTGGAAGCGGTGACATTGGGAAACAATCATATTATGGACTATAACGAAGAGGGTGTAGCCGATACAATCAAAGTCCTTGAAGAAGCAGGTATTGATTATGCTCTTACGGGTCCTTGGGGAAACCGTTATGGATTTTATGAAGTAAAAGGTGTTAAGGTCGGATATGTGTCTGTTAATGAACACTATGATAAAGAAGCGTGCTACCCATGGTTGGAAGCTGGCCTTAAGGCACTTAAGGAACGTGGCGCAGACATTGTTATAGCAGCAGTTCACTGGGGAGGAGATTATACTCATATAATTGAGCCGGAACAATATGATATGGGCAGATGGTGCATAGATATAGGGTATGACCTTGTACTTGGCTCGCATCCCCATGTTCTTCAGGGAATAGAATATTATAAAGATAAGTATATTGTTTACAGTCTTGGCAATTTCTGCTATGGAGGAAATAAAAATCCTGCAGAAAAGGATACTATGATATTCCAGCAGACATTTACTTTTGTAGATGGTGTATTGCAGATAAAACCGGATGATATAAAGATAATTCCCTGCAGACTGTCATCGTCTGCAGATAAAAATGACTATTGTCCGATGATTGTTACGGGAACTATGGCTGTTGAAACCATGAGTAATCTAAATGGTTTTTGCAAAGAATTCGGAACAGAATTTGATATGGACGGTTATATAATAAAAAAAGGAATTGTTGATACGGAGGAAGTAACCACCGGTCAGATGGGATAAGATAATGGTAAAAAGTATGACAGAGGGAAATCCTCTGAAATTGATTCTGCAATTTGCATTGCCATTGCTTGCAGGTAATGTTTTGCAGCAGACATACAATTTTATAGATGCGGCTATTGTAGGTAAATGCCTTGGGAAAGAAGCGCTGGCGGGAGTCGGCGCTTCTTCAAGTGTACAATTTCTTATTATAGGATTCTGCATAGGAATTGCCTGCGGTTTTGCAATACCTGTAGCTCAAAGCTTTGGTGCATGTAAATATAAGCAAATGAGGGAATATATATATCATTCTCTTGTGCTTACGGCCGTGATTGCAACTGTGCTTACAATAGTATGTGCATTGTTATGTCCACAGATTCTTGAAATTTTGTCAACGCCTTCGGATATATACGATTATGCATATGCGTATCTTTTTATAATATTTTTGGGTATACCTTTTACACTTTTGTATAATCTGCTTGCAGGAATACTTCGTGCGGTAGGTGACAGTATAACACCATTCATATTTCTTGTTGTGTCAGCAGGATTAAATATTTTTTTGGACATACTTTTTATTATTGTATTTGATTGGAGATATATAGGGGCTGCAACGGCAACGATTGCGTCCCAGGCCATAAGCGGTATATGCTGTATGGTGCTTATAATATTAAAATTTGATATATTGAAACCGCGACGTGAAGAAACAGTTTTTCGGTGGAGAGTTGCAGGAAAACTGCTTATGATGGGCGTGCCTATGGGGCTTCAGTATTCAGTAACGGCTATCGGAAGTATGGTTGTTCAGTCTGCAAATAATGGACTTGGAAGTATATATGTTTCGGGATTTACGGCAGCTATGCGTATTAAACAGTTTGCTATGTGCCCGTTTGATGCGATTGCCACCGGAGTCTCAAATTTCTGTAGTCAGAATCTTGGAGCACACAAGATTGCCAGAATCAAAAAAGGTCTTCGTCAGGGAGTTTTTATTGGAGTATGTTACGGAATATTCATTGGAATAGTTGTTATATTTGGCGGAAGACTTTTGTCATGTATATTTATTGATGTAAATGAGGTTGAAGTTCTTGATGCTTCGGCAAAGTATCTGCGTTGTCTGGGGTATTTTTATTGGGCAATAGGAATTCTTAATTCGTGTCGTATGACTGTACAGGGATTGGGATATTCCGTGATAGCTATATTTTCCGGAGCTGTGGAGATGGTCGCAAGAATATTTGTTACAATTGTTTTTGTTCCGGCATACGGATTTACGGCGATATGTTTTGCTGACCAGACAGCCTGGATATGTGCAGTTATATATATTGTGATTGTTCTTATGATATGCCTTAGAAAAGTTGAAAAACGAATAAAAAAATCAGAAATGGAAATAGCTAAATAAAAGTATTAAAATTTTTTCTTTGTATGTAGAGTATAAAGAAGAAACGGAGGGGAAATGTTTTGGTTTGATCCGACATATGTGTTGGTTATTATTGGTGTCATTATATGTCTTATGGCATCTGCAAATGTGAATTCTACTTTTAATAAATACAGTAAGATTAAATCTGCAGGCGGTTTAACCGGAAAGGATGTTGCCGCGCGTATACTGGCAGACGCGGGTATTACAGATGTGTCTGTTGAAAAGGGAAGAGGGCATTTGACAGATAATTATAATCCTAACAGAAAAGTGATTACTCTTTCAGAAGATGTGTATGATTCATCTTCTCTTGCAGCTATAGGTGTGGCCGCTCATGAATGCGGTCATGTAATACAACATCATAAAGGGTATATTCCGCTAAAGATAAGAAGGATATTGGTTCCTGCAGCAAATATCGGTTCGTGGCTTTCGTGGCCGATTATTTTGTTGGGAGTACTTTTTGGACTTACGGGTCTGGTAGATATAGGGATAATTCTTTTCTCGGCGGTTCTTTTATTTCAGATAGTTACATTGCCGGTAGAATTTGATGCTTCGGGAAAAGCACTGAAGATATTGCGGAGGACCGGCATATTATATGAAAATGAAGTTGCAATTTCCAAAAAGGTGTTAAATGCGGCGGCGCTTACCTATGTTGCGGCTGTAATATCTACGTTATTGCAGCTTCTCAGACTTGTACTTTTATTCCGTCGTAGAAATGATTAAAACCTATAAATATATTTTCGGAAAATCGAAAATAGTATTGCAATTTTGCCGGTAATTGCATATAATATTACCAACAGAACCCAACACGCCTCTCAACGATGCGGACCACGTTGGGTCTTTTAATTTAAGGAGAATATTGTATGGGAGAATTAAAGCAGCATCAGTCTCCTATGACAGTTGATGAACAAGTAGAGAATCTGAAAAGTATCGGGTTGATTGTCGAGGATGAGGAGTATGCAAAGAAAATACTTAATGATATTTCATATTTTCGTTTGGTGAAGGCATATAGTCTTAACTTGAAACCGAAGAATGGGCATTATAATAATAAGACGACATTTAAGGAACTGGTTGATTTGTATTTGTTCAACGCAAACTTTAGACAGATTATATTTCCAGAGATTGAGCAGATTGAAATAAATGTAAGATGTAGATTAGCGAATTATTTTGCTGAACAATATGGGGTATTAGGATACTTGGATGCAAAGAATTTTGCAGACGAAGAATATCATAAGGAATTTTTGTCTGATATTGAGGAAGAAATTAGAAGAAATTCAAAAGCACCATTTGTGCGGAATTTTAGAGAGAACTATGAAGGTGGCAATCTTCCTATATACGCGTTGGTTGAAGTGTTCAGTTTTGGTACATTATCTAAATTTTATAAGAATATGCATAACAAGGACAAAAAGGCAGTTGCTAAAACATTTGGTGTAGGATATACATATATTGAAAGTTGGTTAGAGAGTATATCCTATGTAAGAAATATTTGTGCACATTATGGACGCTTATATAATGCGAAAATGTCAAAAACACCTATGCTGTATAAGGAGTATACGCAAGCAGGAATAGGTAATAACAGAATATATGGTGTGCTTTTATGTATGAAGCATTTGTTGAAGAATGATACTCATTGGAATTTGTTTGTAGACAAGATAGAAATGCTTTTTGATAAATACGAAAGTGTACAGATTAATACTATGGGATTTCCAGAAAATTGGAAGGATATGTTATTGAATAAGTAGATTAGAATAGAAAAAAAGAGAAGGGTATGACGGTGGTCATGCCCTTTTAAAAACCTATAAAATTTTAGTCTGTAATACTTGACTTTATAATAAAATATTGATACAATTAGCGCAACACGATATGTGGGTTGCGCAGAGTTGTTGCACAAAACAACTATAAAATTAAGACTTTGTATATTAAAAAATGCAATCGGGCTTGTTATACAAAGCGGAGGAAAAAATGAATAATACAGTTGGTAGCAGACAAAGTATTAATATTGGTGATATTGCTACTGCGTTAGGTGTTTCAAAAACTACGGTTTCCAGGGCTATTTCGGGCAAAGGAAGAATAAGTGCGGAAACAAGAGCAAGAGTAAGGGATTACATTGAAGAACATAATTACAGACCGAACGTTATGGCGAGAGGACTGGCGGAGAACAAGACTTATAACATTGCATTGTTACTACCGGCGGAATTTTCAAAGTTTGAACAGCCTTTCAGCCGAGAAAGTTTAAGCGGAGTATACAAAACCGCTGTAAAATGTGATTATGATGTAGTTATTACGATTACGCAACCAAATGATTTGTCTCCTGTACAAAGAATCATAGAAAACAGAAAAGTCGACGGATGTATTTTATTTCAGGCAAGAGAAAACGATGCGGTGATTTCATACTTGCAGGAAAATAATGTACCATTTGTTCTGATGGGAAGTTGCGACGATGATGATATAATACAGGTTGATAATGAACAGACAGAAGCTTGTAAAGAACTTACATCGATATTGCTTTTGCAAGGAGTTCGCAAGATTGCAATACTTGGTGGCAATATGCTTAATCAGGTAAATAAAAACCGTTATCAGGGATTTATGCAGGCATGTAATAATCTTCACTATAAGCCGGATATTAACCAGGTATTTCTGGGACTGGACAATGATGTTCTTATAACAAGAGCTGCGGCAGATGCTATTGGAATGGGAGCGGAATGTCTCATATGTATGGATGATATAATCTGCGCTGAGGTGTT
Source organism: Lachnospiraceae bacterium (assembly GCA_015057425.1). Classification (GTDB taxonomy): domain Bacteria; phylum Bacillota; class Clostridia; order Lachnospirales; family Lachnospiraceae; genus SVEL01. Next base: position 196,630 of record SVEL01000003.1, read on the forward strand.
AAGATATATAGAAAGAACAACGTATTGTATACCTGAAGATGTTAAAGTGGCGTCTTTCTATGATAACAGGATGCTTAGAGATTATCTGGTGTCCGTTACGGCATTGCATTTTGATGCTGAAGAACTTGGAAGCGTAGCATGCAGGATGTTATTGGATATATTGGATGACAGACCTGTAGAAAACAAAACAGCATTAGGCTATCAGGTAGTTCTCAGAGAGTCTACAAAAGTAACTTAAAAGATAACATGTAACCAATAATAAAGCGAAGGAAAAGAGACTTAAAAAGTCTCTTTTTTTGTTAACGAGCAACATAAAAATGGAAAATATATACTTTGCGCAAATATTGCGCACATAAAAAATGATAAAAATTGTGCAAGTTGCACAAAAAAAGAAAAATAAAATGTGTAAAATACACATAGACAACAAAAAAACTACGTGTTAAACTGTAAATACAAAAAGCAACCGATTGCGCAACAAATTAAAAAAATATAAAATAGGAGGAATTTTATAATGAAGCTTAGAAAATTAGTTGCACTTGCTTTAGCCGGCGCTATGGTACTTAGCTTAGCAGCATGTGGCGGTGGAAGCGAAAAAGAAACAGGTAAGAACAATGGAGATGATAAGAATCCTACAACTCCTGCAGTTAAAGAAGATGTTACTTTAACATTATGGGGTGCTGAAAATGATCAGACACTCTTAAGAGAAATGTGTGATGCATTTATCGAAGCAAACAAAGACTATGTTAACTTAACAATTGAAATTGGTGTTGAATCAGAATCAACAGCTAAGGATACAATCCTTAAAGACGTTCAGGCATCAGCAGATGTTTATTCATTTGCAAGTGACCAGCTTAACTCTTTAGTAGCAGCAGGTGCTTTGATGGCTATTCCGGAAGAAATGGGTCTTCAGGATGTTATTGACAGAAACACAGCAGGTTCAGTTGCAACAGCTACATATACAGATGGTAAGGTATATGCTTACCCAAGAACAGCTGACAATGGTTTCTTCTTATTCTATGATAAGTCAAAATTCTCAGAAGACGATGTTAAGAGCTGGAGTGCAATGTTAGCAAAAGCTGCAGAACATGGCAAGAGTGTTACAATGCAGATGAACTCAGGTTGGTATTTACATGGATTCTATGATGCAGTAGGATTTGATGCAGGACTTGCAGAAAACGGAAAAGATACAGTATGTAACTGGAACGGAACAGTAAATGGTATTTCAGGTGTTCAGGTTACACAGGCAATCATTGATATTTGCAAGCATAGTGCTTTCCAGGTAGCTTCAGATTCTGAATTCGTAACAGGTATCAAAGAAGGTACAATCATCGCAGGTGTAAGTGGTGTTTGGAATGCTGCTACTGCAACAGAAGTTTGGGGCGAAAACTTTGGCGCAACAATCCTTCCTACATTTACATTAAATGGCGAAGAAAAGCAGATGTGCTCAGTTATGGGTTCAAAGTTAGTAGGTGTTAACCCATATTCAAAGAATGCAGGTTGGGCACTTAAATTAGCTGACTGGATCACAAACGAAGAAAACCAGATTAAGAGTTTTGAAGTAAACCAGACAGGTCCTTCAAACATTAAGGCTGCATCTTCAGACGCAGTTAAGACAAATACAGCTATCGTAGCTTTCACAGCTCAGCAGGAATTTGCTTCACTTCAGGTTGTTGGTGATAACTTCTGGGGAGCAACAGAATCATTCGGTCAGATTCTTCAGACAGGTAACCCTGACGGAATAGACCTTCAGACATTACTTGATAACATGGTAGCAGGTGTTACAGCACCTATCGAATAATGTAGTTAACTAAATAAGTTATAATCATCTGCCGCATATATCTTCTATACTGTTAGACGTATGCGGCAGTTTGTATCAGAATAAAGTGTGTTTTACACCGAATGGAGATTATTATGGGCAATAATAATGAAAACTTAAAAGAAAAAGAAAAAGAATTCATTATCAAAGCTGACAAACGTATCAAGACACTTAAAGCGAGAGCAGAAAGTGCAAAGTTTGCAATTAAAGAAGCAAATGAGGCATTAGAACTTGCTATACAGTATAAGGAAGCAGGCTTAAATGAAATCAGATTGTTTGATGAAGCAAAGAAAGCGCTTGAATCCGCCGATACTCCGGAAGCAAAACTTGCAGCTAACGCGATAATGAAAGAAGCAAAGCTTGTTGCAAAAGACAGAAAACAATTGAATAAAAAAGCAAAGCGTGCTGCAAGTGATGCAAAATATCTTGAGAAGTATGATGCAAAACATGCAAGATATGCAGAACGTGATAAAGAAAAAAGTGCAAAAAAACTTGCAAAATCAGGAAAAGATATATCTGAATTAGGAGAAAGACAGGTATATGTTGAAAAAGAACCTAATATTATCCATGGCGCATTTAGAGCTATAAGACGCGGTGACTGGGGCGTAAGGTTGTCGGCAGTATTTATGGGAGCAGGGTATCTTTTTAAGAGACAATATATAAAAGCATTGATTGTTACAGGTTATCAGGTTGCAATTATAGCATTCATTATACAGGGACTTACGAAGCATGTGGTAGATTTTATCACTCTCGGTACTGTAGAAATGAAATATGTGTTCAATCCCGTAACTATGAAGAATGAAATGAATGATTTTGATAATTCATTTACCATTCTTTTAATGAGTATTATTACTTTTTGTGCCATAGCTCTTTATATATTCAGCTGGTTTATGAATATGAAATCTGTCTATGGTTTGATGAAACTTAAATTAGGCAGAAAACGTATTAATAACTTTAAAGAAGATGTAAACAGCTATATTAATGAAAAGTTTCACATTACTTTATTATCATTACCGGTTGCAGGTGTGGTAATATTTACGGTTGTTCCTCTTATTATTTTAATTGCGGTTGCATTTACTAATTATGACCAGACGCATATGCCACCGACAAATCTTTTTGACTGGGTAGGTTTTAAGAACTTTGAAGGTCTTAAGAATTTGTTTACAAGCTCGACGGCGGCACAGACAAATCTTGTCGGAGCATTTGGATATTCATTTAGAAAAGTATTGATATGGACTTTGGTGTGGGCATTTTTTGCTACATTTTCAAACTACTTCCTCGGAATTATGTTTGCAAAGTTCCTTTTAAATAAAAAGACAAAATGTCCTAAGTTTTGGAGAACGATATTTGTTGTAACTATAGCTGTTCCACAGTTCGTAACACTCCTTATTATCAGAAACTTCCTTGCTGACCAGGGTATTGTAAATACCATAATGGCAACTGATTTTGGTAACATAGGTATGGACTTACTTGGAAAGTTTAATCAGTTCACATATGATATCGGAATTATGACACCGGAAAACACTGCAAGTATCGCCAAGGGAATTCACGATATGGTGGGCGACAGTGATTTACTTACATGGTGTGCTAACGGACTTTGTAAGTTAGGAGAAAACAGCGCACTTGATGTATTGAAAAAGTGCCATTTAGTAAAAGATTATATGGGATATGTTCCATTTTTAAGTGATCCTAATTGGGCAAAGGTAATGGTTATTATCATAAATATCTGGGTAGGTGTTCCTTATCAGATGCTTATTGCAACAGGTGTACTTCTTAACATTCCTGCCGATATGACAGAAAGTGCTAAGATAGACGGTGCAAACAGCTGGCAGTCATTCTGGAGAATTACAATGCCATATATGTTTGCAGTAACAGGACCTACACTCATAACAGATATAGTAAGAAATATCAATAACTTTAACGTTATTTTCCTTCTTACACAGGATGTTTATTATGAAACAGATCAGGCATTGGCATTTGCCAAGGCAAAGGAAATAGACCTTTTGGTAACATGGTTATTCCGACTGACGCAGGAAAGCTACAACTATAAGATGGCATCAGTTATAGGTATCATAGTATTCGTAGTTTGTGCTGCATTCACGTTGGTTGCATTCCGGGCATTAACGCGCGGAGATAAAGAAAGTGAGTTCCAGTAAAATGAGTAAAGCAGAAAGAATGAGAATAAAACTTAAAAAAACATTGTCATTTATTTTAAGACACGGTTTCTTAACCATTATGAGTATAGTTTGGCTTGTTCCTATTGTGTGGATTGTACTTACATCATTTTCAACTGATAAAGGTGTTAATATCCGTACTTTCTTCCCGAAAGGCTATACTCTTATAAACTACAAGAACCTTATAATAGGTTCTGATACAGTATCTCAGTTTCCGAACTGGTTTAAGAATACGTTCATTGTAGCGGTGGCAACATGTGTAATATCAACCATTTTTGTACTTATGGTTGCTTATGCAATGAGCTGTATGAGATTTAAGTCAAGAAAGCTTCTTATGAATCTTTCGGTAACTATTAATCTCTTCCCTGGTGTTCTTGCTATGATTGCCGTATACTTTGTACTTAAGAATGCAGGATTAACAAACAGTCATCTTGGCCTGGTACTTGTATATTCAGGCTCGGCAGGACTTGGTTATCTTATTGCCAAAGGTTTCTTTGATACAGTGCCTGCAACTTTAAGAGAAGCTGCAAGAATCGACGGTGCATCGGAATTACGTATATTTTTCCAGGTCGTTATTCCAATGTCAAAGCCAATTATAGTTTATACAATTATCAGTTCATTCCTCGTTCCTTGGACAGATTTCGTATATGCAAAGCTTATACTTAATTCGGGTCTTGCTAAGGACTGGACTGTAGCCATAGGCTTATACGGTATGCTTGAAAAAAGTCTTATAAACGATTACTTTGCACAGTTCTGTGCAGGTGGTGTACTTGTTTCAATACCGATTTCAATTTTATTTATCATAATGCAGAAATTCTACGTTGAAGGCATTACTAATGGTGCGGTGAAAGGATAAAAAGAAATGAATGAGTTTATAGTAAATATTATTCACAGACCGGAAATGGTTCCTGAGTATGCAGAAAAAGTTACCGGTCATGGCAAAGCTGAAGATATAGGAAGAAAAGCTTTGTTAACAGAAAGTCTTGATATATTCAAGACACAGCAGGAAGCAGCGCATATCAACGGATTGAAAACTACAATTCAGATGACATATGCCAGCCTTTTCAATGATGAAGCTGTAGCTATCGCTAAAGAACATCATGAGAAATACGGAGATGAAATTTCATTAACACTTTTAGGACTTCCTTGTGAAGAATTCCGTAAGAAATATAAAACAAAAGATTTTTGTATCTGGATGTTTGATATGGATATGAAGAAGGAAGTTGTTGATGATGTATTCGGAAAGTTCTATGAAAGATTTGGTTTCTATCCTGAATCAACAGGAAGCTACTATATGGATGCAGACCTTACAAACTATATTAAGGAAAAGTATCCAAGTGTAAAATGTGCAGTAGCAACATGTTGGGAAGAAGGTCCTAAGGCGTACCATACATGTAACAACAGCTGGTATACACTTATGGATGGCGGTCCATGGGCTCCATGGATTCCAAGTAAGCAGAATACACACGCTCCTGCAGCAAATGAAGCAGAAGATAGCGGTATTGTTGCTATTCCACACTTATCAAGAGACCTTATAGCATGTTATGACGGTAATGGTTCTAACTTCGGAACACATCCACAGAACGTGCTCCGTGGTATGATTTATAAAGCCGGTGAATTTGATGCAGACGGCAATTACAGTGGTCAGGAATATCCTTACCTTTACAATCTTATCGACCAGTATCGTTATCAGGCTAAGTTCAATAACGGATATGCATACAATATGATGTTCGTTGGACCGGGCTGGATGAACAAGATGGGTAGATGGGAAGCTCCATATGAATTGCTTCGTCAGAGCTACTTTGATGGTTGTGAATATTATGGTAATCTTAAGAAGGAAGGCAAGTTGATTGATATGACTATGTCAGAATTCGCTGATTACTATCGTGAGAAGAAACATTACACAGAACCTGAATGTGCACTTTGGAGAGATATCCTTTACGGAAGTGACAAGCAGTTATTCTGGTACTGTGACCCATTTATGAGAGCATGTGTAAATATGAATCAGGGCGGCGCAATCGTAGATTTACGTCCTTATGTATCTAAGCTTGAGTGGAAAGTTGGTATTGGTACAGACCATGTACAGGAAGCAGGTTATCCATTCCTTATTCAGGAAAAATACCGTGCCGGATACTTTACACACTATGCAGGCGAAGGTACTGTAAGAAGTGCTAAACTTTCATACAACGGTGAAGAAGTTGATTTATGTCAGTGTAGAACACACGCACATTTCTCTGAAGCAAATGGCGAACGTATTCTTACATTAGACCCTGTAGATATTGAATTCTACGATTTGACAGTAAAATTACAGACAGTTATTGCTTTCCCTGAAGGAGGAAGTGATATTCGTATAGAACGTCATATCTTAGAAATGAGCAATCCTGATGCAGAAGTTAGCATTAATGAATATGTTGTAGCTTGCTACGGTATTACAGAATATCCGGAAGATATGACAGTTATCACTTTAAATGCTGCAAAGGATGGCAAGAACGAAGAACTTAAATATGCATATAAGTGCAGAGAATGCAACGTGGCCGATGCTGACGAAGTATCAGCTACAATCCCGCCAATTCACACAAAAGTAAGTATGACATGTGATAACAGCGCAACAGGTTATTACAAAGAAGGATATGCATTCAGCCCTATGTTTACATTGGGTTATTCAGGAACAATCAAGGATAAGGAGGTATTCTCAACATGGCTCAAGCTGGAAAAGGTAAATTAAATTATCGTTGTCCATCATGTTTCTTAAGAGACTTAGACATTGATATGTTTTATGATAAAGACAAAAAAGAATATTTCTGTATTCGTTGCCAGTATACAGGCAGTGAAGAAGATGTGCAGGAGAAAAACCAGATGGCACGTTTCCGTTACAGAAGTATGATGAAAAGATATTCTATGGAGGACTTTGAGAAGTTCGACTAATAGATTGGAGGCTTGTAAATGGAGTTTATCAAAGGCTTTGATGTATCAACTCTTCCTGAAGTAGAAAGCCTTGGAGGCAGATTCTTTGATAAAGGAATAGAGAAAGATGCACTTGAAATATTAAAAAGCTATAATGGTAACTGGATTCGCATCAGATTATGGAATGATCCATATTCTGATAGCGGAGAGCCTTATGGTGCGGGCAACTGTGATGTTGAAAACATGGTTAAGCTGGCAAAGAGAGCTAAGCAGGCAGGTTTAAACTGGTTGCTTTGCTTGCATTATTCAGACTTTTGGGCGGATCCGGGAAAACAGTACCTTCCGAAAGCGTGGGAAGGTAAAACTGTAGATGAACTTGAGCGTCTTGTATATGAATATACAAAAGAAGTTCTTGATATCTGCAGACAGGAAGATATAATGCCTGCTATGGTGGCAGTAGGTAACGAAGTATCTAACGGACTTATGTGGCCGCATGCAAAATGGCCGGAGTTTGATAATATGGCAAGATTTGTAAAAGCCGGTGCCAAGGCTGTAAGAGAAGCATCGCCTGATATTAAGGTAATGGTTCATCTTGACAATGGCGGAAAGATACCTCTTTATGAAGAGTGGTTTGACAATTTTGCCGAACGTGGCGGTGACTGGGATGTAATCGGTCTCAGCTACTATCCGTTCTGGCACGGTGATTTGGCAGGATTAAAAGCAAATCTTGAAAATTGTGCTAAACGTTACGGTAAAGAACTTGTTATTGCTGAAGTAAGTATGGGACATACTATGGAAAGCTATAGGACATATGAACAGTTAGACGGCGAAGAAAGAAAGGGCGCAGCTACAAGACCTGAGCTTGCAGAAAAAGTACCTTTCCCGATGACAGAGGACGGTCAGGCTGATTTCATATATGAAGTTATGAAGATAATCAAAGAAGTACCGGGCGGTAAAGGCATATTCTGGTGGGAACCTGCATGGATTCCTGTATCAGGAAGCGGATGGGCCAACAAACCGGGATGGGAATATGTTCATGAAAAAGGTCCCGGCGGCAATGAATGGGCTAATCAGGCTTTATTTGATTATAAAGGTAATGCACTTAAAGCATTACAGACTATAAAAGATTTTGAAGGATAACAGATATGTTTGAAAGAAATTCATTAAGAGCAAATGCCAGAAGGATGAAAATTCAATATAGCAGTTATATGCTTAAGACGATAGCGATAATGTTCACTATAATTGGAACCATAGGAGTTGCGGTGATTAAGAATGGACTTATGTCATCAGGAGCTTATGCAGGAAAAACACTTGCAGATGTATCCACAAAGGATATGAATCTTTTTATGGTTGTCACAACTGCAGTTCTTTGTAGTGCAATAGCAGCAATGGCATTACCGATTTATTCTCTTATACTGATAGAAGGATTTAAGAAAACATCATCCTTTAAAAATTATTTTATAAGAATTGCAATAATAGCTGTTATTACAGAAATTCCATATGATATTGCCATGCAGGATAAGATTTTTACGATGGAATCACAAAATCCTGTTATCGGCTTTCTGGTAGCACTTGTAATGATATATTTTATTGACAGGTTTGAAGCTACAGGAAAATTAACGAATTTTGTTATAAAAACAGCCATAATTGTTGCAGCTCTTTTGTGGATGATTATGCTTAATGTTGATCAGGGAATTGTATTTGTGCTTGTAACGGCAGTTCTTTGGATTTTGGACGGACAGGGAGCATTAAGAACATTTGTGGCAGTGATTGTATCATTGTTTGGATTAATGCTTTCAACACCAATTGGTTTTGTTGTCAATCATTTCTATAACGGAGATAAGGGAGAAGGAAACAGAAAAGTCTTTTATGTTCTCTATCCGTTACAGTTTTTGATAATAGGAATCATTGGAAAAATATGTTTTTAAACTTACAAAAATTAATTAAGATAACATGAAAGGAGTAAATATGAGGAAGAATTTTAGAAGAATTGTTGCTGTTTCTATGTGTGCTGTTATGGCAATGTTAGTTGCATGCAGTTGTAATGAAAATAAAAAAGAGAATACAACAACAACAAAACAGGAAGAATCATCAGGTAATGAAGATGATAATAAAGTAAATTCAATCATAAGAGATATTGAATATGCTGATTCAGTAAAAGAACCGTTGAGTTTTGAAGGAAGCGCTGTAGTAGACAGCGAACTTTATGTAGAAAAAGTAGACGGAATTACAGATGAATTTATGAGAGGTGTGGATATATCTTCTTATATTTCAGAAAAAGACAGTGGTGTAGTTTATAAGGATTTTGAAGGAAATGAACTTAAAGATTATGAATTTTTCAATTTCCTTGCAGACTGTGGCGTAAACTGGGTACGTATCCGTATATGGAACGATCCGTACAATTCTGACGGAATGGGATACGGCGGTGGAAATAATGATGTTGAAAAAGCTATAGTAATGGGTAAATTGGCAACAGATGCAGGTATGAGAGTTTTGATTGACTTCCATTATTCAGATTTCTGGGCAGACCCGGCTAAGCAACAGGCACCTAAGGAATGGGCTCATTCAACACATGAGGATAAGGTAACAAAACTTGCTGCATTTACAAAGGACAGTCTTACAAGAATAATTGAAGCCGGCGTAGATGTAGGAATGGTACAGGTAGGAAATGAAACAAATAATGGTATGGCAGGAGCTTCAATGCTTACACAGGAAGACAGAGTTCTTGAACTTATGAAAACAGGATGTGCTGCTGTACGTGAAGTATCAAAAGACATTAAGGTTGCAGTACATTTTACAAATGCTCATGAAGCAGGTTTCCCTGATTATGCGGGAAAACTTATTGATGCAGGCGTAGATTATGATGTTTTTGCTGCTTCATACTATACATATTGGCATGGAACACTTGAAAAACTTCAGTCACAGCTTCAGAAAATTAAAGATACATACAATAAAGATGTTATGGTTGTAGAAACAAGTTATCTCTATACAGGAGAAAATGGTGACGGTCATGCAAACAGTGTAAATCCTGATACAGAAGGAATAGAACTTCCTTATGAAATATCTCTTCAGGGTCAGACAAATGAAGTGAGAGATGTTATTCAGACTGTTGTAAATGTAGGCGGTCTCGGAGTATTTTATTGGGAGCCGGCATGGGTACCTGTACAGTATTATGCAGAAGATGATCCAAACGGTGCAGCAATATTTGGAGAAAATAAAGTTCTTTGGGAAAAGTACGGAAGCGGTTGGGCATCAAGCTACGCTAATAAATATGATCCGGATGATGCAGGTGTATACTTCGGCGGATGTGCGTGGGATAACCAGGCGATGTTTGATATGACAGGAAAGGCTATGGAAAGTCTTAATGTATTCAAATACGTATTCTCAGGAACATCAGCTAAGAAGGTAATATCAAGTGTACCTGCCACATCACATGAATCAGGTATTGGCTTACCTGTAAATATTCCTGGCAAAATCAATGCTATTATGATAGACGGTTCGCTTATGGAAATACCTGTAGTATGGGATGATAAGCAGATTAAAGATGCAGAAGCAGCAGGAGCAGGAGAATATGTTATAAACGGTGTTGCAACAGGTGAAGGAAAAGAATACAATGTAACATGTAACCTTGCAATTAAGAATGTAAATTATATCAAGAATGCCGGATTTGAAGATGCAGAAATGAAAGACTGGACTATAGATACAACAGGTGTAAACAAGAATTTACCAAGTCCGTCAAGAGAAGAAGATAATAACTGGAAATCAGGAAAAGCATGTCTCCATTTCTATTGTGCAGACAAATTTGAATATACTGTAACACAGAAGATAACAGATATTCCGGCAGGCGTATATGAACTTAGAGGATTTTTACAGGGTGGAGATGCATCAAGTGCTACTTTTGAAATCTTCATTCAGGTAAACGGAACAGAATATAAGGATAGTGTAAAGGCAAACGGATGGAAGCAGTGGGATGAAGGTATAGTTTCAAATATTGAAATCCCTGCAGGTGCAGAAGTTGTAGTTGGCTTACGCGGATTAAACGTACCTGGTACAGGCTGGGGTGCATGGGATGATTTCACACTCTATACAATGAATTAATGTCAGGCAGAGTAAGTCGGGCAATGAAGGAGGTAAATTCAGATTATGGAAAATATATTAAGAGGTGACAAGATAACATTGGGGACTTGCTATTATCCTGAACACTGGGATAAAAGTCTCTGGGAAGATGATTTAAAGAGAATGTTATCCGTAGGTATAGAAGTAATACGTATTGCTGAATTTGCCTGGAGTAAAGTGGAATACAGAGAAGGAGAATTTAACTTTGACTTCTTTGATGAATTCTTAGAGCTTGCAGCGAAGGTAGGCATGAAAGTGATCTTCTGTACACCGACAGCTACACCGCCTGCATGGCTTACGGATAAATATCCGGAAGTTTTAAATGCAAGACAGGATGGTGTGCTTTTCAGACACGGAGCAAGAAGACACTATAATTATAATTCAAAGAAATATCTTGAACTTACAGCAATTATCGTAGAGAAAATTGCAGAACATTATGCTAAGCATGAAAGCATAATCGGATGGCAGTTAGACAATGAGTTTAACTGTGAACATTGGGAATTTTATTCTGAAAGCGACTCTCTCGCTTTCAGAGTATTCCTTAAAAATAAATATGAAACACTTGAGAAGCTTAATGAGGCATGGGGAACAATGTTCTGGAACCAGATTTATACAAGCTGGGATGAAATATATGTTCCGCGAACAACATCATTTGGCAACAATAACCCACATCATTTACTTGATTATAAGAGATTTATATCAGACAGCGTGTGCCGTTATGCCAAGCTTCAGAGTGATATACTTAAAAAGTATATTAAACCGGGTGATTTCATAACAACAAATAGTATATTCGGTAATCTTGACTGCTGTCGAATGACAGAGGAAAGCCTTGATTTCATTACATATGATTCATATCCTAACTTTGGATATTGTCTCAATGATTTTGAACGTATGAAGGATGAACTTAACGACAGAAAGTGGAGTATTAACCTTACTGAAGCTAGAGCTATTTCAAGAATCTTTGGTATTATGGAACAACAGTCAGGTTCAACAGGTAACCATATCGGTATGGAAGGACCTGCTCCAAGACCGGGACAGATAACCCTTTGGACAATGCAGAGTATAGCTCACGGTGCTGATTATATCAGCTACTTCAGATGGCGTACATGTACAATGGGTTCAGAAATATACTGGCATGGAATTCTTGATTATTCAGGTAGAGATAACAGACGACTTAAAGAAGTTGGTGACGTATATAAGAAACTTCAGTGCATGAAGGAAGTCGCAGGCGCAAGATTTAAAGCAGAAGTTGGTATAGTTAAAGATTATGACAACGGATGGGACAGCGAACTTGATGTATGGCACGGAAGGATTGAATGGTCCAGCCGTATGGCATGGTTTAAGGCACTTGAAAAGAGCCATACACCATTTGATTTCTGCTATCTTGACCATATAAGTCAGGAAGAACTTAATGGATACAAGGTTCTTGTATATCCACACGCAGTAATACTTACTGAAGAAGGCGTAAATAAACTTAAAAATTACGTTGAGCAAGGTGGTATTTTACTTTTGGGCTGTCGTGCAGGTTACAAGGATTCTACGGGAAAATGCGTTATGGCGAAGCTTCCGGGACTTGTTTCCGATTTATGCGGAACAGACATACCGGAATATTCATATGTAGCACCGGATGATGCAGTTCCATATGCTATCTGGAACGGAAAGAAACTTCCGGCTGCAATATTTAACGACTTACTTGCACCTGTAAATGGAGGAAAGGTAGAAGCTGAGTACGAAGACGCATATTATGCAGGAACACCGGCTCTTATTTCCAAAGAAACAGGAAAAGGTAAGACATATTATTTCGGCGGTGCATTTACCGAAGAAACAGCATTATCATTCCTCGAAGGACTTGGAGTTGCAAGTCCGTATAAGGATGTATTGACATTACCTGCCTGCTGTGAGATTTCAGTTCGTGAAAAGGACGGAATTAAGTACATATTTGTATTGAATTACAGCAAGGAAAATATAGAAGTCACACTACACAATGAACTTACAAATCTGTATACAGGTGCCATAGAAAAAGGAGAGGTAACACTTGAAGGCTATGGCACGAAAGTGTACAGACTGTAAAAGTCAGTGTGCTAAGCGATGTAAAATTAAATACGAGTAAGATATAAAAATGCCCTCCGGCGAATATTCTGATAAAGTAACAGGTTTACACAGAGTTTTTTCGGAGGGTATTTTTGTGAGTAAAAAAGCAGTTTCGTTTCTGATGATGCCGGTTATAAGCGTGGCATTGTGGGGATGTGGTGAGAAAAATAAGGAAAATATAACAGTCGGCGAACATATATCGGAATATGTCAGAACGGCAGACAATGTATCGGCTGCAATGATGTATCCAAAGTATTGGCTAGATATGCAGAAAGAACCGTATAAGGTAATTATGAGCGCCCACGAGATAGAGTCGTGGAATCAGATGTATGAAGCTGCAAATGACGGCAATCTATATGAATTTGAAGGATATGATGATGAGAATGAGCCCCATATTGTGGGAAAAGGAATACTTTTATCACTGTTATCAAAAGAATTTAATACGAAAGGGCCATCACTTTATGATGAAACCGGCAAGCTCATAACGGAAGACCTTGTAAATATTATAAATGAGAGAAGAAATCTGTCGGCTGTAAAAGAAGAAAATGCCATAGGCTATGGATATACCGTAAGTAGAGCAGATATTCGTGCGTTTCCATACGAAGGTCTCGTTACTGCTGACAAGGATAGTAATTACATCTGTGAATTTCAGGTCAGCAGCATATTGATAAATGAACCTGTACTTATCCTTCATGAAAGTACAGATGGAAAATGGTATTATATATTTTCAAGGTTTTGCAGTGGGTGGATAAAAAGTGATTGCATAGGTGTATGTCATGGGTATGATGAGTGGAAACAAGCTATGGAATATACGGATTTTCTTGTTGTAACCGGCGATAAGATAGTCCTTGAAAAAGATGCGGGAAATGATGATGTTTCGGAACTTACGCTCTATATGGGTTCGAAGCTTGAACTTGTAAAGTATGAAAAGTACGTGGTGGACGGAAATAAACGTGTACCTTATGAAAATTACATCGTTAAGATACCGGTAAGAGATGAAAAAGGTTTTCTTAAATCTACATATGGATTTGTGCCTGTATCAAGAGATGTACATATGGGATATCTTGCCTATACGGCTGAAAATCTTATAAACCAGATGTTTAAAGTAAACGGAAACAGATATGGTTGGGGAGGGATGTACAATGCAAGAGATTGTTCTCAATATATATTAGAAGTATATAGTACGTTTGGATTCAGATTTGGAAGAAATTCTGCAACTCAGTCAGAAATGCCCTTTGAAACTTACGATATAAGTAAGATGAATGAGGATGAAAAAAAGAAAATATTAGATAATGTTCCGACGGGAAGTATACTTTATTTTCCGGGACATGTAATGATGTATCTTGGGAAGACGGGTGAAGAATATTATGTTATAAGTGCAACCGGCAGAATGATGTCCGCAGATGATGGAGATGATAATGCTATTTATGCCCATACCACACTTATCACACCGCTATCTGTACGGCGGATAAGCAAAAAGACGTGGTTAGAGTCATTAACTGTGATAAAGGTTATAAAAATGGAATAGCCCGGACTTAACTTAAAGTCGGGCCATTCCTGCTAATGAGAAAATTTTAGGACGCGATATTATAAATTGCCGTATAACTTTACGACACGTTCATCTTCTTCCTGCTGTTTCTTTTGCATCAGAAGTCTGTATTCTTCTAAAACACGATTCTTTTCAAGATCAGAAATTGCTTTAGGGAAATCAAGGTCTTCTGTGCGGCTTTGTGCAGCAGTAAGATTATATGAAGCATAAGAATTATATGCCTGAACGCTGTCTAAAGCATTGGACTGTGCACCCAAGCTGCTTCTTGCCTGTGAAACTTTTTCAATAGCTTTATCGATGTCAGAGATACTAAAGTTTCCTGTTACATCAAAATCAGCAATTCCTAAAGCTTCAAGAGTAGAATCAGGCAGATTAATCTGCATACCGCTACCGTCAGGACTTGATGCTACATTGGAAGCTGTCATGCTACCGTCTAAAAGATTAAGTGTATTAAACTGTGTGTTGCCGGCTACATCTGAGATATGCTGTTTCAACTGGTCAATCTCTGCCTGCATTGCACCGATTTCGTCATCGCCGTATACAGCTGTATTGGAAGCCTGTACACTTAACTCGCGGATGCGCTGTAAAGAATCATTTACAGATGCTAAGGCACCGTCAGCTACATTAATCATATTCTGTGATGTGGCAGCATTGTTTGCACCTACATCGTAACCGTTACTCTGTGTCTCTAACTTCTTTGCAATTGCAAGGCCGGCAGCATCATCGGCAGCAGAATTAATTTTTTTACCGCTTGCAAGCTGCTCATAATTGATGTAAGAATTACTTCCAATTGATGAAATGTTCATAACAACCATCCTTTCCTTAATATATCATAGTTAACATACAATATTTGGTATTCTATAAGTCACGACTGTGCCTGTAGGCACTTCTCCTAAGTATATTATAACAGAAATGAAATCAATGTACAAGAATTAATGTTAGGGTTTTGGAGAGATGTTAATTGTGGTGGTTTTTAGAAAAGAAGGAATCGAAGAGGGAGCCGAATGAAATTACCTACTTGTAATGTTATAAAAAGATATTAGTAGGTAAAAAAAGGTTGCTTTGTGAATTGAATGCCTACTAGTAAAGAAAATTATTGTGTTTAGTAGGTATAATTTGCAAGAAAATTCATAAATTTACCTACTAAATCAAGATAATTAATAAGTGAGTAGGTAATTTCGAGTATATATAGCCGAAAATTACCTACTGAGATAAGAATTAACACATAAAAGTAGGTAGTGTACTATTTCTGGGTTTTGGAGAGATGGGGTGGAATAAGTTGCCATGTATATGGTATAATAAAATCAAAAAACAGGAGGATAATGTATGGATAGCAAAGCATTGTTTAATTTAAGCCTTGGTGTGTATGTGCTGACAGCAAGGAAAGACGATAAGGATAATGGTTGTATCGTAGATGCGGTTATGCAGGTTACATCGAGTCCGAACAGAATAAGTGCGGTTGTAAATAAGCAAAATCTGACACATGATATGATTAAAGACACAGGACTCTTTAATATATCGGTGCTTACAGAAGATACACCATTTGGGGTGTTTGCTTACTTTGGTTTTCAAAGTGGCAGGGATATAGATAAATTTAAGGACTATAAGGCTGTAAAGAGAGCAGATAATGGGATTTTGTATATAGAAAATATTACAAATGCATATATATCAGCGAAAGTGGAATCGGCAATAGACTTGGATACACATACGATGTTCATAGCCGAAGTAACAAATGCCCAAATTTTAAGTAATGAGCCGGCTGCAACATACGATTACTATCTTAACCATATAAAGCCACAAAATTAACTTATAATGAAATGCTTTGAAATGCAAATCTATTCTTTTATAGATTTGCATTTTTTTGTGGAAAAATGTCGATTTTTATGGTAAGATTACTACAATGTTTTTGGTGAACAATTTAATACGAAAGAGAGGATAATTGATGAAGGAAAAGAAAGGGATAGATTTATCTGTTAGGGAAAATGCGTTGGCAAGCATGAATAAAACTGCCATGATTGGATATTTTATTATGAATATAATCCTTTTGGCAGCATATGCTTTGGAAGTGGTTAAGAAAGCGAGAACACCATTGTCTTATGGTATTTTTGCATTATTGTGCGTATGCCCGATGATTATAGCGTTTGTAATGTTTATGAAAAATAAGTCATCTAATGTTGTAAGATATGTGTTTGCCATAGGTTTTGCTGTTATGTATGCGTATGTTATGTTTACATCAAGTACGGATATGGCATTCTGTTATGTTATCGTTATTTTTGTACTCCTTATGGTATACATGGATATAAAGATACTTACGATACTTGGTGCATCGGCACTGCTTGTTAATATTATACGAGTTGTTGTGAAAGCAATGAATGGAGAACTTGTAGGAGCAGCGCTTACAGAAGCAGAAATCATAATTGCATGTCTTTTGCTTACAGGCGCATATGTAATACTTGCACTTAAAGTAATCAATAAGATTAACAAAGCCAATGTAGAAAAGGCGGAAGATGAAAAGGCGCAGTCAGAGGTTTTACTTAAAACAACTCTTGAAGTAGCAGATAATATGAATATATGTATCAACAAGGCATTTGATGAAACAGGAACTCTTAAAGTAGCCATTGCAGGTACACAGAAAGAAATGATAAGACTTACGGAAGATGCAGGAGAAAACGTAGCTGCTATTTCTAAACAGAACGATAGTACTGAAAGAATTCATGAATATGTAAAAGATGTGGAAAGCGTAGTTAAGTCAATTACGACAGAAGTAAAAGAAGCTGAACAATACATTGAAGCCAATAGTACTGTAATGGATGATTTGTTACACCAGGTTAATACATCAGAAACGTCCGGAAATCTTGTTGTTGAGAAGATGAATGTCCTTAGGGATTGTGCTGATCAGATGCAGGATATTATGGGACTTATCAGTAGTATTGCACGACAGACAGGTATGCTTGCACTTAATGCAAGTATAGAAGCGGCAAGAGCAGGTGAGGCAGGTCGCGGATTTGCCGTTGTTGCATCGGAAATTTCCGATTTATCGGCTCAGACCAATGTAGCTACAAATGATATTAACACACTTATCGAAAGTATAGTTTCATCGGTGGCTGAAGTATCAGAATCAATGGAATCACTTCTTGAAAGTAACAGACTTCAGAGCGGATATATAGACGATACAGCAGGAAATCTTGAAAAAATACGTAGCAGTGCAGAAGGCGTTGTAAACGGAGTTGAAAGTCTGAAAGAACTGGTTGATAAGGTTACGGAAGAAAATAAAAACGTAGAAATAAATGCAGAAAGTGTTAAAGTTGTAACCGACAAAGTTGTGAGCGGTGCAGATTCGACACTTGAAAGCTGTCTTATAAACCTTGCAAGTATAGAAAAAGTAGTTGAAATCATGGAAGTTATTAAGGAAGATGCAACTAAACTTCAGGGTGAGTAAGCGGAATAATGTTGTTACAAGGTAGAGCTATAATACAAAAATTACATGTTCGACCAATATAAAATTTGATATAGAAGGAAATGTAGTTAAGAATATCGTATTTACCGGCGGCTGTGCAGGAAATCTTAAGGCAATTCCTATATTGGTAGATGGTATGGGGCTGCGAAAGCGGCTCCATTTTTGTAGTTGCAATAATTAAAAGTGTAAGCTATAATCTATTTAAAGAAAATTTTAAATAGATTATAGCTTGATATATAATTAGAAAGATAGGAGGTAATGATGTGGTAATAGGTGATACATTAAAGGCATTTTCAGACCCTGTAAGAAGGGATATAATGATGATGCTTAAAGGTGGCAGTATGAATGCCGGAGATATAGCCAAAGAACTGAATATTTCACCGGCCGCTTTGTCTTATCATCTGAAAATACTTAAAAAAGCTGAACTGGTAATGGAATACAAGCAGAAAAATTTTATATGGTATGAGATAAATACCACACTTTTTGATGAACTTATACTTTGGCTTAAACAATTTGGAGGTGGCAGTGATGAAAAGCAAGATTCTGTGGATAGTGTCAACGATACCGCTGTTGGTAACGTTAGTAATTCTTAGATTTTTACCGGATAAACTTCCGGCACATTATGACATTAATGGCAATATAGACAGGTGGGGTTCAAAATATGAAGAATTGTTGTTTCCTATCACCATAATAGTAGTGTCATTGTTTTGGCAGATACTTATCAACTGGTACAAAAAGAAAAGTATGAAAGCAACAGATGAGAAAGAAGCGGTAGGTGCGCTGAACAATGCAAAGTTACTTTATGTTGTAGCCGTATGTATGTCGTTAATGCATGGAGTAATGCATTTCTTCTTTATGTATTCGGCTGTCATCGAAGCATCAGGAGATATGAAGAAGAGTGCATTTGATTTCAATTCTGTGATAACGGTTATCATGGGTATTTTTATGATAGTAATAGGAAATTACATCCCTAAGTCAAGGACTAACAGTATGGTAGGAGTCAGAACACCCCACACTATGAAGAGTGAATATGTTTGGAAAAAGGCCAATCGATTTGCAGGAATTTTATTTATTATGGCAGGAGCGTTCAGTGTCATAGCAGGACTTTTATACGAGGGCACAATAGTCATAGCAATTTTGCTTGCACTTGTTATAGTTGTAGGAATTGCATCTACGGTATATGCAGCCTGCGTAAAAGAGCCGGAGAAAGATTAAGTGGGTGTAGGCATACGAAGAAATTAAGGAAATGAATGAGTATGAGCAGAAAAAGGTTGAGGTTATAAAGATAATTCTATCGTCTGTACTTGGAATTGTTTTAGTGTATTCATATATATTTACGCTGGTTACGGTTGGGTAAAAGAATTTTTATCTATACAGAAAAATTAGTTAATAAGATAAAAAAATTACAAGCAAGTAGACATAAAATTCAATATTATGTCTACAAAACCCCGAGATTTTATCTATGCAGAAAAAATTGTCGCTGAGGTAAAATTTTAGCTATAATTTTTTATCTTTTTGACTAATTTTTTTGTATAGATAAAAAGTTGTCAAAAAGTTTACATAATTCGGACAAAACATCATAAAAAAGGTAACAAATTTTTGCTGGCACAAGATTTTTTTTGTATAGATAAAAAATAGTGTGAATTAAGTTACCTGACAAAATAAGATTACCATCAGATGCAGATAAATGGTTTTATCTTCATAAGATTACCATCAGATGCAGGTAAATGGTTTTATCTTCATAAGATTACCATCAAATGCAGATAGATATGTTATATCTTGAAAATAAGCCGGAAATATGGTAAATTTAATTGTGTGCAATTAAAGAACGTGAGCAAGAATGTTATAAAGAGCGTGAGCAAGAATACTATAAAGAGCGTGAGCAAGAATACTACAGAAAGATGTGGAAGGGAAAATGGATAAATACGATGTGTTGAAAATCGGAAATCAGCTGTGTTTTCCAATGTATGTATGTGCCAAAGAAGTAGTCAGAAGGTATAAGCCGTTTCTTGATGAACTTGACCTGACATATACACAGTACATTACAATGATGGCATTGTGGGAACATAAGCAAATCAACGTAAAAGAGTTGGGAGATATTCTTTATCTTGATTCAGGGACACTTACACCGGTTCTTAAAAAGCTTCAGCAAAAAGGATATATTAACAGAGCACGTTCCGATGAGGATGAAAGAGTGCTTATTGTAACCCTTACGGATGATGGTGAGAAGCTTAAGGAAAAGGCGATAGAAATACCATACAAAATTGGCAGTTGTATCAAGCTTGATGAAAAAGAAGCAGAGACCTTATACAAGCTATTATACAAGGTGTTAGAGACATAGGATATAGTCAGATGATAGGATATGTCCGGATCGTAGGATATAGTTAGATTATAAGATATAGCCGGATTTCAATATGAGAACAAATTATAAAATTATAGAAGAAAAAGGAGAACGCGTATGAAGTACAGAAATGTAGGAAAATCAGGATTAAAAGTCAGTGAAATTGCAGTAGGAAGCTGGATGACAGACTTGGGTGGCGGAGAAAAAGTTAAGGTGGCAGAAGATGTAATTAGACAGGCATATGACAGTGGAGTAAATTTCTTTGACTGTGCTGATGGCTACAGCGGCGGTGAGGCCGAGAAATTCTTGGGAAGAATCCTTAGAGACTACCCACGAAACAGTTACGTGGTATCAAGTAAAGTATTTTTCCCTACAGGCAGAGGTGCCAATGACTGGGGGCTTTCAAGAAAGCATATTTTTGAAAATATTGATAGAAGTCTTAAGAATTTTGGCTTAGATTATCTTGACTTATATTATTGTCACCGATTTGATAAGACAACACCGATGGAAGAAACACTTCGTGCCTTAAGTGACCTTGTAGCACAGGGCAAGATTTTGTACTATGGCGTAAGTGAAGAGTGGGGCGCTGCCAGACTTATGGAGGCACAGAAAATAATAGATAAGTACAATCTCTATCCGATGACTGTTATACAGCCACAGTATCATATGATGGACAGATATATAGAACATGAAATAGTTGATGTGTGCGAAAAGTTTGGTATCGGCATAACACCATTTTCACCACTTGCACAGGGACTTTTGACAGGCAAATACAAGAAGGGTCAGCCATATCCGGAGGGCTCAAGAGCTACACATCAGGCAGATAAGCAGATAAATAATCTTCTCACAGATGAGAACCTTGACAAAGTAGAAAAGCTTACAAAGATAGCTGAAGAATTAGGAACAAATATGTCAGTGCTTGCACTTGCATGGATTCTCAGAAAAGATATTGTAAGCAGTGTTATCATAGGCGCATCAAAGCCGGAACAACTTCATAATAACCTTGCGGCAAGCGGCTTCGTAATTCCACAGGATGCACTTGATGAAATTGAAAAAATACTGGGATTTAGCAAGTTTGAGAGACATGTGGGATAGTGGACTTTTGTGAAGATAGTTTTATTATTTGCAAAAGATTCCGAGGGTGTGAAATGTTTCAAAGTGATTATGATAAAGCATAACTATAAATATGAAAGGATGGAAAATCAGAATGAAGACCATAAAGATATATGAAAATGAAAGCTATAAAGAGCTTGGCGATTTGTTTGGATTATTTTTTGAAGACATTAATCATGCTGCAGATGGAGGTCTCTATGCAGAATTGGTGCAGAACCGTTCTTTTGAATTTTGCGATATAGACAGATGGGACTATCATCCGCTTACAGCCTGGGAAAAGTCAGAAGATGTACAGTGGGAAGTAATTACGGAAAATCCGTTAAATGCTGAAAATACACATTATCTCAGTGTACAGGCAAAAGACGGCGGATATGTAAGGAACTTGGGCTTTAACACAGGCATTTACATAGAAGCAGGAAAAAAATATGACTTCTCTGTATTTGCAAAAGGGGAAGCAGGAAAGAAATTAAATATCTGCGTTATGACAGAGGATGGCAAAATGTGCACTTCAAAGGAGACAATTATTCTCGGAGAAGAAAGCGATAAATGCACGTTTACTCAGGAAAACGGCTGGGCAAAATATGAGCTGGTTCTTGAAGGAACAGATACTACATACAACGGAAGATTATATCTTGCATTTGAAGAAGGCACATACAATATAGACATGGTTTCATTGTTCCCACAGGATACATTTATGGGACGCAAGGGCGGACTTAGAAAAGACATAGCAGAAGCACTTAAAGAAATGAAACCTAAGTTTATGAGATTTCCGGGCGGATGTCTTGTACATGACGGAAGCTTAAATGACAATGACAGAAATTCCATGTACCGCTGGAAACGTACACTTGGCAAAGTAGAAGAGCGTCCAAGCAGAAGAAATAACTGGGGTTATAACCAGACACTTGGACTTGGATACTACGAATATTTCTGTTTCTGTGAGGATATAGGGGCAGAAGCACTTCCTGTAGTACCGGGTGGATTTAATCCGCATAAAGGTGAAGGCGTACCTGTAGAAGAAATAGGTCCATGGGTAGAAGAGACACTTGACCTTATCGAATTTGCTAACGGCAGCGTCGATACAAAGATGGGTAAAGTAAGAGCGGAAATGGGACATCCTGAACCATTTAATCTCAAATACGTAGGAGTGGGAAATGAAGAAATCGGTGACGGCTTCTATGAAAGATATCCTTACTTCCACAATGCCATCAGAGAAAAATATCCTGACATCAAGATAATAAATACAGCAGGTCCATTTCCGGTTGGTGAAGGCTATGACGCAGGCTGGACATCTGCTAAAAAATACGGCTCAGATTTTATAGACGAGCATTATTATTCATCACCTGAGTGGTTCCTTGCAAATATGCATCACTATGAAGACTATGACGAAAATGGTCCGAAAGTATTTTTAGGCGAGTATGCATCATGGGGCAATACGATCTACAATGCACTTGTAGAAGCGGCATATATGACACATCTTGAAAGAGCAAAAGCAGTGGGACTTGCATGTTACGCGCCAATGCTTTCAAATGTAGACTACACAAACTGGCGTCCGGATATGCTTTGGTTTGATAATCACAGAATTATGAAGACACCAAACTACTTTGTACAGAAAATGTTTATGGAATACCAGGGAACAGATGCAGTTAAGTTTGAAACAAGTGGTCTTGATGAAATCATAAAGCTTAGTGACAGGGAAAATATCTGCGGACAGATATCAATAGGCGGAAATGACGTAGAAGGTAAAATCTATAATGTGAAAGTTACAGACAACAACACTGGAAATGTTGTGACAGTTCCTGAATTTGATGTTTTCACGGATAATAAGGAAACATTTATCGCAGATGTTAACAGCAACAGCTATACATTGGAGTTTAACTTCAAGAGAAGTAAAGGCCGCAAGGGTCTTAAGATATTCTTCGGAAAGACAGATGATAAGAACAGTCTTGTGTGGGAGTTCGGCGGTTGGGACAACTGGGATTGCAATATTTCATCAATTGTAAATGGTCGCGGTTCAGCTATTTCCCATAGAATATTCCATGTACAAGACATTGAGTACACACTTAAGCTTGAAGTAAACGGCAGAAATATCAAGACGTATATAAATGGCGAAATGTGGAACGATACAACAGACAGACTTCCTGAATTGGAAGAACTTTACATTACATCAAGTGTTGATTCTGTTACAAAAGAGGTAATACTTAAAGTTGTAAATCTTACAGGTGATGAGAAAAAAGTTCAGATTGTCCTTGAAGGAGATGCAAAGACAAGTGCAATGGTGGAAAGCCTTAAAGGTTATGCCCTTGATGCAGAGAACTCACTTGATGAGCCAGACAAAGTAAAACCTGTAAAAGAAGAGTTGAAAGTTGTGGAAAATAGCCTTGAGTACACATTTGCACCGCATTCGGTGACAGTAGCAGTATTTAAGTAAAGTAAATAATTTGTGTTGAACAAATATGTAACAAAAATATAAAAAATTTCAAAATTCTGCAAAAAAATCTTTTACATCGGAAAAATTTGTAATATAATAAGAAATGTTTTTAAAATTGCTTTTGTGGCAAAATTAAGAATTTAGCTTGAAATTAGCAATTTATGGTGTAGGTTTAATAATAATTTTGTTGAACCTGGAATGGAGGAAAAATGAAACAGGATATGATAGTAATTCTTGATCTCGGTAGTACAGAAAACACAGTCATTGCCCGTCAGATTCGAGATATGGGCGTGTATAGTGAGATACATCCGCATGATATTACAGCCGAAGAACTTAAAGCCCTTGAAAATGTAAAAGGTATCATTTTAAACGGTGGTGAAAACAGAGTTGTAGATGGCGTAGAAATCGACGTATTACCTGAAATATACCAGTGTGGTTATCCGGTTATGGCTATCGACCATGCACCGGCAAAATGTGAACAGAAGTACGACAGCATACCGGATGAAGAAACAATCAAATCATTTATATTCGATACATGTAAAGCAGAAGCAAACTGGAATATGAAGAACTTCATCGAAGACCAGATAGAAATCGTTCGTCGTCAGGTTGGAGACAAGAAAGTATTACTTGCATTGTCAGGTGGTGTAGATTCATCAGTAGTAGCTGCATTATTACTTAAAGCAATCGGCAACCAGTTAGTATGCGTTCACGTAAATCATGGTCTCATGAGAAAGAACGAATCAGAAAGCGTAGTCGAAGTATTTAGAAATCAGTTAAACGCAAATCTTATATATGTAGATGCAACAGAAAGATTCCTTACAAAGCTTGAAAACGTTGCAGACCCTGAACAGAAGAGAAAAATCATCGGTGGCGAGTTCATCCGTGTATTCGAAGAAGAAGCAAGAAAATTAGAAGGAATCGATTTCCTTGGACAGGGAACAATCTATCCTGACATCATCGAAAGCGGTACAAAGACAGCAAAATGTGTAAAATCACATCACAACGTAGGCGGTCTTCCGGAAGACCTTCAGTTTGAACTTGTAGAACCATTGGCACAGCTCTTCAAAGACGAAGTTCGTGCATGTGGTGTAGAACTTGGACTTCCTGCAGAAATGGTATATCGTCAGCCATTCCCTGGCCCTGGTCTTGGTGTACGTTGCCTTGGCGCAATCACACGCGACAGACTCGAAGCACTCCGCGAAGCAGACGCAATCCTTCGCGAAGAATTTGCAAAAGCAGGCCTCGACAAGCAGGTATGGCAGTACTTCACAGTAGTACCTGACTTCAAGGCAGTAGGCGTAAGAGACAATGCAAGAAGCATGGGCTACATGGTAGTAATCCGTGCCGTAAACACAATCGACGCTATGACAGCATCAATCGCAAGAATCGACTACGATATCCTTGAAAAGATAGCAGACAGAATCACAGCCGAAGTACCAAGCGTAAATCGCGTGACCTATGAAATTACGAAAAAACCGGTAGCTACGATAGAGTTTGAGTAAGCTACATGTCCCAGGGCACTCAACTTTTTCCGTAATTTGCCCCAAAAAATCAAAGATTTTTAAGAAGAATAGAAGTTATGACTAGACGTAATAAAGCGTCGTCATAACTTCTTTTTTTGTATAGAAATTATA
>SVEL01000013.1 GCA_015057425.1 Lachnospiraceae bacterium
CCGTCTTCACCATAACCATTTACATAGACCTCATTCTGGCACAGCACTATCTTTTCTTTGCTGTAGTCTTTTCCAAAGACTTCATTTACTACCGGTATTATCAGCTCCGGACAGTTGACTAACATCGTCCTGAATACGTCATCGTATGGTGTATTCAGGTTTTTATCTGTGTTCATTACGGATAACCTCCTTTTCTCTTTTTTGTATTACATCTAAAGTATGTATTTTTTTCTCAAAAAAGCTAAAAAGTTTGTTATCCTACTTTTATTATAGTGATTTTTTCCTGCTTTTGCAAGGTGTTTATTAGCCATACAGAAAGTAAAAAGGCATCCTTATGGGTATCTTTCATTTTTTATAGTTTATATTAATTCAGCTGCAAATCTGATTTTTTATTTTTTGACTTTGTATAAGCAATAACTTTTTTCTAATTTTTTAAAATCACAACACGATTTGTGTAGAAAAGCATTATATTTAGTTGTTCTGTTTTCATATACTTTTCTCGCTTTATTAACAATATTTTCACTATTTTTTCTTATATATCGTATTTCATTTGATTCATAGGTATTTATTTCTGCATTAATATTTAAAGGAACATACACCCCTTCTTTTACAGGAAACATGTTATTATATAATATATTTGCGATTTCTGTTCCATTTGTATCTCTTATAAATGTGGTTATTATAGATGATCTTTTGTTTTTTCCCTCTTTTTTTCGTTCCTGTGTAGTTTGAGAAGTAAGTGGTAATACATAGTTTATATCATTTATCATGGTTATTATACCTACAAAAGGCCTATTATTATATTTAACACTTACTCGATAGTCTATTTTATGTAAATACTTAATATAGTCTGCATCAATTTTAAATAACTGCAATTCAGTTGCCATTTTATCTCCTTGTAATGCAAAAGGCTGTTTATTATTTTAAACAGCCTTATGTCGTCCACTAAAGCAGGACCTCTCTAATTTTGAATCGTCCACTAAAGCAGGACCTCTCTAATTTTGAATCGTCCACTAAAGCAGGACCTCTCTAAAACTTATTATTTTGAACTCATACAAAATATTATCCAAAATAAACTTCTTTATTACATAGAGGTAGCGATTAAATTTCTTCCTCTATTTATATTATAAACAATTATTTAAAAAAATGTTACTAAAATTACAATGTTTTTTTGTGAAATATGTACAAAATAAACAACTCATTCTATATTTTTTAACGCCTTGTTTATTTTATCAATATACTCTATATAGATAAAAAAATATTAACTAAAAAAACACCAAAAAATGTAAAAAAGAGGACGCTGCATCGATATGTAGCATCCTCTTTTATATTTTATTAATCATATTTTGCGAAAAATCCTTATCTATTGCATCAACAGTTACATTAAGTAAAAAAAATCAAGTAACAATTATGATATAAAAGTTTTATTCATTTTTCTTAAATATGTTTCTATCACCGTATTTTAATAGTGGTCATTAAAAGCAGGCATTGAATCCTTAAAATAGTATAATGACCAATGTTCCATAATTTGTTGCCAATCACAAAAAACAGCTAACGGATCTTGTTCATAGGATAATTTAACCTTTAATTTATAGTAATCAGGATAATAAAAATGTCTGAAATAAAATTCATCACTGATTAATCGTGGTTTTCCATTGGCTTCAAAGATAAAATCACTACCCATATATTTATATGGATATACACCATACATAACTCCTTTAGGGTTATCAAGAACTACCCATTCCCATACATAATCAAAAACAATATTTTCTCCATTGTTAATTCGATCAAGTAGTTCCGTTCCGTTAATAACTTCTCCTGTAAACATAGATAATAGTATTAATTCTTCAAAGGCATCATCAAAATTATCTACATCAGCTCTGTTATATTTTAAATTTTCAAGTTCGGAATTTATTCTTCCAAAGTCTATAGTTACCCATTCACCGTCATTGTTTACAACTGTAAACTTATCCGGCGAAATATATTCGTATTTTTCATTTAACATATCCCCAACGGAAACCTTTAATCCTTTATCGGTAAGATCACTGCTTGGATAATCTCTTTCTCTTTTTATAGGATTAGCAGCTTCCCATTCTGAAATAACTTCTTCTATAGGTTTTCTTTTTGAATACTTCACTGTTTGATATGTGTAAACAGATGTATCGATGCTATCGAATTTTTCTTCTCTATAAAGATACTCATTTCCCATAGGAGAAATATAATAATATCCGAATCCGCCTTGGTCATAGTTATACTTATATACCTCAAATCCCCACTTTGTCATATATCTGTCAGGTGTGGATGTAGTTGTCTCTTCCTTTTTCGCAGTTGTTTGCTTCTCAGTTGTTGTATTATTCTTTTTCGTAGTTGTTTGCTTCTCGGTTGTTGTAGTATTGTTCTTTTTCGTAGTTGTTTGTTTCTCAGTTGTCGTATCGTTTTTTCCTGTAGTTACTGATTCAGTAGTGTTTCCCGATGTAATGTTATCACCTGAAACTTCACTGTCCGATTCTGATGTAGTAGTTTCAATCGGAATCCCTATACTAATGTTTGTTTCTGATGATGTTTCATTATCATCCTTTTCACTGCTTGTTTCTTCACCATTATTTGTTTCTGCTCCGTCTGTTGTAATATCTATATAATCAGATGCACTGTTTTCCGTGGTCGTTCTGTTAGTTTCCTTAGAAGAATGTTTTCCGCATGAAACTAAAGCTCCAGTTATAACTGCTGCTGATAAAAGAAGTGCAACAATCCCGGATATGATATAAATTTTCTTCATATTAATCTCTCCTTTTCTTTTTTTCTTGTATAGAAAAAATGAAAACAGAAGAACCTGCTCCTATCTTCATTTCCATTCCATATATAGTATGATTTTTACATATAAAAAAATAAATCAATTTCTTTATTTTATTTAATTTGAGTATAATATATAGTTTTTGAATTGTCAAACAAAACCACCTTCTATAAGGCAATAAATACATATATTATAGAGTCATAAGTAGAAATTTATCTTATGATGTCGAAAAATGTTAACGAAAATACATTGTAATCGTGACAAATATACATTAATGTTATTATATAAAGATTATTTATGAGGTGAGCAAATGATAAATTTTGATTATGAAAAAGAAACAGAAAGAATATTGCGTCAATTAGGTGTAAATGGTTCTTATATAGGCTATTGGCACACATTGTATGGAGTTACTAAAACTATCGAAAATCCAAAGCTAACCATTAATGTTTGCAAGGGATTATATTTAGAAGTTGCAACCAAGTATGGTACATCAATTAATAGTGTTGAGCGAAATATTAGAACAGTTCTTGATGTTATCTGGAATAACGGAGACAGAGCATTGTTAAGTACAATAGTAGGCTATGCACTACTTAGTAAACCTAACAACACTTCATTTATTGATGGATTGGCATTTTATGTTTCAAATTTATCTGCTGAGAACAAATAACATTGCCAAATAAGAAGCGAAACCTCGCAAATTGCGAGGTTTCTTTAAATTAATGTATTTTTCTTAATCATAAAATCAAATATTAATATCAACAATAATACTCACATTCACCATAAAATGAATGCCACTTATTTATAACTTCTGTACTACGAGCTTCTATAATACGCATAATATTTCTAAGAGCTACTTTTGGAATATCAGAGTTATTATTTGCCAACAGACATTTGCCTGCTCTTGTTATCCATACTTTAGTCGCATTTTTCTGAGGTTTTCCTTGAGATATATGAACATGTATTGGCTCTCTTGGCTCATTTTCATTTGACCAAAAATAAATCCAATATGAACCAATTTTAAAAACCTGAGGCATTTTCAAAACCCCTTTCCTTAGAAAATTCTATTATAAGATGTGCCGTAGAATGAATTATATCAAGATAATATTCAATTTCTTCCTTTGAAAATCCATAAATATTTTCGAGTTCGTACTTAGGAAGATAGCACGTCATATGGTGAAAACAATCTTTTTCATCCGGCTTTTCTATATATACTTTTACTCTTCCATCATCCATATATTCTGAATGAACAATCTCCGTATTATCTTCAAGTGTCATAAAAGGATACATCATAATATCACCTCCAAAAAGCTCCCTTACTGATGTTAAAAATTATAATTTATCCTATTCCTATTGTCAAGAATTAACTAATATTCTGTACAGCTAATCCTAATCTGCATCATTGTAATTCCATAATTCCATATTTTCATATACCCAACTATCAGAGTTATATTCATTAGCAAGCTTTTCTCCAATATTTCTTAATTGCTTTCTCCTTAATATTCCGTACAAATAAATACAATTTCCATATTAAGATAGTCTTCGACTGTACTATATGCTGCATCTCTCATTGTACTAATCACATCCAGATCATCTTCTGTAAAATCGAAATGTTCTTCCCCTTTTTTATGCATCATATCGGTCCAAGCTTTTATTAATACGTACCCGGATTCTTCTAATGTTGGCTCAATTGCAAGTGGTGTACCACAAACACAAATATTTTTCTTGATTGATTCTATATGGATCATCCTAATATCTTCTTTATCAAGTTTACTACCTTCTTTACATAACCATTCTGTGTACTCTGTCATATTTTTTAAATTAATCATATCATCATCCTCCATTTTCTTTAATTACAATTTTCTATAATATTTTTTATGGAATCCGAAATTTTTCTGATGTAAGAAATATCTACATCAATTAACTTTTTCTTTAATCTTTTCTGCACCTCACACAAATCTTTTTGACTTTCAGATAATGTTTTACAATCTTTATAAAGTCTTTATCACTTGCATATGCTACCTTTTTTACTTCTTGCCCTTTTTCATATATCTTTGTATCTCCGCTTGAATATATGTCTTCTTTTGCATATATTGTGAACTCTGCCCCACTTAATAAATTTTCATTCTCATCTGTTTTTGTTACAGAAATTGTTCCAGTTACTCTATTATTATATACCGTTAGTTCTGTAATTTCATTACTTGATACAGTAATTGCATGAACTGTATTGTTTTCTACATAATTAATCGGAGCCGTCTTTTCTTTAATATAATACGTTCCGGCCACTAATGGTCCTATATCTGCTCTTCCATTAGTATCTGTTGTTAATGTTCCTATAAGTTCCTTTAATTCACTATCTTTATAGATTTCAAAAACTGCACCACTAAGAGTTTGTCCTGTTTCTTCGTCTTTTTTAATAATAGTAATCGAACCGCCTGCAGGTATTGACATATTCACCTTTGAATAAATTTCATTATACTGAACATATTTATAATAAACAATATCCTGCTTGTCGGATTCATTTATTGCATAGAGTATATTGTCAAAATCTTCTACAGCTTCTATTTCGCTTCTGATTATTAATGTTATATCCGTTTCAAGATTACTTGCTTTTGCAGGAATAGATACGGTAATTATATCATTATCTTTTAAAATTGAATTTTTTGTTAATATTGCGCCAGAGCTATCGCATATTACGCCTTTTAATCCAGATATTTTATTTATTGTTTCCTCAGATAAATAAACATTCTCTATATTTTCTACATTAATTATATAAGATGACTCATATTTCTTACCGTCTTTAGTGAGAGTTTGTACACTATATGGCTCTATATCTATTGTATAAACTTTATCTTTCGCATTATATGCAGCTTTTAATAATTCCATACAATAATCAAATGCGTAAACACATTCGGTCCAATTCTTATAAGGGCCAAAATATCCTGTCGTGTTATTTTTTATATATTCATCTATTTTTTTAAAATCAAAATTTGTTATCCATTTTTCATATTTAGGAGATAATGTATCATATCCATTCTTTGCAAGCCATATATGAATAGCTATACTCGTGGAATAATACATTATACCCTGATCTAAATCATATTTTCCATCGGATGATTTTTTTACTGTAACATTAGGATATCCCTTTTTAAGAATTTCTCTTAACCCATTTTTTGTAGCATCGTCCATACTCACTGTGCTTATTTCATCAAGGCTTTCAAGAGAAAATATGTCCTCTTTAGTTGGGGACTTAAGTGATGCTTCTACACAATAACCATATGTTGTTGTTATCTTGTTTGTAATTGTATCAACATAGGTTGCCTCCTTAACTCCAGTTACCCAATTGTTTCCTTTTATATCAGAAAAAACAACCCATGTTCCTGCGTTTTTATCAATTATATAACTGGTAGTTGCGCCTGACAACTCTCTTACCGTAACCGGAGTATATGCTGCTTTCGCTACTTTATCACTATGTAACTTAATACCGGCAAAAACCGTTGTAATAATAATGACAATAGACATTATAAAACATATTATTTTTTTCTTACTCATAATTTATTATTCCTTTCTAAAAAATATTTATAATAAAAAATTATTCTTCTTATATAGTATGACTTATTTATTAAAAAAAGAGAGAAGATTTCTTCTCTCTTTTTAGTTAAGATATTTTCCAATATTCGCTGTATTCTCTTAAATATGTTGAGAATGGCTTACCATAATTATCTATATAGCAAGGATATCCATCTTCATCATACCCCGGAGCAGTTACAAGTGAACACCATTCGTCGTATCTTTGATTCATATCATCTTTCATTAGCTTTCTTTCATCATCATTTAATGGTTCGTATCTTACAGCAAATTCCTTAAATAACGGTATTATTTTTTCTGCCGACTCTTTTATATCTCCGGCATACTCTGTAGCTACAACACATATGATTAAGCTTCCGTGTGAATCACAGGCCAAACCTATTCCAACATATTTTCTATCTTCTTCATACATCGATGTACAATGTACAAGAATTTCTCCTGCAGTAGCATTATGTAACAAGGCTTTATAATAGTCTAAGGACATTTTATATCCTTCTTTTGTGCCATAATAATCGTACATAAATGAAAATGAGCAATATGATTGAGGATCCGGATTACTCGTATAAGAATAAGGAGAAAATACTCCTATACATGATTCTGAACCCATTATAAAACATTCGCAACTATGTGCTGCGTGAGACGGCCAACTATCCATAGCCATAATATTAGCCTGTATCTGTGCAAATTCATCTAAGTATTCATTTCTTTCAAGAGTCATACTATTGCTATTTTTTCTTTTTCTCTTTGCATCCAGTCCACTAAATATAAGTTCTTTGTACCATTCATCTACTTCCGTGTAACTATTCTCTTCCGGAATTTCCGGGATAGGAATATCATACCACCATTCCGGGTAAATTGTTCCTTCTATTACAGGATACTTTTTTCCATTTTCTTCATAATATCCATTATATATAGTTTCTTTTTCTGTAGTTGTTTCTTCTTTTTTAGAAGTCTCCTTTGTGGTAGTATTTTGTTTTTTTGTAGTTGTTTCTTTTTGAACTGTTTCTTTATAAGGGGTAGTCTCTTCTACTTTCGATGTCTGCATTTCTGTTTCATATTCTTTTTCTAATATTGTTTCTTCTTCTATTAAAGTTTCTTTTTCAGTTATCGTTTCTCTACTCGTTTCAATAGTTATATGTTCTCTACTTGTTTCAACAGTTATATGTTCTCTACTTGTTTCAACAGTTTTGGTTTCTTCCTTTTCTATTGTAACTTCCAGCGAAGATGAATCAATACCCGAACTCATATAAATTTCATTTTCTGTATTTTCTATTTTGCCTGTTTTACTACACCCAACTATTGTAATTATTAATAATGTAATAATTATTGTAAATAAGCTCTGTCTATTTTTCATTATGAATATTATCCTTTCATATTTGATTCTATATGTAAAAATTTCTTCTTTTTTTATATTATAAGTATGTTCTATACAGAAAGTCAAATGTTTTTCTGTATAGCTTTTTTATAAAACTGCGTAAAATCAATGCTTTTCCCGACATGTATTTTGTTTAGCTATACAGAAACACAATTTTTTTCCATATACTCCTTTTGTTTATCATAAAAAAACTCCCCAATTTTCCATTGGAGAGTTTCTGTTTTGCTTACTTCAATATCAATACTATTAGATAACCGTCTGACGATTTTACTGTACACAACGATATACAAGTATACTTCTCATTTAATATTATTTTTTTTGCTTCTTCTGATTTATATATACTATTAAAAAAGCATTCCGAATATTCTTTATTATTATTTGCTAAATCATCCGGAATTACAGCTTGCAACATACTATATCCGGGATACAGCTGTTCTACTTCTTTATTAAGGGTGTAGTCGCTATTTATATATATATCGCCAGCTATTATTAAGGTAAACTTATTTAATTCAGAATCTTTATTTAATTCTTTTACGGAACTTTCTTTCCTTTCTTCATTAATATATTCTATAATATATTGACTTATTTCTTCATTTACTTCTAACCCTTTCGTTTTTTCATCATAGTATTTTTCTACAAATTGCTCTCTCTGTGTTAATTTTTTTGTAGTAATTTCTTCCGTAGTAATTTGTACTGTCGTATTTTTGTCTGCGGAATGTGTTTCTGTTGCAATATTTGTAGTAGATTCTAAAATCAGCTCATCTTCATTTAATTCAGACAATTTATAGTTTATTGGATCGTAACGATAATATTTAGCTTTATTATTATCATTATAGTAATAAATAGATTGTTCCGCATTATATAACATCAACTCATCGGGAAGTGGATTTTTGATATCGCTATCTCCCCACACATAATTACTACTGTCTTTTATAGCTATTCTTTTTTTATATCCTTTTATGTTACCTGCTTCATCTGTCACTATGTAGATATTTTTTTCGCCCGGTTTTGGAATAAAGTTATCCGGGATACTTGTATTATCTATATATTCAACGGTGGATGAATCTTCTTGCCATAAAGGATTTTTTTCTGATTGTTTTATTGTTTCATTTTCTTTTCTATTCTTAGGAGTTCTATCTATTGTAAAAAAAACAATTAAAAAAACAATAACCAATAAAAATAAAACTCCGCTTAATATTTTTATTTTCGTCTTCATTTATTTCTCCTCTTGAACTGTTTGATTATGCAAAAGAAATCTTCCTGTATTAAGTCTAAAAATCTCTTTACTATATAAATCCTCAACTATATCTGCATTTATATCATAATGGAATACTGCAGCTGCTTTCATATCTTGATAGTCTTCACAAATTAACCAATTATTATTTATTTCTTTTACCAATTCATCAATACTACAGTTTTCTATTTCTTTTTTTAAGCATATGGCATCCTTGGCCTCTTCCGCTTCTTCTTCTCTTAGTTTTGTTAATATAGCTATTCTTTCCTTGAATTGATTGTTTTCATTATATCCATTATATTCATCTGTTATATATTCCGTTGCAGCAATGTCTGTTATTTCATTTTGGTAATCAAGCTCAAGTTCTCCCATTTCCATATAATAATCAATAGCTTCTTCTGACAATGGTTCTTCTATGATTTCTTCTATATTTTCTTCTATTTCTTGAATTTCTTTTTTCTTATCATTCTCCTTTTTTGTTCTTCGACCTCTTTTTTTTTCTAATCCATATGTATTATAAATGTAGGCTTCATAATCATTTAATATGCTTTCCATAAATTTCTTATCAAGATACTCGTTATCTAAAAACTCCTCAAATGAGTAATAGATTTTTCTTTCAAACCCATAATGAAGTTCAAAAATCTTAACAGCATCATTAACAGAAACCCCTTGTTCTTCTACAATTTCATCCAATTTGTTTATAAAGTCCTTAAAACTGACTTCATGGTTAATCATCCAATGCAATATGTATTTATCATATGCTCTTTTTTGTATCATTTCTCTTAATGATTCTATTTGTTCCTCTCTCGGAGTTAAACCTTCTTTTATTGTTTGCATATACTTTACGGTATCTTTTTTACAGATACCTTCCTCCTTTCTATTTAATAAATCAAAAAGAGCAATCGGTTTACACCAACATTTGCTCTTTTCGATAGTATGATAAGTAATAATAAATTGTACATATATAGTATGTATGATTTACTTAACCTACATAAAATCTTCTGTATAGCTATTATGATATACTCTTTTTTCTAATACAATGCAATACTAATCGATTGCTTTTTGAACCTGCAGCGCATGTAGAAAGTGTCAGTATATAGTCTTCTGATGTTATATCAGCTTTCTCAAATTGACATTTTATTTCTGATCTTTCAATACATTCATCTATATATGTTTTATAATCCTCATCCGAATTAAATGTAGCCTGATAAGTAAATGTATCATTTACTTTAGTTTTATATATTGAGAAAACATAATAATAATATTTTTCTTCTCCTACCCAAACTGTAAAATATGGATATTCTGTCACATAATCATGATTGTTATAATAATTTTTCAGAGAACCAAACATAGAATTATTTTTCATATTGTGTCCATACAATATTGCATGTTTTGAGTTCAAGCCTCCCACACATCTATAATCAACAAATGGCGTACCGTTTATATTATATTTTTTATCAATCGTTTTCCTTAAATAATAATCATTGTCCTTGGACTGAACAATAGGATAATCTATGTATCCGTTCCCTAAGTATATCCATCCCTGTGCGTCATTATTATAATCGTACAACGCCTGATAATCAAATTTATTATCTTCTTCAACTTTTTCATTTGATTCATTCTCTATAACCGGCGATGTTTCTTTTTCTTCCGCAGTCGATTGTTCTTGAGTTATTAATTCAGAATTTTCTTCCAAAAAAAATTCACTCTTTGCGTCATCATATATTTTATTCCCTTGTTCATATCCTACTACTATACTAATTATGTTGTACAATGATATGATAAGCAAAATAAAACTTGTTGATATCATTAATATTCTTACTGTTTTTTTATTCATATGCATTTATCCTTTCCTTTTTATACTTATAGTATGACAGATTTTTTTGAAAAAGTTTTTTCTGTATAGATAATAATTGCTGAATTTATTATTTTTTTTCATCTCATCTATCATACTATTTATGTATACAAAAAGACTAACGGAGTTTGATAAGCTTCGAATACGAAAGGAGATTTACATTATGAACAAAGTTATACTTATGGGTAGATTAACAAGGGATCCTGAGATTAGATATACTCAGGCGGAAACACCGGTAGCAATTGCACGTTTTACTCTCGCTGTTGACAGAAGAAACAGAAATGCAAACAACGGAGAGGCAAATGCCGATTTTATTAATTGTGTTGCTTATGGCAGCGTAGCTACTTTTATTGAAAAGTACGCATTTAAAGCTACTAAGCTTATAATTGAAGGTAGAATTCAAACAGGTAGCTATACAAATAAGGATAATCAGAAGGTTTATACAACAGATGTTATAATCGAAAACTGTGAGTTTGCTGAATCAAAATCAACTCAGACAGTGCCGGCATCTCAGCAGGCAATGCCACAGCAGACAGCTCCTCAGCAGGCGATGCCACAGCAGACAGCTCCTCAGCAGGCAGCACCACAGCAGACAGCATTTCAGCAGGTAATGCCACAGCAGACAGTACCACAGCAGGCAACATTTCAGCAGGTAGCATATCCACCTCAGAATGATGGATTTATGAATATCCCGAATCTGGGCGATGATGAAGTTCCTTTTATTTAAAAGGAAAGCATATTTTCAAAACAAAAAATCCCCTTCAAAAGAGGGGATTTTTTCTATGTATACGAATTACTTTATCATATAATAGTTAAAAATTAGATATCATAAAATTCTTTATATATCAATCTATTTTCTATTTTATTATTATTTACAATTATATGATTATTTATAGGAAGTTTTTTTATATTGTTTCCGTTAATATAACCGAGCATTCCTTCTTCTATCTCTATTATGTTTATATCATTTTCTTTTAATATTTGGGTTATTTCTTGTGCTGATGTTTCTATTATTGTTTTTGCCATTTCTTTTTTATCATCCCGGAATATACTAACCGCAGCCATTTTTTGTTGATTTAAAATATGAACATAAATATTTAATGTAGTCGATATATCTGCGTGTCCTAAAATTTCCGATACAATTTTTATATTAATACCTTCAGAAATTAAGTATGAACCAAAACTATGTCTAAGTGCATGAATACCACAATGTTGTACTTTGCATCCGGCATTTTTCAACATTCTTTCAAGTGTCCTGCTTACCCCACGTCTGTCGATAAAATTATCATTTTTTGTTAAAAATAAATAATCTGATTCTGATGTTCTTTCATTTCTCTCTTTTAAAAGCTGTAATATTTCTAAAGCTCTTGGTGCTATTGGGATGCTTCTATTACTTGATTGAGATTTTGTAGTATTACTATCTATTATTTTTTTTGTATTATTATCATTGTCTCTTACTTTTATAATTGAATGTGTTACATTAATAATATTTTGGGCTGTATTTATGTCC
Source organism: Lachnospiraceae bacterium (assembly GCA_015057425.1). Classification (GTDB taxonomy): domain Bacteria; phylum Bacillota; class Clostridia; order Lachnospirales; family Lachnospiraceae; genus SVEL01. The sequence goes on from SVEL01000013.1 coordinate 12,351, forward strand.
TTCCACTGTAATGCAAGACATTCACTTATACGCATCCCAGTATACATAACTAACATTATGACATACATATTTATCCCATATTTTTCTTGTTCCACGCTATTTCTAAATTCTATATATAACTTATCTATATCGTCTTTATCTAAAAATTTAATTTCTTTCTTCTTTGTAATTACATTATTTTCTGAAGGTATAACACATGACTGTATAATATTATAACTTATCTGTTTGCTTTCACTTAAATACTTATAAAACAAATTAATAACCACCATTATTCTTTTTATTGTACTTCTGGAATAACGCTTTTCTTTTACCATATATAAAATGAAATTATCAAGATTTTCTTTCTTTATTTGCGAGATTATTGTATTACCCAAGAAAGTATCTTTTATCGCATAATTTGCAAGATCTTTATACGATTCAATACTTACTGTTCCCGATTTACTTCCATCCATTGGCTTTATATTGTCTAACCAATATATTATTCCATCATATAATGTTTCTTTTGTTAAATTAGACGGTTCAACCACCACATTGTCCTTATTTTTTATTTCATAAAGTCTTCTTTTTTCTTTTATTTCACGTTCTGTTTTACCGTAAAAAATTTTGGGTGATTTTTTCCACGGATAACTTATTCTGAAGTATTTATATTCTATTCCGTTTATTTTTCTAACTCCCCAATTTCCATCCCCATTTTTTCTTCTTTTTGCCATGATTTTCTCCTATTTATTGAATTTTGCTTTATTCTCCTGTACAATTATATTATTATAATACATATTTAAAGTAAATATCTTTTTACACATTTTTTCTACTTTTTTTACACAGATTAAAATACGAATATATTATTTTTTATTCTTATATTTACGACGTAATACGATTTTAATTTATTTAAATTTACAGTATCTACTGAATTTTCTTTATTTTTTGTATCTTTTTATCTTAAAATTGGTAGTGAGGAGGTCACGGGTTCGATTCCCGTTAACAGCTTTCACGAATGCACCGAGACGTGCAAAAATAAAAAGACTAAGGTGATTTTGGGAGCTTGCTCACATAAATCCGCTTAGTCTTTTTTATTTTTATAGGGCTTTAGCCCGTGATGAGTAACCGCAGGTTACGAATCGCACGCCTCGGTTATTGTTTTTATTTTTATACCCCTTATTTTTTTATTTCCATTTCCGGCATATATCCCGGATTTTCCCACATATATAGCATCAATTCCTTAAATTCCTCATCCAAAGGATCATCAATTCCCTCGTATTTGAAAGCAGCTTCCCTTACATAATATGCCATTATATTAGATTCCGTAAAACTATATCTTCCTATACAGTCCGGATATTCTAATGCATAAATTGCATTTTCTTTTATAACTTCTTTTAAATCACTAATGCCCTTCCATCCATCTTGAATTACTAAACCATTTGCAATAAGAACGTCATAACATTCATCTGCAGTCATATCCCTTAAACAAACATGTTCTTCTACAGATGTTATCTTGTCTTTTTCTACATCTTTAATGTCAGCAATTGTCTGTTGACTTTCTCCATAAAACAGCTGTTTTATTTCAGCGTCTACCGGATCTTCAATACCCTCATATTTTAGCACAATGTCTCTTATCATGAGTGCTAAATTTTCTGATTCAGTATAACTATACCAACTCAAACAATTCGGATTTTCCAAAACACTGTCAACAATCCTCTTTACGAATGCTTCTTTACCTTCATAATCTTTAAAACCTTCTGGTATTTCAAGTCCGTATTCTACAAGTGTATCAAAACATTCTTTTTCTGACATATCCTTCAGACTCACACGGTTCTGCACCAAATCATTAGCATATTTAGTTGTTTTACAATCTACTATGCCTGTATCTAAAATCTTTTTTGTTCCGGACTTTTTATCTTCCTCTGCTTCACTTGCTAATGCTCCCAAAGGTAGAATTAGAATCACTATAACAAATAGGCAACCTAATCTCTTAATGTTCTTCATAGTACAACTCCCTTCTACAATTTATACTTTATGTATATAATATCACTATCATAATATAAATCTGCTGAATAATATTGATAATATACTATTCTTTCATTTGTCCACCTACCAGAAGTTAATGAAGAGTAATTATATCGCATTACTGCTCCACCACCAGGCTTATGCTGCCATGTTCCAGTTGACATCATACGCATAAAATGAAAATCATCCTCACATTTTCTTACTGCTATAACATTATATCCACTTTGATAGCTCGGTAAAGCAGAACCATATGTTATTTCTGTATATCCAAGTGCTTGCAAATCGTATGCAACAAATGATGCTAATCTATCAATCGTCATAGTTTGTAAATCTGACTGAAGAAATGTAATTCCATCTTGTGCCCCAGGATTAATCCTGCCAAGAGACTGTCTCCCCAACGCATACGCATAGCAATTATACGTCGCATCCGTTGGAATCCATTCCACTAAAAACGTACTATAAATCAGTGGATATGAACTTCTCAAACCTTTTTCACAATTCAATATAGAGTTAACTTGAATATTTTCATACTCTAAAACAATTTCTCGAACTGCTAACGCAAAATCATTTGCATCTGTATAATTAAACCATACTTCACATTCGGGATGACTTACGACGTTGGAAACGATTTTTTTCACAAACTCTTCCAAATTTTTATAATCCTTATATCCCTCTGGAATTTCAAGACCATTTGCAAGCAATGTATTGAAACATTCTTCACTTGACATATTAACTAAACTAACCCTTTTTTCATCAGTAGCATTTGCAATTACAGCGTTAGATACAACAAAAACAGCAACTAAAAGTAAACTAAATAATTTTTTAATCCTATTCATATTTTACCTCCTAAAAAAATAAATATACCAGTTTCCGTTATTTTTTCTGTTTTTCCAATATCCCCTTTCAAATAAAAAACACTTGTCACGTACTCTACTACAATCTCATTATATGCATACTATTTTTACTTGTCAATCACTATGATTATCTTTAATCAAAAAACAGCCCGTCCTGCTATTAACACAACGGACTACTCTAATTGAAATCCTTTTAGCCTAACATTTCCACATACCCTTTATACATTTCCATGTACTTTTCAAAGTTTAATAACTTGCTAATCAATGGGCGTTTCTTCGGTTCTACTCTGTAGAAAGGTTCTTCCACAGTTACTTCCTTACTCAAGCCGCCGTCATTGTCGTAGTTGCGGCCGGCACAGCTATAATCATCCTCTATATAATGAAACTTTCCGTCACTGTACAAAAGATAGAAATTTTCTGCTTCAGGTCCCTGATATGTTCCGTAATTTCCCATTACAAAGTTCACTGCTGCTGCCTTAAGCACACTTTCCACATCAAGTATGGCTTCTATATCTGTCTCTGTGCTTTCCGAAGAATTAAGCACTTCTATGAGTTTACCAAAAGTTGTTTCATCATAATCACCATACTCTATTTCATAATTGGCAATGGAATCACTTTCAAGAAGTGTTGCACCTTTCTTATCAGCTTTGAGTAAAAATGCATTTTCATCATCAGTAATACGTTCTACAAAGCTGTCATTAAGTTCCTCAGTAGCAAAGTACTTAACTGCTTCTTCATTATTAACAGTAAGCAGACAGCTCGCATATAATGGAATAATTCCGCCAAGCTTAACTCTCGCATCAAATGATTTCTGCTGCCACTCTTTTGTATCATCCTTTGCCATATTATCAAGATTAATTCCGTCAAGTCCAAGCAATGTCTGTCCTTTTTCAAGTTTATTAAAATCAATCTTATAGCTGTAATCGTTGCTTCCGTTTTCGTAAACTGACTCAAGACTATTCTTACCTTTAATCTTTATGGCTGCATTTTCTACAACATACCCGCCTATAGATACATTAATGCTATAGTAATTATCAGTAGACGGTGTTTCCCTTAAAAGAAACAAATCATCTTCCGTAATATTAATTACAATTGACATCTGCTCATTAAAAAGACTTGTGTAATCCTTTGTTTCATCATTACCGGTTATTTTTTCCGTTGTCTGTTCAATTGTACCACCGGGATTTTTCTCACTGCCGCCTTTAATCGCCAATGCTATTATTATAATAACAACTAACCCGGCCGTTATAGCACTGATTAAACCTAATGTTTTGCTATTAAATTTATTACTTTTTCCGCTATGCTTTTTAACATTTTCTTTCATGTCATCTAATCTCTTCGAATTCTAATATTTTTATAACTCTCGTGCTAATCAAACACATAATAATTTGAATGTATAAGATTATAGTTACCCGGCTTACTGTACTTTGTATTGACGATATACTGTAACTCGTCATCCATCGCTTTAACCTCTACAATATTACTTCCGTCCTTTGTAAGTTGCTCTGCCGACACTGTTATGGTCGCTTTTCCATCTGCCACTTCGGCACTTACAAGATATGTTCCGTTTACCTGGAAAGCAATATTCTTTACCTTTTCATTTGATGCTATTGCGGTGATTGTAACATCTCCGTTACTTTCATTAACTACACTTTCTACACTTAAATAATCAGAAGTTCTGTAATACCCCAACGACTTAACCATAGTATCAAAATCAGTAAACTGCTCATCAAGCCAAGGAATTCTTTTATCAAGATAATCTTCTAAATCTTCCATGGCAGAAAGATAATCATCATATACTATTATACCTCTCCAGCGTTTATCGTTGGCAACTGCCGGTCCTGTGAACTTATCGTACTTTTCTTTAAGATAACCATCTTCTGCAATTATATATGCAATAGATGTTTCTCTGACTTCCTTATATTTTTCATAAGCTTTTAAAAGGAAATACGGGTCTCTTATAAGCATTCTGTTCCATGACACATACTGATAAAACTTTTCATACGTAAAACCATCATGTGTTGTCTGCCATCTGGATGTATGTCTTGAATATCCCGATGTAGACCTGTTTCCCATAGACCAGTCGTAATCCCAAAATGGTCCTATGGTTGCCTTCTCACCTACATCCTTATGATAATAAAAGCTGTTTTTCATAGAGTCAAAGTTTAATGTAAATTCGCATACAAGGAAATTCTGCACAAGGGAATCCATATCAAACATTTCACTGTAATGCTTTCCGTTATTTACATCATCCGTATATTCAGTCTCTCCATATATTACACTATTCCACTTTCCACCGTTAGATGAACCCTCACTTACAACTTTATAATGCACATCATCATTATTAAAGAAGAAATCGTCACTGTGAAGTGCATACTCAAATGACTGGTTAAATTTAATCGCATACTGATATAAAGATGACTCCTTAAATGAATTTAATGCTGTCACTTCATCCGTATCAGGCTTATCTATATATAAAGGCAAATTATATGCTGTATATAATGTAGCAAGTTCATCTGCTTTTTTTCTTGAATAAAAGTCCATACATACAAGATATCCGCCATCCGGATTGTTCATATCTATGCCATAATCACTAAACTTGTATGTTTTACCGTCGTATGTCACATTACCGGAATCAATGTATGAATAATCCTCTTCCATTATACTTTCAAGGTCATTTACAAATTCATCTTCAAAATGAGCTGAAAGCTGACCCTTTTTTACAAGCTTATCTGCAATGATTTTCGATGCTTCCTCAGCAAATTCATCATAATCAAATATTTCCGTACGGCCTTCACCAATTCTCACGCTTTCGCCGAGCTGGTAAATTCCCTCGTATTCTCCGTTAAAAATGAGTATTACATCTTCCGAATACATTCTCTCCTCAGCACCTAAGCCTTCTGTAAATGTATATACCAGTTCATTTCTGATAAATGTGTGGTCTAAAACATTGCAAATAAGTACCCAATGTTTATTTTCATATCCGGATACACCATATAAATCAGCTTTATCTTCCAACTTAAGTTTGAAAGGAAGCTTTTTGTAATGAGAAGAAGAATTACCTCTCTTCTTTAACTGCATATTGCCTTCATATAAATCGTATGATGCAAATTCTTCCGAGCTTCCGCACAGCTTAATTGTTCCGTTAACATACCTTCTCGGAACATCACTAAATTCCTTATCAGAAGTTACATACACTACCGGCAAAGTACTTACATAAATGTATAATGTATCCGTGTCATTGACAGTTACATATATAAATGATTCAAGATCATCTTCAGTCACCATATATGTACCTGTTGTGTCATCAGTTATGTTCTTTGTCTTTCCTGTCTTTTTATTGACTATTTTCCAATTGTAAATTGAGCCCGAGTCTGCATTTAACACCTTAAGTTCCTGACCGGGACATATATACTGAGAATTAAAGCAAATATTGTCTTTTTCTCCTACAACTAAGGATATTTCCTTACTTACATTACCGACTGTACAGGTAATTGTAACCTTCTTACCATATGCCTTGTCAGTCGTTACTGTTACTTTTCCTGTACTTTCATCTATCTTTACTATATCTGAGGAACTTGTCCATTTAATCTTCTGACCTTTGTACTGTGTTGCCACGGAAAAATCTGCACTCACCTTATCAACAAGAAGATTTCTGACTGCCTGTATATAGATTCTGTCTTTTATATCATCATACAAGCTTTCCGATACAATACTAAGAGTCGGATATATTCCGTTTTCTTTATGCCATTTATCAGAAAGTGCAACCTTATCTGATGCAAGTACTACTGCCGGAAGAGGATATCCTGCTGCATTTGTGTACATATTATCTTCTTTAAGCTGATAACATCTGCTAAATGACTTTGCCATTCCGTTACCGTCATACTTAGGTGATGTGGTAATTCCGTATCCTGCTTCTGTTTTATATTCCAATGTTCCTGTAACTACCACATTTTCTATATAACCAACAGCATCTTCATATACCACCCCAAGAATACCTGATACTGCATTTTCACCCTTATAACCGTTGGCTTTAACAACACTGTTTACATATATATCATTGATCCCAATATATTTGTTAGTATCCATACTTTCAGAAAGAACTGTGGCACCTGTTATATTTCCTGCGCCATAAAGGATGCCTTTATTATTGCCACTAAGACTTATATCTGAAGAAATCACGGCAACATTTTCTATAAGGGCACAATCTTTTACTACAGCAGTAACAAATCCTGCTGCCACGTTGTCATTTCCTTTATAGCTTATATCTCCTTTATAAATAACGAGATTTTTAACTGTTGCCTTCTGTCTTGTTACCTGTGAACCGATGCAGCCAAATATACCAAAGCCCGTAAGCTTTTTATCACCTGCAGTACCGATATTCTTCTTATTTATCTTTATATTCTTAATAGCATATCCGTTACCGTCCAATGTTCCGGTAAACGGTTCTTCTATAGTCCCTATAGGAATATAATCTATACCTTTCATATCTATATCACATGAAAGAATATAGTTTCCGTCGAGTGGATATGCTTCATCTTTTCCTATTTTACTAAATTCTTCCGGACTGCTGATACTTATATCCTGTGCATAAGCATACTCAGTCATTATAAATGCTGCCAGCATTATAACTACACTCATTATTGCAATTTTCAAATATCCGGTTAATTTATCTTCGTAATGCATATATATCTCCATTTCAGTGCATCGGACACTGTTATACATCTGTCCTGTTTACATCTTTTACTTTCGCTTTAATTCTTTGCAGGGCATTATCTATAGACTTAGGCGTCTTTGCCATTGACTCTGCTATCTCATGATAATTCATACCTTCTACGTACAACCTGAGAACTTCCTTTTCAAAAGAACTTAAGCTTTCATTTATTTTCTTAAACAAACGATTTTTCTGTTCTCTTTCAATAAGAATATCTTCCGGATTGTTTGATGAACCTACATATGTCTTATCTATGTCAATTTTTTCAGTTTCTTCTGTTGTATCTCCGTTATAACTAAAGGGAATATAACTGTTTAGCGGTGAGTTATTCTTTCTATTAGACTTTCTTATGGCATCATACATCTGTCTGTCTATACACATATTGACAAATGTTTTAAAGGATGCTTCCTTTGCAGCGTCATAATCTCTTATTGCTTTAAAAACACCTATCATCCCTTCCTGCACAAGGTCATCATTATCTCCGTCAAGCAAAAACAACACACGGGCCTTGCTTTTAACAAGACCCTTGTATTTTTCAATAAGAAAATCCGTAACCTCTTTTTCACCGGCTCTGGCCAAATCTATTAACTTTTCATCTGCCATATGTTCGTAACTTACTTTCATAGAGGTCTCCATTAATCAAATAAATTTAATTCATTCTCTGTCTTACGATTTCGTAAGCAAGTACACCTGTTGCAACTGATGCATTTAATGAATCAATATCACCTTTCATAGGTATTGATGCTATAAAATCACATTTTTCTTTAACAAGTCTGCTTACGCCTTCACCTTCATTGCCTATAACAAGACCAATTGGTCCTTTCAGGTCAAGGTTGTACATTGTTTCACCGCCCATATCGGCACATACAAACCAAAGTCCTTCTTTCTTTAAATCCTCTATAGTATTTGATATATTTGTAACCTTAGCCACAGGAGTATAATTAATAGCACCGGCGCTTGTTCTGGCTACTGTTGCAGTAAGACCTGCTGCCCTTCTCTTTGGAATAATAACTCCGTGAGCTCCGGCAAGATTTGCAGTTCTTATAATCGCACCTAAATTGTGTGGGTCTTCAATATTGTCAAGAATAATAACAAACGGCGGTTCGCCCTTTTCCCTTGCTGCATTTAAAATATCACCGACTTCCGCATATTCATATGCAGCTGCATAAGCTATTACACCCTGATGAGTACCTGACTTTGACATCTGGTCAAGTCTTTCCTTAGCAACATAATTTATGATTGTATCATTTTTTCTTGCCTCACGAACTATACTGTTTACAGGACCATCATGACATCCGTCAAGCACAAACAACTTATCAATGGTCTTTCCTGCTCTGTAAGCCTCCATTATGGCATTTCTGCCTTCTATTGTGTATTCTTCGTATCTCATCTGATTCTCCGTTCTAAAGTAATTACTTACTTTCTGTTAAGACTTTTCGTCTTCTATTATGTCTAAGCTTCTTTTTACAAGCTGACTGAGTCTTTCTGTTTCACCATTAAGATAAAGATATCCCAAAAGTGCTTCAAAGCCCGTAGCTGTACGATAATCACTTATACTTGCATGTTTTGCACTTGTATATGACTTTGCATTTCTTCCGCGTCTGTAAACTGCCTGTTCTTCTTCTGACAGCTCATCTATAAGAATTCTTATTATCTTAGCCTGAGTTTCTGCCTTTACAAGAGCCGCACTTTTTTGGTGCATTTTGTTGACCTGAGTATTACCCTTTGTAGCAACTACAGTCCTGACAAAAAGTTCATATACTACATCTCCTATATATGCAAGAACTAATGGTGAATAAGTATTTGCATCCTTAACATCCAATTCTAACTGTTCTGCAATTGTGCCAAATATGTCTACGCTCTTTTCCATTTTACGCCTTCTCTTGTATCTTCGATGATAATTCCTTTTTCTAAAAGCTCTGCTCTGATTGCGTCAGCCTTAGCAAAATCCTTCTGTTTCTTTGCTTCTTTTCTTTCTTCTATCTTTGCAAGAACATATTCCTTAAGTTCATCATCTACATCTGCATTCTCATCCTTTTTACTGTCAGCTGCAGCAGCAAAACCCAGTGAAAGAACTTCATCAAAGCTCTTTATAAGCTCTAACTTAGTCTTATCATTAATATCTGATTTCATCATATCATAGATTACTGTAATAGCAGAAGAGGTGTTTAAGTCATTGCATAAAGCTTCCATAAATTTCTCTTTATACTGCTCAAATGCGTCTTTATCCACTTCACCGTCGTTTTTAAGCTCGGCAATCTTCTTAATCAACTTTTCATAAGCTGACTTAACATTATCCATTACATCATATGAAAATTCTAATGGCTTACGATAATGTGACTGAAGACAGAACATTCTGTATACCAACGGATTGTAACCTTTTTCTTCAAGTAATGAAACTGTAAGGAATTCACCCTTTGACTTGCTCATCTTTCCTGATTTGTCATTAAGATGATGTACATGGAACCAGTAGTTGCACCACTTATGTCCAAGGTATGCTTCACTCTGTGCTATTTCATTGGTGTGATGCGGGAATATATTGTCCACACCTCCGCAATGAATATCCATATATTCGCCAAGATGTTTAATACTGATACCTGAACATTCTATATGCCAGCCCGGATATCCCACGCCCCATGGACTGTCCCATTTAAGTTCCTGATTATCAAACTTGGATTTTGTAAACCAAAGAACAAAATCACTTTTATTCTTCTTATTAGTATCTTCGTCTACGTCATCTCTTACGCCTACCATAAGTTCCTTTTCTGTCTGACTTGAAAATACATAATAATCATTTAACTTAGATGTATCAAAATATACATTTTCCCCTGAAATATACGCATAACCTTTTTCAAGGAGCACCTCTATAAGATTAATAAATTCACATATACAATTTGTAGCCGGTTCAACTACATCCGGACGCTTAATATTAAGCTTCTTGCAATCGCTAAAGAATGCATCTGTATAAAACTGTGCAATTTCCATAACAGTTTTATTTTCTCTCTTTGCACCTTTAAGCATCTTATCTTCACCTGTATCAGCATCACTTGAAAGATGTCCTACGTCGGTAATATTCATTACTCTCTTTACATCGTATCCTACATAACGCAACGTCTTTTCTAAGATATCTTCCATAATATAACTTCTCAAGTTTCCGATATGTGCAAAATGATATACAGTAGGACCACATGTATACATTCCCACCTTACCATCTTCATTCGGAATGAAATTTTCCACCTTTCTCGTAAGTGTATTGTACATTGTAAATTTGTTTTCCATTTTTTCTTTCCTTCCTTTTCAAGTCAAATTATATAAACAACCTGATTTACTTTATATCTTTAAGTTTTACTTCCATTGCTTCAATTTCTTTCTGAAGTTTTGTATTTTCTTCTTCAAGATGCTTGATATCTGCCATAATCGGATCCGGTAAATCGATTTGGTTCATATCGATTCTTGGTATCTTCTGATTATCTCTCTTAACCACACGTCCCGGAACACCAACCACCGTTGAATTTGGCGGAACTTCTTTAAGCACAACACTTCCGGCACCTATCTTGGAGTTTTCTCCAATGGTAAATGAGCCAAGTACCTTAGCACCGACACTTATCATAACATTATCTTCTATAGTAGGATGTCTCTTTCCCTGTTCTTTACCTGTACCACCGAGAGTCACTCCCTGATATATGGTTACATTATCTCCGATAATGGTTGTCTCACCAATCACAACGCCATGACCATGGTCTATAAATAATCCTTTTCCTATTGTAGCTCCCGGATGAATTTCTATACCGGTTTTTCTTGCCGCTCTCTGTGATACAAGTCTTGCTCTGAAATAATGTCCTTTCAAATAATGCTTATGCGCTTTTTTATAAGCTCTTAATGCTCTAAAACTTGGGTATAACAACACTTCCCAGTCAGACTTAATAGCCGGGTCACGTTCTCTTATAACCTTTGCTTCTTCTTTCCAATCTTTAAAAAATCCCATATTTTCTCCATTCCGAAACAACTTTATCGCGAAGGAAATCCACAATACGCATCCTTAGCGGAGCGCTTTTTATGAGTTAGGAATTTCCTATCACAAAAAAGGAGTCAACTACATCTCAAAAGAGACGAAGTTAACTCCGCGGTTCCACTCTTATAAAGGCATATGCCTCCACTCAATACATATAACGGTGCTACCCGTGTGAGAATACATAAATAAATAATATTCCGTTCCTCTCACAAGCTCCAAAACGCACTTCACTAATCTTCTTATGAGGATTGCTTTCAGCCGGTGGCAATCCGTCTCTGACATCTTCCAATCAGTTACTCTTTTTCTTCGTCGCTTTTAAAATATATATGCTTATATTATGCAAAATCAACAGATTTGTCAAGAATTAGTTACTCTTTTTCTTCTTTAAAACAACAACTGCCATAATCACTGCTATTACAACGATTACCACTGCTACAGCTATTAATATCCAAATCATTGAAGATGATGCTTCTTTAACAGTGACATTACCGCCTGATACGACTGCTTCATACTTTTTATCCATTCCTTTTATTTCTACTGAATCAAAGTTTCCGCTTATTGTCTTTGCGCTAAGTACAACTGTTGTTTCATCAATGTTCATACCTTCACCAAGTTCAATTACAAGCTTTCCGCCAAGTTTAGCATTACCTGCTATATCAAGTTTATCTCCTGATGCGTCAAGTGTAAGCACCAAGTCACCGCCTGACTGTGAATAATTACCCGGTATTGTTGATACACCCTTTATATTTTCTGTAAGTGCTCCACCTGTTACGATAACATCACCCGTTCCGAGAGAATTGGCACCTACCATTATCAATGTACCATTTTCAACAGTAACACCACCTGTAAATGTGTTATTTCCTACAAGTGCAAGAGTTCCGGTACCTTTTTTAGTAAGCTTGCCGCTTCCTGATATATCATTAAGCCAACTGTCACAGGCATTATACGCTCCCTTAGATGCATCCATGTCAACAGTTACATCTGTTAAAAATTCTGCATATCCGTTTGCTGCCGCATAATAATTAAGCCTTCCCCAGCCCTCTTCATCATCTAACAAAGGATAACCTGATTCAAGCCCGGTGGTATATAATACATATCTTCTCTGTTCATCTGTCAGATAAGGTAATCTTGAAGACAAAAGTGCCTCAGCACCCTTTGGTACTTTCATCGCTACGTTGGTCTCTCCGATTTTTTCAAAATCATATGTTAGATAATAAATATACTGTTTAAGATTCTCTTTATATGCAGCATAATCTTCAAGCGTTGCAACTTCCGGAATAACATTCTCTCCAACAAGATTCTGTTGTCCCTTGTTATATGCTGCTTTTACAAATGTATATGTCGAAGCTTTAGTATCAGCCAAAATTGATGAAGAAAGCGCTGTTGCGGTAAGTCTTCCTCCCATTACATCAAGCGGTGAATGCATACCTGCAATTATACGATAATTTCCTACTTCAGCTGCCGTCATAAGCATATCACAGAACTTCTGTGGAACAGAATAAGCAATTGCATATGCAGCAAGAAAAGCACCATTAGTATGACCGCTTGGGAAACCGCCGTCATCTGCGCCATTTATGGAAGCAATCCCCTTCTCCTCAATAATGGTATCAACTACCTGCGACTCAACAAAGCCTTCTGTTACTACTTCCATTGTATCAAGCTTCCATCTGTATGGTCTTGGAAATGAATAGTATGCTTTTGCTGCTGATGTGGATGCCGCCGTATTTCTGAACAAATCTGCAAGATATGCAGGAAAATAAAGCTTAGCACTACTCTTTAACTTCCATTCCGAAGTATCATCCCCTATGCCTGAAAGTTCTATAAACTTTTCTTTATACTCACCTAAACCATCCAATATAACCCAATTAAGGTGCGTAAACTCTATTTCATGAGCTTTTACTTCCTGTTCTTTTGTCCTTGCGCCTGCAATATCATATGCTTTTTGTATATTCGTCCTTATAATTGCATCATTAAGTATAGTCCCCGTACTCCACGTCTCTCCCGGTTCCCACAAATCGGCAAAACCATTTAACATACCTATAGCTACGTTTGTGTCCGGGGTCTTATTGTCTGAAATATTACTCTTATAATTATCTGCGTAATATCCGTAAACAGCTTCATGTGGGTCAATTACGCTTTCCGCAACAACACTTATAGGCGAAAGCATCACCATAACACCTGCAATACAAAATGAGACTACCTTACATAACTTCTTTGAAAAAATCTTTTTCACCATCATCAGACCTCCTCGTTTACTGTTATTCCTTCAAGGCATTCCATCTTCGGCATACCTTCAATTTCCCTCATCCCAAATACAAACTCCGTAATTTCCCTTAAATTCAAACTGATTGTTTGTGACAACAAGTTTTCTTCACGCTCACTTATACTAACCTTTCCTTTTAGCGAATTAACCTCATATATCTTATTATCATCCTCTAATTTTATATATACCACTTTGTCTTCCGTGGCATTAAGATTCTCAAGAAAATATGGTGATGTCACCTTTGCCATAACCTTATTATAAATAAATTTTATATTGTTTATATTATACCTTATTTTTATTCTTTCTGCCAGCTCAAATTCATAATCCGGCTCAACAACATAATCACATATTCGTATCTCATCTGACTGTCGTTCTTTATGTCCGTTAATTATCGCATAACCTTTTATTTTTTCACTTTTACGAATAATAACTATGCTACTGTCCTCTGCATCAATCTGATTGAGCATTACTTTAAAATAAGCTTCGTCTTTATAGGTTGCAATAATATTTTTTTCTAATATATTGTGATTGTAATCAGCCGAAAATTCAACCAACTCCCGTATTATATTGTGCTTGCTGTCATAGTACCTGCCGTTTAATTCTTCAAGTCTCACGTCTTCTTTGGCTCCGGTTCCCCTCAGACTGATTTCTCCCGAATTTCTTATGGTAACAAATCCGTTTCCTTTATATATTTTTTCATCTACAGGTATCAGATAAGTAAAATACGTCCCTTCTTTCGCAGATAATTCTACGGCTTTATTCACCATATCTCTGGACAACCCTTGTCCTCTGTATTCATTATCTACCGCCACAGCATATATGTAATCTGCATCAAATAATTTTTCACCAACTGATAAATGCTTAGCATTTCTGCTAAGCATAGAAATTACCTTGCCACTATTATCTGCTGAAATCAGCACCCTTTCCGGAATCATTCTTTCTTCAAAATAATATTCCGTAAATTTTTTAGGGTCACTAAATATTCTTTCATACATGGCTTTTATTTGATTTTTATGTCTGATATCTGCACTTCTAATCATACTACTCCAATAATGATATTGCCTGACTCGATATACCTTCTCCTGTTCCTGTAAATCCAAGGCCTTCTTCCGTTGTGGCCTTTACATTTACCTGTGAGACATCTATCCCCAATGCCTTTGCCATATTTTCACGCATCGTAGGAATATGCGAAGCCATTTTCGGTCTCTGTGCAATAATTATACTGTCTATATTTACAATTGAATATCCGTTTTCTTTAAGCAGTTCGCCTACGTATTTAAGTAGCTTTATACTTGATATTCCTTTATACTTTTCATCTGTATCAGGAAAATGTTTTCCTATATCTCCAAGTGCAGCTGCTCCCAAAAGAGAATCCATAATGGCATGTACAAGAACATCTGCATCAGAATGTCCCAAAAGACCTTTCTCATAAGGAATTTCCACTCCACCAATTATAAGCTTTCTATTTTCCGCAAGTTTATGAACATCATATCCTAATCCTACTCTCATAACCGCACCTTACCTTTCGTATATTATCTTACTCATTTACTTCAACTGTTTCTTTTTTGCTTTTCTTAAATAACTTTTTCCAATTAATTACATACACAAGAATATACATTATAATTCCTAATCCAACGCCACCTATTGCATCAACGATGGAATGCTGTTTAAGAATAACCGTTGATGCGATTATAAGTGCAGTTAATATTCCTGTGCTAATAAGAACCGGCTTTCTAAACTTTCCTGATATATATTCACTTTTAAATAACATCATAAAAATCGCAAAAGAATTAAATGAATGTATACTCGGAAATACATTTGTATTGGTGTCCGAATGATATATCATACCGACAATCGCCGTAAATATATTTTTATTTACGTCAAGATTTTCAATTCTTAAATCCTGTCCGTTAGGCCATATAGTACATATAAAAAGACATATACTCATTCCGACAAACAAATATATTGATGCCTTATAAAATTCCTTTTTTGACCTTAATGCTATATATGCCATAGAAACAGGTACATATAAAAACCACAACAGATATGGTATAACAAATACTTCGTTAAAAGGAATAATATCATCAATCCAAATATGAATATTGAAATAATCTGACTGTGGTGTTACAGTTCTTTCTAACCATAAAAACCATGGCAAATATAAAAATATATATGATGCGGTCCAAACATGTCCGTATTTTTTTATAATAAACTTTATCTTGTCTTTCATATCATGTCTCCAATTATAATAATATCTTTCGTGTATTAAAAGCTATTCTGCTATCTTTTTTAAATATTGTCAAGCATTATTTCTTTTATTACGGCCGCACATTCTCTGAATATATAGTTAATTATAAGAATCGGATCAGCTTTTGCTGCCAATCCGTATACATTCTTTATTCCTAATTTTTTTGCAATTGCAACAGCTCTGAATATATGAAAATTATTGGTAGTTACAGCAATATATGATGCATCTTTATTTTGCTCCCTTATAATGTTATAACTCATCTGAAGATTTTCCTTTGTTGAAGTGGATTTATCTTCTTTGATTATTCTATATTCTTCTATGCCGGCAAGCGACAGATACCCCGCCATTGCTTCTGCTTCAGTTATATCTTCGCCCTTACCTTTTCCTCCTGACACGATAACAATCGTATCAGGATTCTCTTTTAAGTACTCAGTCGCTTTTTCCAGTCTTTTTCTAAGTGATTTGGTAATTCTTTTTTTATCAACCTTGGCACCTAATACAATAAGATAATCAACAACCTTATCAGGTCTTGCATTCATACCGCTTATTATCATCCCGATAAGTATCATAAAACATATAATTGCAACTGCCGCACCGGATATAACAACTGCATATACCGGTAAGGGTACTTTTCCCCAAACACCGTACTTTGTAAACAGTGATGAGACCGTTGTAAATACAGCAAATATCACCGTAGAAAATAACCAGAAACCTGCAAACGCTCCTCTTAATCCGGTGTATGAAATTATAACAATATAATGCACCAGGCATAATCCTGTTAATATCATCATAACAGCTGTTATTATGTCCATCTGCTCCTCCGAAAAATGTTACTATTCTTTAATTCCCAAGAATTCTTCTTCAAACTTGTATATTGGCATCGGCTTACCGAAGTAGAATCCCTGAATAGTCTTTACACCCATCTTTTTAAGGATCTTGTACTGTACTTTATCTTCAACGCCTTCTATACATACTGCAACATTAAGCTTCTCTGAAAGTTCTGTTATAAGTTTTACAAACACCTTTGCATAATCATCAGACACTATATCCGTAATGAATGTTCTGTCTACTTTAATTATATCCAAATCAAGCTGTTTTATATAATTAAGAGACGAATATCCCGTTCCAAAGTCATCAAGCGCTATGCTTACACCGATTTCTTTTAACTGTCTGATAATATTTCTGACTCTTGTCATATCATTAATAGCAAGATTTTCAGTTATTTCAAGAACCATATTTTCCGGCTTAACTCCGGTCTCTTCTATAATGTCACGTACATCTTCAACAATGCTGTTTTTCATAAGCTGAACAACTGAAAGATTTACATGGAGATGCACGTCTATACCCATATCACTCCAACGCTTATTAGCTTCACATGCTTTCTTTAAGAAGTAACTTCCGATAGGCGTAATAAGTCCTAAATGTTCTGCCAATGGTATAAATTCTGTAGGACCAAGGAATCCCAGATTACCACTGTTCCATCTTATAAGAGCTTCTCCTCCTACACATTTTGCAGTAGCTGCATCTACAATCGGCTGAACATATACTTCAAATTCATTACAGCCGACAGAAATTGCACTTCTCATATTTTTCTCAATATCAAGACGCTTAACTGACTTATCTTCTTCCTTAGCATTATAATATCTGTACTGGTTCTTTCCTGACTTTTTGGCATCATACATAGCTATATCTGCTTTTTTAATAAGCTCATGTACTTCATTTCCTTCATCAGGGAAATGAACTATACCCATACTCATCTTACAATAATATTCTGCACCATTAAGACACCACGGCTTGTCAAATAACTGCATTATTGCACTGACAATCTTATCGCACTTTCCAATCTCATCCGGATTGATAATTACGATAAATTCATCTCCTCCGACTCTGTAGCAATGTTCTTCTATACCGTCTATCTGTTGAAGACCTACAGAAATCATCTTTAAAAGCAAATCACCGTACTGATGACCGAGACCGTCATTTATATGCTTAAAATCATCCAAGTCTACAAAAAGCAACGCTCCCCTTCCACCATTTACAACAGCCTCTTCTATGCACATAGCCAAATCACTTTCACAACGCATTCTGTTGTAAAGCCCTGTAAGGAAGTCATTATTTGCCTGAAACTCTATTCTCTTCTCGTACTTTTTCTTTTCTGTTATATCTGTCATTGTGCACAATGACACTTTATTGCTGTTTACCCACGTAATTTCCGTATTTTTTATATCAAACCATGTATCAAGTCTGTTATCATACACTTCCCTGAAATATGTAGGGTTATTTATCATAGGACAGTTGTCACAATCGTACTGTCTTTCTCCCAAATGAAAATCCCAGCAGTGTTTACCAACCATATCTTCTTTGACAATTCTTTTCATCGTTTCATTGCAGAAAAGAATCTCTCTTGTCTTTGGATCCACAACATAGATTCCGCTTCCAATATTGTCAAGAATCTCTCTTAATGCGGTATATGAATTAACAAGAGAATTATTTGAAATTTTCTTCTCTAAAATGGTCTGTAAAACCTTACATATATCAGCTACAAAAAGAATTGAATTGGAATGCCAAACTCTCTTCTTTCTGTTTTCGGCAAAAACCGCATGCATTACCGGTCTTCCACCCAGAACAAGCGGTATGGCAAGAAGCGAATCCACTTTAAGGTTACTTAAAATCTTGACCTCTTCTTCTGTTGCCATTTCTCCGATAGGTACAATATAGAGATCATCCGGTCTCTTATTGAGTATATCACTCATATATGGTGATAATGTTTCAGCTATATTACCACCATCACCCCATACATATTCTTTTATAGTATTTACCCTGTCTTCCTTGCACTCAAACATAATTATGTTTGAAACCTCAAGATAATCACCTATTATATTAAATGCGGTATCTAATATCTCATCAAAATTCTTCTCTGATTCCATCAGCTGAACTACCGCTGTAATTGATTCACTCCTCTTTATCTCTTGTTGAATTCTGTCACTTTTTTCCATAAAACTCATCGTAAGTTACTCCTTTAACTTCTCTCCGCCGATTTTATTTCCTTATACCACTCATCTCCACTTGGAACACCATTAACTTTACAAAACTCTTCCCATACATCCGAAAACGGATAAAACTTCAATTCTTCCTGCATTATCATCAGTTCAGTCATATTACCGTTTTCCTGAAATTTACGCATTGTTTCTGCCGGCTGCAAAAGTGCAAAAAGCAATGCCTTCTGCAGATTTCTCATACCAATCACCCATGCAGCAACACGGTTAATGCTTGCATCAAAATAATCTAAAGCAATAAACACTCTGTCAAGTGCATTGTTTCTTACAATTTCCTTTGCAATTTCCTTTGTTTCATCATCAAACAAAACAACATGATCGCTATCCCATCTTACCGGCCTTGTCACATGAAGTGCAAGCTTATCTGAGAATAATAACAAAGATGAAATCTTGTCAGACACAACTTCTGTCGGATGATAATGTCCGTTGTCCATAAGGCTGAGTATTCCTCTGGACGCCGCATAATTCATAGTAAATTCCGCAGAACCCACTGTATACGATTCAAGACCTATACCAAAAACCTTTGATTCAAGTGCAACGTATACTTTAGACTTATCATATTCTACAGAAAGTATCTCATCTAATGACTCCATAAATCTTCTTCTGGGACCAAGTCTGTCGGCAGGTATATCTTTATAACCATCCGGAATCCATATATTCATAACACATGGATATCCTGTTTCTTCTGCAAAATATTCAGCAATTTTTATACATGCCTTACCATGATTAATCCAAAAACTTCTTACATCATCATCAGGACTTGAAAGAGTAAGTCCGTCTTTCACCATAGGATGTGAAAAATATGTAGGATTAAAATCTATTCCTATACCTCTTTCTTTTGCATAATCCACCCATCTTTTGAAATGCTCCGGTTTTAAACTGTCTCTGTCTGCAAACTTTCCATCTTCAAAAATGGCATATGACGCATGAAGATTGATTTTATGCTTGCCAGGTATCATCTTAAGTGCAAGATCCATATCACTCATAAGTTCTTCAGGAGTGGTGGCTTTGCCCGGATAATTACCTGTTGCCTGAATACCTCCCGTAAGAGGTCCGTCATGGTCAAATCCCGTTACATCGTCGCCCTGCCAGCAATGCATGGAAATATTAACATTCTTAAGAATTTCCATTGCTTTATCTGTATCAACACCTATCTGTGCGTATTTTTCTTTAGCATAATCGTACCTAGTCATCATTTTCCACCTCTGAATCTTCTTCAAATTCTGTTTCTTCTTCCTTAGGTTCAAAAATATCTTCCCAAAGTTCAATTCTCTTGCCGTAAGATTTGTCAAACTTCTTTTCTTTTATATATCCGGCTTCTAAGTATTTATATACCAATTCCCTAAAATCCTTAAAATTTTCATAAGCTTCTTCCCTGTAATTGTTTTCAAGATTAAGCTGTACCTCCATCTCTTTTTGCTCGATAAACAGCTTCATTGTCTTCTTATCCATCTGTTCGATTCTGTCCATAATTCCACGACCTTTCAAGTTTTTATACTAAGATTAATACAACTTAATTTTTCCACACAAAATACACCTTATTATACTACATTTTTCCAGCTGTAACAACAATTTTATTTAATTTATTTTAGAAAAAATTTAGAAAAAAACGGGTTGCAAAATACTAATTTGCACCCCGTCCAAAAAGACCCTACACTTATGTTATTATTTTAATATATTTCCTTTTATTCTTCCAAGGCTTTTTCTATACGTTCATTATCCTTCTTCAAATACTCCAAAGCTTTTTCTTTGTCATCATTTTCGATTGCTTCAATAATCAAATCGTTTAAAAACTTATCTTTTCTCAGACCATCTTTATATTGCATATCTGTTGGCATATATTCACACATCCCCTCACACTTCCTTTCGATATAATATATAATTGAATACTGTCATTATTCATTATACTTATATTATAAGGATTTTATATTTTAGTGTAAAGTCTTATTAATTTGTCATTGTTCTTTCATTTTGGAATAATTTTGATTTTTACTTAGATTATAGAATTATAGAATATATATTGTATATACATATTATCATATTGTTTGTATATTTTCAAGTATTTTTACAAAAAAACTGTAGGTAATGATATACGTTCGTAATTCCGGATACATATCATCCCTACAGTTTTTCATTCATGAAAGGTTTTAAAACCCTATTTTATATTTATAGCTTTACTTAACCGTAAATGTATAAACCTTATAATTTTCGAAATCTTCAGCGAAAGCTTTTACAGTAATTACCTTTCCTGACTTAACTTCTACTTCTCTTGGTTGTGTATCGTCAATTAATATATCATCAACGTATACAAGGCCTTCTGCATCAGCTGGAATAAACTTGACTGTCACAATATCCTTACCTGCTGCATCTAATACATAGTCTGTACACTCAGTATCAAACACCTTATCTAATGATGCATCTGCTACTTCTACTGATTTAAGTCCTGCATTGCTGTCATAGTCTTTTACTATGCAAAGCTTATCGAACACACCGCCTACCCAGCTGTTTCCTCTTACGGCAAACTTAATGTTAACCTTATCAAGTCCATCATATTTAGCAGGTATTTCATACTTCTTGTCATAGAAATCACCATGATTTACATCTGCTATGGTTTCTTCACAAAGAAGTTCATCGTTTACATAGATATTAAATGTTCTGCCGGCATTTGGTCCGAAATACTTAGCAAGAAGATAATTCTTAACACCGCTTTCAAGTGTCATATCATAGGAGAACCAGCCTTTTTCACTCCATGCGTGTCTAAGCTGTAAGCCATTAAATGTTCCTGCGCCTGTATTTTCGCCTTTGATATTGTGAAGAAGCTCATACTGGTCATTTCCGAGAGGAATGCTGTCGATAGACACCTTCTCAAGTCTTGCCTTAGCCTTTTCTTCATAAATATGTTTCTGAAGTGCTTCTGAATCTTTTGAAACCATATTCCAGTAAATTCCATATCTCTGTTTATGCTGCATAAAGTGTGGTGTAAACACAAGATTATCAGAATCTGTTCCCTTTAATGAAAACTCAACTTCATCACTGTTTCTTACAACATTTGCCTCGATATTTTCTATATATTCATCTACAGTTCCTTCAGGAATTGTAATGAAATCTTTCATTGAAATATTTCTTGTAGCTATAGTAACATCTACACCTGTCTTGCTTTCTTCCATAGACTCGCTACCAAGACCTGCGCTCAATACTACAGGACCATATTTCATAGCTATGGCATGCTTATTATCATGAAGCGGATAAGCTACTATGCTGAGAGCATACGTAAGTGTAACTTCGTCGTCTGCCTTTAATCCTTTTACATACATGTATCCGTCTTTTACGTATACATCATCTGTAGCATCATCTGCACCATACACTTCAATGTTACCCTCTTTAACTACGCTTACTTTAACCCGTCCCTTTGTCCAGTCAGGAATTCTTACTGCAAGATTTGCATTTCCTTCCTTCACCGCAAATGTAGTGCTGTCGCCCTTAGGAATACTGCTTGTCTGTTCTATCACTGCATTAACAGTCTGCACAGTTGAAGATATAAACTGATTTACGTAAATATATTCTTCATCATAGAAGTAAACACTGTCATTACACTTGGTAAAGTTTTCCATACCTGTTCCTGTACAGCACCAGAAGCTGTCAAATGGTGTACTGTAAACCTTAAAATATCCTGTAGCCATAGGCTGGAAATACATAGTCATACCTGTTTCAGGATTCTGTGATGACATAATAGCATTTACAAATGTATTCTCATAGAAATCTGCATACTTCTTATCTTTTGTAATCTTAAATAATTCTCTTGCAAGCTTTAACATGTTATATGTATTACATGTTTCACAATTGCAATTTGTTCTTTCTGCATCAAGGATTCTTGATTCACCAAAATGCTCCCATTCACTGTTACCGCCTGTAACATATGAATGATTTGCAACTACTATATCAAAAAATCTCTCAGCTGCTTCAAAGTAAAACTTATCCTCTTCTTTGTAGCCTCTTGCAATATATCTGTATAACGCTCCAAGGAACTTTGGAATTGTTGTATTTGCATGCTTACCATTTAATATGTCGTTGCCTTTGTGAATTTCTTCAAAAAGGAACATCTCATCAAATGCATGAGCAGCTTTTTCATGACGCTCATCTTTAGTATATTTGTAAAGATCATACATAGCTTCGTTCATTCCGCCATATTCAACAGCAAGAACTGTATCCTGTGTTTCAGGTGTCCACTTTGATGTACGGTCATATACCCACAAACCCAACTTATTTACAACATCATATGCCTTTTCATTACCTGCAAGTGCATATGCAGCTGTAAGACCTGCAATAATCTTATCCATTGTGTACCAAGGTACCCAGCAAGGCTTCTTCTGCTCTACATTATCAAAAAGTACCTCAGGGAAAGCTGACAAATAACCGCTTTCAAGCTGTGCCTCTGCAAGCCCGTCTACTATGTAATTAATCTTAGCTAAAATCTCTTTATCACCTGTCTGTGCATAAGCCTGAGATACAGCAGTAAGATAATGTCCCATTGAATGGCCTCTGATTTCTGTACTTTCCCAACCAGGATATTTATCCGCCTTTGGTGTAAGACCTTTAACTTCCATAAAACCTGCAAGCAATCTGTCTTCATTATAAAGTTTTAAATACGCCATTTCCTTCTCTAATGCGTTATTATAATACGCATCGTTCAACTGTACTTTGTCAAGTTTAAAATCAAGTAACATACAAAAAAGTTCCTTTCTTCACGAAATTTATTTTCTGTATATATAATAACAGATAATCACAAAATAATAAATAACAAAATGTACTAAAGAGTGTGAAAAGGTTGGATTATTTTCCAACCTTTTCTGTGTATATCTTTGCAATAACATCTTCCATAGGAAGTTCTTTTATGGAAATATCCGTAAAAACACTTTTTTGTGACATCAGTCCTATAAATTTGTTAATCGGTATGATTTCCGTATCAACCTCTAAAGTAAACTGCAAATTGTTATTCTTTTCAATTAATTTTACTCCCTCTATATCACTAACGTCACTCTCTGTATCATCTGCCAAAGTTATTTCTACTATTTTCTTAGCTCCAAGTGTGTTCTTCAGTTCGGTTATTGTACCGTCAAAAACCTTTTCACCACTATTAATTATTATAACATTTTTCGCCAATTGCTCTACATCCTGCAGGTCATGGGTGGTCAAAATAAATGTTACACCTCTCTCATTCATTTCTTTAATGAATTTTCTTACATTCTGTTTTGCTATGACATCAAGTCCTATAGTCGGCTCATCAAGAAACACTATCTTTGGGTTATGTAACATTGCCATTATAAACTCACATTTCATACGTTCCCCCAATGACAATACCCTTGTAGGTCTATATATGATATCCCCAAGTTCTAAAAGCTCTGTAAGTAATTTTAACCTTTCTTCATATTCTCTGTCATCTATATCATATATGGCTTTATTCATAACAAAGCTGTCAACAGGAGGAATATCAAATATCAATTGGCTTTTCTGTCCAAACACGGCACCCATATTTTTTACATATTTCACCCTGTCTTTACACGGGTTATATCCCATAACATCTATAGTTCCTTCCGAAGGATACAATGTCCCTGTAAGCATCTTTATTGTAGTACTTTTACCTGCACCGTTCGGTCCCAAAATCCCCACTATGTCGCCTTCTTTTACTGTGAAGCTTACATTTTTTACAGCATCAACATATACCTTTTTTCTTTTAAAGAAGCTTTTAATACTTTCTTTAAAACCACTTCCTCTTTTATATGTAACGTATCTCCTTCCCAGTCCATCTACTTTAATCAATATATCTTCCATTATTTATCATCCTCCGACTCCCTCATATAGTCTTACATTGTAATGATATACCGCAACTCCCAGACAAAGAAATAAAATACAAGGGATTATTGCCAAATACATATACCATTGCACCTTTCCCAAAAGTGCTGCAGCCGGAAAAAATCCAATCATAGCAACAGGGATTATAAATGTAGTAAGCCCTACTACAACTTTATTAAAGATTGACTGAGGATATTTTCCAAAACTCATAACACTTTCGTACATTTCCGGTATTCTTGAGTTTGCTACCCACTTAAACGAAGTAGCTGCCATAAGCAACTGCATTGCAAGCATAACAAGTATTCCCATAGCAAAAAATATCAGACTGACAATCCACATATCCGGCGATGGAAACCCTAATTTTATGATGGATATGGCGAACATAATTATTCCACCGATTACTACACCTATGGAGTATACATTAAAACCTGATACAATAAGGTATACCATACAATTTACCGGTTTTATAAGTATTATCTCCAGGGTTCCATTTTGCACATCTCGCATAGTACTCCAAACAATGCTTTCAAAAAACATACTCGATATACCGCTTGACATTGTAAATACTGCTTGAATCAGTAATACTTCATACATATTCCATCCATCATAGGATGCACCTGTTCTATATACAAGTATTGTCACAAGAGGATATAGCACATTACTTAACAGCGTAATTATCATACTAAGTAAAAAGTCTGCCCTATATGCAGCAGCTGACGAAATTGCAACACGAATGGCCTCTTTATTTATTTTCAAATATTTTTTCATAGTACTCTCCATTACAAAATATTTCCTGAAAGAATTACCTCTTTATTCTATCCCCCTACCGATATATATTTTTTAATAGCGTTTCTGTATAAAATTTCGCTAAAAATAAATATAATCACAACTGCTATTGCCTGAATTCCAATAATCTGTGGTATTTCCATACTTATTCCACCAAGGGAATACTCTCCGGAATATACACATATCGGTATATATGTAACATATTGAAATGGCATAAAAAATAATAGCTTTTGCACTATATCCGGAAAGAAAACCAACGGAATAAGCGTTCCTGAACATATTCCCGCTATGGCCTGATACACCTGTCTTATACCTGAAGACTGTACAAAATAAAATGCCGTCATACCAAGGCAGTAATTAACATAGAAATTCATAAGAAAAGCTAATGCCACAGATATTATTGTATAACCAATACGCTCCGGCACCATATTTACACCAAATATAAAATGCAGAATAATAAAACACGGCACAAACTCAAATAAAAAACCTAAAACCCTGTGTCCCAGCTTCTGCGAAAAAGCAAAAAACCTATGGTGTATAGGGCGAAGACTAAAAGTCAAAAACTTTCCTGTTCTTATAAGCATCTGGAGATTCCAATCTGCAAAATCCATTATCAGATAATTTATAAGTGTAGCTGCTCCATAATATCTGAGCATCTGTTCAAAAGTCATTCCGTTTATAACTGTTTCCGATATGACCTCATCATTCCCGCCAAACACAGCCTTCCATATAAAATATTGTATTACAAAATAGACAGGACCAACTAATATAGATACCATGGAATGGGTGCGGTATGCACTCCATTCCTTATAGGTAACTATGGCCACAGCCTTTGCAACTTTATATTTATGTTTTAACCAGTTCAAAGTATATCACCTCATTACTGTTCCAAAGCTGCAATAAGCATATTAACAACACGTCCGTTAATATTTAAGAAGTTTGGTTCCATGTAAAATACGTTTTCAACGGAAAAGCTTGCCATTGTAAGATTTCTTTCCGGGTCAATCATTATCTTTGTACCTGCAAAACCTGTATGGTCAATTGTATTTTCGGAACGTAATATTCCGTCACCATCCTTCTTCATGCATTTAATATTCCAGCCAAGTGACCATGATGCATACTCTTCACTTCCGCCACTCTTTACACCCTTATTGTGATTTAAGAACATCTGCTTAACACTGGCAGGAGATAAGATTCTTACTCCTTTATATGTACCATTTCCTAAAATCATCTGCATGAATAATGTCATATCCTCTACATTTGTCTTAAGACCGCCACCACCACTTTCTGACTGATAATTATACTCGCTGTTATAATAATCTGCCGAAACTGCTGAAGGCTGTCTTCCGATAACCATATCATACTTCTCTTTTGGAAGCTTCCAATGGCTGTTTTTCATACCTAATGGTCCAAAGAGCTTTTCTGTAGCATATTCATCTATTGATTTGCCGCTTACTTCCACAATCAAATATCGAAGCAAATCAAATCCAAACGAAAAATATGACATATCTACTCCCGGTTTGAAATCCGGCTTAGTTTTTGTAGAAAGTAAATAATAAAGATTTGCCAATCGGCCTTTAGACTCTTCCGCAACACCTAATTTACAAAGAACCTCCTTTTCTCTCTTATCCATTTCTTCATAAGATATTCCTTCTTCACCAAGATCCACACCGAAATTTTCAAGAGCATATTCACGGCACTTGTCGTACATACTGTCATTCATTCCACTTGAATGTGTCATAAAATGCCATACACATATATCTTCTTTTCCATCTCCTGTAAATTCAGGAAGATATTTGCACACAGGCTCAGTAATGTCTATAATTCCATCCTCCTGTAAACACATAATAAGAGTCGAAATAACCGGCTTTGTAATGGATGCTACACAGAAAAGTGTATCCATATTTACGCCGCCGGTCTTAGTATTTGTTCCATATGTACCTTCAAAAATTGTCACTCCGTCTTTTGTGGCTTTATATACAATAGCCTGACGCTGACCGCTATCTACATATGACTGTAACTGTTTATCTAAGACCTCTAATCTTTCCGGGATTATCCCTAACTGTTTTGCATTCTCTAATGCGTACTTTGTAATTCCCATTTTCGCTTCTCCTTCCATAAATCTAATATTACGATTATATTATACCCCCCCCCGAAAAATCAAGCATTTTCGCGGTTTTTTTGGTTTTTTTTGATAAAAGACGAAATTTATTCACATTAAAAAAAACAAGCCGATAAAACTTCGATTTAAGTTTTTTACCGACTTGTTAATTTATATTATATTTTTAGTTTTATGCTTGCTTTATTTCTCCGTTAACTTCACCACATTCCACAAACTGACCTGCTGTAACATTGCCTCCGATATCACCACACTCTATTCCTTGTGCCGCTGTAGCATCACCGCCTATGTCCCCACAGCTTATATATTGTCCTGCATTTACAGAACCTTCTACATCTCCACATTCTACATATTGTTCTGCTGTTATATCACCATTTATGTCACTGCACTCTAAATATCCCTTTACACTGACATCACCGTTAATATCACAACATGCTATATTACCGCCTGCCATAACATCACCATTTATATTACTGCAAGCTATTTCATTACCGGATGTGGCATTTCCTTGTATATCATCACAATTAATTACATTTCCCGCGTTTACATTACCAGTTACATCCTGACAGTTTAATGTATTTCCGACATTCACCGTACCAGAAACCTCATTACAATTTAAAACATATCCGATATTTACACTATCACCGGTAACACTTCCGCAAGAAAGAGACTTATTACATGTAACATTACCTTCTATCTTTACATCCGCGCAGTATAAATCAAAATCACATTCTACATCATTTTTCATAGTTTCACTAATATGAAAATGAACTGCTACATCATTATACTTTTCACATTCTTCCTTTTGTAAAAGCGTATGTCCTTTGTACGCAACTATCCTAAGGGTATCATCATCATTCCATGGTAAAGCATTTACACACTTTCCTGCACCACTCTTTTCATCAGTCTCTGTAATAATGTCTTTACTATTTCTTCCAAACAGTTCATCTATGGTTATACCAAAAATATCAGCTATCTCAGGTATTAGCTGAATATCCGGACAACATTGGCCGGCTTCCCATTTCGATACTGACTGGTTACTTACATTTAACATATTTGCAAGATTTTCTTGTGTCATCCCTTTTTCTTTTCTTAATATATTTATTTTACTTCCTAATTCCATTTTTCAACCTCCGCTATTTTTTGCTGTAGCCACATTAAAAGCATAGCAAGAAGTTTATAATAAATCAATCACTTAAAAGTTGACATGATATTTTACATTTTCCAACTTAAAGTTGGAAAACATAAAGACAGACTCCTGCGCATTAACTTAAAAGTGAATTTTATTTTAGAATTAAAGATTATTTAGATTTGTTCTCATATAGAGTTATCAATCTCAGCTGATATTTTGGGTAAAATCTGTAATAGACTTTGCTTCTATTGCCTGTCTGAACCAACAATTCAATGTATCTATGTCATCTGTTTCATTGATTTTTTTAACTAGATTATCAGGTAATTCACCAAATCGTTCCAGTACCATAAATAAGCCTTCGATTTTGCCTTCGATTTTACCTTCGATTAGTCCTTGATTTTTACCTTCATTCCATCCTTCAAGTAAAGTATTTCTAATAATTTCTTCATACTTCATATATCCGGCCTCCCATTCACGACTCATTTTAATTGCTTTTACCCTCTTATGTAATTCTTGAATCTTGTGATTATTTGTTTTTTCAACATACTCGTCAGTTGTATTTTCAAAATATTGAAAAAACTCAATTAATTCCTCCGAAACATTTTCTTTATTTGTCCCCTTTGTATTGAAAAATATCTTTGCTGTCTCATCACCTAATGGCATACCGTTTTCTTTACATGTTTCCTCAAACGTGTACTTAAATAATCCTTTTTCGAAAGGGTCGAAAGTACATATAAATATAACGTAACTTTTCTCTAATTTATTATAACCTTCTCCGGGTTTAAGGGATGCAACATCCATTTCTCCCTGATAGAATCTGCTACGCTTTACAAGATCATTTCTTTTTTGATTTTGAGCTTCAATATTATAATTAACATGTAATTCATCTGTAGCATATATATCAAGTCTTATACACTTTACATCTGAGCTTACTAACAAATTATGTTCTGATTTTACACTCAAATCACTAATCTCTTGTTCCATAAGAATTTCCAGCATCATTTTACAATTGTCGGGATTCTCAAAAAATGCAGCAAAAAGAAAGGAATCGTTAAGATTTAAATCATTAAATTTTTTAATCATTTATCTCCTCCTGTACACGCACAGGATGTCCGTCTTTGTTTATATACTATTCTCATATTGTATAAATGTCAAGTAAATTTTTTAATCTTATGATATATTTATAATACAATTACCAATTGAGTGACTTTATATATTGTCTTTGTTAAAATACTTGTATAAACCAATTCAACAAGGAGGTAATAAAAATGATGATAGGCGAAATAATTAAAAAGTATCGTTTGGAAAGAAAATTAACTCAGGAAGAAATGGCAGAAGCATTACATATTACTCCTCAAGCTGTTTCAAGATGGGAAACGGGAATATCTTACCCTGATGTAACTATGTTACCTAAACTTGCCAAATATTTACATATATCAACAGACAAGTTGCTTGGCTGTGAGAACAATGAAATTATTGAACATCAGGAAATTTTAAATCAAAGTCAGATTGACAGCATCTTCGATTATATTCCCGGCAAAAAAACTCCAGGAAGAAAAGTTTTAGTTGTTGATGATGCGGAATTTATGAGAAACATTCTGACAGATATATTGTCAACGGAAGGACACAATGTACTACAGGCAAAAAACGGTTTAGAATGTATAGATATTCTAAAAAAAGAAACTGTAGATATATGTATTCTTGATCTTAATATGCCTGTTATGAATGGCATGGAAACTTTAGAAAAAATAAGAGAATCTTATCCTTCCCTTAAGATAATAATATTATCTGTCGAAAGTACTGAAGAAAATGTCCGTAAAACACTTCTTCTGGGTGCAAATGGCTTTGTAGCTAAACCATTCCAACAGAACAGTATTTTAGAACGAATGTGTTAACATAAAGAAGAGTAGACATAATTTTGAACATTATGTCTACTCTTTATCATTTCATAGTCATACTATTATTCAACAAAATCGTACTATACATAAATAGTACATCCTGTCCATTAAACTCAACGTAATTTTCAATCAGATCACTTGCAATATAGCGAGTATCAATAAGTGTAATTTTCGTATATTGCTCTGCAATAAGAGGAATAATGCTGCTTCCAAAGGAATCCCTAAATACAACGAGTTCCTTGTCTGTGGTGGCATTTTTATTTTCGATTGTAAGAAGTGCTGCCGCTCCCGAAAGAAACATTTCATATGGATCACGTGAATTCATCTTGTCCATATCATATATTTGGGTTACTTTATCTGTTTCGTAATTATACACTTCACATTTTTCAAGTATACTGTTTGTAAGATAGAAAATTTTCTCGCTTTTCATTGGAAGTGCTGCCTGGCCATAATAAACACCATAAAAATCGGTATCTGCCTCTAAAACTTCAAATTTATCCTTTGTAACAGCTCCCATATTCATCCCAAGCGAAAGCTTATTCGCAACATCAACAAGACATTCCTGTCTCCAGTGCGTATCTGTCTTATAATAGTCCGAGACATCAAGCACACCATCTACAATATCTATATATTCCGCAAAATTTGTATTATCTTTTACAAGTTCAAACACCTTAGCATAATCCATTGAAAGATAACCATGCTTATCTGCAAGGAAACAATTCTTATCCGGTATTACTGTAATATAAACATTTTCGCAATTTCCTTCAACATATTTATTATAAAGGTATTTCATCTTATCTGTCGCACCAAGTATCATTTTTTCATTCATTGGATATTCCAGAGCTGCTGCATAACCGTCTGCCACGTAAATTCCATTATTGTCCTTTTGAAGAAATCCATAATAACATGCCATTGCCTTGAAAGTTCTAAAGGTATCTCTCATCGGAAATTGATCTAATGTATATTTCTCAAAATCTGTCATAAAAGTCCCATCAAGAATTCCTTCTACTGACATTTCAGGGAACTGACTAAGATATCGCCTTTCGCTTTCGGATGCTTTATCAGATTGCTTAAAAAAGCAACATATAGAAAGTGCCAGCCACACAGCAACCACAATTATTGTTCTGATTACATTTATCTTCAAAACCATCGACTCCTTTCCTAAAACCTGAAATATAAGAACGGATTAAATGAACCGTCTACCAAATACGCTGTTGAAAGCAAAAGAAGTATCACTAATAATATCGGTTTGATTATTTCTACAATTGTACCTATTCCTTTTGATTGGGAAAGTTTTAAAACTGCACTCTTTGCGAACGGTAAGCTTCCTATAACACTTATGATAAATACCACCAAATAACTTCTTAAATAATATAGGGTTTCCTCGCTTGAAAATGATATGACTTCCATACCAAACATCCCCTTTATATCGCCCATAGCCTGTCCAAGTGTTTCTGAATTAAACAAAACAAAACTAATTATAACGAAAAATAATACGTATACATGTTTAAAGGCCGAAACACATAGATTTTCTTTATTTTCTTTGCTTTTTTTCTTCGCAAAAAGGAATTTCTCAACTATAAGAAGAACTGCAAACATAAGACCCCATAATATAAAGTTCCATGCAGCGCCATGCCAGAATCCTGTTAACATCCATACAATAATAATGTTAATTATATGACGGCTCTTAGAAACCCTATTTCCACCAAGAGGTATGTACACATAGTCTCTAAACCATGTTCCCAGTGACATATGCCATCTTCTCCAGAATTCTGTTATACTTTTTGATATATAAGGATAATTGAAGTTCTCAAGAAACTCAAAGCCCAAAACCTTACCCAACCCAATAGCCATATCGCTATAGCCTGAAAAATCAAAATATATATGAAGTGTAAATGCAATGGCATATCCCCAATGAAAGAGAACTGTTTTTTCGTCCATATCCCTAAAAATATTGCAAAACTCACCTAATTGGTTAGCTATAAGTATCTTTTTCGAAAGTCCGATGATAAATCTCTGGGCGCCCTCATAAATCTTATCAAAACTGATGGTTCTTTTGTTCAACTGCTTTTCAATATCAGAATATCGTACAATAGGTCCTGCAATAAGTTGTGGAAAAAGTGCAATATATGTTGCAAGCGAAATTACATTTTTTTGTGCAGGCACCTCTTTTCTATAAACATCAATAATATAACTTAGTATCTGAAATGTGTAAAAACTTATTCCTATCGGAAGAACTACATTAAGCAACGAAACTGACAGTCCCGTTGCTGCATTAAAATTACTTATAAAGAAATCTGCATATTTAAAATAAATAAGTAGCGACAGTTCAAAAACAACCGAAACAATCATAAGAAATTTTCGAGTCTTTCCTGTCTTTGCCTTTTCAATCAATAACCCTGAAATGTATCCAATAAGTATGGATACCACCATAAGTAACACATACCGGACTCCTCCCCATGCATAGAATATCAAACTTGCAAGAAGCAGAACCGTATTTCTAAACTTTTTAGGTGCGATAAAGTACATGAGTAACGTTATCGGAAGAAAATAATATAAAAATGGAATACTGGAAAATAACATACTTCTCCTCTACTTTGCCATATCAATAGCAAGATTGCCGCCACATACTTTTTTAAATGCTTCTGTAATATCTTTTGCCGAAGCACTATTTTCAAATTCTGTAGATGTCATAATAAACAAAACTACATCACCATATGCCGCAACCCTTACATCATCAGCACCAACACAAACCCACTTTCTTGTATTTATATTATCCTTCATTAGGTTAGCAACTTCTTTTGCATCTTTTGTATCTTTAAGACGAACAAGAACCATTGAATATGCCTGTGAGCCTAATGCTGACTCTGATACAACCGCTTCCGTAATTTTAGAATTGTTTGAAAGACCTGTATAATATGAAAGCTCATTTGCATCTTTAATATTTACATTCATAGTTGTAAGAGAAAGATTGGTATTCTTTTCAGCGTAAATCTTATCAACAATACCCGAAAGCGAATCTTCAAGCTTTGGCTGTTCGTTTCCTCTGCTGCATCCACCTATTACCATAACTCCAATAAGCATAATTGCCAACATTACAATTTTCTTCATTTTCCTCAACCTCCAAAAACATTCTATTTTAATTTTGCACTTTTCAAGAACCTTTATTCGTTACCCCAGCTCCGGAGTATCTGTAAACTCTACATATGGGCGGCCTTTTATTCCATCAGATTCAAAAACCTCTATAGTATTTAACCCTTTTTTCAGCAACGACGCCGGTATATAAAGTGTCTTCTGCGGACCAATTTCCCAATATCTTCCTATGTTGAATCCGTTGATTACCACAAATCCCTTGGTAAAGTTGTCAAGACGGATAAATGTATCTATACACTGATCTGTTTCGAACTGTCCTTTATAGAAAACTGACTTTTCCTCAGGTTTGTTTGTAGTATATACTAACTTTTCAAGGTTATCCATCGGTAGTGTATATACGTTCCAATTGAAATGAATCTTTCCTCCAAGAAGAAGTCTTCCCGCAATACCTTTCTTACGCATCATCTTACTGCCAAAGTTTGCCCTACCCATATTTTCGCACAATATGGTAAGCACATCTCCTGCTTTTGCTGATACATTAACTTCTAACGAATCATTGATATATACTATTCCCACAAGTTCTTTATTGATATAAACTTGTGCTCTGTCCCCAAGACTTTCAAAAGAAAGCTTTACATCCTTATAATCTCTGTTAAGAGTAGTCTGATATGCTATATAACCATAACCCTGACCATATTTTTCCATACATTGTGGCACATCTGAATGGATAGGAGTTGAAAGTCTGTCTAAGCTTTCAAAAATGCCTGTCTGTTCTGTAAGTTCAACTTTTCCGTATGCTTTCTTAGGTCTG
Source organism: Lachnospiraceae bacterium (assembly GCA_015057425.1). Taxonomy (GTDB): domain Bacteria; phylum Bacillota; class Clostridia; order Lachnospirales; family Lachnospiraceae; genus SVEL01. The sequence continues at coordinate 47,188 of SVEL01000013.1, forward strand.
TTAGCAGGTATTTCCGGAAGCTCATCCTCTATATACTTACTGATGACTTGTCTCACTGCGTGATATTTTGGTGTAACATCTCCACATTCTGATAATATTGCGTCATAATCATAGCTGGTAACATCCGGTGCAAACTTTTCATAATGATTTGCTCCGCTCATAAACCCAAAGTTCGTACCACCGATAAACATATACATATTAAGGCTTCCACGCTTCAACATATCATCTACAACTTTGGCATAATCTTCCGCCGAAGTAGTGTGATGCTTCTCATCTCCCCATGCATCAAACCAGCCATTCCACATTTCCATACACATTTTCGGCTGATTAGGGTAAAGCTCGTCATGTGCTCTGAAATTTTCCTCGACTCTGCTACCAAAATTAAGCGTTGCCATACATCCATCTATGGCACCATCTAATAAATTATCTCTGCTTGTTCCATCTGACGTAAAGAGAGGTACATCTATTCCTTTATTAATATAGCTTTCCTTCAAATACTTAAGATATTCTTTGTCATCGCCATAATATCCGTACTCATTTTCACACTGAAGCATAATAACCGGTCCGCCGTTTGTACATAAAAGTGGTCTTATCTCATCAAACAGCTTATCAAGGTATCTGTCAAAATACTTTATATACTTTGGATTAGAACAGCGAATTTCCATATCATCTTCCGCCTGAATCCACCATGGAAGTCCGCCAAATTCCCACTCAGCACATATATACGGACCCGGACGAACTATAACCATAAGTCCCTCTTCCTGTGCTTTTTTTACAAACTCTGCTATATTAAGATTTCCTTCAAAATCGAATTTTCCCGGATGCTTTTCATGTAAATTCCATGCACAATATGTCTCAACACAATTACAACCTATTGCCCTGAGTTTCTTAAATATATCTGTCCACGTGTCAGGCATATTTCTAAAATAATGCACTGCACCTGATATTAACTTGATTTCCTTATCATCTTTTACAAATTTATTGTCTACTATTTGAAATGTCATTTCTATTCTCCTGTGTGTCTGTTTAGTTACTTTATTATATAATATTACAAAAAAAATCTCAAGAGTAAGAGATAACTCCGATTTGCAACACATACGTTTTTAATGCAACTTTTTATTTGTGTTTCATTTTATTCTATGATATACTATATATAAACATATAATATATTTACCCGGTTAGTCGGGGACGTGCTCCCACTCGATCCGCTTTTATGGAAAGGAGTGGTGCTTATGAGTACATATGAAGAGTTCTCAATTCTGCTAACCATCGCGTTACTGATTGTCACTATTCTTAGTCTCAAAAAGAAAAATAGCCGTCCTGACCACCGAATTTAGGACGACTATTTATGTCTAAACAAATTTAGCGGGTCGGGTGATGTGCACTCACCTTCCGACTACCTTGTTAAGTATATTATATTAAATACTTTCTAATTTCGCAATACCTTTTACCATCTTTTCAAAATCAAATAATATATTTACCCGGGTAGTCGGGGGACGTGCTCCCACTCGATCCGCTTTTAGGAAAGGAGTGGTGCTTATGAGTACATATGAAGAGTTCTCAATTTTATTAACCATAGTGTTACTGATTGTCACTATTCTTAGTCTCAAAAAAGAAAAATAGCCGTCCTGACACCCAAATTTAGAACGGCTATTTTAGCAAAACAAATTTAGCGGGTCGGGTGATGTGCACTCACCTTCCGACTACCTTGTTAAGTATATTATATTGGATATTTTCCAAATGTGCAATAGTTTATTTAAATACTCGTTTGAAAAGCTTCGCTTTTCTCCACGCGGATATTCGCCCGATACGAATGTTATTTAAATAGTGTCTCGCACAACGAAAACACTCGTGTTTTCATTGTTACCCAAATTAACAAAAAGTCATAACATCAAGCAAGCTTGCGTTATGACTTTTCATTAATTTATGTGCGAGACATACATATTCTTCGAGCTCATATAATTCGTATCAGCTCATTATTTTCACGTTAGTTGTTAATTAACTTGTCTTCTTCGTTGTTCCAGCTGTAAAGTTTTCTAATTTCTGCACCAACTTTTTCTGATGGATGCTCAGCTGCTAACTTTCTCATTGCTCTGAAGTGTGCCTGACCACCTGCCGGTGACATATCTAAGAGGAATTCTTTTGCAAATGAACCGTCCTGAATATCTGCAAGCACTTTCTTCATAGCCTTCTTTGTATCTTCTGTGATAATCTTTGGTCCTGTTATGTAATCACCATATTCAGCTGTATTTGAAATTGAATATCTCATTCCTTCAAAACCTGACTGGTAAATAAGGTCTACGATTAACTTCATTTCATGGATACATTCAAAATATGCATTTCTTTCATCATATCCTGCTTCTACAAGTGTTTCGAAGCCTGCCTGCATAAGTGCACAAACGCCACCACAAAGTACTGCCTGTTCACCGAAAAGGTCTGTTTCTGTTTCTGTTCTGAATGTTGTTTCAAGAACACCTGCTCTTGCACCACCGATTGCAAGTGCATATGCAAGTGCTTTATCAAGTGCCTTACCTGTAGCATCCTGGTGTACAGCTACTAAACAAGGAACACCCTTACCTGCCTGATATTCACTTCTTACTGTATGTCCAGGTCCCTTTGGAGCGATCATTGTAACGTCTACATCTGCAGGTGGTACAATCTGTCCGAAATGAATTGCAAAACCGTGAGCAAACATAAGCATATTTCCTGCTTCAAGGTTTGGTTCGATATCTTTCTTGTACATTGCTGCCTGCTTTTCATCGTTGATAAGAATCATAATGATATCAGCCATTTTAGCTGCTTCTGCTGCAGTATATACTTCAAAGCCCTGCTTAACTGCTTTATCCCAAGACTTGCTGCCTTCGTATAAACCGATGATAACGTGTGCACCTGATTCTTTTGCATTAAGAGCATGTGCATGACCCTGGCTACCATAACCGATAACTGCAATAGTCTTTCCTTCCAATAATGATAAGTTACAATCTTCCTGATAATAAATATTTGCCATTTTAAAATTCCTCCGTATATTTTTTAATTAAAATGATTTTTAAATATTATGTAAACAGGTTTCCCTGTTGATACCATAAAAGCCACTAATGTTTGCGGCCGGATAATTTTCCACAAACCTTTTAAGCTTCCCAATCAGCATCCATCTCGCCGAGCTCATCAAGAGTTCCTCTTGAAAGACCTGTAATACCGGTTCTAACAAGCTCTTTGATTTCAAAACCTTCAAGTAAATTGAGAAACGCTGCTATCTTTGCCTGATTACCTGTAAGTTCAATCATAAGTGATGCTGCCGAAACATCGACTATCTTTGCTCGGAAAATATCTGCTATAGATATAATCTGCTGTCTCTGTTCTGCTGTAACGGCAACCTTCACAAGAACAAGATCTCTGCATACAGACATACCGTCCATCAATACATTTATTTCTTTTACATCAACAAGTTTTGATATCTGTTTAATAATCTGCTCAAGGACATCATCTTCTCCCTTAACTACAATAGTCATTCTCGAAAATCCCTTTTTCTCACTTGAGCCAACAGTTAAACTGTCAATACTATAACCTCTTCTGCTGAAAAGTCCTGCAACTCTGTTAAGAACACCGGCAGTATCTTCAACAAGAACAGATAATACCATTTTCTTCATCGATTAATGTCTCCTTATTATTTTTATCACAATAACACTGTAGTGCGGTAAATCTTCCTTTGATAATATCAGCATTTCTAATATTTGTCAATATAAACTCTACAGCTTTTGAAAAATATTTTATTTGTCTTTTAATAATGGTATCGAATTATAATAATCCGTACTTATAATAGATGCTGACATTTCAACTTTCTTTTTCGCTATATTAGTCATCGCCTTAATATATTGCTTTATATATTCATCAGTATAAACCGATTCGTCCAAACCTTCTGCCAAAGTAAATTTCTTATCCTGGATATTATAAACACCAATATCTGTTATCCATGACTTTGATGCCAATACAACAATACCTTGAGAGTCTGATAAAATATCACTTCCTATTAAAAGTCTTGAATCATATTCAAGGCCTAAAAGATTTGATACTGTAGGAAGTATATCTACCTGACCACATACTTTATCTACAACTACCGGTTCTTCCATACTACCTGACCACATAATCAGCGTATTTCTATATACATCAAAGTCAAGCCCTGACTCTTTACCGACATATTCCATAGTTTCTTTTCCGAATTCGTGCCCCGCAAGTTCAGCCAATACATTGCTTACATTAAAATATGGAATATGGTCAGGTGTAAGGACTAAAAGTGTATTCTTATCAAGACCTGTCGTTTCAAGTTCCTCTACAATCTTAGCAACTGCCTTTTCAAGTTCAAGCTGACATGCTATATACGCTCTCGCAGTTTCACCGTAAGGAAGATGTGCTACAGCTTCCTTATTTTTTATAGACATTGCATTACCTGAGAAATTATATTGCACATGACCGCTTACCGTAAGATAATACACATTAAATGGCGATACTACATTGAGATAATCACCTATAGTATTCTCTATCATATGCAAATCTGATTGAGGCCAGTAAATACTGCCATTTTCTTTCTTTTCCAATTCATACCATTCTTTTGCCGGTCTCCATTCATATCCAAAATTAGGATGTGATATGTGTCTGTCATAATACTTAGGATCACTACCATTATGATATGCATATGATGAATACTGCAATCTGTTTAACTGTTTTGCAAGAGTAAAGTACATATTAGAACCATTCTTGCCGGTAACTATACTGCTCTTTTGTCCATCCTTTGGATATATACCGGTTATAGACTGGAATTCACCACCAATTGTACTTGTAAAATGCAACGGTGTATAAAAATTATTAAATACAAAACCTTCATTTGAAAGTCTGTATAATGTAGGCATAAGTTCAGGTATTAAACCATACTTTGAAAATCCTTCTGCTACAATAAATATTACATTATAGCCCTCAAACATACCTGTGTATTCATTCTTGTTTGTGGCCCATGTATATGTTCCATCATCATTTTTCTGACTGACATACTTATGAATTTTTACTATACTTGAATCCGACTCACTATCAATCAAGGCAGCAAAATCAATATCCATAATATTAGGTGATGTATCTATCGGTTCTTCCGTAGTCGGAGTATCTTCACTTGGATCATTAACATCACCTGAGCTTGGAATATCCGGTAAATCCGGCATATCAACCTCAACATCACCTGAAATATATGTATCTGTAGGGAATAATATATACTTCAAATCCAGTCTTATCATAGTAAATACGCCAAGTTTATTTACCTGTTCATTTATTGCTGTATCCATCTTATACAGTTCCTTTGGCGTATATACACCTGCTCCGACACCCCAAGGCAATCCGAGACTTAAAACTGCCACTACCTGCAATACAATGGCTCCACCTAACACAATTCCGCTAAATAATATTTTTCTTCTTCTAAATTCAAAGAATATACTGCCGACAGTAAGTATGAATACCATCGGAAGGAAGAATAATATAATTGTAAAAATTCTGTCAAGCACAGCATTTACGGCAACCATAACAAAGTTTGTCTCTCCCGCTATTTGTCCCGTCATATCGAACATAGAAAATATTGGTGTATACAACTGAAAGATAATTACAATAACAAATTCAGCTGCAAACAGCAGACATACAAAAAAAGTCAGCAGATATGTTATTATTCTGTTAGTAATCTCATTAAATAGCAACGTAAATAATGACATAAACAAACCTGCCGGAATTGACAACAATATATAAATAAATGTATATTTTGTCAGTTCTTTATCCATTACGAGATGGAAAACAAATTCCAAATATATTAACAAGATAGGGAAAAACAGTATATTTCCAAATATCCATTTTTTCTCCGGTTTAATGCTGTCAATAAAATCTGCAACTTTATCCAACCCTAAAGGCAGATTTCTTGATCTATCATACTTATTTCTTCTCCCTCTTCTTCTCCTATTATTAACGGATCTGTACTCTCTGGCTGAACTCATCTCTCTTCTTGCCTGTCTGTGCTGAGTTTCAAGTTCTTCCATTTCGTTGAATATAGATCTGTCCTTTGGCTTATTTGACACAGGCTCAACATCTTCTAATCTTCTGCTTCGCGCTTCATCATCAAATATGTATTTGAAAATATCGTCGTCTGATATTACCTTTCCTTCATCATTGTCCATAATAATTCTCCATTCCGAAAGGCTTTTGCCATTCTATATTGTTTTTTAACGCTACTCTTTATTATACTAAATATACATCCACTAATCAAACAGATTTTTCATCTTGGAAGAATTTTGAATTTCCAAGCAATAAAAATACTATCATAACTACCGGTATCATTGATGCTGCAAGTAAACCTATTTTAAAGTTCTCACCAAAAGCACCTGTTACCATTCCTACAAGTGTAGGACCTGAACCGCATCCTAAATCTCCGCTTAATGCAAGTAACGCAAATAATTTTGTACCGCCTAACGGATAACGCCTCTCAGCTATATTAAATGTTCCCGGCCAGAAAATCCCTACAGAAAAACCACACATTGCACATCCGAGAAGGGAAATTATCGGAATCGGCACCAATGCTGCAACTATATAACTTACAAAGCAAAGAACAGCGCTTGCCATCATCATGGTTTCTGTTTTTATCTTTTCTTCAAACATAGCAGTTACAATTCTTGCAACTCCCATAAGAACTGCAAACATACAAGGTCCAAGCAAATCTCCAAATGCCTTCGGTACATTAAGTCCCTTTTCGGCAAAAGTTGAACTCCACTGGCTCATTGCATGCTCTGATGCACCTGCACAAAGCATAAGAACTATAAGTATCCAAAATACTTTCTTTGAAAAAAGTTTTCTTATCGGCACAGGATTTTCATCTCCCGGAATTACCGGAATCGGTGCCATTATAAACACTATGGTATTAACAAATGGCACTATGGCCCACAGGCATACCAAAACTCTCCAATTTTCTATGCCTGCCACTGCAAAAAATACTGTAGAAAGTAAAATTACCGCTACCTGACCCCAGCAATAAAAGGAATGTAACAGGTTCATCGCCATGCCCTTTTTTTCCAGTTCACACCCGTTTATGAGAGGACTGACTAAAACTTCTATAAGTCCGCCACCTATTGCATAAAAGAATATTGCAACCAGAAGTCCTATATAGCCGTCACCGCATATTTTTTCAAATATATCAGGAAAGAATCCAAGACCGGCAAGACCTATTGTTGCTGTTATATGTGCTATGATAACTCCTGCTTTATATCCTATCTTATGAATAAATTTTGCCGATAATACATCCGTTATCAGTTGCACCAGAAAATTAAATGTAGCAAGTGTCGTTATTTTTTCAAGAGATATATCATATGTAGAACCAAATGTCACAAACAAAAGTGGTGCTATATTATTAACTATTGCCTGTGTAACATATCCGGTATAGCATGCCTTTACTGTAAGATTATATTTATTCTTCATTTCCTTCCTCTGTCTTTCCGCTTTCTGTCGTATCTTCTGTATCTATTCCGTCATCTGTGACAAACGCATTTCCTGTGGACCATACTCTTCTGAACACAACATCCACATAGCTATCTATAACTGTTTCATCATCGTAACCTTCACTCATAACCTCGTATACTTCTGCCTCTGAAAGTTTGTAAGTATTTACCGCCTTTTCTACAAACCAGACTAACACCTCATCAATATATTTGTCATTTTTCTCCTCGCCACTATACTGGACAGTTAGTGCCTCTTTCTCATTGTAAACGGCAGCCAGTGATTTCAATGCTTTTTTTACGTTGCTTCCTATGATTTCTTTTTCATCCGAAGCAAATGCCTCTGCTGCTGACTTTTCACTTTCAAGGTACTCTTTTCCTTTCAGATACATTTCGCTTATACTATAGTAGCATATATATTCATTATATTTATCAATATTATCAATTGCAGATATTTTTTCATATATTCCCTTATAATCTTTGGCTTCGTAACGTTCTTCCAACACATTTAAGTTTTTCTGAAACTGTCTGTACTCCTTACTTCCTACTCCGGAGAAATATTTATATATGACAAAAACACATAACAAAGCAGCAAAAAAACCTATCACATAAGGAACAACTTTCAATATCTTTTCTGATAATTCCTCTGTAATATGCAAGGTTCTTGCTAACTTTCTTACATTTTTACCATAAACTTTTTCTTTTTTCTTCTTGTCACTTCCCGGTATTTGAAATATCTCTCCGCAATAGGGACATTTATCAAATGTATTATCGTACTCACCACCACATTTTGTACAAACCATAGAAAGCCTCCGTTATAAACATACCATATTTAAAATAAGGGCTTTTGCAAAAGTTCACAAAAGCCCTGTTTATCAATCTGTTAAGACTAACTTATTTTGCATCCTGCATCTCTACAACTACTTTTCCGCAAGTAATTTCGATTCCGTTTTCTTCGAACAATTTCTTAACCTTTTCATTCATATCAAATGTTACAGCCCAGTAATCATCAGCCTTTACCCAAACTCTAAGTTCCATAAGAACTGCACTTGGACCTAATGAATTAACAAATGCAAAGATTTCCTTATCCTTCAATACTCTTTCATCAGCATTTGCCATCTTAACAAGCACACTCTTCGCAAGTTCTACATCACTTGTATACTTTATATTGGCCTGAACGCTGATTCTTCTTGTATCAAATGCTGACACGTTTGTAACAGCTGAATTTGCAAGAGCTCCATTTGGAATTGTTATCATTCTGTTATCTGGAGTAATAAGACTTGTGTATACAATGTCAATTTTGTTAACTGTACCTTCCTGACCTGAACCGTTATCAACTATGTAATCACCCACTTTGAAAGGACGTGTGAGCAATATAATAACACTACCTGCAAGATTTGAAAGACTTCCCTGTAATGCAAGACCTAATGCAAGACCTGCTGATGCAAGTATTGTAACAAATGCCGTTGTTTCAATTCCTACTTTTCCTGCTACCAAAATAACAAGCACACAGTAAAGAACTACTCTAAGTACTGAAATAAAAAATTTCTTAATGGTAAGGTCCATATTAAACTTTGCAGTCACTTTATCTACTGCATTAAGTAAAAATTTAATTATGAAGAGACCTAACGCAAGCATAACTACTGCAATGATTACTCTCTGTGCAAAATCCATAGTCTGAGGTATAATTGCAATTAATTTGCTTGTTATTGTGTCAATAATTCTATCAATAATCTTCATACCATCTCTCCTTTGCTTAAATAAAAACTATAACAATTTTACTATATTTTATAATTTTTTTCAATATAATGACTTCTAATCCTGAAACATTTCTGCAAAATAACCTGAACCTGATATTGGTTCGTCACCATCATGAAGATGAGTTGTGTCGCCTAAATACTGCACTCTAAAAAATGCTTCATTTGGGACTCTTTCTTCTGTTGTAAGCACTGTAACGGATGTAGGTGCCACAAAGAATCCCTGCCACAATATAAGCGGTGACATTCCAAGAAGATGGGACATCATAGTAAAGGTTATGCCTAAATGACAGAAAATAACTATGGTTTTATCGCTTTCAGGATTTCCATTTCCGCCATTCTCTGTTTTGTAATAATCGCCTTCTCTTATATAACCATATGTAGCTAATAATTCATCGAGTTTACCGCAAACATTGGCATATGCTTCTTCGATATGTCCCGTCTGCATAACAGGAGCTTTCACCCATTCATCTTTATCAAATAACTGCTTTTCATTGGTCCAATACTTTGGCATAAAATCCCATGCAATTCTGTTATTACCTGTTTCAGGGTCTTTAACCGGCACAAAAAATTCCTGCATCCAATCACAAATTGTAGCCTCTTTGTCTAATTCTTTAAGGGATAATGACGCTGTATCCTTTGCTCTGCCAAGAGGCGAACAATATACATCATCAACCTTCCAATTTTTAACTCTTTCTGCAAGACATTTTGCTTCTCTCCATCCCTTTTCCGTCAAAGTATCATTGACATAATCCGGGTCTCCATGTCTTATAAAAATAATTCTCATTTTATTTCTTGCTGACGCACACCTTGCACATCAGTTTACCTCCTATATGTTTTATGAAAGCTCATGAATAAACAATCCACTTCTAAGCTTTGGCTCAAACCATGTTGACTTAGGCGGCATAAGCAATCCTGCGTCTGATACGGCAAACAATTCACCGATAGATGTCGCATACATGGAAAATGCTACTTTCATATCTGAATTGCATCTTCGTTCAAGTTCCTTAAGTCCTCTGATTCCTCCGATAAAATCTATTCTCTTATCTACTCTCGGATCTCCTATACCAAGAACCGGAGTAAGAAGATATTGCTGCAAAATTGATACATCAAGACCATCTACCGGGTCATCTGATAAAACAGATTCTTTCGCTGTAAGGCTATACCATTTGCCTTCAAGGTACATACCAACTTTACCTTTAACTTCCGGGCCGTAAGGTTCACTACCCTTTTCCTCAATCTCAAAGTTTTCTCCGATTTTATCTAAGAATTCAGAAACTGAATATCCATTTAAATCCTTAACAACTCTATTGTATGGCATAATCATAAGCTCTTCATCCGGGAAAAGAACAGAAAGGAAGAAATTAAATTCTTCTGTTCCGTCATAATCAGGATTTTCTTCTCTTCTCTTAAATCCAACCTTTACTGCTGATGCAGCTCTATGATGACCGTCTGCAATATATATACTGTCAATGTCTTTAAATTCATCCATTATAGTCTTATTATCAGCGTCTTTTTCTATTTTCCATACTCTATGCTTTATATTATCATCACTAACAAAATCATATAAAGGGGACTCTTTTTTTACATTGTCAATAATCTCTCTTATAACAGCGTTGGCTCTGTATGCAAGGAATATCGGGCCTGTCTGCGCATTACATGTATCTACGTGATGAATTCTGTCTGCTTCTTTATCGGCTCTTGTATTTTCATGTTTTTTAATAACATTGTTTTTGTAATCATCTATTGATGCACATGCAACAAGTCCTGTCTGAGCTCTTCCATCCATTGTAAGCTCATATATATAATAACACTCTCCCTTATCCTCTACAAAAGTTCCATCTTCACGTCTCTTGTCAAGAAGCTCCTTTGCTTTTGCGTAAACCTTTTCATCATATGTGTCAACAGAACTGTCAAACTGTGTCTCTGCTCTGTCTATGTTTAAAAAAGAAAGTTCATTTCCTTTTACTACTTCACAAGCTTCCTCTCTGTTATATACATCATAAGGAAGAGCTGCTACCTTACTTGCAACATCTTTTGCAGGTCTTATACATTTAAATGGTTTTATCGTTGCCATATTCTTTACTCCATTCATTCAAAATATATTTTTATCAGTTTCTCAAGAGCATATTGGTCTCTTGCACCCATAAGTTCTCTTGCGGAATGCATAGCAAGCACAGGAACTCCTACGTCTGCTGAACGCATCGGTAAATACTTTCCTGCTATTGTTCCTAACGTACTTCCCGCACCCACATCGCTCCTTATTGCATATTTTTGATATGGTATATCATTTTTATCACATAGTTGTTCGATTATTGCCGTCATACCGCAATCTGTAGCATAACTTTGGGAAGCTGTTCTTTTTATTACAATACCGCTGTTTAAATAGCATTTACAGGTTACATCCGACTTTTCAGGTCTGTTAGGATGATGTCCGTGTGCCACGTCTAAAGAAATCATATATCCATCTGACACATAATTTAAATATTCATCTCTTCCATATCCTAAAGCCATATAGATTTTCTCAATAATCATAGCCAGTGTACCGGAATCTGCCCCCTGTTTTGTTCTTGAGCCTATCTCTTCATTGTCAAACAGTGCTATGACATTTATTCCTCTTTCACCTACATCACCGCAAATACCTTTAATAAGTGCCTGTACTGATGTAATATTATCAAGTCTCGGTGAAGACAATAAATCTCCGTTTATACCTGATACGAGCGGTTCGTCTACATTGTAAATATACAGCTCATAATCAAGAATATCTGTCTTATCCGCTGCAAGATAATCAGCCAGAAATTCCATAAAGAAATCTTCCGTCACACTGTTACCTTCATCTGCTGCTATTGCGAAAGGTATCATATCAACCTGACGGTTCAACTCAATGCCTTTATTTACTTCTCTGTTTAAATGTATAGCAAGATTTGGTATGGTAAGCACCGGCTTTTCCATATCTATTATTCTGATAACCGGATTATAAGGGTCTTCTGACTTTAAAGCCACTCTGCCGGCTATCGACAATGGTCTGTCCATCCATGTGTTAAGAATAGGACCACCATATATTTCCGTATTTAATTTGCCGTAACGACTGTCTGATGTCATTTCCGGACTTGGTTTAATATATATGCATGGGTGGTCAGTATGAGCACATCCTATTTTTAAATTGCCGCCTTTACCTATGGTAAATGCAACCAATGCAGAATCATGGATATTAATCATATACTTTCCGCCTCTTTCAAGAATCCATTTCTGTCCGAGTTTCAGCATTTCAAATCCATCGTTTCTCAATATGTTTTCCGCATTTAATACCGTTGTATAAGCACATGTAGATGCTTTAACCGTATTTATAAGTTCATTGATGCTTTTCATTTCTTCCATACATACACCTCGCATATTTGTCTTATCATCAATTTTACAAGAATAATGGGGCTGTCAGTAAGAATACAGCCCCATATTTAATTAAAAAAGCCTATTTAGTTATTATTTTATTACTCTTACTTTTACTACGCCTTCAATTGCATTAATCTTTGCGATAGCTTCTGCTGTTGCAACTGTATCAAGATCAAGCATTGTATATGCATAGTCACCTTTACTCTTGTTAACCATATCTGAAATATTGATATTTTCAGCAGCCATAGCTCCTGTGAACTGGCTGATTGTGTTAGGTATATTCTTGTGGCAGATTGTCACACGACAAGCCTTGTTGCATACACCCATATCACATGCAGGATAGTTAACTGAGTTAACAATATTACCATTTTCAATATAGTTTACAATCTGATTAACTGCCATTACTGCACAGTTATCTTCTGATTCCTCTGTTGAAGCGCCAAGATGTGGGAATGCAATAACACCTTCCATATTTGCTGTCTTAGCGTTAGGGAAATCTGTAACATACTTTCTTACTTTTCCGCTTTCAAGAGCTTCTTTGATATCATCATCATTTACCAGAAGGTCTCTTGCGTAGTTAAGGATAACAACTCCGTCCTTCATCATTGAGATGGAAGCCTTGTTGATCATACCCTTTGTATCTTCGAGAAGTGGAACATGAACTGAAATATAATCACTTTCAGCATACACTTCTGCATTTGATTTAACTAATTTTACTTCATTTGATAAGTTAAGTGCGTTCTGTACTGAAAGATATGGGTCACAGCCTACAACTTTCATACCTAACTTTGCTGCTGCATTGGCAACTAATACACCAATTGCGCCAAGTCCGATAACGCCTAAAGTCTTACCCTGAATTTCTGTTCCGGCAAATTTAGCTTTTGCCTTTTCCATTGTCTTGTTTATATTTTCGTCTGCCTTATTGTCAGCAACCCACTGCATACCGCCTCTGACATCTCTTGCCGCCAAAAGCATACCTGCAATAACAAGTTCCTTAACACCGTTAGCATTTGCACCAGGTGTATTAAATACTACAATACCTTTTTCTGCACATTTATCAAGAGGAATGTTATTAACACCTGCTCCTGCTCTTGCAACAGCTAAAAGGCTTTCAGGTAAATCAAGTTCATGCATTGAAGCGCTTCTTACAAGAACTGCTTCTGCTTCTGAAAACTCACCTGTTGTACCAAATGTATCCGGCAACAAACTCATACCTACCTTAGCAATAGGATTTAAACAATTAACTTTTACCATTTTAATTTCTTCCTTTCACATTAGATATTATCGATACCAAAGCCTTGTATAACAGAGAAACTATCTGATAGTTATACTTAACTTCAATATTATAGGAAATCGATTAAATTATATTATATCATATATTCTTTAAAATTTATATAATTATTTATTTTCAGCTTCGAATTTCTTCATGAATTCAACAAGCTTTTCTACACCTTCGATTGGCATAGCATTGTAGATACTTGCTCTCATACCGCCAACTGATCTGTGTCCTTTAAGGTTTTCAAAACCTGCTGCCTTAGCTTCTTTAACAAATTTTGCATCAAGTTCTTCATTGCCTGTTACAAATGGAACATTCATAAGTGAACGGTCTTTCTTCTCTACAGTTCCCTTAAACAATTCACTCTGATCAAGGAAATCATAAAGAATAGCTGCTTTCTTTTCGTTGTGCTCTTTCATTGCTTCAAGTCCGCCCATCTTCTTGAGCCATTTAAATACTTTACCACAGATGTAGATATTGTAGCATGGTGGTGTATTATATAATGAATCATTGTCAGCCTGTGTCTTATATTTTAACATTGTTGGTGTTCCAGGAAGAACATCTTCTGTGATGAGGTCTTCTCTGATAATAACAATTACCATACCTGCAGGGCCTACGTTCTTCTGAACGCCACCGTAGATAATACCATACTTTGTAACATCTACAGGTTCTGAAAGGAAGCATGATGAAACGTCTGCTACCAATGTCTTGCCCTTTGTATTTGGTAATTCTTTGAACTTTGTACCATAAATTGTATTATTTTCACAAATATATACATAGTCAGCATCTTCAGGAATATCAAGATCTGAACAATCAGGAATATATGAGAAAGTCTTATCTGCACTTGATGCTACAGCAACTGCTTCACCGTACATCTGTGCTTCCTGATATGCTTTCTTAGCCCACTGTCCTGTAACTATGTAAGCTGCTTTTTTGTTCTTCATAAGATTCATAGGAACTGCTGCGAACTGCTGTGAAGCACCACCCTGAAGGAATAATACCTTATAATTGTCAGGGATATTCATAAGTTCTCTTAAATCCTTTTCTGCTGTTTTGATGATTTCATCGTAAGCTTTTGAACGATGACTCATCTCCATAACGGACATTCCTGTTCCGTTGTAATCGAGCATTTCTGCTGCTGCTTCTTTTAATACTTCTTCCGGTAATACAGCCGGACCTGCCGAAAAATTGTAAACTCTTGCCATTTTTGTTCCTCCTGTGAGTTAATATTGTTTTTTAGCTTTTTTAATTTATACATTAACAAGCGGCTACTTGTTATTGCTTATCTTTAAGGTCTTCTGCTGAGAAGACTTCTGAAATAGGTGCTCCCGGTGCAACCATTGGGAATACCTTGTCATCCTGGTCGATTTGACATTCGATTACAACAGGAATATTAAGAGCAATTGCCTCTCTCAGCGCCGGCTCAAATTCCTCTTTCTTTGTAACTCTGTATGCCTTTGCGCCCATTGCTTCTGCAAGTTTAACAAAGTCAACTTTATCATTAAGTATTGTATTTGAATATCTCTTTTCGTAGAACAATGTCTGCCACTGTCTAACCATTCCGAGAACGTGGTTATTTATTACTACCTGAATAATAGGAATGTTGTATCTTGTAGCTGTTGCGATTTCATTCATATTCATTCGGAAGCAACCGTCACCTGCTACATTAATAACTGTCTTATCTTTACGACCAACCTTGGCACCTATTGAAGCGCCCAGACCATATCCCATTGTGCCAAGACCTCCTGATGACAGGAAGCTGCGTGGCTCTTTGTACTTATAAAACTGTGCTGACCACATCTGATGCTGCCCTACTTCTGTAGTAATAACTGCATTTCCTTCTGTTACTTCATATATTTTTTCAATTATAAAAGGACCTGTAAGTGCGTCTTTATCATATGTTAAAGGATATTTGTCTTTATATTCCTTTATATGCTCCATCCATTCATCTCTTGATGTCTTGGTAAGTTTATTATTAAGTCTTGCAAGTATTTCTTTAGCATCTCCTACTACGCTTACATCTGCCTTAATATTTTTGTTTACTTCCGCAGCATCAATATCTATGTGGATAATCTTTGCTTTTAAACAGAATTTCTTTGCATTTCCTACTACACGGTCACTGAAACGTACGCCGATAGCAATAAGAAGGTCACTGTCATTGGCACCTAAATTTGATGCTTTTGTACCATGCATACCAATCATACCTGTATAATAATCTGAACTTCCGTCAAATGCACCTTTACCCATAAGTGAATCACATACAGGAGCATCAATAAGCTCAACTAATTCTTTAAGTTCCGCTGATGCATCTGATGCTATAACACCACCACCTACAAAGATAAATGGTTTCTTTGACTTCTCTATAAGCTTAACTGCTGCATCTATATCAGCATCATCTATAGTGTCTGTAACTCTTTCAACGGCAACCGGCTCTTTAGCTTTATACTCTGCAAGATTAGCTGTTACATCCTTTGTTACGTCCACAAGTACCGGTCCCGGTCTTCCTGACTTAGCAATGTAAAAAGCTTCTCTGATTGTATCTGCCAATACATTTACATCTTTAACAATATAGTTATGTTTTGTAATTGGAATAGTTACACCTGCAATATCTATTTCCTGGAAAGAGTCCTTTCCAAGTGCCGGTTTTGCAACGTTTGCCGTAATAGCCACAAGGGGAATTGAATCCATGTATGCCGTAGCAATACCTGTTACAAGATTAGTTGCTCCCGGACCTGATGTAGCCATACATACACCAACCTTGCCCGTTGCTCTTGCATATCCGTCAGCTGCATGAGCAGCACCCTGCTCATGAGATGTAAGATAATGTGTTATTTCATTAGAATGTTTATATAATGCGTCATATACATTTAAAATAGTTCCGCCCGGATATCCGAAAACAGTGTCTACACCCTGTTCTTTTAAACATTCGATTATTATTTCAGAACCTGTTAACTGCATTTTTACCTCCGTATAGTTACTTCCATTACTTTTTATTAACCCTTTAAAATAGCGCCCTTGTCAGCTGATGTAACAAGTTTTGCATATCTTGCTACATATCCTGTATTTATCTTTGGTTCTCTTGGCTGCCATTTTGCTTTACGTTCTGCTAAGACTTCATCTGATACCATAAGTTCAAGAATATGATTATCAATATCAATCTTAATCATATCGCCTTCTTCAACTAATGCTATCGGACCACCTGCAGCAGCTTCCGGTGACACATGTCCGATGGAAGCACCTCTTGATGCACCTGAGAAACGTCCGTCTGTTATAAGTGCTACGGTTGAACCAAGTCCCATACCTGCAATTGCTGATGTAGGATTAAGCATTTCTCTCATACCAGGTCCACCCTTAGGTCCTTCATATCTGATAACAACTACATCACCTGCTACTATCTTACCTGATTTGATTGCATCAATTGCATCTTCCTCACAATCAAATACTCTTGCAGGCCCTTCATGATAGAGCATTTCTTCTACAACTGCTGAACGCTTAACAACTGCTGAATCAGGCGCAAGATTACCTCTTAACACTGCGATTCCGCCTACCTCGCTATATGGATTATCTATTGGTCTGATAACTTCAGGATTTGTATTAATACATCCTTCTATATTCTCTCCTACTGTTTTTCCGGAAACAGTAAGACAATCTGTATTAAGAAGATTTTTCTTATTAAGTTCATTCATTACTGCATATACGCCGCCTGCTTCATTAAGGTCTTCAATATATGTATGACCTGCAGGTGCCAAATGACAAAGGTTAGGTGTCTTTGCACTGATTTCATTGGCAAGGTCGAGATTAATATCCACTCCTGCTTCATGAGCTATAGCAGGAAGATGAAGCATACTGTTTGTACTGCATCCAAGTGCCATATCAACTGCAAGTGCATTGTGGAACGCCTTTTCTGTCATAATATCTCTTGGTCTGATGTCTTTTTCGATTAATTCCATAATCTTCATACCGGCATGCTTTGCAAGCTTAATTCTTGCAGAATATACTGCTGGAATTGTACCATTGCCTCTTAAAGCCATACCAAGTGCTTCTGTAAGACAGTTCATACTGTTCGCTGTATACATACCGGAACATGAACCACATGTAGGACATGCATTTTCTTCATAGTATTCAACTTCTTCAGCTGTCATCTTGCCGGCTGCGTGAGCACCAACAGCTTCGAACATACTTGAAAGAGATGTTTTCTTTCCATGTACATGACCTGCAAGCATAGGACCACCACTTACAAAAATAGTTGGGATATTAAGTCTTGCTGCTGCCATCAGTAAGCCCGGAACGTTCTTATCACAGTTAGGAATCATAACAAGTGCATCAAACTGATGAGCTATTGCCATACACTCTGTTGAGTCTGCAATAAGGTCTCTTGTTACAAGTGAATATTTCATACCTGTGTGTCCCATAGCAATACCATCACAAACTGCGATTGCCGGAAATACTACAGGAGTACCTCCTGCCATAGCCACACCAAGCTTAACTGCTTCTGTTATCTTATCTATATTCATATGTCCCGGAACTATTTCATTATATGAACTTACAATACCTACGAGAGGCTTTTCAAGTTCTTCTTTTGTCATACCAAGTGCATTAAAAAGAGAACGATGAGGTGCCTGCTGCATACCTTTTGTAACTGCGTCGCTTTTCTTTGTCATATCTGTTACCTCCAAAATAATTTATCTTCCTTTATATTCTTTCACAAATAGCATCTCCCATGCCGCTGCAACCAACCTGTGTGCAGCCTTCTGACATTATGTCTCCGGTTCTGATGCCGTCTTCAAGTACTTTCTTAACTGCTGCTTCTACTGCATCTGCTTCTTTATCAAGATCAAATGAATATCTGAGCATCATAGCTGCTGAAAGAATGGTTGCAATAGGATTTGCAATATCTTTTCCTGCAATATCAGGTGCAGCACCGTGACTTGGCTCATATAAACCAAGCTTTCCTTCACTTAAGCTTGCACTTGAAAGCATTCCTATAGAACCTGTTATCATACTTGCTTCATCTGATAAGATATCACCAAACATATTTTCCGTAAGAATAACGTCAAACTGTGCAGGGTCTTTTACAAGCTGCATAGCACAGTTATCAACAAGCATATGTGTAAGTGTTACTTCAGGATAATCTGCAGCAACTTCATTGACTACTTTCTTCCATAATCTTGAAGAATCAAGTACATTTGCTTTATCTACACTAATAACATTTTTATTTCTCTTCATAGCAATTTCAAAAGCTTTTATTGCTATTCTTCTGATTTCATTTTCATTATATGTAAGAGTATCTGTTGCTGTAAGCACTCCATCAACCTCTTCTGTCTTTCTTTCACCAAAGTAAAGACCACCTGTAAGTTCTCTTACTACCACCATATCAAATCCTGCTTCTGCAATAGATTCTTTAAGCGGACAAGCTGCTTTTAACTCATTATATAAGTAAGCAGGTCTTAAATTTGCAAAAAGGCCAAGCCCTTTTCTAATAGCAAGAAGTCCTGCTTCCGGTCTTAAATGTGGTGGAAGTTCATACCATTTGTCCACACCGACGACACCACCAACTGCACCAAGCAATACTGCATCTGACTTCTTGGCTGTTTCCAATGCTTCATCTGACAAAGGAACACCGCATGCATCTATTGAGACACCGCCAAGTAGTACTTCGGTATAATTAAAATTATGTCCGAACTTCTGTCCGACTTTATCCAATACCTTTCTTGCTTCTGCTACAATTTCAGGACCTATTCCGTCACCGGGAATTACTGCTACATTAAAATTCATAGTCTTTGACCTCTCTATAAAAAATTACTTATGCACTATCATATACTAAAATCAAAAATATTTCAATACTTTAATTCAATAAATTGACCTTTTTTTACATTTAATAGGAAATAAAAGCCAATATACAAGCTTTTTTACTTAAAATATCAGCTTATATACAGGCTTTTATGTCTTTTTACAAATAATTATTTAATTATACAACTTAATTAGCTTCCTTTGCAACTGCAATTCTGTCAATATCAGGTGCATAATAAGTTGGGTTAGAAAGCATAATTGTATTTTCACCGGCTTTAAGTTCTATTTCTATTTCTGCCATTGCAGGGTGTACATAATCTCCACTAAAAAGACCTGTAAGTTCATATGTCTTATCGCCGTTTACGGTAAATGTTACTTTTCTGTTTTCACCACAGCAATAGAAAAGCATAATCTTATACGTTCCGGCTTTATCAACGGTAATTTTATTAAATGTAAGTGTATTACCTGCGCCATTACCTACATATCCCACTTTTACGCTTCCTGAACAAAATGCTGAGCTTGCCTTAACTGCCGTACCGGCAAAAGTATTAACTGAATTTTCTGCTTCATAATATGTAAAATCAGGATTATTGAAATCTTCACTTTCTCCAACAGTTGTGTCGATTGTTCCTTTTGTAATCATTACAGCGGCACCACCATTATCTGCAAGTTCAAGTGTAAGCACATCTGATTTCTTAACTTCTTTAACTTCGTAGCAAAGAGCTGAGCAATCCTTATTATCTCCATATATATAAGCGTTATATACACCATCTCCGAGGAAATCAAGTGTTATCTCTGTTTTTCTTTCTTCCAAGGTCATACTTCCGATGAACCAGTTTTCACCATTTCTTCTTGCAACAGTAACATACTCTCCCGGATAACCTTCTACAAGTTTTGTTTCGTTCCATGTTGTCGGAATATTATTTATCAGAGCAAGACCTGTATAATTCTTATATGATGCAGCTGCATATGCAAAATGCTGTAATGCTGACTCATATACAATACTTTGCGCAAGACCGAAACCATATGTTGAATCGTTACTTCCAACCTTCGTTGCCACCGGTGTAAAGTCCATAGGACCACAAATATTTCTTGTAAATGTATACATTAAACAATTTTCAACTGTAGGATACGGATTCCATTTGTGCCATTCCTGTCCCTGAACAGCCTCAACTGTAAGTATGTGCGGATATGTTCTGCTTTCGCCTGCCGGTCTTACACAACCGTGATATACAAGCATAAGCTGATTTTGGGCACTGCATATTGCTACATCTTCCATAACCTTGAGCACATCTGTATCATCACTTTCGAAGTAGTCTGTCTTAAGACCTACTGCGCCGGCGTCTTTCCACTTCTTAAACAATTCTTCCATCTTTGCTTTATCTTTTATGTCTCTGTAATTAACCCATACAAAAAGTCCGACGCCTTTACCGGCAGCATAATCACATATTTCCGAAAGTCTGCTTTCAAAAGCTCTCCAGCCTACATCCATACATACATATTCCCATCCGTTCTCAGCTGCGAAATCGATGTATTCAATATGTTTATCATAGTTACCCTGTTCGCCGTCCTCAGCCCACCAGCTCCATGCAACCTTACCCGGTTTTATCCAACTTGTATCTGCAAATAAAGTTGCGTCCGCATCAGAATTTAAGTCATAAATAAGTGTACTGTTTACGTATTCATTCATATCCTCAGATATAACAAGAGCTCTCCACGGTGTATCAAAACCATTAACTGTATTTACTTCGGTTATATTAATATGTCCAGGTGAATCAAGTTCGCCTGTCGACTCCTTATTCGGATCTCTTTTTAAACCAAATGTCCACTGAAGCACATCTGACTTCTTTTTTGTCTCAAGTCCGCTTGTACAGAACTCTCCGCCATTATTAACAGCTGCCGCTTCCGTTACAAGAACCCAATAATTTCCTACATTAGCAATCATAGGTGTACTTATAAGCTGCGCAAGTGATTTAAGTTCCGCATTTGAACGTTTGACGTATTCGCCTTCATAAGTTCCGTTTATGGCAAAGCCCCAGGTAGTTGCATTGTCCGGGAAAATAATTTCCGAAAGTTCATCATTAACTTTCACCTGTTCACCTGTACCCGCTTTAACATCTGTATATCTGTACGCAACACCATCATCATAAACACGTACCGTAAATGTAAAACTGCCTTCATCATTAGCCAGTACAAAGCTCTTTTCGTTGCACTTATTTTCTGCCTTATCACTTGTTCCTGTTATAAGGTCATATGATTCATTAATAACAGCTTCCTTAACCGAACCATCCTTCACCTTAAGATTTTTGTCTATATTTCCTTCTTCAAGTTTCATTCCCACAAGTGAACTTTCAACTATAACCTGTTCTCCATCTGTCACGGAATAATAAAACTTACCATCAGCATCAGTTCTAAACTGAACTTTTGTCTTACTGTCAGGAGACTTAACTTCAAGTTCCGGTACTTCTGTAAGACTTAATTCATTTAAATACTTTGTAAGGTCTGACTCTTCAATAATTGCATCTGCTTTAATGTATTTTGATGAAAAATGCCATTTATAAAGACTTTCTTCAGGAAGATTTGTAACTTCATCTCCGCTTAATGCCTTATCATAAATACAAATATCATCTACATATCCTTTAAAATTATCAACATCAGAATATACGGAATTACCTATAGTCGTATTGCAATAATCCTTTAAAATCACAGTTCCGTTTTCATATGTTCCGAAAAGATATTCAAGGCTTGACGCAATATCATCTGTCTCAGTTGTCTTTGTAAGGTTCTTTTCTTCTCCATTCACGTATATATGAAGTTCTTTTGAAGACACTGAAATAACAACCTCGTTCCAAACGTCTTTAGCTGGCTTTTCGATTGTTGCCGTATATCTTGTCTTATGTCCTCCCGGTTCTGCGTAAGCAAGGTCATCTCCGCCTACACCATTATTATATGTAGCCAATGGGCTGTATGTACCGTTTATGGTTCTTCCGCCTACATAAACCTTTAATGTTCCTCCGACATTTAAACTTAATTCCGGTGCATCTCTCCATACGGTATCACCTGTTCCGTTTCCGCCAATATTAGTTTGGAAAACGTTTGCTCCGTCAGATGAATCAGCATCCGCTTTATACTTGTATGAAACAGTAAATCCTTCCTTAATGTTTGCCCATATATCTTCAGGCAACATCAAATATCCTTCACCATCAATTTTCAATACATTGGATTCTGTCTCGGAATCAACCACTACAGAAATACCTTTTCCCTGTAATGTTGCCACTGACTTGTTAGTACCTGCACTGATTACGGTTACTCCATTCCAACTGTCAGGTGTAGGTAATTCTCCTTCACCCTTTTCTACTGTTTCTTCAGTCTGTTTTTCCGGCGTCTTTCCACCACAGCTGCACCCGTACAATGTACTTATCCCAAAAACCGATAACATCGCTACAGCACAGACTTTCATAATGCCTTTTTTCATGACCTTCTCCTTTCATATCTGTCTTTTTAATATATGACGATTGATATTTTTTTGATTATCTACTTTACAGATAGATAAATATGTAATATTATCTCTATATATCATTATTATATTTACTTATATTTTTCTTTTCAATATAAATGTTTTGACCGATATGATACAATTTTGATGATATTTTATACATAGTTTTGATATATTTTTGATGATATTTTTTAGATATTAATGAAATTTTTTAGATATAATTAATTTATTTGAGAGGGACAAAATATGAACAATCCTTATTATTGCCACGTTTTTCCATCTATGACAGAATTAAAGGAACCGCCTGTGATGCTAACTTCTATCGGCAGGGAATCACGCTTTGGAAATGATTATTACTTCGATAATATCGACCGACAGATGAAGGGTTATCTTTTTCAGTATACCTTATCCGGAAGCGGTGTACTTTATGTAGGTTCTGCCAAGAAGATTGTAAACAAAGGTCAGGCTTTATTTATTCCTATTCCAAGTGATACAAAATACTTCTGTAACAGTGACAGCCGTGAACCATGGGATTTTATATTTATTCATATAAAAGCTGATTGTCTGGCAGAATATTGTAATCAGATATATGCAAAATGCGGCAACATACTTTCTCTTGACATTGACAGTTTTCCAATTAAGTTGCTTTTTGATATATCCAATCAGACTCAGAACGGACATATTAATAATTTTAACACAGGAAGCCGACTGGCCTTCGAATTCATAACTAAACTATATGACTATTACTTTGACAACAGCGAAATATACTCGAAAAGAAACCGTGATATTATTGCAATACTTGAGACATCTTATAAAGAAATAGACGGAATATCTGCTATTGCCGATAAGTTTCAGATTTCGCCAAGTCATCTTACAAGAGAATTTGTCTCAGAAGTAGGAACAACCCCTGTCAAATATCTTACAAAAGTACGTATACTTCACGCCAAGGACCTTCTTTTGCATAGTGATAAAACTGTTGGCGAAATTGCACAGGAATGTGGCTATGACCAGACTAATTACTTCTGTAAGATTTTCAAAAAAACCGTAGGTCAAACCCCACTACAATACAGAAACTTCTTAAGCTAACTAAGAAAGGGACTTTTCACAAGTCCCTTTCTTATATGTTTTTATGCATTTGCCTTTTCTACTTCTACGATTGCATTTTTCTGCATTGGAATTCTACAATTCTTGTTGTTACCAAATTCAACAATTACCATATCATCGTTAATATCAATAACTACGCCATAAAAACCTGCTGTTGTAAGAACGCTGTCACCGGCTTCAAGTGAATCCATAATAGATTTGTGTTTAGCCTGCTGTTTTTTCTGTGGTCTGAACACAAGGAAGTAAATTGCAACACCGATAATTGCGATATAAGCAACCATCCATAACATGCTTCCCCAGCCGCCACCTGCTGCAGCTTTTTCACCTGCTCCTGTAGTCTGTTCTAAAAAAGCTAAAGTATTAAGTAAATTCATTATATTTCTCCTTTTAAATAATTTTATATAATCAATCCGACTTTTCAGACTGAATTACTTACTATTTTCGTTGAAGCCGTCTAACTTGGCTTTCTTATAGCTTTGATAACATCCGTTATCAATTGCATCGCGAATTTCTTCCATCATTGTATTGTAAAAATACAAATTATGCAATACACAAAGTCTCATACCAAGCATTTCGCCTGCCTTAAGAAGATGTCTTATATATGCTCTGCTATAACTTCTGCATGCCGGGCAATTACAACCTTCTTCGATAGGCTTAGGATCAAGTTCAAACTTTGCATTAAAGAGATTTAACTTACCCTTGTTGGTATATACATGTCCATGACGACCGTTTCTTGAAGGATATACACAGTCAAAGAAATCCACACCTCTGTCAACTGCTTCAAGAATATTGGCCGGTGTACCAACACCCATAAGATATGTTGGCTTATTTTCCGGAAGGTATTCGATGGTATTGGCAATAACATCATACATTTCTTCGTGACTTTCGCCTACAGCAAGTCCGCCAAATGCATATCCATCTAAATCCATCTCCGAAATTCTCTTAGCATGTTCAATTCTTATGTCCTTAAAAGTACCACCCTGATTGATGCCAAAAAGCATCTGTTCTTTATTGATAGTATCAGGAAGTGAATTAAGACGGGCCATTTCCTGCTTACATCTTTCAAGCCATCTGGTTGTTCTGTCAACAGAATTTTGCATATACTCTCTGGTAGCAGAATGTGGAGCACATTCATCAAATGCCATTGCTATGGTTGATGCAAGATTTGACTGAATCTGCATACTTTCTTCAGGTCCCATAAATATCTTGCGTCCGTCTACATGTGAATTAAAATAAACGCCTTCTTCTTTTATTTTTCTAAGGCTTGCAAGAGAAAATACCTGAAATCCGCCTGAATCTGTAAGAATAGGCTTGTCCCAATTCATAAACTTATGAAGTCCACCCATTTTCTTTACGACCGTGTCTCCCGGACGTACATGAAGATGATAGGTATTGGACAATTCTATCTGAGTCTTAATTCCCCGTAAATCATCCGTTGAAACTGCACCTTTAATAGCCGCTGCCGTTCCCACATTCATAAAAACAGGCGTTTGAACAACACCATGTACTGTTGTAAATTCGGCTCTCTTTGCATTGCCGTCTTTTTTCAATATTTTATACATCTATATCCTCTGTTTCTGTATATTTTGAATAATTTGCACTCTAATAAGACATTATATTGGTAAATAGATTTTTAAGCAAGCAATTTTTAACTTTTTCATATAAATTTCAATTAATTTTCTGTTTAAGGAGGTAATTTCAACAATGACATTTATTATTTGCGGTATAACCGGGTTACTTTTTGAAATAATGTGGACCGGACTTGGCAGCCTATTGTCAAACAGGCTTAACATGAAGGGGACGACATCCGTTATAATGTTTCCTATATATGGTTTAGCCGCCATAATAAAACCTATGTATAAAATCCTTAAAAGATTTCCTTTTTATATTCGCGGCATAATATATGCTGCCGGTATATTCTTCGTAGAATTTGCAAGCGGATTATTCTTAAAAAAATATAAATGCTGTCCATGGGATTACAGCAAATGTCCATTAAACA
This sequence comes from Lachnospiraceae bacterium, assembly GCA_015057425.1. GTDB lineage: Bacteria > Bacillota > Clostridia > Lachnospirales > Lachnospiraceae > SVEL01. The sequence continues at coordinate 73,508 of SVEL01000013.1, forward strand.
TAAAGGGCGTAATCCGCATAGACTACGCCCCTGTCTGGTTTCTTATAGGTCTTCTGTTCGAAAGAATCCTTGTATTTTATACAAGACTTACCGGCAGTAAGACATTTTAGTCATTTAAAATCTTTTTTATTTTATTAATATCGTTAGTTACCGACATTAACAGTAAATCAAGAATTACTATGGCTGTCATAGCCTCAACAACTACTACCGCTCTTGGAACTACAACAGGATCATGACGCCCTTTTATGCTCATAACAACTTCATTTTTATCTTTATCAATAGTGCTTTGCTCTTTGAAAATCGATGGGGTAGGCTTAAATGTAGCAGTCAGAACTATTTTCTGTCCATTACTGATACCGCCTAAGATGCCTCCTGCATGGTTTGTTTTTGTAGCAACTTTGCCACCGTCCATGTAAAAGTTATCATTATTCTCACTTCCTTTAAGAAGCGATGCTCCTGTACCTTCGCCTATTTCCACTGCCTTAACTGCACCTATGGACATAATTCCGTGAGCAAGCAACGCATCAAGTTTGTCAAATACCGGTTCACCAATACCTGCCGGTACACCATTTACAACACACTCAACCTTGCCGCCGGCTGAATCGCACTCTGCCTTCAGACCGTCAAGATATTCACCTGCCGCCTTTGCTGCTTTACCGTCAGGCATACATACAGGATTATTACGGCTTTCTTCAAGATTAAATCTTTCCCTGTCTATAGATATATCACCTATCGAAACAGTGTATGCATCTACTGTTATATTCATCTCTTTCAGTATTTTAAGTGCTATAGCTCCTGCTGCAACACGGCCGATAGTCTCTCTTCCGGATGAACGTCCGCCGCCTCTGTAATCTCTAAAGCCATACTTCTCGTCAAAACAGTAATCGGCATGTCCCGGCCTGTAGGTATATGCAATATTTCCATAATCACCTGACCGTTGTGAAGTATTACGCACTATCATAGAAATCGGTGTGCCTGTAGTTTTACCTTCAAAAACTCCTGAAAGTATCTCTACCGTGTCATCTTCTTTTCTTGTAGTTGTATAAGCAGACTGTCCCGGTTTTCTTCGGTTAAGATATACCTGAATATCTTCTTCCGTAAGCGGCACGCCTGCCGGGCATCCGTCTACCGTAACGCCTACAGCCGCACCATGAGATTCACCCCACGTTGATATTTTAAATATATTTCCAAAAATTGAACCAGCCATATTTTTTCATTCCTTACTTAAATAGAAGTTTTAATAAAGTGGATATTTATCTGTTAATTCCTTTACCATAGCCATAGCTTTGTCTTTATTTGCTTCTACATCTGTTACAAGTAAATAGATTGCTTCTGCAATAACATCCATATCCTCTGTGTTCATTCCTCTTGTTGTTACAGCTGGTGTACCAAGTCTGATACCACTTGTAACAAATGGAGATGCAGGGTCATTTGGAATAGCGTTCTTATTGCATGTGATATTGGCTGCATCAAGAAGTTTTTCACATTCCTTACCTGTTACATTGAAATTTCTAAGGTCAACAAGCATAAGATGGTTATCTGTACCACCTGATATAAGGTTAAATCCTCTCTTTGTAAGACCTGCTGCAAGAGCCTGTGCATTATCCTTTACATTCTGCATATAAACCTTGAAATCATCTGATAAAGCTTCCTTGAAGCAAACAGCCTTAGCAGCAATAACATGCATAAGTGGTCCACCCTGAATACCAGGGAATACTGCTTTGTTGAAGTTAAACTTCTCGTTAGCAGCTGCTGTTGCCATAATCATACCACCTCTTGGTCCTCTAAGTGTCTTATGTGTTGTTGTTGTAACAACGTCTGCATAAGGAATCGGACTCATATGAAGTCCCGCTGCAACAAGACCTGCGATGTGTGCCATATCTACCATAAGCGTTGCTCCTACTTCATCAGCAACTTCTCTAAACTTCTTAAAGTCGATTTCTCTTGCATATGCACTTGCACCTGCTACGATAAGCTTTGGTTTTGCTTCAAGAGCAATTCTTCTTAATTCATCATAATCTATGTAACCGTCATCATTTACTCCATAAGGAACAATGTTGAAGTACTTACCTGACATATTTACAGGACTTCCGTGTGTAAGATGTCCGCCATGAGCAAGATTCATACCCATTACTGTATCACCAGGCTGTACAATAGCAAAAAATACTGCCATATTTGCCTGTGCACCTGAATGTGGCTGAACATTTACATATTCGCATCCAAAAAGTTCTTTAGCTCTTTCAATTGCAAGATTTTCCACAACGTCTACATATTCGCATCCGCCGTAATATCTCTTTGCAGGATATCCTTCTGCATATTTATTAGTAAGTGGGCTGCCCATAGCTGCCATAACTGCTTTACTTACAAAATTTTCTGATGCAATAAGCTCAATATGACTATTCTGTCTGCCTATTTCATCGTTCATAGCTGTAGCTACTTCCTTGTCAATTGCCATTATTTCGTCAAATGAAAACATTGATTCTTCCTCCGCTTATTCCCTTTGACTCTTTAGTAGGTCAAAGTGTTTTTTTGGATTATAACATAAATTTTCAAAATTGTAACCCCTTTTAGCTTGTTATCTTTTTAACTTTTTAAAATTTACTCTTTTCTTTTTTGCAAATTTGTATTACAATGGCTTTTGTGCAGAAGTAAAAACCTGTTACATTAAGATAAAGGATGTTTTTATGTTAGAAATATTATTACCGATTCTTGCTGTATATCTTATAATAATAAACCTTGTTGCTTTCGTTCTTATGTTTGTTGACAAAGCTAAAGCTGCAAAAGGTAAATGGAGAATTCCGGAAAAGACCTTATTCCTTCCTGTTTTATTAGGTGGAGGAATCGGTGGTGTGGCCGGTATGCAGATTTTCAGACATAAAACAAAACATTGGTACTTTGCCATTGGTTTTCCGGCAATCCTTGTTGTAGAATATATTTTACTTGCATTTGTAATATTTAAGTTTTTATTCTAATAATTAAAGCTTCAGATTGAAGCACTACGGCGTGTGGCTCAGTTTGGTAGAGCGCTACGTTCGGGACGTAGAGGCCGCAGGTTCGAATCCTGTCACGCCGACTAAAAAAGGTTGATTGTTTGGTATAAAAATATCCAAACAATCAACCTTTTTTATTTAATGACACTTTTCACAAGGCTCATATCCTGCTTCTTCTGCATCTTCCTGTGACATTTTCTGTGCTTTATCAGGATTCATTGTTCCGCAATCATTTATACTGTGATACTTACTTCCTGTAGAAGTTATCCATACAGTAATTGTTGTTTCTTTTTCTGTTGTTCCTTCTCCAACTAACCAGCTTTCGCCCGTAGCATAATCTATCTCAATACCCGGCTGTGCATTATATACAAACACATTGAACAAAATACCTTCGCCATCATCTTCTACCGATATAGCTTCCATCAAAACACCATATGCAACTAAATCATTGCCCTTATACATCGGTGTAACCCTGTACATAACATGATTATCGGTTTCTTTTACATAGTCAGCAACCATATTCTCAAACGGAAGCATTCCGTCTACATTCATAGACCTTGTACCTGTTATAAGATTTTTCTTATTGGCATTTTCACCTGTTAACTGAAAACCAATTAAATGACAACGATTGTACAAATACTTTCCGTCCACAATGTCATACTTAACTGTGTGCCATCCTGTTGGTTTTACCTGCCCTATGTTACCTCTGTCTTCTGTCGGCATTATGTCCTTACCTACACATGCATGTGTAATGCCGCATCTTCCAAGTTCATCAAGTTCGCTGTAAAACTCATATGATGACGTCTTTATCTCATCTTCCTTAAAGAACGGCTCATTGTTATTTACAACCACATATGAACTTCCCGAATAAGCCGGTATATTCTCAAGGGTAATACCGCCTTCCGGATTGCTTCCGACAAGCGAATTATCACCTGTAGCAATTTCCGTAGGCTCTTTCGTACTTCCACTTGTAGTTTTTTCAGTAGTTTCTGCACTTGTAGTTGCTTCTTTCAAAGTAGTCTGCTTTGATGTTTGATTATCAGAAGATTTTTTTGACGAACCGCAGGCAACTACGGCAAACAGCATAACAAATGCTACTAAGAAGGCTAATATATGCGATATTTTTTTAAACTTCACGTAACCATACCTCCTTAGTTATCTTTTCATGGGAACTGCCCGCAAACTCACTGATACTTTCCTGTTTCCAGCCTGCCGCAGACAAATCTATATCAAAATACATATCCGCCGGATAGACTCTGTTCCACTTATATAAAACAAACTTTTCTATCTTACCTGTATATTCTGCCAATGCCATATTTTCCACAAAACATCCGTCATTTTTCTCTGCCTTGTCTAAAAAATTATTATCTACAACTGCGTTTGCAGGCAGGACTTCTTCGAACTGCTTGGCAGTATATTCATTAAACCACAACTTATTTTCTCCAATATCATTTAACATATCTTCACGCAAAACTCTGTCCTTGCTTTGTCTTCGTCTGTTAAACATCATTCCGTTTTTATCATCAAGTGCAATATAAATAACCATATTTTCCTCGTATAATCCAATTATCAAATATAAGATGATTGGATTTACTTTTCCTTTCCTTTTATTTTTGTTATATTAAGGAACTCATTTGTTCCTGTATAATACTTAAAGCACTGTGGATTTGTCACTAT
>SVEL01000024.1 GCA_015057425.1 Lachnospiraceae bacterium
TTATAGTTGCTTTCCCCTACGGCTGCCTCCTCCGGCAGTGTCGCTATGATGGCTGACGGCATCCTGTATATATCATGTTTTGCAGCTATTATACCGTTTATTTCTTTTGTTCCTGCATTTATGGTTACGTTATCTGCCATTATTGCAGGACTTTCATTTTTCTCCGGTGTTACTGCATATACTAAGATTGTATTTCCTACTGACATGGTCAGTATGCATACAGCCGCTATCATTGCTATTATTCTTTGTACCTTCTTCATTTCTTAATTTCCTCCTAAAACATTCTCTTAAAATACTTAAACTTTCCGCCTGCTACATTCCCATTCTCGTCATACATCACCTCCTCAGGAAACATTTCATCTTCTATCCATATTGAGTAATTACATTTTTTTAATTCCTCATCATATATTCCATTGACAAACAACTTTTTCAGTTCTTCTACCGGTATGTAATCCTGTTCATCTTCATCTATTACAAGTTTTATTATGAAATCTGTATATGAGTTTTGTTCTATCTGAAACTGTTTTATCAGTCCATCCATTTCATAATTTATGTTGTCTATGGCACGTATCAACGTGTAAACTGTCTTTTCCTCGCCACTTTCTGTCTGTATAAGGTCATTTGTTCTTCCTGATGTAAGTCTGAGAATTGGTCTTTTACTTTCACATCCGCACTCACATTGCTCTATCTTTCCTATATCGCCTATCCCATATCTTATCAGTGGCATTGCTGTATTTGTCTTTGTTGTTATATAAAGTTTACCTTCTCTGTCATCTGTTATGATATTTCCTGCCTTATCAAGAACCTCAACATACACATTTGATGTCATAATGTGCATATTTCCATATGGACACTCATACGCTATAGAATTAAATTCATTGGCTCCATACTGGTTTGCTATCTTACAGTCAAAAGTTTCTGTTATAAGCTTTCGAACTTCGTCACGTAATATTTCCCCTGTAAGCTCTATGTATTTTATGGAATCAAGCTTCGGCAGGTTGTACCTTTTGACACATCTGCACAAAAGTATCGCCATACTTGGCTGCAAAAGCATCCATACCGGCTTATATTCCAACATCTCGAGATATATTGTTTTTAACCTTTCCATACTAAGATTTGACTTGCTGTACCCTATCTGATTTCCCTGTATAATCCTGTCTTTATCGTTATTCCCGATTTCCATTATGGTAAAGAAAAAGCACATCTTATCTTCCGGATTAATATCGTAATATTTTTTTCGCAGTATCCACAGTGGCATCATAGACTTGGCATAATCTGACTTCTTCCAGTATATCTCCATATATTTTCCTGTTGAACCCGACGTTCTGGTTCTTATTAACTTGTTACCATAGTAAAGTGGTATGGCATACGTTGCTATTGCTCCGGCCTCCTGCTCTATTACCTCGTTCTTTTCTATAGTCGGGTAATCCTCCCATTTCATATCATCCCGCACACATCTCTTACGTATATACATTGGCACAGTGTCATATGATTTCTTCGCAAAAGTATTCAGTTTTTCCATTTTTTCCTCCGCACTATGTAGTTTCTGTCAGCTTCAACACGCATTCAAGCAGACTATTATAATTATCAAAACTATCTATCAAAACATCATCATCCATTGATATGTCAAACTTCTCTTCTATTTCTGCGATTAATTGCATAAGATTTAAAGAATCATATCCCAAATCATCTACAAGATTTTTTCCTTCAAGGTTTTGTATATCTATGTTTTTATCTGCAAACTCTTTTATAAGTTCATCCAATATTGCTTTTGTATTCATATCTACTTCTACCATCCATCCTAAAAATACAACCCTATTATATATTACCACATCATCTCAAAAAAGTTTGTCACTTCTTGTACAAACTTTTTTGCATTTTTGTCACTTTTTGTCACTTTTTGCTGCTTTTTATACCATTTTTTGTCACTATTTTAAATATTCCCCTTGTTATTCTACCGATATAACATTATAATATATTAATATGAAAAAGTAATTAAAAGGAAAATACTCTATATGAACAAACTAACTGTACTTATCGTAGAGGATGATATTACAACTCAAAACAACTTCTCTAATGTAGCAATGCATTTGGATGACTTATCCATAATTGGCATGACAGACAATTCCTCTGATGCAATCAATCTAATCAAATGTCAATATCCCGATGTTGTTATTCTTGACCTAGAACTTCATTGTGGTGGTGGTAATGGTATAGATGTTTTACAGGAGTTGTATAATTTTTCTTACCATCCTTTTATACTGATAACAACCAATAATCCAAGTATTCATATACATAAAATCGCAAGAAATTATGGTGCTGACCTTATATTTACAAAATATCAAAAAAATTATTCAGAAGAGTCTGTTCTTACTTTTTTACTTTCCATAAAAAATTATATTAAATCAGATATTGTAACAAAAAGTCCTAAACTAATGTCCGATATGCAACTCACACAATATAATGACAAAATAGAGCAGGCTATTATTGCTGAATTTAGTTTAATTGGAGTTTCACCCAAATATGTTGGGTACAAATATTTACTTGAAGCTATAAAACTATGGATAAGTGGTCAAACTCAAAACATGACTCCAACTATAGCAAATAAATATAAAAAATCATCAAATAGTATTGAACACGCTATGCAAAATGCAATAATAAAAACGTGGGATCGTGCTGATATCAATGATTTATTAGAGCACTATACTGGTATTTTTTCAATCAAAAGAGGATACCCTACTCCAACAGAGTTTGTAAGTTATTATACACAAAAAATAAAAGAGCAACTAAGAATCTAAGAACATTCGTATCTCAATGTCAAACATTGTAAAAAAGGAGAAAGATATCAAAATCTTTCTCCTTTTTTGCTGTTTTCAATACATCTATCAATTATCTGTATATTATTCTGTAACTGGTTTCTTTTTCATTGCAATCACGATAACTGCTGATACTCCTGCTAATAATATCATCGGTAATACAGTTGTTACATCTCCTGTCTCAGTTGCTTCAACTTCAACAACATTCTCTACTTTAACATCGAGAATGTCATACATATAATCGTCACCGTACATTGAACTTCCTACGATAACAGACATTGTTTCTGAAAGATAGTTTGGAAATGTTGCTGCATTATTATTAGGAATTGCATATTCCTCACCGTCTACAGTCATTGTTACTGTAACTGTATCAGCATCATTTGGTACAACTGTCATTGTAACTACATGGTTCTGGCCGAGCTCAGCCGCTGCACCATCTCCACCCCAGAAATGTCCATCGCCTGTGTCTCTAACATTCTGATGAGCATGCGCTTGGAATCCTGTAGCAGTACCGTTACTGTTAAGTGAATATGAATTAAATGCTCCTACTTTTTCTTCGCCAACTACAAGCTCTATATCAGCTACTGTTATCATAGATTTGAACCAAGCAAAACCCGGATCATTAGCTGCATCAGGAAATGCTACAGTTGCTGTAATCTTAAATCCCTTTGTTCCATCAAATGTTCCGTCTACAACTGCGCCATATGCAGAATTTGGTTTAAATGCACCATCTGATACAGGTGCTTCTGTTGAAGTAAAGTTGTACTTATCGTCTGAAACCCATCCACTTGTAAATGCCTTAATACCTGTTGCATCCTCAAACGTAAGCTCCTTCACTGTTTCGTAACCTGTTGCTGCGAATGCTGTAAAAGCACTTGTTAATGTCATTGCTACAACTAATGCTACTGCTAAAATTTTCTTTTTCATTTTTCCAAATACCTCCTATAAAAATTATATTTACATTTGCCTTTGGCATTATGTACAAAATTATTTTATAACTTTTTCAATCTCCATGTCCTACTCTGATAATCACCCCAGAAGTCTACAACAAGACCAATATTCATTAGTTCTGCGCCGCTGTAAGACTTATTTTCTCCTACAACTTCATATGTTGCATCTGCATCAAGTCCAACAAATCTCATACGGAAAATTCCCATATTTACCTTTGCCAATATTCTGAAATATGCTGCAAAGATATCATTTCCATCTTCCGAAATAAACTGCCATGCTGTTGTATTTCCTTCAAAAGGACTTTCCAATCTATACATATCAGCTGACTGTACAAATGTTCTAAGCTCTTTATAGCTTGCAACCTGAGCCTTTACTTCTTCTTTTTCTTCGTCTGTAAATTTCATCAAATCAAGTTCATAACCGAAGTTTCCGCTCATTGCTACGTCTCCGCGCATTTTTAATGATGCGACTCTTCCCGACTGATGATTTGGAACTGCAGATACGTGTGCACCCATAGCGCTGATTGGATAAACCATACTTGTACCATACTGAATATAAAGTCTTTCAACTGCATCAGTATCATCACTGGTCCATGTCTGTGGCATATAATAAAGGATTCCCGGATCAAATCTTCCGCCGCCGCCGGAACAGCTTTCAAATAATACATCCGGATGCGAACTTACGATTCTCTCCATAACATCATATAATCCAAGCATATATCTATGTGGCATTTCCTTCTGATGTTCCCTGTCAAGTCCTGCTGAACCAAGAGCTGACATATGACGGTTCATATCCCATTTTACATACGCGATATTTGCAGAATCGAGTACATCTGATACAGCTTTTACTATATAGTCACAAACCTCTTTTCTGCTAAGGTCGAGTGTAAGCTGGCTTCTGCATTCTGTTCGTTTTCTATCCGTAACGTGTATACACCAGTCCGGATGGGCTCTATATAAATCACTGTCCGGAGACACCATTTCCGGTTCAAACCAAAGCCCGAATTTTACGCCTTCTTCATTTACCCTTTTAGCAAGCTCTGTTATGCCGTTTGGTAATTTATCTTTGTTTACATACCAGTCACCAAGGGAACAATTATCACTGTTTCGTTTTCCAAACCATCCATCATCCAATACTAAAAGTTCTATTCCGAGAGCTGCAGCTTCTTTTGCAAGGCCGACAATCTTTTCCTCATCAAATCCAAAGTATGTAGCTTCCCAGTTATTGACGAGAATCGGTCTTACTTCATCACGATATCTGCCACGTACAAGACGCTTTCTGTAAAGACGGTGATATGTACGGGACATTTCACCCAAACCTTCACCTGAGTATACCATTACGGCCTCCGGACTCTGGAATTCTTCACCACTCTCTAATATCCATGAGAAATCATAAGCATTTATTCCTATCCATGCCCTTGATTTAAAAAGCTGGTCTACCTCTACACCTGCAGAGTAGTTACCACTGTACACAAGGTTAAATCCATAAACATCACCATAATCTTCCGTAGCATTTTTTGATGCCAGAGCGATAAACGGATTAGCCTGATGACTTGAGGCACCGCGTCGGCTCTCTACTGACTGAATTCCGCTTCTAAGAGAATTTCTTTCTATGTGTCGCTCTCTTCCCCATGCACCTGGTAATGTTATCATATCAAACTGTGCATGTTCAAAATCAACACTGGCACTTGCCACCTTTTCCAATGTTATTCTTGCATTACTTTCATTGATAACCTTTACGTTTCTTGTGATAACATCAAGTTCATTGTATGCTGTGTACTGTAATACAACTTTCATTCCTTTTACTTTGTCTTTTAAGATAATTTCCAAAGTGTCAGCTTCAGTTGCCTCTTCTACATAAGTTGCAGGAAGTCCCTGAAGCTTTGGCTTACCTGAAATTACAATATAACTGTCATACTCTAATTCTACTGTTCTGCTGCCATCATCGTACACTGCACTGATTGCCGGAACTCTATAATCAGTTCCGCATCCCACCGGATACTCCTGGCATACAAAGTCAAGTGAATATCTCCAATCATAATTTATCGGCGCAAAGCAGATTCCTCTGTTAATCTGTGCGTTTCCCATATCCGGAGTAGTCATTTTCCTGCCCCAGTACACATGTGTAAGGTACTTTTCATCCAATACTTTCATTATGTAGCTTGTTTTCTTTGTCTGCAGATGAAATACAAGTTCATCTTCTTTTACATAAATCGCCATAATTTCTCCTCCGCAACTCTTTGGTTTTGACTTTTCTGTGAAATTACTTATTAGTTACTGATACTCCTATTTTATCCAAGTTCGGTGCATAACCGTTTGGATTTGATACCTTTATGGTATTTATTCCTTCATTTAACTCAACTTCTACATATACGCAGGCAGGATTGCTGTGATAACCGCCACTGGATGGACATTTTGTTACAATATCATCTCCTCCGTTTACTGATATCACAATGTCTCTGTCTTCACCTGACATATACCAGATTTCAAGATAGTATGTTCCTTTTTTATCTGCTTTTATATTTTCAAAGCTTACATATGCTGCACCGCCAAGCCAACCTACAAATGTAGCTTCGTTTGTTGCACCATTTGCTATTGTAGCCGCCTCTGCCTCATACATTGTATATTCGTAATTTGCTCCCGGACTTGTAATTACAACGTCCTTTTCCTCATCGCTTTCTGTTGCCGCAACATTTACCCTTGCTTTAGACAATGCGATTCTGTCAAGATTTGGTGCAAATGCTTCATCATTGTAAAACTTAATTGTATTTGTTCCTGCTTTAAGTTCTACATATATCGTTTCTTTACTAACTGATACCCAATCACCTGAATTAAGCTTGCCTGTACGTATTCTGCCGGCATCATCTTCATTTATACTTATCATAAATCTTCTGTCTGCCGCCGAGATATAGAAAATATTAAGCTCATATACACCTGCTTCTTCCACAGTCACAGTATATGTAGCATTGTTATTTATACCATTTCCAATGTATTCTACTGTCTTCTTTCCTGATGAATACTGGTCATTATATGGATTGTTTGAAGGCTTTGCATCACCACTTAATGTTCCTTTTTCGCCTTCTATATAGATATAATTCTTTTCATAATCAGTAGTATAATCGAAATCATCTGTTGTAAACTTAACTGATGCGCCGTCATTTATTCCAAGTTCAAGTGAAAGTTTCTCCGCATTAGTAACTTTCTTTGTTATTATCTCAATATTATCTTTACCGGCATTTGTTTTATAAATATATGCTGTGTATGTTTTTCCTTCTTCTAAGAACGATAAATCTACTTCTGCTGTTCTTGCAGCTGTAGTAAGTGATGCCAGATACCAGTCAGCCTCCGCGCGTCTCACTACCGTACCGTATGCTCCCGGAATACCTTCCAAAACAATAGTTTCGTCCCATGTTACCGGTATATCATTCATAAATGAAAGTCCGGCATATCCTTCATAAACATTTACATTTTCTGCAAAATGTATCAATCCTGATTCTATATATACAGTTGTTCCCAACATAAATCCATGTGTAGCACCAATACCGGCTACAGGAAGTGCTGTAGGTGTGAAATCAGCCGAACCTACTACGTTTCTTGTAAATAAATATGTAATCACATTTGCCGTGGATGGTTCTGTACGCCACTTGTAATATTCTGCTCCGTAAATTGCTTCATATGATAAAACATTTGGGAAAGTTCTGTTCTCTCCCCCCGGGTTTGTACAACCATGGAATAAAACCATCTGTTCATTTTCTGCCGCTATCTTTGCACACAGATACATCTGTTCCATTGTTGCCTGATTATCTCTTTCGTAATAATCAACCTTAACGCCCTTGATTCCTATGCTCTTTGCCCACTGGAACTCAGTTCTTATAGTTTCCTCATTTAATAATGAGTACTTTGGATATGAACCTGCTGCCGTATGTCCGGAGTCATTAACACCATACCAAAGCCAAATTCCAACTCCTTTTTCTTCTGCATAGTCAACCAATTCTTTTACTTTTGCCTTATAATCATCCCAAAGTACCCAGCCATAATCAAGACATACGTATTCCCAGCCATTCTCTGCTGCAAAATCGATATAATCATACTGTGGTTCAAATGCGATAGGATCGTCACCTGTTGATGACCACCATGACCATGCTAATTTTCCCGGCTTTACAAAACTATAATCTGTGTCATATTTGTCTTTACATACACTTGTCACAATATCACTGTTAACCAGTGTGTTCATATTATCTGCTACAATTGCCACTCTCCATGGAGTTTCAAATGCACCTGTCATTTTAACGGAGCCGGCTTGACCGTTTCCAAATGTCCATACAAGATTTTTACTTCCTGATGTGGTTTTCAGATAAGATGAGCAGTAGCTTTCTTCATCATCAAATACGGAAGCTTCTGTAAGCAATACCCAGTTATCTCCTGTCTGTACAAGTGACGGCACTGTATATGTTGCCACTGCCGCTTTAACAACACTCATATGCTGCTTCGTATAAGTACCTTCATATGTAACATTAGGCTGCGTATATGTCCATAATGATGCCTTATCCGAAAATACATATTCACTCACTTCGCGCTTAACGGTTGCACCCTCGCCCATCGCGTAGTTATATGCCACACCATCATCATATACTCTTATATTGATATCTAATTCTTTTTCGTCCTTTTTTAATGTAAATGTATATTGGTTGCACACATCCGTGATTTCTCCGTCGTGTTTACCATTTAATAATGTATATTCATCCGTAACCTTTATAATACTACCTTCATTATATTCTGCTCCTACGGAAAAATCAACCTTATCTGTCACTATTCCCAAAGATGATGCTTCTATTACAATTTCTCCGTTATTTGAGACTGCATAAAATACTCTTCCGTCATCGGATTTTAATATGCTCGCTACTATCTTACCGTCCGGTGATGACACCTCTTTAACAGATGTGAGCTTTGCACCGTCTGTATACATAATTTCCTGATTTGAAGGTTCCTTTCCTTCATTTTTGTTTGTTATATTTTCTTTTGACTTTTTAAAGCAGCTGCATAATACTAATGTTCCCATAAGCATCATAAATACAATTGCAGCTCTTTTTATCTTTCTGCTTCCCATAATACATTTCCTTTCCTGCTACAAAAATAAAACTGTTACTTATAAACATTTTATCTTTTTAATAAAAAAATCAGAATGGTATTATGTGTTTCTTTATATGCAAAAATGTGGGATACGTAATTCCATATCCCACATTTTTCTTAACCTTGTCGATATTCACTTGGACTGACACCTGTAAATTTTTTAAACATCTTTGAAAATGTAAGCTGGTCATGATAACCAACCGACTCAGCTACATCACCAATCTTCATATCTGTTTTTCTAAGCATATTCATAGACTGTTCCATCCGATATCTCATCAGATACTCCTGCGGCGACAGTTTTGTTACATGCTTAAAGATATTTGTCAGATAACTTCTGTCAATTCCTATATATGATGCCAAATCATTAATCTTAATATTACTCTTAAAATTATGTTGAATATAATCTAAAGCCTGATCTACATAAATCTGATATGGATAGTCATATCTTTCTTCTTTAGGCAATGTTCCCTTATATTCTTCCATCAGTACTGAGAGAATTTGCAATAGTGCCGACTCTCTTCGAAGCTCATTTGCCAGCGTCAGATGTCTGCACATAATCATCTGCTGTATATATGAAAATATTAACGGTGTATTTTCACACTTTGTCGTTACATTTTGTCCGTCAAGACCTGCCGATTCAAGATATGACATCGCTTTAATGCCATTAAATCCCACCCACATATATGACCATGGATTATGTTCATCTGCCTCGTAAAACACCTCCGTGTCCGGCTTTACTAAAAATACATCGCCTCTGGAAAGTTCATATGTATTTCCATTGCACTTAAAAATACCTTTACCATCACTTATAAAATGCAAAATGTATGAATCTCTCACTCCCGGTCCAAATCTATGCCCGCCGACACAATTCTGAATACCACAAGTAGAAAGATATAAATCCAATGTACTGTGATTTAGATTTTCAAGACATTGAAAACCTGCAAAGTTTAAGTATGTTTCACTTCCCATAAATCAATTAGCACCTCATTCTTCTATAGCCGCTTTTCTGCTATTTATCTTTTTAAAAATCTCAACATCAAACTTAGGATTTCTGTCGTAATCATACAAACCATTAGTCTCTTGTTCTATGTCATAAAGCTGTGTATAGCATAATCCCATAATCTTAGGATTGTCAAGTAGCACATCGGTTAATCCTTTATATCTTTCTATAAATTCTTCTTCTGTCTTAGGTGCATCACCATATCCCCATGCATCCTTCTGATTTTCATCTGTATTCCATTTGATTCCGCCATATTCACTGATAAATACCGGCAAACCCTCTGTGTAATGCTGCCTTGTAGGGTGTTCTTCATGGAATGCTCCATCACCTGCAAAATCTTTATAACAATCTGCAAACTCATCTACATTCTGTCTGTAATTGTGCAAATCGTAAATATCCGTAATAACATGGAAATTTCCTGATGTATCAATACAAGGGCGTGTACTGTCCAAAGCCTTTGTCATCTTATAAATACCGGCAAGTATCTTATCGTTTTGTCTGCGGCCTTCGTAATCCCATGTTTCATTAAATGGACACCAGCCGATAATTGACGGGTGATTAAAGTCTCTTTCCACAGCCTCAAGCCATTCCGGCATAAAATTGAGAAATGCTTCCGGATTGGATAAATCAAGTCCCCAGTTACCATGTTCTCCCCATACCAGATATCCTTCCCTATCACAATGGTACAAAAATCTCGGTTCAAATATCTTCTGATGAAGTCTTGCCCCATTGAAGCCCAGTGCCATTGAAAGCTTTATATCATTAAGTAACGCTTCTTCACTTGGTGCCGTATAAATACCGTCTCTGTAAAATCCCTGATCTAACACAGTTCTTTGAAATACTGCTTTTCCGTTTAATTCGAATTTATATCCGTTTAATCTTACCTGACGCATTCCTACATAGCTATACACTTCATCAATGCTTTCTTTTCCATTGTTGTCAGTGACAAATTTAACTTTTATATCATATAATCTTCCGTTTCCACATTCCCACAGATGTAATTCATCAAGAGATACACAAAGTCTGTTATCATCACCGCATACGTTTTTCGTAGTACTGCCACATTCTTTTCCTTCATAAAATGCAGTAACTGTCATTTGACCGCTGCCACATACCTTTGCATCTACATAAAAACACTGTTCTTCTATATCCGGATAGTATTTTACGCTTTTAACATATGACATTGGTACAAATTCAAGCCACACTGTCTGCCATATGCCTGTAGTTCTGGTATAATCGCATCCTCTTGAATAATAGCCGCCTGACTGCTTACCACGTGGTTGCAGACCGCTTCTTACATCATCCTTTGCATATACCACGATGGTATTTTTACCTGCTTCTACATAATCGGTTATATCAAAGCAGAAAGAACTGTATCCTCCTATGTGACATCCTGCTTCTGTACCATTGACAAACACTTTTGTCTCATAATCCACTGCTCCAAAATGAATCAACGTTCTTCCATTTAACCTGTCTTCTGTAAGTTCAACGTCTTTTCGATACCAAACTGCAGGTATAAAATCAGTATATCCGATTCCACTTAATGTGCTCTCCGGACAAAATGGCACATTTATTTTTCTGTCATATATTTTTGCAATATCTGCATCATTTGCATACCATCTTCTCTCTAAACCGCTTACACCAAAGTCAAATGCGAAATCCCATTCACCATTTAAATTCATCCATTCCTTTCTTTCAAATTGTGGATTTGGATGTTCCGTTCTGTAAATTTTATCCATTCCTTAACCTCCATTTCAAATTAGTTTATCACATAATAAGGTCTTAAAATTCCGGTATTTCAACAGCTTCTCCATCTTTCATGGCAGATATATGTGCACAAATACCTGCAGCTGTTATATTTGCACCTAATTGTTCATCTATCCAAGGCTTTCTGCCTTCCACAATACTCATAACAAATTCATTTACAAGATGCGGATGAGACCCGTGATGTCCTGCGCCGGCTCCTTCTTTTAATGAATCCTGTGGATTTAATGGGTCATAATCTCCTCCTACAGTAAATCTCCAAAGACTTTCCGGTAAATCAAGATAATAATTTGGCATTTTTACTACTTCGGTAATTGTTCTCTTACCTCTGTTATCTTCATTGTCAACAAGAGATGTTACATACGGAAGACTGTCATCCGCAAACCCCCATTCGAAGCTTTTTTTACTTCCGTATACAAACATTCCTTCCTGATATACTCTGGCTGTTTCAAATAAGCTTCTTGTTGCTTCACCTTTCAAGCCGTTTTCAAATGCAAATATGGCTGTTTCTATCGGATACGGATTGTTATAATTTTTTACCAGTTCCTCTCTCATAGTTCCACTTCCGAAGGCATGAACCTTTTTAATTCGTGAATCAGACAGCGCTACCATCGGAGCAATAGCATGTGTTCCATAATGCATAGGCGGCAAACCGTTCCAATATGATGGCCAATTTTCCATATCCTGATAGTGAGTTCCCTTGAAAAATTGGATTTTACCCAGTTCACCACTTTCCTTCATATGCTTAACATAAAAATATTGATATGTATATAATGTGGTCTCCATAAGCATATAATTCTTGCCGCTTCTTCGCTTTGCATCAACTATCGCCTGAATGTCTTCAAGTGTCGTTGCCATAGGAACGGTACATGCACAATGTTTTCCTGCATTTAACACATCCACACTTTGCTTTCCGTGGCAGGGAATCGGTGTAACAAGATGTACTGCATCGATTGATTCATCTTTAAGTATATCTTCAAAAGTGTCATAATTTTCTGTGATTCCCAGTCTTTTCTTAAATTCCTCTTCTCTTTTCTTATCAGTATCGTACAATACTACTTCACTTACATTGGGATGTTCTTTGTATATTTCCGCAAAACAGCCCCCAAAGCCGAGTCCAACTACAGCTACCTTGATTTTTTTGTCCATAGTAATACCTCTCAATAATATAATTTTTAAGTTTTTATTCACGACTTATAATATATATATTATATAACTTAAGAACATAATTTCATAGTCTTTTTACATACAAAAAACCCATGATTCTTTCTGATATGTACCCAGAATCCTGGACACATATTTATGAACTAGGTTGAACACATGGATGCTTCCCTGTATTTTACAGGAGGCATCCATTTTGTTTTTGCCTGAATTCTTTTATTATTATAATAATCT
>SVEL01000014.1 GCA_015057425.1 Lachnospiraceae bacterium
CTAGCTATTTTAATCCGTTTACATGTTGTTTAGGAATTCTTCTTTCGAAGATGTTCACTGAAAATTTATTCAAAGAATTTTCAGGGATGGTTTGTTGTTCAGTTTTCAATGTTCTTACTGTCGTTTTCGCGACAGCCTATATAGGTTATCACAACCATTTTCTTTTGTCAACAACTTTTTGTTAAAATTTTTTCAAAAAAATTTGAGTTGTGATTTTTCCTTTATTTCTAAAGGTTTTCTATCTCTTTGCTGTCTTATTTTTTGCGACAGCTTTCATAGAATATCACAACCCAATTTCCTTGTCAACAACTTTTTTATTTATTTTTTCTATAATAATATGGTAAGCAATATCATTAATGGATTTATTTCATATATAAATGAAAGTAGCGGATTTGCGTTTATCACATTTATAGTGTACTGCGCCCATTCCATATTGCTAAACACAGTAACCACAACTGCAGCTATCCATATATATCCCAAACCGTATGCCAATCCTACTAACAGCCCTGCCAGTCTGTTTAAGCTTTTAATTCCCGGAAGCTTTGATACTATATCAAGCACCTTTGCAAGCATTATTGTTATTATATAAGAAATAATAAATATAATTACGTACATCGTCGCCTTAAACATCATATCTGATACTGTATCTACTGTTTCATTTTTCAGATTTGCTGTTGCCTCAGATTTTAAAAT
The DNA here is from genome assembly GCA_015057425.1 of Lachnospiraceae bacterium. Lineage (GTDB taxonomy): Bacteria > Bacillota > Clostridia > Lachnospirales > Lachnospiraceae > SVEL01. The sequence goes on from SVEL01000014.1 coordinate 694, forward strand.
AATATCCTTAAGTTTATCTGGTATTCCCAATTTTTCTATATCCGCCGCATCTTCTATCTCTTCACTTAACTTATCATCTACTTTTTCATGTATCTTTTCATACATAGGTGTTGTTTCTTTAACCACTTTACTTACAGGTTCAACAAGTATACTTGTAAGAAACAACGCTACAACTAATGTCAACATCGATGTGGCTATTTTCACAAATCCTCTTTTGTATCCGCTATATGCCATTACTACCAGGAAGCACACTACTCCTGCAATGATTACTATATCCATTCGCCCTCCATCTCAGGTTATCTGCCGGTACTTTTACTTCAATTTGATTTTCTCAACTCCTGATGATGTAACCACTAAGTATGTATAACTCTCATCAGTAACAAGTATATCTGCAATTTCCTTGTCAAACACCTGGTCGTACTTAACTGTTCCTCCAAATGCTATTACTTTAATCTCTGAAGCGTTATACAAAATTACACCCTTCTTATCCACTTTAATCCCGGTATAATCTATATCCACATCAGTTTCCAACATAGTTTTACCTTCTGTATTTACAACTTTCACCTTATATGGATTTAACACATCTTCATTTTCAGTAACTATTCCTATATATTTATCTGAATAAAATACACTTTTAATACGGTCATCTACTTCTTCTTCGTATATTTTTTCAGGTTTCTGTTTCATGGAATAAATAGTGTATATCTTATCACCAAATGCTACTGCACAGTTATTACTTAAAAATTCCACTTTAGGAATTAGTGTGTCTCCATAGTGTCCGTACATACCAACAATTCTATCCACTTCGCTCTTTCCGACTTCTGAGAAGTTATAGAAAACAACTTTTGTATTTATTTCCAGATTTGTTACATTTAAAAATGAAACTATCATCTTAGTTCCGTCATCAGATATGCTAAGGTCAAGGGGATACCCGGTTTCACCTGAAAGAACTGCTCTGCCGGATACCAGTTTGTTCCCTTTCTTATCATATACTTCTATATATCCGGATTCACCATCACTTGTTACTACTGATACTATTCCCTGTTTTGCAACTGCGAGATTTTCAATTGGATATTCGCTTTCTACCTGTCCAAGCGCACCGGACATATTATATATGTATATAGTAGTTCCGCCAGTTTCTGCTATGGCAACAGTACCATCACATACATCTATAAGAGGGTCTTTCATTTCAAACGGCTGATTCCATACTGTATCTTTTCCATTAATATATGTAATTCCGTCATTACTGTATCTGAGAACAAAATCACCAAACCCGTAGAATTTGCAACCATATGTATCTCCAAGCTCTACGGAATTTTTAACTGAATATTCTTCAAATACCCTGTTATCAATATATATCTTTGTGGCAACAGCGCCGATAAGTAATACAATTATCGCTACCATAACCAATATAAATATCCTGCGTTTATGCGCTTTTATTTTATTTTCAAAATAATCCATATCCTGCTCTTCTTCTACGGAGTATTTTTTCTTTCTTTTGTATTCCCGTAAATTAGCCATAATTTACTTTATCCTTTCTATTTCTCGGTTAGATAATCTTTATATATTATACATTATAAGTTCTTTCTATGGCAATATCAACTTTTGACCGGAATATATCTTATCCGGATTTTCAATGCCATTAGCTGTTATAATTTCTTCTACTTTTTCCAATGTTCCATAATACTTTCTACATATATCGTACAAAGTTTCTCCCGGCAGTACTGTATAAACTGTACCTGATATTTCGCCGGACACACTGCCTGCTGTTGTAGTTTGCTCTTCGCCATCCGGCTTATTTTCTGTTGTAGTCTTTTCTTCGTCTGTCTGACCACTTGTTGTAGTTTGTTCTTCGTTATTTACTTCTTTAGCTGTTGTACTTTGCTCTTCATCATTTATCTGACCATCTGTTGTGTTTTGCTCGTTCTCACTTGTCTGACGGTTTTCGGTAGTTTTATTTTCCGCATTGACCTGATTGCTTGATGGATTTTCTGTTCCGGTTCCCTGTTGTATAAGTGCAGATGCTCTATCAATAACTCCTGATAACATACCGCTGTTACCCATAAATGCCAACACGCCTATCAGTACAGCTATCATAGCAACCGAACCCCATGGCATCTTTCCTGATGTTTCCTTATTAGAGCTCTTATTTACAACCGCTTTATCCTTTTCTACATTTCCGACAGGATGCTGTTTCGTTATAACTGATTTTCCCCAGTATAGATAATATACCGATTGTTTCTCCATAATATTATTGTTATAAATATAAAATCCATCTTCCTGGTTTTCCTGTTCCATACAAAACATTACTTTATTGATGCCTGCAAAATTATCGAGATGGAGTTTTTTAAGTTGTCCGAGATTTTTATGACGATTCTCCGGATATACTACATACCAGCCTATAATATCTCCTTCATAACCATTCTTTTTAATTTCATCATATACCCCCAACCATACATCATCGTTGAACAATATGATATTTTCCTTATTAGAGCCAATGCTTACATAGTTTTTGACAAAAATATACTCTCCGTCGTCTCTTTCCCTCTTTCCAAGAAACACCCCATAATGCATAACTCCCGGCTCAGTTTCTTTTATATGTTCAAGCGTATCATTTTCAACGTATATTTTGAGATTTCTGTTGCCGGGACCAGTCCCTATCTGCGTCACGTTCTTAGGAAGCTTTATCGTTCCCGGTTGCTCTTCCTGTATTTTTTTCGCGTCTTCCTTGTATACAACTTCTATCATATCTGATTTCTCTCCGCCTCCGTTTGCATAATATATTTTACGATATGTTATCACGAAGCCTTCGGATTTTTTGTAGAAATCACGTACCTATAAGGCTTTTTTCTTCCCCAACAATAACCATTTTCTTCTATAATAATGTAATTTTTCTTTTTATACGCTGCTTTTTTCTAAAAATGCCGTTACTTTTTCTCACTATATGTCTGTTCCTGTCGTTACTTTATGCTTTCATCTGCATAATCAAATGCATATTTGTCCAAAAAATAACTACATTATTATATGAAATACTTTTTGTAAAATGGAGATTGTGCAAATGCTTATAACTAAAAATAAAACTTACTATTACAATTCCAAAGCTTTATCTTCCTATATATCTATGGGTAGTAAATTAAGAGAATTGATTGATAATAATATAGAAGAAAACCAGGAAATCATTATTTTATGTATCGGTAGCGACCGTTCAACCGGTGACAGTCTCGGACCTATTGTCGGTTACAAATTATCAAATCTAAGCATTCCGGGCATTCATGTGTACGGAACTCTCAATGAGCCTGTCCATGCAGTCAATCTTCATGAGACTATAGATACTATATATAGTAACCACAAAAGACCTTTTATAATTGCTGTGGATGCATCTCTCGGAACGCCGGACCACATCGGACTTATAACATTGTGTGCCAAACCGTTAAAACCCGGGCTGGGCGTTAAAAAATCCCTGCCGGAGATTGGTCAAATCTCCATAACAGGGATTGTTAATTTGTCCGGATTATTCGATAATATGTTATTGCAATCTACACGGCTCCACCTTGTGATGTCACTGGCAGATGTAATCTCTCTGGGGATTTTTAGCGCATTTCTTTCGCAATATTAACTGCATCCCCAATGGTCTTTGCCGTTCCTTCTTTCATAATATCCAAGAGCTTGTCTATCTTGGCTGTTGACATGTTTTCATTGCCAAGATATGCCGAGTACTTGGATGTAATCTTCATAGACATATCCTTCTGAACATCTTCATATGACTTAAGCTGCAACTGTGCTTCATTAAACTTCTTCTTTGTTGATTCAATTCTTGGAGTTTCTCTTTCTGTGATTTCTTCGGAAATTTCCCCTTTTGTCACAGATTCAAACTCTGACATAGCAGCCTTTTTCTTTGATACAATATCTTCTATTGACTTTTCTATAGTTTCAATATCATCATCATATCCGCCCAAATCATAAGAATCTTCGTTCTTATCTTTCCTGATATTCTTTTCTATTCTCTTAATAGATTTGATATTTGCTCTAATTTTAAGTCTCTGCTCATTTTTTTCAAGCAGGTCTTCTTTATGCTTACCTCTTGCATATAAAAATCCAAGTACATAAATTCCCGGAACAATAGCTGCTGTCACGATGAATATCAACACTTCAAAAACAACATGCAAATCAAGTGCAAGATATACCAGTGCAAATGGTGCTGCAACCACAAAGAAAAGTGCAAGAAGTACTATATCGAAATAATCTCTGAATCTCTGTGGAAAATACAATGAATACAGGAAATCCGAATTGAACAACCCTGAAACCTTCTTATGTTTAAGATTTGTCTTAATCTCTTCCTTTAAGTTTTTATTTTCCTGAACAAGCTCTGCTGTTTCAAGTGATATCCTTGCCTTTACACCTTTTGCCTTAGCCTTGTCTCTGTTATCACGAACCTTTTTAAGTCTGTCCTGTTCTTTCTTCAGTTCCTTGTCGTAGTTGGATGCTACCTGCTCTCTACGTTTCTTAATGGTGGAATCTATTGTATCTGCAAGAAGTTTCTCTTCTGACTTAATCTCCTTTTGAAGCTTCTGTACGGAAAGACTGAATTCATCAACCTTCTTTTTAACATCTTCAAGTGCCTTTACTTCTTCTCTTATACCTTTTAAATCATTAAGATTTCCATATAAAATATTCTGTCCTTCCATATTTCCTCCGTTCTGAGATATATTCTCTCACTTTTCTATCTGTTATTATCATATCAAAATTATCATTATATTACAATATTTTTGATTACTTTATTGATTTAATCTGATGAATATGCTATCCTATAGAATATTTTTAATATACTTAAGCAGAAAGAGAGGAAATGTACTGTCATGATTAAAAAATATCTTAACAGACTTTTCATTGATGGTTTAAGTGGTATGGCTTTAGGTTTATTTGCCACACTTATCATCGGAACAATTCTTAACCAGATTGGTACACTTATCGGCGGCCCGGTAGGAAGCTACTTTGTAGGTGTCAGCCAAATCGCAAAAACCATTACAGGTGCAGGTATCGGTGTAGGTGTTGCTTCTAAGTTCAAGTCATCACCTTTAGTAACAATCTCCGCTGCCGTAGCAGGCATGATTGGTGCTTTCCCTGATGTTATAAACTTTTCAAAATTCGGTCTTGGTGCTGCCGGAGAACCTCTTGGTGCATTTGTTGCAGCTTATGTTGCCATCGAAATCGGTAGTCTCGTTACCGGAAAGACTAAGCTTGATATAATTCTTACTCCGTTTGTTTCAATCGCTTCAGGTGCTTTAGTTGGAATCTTTATCGGACCATATATTTCAACATTTATGACCTGGGTTGGAAATCTTATAAATGTAAACGTAGACAAGCACCCTATTGTTGGTGGTATGATTATTTCAGTGTTAATGGGCATTGCCTTAACACTTCCTATCAGTTCAGCTGCCATCGGTGTTTCAATGCAAATCACAGGACTTGCCGCAGGTGCTGCTACAATCGGTTGCTGCTGCCAGATGGTAGGTTTTGCCGTAGCAAGTTACAGAGAGAACAAAGTAGGCGGTCTCATTGCACAGGGTGTGGGAACATCTATGTTACAGATGCCAAACATCATCAAGAATCCATTAATATGGTTGCCACCTATTATATCAAGTGCAATCCTTGGACCAATCAGTTCTGCCGTTCTTAAAATGACAAGCACACCTATCGGTTCAGGTATGGGTTCAGCCGGCCTCGTTGGTCAGTTTGCTGCATACGAATCAATGGCCGCTTCAGGTATGCATCCGGCACTCGTTCTCATCGAAATCCTTGTAATGCACTTCGTTCTTCCTGCAGCATTAACTCTTGCTATTGCAGAAGGATTAAGAAAAGCAGGCTGGATTAAGAAAAACGATATGTTATTATCAGTTAATTAAAATGATTTTATTGAAGATATACATACTTCAGAATGGAGATTTTTATGTTCAGAATATGGGCACGAACTTTTAAAGACAATCATATGCTTAAAGATATGGTCGTTTGTGACGACAGTGATATCAACAGAACTAAGAAGATATTCAATGCCTTAGATACTGTATGTCATGAATTTGACTTATGCACGCCTATCTGGCTGGACAAAAATATCGACGATTTTAAACGTACTTCTAAAACACGATTTACTAAAGATAATTTTATAGAAGGTATTGAATTTGATTACCTTGAATTGTATGTAATTGAAGAGTAAATTATAGATTTTTACTGAGACTAATTACGTTCTTAAAATATAAGAAGCCTACAATTTATTATTTCTTAGTTCAGCCTGCGCGTTACCGGCGACTAAGAAATAAAAATTGTAGGCTTCTTATATTTAAATGTTATAAATGTTTATTATCTAAAATCTATAATTTACTTCTTCACGCTTATTTCGTTCCATAAGGTAAATCCAAGGATTAATGCTCCTCCGATTGCCTGCCATACTGACATACTTTCTCCCAGTACGACTACTGATACCGCAACTGCTACTAACGGGTCGATATAACTTAATATGGCAGCCTTCTGTCCCGGCATTTCTTTTAATGAAGAGAAATACATGCAATATGTAATTCCTGTATGTACGATACCCACCAACAATAATGATATCCATCCTTTGGTGTCAAGACCGTTAAGTGTTACTCCGCCTGTCAGGGCCACATATGGCACCAGGACTATAATTGCTGCTATAAATTGGAATAAAGTTCTATATATACCGTCTACTTTTTTGATAAACTTGTTTAACAGGATAACCGTAGCATACAGACATGCTGCACCAAGTCCAAAAAGGATTCCTATAAAATGACTGCTGCCCTGTCCCAAATCACCGATTCCGGTAATCAGAACAATGCCGAGAGTAGACATACCGAAGCATATCCATTGCTTAGCACCCATCTTTTCCTTGAAAATAATAGGACACACTACCGTAACTATAACAGGTGCAAAATAATAACTCAACGTAGCAACTGAAACTGTAGTATATTTATACGCCTCAAAAAGCAATATCCAATTGAAACCCATGGCAATTCCTGATATAAGTAACAATGGAATCTGCTTTCCTACATCCTTTAAAGAAATCTTCTGCTTTGTGATTGATATAAATGCACCTATAAGCACAGTAGCAAGTAATGCCCTGTAAAGAGCCAATTCTCCTGATGACACATTGATATTTCTTACGAACGGACCAAGTGTTCCGAATATAGCCATAGAAATTATAAGCATCCATTTTGCTTTTCCTGAGGTTTTCATAGTTATCTCCAATTCTGTAAGTTTAGATAATATCCTTATCACAGATACGATAACTCTATTTTAAAACACTGTCAACTAATTCTATATATTAGTTTTGCGGATTATTAACTACTCCCGTAAATAACACCGCATCCCCTGCTCCTTTTATAACAAATATAAATGGTCTGTCTGCTATAAAATCAATAGGTTTTTCGATACCTACACCTTTGTAATCATAGTAAATCACAGTTACTGCAGATGCTTCACAGCCTTCTTCATTTATCTTAACTCTTGCAGAATGTGATATTTCCGATACAGATAACTCCATATCTGAAAAATCCGACTTAAGAGACATAAAAACATCTGTTATTCCTAATTTCTTTATATTTTCCTTTATGGACATATTTGAACTTACATCAAACTTAGGAATTTTCAAGTTAACTTTTTTGGTTTTTTTTGCATCAAAAGGTGTTGTTACTACTTCCATAAACGTTTTGCTTGCTAATACTTTTTCTACTGATGAATCTACATCCGGAAGTATAAGTATCATCTCCCCGCCTTCATTAAACGGAAGCCAAACCGTTGAAAAATCTTTATCTTTATAATACAACATTCCTGTTTTATCTTTAGTTAGAAACTCACACTCTGTTATACCTTTTGTGCCATAGAACATATCTTTTACAGTATCTTCTTCATCAAATTTATCATACCATTTTGCACTAAAATACAACGTTGATGCCATTACAGCACATAAATTCGGATCCGAGAAATTCATCTGTTCCACACTATCTTTTAATAATCCTGCAGTATGATTATTTATCCATGTTCTATATGCCTCTACATAACCGCTATCTGCCATATTTCCACTATAGACAGATGCATAGTAACTGTCTGACAGAGTTTTAAGCGTTGACTGGTTAAATGAAAATGATTCTTTTAACCATAATGAATTGGCCAAAAGAGAAGTCTGCCGTCCATCAGTACGGTAGTTTGCATTCCACAGTGCAGCAACCTTCTTCTGAAGTTCTTCCGTCGTTTCCACACCGATAACATCCAAAACCTGTTGTCTGCTGCTTCCGTCAGAAACTTCTGCCAGCATACTAAGTGCCAGATATACACTTAATGGTGAACATACTACATTTTCATCCTTACTATCCGACATAAGACTTCTAATAATCTTCGAGTAATATGCTGACATACCATCACTATATCCTTCATACTGATTTAGCTGCTTCTGTACATCTTTCTGCCATGCCTTATATAGCTCCTTATCTTCAGAGCCACCGGTAGGATATGCTGTCATCGTAGGATATACCGCTTCCGTAAGTACAAACTTTTCTGATATTTTCTCCATATTATTTATATCAAGAAGATATTTTTTATTATCTGATTCCACGCTACCTACATAATTATCTGTATCATAAGGGTTTTTCACATCATCAGTTTTTTTCCAAAATTCTGTAAAAACACCTACTGCAACTGCTATTCCCACTGATACTACACAGACGCATGCTGCCGCAGCTATAACTTTTTTCCATGGGAACCTTTTCTTTATAATTCTTGTTCTATCAGCAGCTTCAATAAAATCATCTTTTATTCCGCCTACTGCTTCTATCATTTCTTCCGGCTTCATATTATAAATCCCTCGCTTTCCAAATAATCCTTTAAGCTGATTCTAATTCGATACAAAATACTCTTAACCTTTGATTGACTGTAATTTCCATATGCAGCGATTTCCTTTATGGAATCCATAAAATAATATCTGCATACAAATATATTTCTGCTTTCTTCCGGTAATGTTTCCAAAAATTTATTGATTACATCTACCAAAAATCTCACTTCTATATCCTGCCACGGCTCGCTGTCTGCACCTATACAATCTTCCATCTCCGAAAGGACTGCATCATACTGACCGCCACCACGTTTGACACTGTTCTTCTTCCTAAGAAGGTCTATGGATGTTTCTCTTGTTATCTTCCCTAAAAATGTGGACAGAACTTCCGGCTTATGAGGTGGTATTGAGTTCCACGCTTTTAAGTATGTATCGTTTACACTTTCGACACAGTCCTCCTCATTATGCAGAATATTTTGAGCAATTTTAGTAAGATATCTGCTATATTTTTTCTCGATTTCTCTAATTGCCGTTTCATCTCTTTGAAAAAACAACTCTACGATTTCTCTATCTTCCATAACTTTTATAATAGAAAACTTACATTTTCCACTACACCCTCCTTTCGAAAATACTTGACGTCTTTCTTTTCTTTACACCTATATTCCCGTAAAAAGAAATAACCGGGTTGCAAGCGGGTTGCTTTAGCAACAACTACATTTCAGCCGCAGTGCGATCCTTAGCGGAGCGCTTTTTTATGTGATAGGAATTTCCTATCACATAAAAAGGCTGCAAAAAGCAGCCTCAATCAAATTACATATTAAAAAATTCCGCTAAAATCTCACTAATTGCCGCTTCCTCAAGGGAATTATCGGAGGACTTTTTCTCTCCTACGTCATTTTCCTTTAGATTTGATACTGATAGTTTTGTATTCTCGGAATTACTGTCCCGTAATCGCATTTCCTGTATTTCATCCATATGTGCTTCATTTGTAAGGGAACGATTTACACGACCGAGACATTCTCTTATATTGACAGACACTTCCTGTAACTGTTTCCTATAATCAAACAAACTCATAACCGCTTTAACTGCATACAATAAGAATAACACAATAAGACCTTTATGTATATCAAAAGTTACCTGTACTGTTCCCAATACAAAAACCGTTACCTTCAGCAAACAATTGACATTTTCTATGTATGTTACGGGAATTCCCATAACCTTTTCGCTATCCATATACCTTTTTATAAAAATGTCCATATCGGGAATGTACACATTCAGTTTTATGCAATTTTCATACTTCAATTTCATTTGTTTTAAGGTACCATTTGAAGTTAACTGCATTTTCTTACTTGCGTTTTTTAGATTAGTAAAGTGAATACATAGCGTCAATTGAAGAAAAACGGCTATAATTTCAATACCGATGACCCCATATATTAATATATTTTCTCCCATTTTCTACCTCGATAATAAATAATCAGAATAAACTTATCCTGTCCCTATTATTAAAAATACTATCATTATGCTTTTATGTCATCCTTTTTCGTACGTTAAATTCTGACAAAATATTTATGAGGTATTTTCAAATCTATACTACATATGATATAATCTTAGATGCCTATCACAATGACGTATTATAACAACATACTATAGATGCCTATCATAAGGGCATACCTTAAAGATTCATCGAATGGAGGTTTTACTTAATATGAGATATTTAACAAGAGGAACATGTGCCATGGCAATTGATTTCGAATTAGATGGCGATATTATAAAAAGCGTAAAATTCTTAGGAGGCTGCCACGGTAACACCCAGGGAATCGCGAAGCTTGTAGAAGGCATGAAAATTGATGATGTAATCGAAAAGCTCGAAGGAACTGACTGCGGCGGCAGGGGAACTTCGTGTCCTGACCAGCTTGCAAGAGCACTTAAAGAAGCAAAGAAAAATATGTAGCAAAAAAACACAACCGCAGCACCAATCAAGGGGCTGCGGTTAACTGTTCGACATATTCAAGTTTATCAACTTATTTTATATATTGGAATTTATCTTAATCAATTACCTACTTTTATGTATAGTTTCTTGTCAAAATAGGTAATTTTCGACCATATATATTCAAAATTACCTACTCGCTTATTAGCCAACTTGATTTAGTAGGTAAATTTTAATTTTTTATGACAAATTTTACCTACTAAACACAGTATTCTATTTTGCTGGTAGGTATTCATATCAAAAAGTACTCGATTTTTACCTACTAATATCTTGTTATCACGTTACAAATAGGTAATTTCAGGTTTATCTATCCGGATTATACTTCTAATGATCACAAAATATTCTATAAATCTATATCAGCTATTATCACATCCTGTAAAACATCATAAACAATAACCTGTCTTCCCGGTACTACTACATAGATGTAATCATCAATATAGATTCCTCTTACATAATAAGCATATTCTTCGTAATCCCAATAATCAAGATTATCATGTAACCTAATGCTTTCTTTAAGCTGCAACGTATTGTTTTCATCTATGCAATATATCTCATATGACGGAACATAGTTGCCATCCACATACCCATCTTTAGGCATCTTAAATGCATAAAATCCTATTACATTTTTCTCAGGACTTATTAACTTAGCCTTATAATTTTCAGGCTGCATATAATAATAAACATATTCTCCATCACTATCAACCGTAGATATTTCCTTAAGGTTTGCAGGGTTACTTACATCAAAAAGCGTAAGTTTTTCACTTGTACCTTCATTATATCCAAAGCCAAGAAGTAAATCATCATTCCATTTTCTCATATAATCTGTGTATCCCGGAAGTTTCAATGCTCCAAGGATAACCGGATTTTTAGGGTCTGAAACATCAACACTAAATAAAGGATCCGTTCTTCTTACATGTGTTACAAAATATACAATATCACCTAAGAATAATGCTGAACTTGTAACTTCACCTTCGGCAATATTGCCTAATGAGCTTACAATCTCCAGGTTCTCGTCAAAGATGTATAATGAATTAGATGTTTTATCCGATTTATTATATACCGTAACCACAAGTCTTAAGTATCCGTTATATTCATCAATGCAGTAGGTATCATCTATTTCACCATCTACTGTAACCGTTCCTGCCGGCATTATCTTTCCATCATCATAGCTTATCTTCATAATGTGTGCATTGCCAAGTTCATCCGGCGAATACATTGCACGCTGACAGCTGCAAACTAACCATGGTGAAATCTGGAAATACATGTATATATGTTCCGTGCTTACATAATATTCCTGAGAATCGTTGGAAACAACTGCTATTGAAGAAACAAACTCCGTAACATTTTCAAGTGATACTGATGCCATTATCTTGTAGGCAATACTTACACTTCTTCCTGAATTTTTCGAAAAAATATTTCCTATATATACATTTTCATTAGGAATAATCTGACCATTTACCTCGGGACAGATATCTGCATCATCTTCTGTATATCTCACACTTGAAAAGATGTATAAATATCCGTCTTTTATTCTGGAGCTTTCATAGTAACCATCCATATCTAAAGTAGAAATATGCTGCGGGTTTTCCACATCCTCCACATTAAAGAATATGATTTTTGTTTTATTTATGCTTTCTACAACTGATGACCATTCAGATACCTTAGTCTCAATATACTCTGTTTCATACCCCGCAACTATGAGCATATCGTCATATATATACATCTCTCCAAATGAGAACTGCCCTGCGTACGTACCTATATCTATCTTACCTACCTGTTTGGTACTTTCGCCTTCAGGAACAATAATCCTAACATATCTGTCACAATAATCATCAGAATCTCCATAGGCGAAAATATACTTTCCGTTTGTAACTGTTATATCACCTTCTTTAACTCCTTCCGTACGAAGTTCTGTATCAACATAGGAGCCTGGTGCCCCTCCATCACCTCTAAGTTCCCCATTACTTTCTTCCTTTGCCACCCCAAAAGAAAACCTTTTAAGAAATTCAAGACTTACAATATCATTGATACCGTTTGCCGTAGTTTGCCTTTCCATAAGCAGCTTCAGGCTGTCGTAGGATTTAAGCGTATAAAATCCATTTTCAGCCTTAACAGTTCCAAGAATACTATGGTCTGCATAAAATCCATTTTCACCGTGTTTGATACCCATAATACCAACGGTCTTTAAACATACAACCATCAGTATTACTGCTGCAGCTATAGGACCAACAACTGCTGCCGTCCATTTTATCGCATTTTTGTAGTAATTTTTATTTCTCTGTTTTCTAACCTGCTCCGGATATATTATAGGAGGCAGCTTTTTACTTATATTTTCCTGTGACAACTCTTCCGGTACTTCCAAAGACATTGCCATATTATTTATCTTCTGCAAAATATCCTTATCTTCCATAAGCTTCAATCCTTTCTCTTAATCTTTCAAGTGCTCTCTTTTGCTTTGACCTTACAGTAGAATTATTCAGATTCATAAGTCTTCCTATTTCCTTACTGTTATAGCCATACAAAGCACTTAACAGAACTATTGTCCGCTCATCTTCATTTAATGCCATCAACTGCTCTTTCAGGTAAACATTTTCTATGTAATGCTCTTCCATATTATCAGAAGCTGATATTTCCATTGTTTCCTCAAGCATCATTTCCTCTGACCTGTCCACATACTCTTTACGCTTCTGTTTGCATTTGGTCCATAAGATTTTTAAGCACCATGAAGAAAAACTTTTATATGTTCTAAGTGAACCGATATATTTGTAAATATCAATAACAGCTTCACTTACGGCATCAACGGCATCTTCTTTATTCGCAAGCATATAATACGCAAATCTGTACATATCTCCATGCATTTGCATATATAAACCTTCGAATGCCTTTTCATCACCGGTCATAGCGCGCTTAACCAGATTTTCATCGCATTTCATAATCTTCTCCCAACCTCCAATACTTAATATTGGTACAAAATTTTGTATCTTACACCATATAAGTGTGAAATATTTCCAAAAGTGTTGCAATAAAATAAAAAAATATGATAACATTATACACGAAAGAACGGAATTTGCCGATACCTAATGACATTTTCCATAAAATAAGATTTAAATGAAAGGGACTGATATAGATTATGAAGAAAATAGCAAGCTTTACAATAGACCACTTAAAACTCCTTCCGGGCGTGTATGTTTCAAGACAAGACAATATAAATGGCCAGATTATTACGACCTTTGACCTTCGTATGACAAGACCTAATTTTGAACCTGTTATGAATACTGCCGAAATTCACACCATAGAACATCTTGGTGCTACTTTCCTCCGAAACCACAAGGACTACGCCGATAAGACTGTTTACTTTGGTCCGATGGGTTGCAGAACCGGATTTTATATGGTTTTAGCAGGTGACCTTACTTCAAAGGATGTACTTCCTTTGGTCGTAGAGATGTATGAATTTGTCCGTGACTTTGAAGGGGAAGTTCCCGGAGCAAGTGCAAAGGATTGCGGCAATTATCTGGATATGAATCTTCCTATGGCTAAATACATCGCAGGAAAATACTTAGATAACGCATTATATAATGCTGATGACAGCAATCTTATATATAGCAAATAATCGTACAAACATAAATAGGAAAGGAATTTTACTATGATAGGAATTATCGGTGCAATGGATGAGGAAGTAAATGAACTTAAATCCATGCTTACAAATGCAGAAGTAACGACAAAGGCCGGAATGGATTTTCATAAGGGAACATTACACGGAAAGGATGTTGTAATTGTCCGCTCAGGCATAGGAAAGGTAAATGCAGGCATATGTACTCAGATTCTTGCAGATATCTACAATGTTTCAGCTATTATTAATACGGGAATTGCCGGAAGTCTCAATGCAGATATCAACATCGGAGACATCGTTTTGTCAGAAGATGCTCTTCAGCACGATATGGAGGCTGTGGCTTTCGGATATGACTACGGAATTATTCCGCGTATGGAAACTTCCGTATTTAAAGGTGACAGACGCCTTATCTCTCTTGCAGGACAGGCTATACATACCATAAATCCTGACTTGGGAGTTTTTGAAGGACGTATAGTTACAGGTGATCAGTTTATATCAGACAAGGCAAAAAAAGAGTGGCTTGTCAAAACATTTAACGGTGATTGTACGGAAATGGAAGGAGCTGCCATTGCTCAGGCAGCCCACTTAAATAATATTCCTTTTATTATCATCCGTGCAATTTCAGACAAGGCTGATGACAGCGCTTCTGTTGATTATCCAACATTTGAAGCTCAGGCCATTAAAAATTCCGTAAGTCTTCTTAATGAAATGATAAGAACTTGGGAATAATTCTATAAAACTTAATCAGCTAAGAAAAACTTATCAATTACATCTGCTATTCCATCTTCTTCGTTGGAAGGGCAGATGTATTTTGCTTTTGCCTTAACATCATCGCAACCGTTGGCCATGGCAACTCCCATTCCTGCGTAAGCAATCATAGTTATGTCATTATATCCGTCTCCACAGGCAACAAGCTGCTCCTTTGTATACCCTATCTTTTCCAAAAGCTTATCAAGAGACCTCGCTTTATCTATCCCCGGAGGGCAAACCTCTATAAAGAAAGGTTCTGAACGGAATATATTAAGGCTACCGTAGAATCTGTTTGCCATTTCATAAGTAATATCCTTTGCGTAATCCGGCTCAGCCGTAAGAAGAAATTTATTAACTCCAAAGTCTATCTCTGACCAAAAATCAATAGGTGCTATAACCGGCATCTTGGTTATAAATGCTTCTTTCTTTACATATTCATCATTTGGGTCTGTTGTGTAAATAGCTCCATTTTTGTATGTGTTAACCACACAATGGGTATCCTCAAGAAATTCCCTTATAGCCGGTACAAGTCTTTCGGGAACCGTCTGTGTATATAATACTTCCTTTGTTTTATAATCTATTATCTTACCACCGTTAAAAGAAAGAATATATCCGCCATACTTATCCATTTCCAATTCATCAGCAAGGTAATATATACCTTCCGTCGGTCTTCCGGAAGCAAGAATCACTTTCTTTCCCGCATCTCTTAATCTGTATATAGCATCTTTAACCACCGGTGTGATTTCCTTCTTATTATTAGTAAGAGTTCCATCAAGGTCTAATGCAATTATCTCATATTGATTACTCATAAGCATTTCTATCCTTTCCATTCCAAATCATCGTCATTTATCTTTATCAGCTTTTCTAAGCATAACAGATTTAACATTCTTTTTCAAGAAATACCACCGAAGTGCCACCCTTTTATATACGGTCGGACAATACCTATAGACATTTTTCGATGATATAATTCTTTTAACACCGGTTAAAGACATTATATTACAAATTGTGCGCATTACTTATTACGTAGCATCAAATTTTACAAGTACAAGGAGGATTTTACAATATGAATAATACTGATCGCGCTCTTTTACTAAAGGTAACGGAGCTACTGCATATGTTGGGACTGCCTGCTCATATTAAAGGCTTCTACTATATAAGAGAAGCTATTATTATCTCGACATATAAACCACAATTACTTAACTCAATCACCAAATCTCTTTATCCTGAAATCGCAAATTCGTACCATACGAGCGTTGCAAGTGTGGAAAGAGCTATTCGACATGCCATCGAAGTTGCCTGGAGTCGTGGAAATATAGAAATTCTTACAGAATACTTTGGACACAGCATTGCCTATCACAAAGGAAAACCTACTAATTCAGAATTTATTTCTATAATAGTTGATTACTTAAGAATCAACGACTTTTCGTATTCTCGTAACGAATTTATCAATTATTGACATATAATAACAGCATATGTTACCTTGTTTTTGAATTTTACCATTGGGGTGTTTTATGCTTAATACAATTATCGTTGATGATAGCCAAATATGTATGGAAATGCTTTTAGATGTGTGCAAAAATCGTTTTTCTCTAAATTTGAAAGGCTTTACAGAGCCTATAGATGCTTTAAAGTATACTGAAACCAACTGCGTTCAGCTCGCTTTTCTCGATATAGATATGCCTGCAGTCAATGGCATTGATCTTGGTCAATTATTGAGAAACATTAATCCGGATATAATCCTTATCTATATCTCTTCTAAAAAGGAAAGCTGCTTTGACGCAATGTTAATTAAGGCTGACGGATTTATTCCTAAACCTTTCCATGTATATGATATTGAGTATGCCGTAAATCGTGCAGTTGTCCTTGCAACAAATCAAAATCATTATATTTGTGGCGAGCTCGCAGACACATTTAAATTAATAATTGGACAAAATGTCGTGCATTTTTCAAATTCCAGATCTAATGACCTGCTTGCTCTTTGTACCGCAAGAGAGGGTCAGCCTGTATCGACGGAAGAAGCCATTAAAACTCTATGGCCTGACAGAATAGTTGATGACAAAACTAAACGCTTATACAGAAAGGTTACATCTAACATTCGAGACACTCTGAGGGAATACACTGATACAGAAATTTTCTGTACTGCAAGGGGCTGTTGCTATATTAATCCTAAAAACATACATATTCGTAACCGCCACAATAATCTTCGGAGTTTTACAAATGACAGATATAACACCTAGTTCATCTCATGATTGTCTTATAACACTTAATGAAAAATCTCAATATATCTTATCATCTGCAGACCGCCGCTTCTTAGCTTTATGCGGTCTGTCAGATAAATCTATCGGTTGTGATATTAAAAACTTCTTTCCTAAAGATTTTATCGACCACCTGAACCTTATTTACAGAACCTACCTTCGCAATAATACATATTCTCATTACAAAGGGGAACATTATACAGTAAGTATCCCTTGTGCTGACGGAAACTTTACTGATATTATTATAGATATACAGTCCACAAATTCATTTCCTGAATTTAAGTGTACTCTTTCTTCAAAAAATGGCAACCAGGATTTAGTACCCTACCATGATTTTAACTGTTGTCGTATTGATAATCAGCAAATCGCATATGTGTCACCATATCTTGCTGCATTTTTAGATAATCGTAATATATCTGTCATCGAGTTACTGAGAAAGCTTACCGAAATAACCTCTTCCCGAAGTGAACAGACCATATCCGGTCTTACCATTATAAATAATACCGTAAATGCAAGATATACTATTTCTCTTCACATTATCTTTTCATCAATATCACGAAATTCTTATTTAGCATTTATAACGGAACCGAATGAAAACGAGAAACTATGTTCTTTAAACACTCTTAGTCCGAGAGAATACGAAACTTTACGTCTTGCCTCACAAGGGTTTACCAACAAAGAGATTGCAGACAGGCTCTTTGTAAGTCAAAGTTGCATAAATAAATTTTTATCATCAGCGTATCATAAAATAAATATCTCTTCCAGAACAGAACTTGCGCCACTACTTTAAATCTGTCTCTTTTTGTTGACTTTTGTATATACCGGTAATAAAATACAAGTAAATATTTTTAAAAAGGATGATTACTTATGGCTGAGAAAACAAAAAAAAGAAGTCCGATAATTGAATTTATCTCAGGAAAGTCCTTAGGACTTATCCTTGCTCTTATACAACTTATAATATCAGTAGTATTTTTAAGTTTCATTGCGGAACTTCAAATTCTTCCGCTTAAATATTTTGGAATTATTGCACTGGGTTTATTCATATTGTTCCTTATAACATTTTTAACCCAGTTTTATCCGAAGATTTCCATTCCGTTTAAACTCTTTGCGATAATAATACCTGTCGTATTGATTTTTATATATGGAAAATACATTCGACCTATTGATAACCTGGTAGATGACATAGGAAATGCAGGAACACAGACCCACGTAATGGCTTTGTATTCCCTTGCTGATAAAGATACAACCATCAAAGATGAAGATGCTTATCTTATAGGATACTTGGGCGGTGCTGACCTTGAAAGTTCCACCAAATACATTGATGACCTTAAAAAATCCTTGGAAATTTCTTTCGAAACTAAAGAATATGAAACCTACGAAGATGGTGTAATTGCATTATTTAACGGCGATATCAATGCCCTTATATTAAATACGGCATACATCGAACTTATTACTGACAGTTCTCTGATTGACCACCTTGATGCCGATATGCGAAATAAATTTCTTAACTTTGCTACTCTTACAAAAGTAATAAAAGAAGTGGAATACGAAGTGGAAATTCCAACCACCTTACCTGATAACACATATGTACGCCCGGATGTAACTAAGGATCCGTTTTGCATGTATATAAGCGGAATTGACGTATACGGAAAGATTACCAAAACAAGTCGAAGTGACGTAAATATTCTTGCATTTATTAATCCTAAAACAAAACAGATTCTTCTCGTAAACACACCGAGAGATTCCTATGTAGTAAACCCATACTCATATGGTAAGAAGGATAAACTTACACATGCAGCAATTTACGGTATCGATTCGTCTATAGGCGCTTTATCGGAATTATATGGTCTTGATGTAGACTTTTTCTTCCGCGTTAACTTTACGGGATTTACAAAAATAATTAACGCTTTAGATGGTGTCAATGTATATTCACAGTACAAATTCTCATCCGGTGGATATGACTTTGTAAAAGGATACAATGAACTTAATGGTGAACAGGCATTAATCTTCTGTCGTGAAAGAAAATCTCTTCCGGGCGGTGACAGACAGCGTGGTAAGAATCAGATGGCAGTTATCACTGCCGTAATAAAGAAAATGGCTTCATCTAAACTTCTTACAAACTACACTGAAATCATAAACAGTATTAACGGAAGTTTCCAGACAAGCCTTACTTCAGATGAAATTTCTTCTTTGATAAAGATGCAGATAAATGATATGTCCTCATGGAATATACAGACTTTCAGCGTTGACGGCTCCGGTTCTATGGAATACACTTACACTTCACCGAAAGGTAAACGCTCAGTAATCATACTCAATGAAGAAACTATAGCAAAAGCCAAGGTTCTTATAGAACAGGTATATAATGGTGAGACAATTAACCTAAATCCTTAATAGTTCCCTGAAGCCACAGATTCCCTTTGAATCTTCTGCCGGCAAGTGGTTCTCCCATAAGATCCTTTGCATTTATCATTATGTTAAAAATAAAATCGTTGCAGGAAAGTACCAATCCATAAACTTCCTCTTTGGTTATTATGTTGATAGTCTTTTCCACCGACACGATATCAGCAACAATTGTATAAAGATCACATTCAAGGCCGTATGGCATAAAGCTTGAATCAACTATGGAAAATACATCTTCAAACATTATTCTTCTTGAAAGTTTTGAATATGTATCCATATCTTCAAGCGTCAGCGTTTCAATGGCTCTTTCATCACCTTTACGTGCAGCGGTGATTAGCTCCATACGGTTTTGAAGTTCTTCTTTTCTTTCATTCTCATTCTTCTCTTCCTTGATAATAGGCAAAAGAACTCTTCCTGACAGAGATAATCCCGAAAATGCCACCGCAGGAACACTTAATTCCTTATTCTCCTTTATCCACTGATAGCATTGTCTTGAATTCTGAACCTGAAAGATAAGTGATACTCCTATTCTTATATCATCACATATACCCAGAAAAACTCCAACATCTTTCTTACTTTCTATAGATGGCTGTTCTTCTTTTGTATCATATACTCCATCTACAAAAGGCATATAATAATCAAGTTCAAATTC
The DNA here is from genome assembly GCA_015057425.1 of Lachnospiraceae bacterium. GTDB lineage: Bacteria > Bacillota > Clostridia > Lachnospirales > Lachnospiraceae > SVEL01. The sequence continues at coordinate 21,184 of SVEL01000014.1, forward strand.
CTTTTCATCAACAAGATGACCACACCAAATTATACCGAAGTTATCACCATAGTAGGTTTTCACTTCAGCCCATTTACTGCCGTCATCTCCTATATATAATTCATCCTCCATAGATTCCTTATAATTCATATATTTTTGTAAAACAGCAACCAAGTCCTTCTTGGAAACAGAATCCCCGAACCCGATTGCTTTCAAATACTTATGCATCAATATTACTTCCTTAAATAAAAATAATGCCCACAGTAGGAATCGAACCTACAACTAGCCCTTAGGAGGGGCTTGTTATATCCATTTAACTATGTAGGCATATCAGTTAAAAGTTAAATCATCTGAAAATTTCATCTAATATTCTACTCGAATATGTTTATTTAGTCAACATTAGCTTTGATTTTATTTGAAGTATGGTTAATTATGTGTTATACTCTTACTATATTGTCCGATAAGATTTTCTTATCAGAATGGAGTGTGTATGGAAGAAAATAAAAACAAAAGCCCTCATAAGGTTAATACAGTAATTTTCATAATTCTGTTCCTTATAGCTATTTTATTCGAAATATATTGGATTATGACCTATCCGGAAGATATATTTATGCTCATAGGAATCGGGTTAGTTGCCATAATTATGGGATTCTTTGCTTTTGAAGGCATTATGGATACTTATATGGAAGTTCAAAAGCAACGTTATGAACAGAATGAGATGCTTATTAAAACTCAAAAAGCTCTTTACCTTGCCACAAAGAAAAACTCGGCTATGTTAGAAACAAAGTCTGAACAGAATATAGAAGCCATAAAGTATCTGGTACTTAAAATGTCAGAAAATCAGCAGCAAATGACTAATCTCATCCGTGAGAACAACGAAGAAATGGCAAAGCGTATAGAAACTTCCGGTTCTGACTTTTCATCATCAGATATCTCTCAATTAGTAGACAAGCTTGCCAAGTCCAATGAACGTCTCACCAAAGAAGTTCAGGCTGCTGTTACGGTTAATGAATTGGTTAAGTCAAATGCTGAATTAGTCAAAAGTGTTAAAGAAGTTCTCGGTCAGTCAGTAAGCGCCGTATCATCATTAGAGGAAACTCCGGCTTTTGACGAGATGCCTGTTGCTGACGAGGTTCCTGTTTTTGAAAAAACTCCGATAGCTGAGGAGATTCAGATTGCTGACGAAGTTCCTGCTTTCGAAGAAACTCCGATAGCTGAGGAGATTCAGATTGCTGACGAGGTTCCTGCTTTTGAAGAAACTCCGATAGCTGAGGAGATTCAGATTGCTGACGAAGTTCCTGCTTTCGAAGAAACTCCGATAGCTGAGGAGATTCAGTTAACTGATGAAATCCCGGTTGTCGAGGAAGTTCCTGAAGTTACCGAAGCCTTCTCGTATATAGAGGAAGAAACCGAAACAACTATAGAATCGTTTGAGTCCGAAATCGAAATTGAGGAAACAACCTCCGAAGAGATTTCCGAATCGGAAGTCGAAGAAACTCCTGCTCCGGAACCTTCACCATTCGAAGCTGTTCCTGAAAGTAACGGACTTTTATCGGAAGATGAAATAGCTGCATTATTTGCAAATCTATAATATGTATATAACAAATAAAGACCGGTTCCAACGAACCGGTCTTTCCTAATCACTATAATTATTAATTATTCTTATATGCTTCCATAATGCTTTCAAGTTCAACTAAAAGACAATCAACTTTTCCGTAAAATGCATCTGAATTTGCCGGATTTGAAAACTGCTCTTTTATTGTTGTAAGTTCATCAACAATATTGGATATTCTGGTAATACCGCTATTATTCTTATATAACATATAACGGCTTCTTTCATTCTCTTCCGGAGACATTTTTTTGAGAATAATCTGGATATTTGGCTTTTCACCTATGTATCTGTAAGTGATTGAAGGAGATGCATGGTTAAATGCATTCTGTAAATAGTAAATATCATTTGTTCTCTTATAGTATCTCCATGCAAATGTCTTTCTCATAGTCTGAGCACCTATAGATGCTAAACCTATCTCTTTACCTACACTTCTAAGAACTCTGTATGCCTGTTCTCTTGACACCGGCTGTGAATCTCCCAGATAACCAACTATAAGATAATCATTTGCTTTCTTGTTTTTACAGAAATCACTGATAATCTTTTTCACATCTTCAGGAACATGGTATTCTGTAACAATACTTTTTGTTCCTATTACTGCCTTGATTACATCTTTGTTAAGAACATCTTTAACCTTTAACTGTAATATGTTCTGCAATGACATTCCTGTCTCCACACCGATCATAAACATAATGTAATACTTATCATCGACCTCTCTTAACTTTTGCTGAAATGTTACTAATGTTTGTTCATCCTTTATAGGTGCTACCCAATTCATATCTCTACCTCCATTTATCTTCTTCTATATTTGTAACGTTTTCTTATTCTTCTTCCCGACATTACGTAGTTGTATCGTCTGGACTTTCTTTTCTTTGCTATCTTTATAATCAGGATAATAAATAATATTAACAGAATAATCGCTGCCAACACCATAAAAACGTACTTGATTTCTATAACTTCCCGCTTATTAGTTTCATTGGGAATGTCGCTTACTATAGGCACTGACGGTCCAACCTGTGAATTATCTTTAGAACCGGCAGTCAATTTAACCGGTACGCTTCCGAGAAACTTTCCGTTACCAAAAAACTCAATATTGGCAAGTATTCCACCTTCAGTTGTATCACTATAAGAAACTTTTCTTTCATATTCCTTAAGCTCAGTTCCCTTTGCAATAACTATATCTGTTTCTACAAGACCTATTACATTGCTTGAACTCTTAAATATACCATTATATTCTGAAAAAAAGCTTCCGCTGTTGAGCAATGTTCCAAAAGTCTCATCCGATACCGTTGTTCTTTCAAAGTTTGTAAAACCATAATCCAATAGCTTCTTTGTATCCTTATATACATTGTCTGTATTGGATTTTAAAACTACGGATATAAGCGATAAGTCCCCATACTTTGCATGAGTTACAAGTGTGCTTCCGGCCTGCCCCGTAGTTCCTGTCTTTCCGCCGATAGCTCTTTCATCGTAAGCACTTCTGGTTGATACTATCATATTGTGTCTGTGCCATATGGAATAAGGCTTGTCATTTTTATTGGTTGCCGGCATTCTATATGCATCTTCACCCCAAACCTGACAAAAGACATCATTTTTAATTGCCTGTTTGGCTATCTTGGCAAAATCTCTGGCCGTTGTATAATGATTATCATCATGAAGTCCGCTTGGATTTACAAAATTGGTATTTTCCGCTCCCGCTTCCTTTGCATACTCGTTCATCAGCTTTGCAAATTCTTCTTCACTGCCTCCCACATGCTCTGCCAATCCGTTTGCAACTTCATTGGCAGACCTTAAAACAAGAACATAGAGACAATCCAAAAGATTTACTTCTTCTCCCGGAACAATACCGATTCTCGCTGCATCATATGGCAGAGAATAGATAGAATTCTTCGAAAAGGTTACTGTTTCTTCAAGTGATGCATTTTCAATCGCAACAATGGCCGTGACTACCTTTGTTATACTTGCCGGATACATAACATCGTCTGCATTCTTTTCATATAGGACAGCTCCCGTTTCCGCATCTATCAATATAGCAGCCTGTCCATATATATCCGGTGCTTCCGGCCAATATAACTGGTCTGCATATACCGGCAAATCAAATATCCCCAGTATAATAAAGCACATACTGATTATGCTTATTATTTTACGCATAAAGTAATATTTTCCTTTCGAAAAGTTCACTTAATATATTTTACATTTATATGATACTACTTTTTCAAAAAAAATCCATAGAAATTTGTCGGAAACATCTTTTATTTTATAAAAAATTATAGTAAGATTTCTTTAACTTAACAAAAAAGGAGAAAAAAAGTGCGATTACGAAATGTTAAAGGTTCACGCGAAACCATTGCAAACAGTACATTTACCATAGACAACCCGGAAGATTACAAAGGAAAATTTAAAGAACTATTCGGCAATGACAACCCAATCCAGATAGAAGTCGGTATGGGAAAAGGCCGGTTTATCACTGATCTTGCCACTTTAAATCCCGATATAAACTATATTGGTATAGAAAAATATTCAAGCGTTCTTGTCCGTGCCATTGAGAAACGTGAATTGTTGGATATTAACAATCTTTTCTTTATCAGAATGGATGCGGAAGACCTGGAAAAAGTTTTTGAAAAAGGCGAAGTTGATAAGATTTATCTAAACTTTTCAGACCCTTGGCCAAAGGACAGACATGCAAAAAGACGACTTACATCCCGTCAGTTTTTTGGTCGGTACGACACTATCCTTAAACAAGGCGGTATAGTAGAATTTAAAACTGATAATACGGATCTTTTTAATTTCTCCTTAGAAGAAATACCATTTTCCGCCTTTAAAGTCACACATTATACCTACGATTTGCACAACGATGAAACTATGAATCAGGGTAACATTATGACTGAATATGAAGAAAAGTTTTCTTCTATGGGCAATCCAATCCATAAACTTATTGCTGAAAGAAAAAATTAACATTAAAAATGACAGGACTTTTACTTATTTAGCAAAATTCCTGTCATTTATTTTTATAATTTACCTGCCACACAACAGTCTGCACACTTCCTCTATAGAGGATTTAATAATGATTATCTTCTTATTCAGGCAGGGTCTGTCGTATATCCACATATCTATTTTTCTTATGAAACTGCGTTTATTCCTTTTGCAGGACATCCACATCGCTTCCTTTATTATTGGTTTCGTCCTTTTCTTCCAGATAAACTATATCCGTTTCCTCATTTTTCTTGAACTCAATTGACTTTTTCTTAAGCTTCGCCTCTATATATGCTTCTGTCAGGTGAGCAATTACGGCTACCGTAGGCACTCCTAAAAACATACCTATCGGTCCTGCCACATATCCGCCTACAGTTATGGCGAAGATTACCCATAATGGTCTGAGACCTGTAGATTCACCCAGAATACTCGGTCCCAAATATAAACCATCAAATTGCTGGAGTATAAGTATAATTATTGCGAATAATATGGCATATCTGAAATCAATAAATAAAAGTAGTATAATTGACGGAATAGCTCCGATAAACGGTCCAAAATACGGAATCATGTTGGTCACACCGACAATTACGCTTATGATTACTGCACATGGTGTACGGAATATACTTAAGATAATAAAACACAATATACCGATAATAACTGAATCTATAAATTTTCCAACAATGAAGCCTGAAAAAATGTCATTACATTCTGACAATGTTTTAAGAAAAGCGGTCCCCCTTTTTTTGTCAAGAATCGCATATATTACTTTCTTACCGGTATTTACAATCCTTGTCTTATCAAAAAGCATATATATGGAAACCATTATAGCAATTAATGTATTGGATAATCCGGTAATAACCGATACAGAAGTGCTGAAAACTTTCGGTACAAGTTTAGGAATGATTTTCTTAGCCGTATCTGCTAACATAGCAGGTATTCCTTCTATCTGTTCCATCCATGATTCTACACCAAGCTGTGGATACTTTTCTGCAAGAGCTTCAAGAAATACCATAACATTTTTATATCCTGTTGTTGCCGTATCAAGGAGTCCTCCAAGTGCCTTAACACTGTCTACTATCTGCGGAACAACAAATACCAATATAACAGCTATGGCTCCTATAACTATAATATATGAAAGAGTAATTGCAATTGCCACTCTTAACTTTCTTTTCTTAAGCTTACATACCTTCAGTAAAAACTTTTCCGAGATGAGCTTTACAAGAGGATTAATCATATATGCAATAAACATACCTACTATAAAAGGCATTACCATACTTACTATCTGCCTAAATATATACATTGTATCAGCCCAGTTGTATATGAGTCTTATAAAAATTGCACTTACAATTATACCTACTACGGCATATATACTTATAGTATAATATTTTCTGTTCTTCGAAAATTTATGATCCATCTATCATTCTCCTGTAAAATATTCTTTTGTAACACTAGTTTGTTATAGATAAATTATACACGAAACATTTCTTTATAGCAAGAAAAAAAGCACATTCCCCAAGGCTCTTCCGTCCTCAAAAAATGTACTTCGAAGTGCGCGATCAGGGGCTCGAACCCTGGACACCCTGATTAAGAGTCAGGTGCTCTACCAACTGAGCTAATCGCGCATTTTTTTGTTGTTTTTCAAACGCAAGGGTTATTATACCCCAATGTTTTTAAAAAAGCAAGTCTTTTTTTTAATTTTTTTATTTTCATTAACAGAAGAGCGTCACAATGCTGAATAACTCACGTTTTTTCAGCGTTGCGACGCTCTGTACTTAATGTCTGTATATAATTATTCCCCTAAGAAAATCTGTGCAATCGGTGAGTCCTCATCTAAGATAAGTGTCTTATTGCCATTTATAAGTGATGCTTTGGCAGCATCAAGTGAAATTATGAAATTATAGAAATCTGCTCTGTCTGCATCGTTATATGCAGCTGAAAGTATTTTCATATATTCTGCTTCACCTTCTGCGGTAATAGTAGCTGCCTTTGCCTTAGCATCTGATATCATAATTGATACTTCTTTATCTGTAGCGTTCTTTATAATCTGTGATTGTGATTCACCGTTTGCTGTATACTGTGCAGCTATCTGTGATCTTTCAGATATCATTCTTTCATATACAGCTGCCTTATTGTCGCTTGGAAGGTCAAGATGCTTTGTCTCAACTCCTACAAGTGCAATTCCGTATTCATCCATGGATGTACCTATATTTTCAATAATTTTCCGACTTAACTCTCCATCTCTTGAACTGATGACTTCTGCCTGTGTCATAGAACCGATGACTGTCTTTAACGCTTCATATACGTTAGCATTTATACGGCTCTGCGCATTTCCGATAGAACCGCTAAGACTCTGTGCGAACTTAAGCGGATCATCTATTTTCCAAAGTACATATAAGTCTGCAACCATTGTCTTCTTTTCGCTTGTGATTACGTCTGACATAGGCAGGTCATATAATAAAACCTGCTTAGGTAACGTATCTACCTGTTCAACAAACGGAATCTTAAAATTTAATCCTTCTTCATCGATAACTCTGTCTACACGACCAAACATTCTTACTAATTTGTATTCATTTTTCTGAGTAACAAATATTGATGAAAGCCCTACTATGGCAACCAACACAACTGCTACTGCTAATATTATTTTTATTCCATTCTTTTTCATAATGCTATACCATTCCTTTCTGTTCTTTTGCTTTTATTACGGCTGTACTGTTCCGGTTGTTGTTTCAAAGTCTGCAAATGAACTTAATGGCAATAATTTTGTTATTTCACCGTCACCTGTATCAATAATTACATTAAGTGATGGAAGAAGTTCTGACATTGTTTCAAAGAACATACGCTGCTTTGTTATTGCAGGATATTTAATATATTCTTCATACATAGCATTAAATTCTGCAACTGTTGCATTTGCTTCGTTTATTCTTTCCTGTTTTGTTGCTTCAGCTTCCTGTAAAATCTTATCTACCTGTGCTTCTGCTGCAGGCATCTTTTCATTGTTGTATTTGTTGGCATTATTGATAGCTGTTTCCATACCCTGCTTTGCAGTTTCTACATTTTTAAATGCTTCCATTACTTCTTTTGTCGGTGGTTCCGAATCCTGCATTGTAATGTTTACAAGGTAAATTCCTATATTTAACTGATCAAGCTTATGTGTAATCATATCATATATATCTGACTGAATCTGTCCTTTTTCAGTTGTCAGTACGCTGTCAACAAGTGAATTTCCTATGACTGTACGAACTGAACTCTGGGCTACGTTTTTAAGAACCAGTTCCGGGCTCTCTGTTGCATATAATGCAAGTATTGGGTCAGACACTTTGTATTCAACGAAGAAATCTACGTTAAGGAAATTGTAATCCGATGTAATCATTAATGATTCGTCCTCGATTACATTTCCGGATATTTCATCATATCCCAATGTAAAACTTTTGATTGTTGTATCTACTTTCTTAACTTCCTGAACAAATGGTATCTTGAAATGTAAACCTGAATCAGATACTGTTGACGGTTTACCAAATGTAAGCAGTACCGCCTGTTCCTGTTCCTTTACCTGATATGCGCAATTAAATGCAAGTATCACAACTACTATTGCCGCGATTACACCGACTACAATTTTTGCAATCTGTGCATTTGTAATACCTGTTTTCGTATTTTGTGTTTCCATTTTTCATTCCTCCTATAAAACTATGCTTTTCTGCTATTTTACATCACTACGCTAAATTAGTAAATATTTATTGCCATTTTTGAAGCAAATATTTCAACTACTCCTTTACAACAATTACAATTAAAGTATATAATATCCACATATCATTGAAAATTGTACTTTTTGCAAATTAGATATTTGTATTTCCGCTTTTTCGACGAAATAGGATTAGAATGGAGTAAATTATGGGAAAACGTTCAACAAAAGAAAATAAAAATATTTACCAATTGGCTCGCGAGGACATGGAATTAACCAGAGATAAGGCAAGTGAATTATTGTCATACATTTCTGCTGACCGAATTGAAAAAATAGAAAGTGAAAAGTCCGCCCCTCATCCTGATGAAATTCTTGCAATGGGCGAATGTTACAAAAGACCTGATTTGGCCAATTACTATTGTTCACACGAATGTCCTATCGGTCAAAAGTATGTACCGGAAGTAGAATTAAAAGACCTTTCACAGATTGTTCTTGAAATGCTTTCTACTTTAAACACTATTGAAAAACAACGAAACCGATTAATTGATATTACTGTAGATGGAGAAATTACAGAAGATGAAGTTTCTGATTTCGTTTCCATACAGGACACCTTAAATAAAATCTCTCTTTCCGTAGATTCCCTGCAGCTTTGGGTTCAAAATCAGATTGCACAAGGCAACATCGACAGCAATTCAATTTTATCGACTTACAATAAATAATGATTGACATTCGGGAATTTTTGTGTTATTTTTTTGTTAAATAAAAGGTCTGGACAGACAAAATAACACAATTTGGAGGTTTATCATGGAACAAAAAAGTTTATCTAACTGGTTAAAAATTATTATTTTAGGCACGGGCATTTGCGGTCTTATAGTATATGCATATCTGATTCCCGTTTTAGGTCAGGAATTGATTGCCCAGTACCCTGAATGCACACACTATTTTTATCCTTGGCTTATTTTCTTATGGGTAAGCGGCATCCCTTGTTACATAGTTTTATTTTTTGCTTTTAGAATTGCTGCCAACATCGGCAAAGACAAGTCTTTCTCTACAGAAAATGCCAATTATCTCAAATATGTTTCTTTGCTGGCAGCCGGTGATAGTGCATTTGTATTTATTGTAAATATTGTTTTTCTTATTTGTAACATCAACCATCCTGGAGTTATAATGCTCTTTTTATTTGTTATTTTTGCGGGTATTGCAATATCTGTCACTTCAGCCGCTCTTTCACATCTTGTGAGAAAGGCTGCTGTTTTACAGGAAGAAAGTGATTTTACGGTTTAAAAGGAGGATTTAAAATGTCAGAAATCAAAGATAAAGATGATGAATTAGTACTTGATGAAATCGTATTTAACATAGATGTAATGCTGGCAAAACGTAAAATGAGCGTTACCGAACTTGCTGAAAAAGTCGGAATCACTTTGGCCAATATGTCCATATTAAAAACAGGAAAAGCCAAAGCCATCAAAGTATCTACTCTTACAAAGCTTTGCAGAGCACTTGATTGTCAGCCGGGTGATTTAATGGAGTATAGAAGAAAAAATGAAAAACCGTGATTTTCAAGCAAGCTTGAATCACGGTTTTCCTTTTTATATTCTGCGAACACATTGTGTTCGCTATGGCTCATTACAGTGCGCGATTGTTGTAATTTATAAGGCATCCTTTAAGGATGATTTCTCTTTCGTCGTCTGTCAGTTCTCCCATTGTAAGGGTGAATGGTTTCATTTCTCCGTTCTTTACAATGTATGCCTGTATTTCTGTTTTCTTTTCTTTTATTGCTTTCGCTACTTCCGGAATGAAGATATAATCACCTTTTGTAAATGGTATCTCTTCTTCATATATAAATGGAAGCATACCCCAGTTTATAAGGTTTGAACGATATCTCTTTGTTGCGTATTCTTTAGCTATATTTGCCCAACCGCCAAGTACCTTCTGGCATGATGCTGCCTGCTCTCTGGCTGAACCGTCACCCGGCTTAACAGCGTAAATTGTACTACCGATACCTGTGTTTTCAGTATTAACATCTGTATATGTCTTCTTAATTGTCGCCATTATTTCGCCGATTTCAGGAAGTGCTGCTGCCATATCTTCGCCGGCTATTCTTGCCTTTTCAGCTTTCTGAACTTCTTTGGCTTTTCCTACATATTCAGGATCCTTTCTTGATAACGCAAATTCTGCAAGACCAAGAGGATTTGAACGATATGATGATGTCTCACCTGAAGGAATAAGCTCATCTGTAGTTGTTACAGGGTCATGGATTTCTGATACTACCTTAAGAACAAGATTGTCTGTAAGCTGTGACATCTTTGGCCAATCCTTAATGTTTGGTCCGAACTTAATTTCAACTGAAGGATCAGCTACTCCCTTAGAGTCAAATACTCTGTTTTCATATATTGTCTTATCAAAATGATATTTTGGTCCGCTGTATTCTACATCCATATCTGTTGCTGCTGTAAGATAACCTTTGTTTGCTGCTGTAGCTGCAATTGAACGTGCATCCATAAGCGCAACTGATGAAATCTGACCGTTCTGAATCTTTGAACCTTCTCTGTTAGGGAAGTTTCTTGTTGAATGTCTGATACTGAATGCATTGTGTGATGGTGTATCTCCTGCTCCGAAACATGGTCCGCAGAATGCTGTCTTAACGATAGCTCCTGTCGCCATAAGGTCAGCAAGCTTTCCGTTTCTTGCAAGTTCCATATAAATAGGTGTACTTGCAGGATATACACTAAGTGTAAATTCATCAGCACCGATGCTCTTTCCTTTAAGGATATCAGCAGCGTCACAGATATTTTCAAATCCACCACCTGCACAACCTGCGATAATACCCTGTTCTACATACAACTTACCATTTCTGATTTTATCTGTAAGTGTATATTCAATCTTTCCATCAAGACTAACAAGAGCCTTTTTCTCTACATCATGAAGAATATCCTTAAGATTTGCATTTAATTCTTCTATTGTATATGTGTTACTTGGATGGAATGGCATAGCTATCATTGGCTTAATTTTACTTAAGTCCACATATACCATACCGTCATAGTAAGCAACTTCTCCCGGATTAAGTTCTTTATACTCTTCACTTCTGCCGTGAATATCATAGAACTCTTTAATCTTGTCATCTGTTTTCCAGATTGATGAAAGACATGTTGTCTCTGTTGTCATTACGTCAACACCAATTCTGAAATCAGCACTTAAGTTTGCAACACCAGGTCCAACAAATTCCATTACTTTATTTTTAACATATCCGTTTGCATATACTGCACCAATTATAGCAAGGGCAACGTCCTGTGGACCTACACCCTTAGCAGGCTCGCCTGTCATGTAGATTCCTACAACTCCCGGCATATTTATATCATATGTCTGTGATAATAACTGTTTTACAAGTTCAGGTCCGCCTTCACCTACTGCCATAGTACCAAGTGCACCATATCTTGTGTGGCTGTCTGAACCAAGAATCATCTTGCCGCCGCCTGCAAGCATTTCTCTTGCAAACTGATGAATAACTGCCTGATGAGGTGGTACATACACCCCACCATACTTCTTAGCACATGTAAGACCAAACATATGGTCATCTTCATTTATCGTTCCGCCTACGGCGCAAAGACTGTTATGGCAGTTTGTAAGAACATAAGGAACAGGGAATTTTTCAAGTCCTGATGCTCTTGCAGTCTGTATAATACCTACGAATGTAATATCGTGTGATGTGAGTTTATCAAATTTAATCTGAAGCTTGTCCATATTGCCTGATGTATTATGGTCAGCTAAAATACCGTAAGCAATTGTATTTTTAGCAGCTTCTTCCTTACTTTCGTACTTGCTTCCAAGTTTACTTTTTAAGAGAGCTTCATTTTCTGCTGTTGCTTCAATAACTTCGCAACCATTGATAAGATATGCTCCGCTGTTACTTAATTTTATCATTTTGTCCTCCATCCGAGAATACTGCCGATTTGCAGCTTCATTTTTCAAATTCGCCTTTATTATACTACATTTAACTCCTTTTGCAATATGATACTTCCTAAAAAATTACTAAATTTCCATATAATCAAAAATGACATCCCCGAGGGATGTCACTTTATGTTATCTCATTACCATTTCATTTAAGTTTATATTGTTGCTGTTTCCTCTGGAATATGTATATCCCGCATATACTTCAGATGTATTATTTAAAAGGGCTCCTGTTTTATCCTCCTTTGCCACTTCTATAAATGCTGCCTTTAACTTCTGTACCATATCTGTCATGCACTCCATATTAACCGGCTGCTTTTTTATGATATTGGTAAACAGCGACTTATCTATAAACATATAGAGACGAAGCAGTTCAAGAGAGATAGAATAATCCAGATTTAATGTTGATGTAAGGTTATTTACATATTGTCTTGCCTTTTTTATATTGAAAAGAAAGTTTTCTACATCTCCCTTATGATAACTATTCTCTGCCTCTTCCATATAAGTGAGAATAATATCATAAGTCACTACTACCAATTCTGTTTTGTTACAATTTGCAATTCTTACAGTAAAATTTTGAATTTGCTCCTTTGTCATTTCCGTGACCATCCTTTCTTACAGATTCTGTTACTGTAATAACTGCAATACTTTTTCCGGTGCCTGATTTGCCTGTGCAAGCATTGATGTTGCTGCCTGTGACAACACGTTCTGTGTAGTATAAGCGGTCATTTCTGCTGCCATATTTACATCTGCAATAGTTGAAAGTGAACTTGTCATATTTTCATTAGTTACATTAAGGCTGGCAATTGATGCTTCCATTCGGTTCTGATATGCACCGATAAGTGATCTGATTTCTGAAATCTGTGCAATTGCATCGCCTATCTTAGTAATAGCATCGCTACAACCTTCGGATGTCTTGAAGTTTAACGCGTCAAGTCTGAGGGTTTCTGTTGAGACCTTTGGAATATCTATGTCTATAAGCTGACCTTCATTGGCTCCTAACTGAATAGTCATAGCACCAACGCTTGTTACATTATATGCAACTCTGCATTCGCCATTTTCCTGCTTTTCCGTAAATGTACCTGCATCTATTCTCAATGTCATTTCGAAGTCTGACTTATCTGTAAATGTTACGTATTCACCCTGAGATGTTACCTTTGCTGTCTTCGTAAATCCTGTATCTGTAGGAATTATTGTTACTTCAGTATCTTTTCCTCTTTCATCAACAGTTTTATCCATTCCCAGGAAATCTGCCAATCCCTTAGTTGAACAATCTATACTGATGGATTTGTGGCTGCCGTAATACATCTGAGTAAATGTAATCGGCTCTCCAACTGCTGCCTTCCCGGATGGTGATAACATCTGAACATCTGCCGTATATGAACCTTCCTTTAACTTTGCATATACATCATCTATAGAATCACCTTCATTTATATAAATGGTAACACCATTTAAACTGATACTTCCGCCTGCTCCTGCAGGTACTACATTTGATGCAAATCCTGCTGATGAATATTCTGCTTTTTCAGGTTCCGATGTTACGGAAAAACCATAACGGCCTTCAGTTACACTTTCATCTATGTAAAGCTGTTCGATTGTATTAATTCCTTCTGCATATGCCTTTCTTGATAATGTTCCGTCAAGAATAGGTCTTTCGTTAAAGTCTGTATCTTGTGCTATTCTGTCAATTTCATCAAGAATCTGGTCTATTTCGTTCTGTATTGCAGTTCTGTCGTAATCTGTGTACGTATCTGTAGAACCCTGAACTGCCAGTTCTGTCATTCTTTCAAGCATTGCATGTATTTCACCCAATGCACCTTCAGCTGTCTGTACAATTGAAACACCATCGGATGCATTCTGGATAGATCTTTCAAGAGAATTAATCTGCATTTTTAATTTATTGGAAATTGCTCTTCCTACAGGATTATCTTCTGATGTATTGATTTTATAACCTGATGAAAGTCTTGCTATTGAATCTGATGACTTCTTATCTGCTTTATCAAGATATACTGCGGCTCTGATAGCTGCCATATTTGTATAAATTCTCATATCTTTCTCCATTCCCGGACCTTTGTCCGTTACGTTCTTACGATTAGTCTAATAAAGATATCGGCAGAAAGATTTACTTTCTTAACCCTTTACAGCCACGCGATTATATCTTTTGCCATATCGTACAGTCTGATGTTGTTGCTATCTTCCATATCCGCATTTTCTCCATTGGCAACTTCCGACGGATTTAGAGCAACGCTATCAGCTTCCCACATAGCTGCAACTTTGATATTTACTTCTTCAAAGTTGTATCTTTCAAGTCTTTCAGCAAGCATATTAAGTTTTTCTGCCAAGGATTCTCTTATTTCTTCTCCCATTACACTTATGATACCACGGAGCACGCCGCCTTCTATAGTCAACTCAGCTTTTACTTCTCCGTATGTTTCATTTGTATAGGACAGCTTTACTTTATGGTTTATACCTGTTTCAACAGACAACTTTATAACCGTCGACTTATCATTTATGGTACTTTCTACAACATAATTTCTGTTGCGGCTCATATTGGCCATTGTACTCATTATATTACTTGCAAAAATTGCTTCCTTAAAATAGTCATATCCCGGATATACTTCTGTCTGTAAACTCTCTGTCCGAGAATTAATATCGTAAGCCATATTATCAATTGCTTCTTTAAGCTCTTCTTCACTTCCGTGTAACAAAGCTTCTTCAACTGCTGATGTATCCGTCAAACCGCGAAGCTTATCAAATGCGCCTTTTGTATTACCATATAACATACCCGCGGACAGAAGGTTATTAACTGTAACCGGCATATTATTGTCTATAATTGCTTTAACGGTTTCTTCAGACATTGCGCTTAAATGCTTCATATCTTCAAGCTGTTCCGATGCATATGACATATCCTGCGTCTCTATATGGTTGGCAAGCTTTTCATATACCTGTTCCGGCGTAAGCATTCCCGGCATTTCACCGGACAATATATCCGACACGCCTTCCGGTGTTATGACTTTTCCTGATTCCCGCATAAGACTTTCTGCATATTCCACTACATCAGTATCAGTTACGATTTTATTAATATCTCTTTCAATATCATCAAGCTTTGTTACCTGGTCTGTAACACCAAATTTATCATCAAGGGATACGTCAATACCTTTAACCTTTTTTGTTCTCGCTGCCATCAAAAGGTTCTTAAGATTAACCTCACTTCCCTGCTTATACAATGCACCGATTACATTTCCGTCATTTTTTCCTACCCAGTTAATAAGACGGTACATTCCTATGTATGCATTTCTTTCATCTTCTGTAAGCTCACCTGTTTTGTCCATCTTCCAAAGAAACTTGCTGTACTTCTCTTTTGTTCCTTTATCGTTTCTTTCATTTATTATTTCAAGGTTGTCATTTAATACTGAAATCTCTGTATTTAATACATTTACTCCATTTTTAATAAGCTCTGCCACCGTCTGTGGTGTAAGATTTTCCGTGAGAGCATCAAGTTGCGCAGAAAGATTCTTAATCGCCGTAATGTTCTGCTCATTTATTTCTAAGGAATTGTATCCTAAGATTCTTGCAGCCTTTATATTTGCACTATTGGCTTCTATGCCCAGTGATGCAAGAAGAGTGTCTGCATGCTCAAAAGCCTTTACAATACTATCGCCTAAATCTTTTCTTACTTCCGTTCCCACACCGGCATAAGTTGCTTCAAGTTGCATTGCAGTAAATGAAGTTAATGTCTTTGTTTCATTTTCATAAGCTTTTCCGACAAATTCGTACGGATTGTATGTAAGCTGGTAACTTACATAATTTACACTGTACATTGTTTCCTGCATAAGACTTACATCTGCTGCCTGTGCCTGTATGCCTGTATTAGTTAAGAATGCATTATAGTAATCTTTTTCCATATTTTTAAGATTATCTACTACATCTGAAAGTGCCATTGTATCTGCACTAATGCCCAGTTTCATCATCTGTACGCATGAACCTACTGTCATAACAAGCTGTGCTTCCAGTATTACACGTCCTGCTTTTGCATATTTTATCTGTTCTTCCATATCTTTAAGCGGTTGAACTTTTTCGCCCTTAGCTATGGCTTCCTTTGCCTCTTTCAATGCCTTAAATGAAAGCTCGTTATTATTGGTAACAATATAATTTAAATCATCGCGGGTTACAGTATTGACGGTATTCACCATATTTTCGGCTTTTTCAAGGATTGTTCCTCCTTCTGTAAGCACTACATCTTCCGGTGCCATGCCTGCTGCCATTCCGTCCTCAACATATTTTGTTATCTGTTCCCCGGTCATATCAAAGTCTGTACTGTTTATATGTGACGCAAGAAGTACATTTTCTTTAGTAAGCGGAATATTATTTTCAATCATCCACCTGCCTTCTTCAAGTACGTTCTGTTCCGGTGCTATACCTGCTTCCGTATAGATGGCTGCTACCTGTGGTTTCATGCTTTCCCACTGGGTATCGCTTATCTTTTCTACATCCGGATTGCTTCCCACACTACTGTGAACAGCTTTATATGTATTGGCAATAGTTGGTTCCATAGAATTTTTAAGTAAATACGCCTTTGCTGTCTCCGGAAGTTTCCCTGTTTCCGAGAACTTCTGTATATCTCCTGCCATCGCAACTGCATTTTTCACGGAACTTTCTACCTTTGCAACTGCTGCCGCTGAACCCATGACTGCTTTTACATCAGCTGAATTTACTGAAAGAGCACTTCCTGCATAATCATCACAGTAAGCAGCTAACTGTATCTGAATTCTCTCGTTTACAGTTACTATATTGCCCATTTCATCTTCCTTTGGAGCAAGTCCAAGTGTTTCCATCTTTGAATAACTTTCCGGTGTAACATTTTCCCTGAGTTTACTGATAAGTTCCATAGCATCTGCTTCGGTTGTGACCTCATCTGTATTTACGTTTTCCGGTGTAAGACCTTCATTTTTGCCATAAATTATATCGCTTTTATTTTTTTCATCGTTGGCGCTGTAATATGCACCTAAAAAGATGCCTTCTGTCGCAGAGCTCACCTTACCCTGTCCCTCAAAAGACACCTTCTTATCGGAAAAAATATTATTTACGTCATTCTTCTGTATTTCATTAATGTTCATTTCAAATTCCTTATCCTTCCAAGGTTTGTCATAAACCTTTCATCTGTTTACTATTTCGGCAGAAACGCACTGATCCTTTACCTGCTTTAGTATAAATTTATGTTTTTTTTGCATTGCATTAAGCTCAAATATATAACAGTCTATCAGGTCAGGGTCCACAACATTTGACAGGTTGGAATATGCTAATGCCATTGCTGCCTGCACCTGCTCCAACTCCTGTTTAAGTTCTTCCCTCCTTAATTCCTCATATGTAGGTTTTTTATTTCTCTTCATACAATTACCTCTTTTTATTCTTTTACTATAATTATTGGCAGAAATTGCTATTATATTCCTGTTTTGAAAAATTTGTAAAAAATGTATTGACATTTTGTTATTTTACACATATAATATGTTTACTTCTAATCAGACGATTGTGTATGAGCACATTTTTCTATGGTATTCTTGACAGCGACAGTACTTATAGTATATTGTTTGCCAATTATCTTAATAATCAGACCGGATTGCGTAACCGTTTTTTAGTTTTCACAGATATTGATTCCCTTTCACAGTTTCAATTTAAAGATGATTTACGTATCCTTTTTATCAGTGACGACCTTGATATTGATTTGGTCAAAGAACATATTTCCGTAGAACGCATTATAGTTCTTGCCGATTCACACTGTGATAATCCGGGTAATATGCCATATCGTATCTTAAAATATGATTCACCTGAGGATATCTTTTATAAAGCCCAAAAGCTTCTCGCCGGCAAATGTACAACTTATCTTACTGCTGACGAACATCCCCTGAGCTTTTTCTGTGACCTTGTAAACGATGATATTTCATACTCCCCCTATGATTTCAAATTTATAGGTATGTATAACCCATATAATTTACAACTTCAGACTTCTTATTGTCTTGCCACAGCCACTGTTCTCTCAGAATATAAGCCTGTTTTGTTCATTGACCTGGCAAGATTTTCCCCTATTAAACTTCAAAATGAAAATCACGGAGCTTTTTCCGATTTAATATTTTACTTCCGTTCTAATAAAGAGAGTTTAGCAGATAAGCTTCCCTCTATAATTTGTCATGATATGGGGTTTGACTATATTGCCCCACCCGGAAGTGCCGAAGATATTTCTTCATTTCCAAAGGAGATTTTTTCCTCCTGCCTTCATTTTCTTGCCGGCAGATTCGGATACGGTTACATAATTGTCAATTTTGGTGATTACCTTAATCCGTTATGTGACTATTTCAGCTGCTGCCACAAAATCCTTGTGCCTGTAAGTGATAATTTATCACCACTTACGGACATATATAACTATTTGCATTTATCAGGATTATCCCAATTATTAACCTCTATCGTAGAAGTCTCCCTTATTAACCTTGATGTGAATCGCCTCTCGGATAATCCTGATAATATAATAAAAAAAATTAAATCATCACCTGAATACGGAAAACTTTCTGAATTTGTAGTTGAAAATATTATTAAAGGAGGTTTGTCTGATGTTAGAAGTAATAAGAAATAACGTACTGCAAAAAGCTGATATTTCCGATGACATAGATGATGACAGATTAAAAAGTCTTATAGATGACGCAATTGTAGAGTACAGTAAAAGTGTATATATTCCCATATGCACTATGGAAACTCTTCGCAGGCGGATATTTGCCAGTATACGCGGACTTGATATTTTAGAAGAACTTTTAGAAGATGACGACATTACTGAAATCATGGTAAATGGTAACAACAATATATACATAGAGAAAGCCGGACAGCTTATTAAGTCTGACAAATGCTTCTCTTCACCGGATAAAATTAACGATGTTATACAGCAAATTGCAGCTTCAACAAATAAAAGAATCAATGAGCGGACTCCTATTTCCGATACATCACTAATTGACGGTTCCCGTGTAAATATTGTGCTTTCTCCTATTTCCATAGACAGTCCCGTTATAACCATACGAAAATTTGGTTCCGGCAGACTTACTATGGATAAGCTCCATAAACTTGGCTCCCTTGATACTAAAGCCATTAAACTTTTAGAGTGTCTGGTTAAGTCTAAGTACAACATTTTTGTCTGTGGCGGTACCGGCTCAGGCAAGACAACCTTTCTTAATGCATTATCTGAGTTTATCCCTAAGGATGAACGAATCATAACTATTGAAGACTCTCCTGAACTAAATATCGACATATGCAACCTGGTTCGTCTGGAAACGAGACAACCTAACACAGAAGGACAGGGCAGTGTTACAATCAGCGACCTTATACGTACATCCCTCAGAATGAGACCCGATCGGATAATCGTAGGAGAAGTACGAGGGTGTGAAGCAATTGAAATGTTACAGGCTATGAACACCGGCCACGATGGCTCCCTTTCTACCGGTCACGGTAATTCTGTTCCCGATATGCTAAGTCGTTTGGAGACTATGGTTCTTATGGGACTTGATATTCCCTTAAATGCCATACGGGCTATGATAGCTTCATCCATAGATATCATAATTCACCTTGGAAGACTTCACGATAAATCAAGAAAAGTTTTAGAAATCACGGAAGTTCTCGGCGCGAACGAAAACGGATATCAGCTTAATACCATTTGTTCGTTAAAAACTAACGCAGAAAGCAGTTCTCTTGTCTACACCGGCAATATGATAATCTCTACCGGTAAGCTTGAAAGTCACAACCTCCTGCAACAATGTACCAATGTACTGAAAGGAGACTTCACAGATGACGCTACATTTTAAAAAGTATATTCATCGCTTCAGAATCTTTGATTCTTATTCACGTGAAATTTCTTCTCTGTATTACATTTCACCTTTGTACAGGATTTCTCTTGTAGTTATGGATATCTTTATACTCTTACTGGTTTCCTTTATTTTCTACAACACGCTTATTCCCGGATTACTGTTTATGCCGTTAATTATTTGCTTTTACAATCTTCAATACGAAGCAATTACAGATAAGAGACGTTTCAATTTGGAAATCCAGTTTAAAGATATGCTAAATTCCATAAATGCCGCATTATCCGCAGGATATTCTATGGAAAATGCAACTAAAGAAGCATATATAGAAATGCGTTCCGTCTACGGGAAGAACTCTGTTATCTGTAAGGAAATTTCCATTATACTAAACCGGTTAAATCTTGGTGCTTCCGTTGAACAGGCCTACGATTCTTTTGCATCGCGCTGCCGGGTAGATTCCGTAACCATGTTTAGCGAAATACTTACTATCTCCAAGCGTTCCAGCGGAGATATAAACTCTATTATCAGAGCGAGCACATCGACACTTCTTATGAAAATAGATTCCGAGAGAGAAGTCCGGACAACTCTCTCGTCAAAGATTTTTGAAAGAAATATTATGATTTTGATGCCCGGACTTATTATTTTATATGTCAGCATATCTTCTCCCGGATTTTTTGATCCGTTATATGGAACCCTTGCCGGCAGACTTATTATGACAGTATGCCTTGGCATATACTTATTTGCAATCTGGCTTTCTGCCAAAATCTTTAAAAAGGAGGTTTTTTAATTCTTATGATACTTACAATTTTAATCATTTTGTGGATTGGTCTTTTTATGATTTTAATAGGTTTCTTTCTTGTACATAAGATTAAAAAACCTCCGTCTCTTCCTTACAAAATAACCGCATCTAAGATATATTTGCATCTAAGGTATCTGTATCCCGGTGAAAATACGTCTATGCATCTCGAAAAAATGTTTACGGCATGTCTAAAGCAGGTTCTGTTGTGTTACGCCGTCGGAACAATTTTCTTGACGGTTATATATTTTACTTCACTTTATCCTGAAAAGGTAACCAATCTTAACCGTCCCGGATTTCGTTCTTCTTCTTCTAAAGAAAATCTTCAGGTTTCCGTTGACGGCGGTAAGCTTTCAGATATATCCATATCCCTGGCACCAAAGGAATTGTCTGCTTCTGAGATTATAAATATCTACGACAGCATTGACCCGTATCTTTTGGAAACATTACTTGATGACAATGAGTCTCTTGAACACGTTGACCGTCCCCTTAATTTCGTACATTCTGTATCCAATGAAGAAACAGGATATACCTCTGTCTTTGTAAGTTGGGATATAAGCGATAATTCCGTAATCAGTAATGATGGTCAGATTAACTACGATAATGCTGACGCTGACGGTACTAAAATAACTATAACCGCAAGTTTACAGCTTGACGGATATGATTTAACTGCCTCACGAAAGTACATTGCTACAGTTTTTCCTTATGAGAAAAGTAAACTAACTCTCATAGAAGAAGCTATCAATGAGCAACTGAACAATTCCGACAATCTTAACAGTTTAAAAATTAATCTGCCGGATAAAATCCTTGGTTATGACATTACTTTTTACCATAAAAATAACGGCTTCCCATTAATTTTGTTTCCTTTGTTTGTCATTGTTCTCTTTATGATTGTATTCTCAAGAATTTCAGATATCCGTTCACGTATGCAAAAAAGAAATTCTCAATTGCTGCACGATTACCCTGAAATTGTATCGAAGCTTACGCTTTTATACTGTGCCGGTCTTAATATACGCAGTTCATTTCAAAGAATCGTATCTGATTATGACAGGCTTTCATCTGACAGACGTTACGCTTATGAAGAAATGAAACTTATGCTTAAATCCATTGATAACGGAACATCCGAAGGAACCGCATACATTGATTTCGGGCATAACTGCGTTCACCCTTGTTACATCAAACTGGGCACTTTGTTGGCGCAAAATCTTAAACGGGGTTCCGGCGAAGTGTATTCTCTTTTAGAATATGAGGCTATTGACTCTTTACAGGAAAAGAAAGCTCTCATAAAAATCTCCGGAGAAAAAGCATCCACAAAGGCTCTTTTTCCTATGGTACTTATGTTACTTGTTGTTTTTATCATCATAATGGCTCCTGCCTTTATGTCTATCTGATTACAAATTATTTATGAAAGGAATATTATATGGAAAACATTTTATTATTATTAAAAAATCGATTTATAAAAGCAATTAAATCAACAGAAGGTGTGGGTGTTATTGAAATAATACTCATTTTACTGGTAATAGTGGGTCTTATCGTAGTTTTCAGAACCCAGATTAACGAGATTATTTCTACAGTATTCGGAAGAATCCATGAACAGATCAGTTACTTTTAAATATGCCTCCGGAGCACTTTCACATTTTGCCGCATCAGTCATCCTTCCATTGTTGCTAATTTTTTCAATGGTATGTGAATCTGCCCGGATTGCAAACCAAAAAGCTGTATTTTCATCTGCTTTATACTTAAGCTCATTTTCGGCATTATCCTCATACTGTAAAGAGGTGCACAGTGACTACGGACTGTTTCTTCTGCAAATGGACGAAAAAGAACTTTCTGATGAAATCAGCTTATATCTTAATAAGAACCTGATGACATGCTCTGATTTGTCTTCCGCTTATAACTCCTTCTACCGGCCCGAAAGCCTTTCTTACCAAATAGACAATCTTACATATATAACCGATTGTGACGGACAACTTTTTGCAAGAAGTGTCATCAATTACAGTAAAGATACTTTGATTCCGCATATTTCCGAACTGATTTTGTCAGAGATGTGTCAAAACATCAATACAATTAATGAGAATCCGAAAGTTTTTACGGAATTTGAAGATTTGAAGCTGTCAGACCTTGAGGAAAATGATGTTTCATCTGTTTGGGATAAATTACTGTCAGGTTTTGATAACAGTACCAAAGATAACTTTAAGGATATACTACAGGAAACAAATCCATCTTTTCGGGATGTCTCACTGTCCATAGACAAACTTTTTGATACAATGATTACGATTTTTTCGTCATCTTTACTATCGCTTATAGTAAATGATCCTACCAATTTATCGCAGCTTACAATCAGCAGTGAACATTTACCGTCTGAGACTGTAATGCATTCTGAAAATGACCCGGCTGACAATACGGGGTTCGATTCGTTGAAGCCTTTATCCGGAAGTACCATCTCAGAAACATCCGACAAACTTTTTTATACCATCTATCTTGGAGACAAGTTTCCATGTTTTACGGATTATCCTGAAACGTCAACTGATTCTCTGCCACTTCTTTATCAGCTTGAGTATATTCTTTGTGGCGAAAGTAAGGACGTATATAATCTGCTTGTGACAGCCACCGCTATGGTTATGATTCGCGCTTCCTGCAATCTTTTATATCTTTTTACCGATTCAGATAAATTATCAGACGCTAAATCGGCTGCGGAAAAGATGGCTGCCGGACTTGCTTCTTTTCCCGGTATAGTTGAAATATTAACCTTTTTTATTCTGACAGTCTGGGCTATTGCCGAAGGTGTTATTGACTGTAGAGACCTTTTAGACAATAAAAAAGTTGCTTTGGTAAAATCTCCCCATACATGGACTTTAGATATAGAAAATATAGGTTCTCTGCTTGTTACTAAGTCCAAAAACCCCGGAGATTCCGGTCTTACTTACAAGGAATATCTTCTTGCATTACTTGCTCTGCAAAATGACACAACAACTTACTTTAACACCATGGATATGATACAAGTAACTACTGCACAAAAGTATGGTTGCCGTTTTATTATAAAAGACTGCTTATATGGTTTTAGCGGCACTCTTAAAACGGAAAACACACATATCTTCAATTTTATAGGCAATTCTTTTATGAACAAACAATACTCTGTAACCAATACACTGACACTAACTTATTGACGGAGGCAGATATGAATGCCCTTTTTCCCTTATACATAAAACTTCTTAATAAATATAAAGTATCCCTATATCCTGATAATAAAAGGGCATTTTTATCTGTCTCTGTTGCAGGTTCTTTGTCCATTGAAGCTTCTATGGTATTGCCTCTGTTTATGTTCTTTATGCTTGTTATTTGTTCACCTCTTTTCATAATGAATAAAGAACTTGTTCTTCGTGAGAAAATGTTAGAAACATCTTTAAAAATGAGTGAATTTTTCTACATAACAGAGAATGTGAGCAGTATGGATTTTGCAAAATCTCATCCTGACATTTACTCTGCTGCAGTAAAAGGGATTTCCGTTGTATATGCTTACACCAATCTTCCCTCGGATGTTTCTGCCAAGCTGTCAACAGTATCTGCAGATAAAAAGATAATTGACCTGATTGCAGATTATAAGACCGATATACACTATCCATTTTCAGTTCCGTCACTTCATTTTATACAACGTTGTTATGTAAGAGGTTTTTGTGGTGCACAGATTAAAAAATCCGATTACGAAAATATTACGGTATATGTTACTAAATATGGAACTGCTTACCACAAAGATACAAATTGTTCTTACCTATATGGCGCAAACCGGGTAGAAACCTCTATTTCTTATGATAATTTATTTGCTGACATAACCTATATGAATCAGTCTTACGCTGCCTGCAATTTATGTATTCCTACTACAATGGATAATATAAACTTTGTTTATCTGACCATAGGGGCGTATTCCTATCACTACAGCCTGTCCTGTCCCATATTTAAAAGAACAATCTATGCAGTTCGACTGGCGGATATAACCGGTGAATATTCTCCCTGCATTTTATGTTACTAAGATTAGAAGAGGATTTATATGAAACTTTTATTACTATTATTTCTTATTATTTGTTCAGTTACAGATATTAAGTACAAAAAAATATCGCTTTGGCTGTCTGCCTTTTTTGTCATTATCGGATTGCTGTTCCGGACTTTTTCGGATTATACCTTTTATGACACATTAGTATCTGTTGCTCCCGGCATTTTTCTGATACTTTTAGGTGTCTTATGCCCTTCCCACATCGGACTTGGTGACGGCATTATGATTTTGGCCTGTGGTTGCACGCTTAGCCTTTTTGATACTTTATTTATAATATTTACATCATGTGTCTTAAGCATTGTATATTTCTTTTCTTACAGACTAATAAAAAAAGCAAAATGTGCATCTGTTGCCTTTGCACCGTTCCTTCTTACGGGATACATTTTATTACTGATAACCGGGAGGTTTCTATGAACAGAAAAACTTTTATTTCCCTTGTAACTTACGGATATTCCGGCTCCTTTACCATTGAAGCTGCCGTTATTTATCCTTTGACAATACTACTTATTTTTTCGTTTATATTTTTATCTTTCTTCATTCACGATAAGATTATTGCACATTCCGGACTTATGACGGGAATATATTCGGGTAGTATTTCCCTATCCGCACCGCCTAATACAAACCATATCTCTGATTATGTTTCATACGTATCAGATAATCATTCAATTATGAAATATACTTTTTCATTTAAAAGCTCAGATATTCAAGGGCTGTCTTATGAAACTGACTGTATCCACAGCAACACTTTTATTCCATACATAGACACATTCAGTAAGGCTTCCGCGTCGTTAGGTGGCGGAAATATCTGCAGAAGAGTGAATTTATACCATTCATTATATTTATTATCAAAAGGAGACAACTAAAATGAATTTTTACCATTCCAATGATATTAACCATTATTATCTGCATATTTCAGGAGATGGTACCGGAGATGAAACTATAGATTTCCGTGCCAAGATGCTTCTTCACAATAATCTTGACGGATTTGTTCCGATGAAAGTAACTTATATAGACAATAAACCTGAGTTTTCTTATGATATAACAGGTCTGTCTGCTATTGAAAACTTCTGTTCAAAAAACACAATTACCGAAGAAATATTTATCTCTATGATGCAATCTTTGATTGACATACTTGTATTATCCGATAAATATCTTCTCAACACTGATTGTTTTTTATTTTCGCCTGAACAATTATATATTGATCCCATAACTTATAAGCTGTTTATCTGTTATTGTCCTATAAGTTATGTAAACCTAAAGGATTGTTTTCACAACTTAATCTGTTATATGTTAGGATATATAGACTATAATAACAACCCTTTCACAGAAGCAGTTTACAGAATACAAAATGATTGTACCAGACCGGAGCTTACTATCAAAACTATTATTGAAACCAATATTACCACTCTTTCTCTGCTTAATGATGATGCTGACCGGTCGGATAATTGTATAAACCCGGAGTTGCCTGTACAGCAATCACTAAAACCATGTAAAATAAACAAACATCTGATTGATGATTTTGAAAAGAAACGACTGAACTTCCGCCTTATTTTTCCATATATTAAGTTATCTGCCGGAAGTCTTATCATTTATATTATATTAATCTTTCTCCAGATTAAATTTCATCTTTTATCACCGATTATGATAATCCTTCTAATTCCGGTGTTTATGGGAATTTTAGGCTACAGCGCATATAAGATTATAAAACTGCGTGAAAAATACTATGATGCTCCTATTTTAAAAGAGCTGATAACCAAACAAAATATCAATGAAATGGCAAATGCAATTGCAGAAGAAAAGAAAAGTGAAATAGTTATCCCGGCGGAAGGAAAATATACTCTTATATCTTTCGACCCCATCCATTATGATAACATCTATATAGATGATTTTCCTTTTACTATAGGCAAAATTTCCGGACAATGTAACGGATTTGTATTTTCACCTTCCGTAAGCCGTGTTCATGCAAGAATCACTTTGGCAGATGATACCTTTTATATACAGGACCTGCACTCAACCTCCGGAACGTTCTTAAACGGGAAAAGGTTAAACTCTGACACCTTGTATCCACTTTCCTTCGGAGATACGGTTGCTTTTTCCACAATAAAATTTACATTTAACCCTTCTTGACACCTTTTTGTAATAATGTTAATGTTACTATATTATGAAAAGAAGGACTAAATGTTATGGATTACGATAATTATGAAGATAACTACATAGAAAATTCACGCAAAATACCATTTGTCACTGTAACAATCCTTGGGATTAATTTGCTCGTTTACATTGTTCTTGAATTTATAGGCAGTACCCTTGATTCTGAATTTATGGTTTCATGTGGTGCTCTTACAAGCTATAAAGTGATTTATGAAGGTGAATATCACCGTCTTTTAACTTCATTTTTTCTTCATTTCGGGCCTGAGCATATTTTTAATAATATGTTGTCTCTCTTTCTCATAGGTGGTGAAACCGAAAAGCATATTGGGCATATAAAGTTTGCAATCATTTACTTTGCCGCAGGTTTAAGTTCATCAATTGTTTCGTTGATTATGCACTTTATATATGAACCTTATATTATATCTGCCGGGGCTTCCGGTGCCATTATGGGTATAGGTGGTGCCCTTGTTGTAATTTTACTGACAAACCGTGTGAAGATAGACAAAAATCGCGGCATACGTTTCCTTATATTCCTTGGTTTAAGCATTCTAAGCGGATTTACCAGTTCAACTGTTGACAATGCCGGTCACATTGGCGGACTTTTTGCAGGGCTTATTATTATGTTGCTTTTTACCTTGTTTTCATATATAAGGAAAAAACTATCCCATTAATCGTTATTTGTTTATTGCATATATAACGGAATTATATTAAAATACATTTATGGATGATATATTTTGAATATACAGGCTGTAAATACTGCGTATATACGCATCAGAATGGAGTTTTACAATGAATATTAATATTTACTATGGCGGTCGTGGAGTTATCGAAGATCCGACACTCTATGTACTTAAGAAAATTGAAAGTGTTTTTGAAGAAATTCATGTTAAATTTACCAGATATAATCTTTACGATATGAAGAACACCATTACAACTCTTCCTCAGACATTTAAAGATGCCGATGGCATTATTCTTGCTGACAGTGTTGAATGGTTAGGGCTTGGCGGATATATGCACCAGTTTCTTGATGCATGTTGGTTATATGGTGATAAGACCAAGATAAGCAACTTATATATGGCTCCTGTTGTGGTATCTACATCTTATGGTGAAAAGGATGCAATACATACGTTGGAAAAAGCCTGGGAAGTTTTGGGCGGTAAGTTATGCGATGGTTTATGTTGCTATGTTGAAGACCCACTCGACTTTGAGATGAACACTGTGTATGGTGAAAACATTGAAAAGATTGCTGAAAATATATACAGAACTATTTCCCAGAAGAGAACCAAGCTTCCTTCAAGTAATACAGCTTTAAAGCAGTCACTTATTAAGAATTCTTTGGAACTTACTCCACAGGAAAGCGAACAGCTTTCAAAGTATGTTTCTGATGATATATATGTTAAGCAGCAGAAAGAAGATATTGAAGAGCTTGCATCTAAGTTTAAGCTTATGTTAAGTGCTCAGGGTGACAATGTTGATGACGAAGTTCTTTCCTCATTTACAACACACTTTGTTCCACAGAAGGACTTTAAAGCATCATACTTATTTACAATTGAAGACAAGAAAAATTACCTTTATATTGAAGTTGATAATGACTCACTTCAGTGCAGATATGAAAAACGTAACGACGCAGATGTTATAGCAAAGATTTCCTACGAAAAGCTCATAAGCATTACACGCGGAAGAATAACCTTCCAGCGTGCATTTATGACCGGCGAGATGACTGCCAAAGGAAACTTCAAAACTCTTCGTATGTTAGACCAGGCATTCAGTTTTGCCGGCAACTAAGTTAATCGGTAATGAAATTTCAAAAGTTGTGCCCGTTCCCAATTCGGACACAACTTTTATTTTGCCATTGTGGATATCTACAACTTCTTTCACAATGGCAAGACCTATTCCTGTCCCATCCTTTTTATGTGTAACAAAGGGTTCAAATATATTGTTCAAATCGGCCGGTTCTATTCCACACCCATTATCTGTAACGGAAATCAATATATCGTTATCTTTTCGTGCCAACATTATATGTATTTTTCCTTCCTTATCTGTCCCGCCTATAGCTTCAGCGCCGTTTTTGATAAGATTTATGAGCATTTGCCTTACTTTCAGCAAATCACATTTAACCATATATATTTCATCCTGATTTTCCTTTTCCATAGTAATTTTTGTATCTCTTACCCATTCCGTCCCCAATGACGACTCTATAACTCCTGTAATAAGTTTCTCAATATCTATAAATTCTTTATTTACTTCGTCGCGCTTATTAAAAAAAGACATGTCCGCCAAAAGGTTTTCCATATATCCAAGTTCACTAATAACATTATCAAAATATTTTGTTTCACTTACCTGAGGACATTCACTTTTAAGAACATTTAATGAACATCGTACGATGGTCATTGCATTTCCCATTTCATGACGTATTTTACTTAATAATATATCCATTTCTTATACCCCTTTTCTAAAAAATATGACATAATTCCTTTTTTTCCGAAATTATAGCTTTATATTATCCGTATAAACCGGTTACGTCAATTTAATCTCATCGTATTATTTCGACATTTTCCGGCAATTCATCTGCTGGACACCATTTGCCGTCTGTGCTATACTTGCTGTATACCGGCTGTGTACATATGGAGAAGTGGCCTATGTAATACCGTGCAATAAATAATTTTGAATCCACTTCAGAACGGAGAGTTATATGAAAAAAGATGACTGTATTTTTTGTAAACTTGCATTTGGAGACATTCCAACTAATACAATATATGAAGACGATTATTTCAGAGTTATTCTTGATGCAGCTCCTGCCACAAAAGGTCATGCACTTATCCTTCCAAAAGGACATTTTGCAAATTTATATGAATTAGATGATGAATATGCTGCAAAGATTATGCCTTTGGCAAAGAAGCTTATCACTGAACTTACAGATATATTAAAATGTGATGGATACAACATCATCCAAAACAATGGTGAAGTTGCAGGACAGACTGTATTCCATTATCATCTTCACCTAATTCCGCGATACATCGGTGACAATGCCGGCTTAACTTTTAATTCCGGCAAACCTGACGACGAATTTAATAAAATGTTAGTTGAAAAAATGGCAGAAAGGTTTAATTAATCATGAGCAAGAAAATCCTTATGACCGGTGGCGGAACTGCCGGACATGTTACACCTAACATAGCTCTTTTCCCATATCTTAAAGATGCGGGATATGATATTTTGTATGTTGGTTCATATGACGGAATCGAAAAGAAACTGATAGAAGAGCAAAACATAGCATATAAAGGTATTTCATCAGGTAAATTAAGAAGATATTTTTCCATGAAAAACTTTACTGACCCGTTCCGTGTACTTAAAGGTTTCTCAGAAGCAAAAAAAATTATCGGCGAATATAAGCCCGACGTAATATTTTCAAAAGGCGGCTTCGTAAGTGTTCCTGTTGTATTTGCTGCAAAGAAATATAACGTTCCTACGATTATCCACGAATCAGACATTACTCCGGGACTTGCCAACAAACTGTCTATACCCAAGGCAGTTAAAGTCTGTCACAACTTTCCTGAGACAGCATCTTATCTTCCTGCAGACAAATCCGTATTAAGCGGCTGTCCTATAAGAGATGAGTTATTATCAGGTGACCCTGTCGCAGGACTTAACTTCTGCGGTTTTACCCCTGATAAGCCTGTAATAATGGTAATCGGCGGAAGTCTTGGCGCCTTAGCTGTTAACAATATGGTCAGAAAGGCACTTCCTGAACTTTTAAAGAAATATCAGTTGGTTCATCTGTGCGGAAAAGGAAAACTTGATGCTTCTTATTCGGATTTGAAGGGTTATATTCAGTTTGAATATATAGAAAAAGAGCTTAAAGACCTCTTTGCTATGGCAGATATAGTTATTTCACGTGCAGGTGCCAATGCAATATGTGAACTTCAGGCACTTAAAAAGCCAAATATTCTCATCCCTCTTCCGTCTTCTTCAAGCAGAGGAGACCAGGCTTTAAATGCTGCTTCCTTTGAAAAGCAGGGTTTCAGTGTCGTTCTTCAAGAGGAAACTTTGACAAAAGAGATACTTATAAATGAAGTAAATAAACTTTATGATAACAGACAGACTTATATAAATAGTATGAATAATGCTGCTCAGACTAATGCTATAAAGACTATTGTCGATTTGATTAAAGAGTATACGAAATAGAAGAAGGTAGGGGAAATTCCCCTACCTTCTTCAGCTTTTCCATCGTCGCCAATGAATATGGCATAATACCACTCCCTGTGTACTATCTACATTACAGTAAATAACACCGCTGCAACTATCGGCAAAATCAGGCTGACTGCCAGCAGACTCTTAGTCACTATTATCAAAGTCTTTACTTTACTCAAAAAAGCAAATGTGCTTAAGGCAATGACTAACACCATATATCCACATAATATGTATATGGAAAATGCATGGGCAATTTCTATTATATATCGACCACATACGACCATAGCACAAAAAGAAATTATATAAGTAATAATCCACGTTATTTCCTTTAATATCAGGTTACTATTTCTCTCTTTCATTTTCTCATACCTCCTTCGTCACTATCCCACATGGAACCAACCTGTTAATATACCATGCGCAAATATGCATAAAAGGTATATCGGTATAAAGAAACTGCCGAAAAGAAGTACCCTTGCAACTTTTCGAATATCCTTTTTTAGTTTCACAAAGCTAAGTACAGCCAGTACAATTACAGCCAATACATATACTATCATCACCGCAAGACCATGATATAAGTAACAAAATATCATCATTGGGTAAATAAAGGCTAAGCATATGATTGCCACTGTTCCCATAATCCCTAAAAATACTGCTTGCAAAATTTCTAACGTTAATTTATCGTCTTTACCAATAACTTTTTCTATAAATCTGTCCATACGTACCTCCTCCTGTTAGAATTATATATTTTTGCTACTTCCTTATTATAAATGGTAAATATTACAAATATAATCCTAATTGATTTACATTTATATTAGTTTTTAGTTACATTTTAATAACGCCTGAAGTTAGAGCAAAATCTAACTTTGTGAAGCCACTTCACTTACAACCCTTTAGGTTTTTACTATTAATTTGTATATGGATCATATTTTGACTGTGTCATACTGCTTGTTTCTTCTGCTTTTCCTTCTTTATTAAAAGAGATTACATAATACAATTGCTCGTTATCAACTGTTACTCTAAAACCATTTATTTTAACTTTATATGTAGCCTTATACATGTTACCATCTTGGTCTTTATCCACATAATCAAACTCCCCATACTTTTCTTCTATTTGTTCGACGGTTTTTCCCATTATCCAGCTATCATTATACTTTGTTCCATTTCTATGGCACCATAAGAAAAACAGCAAAAGCAAGTAAATTATATATATAATCACTGCAATTGTTATACCAACAATTAAAAATTTTTTCTTTCTTTTACTTTTTTTATTCATCATTTACCGCCATGTATTTTTTCTTGATTCTTTACTATATCACTCTCTAAATCATAATATTCGCTTTTTCACATAAATAATTTTATAAAACTACCTCCAATTTTTCAATATCTTTACCGCGAAACGACGCGAACGACGTATATAACGACGCGAACGACATAAATTTGTGTTTTCTTGTAATAATTTGTATGAATATAATATTGTATTCATTTAAGATATTTCATTATGAATCTCATTACACCAAATGATATACACAAATTACGCATTTTTATACGTCATATATGCCAAATAGGTAGACATAACTCTCGAAATTATGTCTACCTATTTATCTTATTTCTCTAATGCGCTGTTTAATGCTTCTTTTTCTTCTGTTCCGAGAGGAATATATGATTCTCCCTTAATTATCTCTTTTATATAAGTATAACAACCTTCCCTACTATGCATCGCATTGATTACATATCCATTGTTCTCTTTGTCAAGCATAGCCAAAGCAAAACTTAGCTTTCCGCCCATTTCATTGAAAGCATCGTACTTAACTATACCAACTTTCTGTACTGCAATCTGAAGATTATCAAAGATTCTCTTAAGCTTTGCATCTTTATCTCTATCGTTTGCAATTAACTTATCGATATCTTCAAATCTTTGAAGAATCACATCTTCCAGCGATTCTGCGTCTTTACCACGCATAAATCTGTCATATGTCTTTGACAGTTTGTTTAACTTTTTGTTTACGATTATTATATATACTAATAATGCAATACATATAACTAATAATATTATAATAAAAATTGCCGGATCCATAGTTCCTAATCCAATTGAATTTAATATATTACTATTCATTTTCTTGTCCTTTCTCTTTAGGTAAACTGTAAACTCTTCATATTACAACTTGTTTATTACTGTCTTTTTGCAATTATTTCAAGAATTCTTTCCAATTCCGCTACAGAGTAGTATTCTATTTCTATTTTACCTTTAGATGCGTCTTTCCTGTTGATTTTTACCTTTGTTCCGAATATATCCTTCATTCTGTTTTCAATATTTTTAAATACAAAATCATCTTTAAGCTTCTCTTTTGGTTGTTTAATCTTTGGATCAATCACATCTTTGACTAATTTTTCAGTTTCTCTTACACTTAACTTATTTTCATAGATTTTCTGGGCGAGCATAACCTGCTTTTCCTTATCATCTATAGAAATCAAAGCCCTTGCATGACCTCCGCTGATCATTCCGTCTATTACCATATTTTGAACTTCATCACAAAGCTTAAGAAGTCTCATGGAGTTAGTTATTGCCACACGGCTTTTACTTACTTTATCAGCTACTTCTTCCTGTTTCAAATGATATTCATCAAGAAGTCTCTTGTATGCTCTTGCTTCTTCAATTGGATTTAAATCCTCTCTCTGAATATTTTCAATAAGAGCAATTTCCATTATTTCTTCATCGGAATAATCCTTTATAACTACCGGAACTTCCTTAATTCCGGCCAATTTTGATGCTCTCCATCTTCTTTCACCGGCTATAATTTCATAATATCCATCTCTTTTTTGTACAATTAGTGGCTGAATAACACCAAATTGCTTAATAGAATCTGCCAATTCACTTAAAGCTTCTTCATCAAAACTTTGTCTTGGCTGTTTTTTGTTTGGTTCTATGTCTGCTATCTTTATAATTGTCTCAGCCGGTACTTTTTTTTCTACAATAACTGTTTCTTTTTCAGGTTGTTTCTTTTCTTTTACCTGTGGAATAAGATTATCAAGACCTTTTCCTAATCCGCTCTTTTTAACTGCAGCCATCTGTTATTCCTCCATTTCTCCTTTATTTATCACCTCTTCAGCAAGTAATCTGTAGCTCTCTGCTCCTGCTGATTTACTATCGTATAAATTAATCGGTAAGCCATAGCTTGGTGCCTCCGCTAACTTAACATTTCTCGGTATAATCGTCTTATAAATAGTTTGTTTAAGATTTGCCTTTACATTTTCAACTACTTCCAATGAAAGATTTGTTCTTGCATCATACATAGTAAATACAACACCTTCCATCTCAAGATCAGGATTCAGTCTTTCCTTAACAAGATTAATGGTATGTATAAGCTGTGATAATCCTTCTAACGCATAATATTCACACTGAATCGGTACTAAAACCGTATCTGCTGTAGTCATAGCATTAACTGTAAGCATATTGAGAGATGGCGGACAGTCAATAATTACAAAATCATAATTATCTCTTACACTATCTACACAATTCTTCAGTATGTATTCTCTCTGTTCTCTACCGATAAGGTCGATTTCAGCACCACTTAACTGTATATTTGACGGTAAAAGTGAAAGATTTTCGATTACATTCTCTAACAAACAGTCTTCAATAGTACAATCTCCTATTATCATATCGTAAACTGTATATTCTAATTCTCCTTTATCTACACCGACACCACTTGTTGCATTACCCTGTGGGTCTATATCTATAAGAAGCACCTTTTTCCCTGCTTCCGCCAGGCATGCTGCAAGATTAGTAGATGTTGTTGTCTTTCCTACACCACCCTTTTGATTGGCAATAGCTATAATTCTACTCATATTTTATTCCTTCCTAATATTACATTGTTATTCCTACAATTTTATAGAGTAACATATCACTTCTGCTATTATATCATTTAAATTAAATTAATACTACCCATTAAAAATAAAAAAATGTTTCACGTGAAACATTTCTTCTACAACCCATAATAAATTATAGATGTTTCACGTGAAACATTTTATATAAATCACTCTAAATTAACTATTTCAAACAAATAGAAGTTTTTATTCTATAGGTACATCAACCTGTATCCTGGTCCCTTTATCTATTGTTGAATCAATACTAACTGTTCCTGCAAGAAGTAATACTCTTTCCTGTAACATAGATAATCCAAAGCAAGGTTTATCACTATTTTTTACTTCTTCAACACTGAATCCCCTTCCATCATCTTCTACAATAATGGATATCTTATCAAAATCATAAAATATTGAAATAAATATATTTTTGCATTCTGAATGTTTTAATGCATTATTTACAGCTTCTTTTACTATTCTTATAAATGTTAATTTAACTGTCATCGGAAGTTCTACCGATTCACCTTTTACTGCAAAATCAATGTTTATATTAAAATCTTTCTTAATACTTTCGATGAATCTTCTTATTGTCTCTTCTAAATTTGCATTATCAATAGACATCGGTCTTAAATTATGGATAATTCCATTCATCTCATCAATAGCCTCACGTAAAGACTTTGACATAGTTTCTATTTCGAGTCTTGCTCTTATAGGATCTTTCTCTATAATTTTTGAACATACATCACATTTATGGACCAGATTATTTAACACCTGAATTGAATTATCATATAAATCTCTTGCAATTCTATTGCGTTCAAACTCCTGTTTTTCAAGAATTTTGATTCCATATATAATATCTTCTTCTCTATTTGCATCTTCATCATTTACAGGACTTCCCGTAATATACTTGTCATCGCTAAATGTTATCTCCGGTCTAAATTCCTTTAATGCATCAACAATCAATTCAATATCTTCATCTACCATACTAAGCTGTTCTTCGTATTCAGCATGAAGTTTTTCCAATTCCCCACGTCTTATTTTCAACATTTCAATTTCTTCTCTTGAGAAACTGGTTTCTTTCATTCTCGGCGAAAATATTTCATACGTTATATCAACATTTTCCGACATTTCCTGTATTTTTTCGCTGATAACATTGATTTCATATTCGATTTTCTTCATTTTTGTATCAATAATTATTTTTTCTTCACGTAAAGATTCAAGTCTGTTTATTAAATAACTATTGGCTTTGCTAAATTCTAATGACATTTCTTTCTCCGTTTCAGTATTGACTTACTGAAAATTGTTATTTTAATGGTTCTTTTGAAGGTGTGCCGGCTTTTCTCGGAAATTTTTTCGGTGTATCCTTAATCTTTACTATCTTAGCAAAGATTCTTTCTATATCACTATCTGGCAAATTCATCTTATATATATTATCAATTTTTCCTCCAAGAATTCTTATAGCATTTCCGGCATCATTTAACTCTTCATCAGAGCCACCGGCTTTATATGCCATAAATACTCCGTCTACCTTAATAAATGGAATACATAATTCCGATAAAACTGACATATTGGCAACTGCACGTGAGGTACATAAATCGAATTTCTCTCTATAATTGATATTTTTACCTATATCTTCGCTTCTTCCATGCACCGTTTTAATATTTTCTAACCCAAGCGCATTAATAACTTCATCTAAAAACAGTAATCTTTTGTTGAGAGAATCAAGCAAAACAACGTCTATATGCGGAAATGCAATCTTTATGGGAACTCCCGGAAAACCTGCGCCTGTTCCCACATCTATAAGTGAAGAAACTTTACTCATATCCATTACTTTTACGATAGCAAGGCTATCAACAAAATGTTTAAGCATAACGTCTTCAAATTCAGTTATACCGGTAAGATTCATCACTTTATTTTTTTCTACAAGCATTTCATAATACATCACATATTGTTTGTATTGTTCTTCAGTTAATGCGATATTTAATTCTTCTACTGCTTTCTTAAACTTAGTTAAATCGTAAGACATATATTTTCCCTATCCACTCTGACATTATTTATTTTGCTTCAAATATACAAGTAATACTGATATATCTGCCGGTGAAACACCTGAAATTCTTGATGCCTGACCGATTGACATAGGCTTGTACATATTTAACTTTTGTATTGCCTCACGCCTTAAGCCGCTGACATTATTATAATCAAAATCTACGTCTAATTTCTTTTCTTCAAGCTTTCTGAACTGTTCAACCTGATGTAATTGCCTTTTAATATATCCATCATACTTGATATTTATGTTTATCTGCTCTATTACATCCTCCGGAAGCTCTCTTCTGTCAGGATCAAGTTCAGAAACTATTTCATAACTTAACTCCGGTCGTCTTATTAATTCTGCAAGATTACTTCCCGTTTTTAACGAAGTACTGTTATTTTTTTCAAGGAATTCAGCAATTTCCTTACTTGCACCTACTGTTATCGCTGTAAGTCTTTCTATTTCCTCATCTATAAGACGTCTCTTTCTTTCAACCTTTTCATAAGTTTCATCACTTACAAGTCCAACTTTATGACCAATTTCAGAAAGTCTGAGATCCGCATTATCCTGTCTGAGTATCAGCCTGTATTCTGAACGTGATGTCATCATTCTGTAAGGCTCATGATTTTCTTTTGTTACAAGGTCATCTATAAGAACTCCTATATAACCTTGAGAACGGTCGATAATAATCTGTTCCTCACCTTTTACCTTTAACGCTGCGTTAATACCGGCAATAAGTCCCTGTGCTGCAGCTTCTTCATAACCCGAACTTCCGTTAAACTGTCCTCCACTAAAAAGTCCCGAAATTGCTTTAAATTCCAATGTAGGATTAAGCTGACGCGGATTAATACAATCATATTCAATAGCATATGCATTTCTTACTATCTGCACATTTTCAAGTCCCGGAACCGTTCTGTACATTGCATACTGTACATCTTCAGGAAGTGAACTTGACATTCCGCCAAGATACATTTCATTGGTATAAAGACCTTCCGGCTCTATAAATACCTGATGTCTTTCTTTATCAGCAAATTTCATAACCTTATCTTCAATGGAAGGACAGTATCTTGGTCCTGTTCCCTCTATCATACCTGAATATAAAGGTGATCTGTCTATGTTATTCTTGATTATTTCATGAGTTTCATTATTGGTATAAGTAAGCCAGCATGACACCTGCTCCTTCTGTACAGTTGCAGGATCTGTTGAAAATGAAAATGGTATTACCTTTTCATCACCTTTTTGTTCCTCCATTTTAGAAAAATCAATAGAACGTTTATCAACTCTGGCCGGTGTACCTGTCTTAAATCTGTACATTTCAATACCTAATGATTTAAGAGAATCTGTAAGATAATTAGCTGCCTGCAGACCATTTGGACCTGTATAATTACTTACATCTCCATATATACATCTTGCTTTAAGATATGTACCTGTACAAAGAACTACCGCCTTAGCTTTATAGTGAGCGCCTGAAAATGTTTTAACTCCTGTTATTTTACCTTCTTCTACTAAAAGTTCACTTACTTCTGCCTGTCGTATAACAAGATTTTCTGTATTTTCCAGAACTTTTCTCATTTCTGTTGTATATTCTCTTTTGTCTGCCTGTGCTCTTAATGAATGAACAGCCGGACCTTTTGAAAGGTTAAGCATTTTTGACTGTATAAATGTTTTATCGATATTTTTACCCATTTCACCGCCCAATGCATCTATTTCTCTCACAAGATGTCCCTTAGACGTACCTCCTATATTGGGATTACATGGCATCAATGCTATACTGTCAACACTTACGGTAAACATAATTGTCTTAAGACCGAGTCTGGCCGCTGCAAGAGAAGCCTCGCATCCTGCATGACCTGCACCAACTACAACGATATCATATTCTTCACATAAATTTTGATTCATACTCATATCAACTACCACCATTCATAATTCTTCGGAAAACTCATGCTATTTATCATAACCTTGCAGAATTTACATAAGTAAATTCTGCAGAAAACAGAAAATAATTTCATTATTTTCTGTTTTCATTTCCCAGTACAAAACTCTCTAAATATCTTATCTACCAAATCATCTTCCACTGATTCACCTATAATAAATCCGAGTTCTTCATAAGCAACTGACAAATCTATAGAATAAAAATCTTCCGGCATTCCGTCATCTATTGCATTTATCACCATTTCGATACTATGTAATGCCTTTTCAAGATTTGCCTTTTGTCTAAGGCTTGTAATATAAACCTCATCATTATAATTTATATCACCCTTAAAGAACATATCCTTTATAACTTCTGTAAACTTATCTAAACCTATAAATTCTTTAGCTGAAATATCAAGAATAATTGCTTTTTCCATCTCTGACTGAATTTCAGCCTTAACTTTATTATTATCAACATCAAGGTCTATCTTATTGATAAGTATTATAGACTTTCTGTCTTTTATCATATTTAAAATAATCTTATCATTATTGTCAATAGGTTTTGAACCATCTACTATATATATAATTAAATCTGCCGTTTCCGAAGCACTTATAGCCTTTTCGATACCTATTTTTTCAATAATGTCTTCTGTTTCTCTTATTCCCGCCGTGTCTACTATATTAAGACTTATTCCTGCAAGGTTAATAGTTTCTTCCAAGGTATCTCTTGTAGTTCCTTCAATATCAGTAACTATAGCTCTTTCTTCACCCATTAAAGCATTAAGAAATGAAGATTTTCCGGCATTTGGTTTTCCAAGTATTACTGTTCTAATACCTTCTGTTATCATTCTTCCGTTTTCTGCGTTGGAAACCAATGTATGAATTTCTTCTCTTACCACATTCATATCGTTTCTTAATCGTTCTTCATATCCATCAAATGATAAATGTTCCGGGTCATCTAAAACAGATTCAATAAATGCAATATTATATAATATTTTTTCTCTTAAATCCTTTATTCTTTCGGAAATATTACCTCTAAGCTGACAGACGGCAGTATTTAATGCATTTTTATTCTTTGCATTAATTACTTCAATTACAGCTTCTGCCTGTGATAAATCTATACGACCATTAAGAAATGCTCTTTCCGTATATTCTCCCGGCTTAGCAGGCCTTGCTCCGTTTTTAATACAAAGATCAAGTATTTTTTTAGTAACGATAATTCCGCCATGACAGTTTATTTCTACAATATCTTCAGTCGTATAAGTATTTGGTGCTTTCATAAAAGACACAAGAACCTCATCTATTACCTTTTCATTCTCATTAATTACACCATAATGAATAGTATGAGACTTAACATTTCTCACACTAAAACTTTCATTCTTCGGAATAAACATTTTCTCTATTATTGAAAATGCATCATCACCGCTTATTCTTATTATACTAATGCCCGAATTTCCAAGGGCTGTTGCAATTGCCGCAATTGTATCTGCCATATTTCACCATTCCTAAAATAAAATAGCTGTTGAACTATTTTATTATACATCATTCAACAGCCATTATCTATTATTTTTTTAATAAAACTACAACATGTCTGAAAGGTTCTTCGCCTTCACTCTTTGTTGTAACAAATTTATTATCCTGAAGAGCTGAATGGATAATTCTTCTTTCGTATGGATTCATTGGTTCTAAAGAAACAGGTCTTCTTGTTCTTGTTACTTTAAAAGCAATATTCTTTGCAAGATTTTCTAATGTTTCTTTTCTTCTCTGACGGTAGTTTTCTGTATCTACTTTTACTCTTAAGTATTTTTCTGTTTCCTTATTTACTACAAGGCTTACAAGATACTGTAATGAATCAAGTGTCTGTCCTCTCTTACCGATAAGAACACCCATATCATCACCTGCAAGATTAATTTCAACTTCTTCTTCACCTACGTTAATTTCCATTGTAACCTTCATTTCCATAGCTTCAAATACTTTACTAAGGAAATTTCTGATTGTTTCTTCAACTGAAAACTTTGGTGTTACTTTAATTTTTGCAAGCTTGCTGCCTATACCAAGTATACCAGCACTACCTTTTTCGATTACTTCATAATCTACCTTATCACTTGTTGTTCCAAGCTCAATAAGAGCATTTGTTAATGCATCTTCAACTGTTTTTCCTGTATATATATTTTCCATAACTTAACCTTTCTCAACTAATTATTTGTTGTTTTTTTCATTAAATTCTTTAACCATGTTTGCTCTGGCTGCAATTGAACCGCCTGACTTTGTATTTGCTGCTTTCTTTGTTGTCTTAACTTCTTTTTCCTGAACAGGAGCTTCTTTTACTACTTCTTTTGCAGTACTTTCTACTGAATTAGCTCTGTAACTGATGCTCTTTGTATTTGACTTTGCAGCTTCAGCAATGCTCTGATTAAACTGTTTTCTTCTTTCCATTTTTGCACTTGCCTTTTCAGCGTTTGCATCAATTATTTTCTGAATATCTAAGTTTTTAAAATAAAGATTTACAGCTAACTGTTGCAATATCTGGAATACTGAAGAAATAACCCAGTAAACACCAAGACCTGCTGGTAATGACCAACAGAAAAATGCTGAAATAAGAGGCATTGTAATATTCATCATCTTCATAGATGAACCCATTGGGTTAT
Organism: Lachnospiraceae bacterium; assembly: GCA_015057425.1. Lineage (GTDB taxonomy): Bacteria > Bacillota > Clostridia > Lachnospirales > Lachnospiraceae > SVEL01. The sequence goes on from SVEL01000014.1 coordinate 62,836, forward strand.
CTGCCATACTCTGACTCTGTGAACCTGATGAAATTTTCATACTTAACCACTGTGATAAATATGAAAGAATAGGAATTAATATTGCAAGATATTCCTTAAGTCCAAAACTTGTTGAAGGAGATTTACTTAAATCAATTGTAAGGAAATCATAAACCTTTTCTATCTTCTTTTCATTCTTTTCAACTAATCCAAAAGATGATATATAATCAGCTTTAATTGATGTATAATCAGCATCTTTATATTTTTCAAGTAATTTTATTTTTTTATTGTATTCTTCTATCTTAGAAGCGTCTGCTGTAGCATCTAATTTTGCTACTTCATCATTTAAACCTTTTATTAATTTATCCCATTCGTCTGCTGATAAATTGTCTAAATAATTTAATAAACCTTCTTCTCCGATAACATCAGCATACATTTTATCAATAACATTTAAATTCTTTTCTGAATATGAAATGTTTGTTAAAGCATCATATACTTTATCTTTGCTTGACTTATCAAAAGGTAATTTCTTTGATGGTTCAACAAAGTTTTTAATACCTGTAAACTTATATTCTCCATCACCTAATATAACTTTATAAACCTGATCAAGTTCTACAATTGAAGTATTATCTTCATATACAACATCAACTATACCTGAATTGTTATCATTGATATATATTTCTCTTATATCTGTTACATGATCCGGCATACAACTTATAACTGCATAAAGTGCAAAAAGAATAGGCATCTGTATTAACATCTGTAAGCATCCGCCTGTCTGGGATACTCCGTACTTGTCATATAATGCTTTTGTTTCTTCCTGCATTCTCATCATAGAATCCTGGTCATTTTTACCTTTATACTTTTTCTGTATAGCTTGTAATTCAGGATTGATTAATGATGAAATCTTTGAAAATTTCTGCTGCTTTAATGTAAGAGGGAACATTAAAAGCTTAACAATAAAAGTAAATAAAATAATACATAAACCTATGTTAGCAATTCCTACTTTATCTAACATGATATATATAAAATTCATTACATAACCAAGTAAATCTGCTATCTGTTTGATAATTGGCATATCATAACAGCTTGATAAAAAAACCGGTAACATTTTTTAATTTTCCTCCTTTTATTACGGGACAGGATCATATCCACCTTTTGAAAATGGATTACATCTTAATATTCTTTTGATTGCTAAATATGAACCTTTGAAAGGACCGTATTTTTCTACAGCTTCTAACGCATATTGCGAACATGTAGGTATATATTTACAGCAGGATCCACCTTTATAAGGTGAAATACAAACTCTGTAAAACTTAACAATACCTATCACAACAAATTTCAAAATATTTGATACAAACTTAAATACTTTTTCTACTATATCAAAAACGATTTTCATTAGGTATCCTCTTGCTTAAACTACTATTAAGCTAAAATATTGTGCAATTTTGCAAGATGCATAAATGCACTTTCAATTTCTTTGTAACCTTTGTCCTTAGCAGAACCTCTGCCAATTACAATTATGCTTATACCACCTATAAGCTTTTCTTTGTTTAGTCTGTATGACTCTCTGATTAATCTTGTTACACGATGTCTAATTACACTGTTTCCTACTTTTTTACTGACTGAAATTCCAAGCTTAATATCCGAACTATTATCGTTTTTAATAACATACATTACAAGATACTTATTTCCATAAGACTTTCCTTTATTGTATATTAAGCGGAATTCATCATTTTTCAATGAATTAATATTTCTCATTTTAACTCCTCCATACGAGTTGTTAATACGTTACAATGAGACAGCTTCATAAATGGAAAAAAGACCACATATCTGCGGTCTTAAGCTGATAATACTTTTCTTCCTTTAGCTCTTCTTGCAGCTAAAACTTTTCTTCCATTTGCTGTGCTCATTCTTGCTCTAAAACCATGAACTTTAGATCTCTGTCTTTTCTTTGGCTGAAATGTCATTTTCATACTTAAGCACCTCCTTCTATATTCCTAATATAACTACTATATATTAAGGTAATCTAATTTTCGTAAATATAGACATCTCGTTCATTATATTAAATAAGTAAAATATAGTCAAGAATTTTTTTTTATTATTTAAAAAAGTTTTCCACTTTACATAACTTTTTATATTGATTTACATAATTTTATCCACTTTTTGTGGAAAACTTGTGGATATTATGTGTTTGACATACTTTTTTTCTATATTTTCAGCTAATTTTTTGTGTATAACCCTTTTTTAAATAATTTTATATAAAGATATTATTGTAAACTTATAATACACTTAAAAATAGTTTTCAACTTTATCAACAAATCTAAATTTTTCTTTTTTAACGCTATTTTTGCGTTTTTTTCAACTTTTTATCAACAACTTATAAAAGTACTTATTTAACAACTTTTCATTGAAAAAAACCTAAAAATGAGTTAAAATATAGATATATATTATATTAGGTGGAATATGGCTTTTGACCACCTTAGAATGGAGTTTTTTATGTTAGAGCAGCTTAAAAGTAAATGGGATGAAATTCTTTGTACCATTATAAAAGAACATGATATTGCAAAAGTATCTTTTGAAACATGGCTTGAACCTCTCGAAATATATGATATAGAAGACAATAAACTTATACTTATGGTTTCTGATGAAAAGATAAGTACATCTTATATAAGTAAAAAGTTTTATTATCCACTGAAAGTTACCATTCACGAGATTACAGGTTTTCCTTTAGATATTGAATTTTTACATAAAAGTGAAATTGAAGATAAGAAAAAGTCAAGTACTGAAATTTTTAAACCTTCAAATCCTATTCTTACAGATGCTAAAAGAGAAGCAAGCATAAATCCTGATTATACTTTTGATAATTTCGTTGTTGGCGGCAATAACAATTATGCACATGCTTATGCTCTTGCAGTAGCAGAATCACCTGCCGAAATGTACAATCCATTATTTATACACGGTGGTGTAGGACTTGGTAAAACTCATCTTTTACACTCAATCGGTAACTTTGTACTTGATAGAAATCCAAATGCAAAAGTCAGATGTGTAAACAGTGAAACATTTACTAATGAAGTTATTAATGCTATCAGAACAGAAAAACAGTCAGCTATTAATGAACTTCGTGATAAATATAGAAATATTGACCTTTTCATTATTGATGATATTCAGTTTATTATTGGTAAAGAACGTTCCCAGGAAGAATTCTTCCACACTTTTAACACTCTTTATGAAGCTAAGAAACAGATAGTTATATCTTCGGACAAGCCTCCTAAGAGTCTTTCACCTCTTGAAGAAAGATTTAAATCAAGATTTGAAATGGGACTTATCGTTGATATTTCATCTCCTGATTATGAGACAAGAATGGCAATTCTTAAAAAGAAAGCCGAAAAAGAACATTATCATATAGATGATATTATTCTTCAATATATAGCAGACAATATTAAATCAAATATTAGAGAACTTGAGGGTGCTCTTACAAAAATTATTGCATTTTCCCGTGTTTCTAAACAGCAGATAAGTATTGATCTTGCAAAAGATGTTCTTAAGGATATTATATCACCGGAGCAGAACAGAATAGTTACTCCTGAACTTATTATAAGTATTGTTGCTGATCACTACGGTATATCCCAGGCTGATATAGCTTCAAAGAAAAAAAGTGCTGATATAGTTTATCCAAGACAGATAGCAATGTATTTATGCAGAAACTTAACTGATTCTCCTTATTCTTTAATAGGATCATTACTTGGTAAGAGAGATCATTCAACAGTTATGCATGCTATTGATAAGATTCAGGATGAATTAGATATCAATGAAAGTCTAAGAAATAACATTGAGATTATAAAGAAAAAGATAATACCAAATTAACATATATTATAATAGGTAGAAACTCATAATTTTTTATTCACATATACTTTCAAATTATTGTGAATATCTTGTTTAAAATATGTTTATTATGTGTTTAAATTTATTTTCATCTAAAAATGACAATGTGTATAACTTTTAACTTTTCCAAAGTTATCAATTCAATTTAAACATAGTTTTCAATTTAAAATTTGCTTTAATTTAAACCTAAAACAAACTTTTAAACATTTACACACCTATTATTAATAATACTATTAAAAATAAATTATATATTTATATATTTTTTTTTGTGGTTTCGACCATTGTTTAAAAACAGATTGGAGGATTTATGAAGTTAGTATTTAAGAAATCAGAATTATTAAAAGGAGTTAATATTGTACTTAAAGCAGTACCATCTAAAACTACAATGTCTATACTTGAATGTATTCTTATAGATGCATCATCAGATGTTATTAAGTTTACTGCAAATGATATGGAGCTTGGTATAGAAACTATTGTAGAAGGTGAAATAATAGAAAGAGGAACTGTTGCAGTAGATGCAAAGATATTCTCAGAAATCATAAGAAAGCTTCCTGACAGTGATGTATGTATAGATTGTGATGATAAGTTAAGAACAGTTATTACATGTGAAAAGTCTGTATTTACAATAGCAGGTAAAACAGGAGAAGACTTCTCATATCTTCCATATGTTGAAAAGGACAAGTTTATTTATCTTTCACAGTTTACATTAAAAGAAATTATAAGACAAACTATTTTCTCAATAGCTGATAATGACAATAATAAAATTATGACCGGTGAGTTATTTGAAGTAACAGGTAATGAATTAAAAGTTGTATCACTTGATGGTCACAGAATTTCCATAAGAAAAGAAGTCCTTAAAAATAATTTTGATAATATTAAAGTTATTGTTCCGGGAAAGACATTAGTTGAAATAAGCAAAATTTTAAGCGGCGGAACAGAAGATGAAGTAAGAATATTTATTACATCAAATCATATTGTATTTGAGTTTGATAATACAGTAGTTGTTTCAAGATTAATTGAAGGTGAATATTTTAAGATTAACCAGATGCTTTCAAGTGATTATGAAACAAAAGTAAGAATTAACAAAAAAGAATTACTTAATTGTATAGACAGAGCTACTCTTCTTGTAAAAGAAGGTGATAAGAAGCCTATTATTATTAATATTACCGACGGAAAGATGGAACTTAAGATTAATTCAGTTGTAGGTTCTATGAATGAAGATATTGATATTGCAAAAGAAGGTAAGGATATTCTTATTGGATTTAATCCAAAATTCCTTATTGATGCACTTAAGGTTATAGATGATGAAGAAGTTGATATTTATCTTGTTAATCCAAAAGCGCCTTGCTTTATCAAAGATAAAGAAGAATCATATATTTATTTAATTTTACCTTTAATTTTAAGCTAATATAATTTGAAAGGTTAATAGTATGGTTGAATTAGAATTAAGAGAAGAATTTATAAAACTTGGACAGGCTATAAAAGCTGCCGGTTTTGTAGGTTCAGGTGTAGAAGCAAAGATAGTAATTAATGAAGGTCTCGTTAAAGTTAACGGTGAAGTTGATGACAGAAGAGGAAGAAAACTTTATAGTGGAGACAAAGTTGAGTTTGAAGGAGAAACTTTATTAATTAAATAGTTGTTATAAGTTATGTATGTTAAATCTTTAGAATTAAAAAATTACAGAAATTATGAAAGTCTTTCATTAGAATTTAAAAATGGCACAAATATTTTATATGGAGATAATGCGCAAGGTAAAACAAATGCATTGGAATCTATATATATGTGTTGTACTTCAAAATCTCACAGAGGAAATAAAGACAAAGAAGTTATTAAATTTGGAGAAGAAGAAGGACATATTAAATTAATTATTATGAAAGAAGAAGTCCCTTACAGAATAGATATGCATCTAAAGTCTTATAAGAATAAAGGTGTAGCTGTAAATGGAATTCCTTTAAAAAAGCTTACAGAACTTTTTGGAGTAGGAAACGTAGTTTTCTTTTCGCCTGAAGATTTAAGTATTATAAAAAATGGTCCTGCAGAAAGAAGAAAGTTTATAGATAGTGAACTTTGTCAGTCGGATAAAGTATATGCATATAATTTAAGCAGCTATTTAAAAGTTCTTATGCAGAAAAATAAACTTCTCAAAGATTTAAAATATTCAAGAGATAACAGCTTATACGAAACTCTTGATATATGGGATTTACAGCTTTCGGAGTATGGAAGCAAAATTATAGAAAGAAGAAGTTTGTTTATTAATGATATAAATGAAATAATATATGACATACATAAATCGATTACCGGTGGGATAGAAGATTTAAAAGTTAAGTATGAACCAAATATAAAAGGCAATAATCTTTATGAAGAACTGGTAAAAAACAGGGAAAAAGATATTTTATATAAGACTACTTCAGTTGGTCCTCATAGAGATGATATAAGTTTTTATGTCGGAAATATGGATTTAAGAAAATATGGTAGTCAGGGGCAACAGAGAACTGCTGCGTTATCATTGAAGCTTTCAGAAATTGAGTTTGTAAAAAAAGTTATAAAGGATGTACCGATTCTTTTATTAGATGATGTTTTATCAGAACTTGACAGCAAGAGACAAAAGCAACTTCTTAACAGTATAAAGGATGTACAGACGATTATAACATGTACAGGCTTAGATGAATTTATAGAAAATAGATTTAATATAGATAATATCTATAAAATATCTGATGGCAAAGTTGTTGAAAGTAATAATTTTTAATCATATAGATTAGAGAAAGGCATGGTTATTAATATGAGCAGTAATGAAAATACTAATTACGGAGGAGACCAAATACAGGTTTTAGAAGGTCTTGAAGCTGTAAGAAAAAGACCGGGTATGTATATAGGAACTACATCCTTAAGAGGTCTTCATCATCTTGTTTATGAAATAGTAGACAATTCTGTTGATGAAGCTTTAGCAGGATATTGTTCAACTATAGCCGTAAGTATTAACGAAGACAATTCAATAACAGTAAGAGATGATGGTAGAGGTATCCCTGTTGATATAAACAGTAAAACAGGTAAACCGGCTGTTGAAGTTGTATTTACAGTTCTTCATGCAGGAGGAAAATTCGGCGGTGGAGGATATAAAGTATCAGGTGGACTTCATGGCGTAGGTGCTTCTGTTGTTAATGCTCTTTCAGAATGGTTAGAAGTTAAAGTTTACAGAGATAATAAAATTTATTACCAGAGATATGAAAGAGGAAAAGTAATTAATAATCTTGAAGTAATAGGTACATATGATGATGGATTAACAGGAACAGAAGTTACATTCCTTCCTGATAAGACTATTTTTGAAGAAACAATTTTTGATTATGATACATTAAAGACAAGACTTAGAGAAACAGCTTTCCTTACAAAAAATCTTAAAATAGTTCTTAAAGATGAAAGGGAAGAAAAGAAAGAGTCAACTTTCCATTATGAAGGTGGTATTAAAGAATTTGTAAGCTATCTCAATAAAGGAAAGATGCCATTATATGAAGATATTATTTATTGCGAAGGTGATAGAGAAGATATTCATGTAGAAGTATCATTACAACACAATGATTCTTATACAGAAAATACATACAGCTTTGTAAATAATATTATAACACCTGAAGGCGGAACACATCTTGAAGGCTTTAAGAGAGCTTTAACAAAGACATTTAATGATTACGCAAGAGAGAAAAAGATGTTAAAAGATAGTGAGCCTAATCTTTCCGGTGAAGATATAAGAGAAGGTTTAACTGCTATTATAAGCATTAAGATATCAGAACCTCAGTTTGAAGGACAGACTAAACAGAAGCTTGGAAATAGTGAAGCAAGAGGTGCTGTTGATAGTGTTGTAAGTGAACAGTTAACATATTTTCTTGAACAGAATCCTGCAGTTGCAAAAGTAATCTGTGAAAAATCATTACTTGCACAAAGAGCAAGAGAAGCAGCAAGAAAAGCAAGAGACCTTACGAGAAGCAGAAAAACTGCACTTGATGGTGGCGGACTTCCGGGTAAATTAGCAGATTGTTCAGATAAAGATCCTTCAAAGTGTGAAATTTATATAGTCGAAGGTGATTCTGCCGGTGGTTCAGCTAAGACTGCAAGAGACAGAGCTACACAGGCTATTCTTCCGCTTAGAGGTAAAATACTTAATGTAGAAAAGGCAAGACTTGACAGAATACTTGGTAATGGCGAAATAAAAGCCATGATTACGGCTTTTGGTACAGGTATATATGATGATTTTGATATTGAAAAACTTAGATATCATAAGATTATTATTATGACTGATGCCGATGTTGATGGTGCGCATATTGCAACATTGTTACTTACATTCTTCTATAGATTTATGCCTGAACTTATTAAACAGGGATATGTGTATCTTGCAACACCACCTTTATATCAGGTTGTAAAGAATAAGAGTGTATGGTATGCGTACAGTGATGAAGAGTTAAATAGAATCCTTACGGAAATTGGCAGAGATGGTAATAACAAGATTCAGCGATACAAAGGTCTTGGTGAAATGGATGCTGAACAGCTTTGGGATACTACAATGGATCCTGAAAAGAGAATTCTTAAGAAAGTTATTTATGATGAAACACTTCAGTCAGAAATAGACTTAACATTTACAACTCTTATGGGTGATCAGGTAGAACCAAGAAGAGAATTTATAGAAGAAAATGCCAGATATGCACAAAATCTGGATATATAGGAGGCAGATAAATGGATGAACATATTTTTGATAAAATTCAAGATGTTGATCTAAAGCAGACTATGGAACAGTCATACATAGAATATGCTATGAGTGTTATTGCATCAAGAGCACTTCCTGATGTAAGAGATGGTCTTAAGCCGGTTCAAAGAAGAATTTTATTTTCAATGATAGAATTAAATAACGGTCCTGACAAGCCACACAGAAAATGTGCGCGTATTGTCGGTGATACAATGGGTAAGTACCACCCTCATGGTGACAGTTCCATATATGGTGCATTAGTTAATATGGCACAAGACTGGTCGACAAGATATACATTGGTTGACGGTCATGGAAACTTTGGTTCTGTTGACGGTGATGGTGCTGCTGCTATGCGTTACACAGAAGCAAGACTTAGTAAGCTTTCTATGGAAATGCTTGCAGACATCAATAAAGATACAGTAAATTTTGTACCTAACTTTGATGAAACTGAAAAAGAACCAACAGTTCTTCCTGCAAGATATCCTAACTTATTGGTAAATGGTACAAATGGTATTGCTGTTGGTATGGCTACCAATATACCTCCTCACAATTTAAGAGAAACTATTTCTGCAGTTATTAAGTTAATTGATAATAAAGTTGAAGAAGACAGAGAAACAGAAATAGAAGAAGTTATGGACATAATCAAAGGTCCTGATTTTCCTACAGGCGGAACTATTCTCGGTAAACGCGGAATAGAAGAAGCATACAGAACAGGTCGCGGTAAGATTAGAGTACGTGCTGTAAGTAATATAGAAACTATGGATTCAGGAAAGTCAAGAATAGTCATTACTGAAATTCCATATATGGTAAACAAAGCAAAGCTTATTGAAAAAATAGCTGACCTTTATAAAGAAAAGAAGCTTGACGGAATTACAGCCCTTCGTGATGAATCAAATAAAGAAGGTATGAGAATTGTAATTGAGTTAAGAAGAGATGTAAACGCCAATGTATTACTTAATAAGTTATATAAACATACACAATTACAGGATACATTTGGTGTAATTATGCTTGCTCTTGTTAATAACGAGCCTAAAGTTCTTAATATCCTTCAGATGTTACAACATTATCTTGATCATCAGAAGGATGTTGTAACAAGAAGAACAAAGTATGAGTTAAATAAAGCAGAAGAAAGAGCTCATATTTTGGAAGGCCAGTTAATAGCTCTTGATCATATTGATGAAGTAATTAAGATAATAAGAGGTTCACGTACAACTGCAGATGCTAAAGCAGGATTAATTGAAAGATTCGGATTATCTGAGATACAGGCACAAAATATAGTAGATATGAGACTTAGAGCTCTTACAGGACTTGCCAGAGAAGAAATCGAAGAAGAATACGGAAGATTACAGGAAACAATTGCCTACTTAAAAGGTATCTTAGCAGACGAAAAGAAACTTTTAGGAGTTATAAAAGAAGAAATCACAGTAATCAAAGATAAGTATGGTGATGACAGAAGAACTTCTATAGGATTTGATGAATTTGATATTACTATGGAAGACATGATTCCAAATGAGAATACTGTTATAGCTAAGACAAATCTTGGATATGTAAAGCGTATGACAGTTGATAACTTTAAGAGTCAGCATAGAGGCGGTAAGGGTATAAAAGGTATGCAAACTATAGAGAATGACTTTATAGAAGACCTTCTTATGACTACAACTCATCACTATCTTATGTTTATAACAAATAAGGGACGTGCTTACAGACTTAAAGCATATGAAATACCTGAAGCAGGAAGAACAGCAAGAGGTACGGCAATAATCAATCTATTACAGCTTCAGCCGGGAGAAAAAGTTACCGCAATGCTTCCTATTAAGGAATATTCAGAAAATAAGTTCCTTATAATGGCCACAAAGAACGGTACTATTAAGAAAACTCCTCTTATGGAATATCAGAATATCAGAAAGACAGGTATTCAGGCTATAGCATTAAGAGAAGATGATGAATTAATAGAAGTAAAGACAACTGACAATACAACTCAGATAATTATGGTTACTAAATTCGGTCAGTGTATTAAATATAATACAACTGATGTAAGAAGAACAGGAAGAAACTCCATAGGTGTAAGAGGTATTAAATTATCTGCAGGTGATGAAGTAGTTGGAATGCAGCTCAATACTCAGGGAGAAGATATACTTATTGTTTCCGAAAAAGGTATGGGTAAACGTACTTCCATAGATGAATTTAAAGTTCAAAATCGTGGTGGTAAAGGTGTTAAGTGCTACAAGATTTCTGAAAAAACAGGTTATGTTGTCGGCGTAAAAGCAGTTAACGATGATAATGCAATAATGCTTATCACAAATGAAGGAATAATCATACAGTTTGACGTTGAAGATATTTCAACAATAGGAAGAAATACTTCCGGAGTTAAGCTTATGAATATTGACAAGGATAAAGATATTTTCATAGCAAGTATTGCTAAAGTAAGAGAAGATATCAATCAGGCAACAGTTTCAGACGATTCAGTAGGAGAATACATTCCTGATTCAGATGATGAAAATGCAGAAGATGTATCAGAAGAAAATGTAGAAGTAGAAGAATCAGAAGAATAACAGTCAGAAAAGGTTATGAGTTTATGGGGCTTTTGAGTTAATATAAAAGCCCCATATATTTTTATTATTTAGGGAGAATGCGTACGTTTGCTTGAAAACGACTGCTCGGCAAGAGTAGGCTCGCATTTTTCCTTCGGAAAAACAAGGAGAATGCAGACAATGAAAGAAACAATTGCAAAAATTATGCGAAGCGGTGGGTATGCTGTAATACTTGCAACTATAGCAATGGCATTATATTTACTTGTCATAGAGATGGGAGACAGATTTATTGCAAATCAGACAGTTCCACTTAAGATAACCATAGATGAAAATGGATATATGTATACAAATTACGGTGGGGACAAAGAAGATGTGTATGTTCTGTGGCAAACAGACGGCGGAAATATACAACCTGTGGAAAAAAATGAAAAGTTAGCCGGACAGTACGAAGAAGGCAATAAATGGTATTTTGCATATACAGGACCTAATGAAAAAGTAAAGTGGTCATCTAAAGATGCAGATGGTTTTGAATATGAAAAAGCAACTATACGCGCAACGGTTTATCTTGCCGAACAGACAACAGGAGTATTTCATGTATATGAATATATAAATGAAGTATCTGTAACTGTCGAAGAAAAGAATAATACAGTTGTAAAAGCAGAAGACAGATATTTTTCAAATCCTGTAAGAAAAGGTGAAGATAAGGATTGGAGCCAGATATATAAAATATCATCAGATGATGACAAAACTGAAACATATATGTTTAGAACAGGAAGTGAAATAAAAAACGCTGAAAATATGATTTTAGTATGGGAAGCAAATAGTGAAATACTAAATGAAACAGATTTAATAAGCGGAACTGTAGATGGATTTAAAGTTAATCCGGAAAAATCAGGTAAAGGAATAATAGCAGCAACACCATCCATAACTGTTAATTCACAAAATATGTCATCAGATTTCTATATGGAAGCTTATCTGACATATTCCTCTAATAGTGAAAAAAAACCGGGAGAGATTATATCAGAAGAAAAGTTTTATAGAGCAGACCATAATATAACTGATGCAGGTAAGTAATATGTATAGAAGAAACTCAGTAAAAATGATGAATCAATTTGTAAAGGAAAATAAGCATGAGAGAAATAAATGTAAATCAAATTACTGAAAATATAAAAGAAATGTGTATAGAAATAAATCATTTTCTGTCAAAGGATATGAAAAATGCTCTTTACAATTCATATGAAAATGAAAAATCAGAACTTGGTAAATTAATTCTTAACCAGTTAAAAGATAATCTCAATGTAGCAGAAAATGAAATGATACCTATATGTCAGGATACAGGAATGGCTGTAATCTTTATAAAAGTCGGGCAGGACGTTCATTTTGTCGGTGGTAATCTTGAAGATGCTATTAATGAAGGTGTAAGAAAAGGTTATGTAGAAGGATATTTACGAAAATCAGTTGTCGATGACCCTATAATAAGAAATAATACCGGTGATAATACACCTGCAGTTATCCATTATGAAATAACAGAAGGCGAAAACGTGGAAATAACTTTGGCACCTAAAGGATTTGGCAGCGAGAATATGAGTAAGGTGTATATGCTAAAACCTGCAGACGGAATAGAAGGTGTAAAAGATGCAGTTATTGATGCGGTTAAATGTGCAGGTCCAAATGCATGTCCGCCAATAGTAGTAGGAGTAGGTATAGGAGGAACATTTGAAAAATGTGCAATCCTTTCAAAAAAAGCTTTAACAAGAGAAGTTGGCTTGCATTCAGACATAGATTACGTCAAAGAGATGGAAATAGAACTACTTGAGAGAATAAACAAATTAGGAATAGGTCCGGGCGGACTTGGAGGAACACAAACTGCATTTGCAGTTAATGTAGAAACATATCCTACCCATATAGCAGGATTACCGATAGCAGTAAATATATGTTGTCATGTAAATCGTCATATTACAAGAACCATCTAAATAAGTAATCAGATTAGAAAAATGATGATACTAAACTGTAACATCAGAATGGAGAAAAAATGGAAAAATACATTGAGTTACCATTAACCGAAGAAAAAATAAAAGACTTAAAAGCAGGAGATTATGTTTATCTTACCGGAACTATATATACTGCAAGAGATGCTGCACATAAAAAAATGTATGAAGCTTTAAGAAAAGGAGATAATCTTCCTATTACTATAGAAGGAAATATTATTTACTATATGGGACCATCACCTGCCCGTGAAGGAAGAGCAATAGGATCAGCAGGGCCAACTACATCAACCAGAATGGATAAGTACGCACCGGAGTTACTTGACTTGGGATTAAAGGGAATGATAGGAAAAGGAAAAAGAAAAACCGAAGTTAAAGAAGCAATAATTCGAAACAAAGCAGTGTACTTTGCGGCCGTTGGCGGAGCCGGAGCATTATTATCAAAGAAAATAACAAAAAGTGAAGTTGTGGCATATAATGAACTTGGGACCGAAGCAATAAGACGATTAGAAGTAGATAAGTTTCCGGTTATAGTTGTAATAGATAATATGGGTAATGATTTATATGAAAAAGAATATATAATTTAAGAATACATATTATATAGGAAGAAACTCATACAAGATATAGTGTTTTAAAATACATAAAACACTACAAATAGAGCCAAAAAAAAGCATTTTAAAATTTTTGAAAAAGGTTTGACAAACCATATTCTCTTTGTTATAATATCTTTTGCGTCACACTTGACGAGACAAATAAATTACATTTTAAGTAATTCGGAGAAATACTCAAGAGGCCGAAGAGGCGCCCCTGCTAAGGGTGTAGGTCGTTCACGCGGCGCGAGGGTTCAAATCCCTCTTTCTCCGTTCAGCTTCCAAAAAATAATTTTTCAAAAATTTTAAAAAAGTTGTTGACAAAGGAAGTTGGTTATGATAATCTATATAAGCTGTCGCGAAAAACGACAGTAAGAACATTGAAAACTGAACAACAAACCATCCCTGAAAATTCTTTGAATAAATTTTCAGTGAACATCTTCGAAAGAAGAATTCCTAAACAACATGTAAACGGATTAAAATAGCTAG
>SVEL01000025.1 GCA_015057425.1 Lachnospiraceae bacterium
GTATTTTTAGTTGTGTTATTAATATAGTATTCATAGATAAAATCCTCCATGAATAAGGATAACACACAACTATGGATTGTACATTTTTATATTCCACTAAATGTACATTTTTATTGTATCATTTACACTATATAATTTTTTTTTGCTAAAAAGCAACAAAAAACCAGGTTATTTTGTTGCTGGAAGGACATTTTTTTTCACATAGCAAAAATAAGAGATTTTTATTTACATAATATGCTGTATTATGTTGACTTTAACGTGTTTTTTGTTGCTACAACAGCAATTATTTTGTATAGCAAAAATTGCTATACAAATAATAAAAACACCATACATTTGTGCAAGCACAATACATATTCCCTGTTATTTTCTTTGGTAACATACGCGTCTAAGTGGCTTGCCTTTCGGCAATCCACACGCGAACATTCGTCGAATGTTCGCACTAAAATAATAAAAACACCATACATTTGTGCAAGCACAATGTATGGTGTTTTATCATTTTAATTAGACGCTCGACTCAAAGTTTTCGCGATTATTTGTAAAGTTCTACTAACTTCATAAGGTGTTCGTAACGAGCTTTTGCTGCTTCTTCTGATGCTGCAAAGAGTTTTTCTGCTCTATCAGGGAATGCACGTGTAAGACGTGTATATCTTGTTTCGTTGTTCAAGAATTCCTGATATGTTCCGTCACCCGGTTTTGATGTTAATGTGAACGGATTCTTACCTTCTGCTTTAAGTGCAGGGTTGAATGAGAAGAGGTTCCAGTAACCTGAAGCTACTGCTTTCTTCATTTCATCCTGGCAGTGGTTCATACCACCCTTAACTCCGTGAAGTTCACATGGAGCGTAGCAGATGATAAGTGATGGACCATTGTAAGCTTCTGCTTCTGCAAGAACCTTAACAGCCTGAGCCATGTTAGCACCAAGAGCGATCTGTGCTACATATACGTAACCATAGCTCATAGCGATTTCTGCAAGGCTCTTCTTGCCAATTTCCTTACCTGCTGCAGCGAACTGACAAACTTCACCGATGTTAGAAGCCTTTGATGCCTGTCCACCTGTATTTGAGTACATTTCTGTATCGAATACCATTATATTAACGTTTTCACCTGAAGCAATAACATGGTCAAGGCCACCGAAACCGATGTCATAAGCCCATCCGTCACCACCCATGATCCATACAGACTTCTTAGCAAGGTACTGTTTCTTATCAAGTACTTCCTTAGCTGTAGGACATCCGGCTGCTGCTGCTTTTTCAACTTCTGCGATTAAAGCTTCAGCTGCAGGTGTGTTTTCTCTTGTCATATCTTTTGTTTCAATAAACTTAGCAACAGCTGCTTTGAATTCTTCTGAAGCCTTATCTGATGCTGCCATTTCTTCTACCTTAGCAATTACCTGTTCACGAAGAACTTTCTGACCAAGGTACATACCAAATCCATGTTCAGCATTATCTTCAAATAATGAGTTAGCCCAAGCCGGTCCCTTATTTGAATCTTTGTTTACTGTATATGGACATGTTGCTGCAGGACCACCCCAGATTGAAGAACATCCTGTAGCATTTGAAATGTACATCTGTTCACCAAATAACTGTGTAACAAGTCTTGCATATGATGTTTCAGCACATCCTGCACAGCTTCCTGAGAACTCAAGAAGTGGCTGATTGAACTGTGAACCCTTAACTGTTGTATCTGCCGGCATACCAGGTTTCTTACCTACGTTTGCAACAAGGTAATCAAATACTGGCTGCATATGGCTCTGTGATTCCTGTGGAACCATCTTAATAGCGCTAACAGGACATACAGTAACACATTCGCCACATCCCATACAATCTAATGGAGATACGCTCATTGTATACTTGTATTCTGTAGCCTTTGGCTTAGAATCAGCAAGCTTAATTGCTTCAGGAGCTGCCTTGATTTCATCTTCACTTAACATGAATGGACGAAGTGTAGCATGTGAACATACAAATGCACACTGGTTACACTGGATACACTTTGTAGCATCCCATTCAGGAACTAATACAGCTGTACCACGTTTTTCGTAAGCTGATGCGCCAAGTTCAAACTCACCGTTTGCACAATCCTTAAATGCTGATACAGGAAGGCTGTCACCATCCATAAGTGCGATTGGCTCAAGAAGTTCTTTAACCATCTTAACAACTTCAGGACGACCTGCGTATTCCTTTTCAACCTTATTGTCAACTGCATCTGCCCAATCAGCAGGAACTTCAACTTTGTGAATTGCATCTACACCTGCATCAATTGCTTTGTAGTTCATTTCAACAACGTCGTCACCCTTCTTACCGTATGACTTCTTAGCAGCCTGTTTCATGTAATCTACTGCTTCTTCGATTGGCATGATGTTTGCAAGCTTAAAGAATGCTGACTGAAGAATTGTGTTAGTTCTCTTACCCATACCGATTTCCATAGCTTTATCGATAGCGTTGATTGTATATAACTGAACATTGTTCTTAGCGATATATCTCTTAGCTTCTGCATTTAAGTTCTGAGCTAATTCTTCATCTGACCACTGGCAGTTAATCATAAAGATTCCGCCCGGCTTAACATCCTGAACCATCTTATAACCCTTAACAACATATGATGGGTTATGGCAAGCTACAAAGTCTGCCTGGTTGATGTAGTATGGGCTCTTGATAGGCTTGTCACCAAATCTTAAGTGAGAAATTGTGATACCACCTGTCTTCTTTGAGTCATACTGGAAGTATGCCTGAATATATTTGTCTGTATGGTCACCGATAATCTTTGTAGAGTTCTTGTTAGCACCTACTGTACCGTCACCACCAAGTCCCCAGAACTTACATTCAACTGTACCAGGAGCTGATGTAATAGGAGCCGGCTTAACTTCAGGTAAGCTTAAGTTTGTAACGTCATCTACGATACCGATTGTGAAACGAGCCTTTGGTTCATCCTTCAAAAGTTCTGTATATACAGCAAAGATTGATGAAGGTGGTGTATCCTTTGAACCAAGTCCGTAACGACCGTTTGTTAATACAACATCATTGATGCCTGCTTCACGAAGTGTAGCTGCAACATCAAGGTATAATGGTTCACCAAGTGAGCCAGGTTCTTTTGTACGGTCAAGTACTGCAACCTTCTTAGCTGTCTTAGGAAGAACCTTAAGAAGATGCTTTGATGACCATGGACGATATAAACGAACCTTAATAAGACCAACCTTTTCTCCGGCTGCTGTTAAGTAATCGATAACTTCTTCGATTACGTCACAAACTGAACCCATAGCAACGATTACTCTGTCAGCATCAGCTGCACCATAGTAGTTGAATAAGTCATAGTTTGTACCAAGTTTTTCGTTAACTTTGCCCATATATTTTTCAACAACTGCAGGTAACTCATCATAAACTGTGTTACATGCTTCACGATGCTGGAAGAATACGTCACCGTTTTCATGTGAACCACGCATCTTAGGGTTGTTTGGATTAAGTGCTTTTTCACGGAATTCCTTAACAGCATCCATATTGCACATATCTTTAAGATCTTCAAAATCCCATGTTTCAATTTTCTGAATTTCATGTGATGTTCTGAAACCATCGAAGAAGTTAATAAACGGAACCTTTCCTTCAATTGCGCTGAGGTGAGCAACCGGACTTAAGTCCATAACTTCCTGTGTGTTTGTTTCTGCTAACATAGCAAAACCTGTCTGACGACAAGCATATACGTCACTGTGATCACCAAAAATGTTAAGAGACTGTGATGCAACTGTACGAGCTGATACATGGAACACGCTTGGAAGCTGTTCGCCTGCAATCTTATACATATTTGGAATCATAAGAAGGAGACCCTGTGATGCTGTAAATGTAGTTGTGATAGCACCTGCTGCAAGTGAACCATGTACTGTACCTGCTGCACCGGCTTCTGACTGCATTTCTACAACCTTAACCTGGTTTCCGAAAATATTTTTCAAGCCTGCTGCTGACCACATATCAACTGAGTCTGCCATAGGGCTTGATGGTGTAATAGGATAGATACCTGCAACGTCTGTATACGCATAGGCAACATGAGCTGCGGCTGTATTTCCATCCATTGACTGTTTTGCTCTGGACATTATATTTTCCTCCTTTTTTTGAATAGATATATCCTCATACATAGTTAATATTTTATCACACAAAAACTTTATTGTAAACGAACTTCTTCAAATAAAATGAAATATTATTTTATTTTTCCAAATTCTTTCTAAGTTCTTCAAATTCTATATTAACTCTGTAATCTTCCGGATTAATGCTTCCATCTAATACTATAACCACCGGTTCTTTCAGTGTATCTACGATTATTCCTGTAAACTCCAACCCAAGATAATCTGCAATCGGACTACCCATAACCAGCCAGGAGTCTTCATCAGATATATTTTTACCGCTTACAAAACACCATTTCTTACCTGATGTTTTTACAAGATTTTCAAATTCATCCTTATAAGCAGCAATATTTTCATAATCTACAAGTTCTGAAAACATAACTACGCAAGTATCTTTATCTTTGTTTTCCAAAAGCTCCATAAAATAACCATAGCTTATTTCCTCCGCTCCTAACTCCTTCAGAAATCCGTAGTAGTATTCATAAATATTTTCAATACCATAAAAATTCTTTACATACTTTGCCGTCACATCAGATGAATTATTGTAAAATGTGTGTTTCACACCATCAATAGTGATATATAAAACACCATTTTCAACTTTATAATCAGAAAGCTTGTGTACTGCAAATGACGGAAACTGGAAAGTATATGTTCCGTAAGGCATAAGCAGTTTACCAAAATCCGATCCCTGATGTCTGTTGTTTCCTATAAGCAAATCCACCGATTTTTCACCTTTTGAAGGATTTTTAAGATACTGAATCGTATTATTCGAACTGATTCCAAGCTTCTTTATTTCAAAATCATCGGCTTCATACTGCTCAACGGTGAGATTTTCCTCATATTCGTACCATACTCCGTATATTTCTGTCGGCAATTCACACATCTTCCAATATGCAAAATTTATTCCTATGGTTGCACCAACAATAATAACAATTATCAGACAAATTTTAAAGGCTTTTAATCTGGCAATTTTGCCCATACCTTCAAATGCCTTTTCATAAAGCACTTCTATTCTTGCTTTATTATGTTTTTGACTTTTTTTGTTAATTTTTTCCTGTGATATTTTATTTGGCATAATTTTCCTCCGCAAATTTCTTTTCCGCCAATTCTAAACGCTCATAAAAATCTTCAAAAAAATTTTCTTTTGCATATGACGTAAGATAAAACATATTTAAAATCCACATATTAATATCCCTTATGACAGTTTCATTTCCATCTTCCTGCATATATCTGCAGATAATATCTTCTATTTTCTTTAAGAAATAATGCCAACGGGTAACAAACTGCTCATAATCTTTTATATTTGGAATTCCAAGAAAACTTTTTATCTTTACTTTTGTACGGTTCTCCTTCTTGCACTCATCCGACAACACAAAATACTTAAAAGTTCCGTTTTCATAGATTCTTCCTAACGGAAACAATCTGCATATTCCCGGTCTGAAACTGTGAATCGAACATCTGCCTTCTGCATCAAGGAAATGACATCTTTCTTCGTTGCCGGCTGTCATGGCTATGTTTGGAAGGATTATTCCGTCCACTACATTTAACTGTACTTTATCACCTAACAATGCCGGAAAATCACACTGAAGTCCCGTAGTCAGATTATAAACATCATATGGATCAAGCACAATTGATTCACCCATACCTTCACAACAGCTGTGACACCCCTTACAGTCTCCACAGCCTACCTTTGCCATATCATTACAGCTAAGCAATTTATCTTCTGTTATATCTTTTATATTTACTTCTCTTTTCATAGTTTTCTGCTATTTCCTTATTTTTCATTTCTCATCTAATCGTTTGTTTCCCAAACCTCTATGATTATACCATCAATGTATAAAAAAAGAAATCATTAATTCCTTTGGAAATTGTTTGAAACATAAATATAATTTTCTTAATTAACTGTTTACAAATACCCTGAATTATGTATAATGAAAGTAGATAAAACAATTTATCAAAAAAGAAGTGCTACCGAGTAGAACGGTTGCCCTGAAATTAATTTGTTGTAAAAAAAGTAACTGTCAATTCATTCCAAAGCTAAGGACAGTTACTTTTTTGCATTTCTACCGATTTCATATCCTATTTTATATGCAGCACCACACAAAACACTTGTTATGGCAACTGCATAATAAATAGTCTGTAAACTTATCGTTATCATATACAATTAACTCCTCTCTGCAAATGCGGCACAATTTACCATCTATGTAAACTGGGCTTGTACTCCCAGATTGGAGAGCAACCGTCCTACCGTACTATTGTAGCACTTCCTATTATAATTGTAACATACTGCAATATTTCGTCAAGTTTAAAGTTTCTGTTTGTTTTTATCAAGTAACATATTGCAATTAGTACTATATTTATATTTGAATATAAATATAGACATCGCCAAAGCGATGCCTTTGTTATTTAACCTTTGCTTATTCTATACCTTCCACTCTCTTAACGACAAATTCCTTTGCTTCATCCTTTGTCATTTCGAAAGTAATTGCTAGTTCACCATACAAAGAATTTTCTGCCAGTTTAAAATACTTTTCATCACTTGCCGTTATTTTCTTGCCGGCAGCAATTCTTGATTGTTTTCTCTTATATATGGTTTTGATTATCTTTATCATTTCTCTTGGTTCACAGGTTTTTATAGCTTCTTTGTAATCATATTCACGCTTTTTTTCATCTGCAATCCAAAGATCTTCAATATTCTTAATATCATCAATCAGTTTGATGGCATTTTCTTTATCAATAACGCTTCTCATAAGTATTTTATCATTATCCACCGGTGTGAATATCTTGCCATCCTGAGAAAAACATGGAATCATAGTATAATAAAGTCTTCCTGACTTTTCTCCGCCTATATCAATGGGACCTACGTCTGTTACCTTACATACACCACTGTTTCCATATATAATGTAGTCACCTACTTCAAACATAAAAAACTCCATTCCGTATAAATCACATAACTCAAACTACATCTATGATTTTATCAGAATTTCAAGCCAAATGTAAGAATTTTTAGGTGACACACATTATTTTTGTTAATATTGTCGCATAGACGAAACTAACTTTTTGTGCAATTTGCACATCATTATTTCATCTCATATCCTGCTTCTGTTATGACAGCCTTTAATTCTTCATCTGTGATATCTCTGTCTGCTTCAATTGTTGCTGACTTTCCTTCAAGATTAACATCTACTTTAGTCACTCCGTCAATCTTTGCAAGTGCATCATTTACATGCTTTACACAGTGCATACACATCATACCTTCTACGTAAATTGTCTTTGTCATAGTTTTGTCCTCACTTTCACTCTTTTCTGTTATATTATCTTTATCTGTATCTAAAGCATTTTCAACATTTTCAGTCATATAGCTTTTCTTCTTACCATAAATCTTGGCACCTCTAAGTCTCAGGGCATTACTTACTACGCAAATACTGCTTAAGCTCATTGCTGCTGCCCCAAACATCGGATTAAGCTTGAGTCCGAGTATCGGATAAAGCACACCTGCTGCCAACGGAATTCCTATACTGTTATAGAAAAATGCCCAGAACAAATTCTGCTTTATATTTCTTATAACTGCTTTACTAAGTCTTACTGCTGCCACTCCGTCCAACAAATCACTCTTCATTAGAACAACATCGGCACTTTCTATGGCTACATCTGTTCCTGCTCCGATTGCAATGCCTACATCAGCTGCTGCCAATGCCGGAGCATCATTTACTCCATCGCCTACCATTGCTACTACATGGCCTGCTGCCCTAAGTTCGGAAACCTTTGATTCCTTTCCGTCCGGCAGTACCCCAGCGACCACCTCATCTATGCCTACCTGTTCCTTTATTGCGTTAGCTGTAATTTCATTATCACCTGTAAGCATTATAACTTTTATTCCAAGCTTCTTAAACTGATTTACAGCCTCTTTACTTGTCTTCTTAATAGTATCAGCTACTGCTATTATACCAATTATGCCATTTACATCTGCAAAGAATAACGGTGTCTTTCCTTCTGAAGCATACTGCTCTCCCTTTCTTATAAATTCCGTCTGCTTATCGTCAACAAGCTTAAGCTTTTCCTTCATATAGGTTATATTTCCGCCGATATATTCGCAACCTTCCACTATACCCTTTATACCTTTTCCTGAATCAGCTGAAAATTCTTCAACTGCTTTTGTCTCAATTCCATCTTCTTTGCATTTTTCCATAATGGCCTCTGCAAGAGGATGTTCACTTCCGTTTTCAAGAGTTCCTGCTATCATCAGCAATTTTCTTTCACTGTAACCATCTACACAGAAAATATCTGTAACTCTCGGTTTTCCCTCTGTTATGGTTCCTGTCTTATCAAGTACTACCGTATCTATAAGATGTGCTCTCTCAAGGGCATCTCCCGATTTAATGAGAATACCGTTTTCAGCACCTTTTCCCGTTCCTACCATAATAGCAACCGGTGTAGCAAGACCAAGGGCACACGGACATGATATAACAAGTACTGCAATGGCACAAGACATGGCAAATTCAAAGCCTGCACCTGATATCAGCCACACAATTCCCGTAATAATTGCTATAATCATAACTACCGGTACGAAAATTCCTGCTATCTTATCTGCAATCTTTGCAATAGGCGCTTTACTTGCAGACGCTTCTTCAACAAGCTTAATTATCTTTGAAATAGTTGTATCACTACCGATTTTTTCAGCCTTTAACTTAATCATTCCGGATTTATTAATAGTAGCTGATATTACTTTGTCGCCAACCTCTTTATACACAGGAATACTTTCACCTGTTATGGCTGACTCATCAAAAGAGGAACTGCCTTCAATGACAACTCCGTCTACGGCAACAGCTTCACCGGGGCGTACAACTATTATATCTCCAATTACAACCTCTTCTGCATCTATTTGAATCTCTACATCGTTTCTGATTACATTGACCATCTTCGGTGCAAGATTCATAAGCTTTGTTATGGCTTCGCCTGTCTTCTTCTTAGACTTTGATTCCAAATACTTTCCTACCGTAATAAGTGTAAGTATTGTTCCTGCCGATTCAAAATATAAATCCTTGCTGTAATGGGTAACTATATCAGGTTCACCATGTCCCAGACCATATCCTATACGATAAATGGCAAATATACCATATATAATTGCCGCACCCGAACCAACGGCAATAAGACTGTCCATATTGGGACTACCCTTAAACAATGTTTTAAACCCGTTAATATAATACTTCTGGTTTGCAAGAAGTATCGGGACAAGCAAAATAAGCTGTGTCATACCAAATGTAATGGCATTTTCATTGCCGTGGAAAAGTTTGCCGTAAAAATCCGGCATAGGAACACCAAGCATATCATATATCATATGACCCATAGATACGTACATAAGAGGCACAAGACATATGATGGAAATTACCAGCCTCAGTTTCATTTTCTTTTCGGCTTTCTCATGTTGCTTATTTACTTCATTATTTTTTTCGGATTTTTTAGTTTCTTTATCCTGCCCTTTTACAGTGGCTCCATATCCTGCGTCAACAACTGCTTTTATTATATCTTCTGATGATATAACCTTTTCATCAATGTCCACTTCCATAGATTCCGTAAGTAAATTTACAGATACCTTTTTTACACCTGTCACTTTACTTACACTTTTTTCTACATGGGATGAACATGCTGAACAGGACATTCCCGTAACATTAAACTTTAATTCCATTTTATAAAAACACTCCTTTCAGAAGCGATACAACGATACCTAATTTCATTTTTCTATATTCTTTGCTTGAAAGCGTTGATTTTACGGAGTTTGTGTGGTTTGCTTCTTTTACTACTGTGCCATTTACTATGCCATTCACTGTGCCAAATCCTAAGCATCTGCCACCATATCAATGCATCAAGCACTTACGCTGCCGCATTTGCATTAATCCGATCAATAACCTTCCTAATCCCCATCCATACTGTCATGTCAGTAAATATCTCTACCACACTACCCTTATCGGTAAATGGTGATTCTTGTAGCACTGACAAATCCTTCATCATACCGTTGTGTACAATGTACTCAACAATCTGATTCACAAAATAAATCTGTCTACTATCAAGATTTGTATCATTGAGGAACTCTGAGAAAGCTTCTTTTGCCGCATTCATATCCAGTCCCACAATCTCTCGGACGAACTCTCCTAATGGTTTATGACCGTATTCCTTTTCATAATCATCTTTAGAACCAACTTCCTTCCAAAGAATTTGTTCCAGAGTTTTAACATCTGTCTCCGTCAAAGGCTGATTGGTCTTAAGTTTAGCAATTGCAATATTATTTTGATGCTGACGAATATAGAACTCTGCCTTCGCCTTATAATTCTTTAATTCATCGTTTTCAAGTTCAGAATCATTCCATTCTGTAGACAAAATCTCATCTGTGAAATCTGTATCGTACTTGATAATACCTTTTGGAAGGTACTTCATCAGATTACGCAAACTTACTCTAATGTGCTCAAATTCATCAATCCCAGCATTATCTATATAGTCTGTATGCAAAATCTTATTAATAAGCTCTGACTGCATCTGAATTTCAGGAATATTGGCAACACTGGCAATCCCTTCCACCTTTTTAAAAAGGTCACTTCTGTGTCTACCATATCCTTTTCCCGCTAAAAATGCCAATTCCATTCCATACATCAAAGCATCAAAACGAACCGCGCTTGCTTCATCCCCATCAGGCATAATAAGCGGTGCCAATTCTTCACGCACCATCAAAGTATCTTCAAATGTAATCGTTTGATAATTCGCCTCTACAGAATAAGTGTCTACATACTTAAGATGTTGCCTTACTGCAAAGTTTTCACGATTCAACTCCTGCACCTTGCCAGTCATCATTTCAACCAGCTTCTTTCTGTATGCAATAAGTCTGTCTATCTGATACTCAATACTCTGAAGCTTATATGCAATTTCAAATTTGAGAGAGAAAATAGCTCCCTGAAGAGCAATCATATTAGCCGTAGGCCTTCCTTGATTCATACGGAAAAATTCGAAGTTTCCACAGAAATCAAAAATATAGAATTTTCCCTTATCCTCTCCATCCATAAGTCCCGGACAAAGTCTGGTACCTCGACCAATCATCTGCCAGAACTTAGCTTTACTCATAACCTTCTTAAAAAATACAAGATTCAATACTTCCGGTACATCAATACCCGTATCAAGCATGTCAACCGAAATCGCAATCTGAGGCATTTTCTTTGGATCAGAAAATTCATCAATTGCACTCTGTGCATATGTCATATAGTTATCTATAACCTTTGCAAACGGCTGTCCATTTTTACT
>SVEL01000015.1 GCA_015057425.1 Lachnospiraceae bacterium
ACAGATTTACATATGGAATAAATATATACAACGAGATGATATCATATGTGAAAAGGCTTGAACATAACGGAGATACGTGGGAAAACGGTGATGTAAGGATGTTTTATGCCATTTTCGACCATATGAACGTATACACATATCTTATAAAACAGCTTGCCCAGAGAAACCAGATGGCAGATGCTGACAGATTTTATAAAAAGGCAGTGCTGCTAACCGAAAAAGCCAGGAAGATGTATATGAATATCATAAAGTACAACCTGACCGGAAAGCAGAGAACCAGGGAGACGCTTATATCAAGTCTTGGGGAATATAAGAACGAGGATTGTGAATTTGTCAGGGACTTTGCAGAAGCCATAAAACCGGAAAATGTGGATAAATATAAGCAGAACTATACTATGCCGGAAATCATAACGGCAGACAGTATAATGATGGAGTATGACGATGAGAAAAACTGGATTAGAAAAACCATATCAGACTATACTTATTATTCGGACAAGCTTGGAGCAAAGGCGAAATGTCAGTTTTTTGGTAACTCACTAAGGATAGGCATAGTAGCGGATGAAAAGTATGGACAGGCACAGGTACTTGTAGACGGAGAAAAATATGCCATTATAGATTATACAAAAGAAGACGAAGTCTGTGTAAACGGCTTTGAAACAGGATACCATACATTTGAACTAATAAACCTTACAGAAGGTAAATTCATTAACATAAAAAGTATAGAACCTATGGCTGAAGAGGGATATGATATGGAGTCCTGCACTGATGCAAAAAGAGTTTTATACAAAAAAGGAACCGGTGGTGGAATGATTCGCGACTATGGAATGGCAGGGTATGATATCGTCGGCTACAAGAGAAACTTACCGGCATATATGACTTTATGCAATTATAAAGTAAAAAATGTAGTAAATGTTTTGCTCATGCATAATACCGCAGATTCACGCGGAGTCAGAAAAGAAAGAGACAGCAGGAAAAACATAGCAGCATATGCATTGAGTGATATAGAATTCAGTCTTGATATGGTGATTCCGGGCAAGGAAAAGACCATAACATTTTATATGGTGGACTATGATAATCTGGCAAGAAGCATGAAAGTCATCGTAGAAAATGCAGATACCGGAAAGGTATATGACATCTGTGATGTGGAGGCATTTGTAAATGGTGAACTTTTATGTTACAGAATAAAGGGTCATGTCAGAGTAAGATTTATAAATATGAGCGGTCCTGATGCAGTGTTGTCAGGGGTATGGTTTGATAGGTAAGGGAATAAGGAAGCGTCGGGTAATGATGAGTATATGTATATAACTATGTTTAGTGTGGTGAGTAAAGAATTATATAAAAAAGTACTAAGAAGGAAGTGTTTAATTATGATGATTAGAAATTTTTTACCGGTTGGACAGGGTGCATTTTATTGTGAGCGATTTAAGAGCAAGGATAGTGAGGAATATATTAATATTATCTATGATTGTGGTTCTTCAACGGATAAGAGCTTAGTTGAACAACAGATTAAAGATAATTTTGAAAGAAAGGAAACTATTCATGCATTATTTATTTCGCATTTGGATGATGATCATGTTAATGGAATACCCTTTTTATTAAAGTATTGCAAGGTTAAAAAAATATTTTTTCCAATAGTGACAGAAATGAATGCTAAATATTTATTATTGTATAACCTAATAAAAAATCGTGGTAACGATTCATTTGTAGCTTCTTTTTTGAGAAATCCATATAATGCTTTGAGTGAAGTAGGAATCGAAAACACACCAGGATTATATCAAGTAAGGGAAAATGTTCAGGATTCTAATGAAGAGGTTGATTTGTACAGGATTGATGCAATACCAGTTTATTCAGGAGCAGATATTTTCAGTAGGATATTTGAAGATGAATATAAAATGAGTGAAATGTATAAAAAATGGGTGTACATTCCATATAATTTTAGACGTAAGGACAGAGTAGCACAGTTACAAAAAGAACTTAATATATTGTTTGGAAAAAATATGAATAATGAAGACTTGATAGAGATATGGAAAAAGGGTGGAATAGAGCGGGAAAAAATAAGAATAGCTTACACTAAAGTTAAAGGTTCATTTAATACGAATTCTATGACATTATACTCTGGACCAGAGGAATTGATAGTACAACAATACCTCTATAACAAAAAAAGTTGTAAGCATATTTGCAAGTATAGTTGTAATGAAAAAGTGGCTGGATGCTTGTATACAGGAGATTATGATGCTTCAGGAAGGATAAAATGGAGAGAGTTGTTTAATGCTTATTTTAAATATTGGAATAATATAGGTTGTGTTCAAGTTCCTCATCATGGTTCAAGAAAAAATTATAATACAGAGTTATCAAAATTAGATGCATATTTTGTTATGTCGGCAGGTAGATACAACAGATATCATCACCCACATAGCGTTGTTGTAAAAGATTTGTTGTTTAATGGGCATTATCCTTATATTGTAACTGAAAATAAATTAAGTGAGGTTAAGATAGTAGTGGATATCTGAGAGATATATAGACAAATATATAAATGAATAGTATTAATTTTAGGATGTAGCGAGACAGAAAAAATAGGATTTATCAGATGTTGAGATTGTTTTTGGATAGGTAAAAAATTGTATATTTTGGTGGAAAATGTTGGAAATATAGAGGTGGGGAGTGGTATAATTAGTGTTAGATAATTTTTAGTTATCTATCAGTTAAAAGATATTTTCTACACCTCAAACCTCTTTCTTGGATGTTTATTTCTCAATATATCTGATATCTACGTCTGATTCTAATAAACTTGTAGCAAATGTGTGTCTGAACATATGTGGTGTGATATGTAAGCTTATGTCAGCTAATGAGGCATATTTTCTAATCATCCTCCGTACCGATTGATCTGAAATAGGTTCTCCGGAGTGCTTTGCAAAAAAGTGATTATTTATAGCTATTCCATCACTATACATTTTAGAATGGTATTGTCAATTAAGTTTACGTTGGTATCTTTTAGTGCTCCAACGTATGTAATGGAATGGTTTTCGGAAGAATCACAGGTTCTCGAAATTTGAGATGCATTTTATTGAATGGATTGAAGGATATAAGGTCTTTGTATTCCAAGTAACGAAAAAAGCCTTAATTAAGGCTTTTTTCGTTTTTGCTGTTTTAGGTTTATAGCTTTGATGTATAAATGAAATGTTTCTATTGAAATTTCAACTTCACACATACTTTACATTTTCCCGAAATATAGTTATAATTTATAAGTTAAACTGTGTGAAGTTTAATATCAGACTATTATATGTTCCGACAAAACATATAGGGATTCTAAACGGAGGAAATCATGAAGTGGAATAAATACGTTATTAGTACAACAACAGAAGCGGTAGATTTAATAAGTGCTATGCTTATGGAAAAAGGAATCGACGGAATAGAGATAAATGACAATATTCAGCTTAGTGAAAAGGAAAGAAAAGAGATGTATATAGACTTTCTTCCTGAACTTCCGCCGGATATGGGGCTTGCAACAGTTACATTTTATACAGAAGATATGTCAGAAGATACATCAGAGTGTGATGAAGAACAACTTATCTCCGATATCAAAAATGAGCTTGAAAGTCTTTCTGCTTTTGTAAATATAGGTGCAGGTTCTATCGATAAAACTGAAACAGAGGACAAAGACTGGATAAATAACTGGAAGGCTTTCTTTAAAGCATTTACAGTAGATGATATAGTTATTAAACCTACTTGGGAACCGATTAAGCCTGAGTATGACGGAAAGATACTTATTGAGATAGATCCCGGAACAGCATTCGGTACCGGTATGCATGAAACTACACAGCTTGTAATCAGACAGATGAAAAAGTATATTACAGATGATACAGTTGTGCTTGATGCAGGCTGTGGCAGCGGAATTCTGTCTATAATAGGCGCTAAGCTTGGTGCAAAGAGTTGTACATGTGTGGATATAGATGTAAATGCCACAGATGCTACTGTAGAGAATATGAAAGTAAACGGAGTAGACGACGGATTTTATAAGGTTATTACAGGCAATGTACTCGAAGATGACAAGATTTGCGATGAAATAGGCTATGATTGCTATGATATGGTTGTTGCCAATATTCTTGCAGATGTAGTGATTCCTCTTACGGCAAAAGTACCTGCCCAACTTAAAAAAGGCGGTATATATATTACTTCAGGTATTATCAATACAAAAGAAGAAGAAGTTGTAAAGACGATTGAAGAAAATCCTTATTTTGAAATTATAGAGATAACAAGACAAAATGACTGGTCAAGCGTAACAGCGAGAAGGGTGTAGTAAGTATGCATCATTTTTTTGTAGAACCATCTATGGTTAATGACAATAGAATAACGATAAAGGGAACAGATGTTAACCATATCAAAAATGTTCTCAGAATGAAGCCGGGCGAAGAAATCCTTATAAGTGACGGCACAGGTAAAGATTATTTGTGTGAAATAGAAGGATACACGGAAGAATGTGTTGAAATTCTTATTAAGGAAGAAAACTTTGCAAGAACAGAGCTTGATACACGGTTTTATCTTTTCCAGGGGCTGCCAAAGAGCGAAAAGATGGAGCTTATCATTCAGAAAACAGTAGAGCTCGGTGTGTATGAAATTATTCCGGTGAATATGAAAAGATGCATAGTTAAGCTTGATGATAAGAAAAAGGACAGCAAAATTAAAAGGTGGCAGGCTATATCGGAAAGTGCCGCAAAGCAGTCCAAAAGAGGAATAATACCAAAAGTTCAGGATGTGATGTCTTTTAATGAAGCTATGAAATATGCGGAAGATTTTGATATGGTGATTATGCCTTATGAGAACCATAAAGGCATGAAGGAAACCAAGGAAATTCTTTCAGAGATTAAACCGGGGATGAAGGTTGGAATTTTTATAGGGCCTGAAGGCGGATTTGATGATGGTGAAGTTGAAAAAGCTATAGAAAACGGTATTAAACCTATAACTTTGGGCAAGAGAATACTTAGAACAGAAACGGCAGGTCTTGCAATACTTTCAATACTTATGTTTATGTGTGAAAGTGATTAGTGAAAATAAAATCGTATTATTATGAAATGGAGACCAATATGGAAGCATATCTTGATAATGCTGCAACTACAGTTGTAAGCGAAAATGTAAAAGATATTATGATAAAAGTAATGTCGGAGGATTACGGTAATCCTTCTTCGTTGCATATGAAAGGCATAATCGCAGAAAATTATATTAAAGAGGCGAAAGAAATAATTGCCAAGTGTCTCAAAGTTAATGAAAAGGAGATAATCTTTACCTCGGGTGGTACGGAGTCAAACAATACGGCACTTATAGGCTGTGCAAGAGCAAATAGAAGAGCAGGAATGCATATTGTTACAAGTAAGGTAGAGCATTCATCTGTATCAAGTGTTATGGCATATCTCGAAAAAGAAGGCTTTGAAGTGACATATGTGGATGTTGACAAAAATGGTCAGGTGTCACCTGATAAGGTTAAGGCGGCTTTAAGACCGGATACCATCATAGTATCAATAATGCATATAAATAATGAAATCGGCTCTGTTATGCCTATAGCTGACATAGGCGAAGCAGTTCATGCTTTCAATAAAAATATAGTATTTCATGTAGATGCAATCCAGTCTTTCGGAAAACTTAAAATACTTCCAAAGAAAATGAATATAGATGCTTTAAGCGTAAGCGGTCATAAGTTTCACGGACCGAAGGGAAGCGGTTTCTTATATATAAGAGAAGGAGTTAAGATGCATCCCCTTATATATGGTGGAGGTCAACAGAAGGGTGTCCGTTCCGGTACGGAAAATGTTCCTGCCATAGCAGGTTTGGGACAGGCAGTTAGAGACGCCTATGAAAACCTTACGGAAAAGATGGACAGACTTTACGATATAAAAGATAAGTTTATAGATAATATGCTTTCATTGCCGGAAGTATATGTCAACAGCAGTAAAGGAAAAGAAGGAGCTCCGCACATTATAAGTGTGTCTGTGCCGGGAGTAAGAAGTGAGGTAATGCTTCATTCACTTGAGGAACAGGGAGTGTATGTATCATCAGGTTCAGCCTGCTCATCCCACAAACAGGCATTAAGCTCGACACTTGCTGCTATTGGTCTTGATAAAGAAAGAATAGACAGCACAGTTCGTTTCAGTATGTGCGATAATACTACGGAAGAAGAGATGAACTACGCATATGAGACAGTTAAGATGCTGTTACCAAAGGTCAGAATATTAAGGAGAGACAAAAAATAATGGAATTTAAAGAGTTTTTGATTAAATACGCAGAAATAGGTACTAAAGGAAAGAACAGATTTATATTTGAAGATGCTCTTATGAAGCAGATAAGAATATCTCTCAAGAAAATTGATGGAAAGTTTGAAGTAAATAAGGAAAACGGCCGTATTTATGTGGAAGCCTTAAGTGAATATGATTATGATGAGGTTATAGAAGCTTTATCACATGTGTTCGGTATTGTGGGAATAAGCCCTATGATAAGAATCAGTGATAACGGATTTGAAGATTTAAAAAATACAGTTATAGAGTATATTAGGGAAATGTATTCTGATAAGAACTTTACATTTAAGGTAAATGCAAGAAGAGCAAGAAAGAATTATCCTATGGAATCTATGGAGATAAATGCTGCCGTAGGTGAAGCACTTCTTAACGAGTTTCCTGAGATGAAGGTTGATGTTCATAATCCTGAGGTACTTATAACTATTGAAATCAGAAAGAATATTAACATATATTCCATGACTTTGCCGGGACCGGGAGGAATGCCGGTAGGAACGGCAGGTAAAGCTATGCTTATGCTTTCCGGAGGTATCGACAGTCCTGTAGCAGGTTATATGATATCAAAAAGAGGTGTTATGTTAAATGCCACATATTTCCATGCACCGCCATATACATCTGAAAGAGCTAAGCAAAAGGTAATAGACCTTGCAAAGAAGGTGGCTGTATATTCAGGACCTATCGAATTAAATGTGGTTAACTTCACGGAAGTTCAGCTTCATATATACGATAAGTGCCCACATGAAGAGCTTACTATCATTATGAAGAGAGTTATGTATCAGATTGCTGAAAAGCTTGCGAGAGAAAGCGGATGTCTCGGACTTGTTACAGGTGAAAGTATAGCACAGGTATCAAGCCAGACACTTCAGTCACTTGCAGTTATAGACGAAGTGTGCGGTCTTCCTGTATACAGACCGGTTATTGCATTTGATAAGCAGGATATAGTAGATATTGCTGAAAAAATAGATACTTATGAGATTTCAATTCAGCCATATGAAGACTGTTGTACAACATTTGTTGCAAAACATCCTGTTACAAAGCCGAACTTTAATGCGATTAAGAGATCAGAAGCAAAGCTTGATAGAATAGAAGAACTTGTAGAAGCAGCACTTGCTTCTGTAGAAAAGATTATAGTTGAATAGATAACAGATAAAAGTAAAAAACGGTGAAATGTAAAAAATCCGGAGAAATATTCTCCGGATACAATTACAAATAGTTGAAAACACTAATTAGCACATATATGGCTTAAGTGTTTCAAGGATTTCTTCAGCTGCAGCATCGTCTGCATGAATGCAAAGATCGATTGGCTTTGATAAATCTAAACTGAAAATACCCATAATAGATTTTGCATCGATTACGTATCTTCCTGATACTAAGTCAAAATCTGAATTGAATTTTGTAATGTCGTTAACAAACGCTTTTACTTTATCGATTGAGTTTAAACAAATCTGAACAGTTTTCATTTAAAAACCCTCCTTTAAGTATTCAAATATGTATTTGTTTATTCTCTTATATACTACATTTAAAGATGCTAAAAGTCAATAAAAAAACAAATAAAATTATAGAAAGGTTATGTTCATGAACAATATAAAAGTAGCACTTCACAATCTGGGATGCAAAGTAAATCAATATGAAACAGATGCCATGAGTCAGCTTTTGTCAGAGGTTGGTTACACTATCGTTCCTTTTGAAGAGGGTGCAGATGTTTATATAATAAATACATGTACTGTCACAAATATGGCTGACAGAAAGTCCCGTCAGATGCTTCACAAAGCTAAGAAGATGAATCCGAAGGCACTTGTCATTGCAGTAGGATGCTATGTTCAGGCTGCAGGTGAAGAATTAAAAAAGGACAATGCCATAGATATAATAGTAGGAAATAATAAAAAAGGTGAAATCGTAAATATTCTTAACGAATATTTCGGTAATGATATTAAGACAGATGTGCTTATTGATATTAATGCACCTTGTGATTATGAAGACCTTACATTATTTTCCAAAAGTCGTGAACATACAAGAGTTTTTCTTAAGATTCAGGATGGATGTAACCAATTTTGTACATATTGCATAATTCCCTATGCAAGAGGCAGAATACGTAGTAAGAGCATTGACGTAGTAAGAAAAGAAACTGTTAAAATTGCATCTGAGGGAGTAAAAGAAATTGTTCTTACAGGTATACATTTAAGCTCATACGGAAAGAATTATAAGGAAAATAAAGTTGAGCAGGAAGATTATAATCTTGTTACTGCCATAAAAGATGTGGCAGCGATAGATGGAATTGAGAGAGTGAGACTTGGCTCATTGGAACCGGGGATAATTGACGAAGAATTTTTAAATGAAGTAAAGAAAATCGATAAATTCTGTCCGCATTTTCATCTTTCACTTCAAAGCGGATGTGATTCAGTACTAAAGAGAATGAATCGAAAGTATGGGGCAGATGAGTATTTGGAAAAATGCAGACTGATAAGAGAAGTATTTCCTGATGCGGCAATTACAACGGATATTATAGTTGGTTTTCCGGGTGAAACAGATGAAGAATTTGAAACAACACTTGAATTTGCAAAAAAAGTTAATTTTGCTCAAATTCATGTATTTAAGTATTCGCCGAGAAAAGGAACTGTTGCAGCAAGGATGGAAGGACAGATAAGCGAACCTGTCAAAAGTTTAAGAAGCGACAGACTTATTGAAACAGGCGAAAAACTTAGAAAAGATTTTGTTGAAAGCTTTGTTGAAAGCAGTCAGGACGTGCTTTTTGAAGAAGTAGAAGAAATTAACGGCAAGACATATATATGCGGCTATACAAAAGAGTATGTAAGAGTAGCCGTTCCATGTGAAAAAAATAACGAAAAACTGTATGAAAACAGAATTGCAGCTGTTAAGATTACAAAAGTGTTAAATAATGAAAATTTACTTGCCGAAATCATAAAAATGTATTAATATTACTATATGTAATTATTGCGTTAGTGAAGAAAGGCTTAGTAAAATGGGAGATTTGAGTAGTACACAGTATTTTAAAGCAGTACAGGAGCCGACATTACAGGTTGAAGATGTTCTTGAACAGGTTTATGCGGCACTTAAAGAGAAAGGATACAATCCGGTTAACCAGATTGTAGGTTACATTATGTCCGGAGACCCTACTTATATAACAAGTCATAAGAATGCAAGAAGTCTCATTATGAAAGTAGAACGTGATGAGCTTATTGAAGAGGCTTTGACATATTATATCAGTAATAAACTGAACTGATTGATGTAGTGCGGAGGAATCTATGAGATTAATGGGCCTGGATTTTGGTTCAAAGACTGTAGGTGTCGCAGTATCGGACGGACTTATGATTACTGCACAGGGTGTGGAGATTATTCGCCGTGAATCGGAGAATAAGTTGCGTAGGACACTTGCACGTATAGAAGAACTGGTAAAAGAGTATCAGGTGGATACTATTGTTTTGGGTTTTCCTAAAAATATGGATAATTCTATCGGTGACAGAGCCGAGAAGACTCTTGAATTTAAAGAAATGCTGGAGAGAAGAACAGGACTGCAGGTTGTTTTGTGGGATGAAAGACTGACTACCGTTGCAGCCCATAGAGCGATGTCTGAAGCAGGCATAAAGGGAACTGACAGGGATAAGTATGTGGACAGTATTGCGGCTGTTTTTATTCTGCAGGGATATATGGACAGACTGGAATTTGAAAAGAATAATGAATCAAAGTGATTCGTGGAGGTATATATGAGTGATAAATTATCATTTACAATTTCAGAAACAGGAGATAGTGTGGATTTTTACATTATAGAAGAAACAAGAGTAAATAATTGTAATTATATCCTTGTTACTGAGTCAGATGATGAAAATGAAGATGCTGATGCATATATTTTAAAGGATGTATCAGAACCGGAATCTGAAGATGCATTATATGAAATCGTGGAAGACGAAACAGAGCTTGCGGCTGTTTCTAAGATATTCGGAGAATTGTTGGAAGATATTGACATCGAGTAGCGGATGTCTGTAGTGAAAATATAATTAAGCATACTGGGAGGGTATGCTTATTTTAAGTGTTTATTTACATAATATAAAAAGGAGGTAAAACATTTGAAACAGAAAGAATTAGAATCAGTAAGTAAAGTTAAGATTATACCGCTGGGTGGTCTTGAACAGATTGGTATGAACATTACGCTGATTGAGTATGAAGACAGTATCGTTGTTGTGGATTGCGGTCTTGCATTTCCTGATGATGAAATGCTTGGAGTTGACCTTGTAATTCCTGATATAACATATTTGAAAGAAAATGCCGACAAGGTAAAGGGGTATGTAATTACTCACGGACATGAAGACCACATCGGTGCGATTCCATATGTTCTTAAAGAGGTTAATGCGCCTATTTACGGAACAAAGCTTACATTGGGTATTATTGATTCCAAGCTTAAAGAGCAGGAAATGGTTAAGGATGTAAAAAAGAAGATGGTTAAGTACGGTCAGACAGTTACCCTTGGCTGTATGAAGGTTGAGTTTATTAAAGTTAACCATAGTATTTCTGATGCCTGCGGACTTGCAATATATACGCCGGCCGGTATTATAGTACACACAGGTGACTTTAAGATTGATTATACACCTGTATTTGGTGATCCGACAGATTTAGCGAGACTTGGTGAACTTGGTAAAAAAGGTGTTCTTGCACTTATGTCAGATAGTACCAATGCATTAAGACAGGGATTTACTATGTCTGAAAGAACAGTAGGCAGAACTTTCGACCATGTATTTGCGGAAAATCCTAACAGCAGAATTATAATAGCTACATTTGCATCAAATGTAGACCGAGTTCAGCAGATTATTAACTCGGCTGACAAGTATAACAGAAAAGTTATCGTTGAAGGTCGCAGTATGGTCAATATTATCAATACTGCAGGTGAACTGGGATATCTCAATATTCCGGAAAATACACTTATAGATATTGAACTTATGAAAAATTATCCTGATGAGCAGTTGGTACTTATTACAACAGGTAGTCAGGGAGAATCAATGGCTGCCTTATCCAGAATGGCCGCTTCGATTCACAAGAAGGTTACAATTAAGCCGGGTGATACGGTTATCTTTAGTTCAACACCTATTCCGGGTAATGAAAAAGCAGTTGCCAAGGTTATTAATGAACTTTCTATGAAAGGTGCCAATGTTATTTTCCAGGATACTCACGTTTCAGGACATGCGTGCCAGGAAGAAATCAAGCTTATATATTCACTTGTTAAGCCAACGTATGCAATACCTGTTCATGGCGAGTACAGACACAGAAAGGCCAATGCTGAACTTGCAGAATCACTTGGTGTTGACAAGGATAATATCTTTATCTTATCTTCGGGTGATGTATTAAGTCTTGATGCTGAAAGCGGCTGCGTAACAG
Organism: Lachnospiraceae bacterium; assembly: GCA_015057425.1. Taxonomy (GTDB): domain Bacteria; phylum Bacillota; class Clostridia; order Lachnospirales; family Lachnospiraceae; genus SVEL01. Next base: position 11,667 of record SVEL01000015.1, read on the forward strand.
ACAGTGTACCGGCAGGAACAGTTATGGTTGACGGACTTGGTGTAGGTGATGTAGGTAATATTGTATTAAGAGATAGACAAAACCTTGCTGAAAATGGTATTATAGTTGTTGCGATGACATTTGAAAAATATACAAACCAGCTCCTTTCAGGACCGGATATTGTTTCAAGAGGTTTTGTATATGTCAGGGAAGCTGAAAATCTTCTTGAGGAAGCACACCAATTGGTTACGGAAGCAGTTGTTGATTGTGTTGAGAAGAATATTTCAGACTGGGGTCGCATTAAGATGATAGTGAGAGATACTCTTAGTGATTATCTTTGGAAGAAGATAAAGAGAAGTCCGATGATACTTCCGATTATTATGGAGGTTGAATAATCCGGACGGAATGGAAGATTAGTATGAACAGTAGAGAGACAAACGGCAGAGATAATGAACTCGATGCTTTGATTGATGACATAATTGAAGATGATGCAGAATATGGTGTGAACGATCAGTATGATGACACGGAATACGATGATGCGGAATACGATGATGCAGAATACGAAGAGTATGAACAGGACGCTGCTACAGAGTACGATGAATATGAAGAAGATTATGGACAGGAAGAGTATGATGAATCAGAAGAGCCTGTGTTTACGTCGGTTGAGAAAGAAAAAACTCAGCCTGCAAGAAATATGTCCGCTCCAAAGAAAGCCGTAAGTAAAAAACGAAGAGTTGATAGCAGAAAAAGAGCAAAGCGAAGTAGGACACTCCGCAATTTGGCAATGGAGGTTCTTGGTTTTGTTATAAGAATGTGCTTATATGCTGCAATTATTTATTTTGTATATTCTATATGTTCAGATGCTTATACTTTCGGGACAAAGCTTTTTACTGAAAGTGGTGTGGCAGAAGAAGATTCAGTAGAAGATGTTGAGGTTGTGGTAACTATACCTGCCGGAGCATCAAGAAGTGAAGTTGCTGCAATACTAAAGGACAATGGACTTATTGAAGATGAGAAGTTGTTCCTTATTCAGTCATATTTGTATGAAGGGAAGTTTTATTCGGGAACATATACTTTAAGAACGTCATATGAACCTGAAGTTATTGTTGATATATTATCAGGAATAGAATATTAACGGAGGCCAAATGATAACAGATGAAAGAATAGTCTCCTATATACATTCTTTAGAAAGAGCAAATTCTGATATTCTTACAGAAATAGAAGAATTTGCTCATAATAATGATGTGCCGATTATCCGAAAAGAAATGGAAAGTTTTCTAAGGGTTTTACTTGAAGTAAAGAAGCCTGTGAGAATTCTTGAGCTGGGAACAGCTGTTGGATATTCGGCAATTTTAATGAGTGAATGTATTGGTGACGGTGCAATTATCGATACAATTGAAAATTACGAAAAGCGGATAATTATAGCAAGAGATAATATTGCCAGAGCCGGAAAAAACCATGTGATTAATCTTATAGAAGGTGATGCGTTGGAAGTTATCGGCAAAATGGAAGAAAAGTACGACTTTATATTTATGGATGCAGCTAAGGCGCAGTATATTAATTATTTGCCGCATATCGTCAGATTGATGAATAAAGGGGCCGTTCTTGTTACAGATAATGTATTGCAGGAAGGTGACATAATTCAGTCAAGATATATAGTGGAAAGACGCGATAGAACTATTCACAGCAGAGTCCGTGAATTTATATATGAAGTCAAAAATCATAGTCAGCTTGAAACAAGTATAATTCCCATAGGTGACGGGATTACTATGAGTGTACGTATATAATTGCCTGTTTTGGCATTTGGAATGGAGAAAAGATGAAGAGAAAGACAGAATTATTAATACCTGCAAGTTGTTTGGAAGTTTTAAAAGTGGCTGTATTATATGGTGCAGATGCTGTATATATCGGTGGTGAAGTTTTTGGACTCAGGGCAGGTGCAAAAAACTTTTCAAAGGAAGATATGCGCGAAGGAATTGAATTTGCACATAAGTATGGTAAGAAGGTTTATGTTACGGCCAATATCCTTGCTCATAATGCCGACCTTAACGGTGTCAAAGAATATTTTGAAGAACTTAAAGAGATTAAACCGGATGCACTTATAATTGCTGATCCGGCTATATTTACAATTGCTAAGGAAGTTTTGCCTGAAATGGAACTTCATATTAGTACACAGGCAAATAACACCAATTACGGAACATTTAATTTCTGGTATGGCTTAGGCGCCAAAAGAGTAGTTACGGCAAGAGAATTGTCTCTTGACGAAATTAAAGAGATACGGGCAAATATCCCTGATGATATGGAAATAGAATCTTTTATTCATGGGGCTATGTGTATATCTTATTCAGGAAGATGTCTGCTTTCAAGTTTTCTCGCAGGAAGAGACGCAAATCAGGGAGCGTGTACTCATCCTTGCAGATGGAAATATGCTCTTGTAGAAGAAACGAGACCCGGCGAATATATGCCTGTGTTTGAAAATGAACGTGGAACATATATTTTTAATTCAAAGGACTTGTGTATGATAGAACATATTCCTGATTTAGTGGATGCAGGAATTGACAGCTTTAAGATTGAGGGAAGAATGAAGACGGCATTGTATGTTGCCACTGTTGCAAGAACATACAGAATGGCAATAGACGATTACGAAAAAGACCCTGAACTTTACAGAAGCAGAATTCCCTATTACAAGGAAGAGATAGCTAAGTGTACTTACAGACAGTATACAACCGGCTTTTTCTATGGAAAACCGGATAAAAATACTCAGATATATGAAAGTAATACTTACATCAAGGAGTACACATATCTGGGAATAGCAGGAGAACCGGATGAAGACGGCAGAATCAGCCTTGAACAGAGAAATAAGTTTTCTGTTGGAGAAACTGTAGAGATTATGAAACCTGACGGAAGAAATATAAGTGCGGTTGTTGAAGAGATAAGAGACGAAGAAGGCCGGATGCAGGAAAGTGCACCACATCCTAAACAGAAAATTTTCGTGAAATTGTCTCAACAGGCTGATATAAATGACATTATCAGACGTGCGGAATAAAAAGATATTTTAGTGGAAAGGCACTTTGCGGCTATAAGATACATAATATGTATTAAATACGCTTCGGGGTGCTTTTTTGGAAACATATAAAAATCCGCTGACACCAGATGAAGAAAAAGAGCTTTTGACAAGAATGGAACAAAAGGATCCGGAAGCCAGGCGGTTGTTGATAGAACACAATTTAAGGCTGGTTGCCCATATCGTAAAGAAATATTGTCAGTCTGATAAAGATATAGATGAACTTATTTCAATAGGCACAATAGGACTTATAAAGGCCATTAATACGTTTAAGACAGATAAGGGTAGCAGAATAGCAACATATGCAAGTAAATGTATAGAAAATGAAATTCTGATGTTTTTGCGAAGTGAAAAGAAACGCTCTCATGAAATCAGCCTTAATGAACCGATTGGGACGGATAAGGAAGGCAACGTTATCAGTCTGATAGATATTATTGAAGGTTCTAATGAGGATTATGCGTCAAAGTGGGACCTTGACAGAAATGTAAAATGGATTTATGAAAATATAAATGATGTATTGTCTCCGAGAGAATTGTATATAATTAAGAAAAGATATGGTCTCTACGGAACGGAAGAGATTCCTCAAAGGATTCTTGCCAAAGAGCTTAATATATCAAGAAGCTATGTAAGCCGTATAGAAAAGAAGGCGTTGCAAAAGCTTAAAACAGCAATAGAGAAACAATAGAAATATTGACAAAAAACTATGTTATAATGTATATTCATTATAATATATCAGATAGGAATGGTGGCTTATGAAAAGTCAGGTTAATTTTGTTTATGACTTTGAAAATGATCCGGTTGATGAAGTGAAACATTGGCTTTTTCTCGAAAGTGTCAGAATCGAACAGGACCGACAGGAACTGGATGAACAAATAAAGAAACTTCAGCAGGAAAAGGAAGAGTTTGAAAAGTATCAGGAAAAACAAAAGGAATTAATTAAAGAAAAGATAAGAAAGATAGATAGAGAAAAAGAATTGTTCGATAAGCAGTGGAAAGTTATCGAGAAGGAACTTAAAAGAATTGCAAAGGACAATGAACGTATAGCTAACGAGAAAGAGTATCTCGAAAGGGAAAAACGCAATTTCAGAAAGTCTTTTAAGGATCATGGTTCCAATAGTGGGCATAAGTCTGCTGTAACAGCAACTGTGGGAGACGCAGAAGGTTTCTTTGTGGGAACTACAGGCCTTGTCAGCGTACGTAAACGATACAAGGAATTGATGAAAATCTATCATCCGGACAATGTCAATGGAGAAAGTCCGATACTTGTCAGGATAAATAAAGAGTATGAAGAATTGGTAAAGAGATATAAAGGATAAACTATGGATAAGAGATTTTTCAGAAATGAGATAATATTAGGAGCAGATAAAGTGGCTAATCTTCGTCATGTAAGAGTAGCCATTTTTGGCGTCGGTGGAGTAGGAGGATATGCTGCTGAGGCTATTGCCAGAGCCGGTGTAGGTAATATAGTCCTTATAGATAAGGATGAGGTTGATGTGACTAATATTAACAGACAGATAATTGCCCTTAGTGAAACTGTCGGCAGACCTAAAGTTGATGTTTTAAAAGAAAGAATAGAATCTATTAATCCGGAAGCAAATGTTGACGCCGTAAAGTGTTTCTATCTGCCTGATACGGCAGATATGTTTGATTTTTCTATATATGATTATGTACTTGACTGCGTGGATACCGTAACAGCTAAGATAAGTATTATAGAAAAAGCAAAGGAAGCAGGAGTTCCTGTTATAAGCGCAATGGGAGCAGGTAATAAGCTTTATCCTGAAATGTTTGAAGTTGCAGATATATATAAGACGTCTGTATGTCCTCTTGCAAAGGTGATGAGAAAAGAACTTAAAAAGAGAGGAATAGATAGTCTTAAAGTTGTATATTCAAAGGAAGAAAGAGTAGTTCCGGAGATTCCCGAAGGGTATGATACAGAAGAAAAACTTATAGGAAGTGTGTCCTTTGTGCCGGGAGTAATGGGACTTATTATGGCAGGACAGGTTATAAGGGATTTATGTTCAATTTCATAAAAATAATTACGCCACATATTGAAAATATAAACAATATGTGGTATTATTATGCTTATGTATAAGTCAGTCTCATGGGGATACGGGACGGAGGAATATGTTTTGCAGTGTAACAGGGGCAGTTGTAACAGGAGTAGAAGGTAAGACCGTTAAAGTAGAAACGGACGTAAGTGACGGATTGCCTGTATTTGAAATGGTGGGATTGTTAAGTCCTGAAGTCAGAGAGTCGAAGGAACGTGTAAGGTCGGCTCTTAAAAATATGGGCATATCAGTTCCTCCTAAAAGAATAACCATCAATTTATCACCGGCAGCTATAAGAAAAGAAGGAACTCAGTTTGACCTACCTATAGCTGTTGGTATTTTGTGTGCAATCGGAATTATTAATGTGGAAAATGCAAAGGAATATCTTTTTGCGGGAGAATTAAGCCTTAACGGAGATGTTGAAGGAATATGTGGAATTTTACCTATAGTGGATGCTGCATACAAAAACGGCTTTAAAAAGTGCATAATTCCGGCAAAAAATATTAATGAAGGCCGTATAGCTGACGGAATTGATGTGATAGGTGCGGATAATATTGCGCAAGTTATAGCTATAGTTAACGATAACAGTTTCTATGTAGAAAAAAATAAGGAAGAAACAGGCCGTAATACCATTTTGTATGATTTTTCTGATGTTTGCGGTCAGGAAAGTGTTATAAGAGCGGCTCTTATAGCTGTATGCGGAATGCATCATCTGCTTATGATTGGAACGCCGGGAAGCGGAAAAAGTATGATAGCATCAAGGATGCCGTATATTCTGCCGGAACCTGCAAGGGAAGAACTTGTTGAGATAACAAAGATATACAGCGTGTCAGGTAAATTAGATACAGATGGTCTTGTTAAGGCAAGACCATTCAGGTCGCCACATCATACGGCCACAACATTATCTCTTGTAGGAGGCGGAAGAAGACCACGGTGCGGAGAAGTAAGCCTGGCACATAAGGGTATACTGTTTCTTGATGAGCTGGCAGAGTTTAAAGGTGAAACTATAGATGCACTCAGACAGCCGATGGAGGAAAAGAAAGTGACAATTACAAGGATGGACGGTAATTGTACATTTCCTGCGGATTTTATGCTGGTGGCAGCAAGTAATCCTTGTAAATGCGGTTATTATCCGGACAGAAATAAATGCAAATGCAATGAAAGTGATGTAAGAAGATATTTGTCAAGGATAAGCGGACCGATTGTGGACAGAATTGACATATGTGTAAATTCACCTGCAGTGAAGGCTTCCGATATGGGAAAACAGGGGACTTACAACAGTGCAGATATGAGACGCATAGTAGAAAAGGTAAAAAAGATACAGGAAAACAGATTTAAAGATAGTGATATTGATTTTAATTCCCAGATGAATCCGGGACACATCAAAAATATGGCTTGTATGACTGAGGGTGCAGAGAGGATACTGAATGACTGCTATGAGAAAATGTCGCTGACAGCCCGTTCCTACTTTAAAATAATCAAAGTGGCCCGAACTATAGCGGACATGGAAGATTCTGATAATATAGAAGAAAAACATATTGCAGAAGCTGTAGGGTACAGACTTGACAAGAATATTTTGTAGGGGTGAATTATGGAGAAAATATACTGGCTTTGGCTTTCGGATTTATTTGATTTAAATGTATTTAATATGAATTTATTGCTTGGGATATTTGACAGTCCTGAAAATATATATAAATTAAAAGAAAAAACATTATTAAACTCAGGAATAAATGAAACCATTGTGAATAGAATAATATCGTCAAGAGATGAAAACGAGCTATGTAAAAAGTTCGGAAATATCAGCAGAAAAGGGATTATGTTTTCCTGTTACGGAGATGATGACTTTCCTGATTTTAGCAGTCTTGGAATGCTTCAACCCAGGGTTCTTTACTACAAAGGAAGGTTGCCGAAGAAAGATGAAATGACAATTGCTATGGTAGGAGCAAGAAAATGCTCCGAATATGGTAAAAATGTAGCGATGATGCTTGCAGGACAGGCTGCCCATATAGGAGCATCAGTCGTAAGCGGCCTGGCACTTGGAATTGATATGTGGAGTCACAAAGGGACGATAGATAATGGAGGAACAACTTATGCCGTATTGGGATGTGGGACAGACTTGTGCTATCCGGCATATAACGAAAGACTTTATGATGAGATAATTGAAAAGGGAGGCGGCATCATATCAGAATACAGACCGGGAACTCCGCCGGCAAAATACAGATTTCCCCTTCGCAACAGAATTATAAGTGGTCTGTCACAGAAAGTAATTATCATAGAAGCAAAGAAACAAAGCGGTTCACTTATAACTGCAAAAGCAGCTCTCGAACAGGGAAAGGATGTGTATGCCGTACCGGGCAGAATAGGAGATATATTAAGTGAGGGGTGTAACGAACTTATAAAAGAAGGCGCCGGAATCATAACAGATATAGGAGATTTGTTGATTCAGGGTCAAATTATAATGGAAAATCAAAATGAATATATAGAAAAAAATCTGAACTTGGGGCTTGAAAAAGATTTGCAAGTGTTGTATAGTAGTGTCGATTTGCTACCAAAATCCATTGATGAGATTGCAATGAAATGTAATATGGACATTGCAGAAGCGGTACGCGGAATGACCTTGTTGCAACTTAAGGGTTTGGTAAAGGAAAATATTAAAAATTATTATTCAAAAAATTGATTTAGATATATGCAGTGTATCAGAGGGAGAAACAATGGCAAAAAATTTGGTAATAGTGGAATCACCATCTAAGATTAAAACTATAAAAAAGTTTTTAGGTAATAACTATGATGTAACCGCATCAAACGGACATATAAGGGATTTGCCAAAAAGTACATTGGGTGTAGATATTGACAATGATTATGAGCCTAAGTATATAACCATAAGAGGTAAAGGCGATAAGCTTGCAGAATTAAAGAGGCTTGTAAAAAAAGCCGATAAAGTATATCTTGCAACTGACCCTGACCGTGAAGGAGAAGCCATTGCGTGGCATCTTGCACAGGCACTTAAGCTTGATGAAAAGAAAATGCGCAGAATAACATTTAATGAAATTACTAAGAATGCTGTTAAGGAATCTCTGAAAAATTCAAGAGATATCGATTTGAATCTTGTAGATGCACAGCAGACAAGACGTATTCTTGACAGAATGGTTGGTTACAGAATCAGTCCTGTATTATGGGCTAAGGTTAAGAGAGGATTAAGTGCAGGCCGTGTACAGTCTGTTGCTCTCAGAATGATATGTGACAGAGAAGAAGAGATAGATGCTTTTATTCCTGATGAATACTGGACATTAGATGCTGTTATAAGTGCTGAAGGTATCAGAAAACCTTTTGAAGCAAAGTTCTATGGTACAAAAGATGGAAAAGTAGAAATAGAAGATAAAAATCATCTTAATAAAATTCTTGGTGATGTCAATAAAGCTGATTTTACAGTAAGTGAAGTTAAAATGGGTGAACGTGTTAAGAAAGCACCGGTACCGTTTATAACAAGTACATTACAGCAGGAAGCATCAAAAGTGCTTAATTTTGCTACTCAGAAGACTATGAGAATTGCTCAGCAACTTTATGAAGGTGTAGATATTAAGGGCCAGGGGACTATAGGTCTTATAACTTATCTTCGTACTGATTCTGTAAGAATTGCAGATGAAGCCGATGCTATGGCAAAAGAATTTATAAAAGACACATATGGTGAAAATTTTGTTGCACAGACTGAAGGCGTCGCAAAGAAAACCGGTAAGATTCAGGATGCTCATGAAGCTATAAGACCGACAAATGTAAGCCTTACACCTGCTCTTGTAAAGGAAGATCTTACAAGAGACCAGTTTAAGTTATATCAGCTTATTTGGAAGAGATTTGTGGCAAGTCGAATGGAAAGTGCCAAGTATGAAACAACTTCCGTGAAGTTTAGTGCGGGAGATTATGTATTTACATCATCCGCATCTAAAGTTTCATTTGAAGGTTTTATGAGTGTATATACAGAATCTGATGATGAAAAGGAAGAAAATATATCAGGACTTCATGACCTCAAGAAAGGTGATAAAGTAAATATAGAAAGTATAGAAGGCAAGCAGCATTTTACACAGGCTCCTGCTCACTATACCGAAGCAACCCTTGTTAAGTCACTTGAAGAAAAAGGAATCGGTCGTCCGAGTACTTATGCACCAACCATAACAACAATTCTTGCCAGAAGATATGTTGCGAAGGAAAATAAAAATCTGTATGTAACAGAACTGGGAGAAGCTGTTAACAAGATTATGAAAATTGCTTTCCCTGTAATTGTAGATTGCAATTTTACGGCCAATCTTGAATCATTACTTGATGGTATTGGTGAAGGTGAGGTTCAGTGGAAGAGTGTTGTAAGAAACTTCTATCCGGATTTAAATGAGGCAGTTGTTAATGCTGAAAATGAATTGGAAAAGGTTGATATAAGGGATGAAGAAACTGATGTTATCTGCGAAGAATGTGGCAGAAACATGGTTATAAAATATGGGCCTCACGGAAGATTTCTTGCCTGCCCGGGATTCCCTGAATGTAAGAATACAAAACCTTATTTGGAAAAAATCGGGGTTTTATGTCCGAAATGCGGTAAGGATATTGTTCTTAAAAAGACTAAAAAAGGCAGAAAATATTATGGTTGTGAAAGCAATCCGGAATGTGATTTTATGTCATGGCAGAAGCCTATCGGGGAAAAGTGTCCTGAGTGTGGAAGCTATATGGTAGAAAAAGGAAGCAAGAAAGTTTGCTCTGATGAACAGTGTGGATATGTAACAGACAATAAATAATTAACAATAAGTAATCAATGTATAATTGCTGTGACTGTATGGTTGCAGCAATTTTTTGACAATTCTGAAAATATAATTATTTTATTGAATAAAAAGAAGAATTGTTCTATAATAATGATGTGAGTTGTAAAAGTGCAACGTTTTTTGAAAGACGAAGGTGAAGATATGAGCGTACAGTTGCTGGACAAAACAAGAAAAATTAATAAGTTATTACATAATAACAGTACACAGAAGGTTGTGTTTAATGATATCTGTGATGTTATGAAGGAGACATTAGAGTCCAATATTCTGGTTATCAGTAAAAAAGGTAAAATTCTTGGAGTTGGTAACAGAAAGAGCAGTAAACTTATAGAAGAACTTATAAAAGGCCGTGTGGGCTCAGTTATAGACAGTATGCTCAATGAAAGACTTTTAAGCATTCTTTCAACCAAGGAAAATGTCAACCTTGCAACTTTAGGATTTAATGAAGAAACAAGCAGAGTTTTTAAGGCTATAGCCACACCTATAGAAATAGCCGGAGAAAGACTGGGTACATTGTTCGCTTATAGAGAAAGTACAGAGTACGGTATAGATGATATTATTCTTTGTGAGTATGGAACAGTCGTTGTCGGTCTTGAGATGTTAAGATCGGTGACGGAAGAAAATGCCGAAGAAGAAAGAAGAGTGCAGGTTGTTAAATCAGCTTTAAGTACGCTTTCCTACTCGGAACTTGAAGCGGTTGAGTATGTTTTTGCGGAAATGGATGCACCGGAAGGAATTCTTGTTGCCAGCAAAATAGCTGATAAGGCAGGAATAACAAGGTCAGTTATAGTCAATGCATTAAGGAAACTTGAAAGTGCAGGTATCATAGAATCAAAGTCATCAGGTATGAAAGGAACTTATATCAAAGTAATTAATGAAGTTATATTTGATGAGCTAAAGAAAAAGTAAAATATGCCGATAATATATTTACAGACATAACAAATTAATATATTGGCTTATAAAAGGAATTATAAACTACGCCTATACAAAGGGATTTGTAAATAGGGGTAGTTTTTCTTGCTTTTGGTAAAAAACACAAGATATCGTGATTGGATTAAAAAAAACCACAAAATGTGCTTGATATTTTTATAATAACACTATATAATCAAGAGTAGATTATTATTGCTAAAAATAGAGTCAGTGTATGTATTTGGGAAAGGAGATTTTATGATAAACTCAAACGCTTATAATTACATAAATGTATTAGAGAAGGCGGCAGATGCTTCATGGACAAGAAACACACTTCTCTCAAATAACATCGCCAATGTAGATACACCAAACTACAAGAGACAGGATATATCGTTTAATACATTCCTGTTATCTGAGTTGGAAAGCACAGCGGGCACTCTCGGACAGAAGGTTGCAAACGTTAATCTTAATCATCTTGAAGGACACGTTTATACAGATATGTCAGAATTGTCATACAGACTTGATGGAAATAACGTAGATATTGATACTGAAAATGTTGAACTCGCATCTAACCAGATATTGTATCAGACGTTGATAGAAAGTATGAATTATGAGTTCAATATGTTGAAGTCGGCACTTAAGACATCATAGTAAAGATGATTTATCATCTGTGAAAAGAGGTAATTATGGGAATTTTAACAGCTTTTGATATTAGTGCGTCAGGTATGACGGCACAGAGACTTAGAACAGATATAATTTCACAAAACATTGCCAATGTAAACACAACCAATACAGGCGATGGTTCACCATATGTAAGAAAGACAGTTGTCTTCCAGGAAAAAGGTGAAAGATTTGGTGAAATCCTTGCAGCCAAGACAGGTGCTCTCGGAACAATAGGAACCGGAGTAAGAGTTACAGCTATTGTAGAAGACAAAGATACAGACTTTGTTATGAAATATGAACCAAACCATCCGGATGCTGATGAGAATGGTTACGTTACATACCCAAATGTAAACATAGTGGAAGAAATGACAAACCTTATAGATGCCAGCAGGTCATATGAAGCAAATGTTACGGCATTTGATGCATCTAAAGCAATGGCCATGAAAGGTCTTGAAATAGGACAGTAATAGCTTGGCTATATGAACGGTAGGAGGAAAATATGGCAGATATATCAGGAATAGATTTATCAGCACTTAACCCTAACGCATTATCGCGACTTACAAGAGGATACAATGCATCTGATGTAAGTAAGATGGGTGAGACGGCTACGGTATCTGAAAATGGCGCGTTTTCACAGATTTTGTCGTCTGCGATGAATCTGATATCAGAGACAAACGCATTGTCAAATGCAGCTGAAGAAGCTGAAATAAGTTTTGCCATGGGTGAAACTGAAAGTATACATGATGTTACTGTTGCACAACAGAAAGCATTGGTATCATTACAGTATACAGTTGCTATTAAAAACGCAGTTTTATCTGCATACAATGAACTTATGAACATGCAGGTATAATATTATAAACACATACAGATTTTGTATAGGACGGAGTAAGTTTTATGCCACCATTAAACGGAAATGATGTACAGAAAAGAGTACAGGATGCACAAAAGAAAATAGTTGAGTTTTGGAAAAAGTACGATAAGAAACAGAAAGCACTGATAATAGGTATTTCTTTAGCAGTGGTTGTGGCTCTTATCGTTCTTGCAGTGATTATTTCAAAGCCGAATTATAAGGAATTGATTACTTGTGATGACTCTCTTGCGGCGGCAGAAGTTAAGGCGGCTCTTGATGAGGGCGGTTTTGATTATGATATTTCCAATAACGGTCTAACATTCAGTGTAAAAGAAGAAGACTTTAATAACGCAACATATCTTATTGCGCAGGGTGGATATACAGCGTCAGGATATGATTCGACATCTATTGATGATGCATTGGGCGGAGGGTTCAGTTCAACATCTGAAGATAAGAAGAAGTTATATCAGAAGTATCTTGAAGATAAGATGAAAGCCGTTCTTGAAGGTCTTGATTTTATCAGTGAAGCGAAAGTAACTTTCAGTATGCCTGATTCTAAGCTTTCAATTCTTGATGATGAAGAAGAAACATCAGTTGCCGTAACATTGAAACTTAAGAGCGCCGTTCCGGAAGGAAGTGCGGCATCAATGGCAAATTACATAAAAGTGGCAGTAGGTAATGAAACTACAGATAATATAATCATTATTGACAGTATGGGTAACAGTATTTTCCATGGCGGAGACGATACATATAAAGGAACCAACATTACCCAGGTTATGATTATGGAAGCTGCATATACACAGAAGTTTATTGATAATATTACTAAACTTGTAGCAAGAATTCCATTTTATCAGGCTGTTGCGGTCAGCCCAAATGTCAAAGTTGAAAATACAAACTTTGAAGAAACGAAGACTGTATATGAAAATGATGATGAAATAAAGTTTAGCGATTATATATATGAGCTTACATCGAATGGAGATGTAGGTGGAATTCCGGGAACGGATTCCAATGATGATGAAACATCATATTATATTCCTGACAGTAATGGCGGAACAACAGAGCTTGTTATTAATGAAAACGAATATGCTGTAAGTAGCACGATTACACATACGAAAGGTGATGTAGGCGAACTTCTTGAAGATGAGTCAAGCATTGCCATTACTCTCAGCCAGTATGTTGTATATAACGAAGAAGAAGTTGAGAAGAGCGGTTTGCTTGGAGATATGACATGGGAACAGTTTAAAGAAGCTAACAAGACACCTGTAGCTCTTGAAGTTGATGAGTCTATAGTACAGTTATTTAGAGATGCAACGCTTGAAAAGTGTACAGTACTTGCGTTCCGTGAACCTGTTTTCTACGATAAGACAGAAGGCGGAAGAACATTTACTGACTGGTTACCAATTATTCTCGCTGTTGTAATTCTTGGTATGTTGGGATTTGTAGTATGGAGAAGTCTCAGACCTGTTGAAGTTACTGAAGTTGACACAGGTATTTCAGTTGATGAACTTCTTACAGCTACACAGGAAGCGCAGTCAGTTGCTGAAATCGATGTTAATGAGAAGTCAGAGGTTAGAAAAGCTATTGAGAAGTTTATTGATGATAATCCTGAATCAGCAGCACTTCTGTTACGTAACTGGCTTAATGAAGAATGGAAATAACATTATACTGATATAATACATAGATTAGAGAAAGGGAAATATCATGGCAAGAACAAATGGTGTACAGGATGATTTAACCGGAACAGAGAAAGCGGCGGTTTTACTTATTGCATTAGGACCGGAAAAGTCGTCAGTTTTATTCAAACATCTTAAGGAAGAAGAAATCGAAACACTTACTCTTGAGATAGCAAATACAAGAAGTGTATCGCCACAGGTAAAAGATGGTGTTTTAGAAGAATTTTATCAGATATGTCTTGCGCAGCAATATATTGCGGAAGGTGGTATTTCCTATGCGAAGAATCTTCTTGAAAAAGCATTTGGTGAGGAGCAGGCTCAGCAGGTTATCGGAAAACTTACTGCATCATTGCAGGTTCGTCCTTTCGAATTTATCAGAAAGACAGACCCATCGCAGCTTCTCAACTTTATACAGGACGAGCATCCGCAGACGATTGCTCTTATATTAGCATATTTATCACCGGCACAGTCGGCACAGATAGTTGCTGCATTGCCGCTTGATAAGCAGGCTGATGTAGCAAAGAGAATAGCAAAGATGGACAGAACAAGTCCGGATGTTATCAAGGAAGTTGAAAACGTTCTTGAAAGAAAGCTTGCATCACTTGTTAATCAGGACTACACAATTGTCGGTGGTGTTGACGCGATTGTTGGTATCCTCAATACTGTTGACAGAGGAACAGAAAAACATATTATGGAAAATCTTGAAATTGAAGAACCTGAACTTGCAGATGAAATCAGGAAGAAGATGTTCGTATTTGAAGACATTCTTGCTCTTGATGATAAGACAATTCAGAGAATTCTTCGTGATGTTGATTCTAACGACCTTGGTATGGCACTTAAAGGCTCTACTGAAGAAGTTCAGAATGTTATATTTAATAACCTTTCTAAACGTCTCGCACTTATGATTAAGGAAGATATGGATTTCATGGGTCCTGTACGTATGAAGGATGTTGAAGAAGCACAGCAGAAGATTGTTAATACAATACGTAAGTTAGAAGATTCCGGTGAAATTATTATTGCCCGTGGCGGAGGTGACGAGATAGTTGTCTAATTTGGTTAAATCCTACAGTGTTGTACGCGAGCAGGACAGTAAAAGAATAATAGATTCCAATCAGGCAATATCAGATGCGATAATCAGAATAAAGGAACGCATGGAAAACGAAGTAAATGACAGTGAAGATGGCTTTGTGCAAGGTCTTGAAGTTGCCAATGTAGCTGATTTACTGTATTCGGAAGATGATAGTGAAGGCGAAAGAGTTTTATCCGGCAACATTATCCGTTCGGAAGACGACGGAGAAGTAAGTACTAAGGAAAGTGAAGAAGCACTTGTGGGCAGTAAGGTAAAGGCCGCAGAAGAACAGGCTGGATTTATTCTGGCCAATGCAAAAGATGATGCGCAGGCTATAATTGATGCAGCCAACCAAAAGGCGGAAGAAATCTTTGCAAATGCACAAAAAGAAGGATATGAAGCAGGTTATTCTGAAGGTGAGAAAATAGCCCAAAAGCAATTGGAAGAGAAACAGGCTGAACTGGAAGCGGTAAAAACAGGCTTACAGGAAGAATATAAAGAAAAATGCAGAAGAATAGAACCGGATCTGATTGATACGATTCTTAAGGTTTTCTCAGACGTTACGCATGTTTTAAGTGAAGATAAAAAGGATCTTGTAACGTGTCTTGTACGTGCTGTTATGGATGAAAATGTTATGAGTACAAGTTTTGTAATCAGAACATCAAAAGAAGATGCTGCATTTGTTAAAGAAAATAAGGAAGCTTTGATAAGTGATTCATCCAGAATTACAGATATTTTGGTTGTTGAGGATGGCACTATGAAGAAGGGCGAATGTATGGTTGAGACAGACTTTGGTATATTCGATTGTAGTCTTGACGTACAGTTGGAAGCATTGATAAAAGATATAAAATTATTGGCATGTGCCGTAGGAAATGAGTAAAATGGCGTTAGTTAATGTGCAGAAGTATTTGAATTTAACTGAAAAGTCCTATGCAAAAAAGCTTGGAAAGGTGTCTAAAATAGTAGGTCTGACTATTGAGTCTTATGGACCTGACGCAAATCTTAATGATGTGTGTAAAATTATTTCAAAGGATGACCCTAACAGAGTTATTTATGCGGAAGTAGTTGGATTCAGAGATAAAAGCATATTGCTGATGCCTTTTGAGTCTGTAGACGGAGTTGGTCCGGGAAGTATGGTTGAAAATACCGGAAAACCGCTGATGGTAAATGTGGGCGATGGTATTTTAGGTAAAGTTGTTGACGGTCTTGGAAGACCTGTAAATGGTGAAGAATTGGATAATGTCATAGAACAACTTGTAGAAGCACCACCTCCAGATCCAATGACAAGAGAAATTATAAGTAAACCGCTTCCGTTAGGTGTTAAAGCTGTTGACGGACTTCTTACAGTTGGTAAAGGACAGAGAATTGGTATTTTTGCAGGTAGTGGTGTAGGTAAAAGTACACTTCTTGGTATGTTTGCAAGAAATACTAAGGCTGATATAAATGTTATTGCACTTATAGGTGAACGTGGACGAGAAGTCAGAGAATTTATAGAACGTGACCTTGGTGAAGAAGGTATGAGAAGAAGTGTTGTGGTTGTAGCAACTTCTGACAAACCGGCACTTATTAGAAATAAAGCCGCCAAGACGGCGACTGCCATAGCGGAATACTTTAGAGAACAGGGAAAGGATGTTCTTCTTATGATGGACTCTCTTACGCGTTTTTCAATGGCACAGCGAGAGATAGGTCTGGCTTCCGGTGAACCGCCGGTAACAAGAGGTTATCCGCCAAGTGTGTATAGTGAAATGCCGAAGCTTCTTGAACGTGCCGGAATGAGTGACAGAGGTTCTATTACTGGACTTTACACAGTGCTTGTAGATGGTGATGATTTCAATGAACCGATTACTGATACTGCAAGAAGTATTCTTGACGGACATATTATGCTTTCAAGAAAGCTTGCACACAAGAATCACTATCCGGCAATAGATGTTTTGCAAAGTATTTCCAGAGTTATGAGCCAGGTAGCTACTAAGGAACATAAGCTTCTGGCAGGTAAACTTAAGAATGTAATGGCAACCTATAACGAAGCGGAAGATTTAATCAATATCGGAGCTTACAAAAGCGGTTCCAATAAAAATATTGATTATGCCATAGAAAAGATAGA
Organism: Lachnospiraceae bacterium; assembly: GCA_015057425.1. Taxonomy (GTDB): domain Bacteria; phylum Bacillota; class Clostridia; order Lachnospirales; family Lachnospiraceae; genus SVEL01. The sequence goes on from SVEL01000015.1 coordinate 28,825, forward strand.
TGCAGTTAACGGATTTTTGCATCAGGCAACAGATGAAAAGTTTGAGTTTGAACAGGAATTAAAACTTCTTGAGGAAATTTTTAAGGAATAGGTGAGTTATTTTGGCTAAGTTTATTTACAAAATGCAGAATATTCTCGATATAAAATATAAGCTTGAAGATCAGGCAAAAACAGAATTTTCCATGGCAGTTAACAGACTGAGAACTGAAGAAGAAAAATTGGAGCAAATATATGCTTCAATTGAAGAATGCCAAAGAAAGATAAGAGAGTCATCGGAAAATAAATTAAATGTTCTGGAACTTAATTATCTTGCACAGTCCGTTGAGTACAAAAAAGAACAGGCAAAGATACAGAAAAAGCAGGTTCAGGTAGCGGAGATTAATGTCGAGAAAGCAAGAGTTAAACTGAATGAAATTATGGTAGACAGAAAAACTCATGAGAAACTTAAAGAAAATGCTTTTGAAGATTTCAAGCGGGAAATAAACGAACAGGAAAGCAAAGAAATAGATGAGCTTGTAAGTTTTAGAGGAAGTAAGTAAAGGAGATGAAGATATGCCACCAAAGAAGAAAGAAAATGAAGGAAAAGGATTGAGCAAGTTAAATGCCATTATCTTTTTGATAATGATTATTGTGGTATGGCTTGGAATTTTTGTATTTCTTATAAAACTTGATGTAGGCGGATTCGGCAGTTCGGTTATGTATCCGCTTTTTAAGGATGTTCCGGTTATCAAAGAAATTCTTCCTGAAGTTGATGATAAAGAAGAAATAAACGGATATCCGTACAAAAGTCTTGCTGATGCAATAAAAAGAATAAAAGAATTGGAATTAGAGGTTCAGGAATTAACCGAAGAGGCCGATAAATATAAAGAGACCATAGCAGACCTTCAGTCAGAAGTCGACAGATTAAAGATTTTTGAAGAGGATCAGGCAAGTTTTAACAAGATAAAGCAACAGTTCTATGATGAAGTTGTTTTTGGTGACGATGCCATTGATTATGAAAATTACAAGGTTTTCTATGAGTCCATAGAACCGGAACGTGCTGAAGAATTATATAAGCAGGTACTCCAGAAGTATTTCTTTGATGAAAGATATCGCGAACTGGCAGATGTGTACAGTACAATGAAACCTAAGAAAGCCGCAGCTGCATTGTATGAAATGACAGGTGACTTGGAAAAGGTTGTTGCGATTCTTAATAACATGGATACAAAGGACAGAGCTAATATTTTAAATGCTCTCAGTGACGTAGATGCGGTGTTCTGCGGCAAGCTTACAGTTATGCTTGCACCAACAAATTAAGGTAACGATACCGAAAGGTTTTGTTATATAAAAAATTTCATAGGAGGTGTTAGGACTTGACAGCTATAGGAAGCTTAGACATTTCATCAGCAAGCGGTTTTTTCTCAACCGGAAATGTTACTTCTAATAGTAGTTCGGAAAGTTCTGATGTGTTCAAAACATTTTCTGATGTTTTTGACAACCTTGACAACGAGGAAGTAAGTGCAGTGAGACCGGAGCAAATAGAACCGGCAAATGTGCAGAAACCCGAAGAAATGCAGGAAGTCAAAGATCCGGAAAAGTCTACTGAAATGGCAGAAGAATATGCTATGGATGAAGAATCGGAAAATGTTATTGAAGATGAAATTGACAAAAAAGAAGAAAAATCCATTACGGAAATGCTTGATGACTATGTTCATCTTGTAAATGAAGCCCTTATGAATGTGGCGGAAAGCCTGGGTGTATCACCGGAGCAACTGGTTGATGCAATCGAAAAAATCGGACTTAACACGGAAGATTTGCTTTCGCCTGAAGGGATGAAACAATTATTTGCAGAATTAAACAATTTACAGGATCCGTTAGAAATTATTCTTAACGAAGATTTGCATGGAAAGTTTAAGGAAGTTATGGCTATTATCGGTGAGCTTAATGAAGCAGTCGGTGAAAATCAGGAATTGACAGAAGCTTTAAAAAATGCAGATTTCACAGAAATAATGGAAAAGGTTACTGAAAGTATTGAGGCAGAAAATATTGTTAATGAAGACGTAATCGGAAATGAAGATGTATCTGAAAATATTTCAGAAAATACGGCAGATGATATGGTATCTGAAAAGGAAAACCCACAGGATATTAATGTGGTGAAAGAATCATCCGGTGAGAATCAGACAGGCACAGAAAGCGGAAGTGATGAAGGTTATGAAAGCTATTCTGACAGAGCAAAAAATACTGAGTCTGACTATACAGGTAACATAAATAATTCCGTAAATTCCGTAAATAACGGATTTAACAATGTTGTAAATAATATTTCAGAAGCTATTAATAACCAGTACGGACAAGTTACGGCAGAAAACATTGTTAATCAGATACAGGAACAGATTAAGTTAACAACAGGTAATAATTTTTCTTCAATCGAATTAACTTTAACACCGGAGACTCTTGGTAAAGTTAATATTCAGGTTATAGCTAAAGATGGTGCAGTTACGGCACAGATTTCAGCGGAAACCGAAATGGCAAAGAATGCCATCGAAAGTCATATTTCAGAACTTAAAGAAACACTTACAAATCAGAACATCAAAGTAGATGCAGTTGAAGTTACAATTGCAAGTCATGAATTTGAACAGAATTTTGAAAATAGTTCAGAACAGGGACAGAATCTACATGAAACTAAAGTTAGAAGAAGAGTTTCTCTCGAAGATTATTTTGCTGATGAAGAATCGGAAGAAACGGAACAGATGATAATGCAGGCCGAAGGAAGTACAGTAAACTTTATGGCTTAGAAAGGAGAGAGAATGGCAATATCAGTAGATATCGTAGATGGACAGGCAGTTACCGGAACAACGGCAACCAATACATCAAAAAGTACAATCGGTACTGATAGTCTTGGTAAGGATGCTTTTTTACAGCTACTTGTAGCACAATTACAGTATCAGGATCCGCTTAATCCTTCAACAAATCAGGAATTCATCGGTGAACTTGCACAGTTCTCTTCACTGGAAGAATTACAGAACTTAACATCAACACTCGGTAATAACAATGCGCTTACACTTGTTGGTAAAAATGTTATCGTAGAAGTTGGTTCATCAACAGGAGATACAAATACAAGAGAAGTCGGTGGTTATGTTGAATATGTTCAGATGATGGATGGTAAGGCGTATTTGTCAATAGACGGAGAACTTTATGCAGCCGAAGATCTTAAGATGGTTGTTGATGATTATTATCTTGCAGGTGTAATCGGCGGCGGTTCATCAAATGAAAATGAAGGCGAAACAGATACAGAAACAGAAACAGATACAGAAACTGAGACTGAAAAAACTGAATAAGAGGTGATGGTCAATGGATATTAATAACAGATATTCTTCTATAGACCAGATAGCCGGAAGGTATATTCTGCCACAGAATCAAAATAATTCAAATATACCAAGAGACGGCATTTCCTTCGAAGATATACTTAATCAGAAAAAGTTCGGTGAGATAAAGTTTTCGAAACATGCAGGTGAAAGGCTTGCTACGAGAAATATAAACCTTACGGATGAACAACTTTCAAGACTTAATGAAGGAACGAAACTGGCAGAAGAAAAAGGGATAAAAGAGTCACTTATGATAATGGATAAGATGGCATTTATCGTAAACATTCCGAATAATACAGTGGTGACTGCACTGGATACGGAAGCAACATTAAATAATGTATTTACAAATATAGATGGAGCCGTAATAATATAGCCGGACCGAATGGAGGCTATGGTTTCTGACTGACAGATGAAACCAAACGGACAAAATGGAGGTCGTAAATTATGATGAGATCATTGTACTCTGGTGTATCAGGCTTAAAAGCACACCAGACAAAGATGGATGTTATTGGTAATAACATCGCTAACGTTAATACGGTCGGATATAAATCTCAGAATGTTACATTCAGTGATTTGTTTTATCAGACAACACAGACTGCTACAGGTGCTAATGAAATTACAGGTACAGGTGGACAGAATGCCAAGCAGATAGGTCTTGGTACACAGCTTAATTCAATTTCAGTTAATATTACAGGTGAAGGTGGTACACAGGCTACCGGTAACGGATTTGATATTAAGATAAATGGTTCAAGTTTCTTTATTGTACAGCAGGGCGGAACAAACCTTTTTACAAAGGCAGGTAACTTTACTACTGATGCATATGGTAATCTCGTAACACAGTCAGGTGCATATGTAATGGGTTATACAGCAGCAAGAAATGAACAGGGTGACTTTATTCTTCAAACTGATCAGCTCAGACCAATTTCTGCTTATGGTCCTGAATATATGACAACAGCACCTGCACAGACAGAAAATGCTGAATTTACAGGAAATATTAACCCTTCAGATGAAGAATTTACAGATGCAGGCTCAGGACAGATTACAAGACTTATCAATGTATATGATAACCTTGGTAACCTTTATAGTGTTCAGGTTGCGGTAACAAGAACAAGTTCAACAGAGTTTGAATTACAGACAACAGGAAAAGTATTTTCGGGTAATGAAGAAGTAACTGCTGATGAACTTACAGCTTCAGGCGGAGTTACACTTAAGTTTGACCCACAGACCGGTATCATTACAGGTGATAAGACATTTGGCGTAACACTTACAGGTTCATCTGCAGCACCATTTGTTAAGGATATTACTGTAGATGTATCACAGCTTACAAGCTACGGAAGTAACACAACTATTGACTCAGCAAGAGGTATTGATGGCGTTGGTGCAGGTAAACCGGTTGGTAATATGACAAGCGTTGGTATCGACAGCTCAGGTAATATGGTTGCAGCATATGATAATGGTGATAACGTTATTATCGGACAGATAGCAGTAGCAACATTTACAAATCCTTCAGGTCTTGAAAAAGCAGGTAATAACCTTTTTGCAGCAACTCTTAACTCAGGTGAATTTAACGGAATCGGTTCCACAATTAATTCACTTGGTGAAGATATGTCAACGGGCGTTATCGAGATGTCAAACGTAGACCTTGCATCTGAATTTACGGACATGATTGTAACTCAGAGAGGTTTCCAGGCAAATTCACGTGTTATTACAACATCAGACTCAATGATAGAGGAATTGTTGTCACTTAAGAGATAATTTTCAGATAATCCGAGGCGGAAGATAAACTTTCGCCTCTTTTAATTTTTATAAAAAAACAATAAAAATGAAAAACACAAGATGTTGTGGGTGACATTATAGGTCGTATACAAGAAAAAAATGGAATTTTTTAAAAAAAAAGCTGAAAAAAGTTAAAAAAATTGACGATTTTATTGGATTTTTTATAAAAACTATGGTAAACTATATTAAGGTATGTTGAATAGATTGAAAAAGTGTGCTTATACACAGGGATAAATTTAAAATATTTTATACATAGGTGGTGAAAAAATGGATTTAGCTACATTGATTGGTATGGTCGTCGGAGTTATTCTTGTAATATTCGGCATCGTATGGGGAAAAGGATTTGGTGCGCTTATAAACTTTGCGGATTTTGCGTCAGTTGTCATTACATTTGGTGGTGCATTTACAGGTCTTCTTACATCCAACACAATTTCTGATTACATAAATGGTTTTAAAAGTATAAAGCTTGCGTTTTTTGCATCTAAGGCAAATGAAGCCGATACAATTAAAAAGATTATTGACCTATCCAATATTGCCAGAAAAGAAGGCTTACTTATTCTTGAAGAAGCGGCAGGAGATTTGGAAGACAAGTTTATGAAGAAAGGTATTCTTCTCATAGTTGACGGTACCGACCCTGAACTTTTAAGAGCAATTATGGAAACAGAACTTTCATGTATAGAGGCAAGACATAATAAGACAATTACATTTTGGAACAATATGGCGTCTATGGGACCTGCGTGGGGTATGATTGGTACTCTTATCGGTCTTGTAAATATGCTTAAAGATTTGGATGATCCAAACTCTATCGGACCTGCTATGTCGGTTGCTCTTTTAACAACACTGTATGGTTCGCTTTTGGCCAACTGGCTTGCAACGCCTATTGCAAATAAGCTTACGATTAATAATGAGCATGAAATAATGCTTAAGGAAGTTGCTATTGAAGGTTTGCTTTCAATTCAGGCAGGTGAAAACCCGAGAGTAATTGAAGAAAAACTTAAGTCATTCCTTTCACCGAAACAGCGTGATGAATTTAGTGAAGGCAACGAAGACGGAGGTGAACGTTAGTGAGAAAGCAGAAAAATTCACCGGCTCCACCGGGGTCTCCGGCTTGGATGGCTACGTTCAGTGATTTGATGAATCTGCTTTTATGTTTCTTCGTTTTGTTGTTCTCAATGTCTTCTGTAGATGCAGAGAAATTTGAAGCGGTTGTTGCTTCATTAAATGCAAGTTTTAGCTTTTTTGAAGGTGGTTCAACATCTATTACGGATGGCAATCTCATATCAAGTGGTATCAGTCAGTTAAATCAGTTTAACGATTATTACAACAATATGGGGATGGCTCAGGAAGAAATTGATGGAGACATCATTTCAAGTATGCAGAAGTACGAAGAAGTCGTAGAGGGAGAAAATATTGAAGCAAGTGAAGAACTTGGTGAAGAACTTGAAGAAAAGATTGAGGGCAGTAATCTGACGGAGAGTATACAGCTTGAAGTAGAAGCATACTACGTACAACTTACCTTGAATGGAAAGTTGTTATTTGATCCGGGAAAAGCCGTTATAAAAGAGTCTTCAAAGGAAACGTTAAGCAAGCTTGGCGACATACTTAAATATTATGACCAGTATATGATTGAAATTGTTGGCCATACAGACACGGTACCACAAAGTGCCGGGGGCAAGTATGAAGATAACTGGGAATTATCATCAGGCCGTGCATATGCAGTACTTAAATACCTTAAGAATGAAAAAGGTATGAATGAAGATAAACTCGAATGCTCGGGACGAGGAGAAACAGAGCCTATAGCTACAAATGATACGGCGGAAGGCAGAGAACTTAATCGTCGAGTTGAGATACGTATATATAACAAGTATGTATCAGGAGTAGAACAAATCGGTGATAAAACCGAAGAAGTAGAAGAGTAGAAAGGATACAGTGATATGAAAAAAGGAATAATGAATATCATAATTATCATACTGCTTGTTACAAATATTGCTCTTTCGGCAGTGATTGTATTTGCAGTGGTTCCTGCAATGAACTCAGCTAACACTCTCGTTAAGAAGGTGGCAGAAGCAATTGATCTGCAGAAAGAAGCTTCCAAAGATAGCGGAAGTGTAAGTATTGAAGATATGGAAAATTACACTATTGAGAATAAGATTACTGCAAATCTTAAAAATGGTTCAGACGGAAAAACACACTATGTTGTTGTAAAAGTAGTACTTGTTCTTGATAAGTCAGATGAAGGATACGGAAAGTATTACAGCAAAGGTAAGCTTGCAGAAAATGAAGAATTCATAAAGGGTAAAGTTATTGATATTTTAAGTAGCTATTCAAACGATAATATTACAGAGAACAAAACAGCAATTCTCAACCAGATACGCGATGAATTGCAGGAATTCTTTAACCAGACCAAATTTATTAATTCAGTATCATTTAGCGAATTTATTATTTCGTAATTTGTGTACATAACTAACCGAAACAGAGGAGGTGGTGAAACGTGGGCGAGGTACTTTCGCAAAATGAGATTGATAATTTGCTTAAAGCTTTAAGTTCCGGTGAGTTGGATGCGGAAGAATATATAAATCGGGATGAGGTTGCCGTTAAAGTCTACGATTTCAGACGACCTTCAAAATTTTCAAAAGAACATCTTAGAACATTGGAAATTATATTTGAGCATTATGGCAGATTACTATACACAAACCTGCCGGCGTATTTAAGAAAAAATGTTCAGGTAGATGTTATGAACTCAGAAGCAGTTGCATTCTCAGAATTTGCCAATGCATTATCTAATCCGGTGTTAATGGGAATTATCAATTTCGCACCTTTGAACGGAAGCATTATGATAGAAATGGCGACAAACCTTGGTTTTGCCATTGTAGACAGAATGCTTGGTGGAGAAGGCGAAGCATTGGAAAAGAAGAGAGAATTCTCGGAGATAGAGATTCTAATTATTGAAAGAATCCTAAACATATGCGTCAATCTCATGAGAGAACCGTGGCAAAACGTTGTAGAGATTGCACCGCGACTGGAAAGAATCGAAACGAATTCACAGTTTGCTCAGATTATATCACCATCGGAAATGGTTGCTATTGTAACTCTTTCCATTAGGATAGGTGATACTGAGGGACTTATGAATATATGTCTTCCATATATGTGTCTTGAACCTGTTATGGATAAGTTGAACACAAAGTATTGGTATTCGACGATGCAGGTTAAGGATGACGGAACATATGAGGAGACGATTGAGAACCTTATTTCAAAGGCTGAAATTCCGGTAAAAGCAATACTCGGAAAGAGCACAATTGCAGTTAATGATTTTGTTAATCTGCAAAAGGGAGATATTATTAAATTAAACGGAAATATAGATGATGAATTATCTATTTATGTAGGTAACATTAAGAAGTTTAAAGCGTTACCGGGTTCATCGTCAGAAAAATATGCGATTAGAATAACATCAGTTATCAGAGAGGAGTGAGAAAATGGACGGAATGCTTTCGCAAGAAGAAATTAACGCTTTGTTAAGCGGAATGGACACTTTTGATACATCGTCCGACGATGCTTCGAGTAATACAATAACAGATATAGAATGGTTAACTGATATGGAACAGGATACGATGGGTGAGGTTTCCAACATAAGTATGGGAACTGCTGCAACAACGTTATCATCACTTGTTAATCAGAAGGTTGATATAACAACACCGTCTGTTCAGCTGTCAAGCTGGAACAACCTGGTGGAAAGTTATGGTAGACCATGTGTGTTCCTTCAGATATCCTATAAAGAAGGTTTATATGGAAATAATATCCTTATTCTTCAGGAAAAGGATGTTAAGGTAATAACGGACCTTATGATGGGCGGAGACGGAACAAATGCAGAGGGAGAGATAACAGACCTTCATCTGAGTGCAATCAGTGAAGCCATGAACCAGATGATGGGTTCAGCATCTACATCCATTTCATCAATGTTAAATACAAAGATTGATATCAGCCCGCCAAATGCATCTTTGGTTGATCTTAATGAAGGAATTGAACGTTTGAATGTTGCGGAATTCCTTGAGGGAAACTTTGTTAAGATTGCATTTGAGATGAAGATAGGTGATTTGGTAGACAGCGAGATAATGCAACTGTATCCGATAGACTTCTGTAGAACTTTATGTAAGAAGTTCCTTGGAGATACAGAAGAGGTTGCAGCATCTGCACCAAGTCCACAACCTTCGGTTACAGAACATGTCAGTCAGACACCGGTACAGACACCGGTACAGACACCACCACCTGCTATGGGACAGCCGGGAATGGCACCACAGGGGATGATGCCGGAACAAATGGCACCGCAGGGAATGCCATTTGGATATGGAATGCCAAATATGGGTTACCCACCACAGGGAATGCCTATGATGAATATGAATCCATATGTTGGAGGCGTGTATGGAGGTCAGCCTGAAGTAAATGTTCAGTCTGCACAGTTCCAGCCGTTTTCACCAGATATAGTAGCACTTAACCAGAGAGAGAATATCAATTTAATTATGGATGTTCCACTTGAAGTAACAGTTGAGCTTGGTAGAACCAGAAAGTCAATTCAGGATATTTTGGAATTCTCACCGGGAACGATTATCGAGCTTGAGAAGTTAGCAGGTGAACCAATCGACGTTCTTGTAAATGGTAAGTTTGTTGCTAAGGGTGAAGTAGTAGTAATCGAAGAAAGCTTCGGTGTAAGAGTTACTGAAATTATTAAATAATATTATAGATAGGAGATAATACTATGGCAAAGAAAATTTTAATTTGTGATGATGCGGCTTTCATGAGAATGATGATTAAAGACATTCTTACAAAGAATGGTTATGCGATTGCCGGAGAAGCTGAAAACGGAAAGGTAGCAGTTGACAAGTACAACGAAACAAAACCTGATTTAGTAATGATGGATATTACTATGCCAGAAATGGACGGTATCCAGGCATTAAAGACAATCAAGGCAAATGATCCGGGAGCAACAGTTATAATGTGCTCAGCTATGGGTCAGCAGGCAATGGTTATTGAGTCAATTCAGTCAGGAGCAAAAGACTTCATCGTAAAGCCATTCCAGGCAGACAGAGTTATCGAAGCTGTTAAAAAAGCAGTTGGTTAATTATGACAACATTATATTTAAGTAAGTTAGACGACATTATACAGTTACTTACCCTTATAGTTATTTTCGTGATTGTATTGGGTGCTACATATTGGACTTCAAGATGGATTGCTAATTACCAGAAAAGTGCTGTTGGTAAAGGCAATATAGAAGTTATTGAAATAAGAAGACTTACCAATACAAAAGCAATTGAGATTGTAAGAATTGGCGATGCATATTACGCATTGGCAGTAGGAAAAGATGAAATTAATCTTATATGTAAGCTTGAGGAGAGTGAACTTAAGCTTATGGAGCCACAAACCAATCTTATGCAGGGGAATTTTAAGGAACTGTTAGATAAGATGTCGAAGAAATCAAAAGAGTAAGTGTTATTGAATACAAAAGGAAGAAAGTTTATGAAAGTAATTAGAAAGTTAATATATATAATTTGTTTTACTTCTATTATAATGTTTACCTTTGGTATCAGTAGCACTAATGTATATGCAACAGAGACTACGACAGAAAATACTGAAAATGAGACAGATGCAAACAATACTATTGCAGATATTATGGGTATAACTATTTCAACAGACGGAGGCAGTACATCGAGTGCACTTCAGATTGTTATTATACTTACTGTAATAGCACTGTGTCCAAGCATTTTAATAATGCTTACATCTTTTACAAGAATTGTTATTGTTCTTCATTTTACGCGTGCAGCATTAAATACACAGACTGCACCGCCTAATCAGGTAATTGTCGGCCTTGCACTTATTTTGACATTCTTTATTATGAGACCTGTTTTTGATGAGGTTTATAAAGAAGCATATGTACCTATGGCTAATGGTGAGATAACTGCTGAGCAGGCTATTGAAACAGGTATGAAGCCAATCAGGGTATTTATGTTCAATCAGGTAAATGAAGAAGATTTAGAAATTATGTGTGAAATAGGCGGAGTAACAGAGGTTGATGATGTGTTGGAAGACGTTCCGACTACAGTACTTATACCGGCTTTCATTATGAGTGAACTTAGAATAGCATTTTGGATTGGATTCCTTATATATATTCCGTTCCTTGTAATCGATATGGTTGTTTCATCAACACTTATGTCTATGGGTATGATGATGTTACCGCCAACAACGATTTCTATGCCGTTCAAGATATTGTTATTTGTTCTTGCTGACGGATGGAATCTGATAATCGTAAATCTTATGAAGACATTTGTCACGTAGGAGGGATTATAGATGAACGAACAGGCAGTATTGGATATAGCCAGTGAGGCTATATGGTGTGTAATTATGACAGCGGGACCGTTACTTATTATATCACTTTTGGTCGGCTTGCTGATAAGTATTTTCCAGACAGTAACATCTGTTCAGGAACAGACACTTACATTTGTACCTAAGATTGTTGCTATTTTCATAGCTATACTTGTTTTTGGCTCGTTTATGCTGAATAATCTTGTCGAGCTTATGGAAACACTTTGGAAGTTCGGAGAGTATATTCGATGAAGATAATAGTAACACAGGAACAACTTGAATATTTTTTGCTTATTCTCGTTAGAATGGCGTCATTCGCGTCTATAGCACCTTTTTTTGGACATGCAAATGTACCTGCACGTTATAAAGTGGGTTTAGCGGCATGTCTTTCGTTGATGATATACACTTTAATCGGTAGTCAACCATTGGAATATGCTACCGTGTGGGACTATGGACGTTTTGTTATTATTGAAGCAATAGCCGGTATGCTTATAGGCCTTTCGGCTAATTTGTGTGTTATGATAATAAGTTTTGCAGGTAGAATCATAGATATGGAAATCGGTTTATCTATGAATACATTGTATGATCCGACTACAAGACAGGAAATGAGTGTTTCCGGTAATTTCTATTACTATGGAGTCTTATTTTTAATGCTTGTCAGCAATATGCACTATTTCCTTTTAAGTGCAATGATTGATTCTTATTCGCTTATTCCAATCGGAGGAGCGGTTTTTAATGAGTCGCTGCAGGATATTTTTGTAGGCTTTTTAACAGAGTATTTTATAATAGGATTTAGGATTTGTTTACCTGTTTTTGCAGTAGCAGTTTTGATGAACTGCATTATGGGTATTATGACAAAAGTTGCGCCACAGATACATATGTTTTCTGTTGGTTTGCAACTTAAGGTACTGGCAGGTTTGTTGGTTATATTTGTAACTATACCGTTATTGCCGGTTATTTCAGAGTTTATATTTAATGTTATGCAAAGAATGGTATTAACCACAATGAAAGGATTGTATTAGATTGGAATATACGTATTTATATAGATACAATCTGCAACTTTTTGCAAAGGATGGTCCCGGTGGAGAAAAGACGGAACCGGCAACTGCTAAAAAGTTAAGCGATGCGCGAAAAGACGGCAAAATAGCAAAGAGTAAAGACATTATAAGCGCAGTAACTTTGCTGGCCTTTTTTGCTACATTTAAATATATTTGCAGTTACATGGCAGAAGGTTTTATGGATTGCTTTGTGACGACTTATAATATGATTTCTACTGTTGCAACTACGTCGGCGAGCGAAATTAACTATGTTACGTTATTTAATATAGCTCTTAATATTATAATAGACGTACTGTTATTGACAGCACCGGTTATGCTTATGGTTGTAGCAATTGAAATATTGGGAAATGTTACACAATTTAAGTGGCAGATAACGTGGAAACCGTTACAGCCAAAGTTTGATAAATTCAATCCGATTTCGGGATTTAAGAGAATGTTTTCAAAAGAGTCCCTGATTAATCTTTTTAAATCAGTAGCTATAGTTGCAGTATGTTTATATTTTGTATATCAGGAAGTTATCGGTTTAAAAGGACAGTTGTATAACCTGTACGAAATATCATTAGTGCAGGCAATAATAGAAATCGGAGATGTTTTGTTTAATATCGGACTTAAGATATGTTTACTATACCTTATTATAGGTATTATTGATCTGATATATCAGAAACGTAAGTTTGCAGACGATATGAAGATGACTAAGCAGGAAATTAAGGACGAATATAAAGAATCAGAAGGAGACCCTAAAGTTAAGGGTAGAATCAGACAGAAAATGCGTCAGGCGTCACAGCGAAGAATGATGCAAAGTGTGCCGGAAGCAGATGTGGTTATTACGAACCCTACGCATTTTGCGGTCGCTCTTAAGTATGACAATAAAGTCGCGGAGGCTCCTATAGTTTTAGCAAAAGGTGCTGATTATCTTGCACAGAAGATTAAAGAAATAGCAAGGGAAAATCAGATTCAGATACATGAAAATAAGCCATTGGCAAGAGCTTTATACAGCAGTGTGGAGGTCGGAGAACAGATTCCACCGGAATTGTATCAGGCAGTGGCAGAAATTTTAGCGTTAGTATACAGTGCGAAGGAGGATAGCAGGCGATGAGAAAGAATATCGGCATAGGATTATATCTTATATCAGCCATAGTGTTCTTTATCATACCAATTCCAAATTTTTTACTTGACGTTCTTCTCGCAATCAATATTGCAATTGCATTAACCATTTTATTTAATGCACTTTTTGTAAAGGAAGCAATGGCTATGTCATCGTTTCCTACAATACTGTTACTTACTACAATATTCAGAATATCTCTGAATATTTCATCTACAAAGCTTATCCTTACAACCGGTGATCCCGGTGAAGTTGTAAAGGTATTTGGTGAATTCGTCGGTGGCGGCGAAGGTTTACTTGGACTTATAGTTGGCGTAATTGTATTTATTATTCTTATAATTGTACAGTTTATGGTTATTAACAAGGGTTCTGAACGAGTTGCTGAAGTAACGGCACGTTTTACACTTGATGCTATGCCGGGTAAGCAGATGGCAATTGATGCTGACTTAAATACCGGAGCAATTACAGATAAGGAAGCTTCCATAAGAAGACAGAAACTTCAGGATGAATCGGCATTTTACGGGGCTATGGATGGTGCCGTGAAGTATGTAAAGGGAGATGCCATGGCCGGCGTTGTTATAACAGGCGTTAACGTTGTCGGCGGTGTTATTATGGGTGTAATGCGAGGCGAAGAGATTATCGGCGCTCTTGAACAGTACACAGTATTGACTATCGGTGATGGTCTTGTAAGCCAGATTCCTTCACTTCTTATTTCTTTGGCAACAGGTATTCTTGTTACAAAGTCTTCAGGAGATGAAGAAGTTGGTGAAAACATAATGGGGCAGTTATTTACAATACCTTCCGTACTTATGTTAGGCGGTGGAGCGCTTGCATTCCTTGGCGTATTTTCTCCGTTGCCGATGATTATCTTTGTACCTTTAGGTGTTTTAATGTTTTATTATGGCTATTCCAGAAGAAACAAGAGCCAGGTGTCTGCTATAGAGTCAGAAGTTGAAGAAGAAGAAAACCAGGCTGAAGAAGTCAGAAGGCTTGAAAATGTCAATTCATTATTACAAGTAGATAAGATACGACTTGAGTTTGGTTATGGTATTATACCGCTTGCAGACGTTAACCAGGGTGGTGACCTTCTTGACCGTGTTGTAATGATTAGACGTCAGATAGCACTTGAACTTGGTGCGGTAGTTCCTATTATCCGAATGGTTGATAACATCCAGCTTAATCCGAATCAGTATATCATAAAGATAAAAGGTGTACAGATAAGTGAAGGAGAAATCCTTTTCGACCATTATATGGCTATGAATCCGGGCAATGTAGAAGCAGAAATTGCAGGTATACCTACATATGAACCTGCATTCCATATCCCTGCATTGTGGATTACCGAAAGCCAGAGAGAAAGAGCAGAAGCTATGGGTTATACGGTAGTTGACCCGCCTTCGATTATAGCAACACATCTTACAGAAGTTATTAAGTCTCATATAGACGAACTTTTAACAAGACAGGATGTTCAGAATCTTATTGAAAATGTAAGAGAAAATGACAATACACTTATAGATGAACTTGTTCCTAAGTTATTAAGTGTAGGTGAAATTCAGAAAGTATTACAAAATCTCTTAAGAGAAGGTATTTCTATAAGAGATTTGATTACAATATTTGAAACACTTGCAGATCATGCAGTAGTTACAAGAGATACAGATGTACTTACTGAGTATGCAAGACAGAGTCTTAAGAGAGCTATTTCAGGAAAGTTCTTCCTGACCAATGAAACTACAAGTGTAGTTACACTTGATCCAAAAATTGAACAGGAAATTATGGCAAGTGTGAAACAGACAGAACAGGGTTCATATATAACACTTGATCCTGATAAGACTCAGAAAATTATAAAATCAACACAGAAAGAAATCGGAAAGCTTGAAGATTTAGGAAAGGCACCGATAGTCATAACATCTCCTATAGTGAGAATGTATTATAAGAAATTAACACAGGATTATATTAAAGACCTTATTGTAATTTCTTATAATGAAATTGAATCAAATGTAGAATTGCAATCAGTTGGGATGGTGAGCATTTAAATGATAATCAAGAGATTTCAGGGTGCAACAGAGCAGGAAGCCATACTTAAAGCTAAAGAAGAAATGGGTGGCGGAGCAGTTGTTCTCAGCACAAAAGTTATAAAACATAAAGGGTTATCAAGATTATTTAAAAAGGATTATTTTGAAATAACAGCCGCATTGGAAGACAAGGTATCTGCAACAGGTCAGATTCCTTATGCAAAAGTTAATGAAACCGCTGCTGCACAGGCTATACATAACCCTAATATAATCAGTGAACCTGAAACTTCAGCCATTGAAGAAAAATTAAATAATCTTCAGGCGATGTTTGCCAGTCAAATGCTTGACAATAATAAAATAAAAGAAGATGTAAATGAAATAATGGAAAGTGAAGAACCGAAAAAGGAAAAGAATATTAACTTTTCATTTATCAGATTGGTATATAGCCAGCTTCTTGACAATGAAGTTGATGAAAAATATGCTAATCAGATTATAGGTGAAATAGAAACTTCTATTAAAAAGGAAACAAATGTAGATAGTATTCTCAGTTCAATCTATCAGAAGATTATTCTTAAGATTGGTCAGCCAAAAGTGATTGAACCGGAAGAAAAGAAGACAAAGATAGTATTTTTTGTCGGACCGACAGGCGTGGGAAAAACAACTACAATTGCAAAGCTTGCATCATTTTTTAAACTTGAAAAAAAGTTGAAAGTAGCAATGATTACATCGGATACATATAGAATTGCGGCAGTTGAACAGCTTAGAACATATGCCAATATTTTAGATGTGCCGTTACAGGTAATATATACAATTGAAGAATTTAATAATGCAGTTAAAAATTTTGAAGGATATGATTTGATTTTTGTGGATACAGCAGGCCGTTCACATAAAAATGATGAGCAGTGTAAGGAAGTATTCCACTTAATTAATGATTGCACTATTGATGAAGAAAAGTGTGTAAAAGAGACATATCTTGTATTAAGTGCAGCTACAAAATATCGCGATTTGATTAAAATAACAGATACTTTTGAAACTATAAAAGACTATAGTATTTTATTTACAAAGCTTGATGAAACATCATGCCTTGGTAATATATTGAACATCAGACTTAAGACCGGAGCAGCGCTTTCGTACGTAACAAGTGGACAAGTTGTACCGGATGATATTAGTTCAATAGATGCACAAAAGATAGCGAGAAACCTATTAGGTGGATCCCAATAAAGGAATGGTGTTAAATGGATCAGGCAGAGAAACTCAGAAATATAATTAAATTACAGAATCTTGAACAGCAAAATCAGTCAAGAATAATTACTGTAACCAGCGGTAAGGGTGGCGTTGGTAAGTCGAGTCTTGCTATTAATCTTGCTATAAAGTTTAGAGAGTTGGGACAAAGAGTAATAATTTTCGATGCGGATTTTGGGTTAGCCAATATAGAGGTTATGTTTGGTGCAATACCAAAATATAATCTTTCAGATATGATATTTAGAGGCAAGGAACTTAAGGATATTATTATTAACGGACCTATGGATATAGGTTTTATATCCGGAGGTTCGGGCATAAGCGGACTTGGCAATATGACAAGAGACCAGGTTGCTTATCTTGTGTATAAGTTAAGGGAATTAGAAACTCTTGCAGATATTATCATTATTGATACAGGTGCAGGAATATCAGACAGTGTGCTTGAATTTGTATCAGCAAGCGGAGAAGTTCTTTTAGTGGCAACACCTGAACCGACATCTATAACAGATGCATATGCTCTTTTAAAGTCACTGAATGTAAGGGCAGGATTTGACAGAGAGTCAACCAATATAAAAGTTGTAGCAAACAGAGTAGCAGATTACGAAGAAGGTGTAAATCTTTATAACAAGCTTAATGTTGTTGTAAGTAAATTCCTGAATATTAATCTTGACTTTTTGGGAATTGTACCATTGGATAATGCTATGTCAAAGGCAGTAATCCAGCAAAAGCCTCTCACCATAGCGTACGAAAATGCACCATCGGCAAAGGCTATAGATGAATTGGCACGTAAGCTTCTTAATGCTCCAATAGATGAAAAAAAGAAGGGACTTGCCCAGGTAGTATTAAGGTTATTTAATAAGAAGAAAGACGAACAGTAATTTGTATTCATATTACATAAGGAGGTGTAGATATGCTTTCAAAAATTCTTGCATTAGGAAACAGAGTAGAGTTAATTGGTGTTAAGAATCAATTAATGTCTGCAGTTGATGAAGAATTAGAAAATTCAAGGAAGATTTATTATAGTCAGATATATGACATTATAGATGAAAGCAAGCTGAGAATAGCTATGCCTATTGAAGGCGGAAAAGTTATTCCGTTAAGTATAAACAGCAGATATGATGCATGTTTCTTCACCTCAAGCGGTTTGTACCAGTGTAGAGTTGTTGTAGTAGAAAGATATAAAGAAGATAATATATATGTCTTAGTTGTGGAAATTGTAACTGAATTGCAAAAGTACCAGAGAAGACAGTTTTACAGACTCGGATGCACTATGGATATAAAGTATTGTACTTTGGAAAAAGAGGAAGTTGAAGAATATTTTACCTATAAGTTTAAAGAAGAATTTGCCCATAAGCTAAAGCTTACTGAAGCAATAGTTCTTGATATAAGCGGTGGCGGTATGAGATTTATATCTGATATGAAACATCAAAAAGAAAGTGATGTATATATTCTTTTAGATATTTCATATGAAGGTGATGAAAGAGTATATGGTATTTTGGGAAAAATAATTTACATGGAAAGAGTAAAGAACAGACCGGGACTTTATGAATACCGTGTGGAATATCAGGGAATAGAAGGTTCTGTAAGGGAAAATATCATAAGATTTATCTTTGAGGAAGAAAGAAAGCAACGTAAAAAAGCTAAAAGTATTGAAGATGAATAAATAAGTATAAAAACGAAGAAAAAACTTCGAAAATTGGAGGTTTTTATGAAAAATATTTTAGTTGTTGATGACTCTGCACTTATGAGAAGGGTAATATCTGATATAATACAGTCAGATGATCGATTGACGGTGAAAGATACAGCGGCAAACGGACTGATAGCATTAGAACTTATTACTAAGAATAAATATGATCTTATGCTTTTGGATGTCAATATGCCTAAAATGACAGGTCTTGAACTTCTTGGCAGAATGCAAGAGAATAACCTGCAAGTAAAGACAATAATGGTTAGTACTACTGTTAAGGATGGTACAAAAGAAACTATTCTTGCTCTTGAAAGAGGAGCTTTTGATTTTGTCACGAAGCCTGAGGATTATCTTGGTGTTAAAGATAATAAGTTCAAGGAAATTCTACTTAGTACGGTAGCAGCGGCACTTGGGATAAGTGATCCGGCAGAAACCGACTTAAAAGACAAAGGTCGTGAAGAAAGAGCAACCGTAACTGTAGGAGCGGGAAAAACAGAGAAGAGAGGAGCATCTGTTACAGATGCCAAAGTCAGATATATTCCTGTTCGTCCACCTAGAAATGTTAAATTTGCACCACACAAAAAGTACACAGGTTCTAAGGAACGTATTAATAAACTTGTAGCTATAGCATCTTCAACAGGAGGTCCTAAATCATTACAAAGTGTTATTACAAAACTTCCAAAGAATCTTGATGCACCGGTTTTAATAGTTCAGCATATGCCGAAGGGATTTACGGCATCATTGGCTGCCAGACTTGATGAAATCAGCCCGATAACTGTCAAGGAAGCGGTACATGATGAAGTATTAAGAAAGGGATGCGTGTACATTGCACCGGGCGGCGCGCAAATGCGTGTAGCTAAATGCGACGCAGGTTATAAAATCGCTATCAATAGCGATGAACCGGCAAGAGATGGTTTAAAACCATGTGCCAATATCTTATACGAATCATTAATTGGTTCAAAATACGATGAAATAACATGTGTTGTCTTAACGGGCATGGGTGCAGATGGAACGATGGGAATAGGTTTATTGGGTGAGACCAATCCTGTTCACGTAATTTCTCAGGATGAACAGAGTTGCATAGTGTATGGAATGCCGAAAGCGATAGCAGAAGCCGGAATTGTCGACAAAATAGTCGGACTGGAAGACGTGGCTTCAGAAATATTAAAGAATGTGGGGGTGCTAAACAATGGACGTTAGCCAATATTTAGAGATTTTTATTGATGAAACAAATGAACATTTGCAGAGCCTTAGCGATCAGCTTATGATTCTTGAAAACGAGCCTGGCAACACAGACACAATTAATGAAATATTCCGTGCAGCACATTCTCTCAAGGGAATGGCAGGTACAATGGGATATAAGAGAATGCAGAACCTTACACATAATATGGAAAATGTTCTGTCAGAAATCAGAAATGGTAAGATGGGTGTGTCAGCTGATTTAGTAGATGTACTTTTCCAGTGCTTAGATGCTTTACAGGTATATCTTGATAATATTCAGCAGTCAGCTAACGAAGGTGAAGAAGATAATGAAGCTATAGTTTCAAGACTTAATGATATTCTCAACGGAAAGTCATCAGCACCTGTCAATGAAGTTAAGGCAGAACCTGTTAAGGAAACAAAATCAGAAACTAAGTTGGAAATTAAGTTTGCAGACTTTGAATGTAATGCAGTCAGCAAAGCTTTGGAAAAAGGAATGAATATATACAGTCTTACGGTACATGTTGATGAAAACTGTATCTTAAAGGCAGCAAGAGCATTCCTTGTATTTAAATCACTTGAAGATTATGGTGAAGTAATTAAATCAGTTCCATCAGCTCAGGATATAGAAGATGAAAGATTTGATTTAACATTTAATGTTATCATAGTTACAAATGAGTCACTTGATAAGATTGTTGCAACAGTTAAGAATGTTTCGGAAATCAGAGAAGTAGAAACAGTAGTTATTACTTCGTTAGATGAAATTCAGAGAGAATCTTCAGTTGAAAAGGCAGACGAGCCTAAGACGGAAGTAAGTGTTGCAAAAGATAATGCACCTGCAACAAAACAGCCTGCAGCAACATCTAGTAAGCCTGCAGCAACAGGTGGTAAACCGGTTGTTAACAGATCAGTAAGAGTAGATATTGAAAAACTTGATGTTCTTATGAATCTTGTAAGTGAGCTTATTATTGCAAAGAACGGTCTTATATCTGTAAGCAGCAATGATGAAGGTTCTAAGGCACAGGGATTCAATGAGCAGATAGAATATCTTGAAAGAGTAACAACAAATCTTCATGAATCAGTTATGAAGGTTCGTATGATGCCAATCGAAACAGTTACTAACAAATTCCCACGTATGGTTAGAGATCTTGCTAAGAAGTTGAATAAGCAGATTGAACTTACCATGAACGGTGAAGAAACAGAACTTGACAGAACAGTTATTGATGAAATTGGTGATCCGCTTATGCATATTATCCGTAACTCTTGTGATCATGGTCTTGAAAAAACAGAAATCAGAAGAGAAAGAGGAAAGAGCGAAACAGGACATGTTGTTCTTAATGCATATCAGGATGGTAACAACGTTGTTATTGAGGTCAGCGATGACGGTAATGGTATTGACGTAGAAAACGTTAAGAATAAAGCTATTGAAAAGGGTACAATTACTCCTGAACAGGCTGAAACAATGAGCGATAAGGATATCGTGGATCTTCTTTTCAAACCAAGTTTCTCAACAGCAAAAGAAATATCAGACGTTTCCGGACGTGGTGTTGGTCTTGATGTTGTTAAGACAAAGATTGAAGCGTTGGGCGGTGATGTTGAAGTTAAGACAGCACTTGGAGAAGGAAGTACATTTATCATCAGACTTCCACTTACCCTTGCTATTATTCAGGCACTTATGGTTGAGGTTGGAATTGAGAAATACGCTATTCCATTAGGTAATATCCAGACAATCGAAGATATTCCTGTTACAGATATTAAGTATGTTCATTCAAAAGAAGTTATCAATCTTCGTGGAGATGTTATTCCTATTGTCAGACTTGAAGATGTACTTGATATTGCGGAAGAAGACAGAAAACAGACTGATAACCTTACAGTTGTAATTATCAAGAAGGGTGAAAGAATGGCAGGTCTTGTTATCGATAGTCTTATCGGTCAGCAGGAAATCGTTATTAAGTCACTTGGTAAGTACATAAGCAGTAGCACCAAGATTATAAGTGGTGCAACAATTCTCGGTGACGGTGAAGTTGCATTGATTCTTGATGTTAATACATTAGTATAATCGGAGGTGTGAATATGGATAACAATAGTATTATTAAAGCAGATGGCACACAGTACGTTGTAGTAGATATCGGTATTGAACAGTATGGTATAGATATTAAGTATGTTGATAATATCGTAAGAATGCAGAAGATTACAAGAGTGCCAAAAGCACAGCGTTATTATGAAGGAGTAATAAACCTTAGAGGTGAAATTGTTCCTGTTATGAGTCTTAGAAAGAAATTCGGTTTCGAACCTGATCCGTTAGGAGATAAGACAAGAATTATTATTTTGAAACCTGAGCATGAATCAATTGGTGTTATTGTTGATGCTGTACGTGAAGTAATAGTATTCAGCGAAGCTGAAATTGAAAAGATTTACAGTGACGGAAAAGATGACCGTGCAAAATACATCAGTGAAGTTGGTAAAACTCAGGAAGGACTTGTATCTTTACTTAATGTAAATGGTATAATTACTGATTAAAATTAATGTTTAACTGGTTGCTATATCGCTGGTTTATTAACCGGCGATATAGTAATATAAGAGATATGGAGGTATACAATGCCAATAATTGATCTTAATAATTTGGATTCAGTACATAGAGATGTGTTGAAGGAAATAGGAAATATTGGTGCCGGTAATGCAACAACAGCTTTATCAAAGATGATAAACTGTAAAGTTGATATGAAAGTACCTAAAGTTGAGTTGCTTGACTTAACTGAAATAGCAGCTGCCATTGGTGATGAAGAAACAGTAATGGTAGGTATATTATTGCTTCTTGAAGGCGATATAAATGGTATGATGATGTTTTTACTTGATTTAGAATCAGCGAGAACACTGGTTGACAGTATAATGGGCATCAAGAAAGAAGAAGACAGTGATGATTTATTCGATGCAATGGAAATGTCAGCATTAAATGAAGTCGGTAACATCATTACAGGTGCATATTTGTCAGCATTGTCTGATTTAACAAGACTTTGTATAGTTTCAAGTGTGCCAAGTCTTCAGATTGATATGGCCGGTGCAATGCTTAGTATTCCGGCAATTGAATTTAGTAAAATAGGCGATAAAGTTTTATTTATTGAAACTCAGTTTGATAATGAAACAAGTATCAACGGATATTTTATTCTTATACCGGAGCTTGAGTCATATGATATCATACTTCATTCATTAGGCTTATAAAGGAAGGAAGCGCTTGGAAATGAGCGAAATAATAAAAGTTGGTATGGCCGATATGAAGGTATGTAATGCACCTGACGGACTTACTACACTGGGGTTGGGCTCTTGTATAGGAGCGGTTATATATGATCCGGTAAGTAAAGTAAGTGGTATGGTACACGTTATGTTGCCTGACAGTAAAGCCATAAAAGAAAATTCGAATAAAGCCAAGTTTGCAGATACAGGAATTGAGGAACTGTTAGATATGGTTATAAAGGCAGGAGCAGACAGGAAGAAATTAGTAGCGAAGATTGCGGGTGGAGCCCAGATGTTCGCCTTTTCCGGTGGAACGAATGAGTTTAATAAAATCGGAGAAAGAAATGCTAAGGCTGTTAAGGAAATGTTAGGTGGATATAATATTCCGATTCTTGCAGAAGAAACCGGTGGTAATATCGGTAGAACTATAATTTTCGATTCTGTTACAGGGGACCTTACCATTAAAGCTGTTGGAAAACCGGTTAAGGTTGTTTAGCGGAAAGGCTCGGTGAAGTATGAAAAACAGGATTGATTATTTGCCGGCCATAATAACATTGCTGGCAGCATTGATTTCATGTGTTGTAACAATTATTTATGATTACAATATGATAACATCTTTGATTATTGTACTTGTTGCATCTGTAGTATTTTATGTATTTGCAGTAATTATAAGATGGGTATGTCTGTTATATCTGATTAATTCAGCGGAAGAAGAGATAGCAGAAGAAGCTGCTGTGGCAGAACAGTCAGGAGATAATCCGGAAGAAAAACAGGAATCAGAAGAAGATGGAACTGTTGAGAAAGTTGAGTAGTTTTTAGAAAGGCGGCTGTATAAGTATGGAGGACATGTCAAAGAACAGGTTATGGGAAGAGTATTCAAAATCCCAATCTCCTGAGCTCAGAGAGCAGATTATAATTGAATATGCATCCTTAGTTAAGCTTGTAGCAGGCCGTTTAAATATGTATTTAGGGTATAACGTTGAGTTTGACGATTTAGTAGGCTATGGTATATTTGGACTTATTGATGCCATAGATAAGTTTGACTATGGTAAAGGCATAAAGTTTGAGACATATGCAAGCTTAAGAATACGAGGAGCAATTCTTGATCAGATAAGAAGAATGGATTGGATTCCCCGTTCATTGAGACAGAAACAAAAGAAAATTGATGCGGCAATAAGTAAGTTGGAAAGTCAGAATGGCAGACTTGCAACAGATGCAGAAATTGCGGCAGAATTGGAAATCAGTGAAGAAGAATATTTGAATTGGCAGGGTCAGACTAATATAACAAATGTTGTGTCATTAGATGAATTCATTGAAGCAAACGGAGATAAGGAAGTATCACCATTAAAGGCTTCGCATTTTGACCAGCCGGAAGATGTTATAGAAAAAGATGAGATTAAGAAGCTTATTATAGAAGCAATGGATAGTCTCACGGAAAAAGAAAAACAGGTTATTTTATTCTATTATTATGAAGAAATGACATTGAAAGAAATAAGCCTTGTTTTGGAGGTGTCTGAATCAAGAGTATCACAATTACATACAAAGGCATTACAGAAGATGAAAGGAAAGTTGGGAAATCATACGGGGTTTGTCTTTGGGATATAAACTATATAATAAGCGCGATGGAGGATAAGTAAATATGAGTGCAATGAATTCATATTTTAAATTAAGACAAGATGAAGAGGGTGTAGATATTATAATTTACCCACCAAAAGAAAATGGTATCAGATTAAAAATAGATGATGTAACCAGATATCTTAACAGGGTATCAATTTCTTCATTTGATTTAAAATCTTTAAATGATGCAATTACCACATGTACAGCACCGGTTGTTGTGCATCTTTGTGATGATGAAATATATGTTGTAAATGAATGTATGGATGTTATCGTATCACCGGACAGAATGTATGCTATCGGTAGATTTTATGCTGAATCTAACAGAGGCGGCAGTATGACAAAAGAGGATATTCTTGATGAACTTAAGCTTCGCGGAGTCAGATATGGTATTTTGGAAGAGGTGATTGATGAATATATAAAAAATCCTGTGTATTGTACGGGAATTGTTCTTGCAAAAGGAACTGCACCAATAGAAGGTTATGATGCAGAAATTACTTATAATTTCCAGACAGACAAAAGAGCTAAACCGCATTATAATGAAGATGGAACTGTAGATTTCCATAAACTTGACAATATTAATAATATTAAAGCAGGTGATATCCTTGCAACATTAAAGCCTGAATATAAGGGCGAAGAAGGTATGGATGTAACCGGCAATAAAGTTCTTCCACATAAAGTTGAACGAAAAATATTACGTTACGGTAACAATATAATGTTATCGGAAGATGGTCTTCAGATTATATCAAAAGTAGACGGACATGTAACTCTTGAGGGAGACAGAGTATTTGTATCCAATGTATATGATGTTGGTGCCGACGTAGATGCTACGACAGGTGATATTGACTATAACGGAAGTGTTGAAGTTAAAGGTAATGTAAGAACAGGCTTTAAGATAAAAGCCGAAGGTAATATTGAAATCAGAGGTGTTGTAGAAGGCGCAGAGATAATTGCGAAGGGCGATATTATTCTCCACAGAGGCGTACAGGGTATGGGAAAAGCAGTACTTATAGCAGGTGGAAATATAGTATCAAAATTTATTGAAAGTGCCAACGTAACATCAGGCGGATATATTGAAACAGACTCGATATTACATAGTAATGTTTCAGCGAAAAATGATGTCCGAGTATGTGGAAAGAACGGAAGTATTATCGGTGGAAGTGTCAGAGCGACAAATTCTATAGAAGCAAGTATTGTTGGCTCAAGTATGGGTACAGCTACAGTTGTAGAGGTTGGATGCGATCCGGGATTGCAGGATAGCATAAATGGTTATAAGCAGACAATTAAAGAAAAAACAGAAGAAAAAGAAAAGTTAACACAGCTTATAACATTGCTTAAGCATAAGCAACAGACAGGTGAGCTTGATAACGTTAAGATGAATACTCTTATTAATGCAGCCAAATCACTTAAGTCTACAATTGAAATAATAGAGAAAAATACAGCATTATACGAAGATGCAATTGCTCAGCTTGAAAGTAATGCATATGCAAAAATATCAATAACAAGAGATATTTTTGCCGGAGCAAAAGTTGTTATTTCAGGTGATTATATATTGATACATGATTCAATAAGTCATTGTAAATATATGAAACAACATGGAGAAATCAAAGCAATACCATTGTAAAAAGGTGCTGGAAACGGAGTAACTATGATTAGACCGGTAGAAATACAAGGCGTTGTACAGAGAAGTCAGGATATTTCAACAATGCGTCAGGGCGAAAATGTTAAGTCTGCAGTAGAACAGGCAAATATTAATATTCAACAGAATAAGAATATTCAGCAAAAGAGTGAGCAGGTTAATAAACAAAAGGAATCTGATAATAATCAGAAAAGATTTGATGCCCGTGAAAAAGGAAGCAATGAATATGAAAGTTCCGGCAATAATAACAGAAAGAATAAACAGCAATTTGATGATAACAGCGATGGTCGTGTAATCATCAAATCGACGACCCGTTTTGATGCAAGGGTATAAAGATATAAATATAGAAAGAACAGATGGTTGGAATAGTATTATGATAGGCGTAGAAATTGTATTATTAATAGTAGGAATAGTAGTTGTAGGAATAAGTTTCATATTTGGTGAACTGCTGACAAGTGATGATAACAAAGCAGGCATAGACAAGGAAACTATAAATAAAGCTACTAAAGAAATCGTTGAAAAAGAAGTCGAGTATGAGTTGGCCAATGTAATAGACGATAAAGTCGAGAAAACAGAGGCTGAGCTTGATAAGATGACTAATGAAAAGATTATGGCATTAGGCAGCTATTCTGACAATGTAATGGAAGAAATTAACAAAAATCATATGGAAGTTATGTTCCTTTACAATATGCTTTCGGAAAAAGAAGATGCCATAAAAGATACTATACGGGATATAGAGGCATTAAAGACAAGTGTAAAGCAAATGGCTGTTGCAAATGATTTTGCAAAACAGGCTGCAGCCAAGAAGACAGTAGTTCAAAGAAGTGTTCCCGAAGAAACAGAAGTGATAGATAAACAGCCTGTATTTAATGATGTAAGCTTCGATGAACAGCCACAGGATATAGATGATATGATAGCAGATATTTCCGGTGATTCAGCAGATGAACCTATTATGAAAAATGATAGTGTAAACAATAATCAGAGAATACTCGAATTATATAACAAAGGTTTATCAAATATAGAAATTGCAAAAGAATTAGGCTTAGGTATAGGTGAAGTAAAACTTGTAATCAGCTTATTTAACAGTACGAAGAAGTAGCGGGGAAAACAATATGAAGTTAAAATATTATCTTAGAGGACTCGGAAGTGGTATAATCATAGCAACAGCTGTCTTGGCTATTGCATTTGCCATAACGAACAGAGATGCAAATATAATAAGTAAAGCAAGAGAACTTGGAATGATATTTGCAGAAGAAAAGGAAAATACAACAAAAGATTCGGAATCAACTTCGAAGAATGATAAAGATACATCATCTGAAGAAATAACTTCAAAAGAAAATGATGAAGCTACAACAGATGAGCCATCAACGGAAGAGCCTTCATCGGAAGAACCGACAACAGAAGAACCGACGACAGAAGAACCGACCACGGAAGAGCCAACGACAGAAAAAGCAACACAGGGAAAGGAATATGTATTTGTTATCAAAAGAGGAATGACCTCAGAGAGTGTTGCATGGATTCTTTATAAAGCCGGTATTATTGATAACGTAGAAATGTTCAACGATTATCTTAAACATAACGGATATGCGACGAGAATTAAAATAGGAACATTTGTGGTTCATAAAGGTGATTCGTATGAAACCCTTGCAAAGATTGTAACAAGAACACCATAATGTAATATGTAGACTCCTTACCGTTTTTATACGGTAAGGAGTTTTTATAAAGATTACATACCTGCACCCGGTGCAAACTTCTGCTTAGCTTCCTGGATTTTCTTATCCTCAGCAGCAGGAGTAGGGTAAAGACCACGACTTGACATCATCTGAAAAATATCATTTTGGATTGTGTGTTCATCATTTAAGAGATTTAATACAGTTGAACGCACATTTTCGTGAGCACATTCATTAGAGAAAGTGTTATAGTGTTCAGTTGCTGTTTTTACGGCACAAAGACCATCATTTAATACTTCTTTTTCAGTATACATAATTTTAAATTAATGCGTAATAGCATTGTCCTTTCTTTAATAATACAAAATTTGCCTGTTATGGCATTTGGTTACAAAATATTAACCAAGTAAAGAGTAGAGGTCATTAAAATGCTTCTGATGCTTGTTTGCAATCATAGTATATTTATCCTTTACTTCCTTTTCAGAAGATTGTTCAGAAAGCATCTGAAATTTTTTTACTAAAAGCTCTTCTTCATTAAGCGCGTCATTAAGGAAAGATAATTCCTTTTCAGAAAGATTATTCATAGCATTACTCCTTTAATTTATTATTTTTTGTATTTTCCTTAATAGTTTGGACTAAAATATGGAAAAAATACTTGAAAAATCAAAAAAATAGTGATAAAATAACAAGGCTGTGTCTTAGATGCAGTAAAAAGCACGCATGTGGATTCTTAAGATGGTGCCTTTTGCTCAGGACTTTATGTTAAGAGCTTTACGTTCGAGGTTCCTTAAGAAGTTTGCCGTGAAAACGGACGGGAAGTGTGCGGATGAATGTGAGAAAATCACAAATAAAAACCAAATGGAGGATTTAAAATGAGCGTAATTTCAATGAAACAGTTACTCGAAGCAGGTGTTCATTTCGGACATCAGACAAGAAGATGGAACCCTAAGATGGCAGAGTACATCTACACAGAAAGAAATGGTATCCACATCATCGACTTACAGAAGTCAGTTGGTATGGTTGACGATGCTTACAAGGCAATCGCAGACGTAGTAGCAGATGGTGGTACAATTCTTTTCGTTGGTACAAAGAAGCAGGCTCAGGAAGCTGTTAAGACAGAAGCTGAACGTTGCGGTATGTACTATGTAAATGAAAGATGGTTAGGCGGTATGCTTACAAACTTCAAGACAATTCAGTCAAGAATTGCAAGACTTAAAGCTATCGAAACAATGTCAGAAGACGGAACATTTGATGTACTTCCAAAGAAAGAAGTTATCGAATTAAAGAAAGAATGGGAAAAACTTGAAAAGAACCTTGGCGGTATCAAGAATATGACAAAGATTCCTGATGCTATCTTCGTAGTAGACCCTAAGAAAGAAAGAATTTGTATCCAGGAAGCTAAGGCTCTTGGTATTGAACTTATCGGTATTGCAGATACAAACTGCGATCCTGAAGAACTTGATTATGTAATTCCAGGTAACGATGATGCTATCAGAGCTGTAAAACTTATCGTTGCTAAGATGGCAGATGCTGTTATCGAAGCTAACCAGGGTGAAACAGCAGAAGTTGCTGAAGAAGTAGCAGAAGAAGTTGCTGAAACAGAAGCAGAATAATTAACAGATTAAATATATCAAATCAATATGGAGGAATAATCAATGGAAATCAAAGCATCTATGGTAAAAGAGCTTAGAGAAATGACAGGCGCAGGCGTTATGGCTTGTAAGAATGCATTAGTTGAAACTGACGGTGATTTCGATAAGGCTATTGAATTATTAAGAAAAAAAGGTGAAGCTACAGCAGTTAAGAAAGCAAGCAGAATCGCAGCAGAAGGTACAGTACTTGCAGTAGTTAAAGAAGATAAGACAGCAGCTATCGTAGAAGTTAACAGTGAAACAGACTTCGTTGCAAAGAATGACAAGTTCAGAACATTCGTTGCAGGTGTTGCAGAACAGATTTTAGCATCAAACGCTAACAACGTTGAAGCTCTTCTTGAAGAAGCTTGGAATGGTGATGCATCTAAGACAGTTAAAGAAGAATTAGTAAGCCAGATCGCTGTAATCGGTGAAAATATGTCAATCAGAAGATTTGAAAAAATCACAACTGATGGTGTTGTGGTTCCATATATTCACGGTGGCGGAAGAATTGGTGTTTTAGTAGAAGCAGCAACAGGTAACACAAGTGATGAAGTTAAGGAAGCTCTTAAGAACATCGCTATGCAGATTGCAGCTCTTAATCCAAAGTACACAAGCAGAGATGAAATCTCAGCTGAAGAACTTGATAAGTTAAGAGAAATCACAGTTGACAGTGCATTAAATGATACATTTACACTTCCAATGCCTATCTTAAAGGGCTTACTTGAAAAAGCTGTTAATGATAAGGTATGGAACGATGAGGACATTGCTATCTACGGAGAGAAGAAGGATAATATGAAGTATTTACCAAACTTCCTTTCAAAAGAAGCAAAGGCTTCATTAGCAGAGCTTGCATTAGCAGATAAGGCAGCAATCGTAGACAATAAGATTTTCACAGGACTTGTTGATGGTCGTGTTGCAAAACAGCTTAAAGAAATCTGCTTATTAGATCAGGTTTATGTAAAGGCTGAAGACGGAAAGCAGACAGTTGCAGCATACGTTGCAGAAGTTGCTAAGGCTATGGGTTCAGACCTTAAGATTAAAGGTTTTGTAAGATTCGAAACAGGTGAAGGTCTTGAAAAGAAAGAAGAAGACTTCGCTGCAGAAGTTGCAAAGCAGATGGGTAACTAATCCTATTATAAAATGATATTAGAAACGCTGGAAACGAGGATGTTTTCAGCGTTTTTTGTGTTTTGAGACATATCGTAACATGGTGCAAAAATTATTTCAAAAAATACTTCAAAAATTTGTAAGGTATTATAAGAAATGTCGTCAATAGTATTATGAGAGGAAATATGCATATGGAAGATAAAGATATAATTGATTTGTATTTAAATAGAAATGAAAATGCTATTGCAGCTACAATGAAAAAATATGAGAACTATTGCTATTCTATAGCATACTCAATATTAAATAACCAAGAGGATTCAGAGGAATGTGTCAATGATACATGGTTGAGGGCATGGAAAGCCATACCGCCTCAAATCCCCAATTGCTTTCGAGTTTTTTTGGGGAAAATAACGAGAAATTTATCTTTTGACAAATATAAAAAAGAAAATGCTCAGAAAAGAGGTGGGAATGAGTTAAGTTTGGTATTGGAAGAGTTAGAGGAATGCATACCGGATGCAGGAAATAATGTTGAAGATATCATCATAGAGAAAGAATTGGGACAAATCATAAACTTGTTTGTGAAAGAGTTGCCATTGAAATATCAAAAAATTTTTGTAAGGAGATATTTTTTTGTTAATTCTATTGAAGAAATATCTGCTATGTATGGTGTCTCCCCAAATAATGTAATGGTTATTTTGTGTAGAGTTAGAAAAAAGCTAAAGGAATATCTGGAAAGAGAGAATTATTATGTTAGATAGCGAAAAAATATTTGAAAGTATGAATGGAATTGATAGTGATATCATTTTAAGAAGTGAAAAGAGAGAAAATAAAAGTAAATTCGTTAAAACCGTTCCATTTGTATTGGTATGTGGGGTTGCTGCACTAATGTGTTTAGCATTAATTACCGGGAATAAAACCAATGTTGTAAGTGATAATGACTATCAACAAGGTGGAGGAAATGCAATAATTGAAACAACAGAAAATAATATAGGTGCTCTATATGCAGTAATTGAATACCAAGATGTTATTTATACATATCAAGATAAATATGAAGACTCTGATACTAATCTAATAATCGTTGAAGAAGAATATTATTTCGGAGAGGATTATATGATATGTGCGACGATATATAGAATTGATTATGATACAGGTAGAAATATAATAGTAAAATTCAGGGAATGTGAAGGGTATTACGTATATTCAGCCCAATAATAAATAAAAGAAATATTATATGGAGAGAAAAAATGAAAAAGATTTGTTGCTTTTTACTTTGTTTTTTAATTTTATTATGCATAACATCTTGCAATGAAGATATCGATAAGTCTGGTTTTGATGAAGAGATTAGTAATGAAAAAAATCAGAACAATCAATTTGGGAAAAATGATTTTACATCCATTGTTTTAACAACTTCTGAAAAGATAGTTTACAATAAAATAAATGAGAAAGGGGAATTGGAATTTTTAGTTAAAGATATTAAAACGGAAAAAGTAAGTGAATGTGGGCGTGTTAAAAACTTTATGATTTGCAATAATAGTTCGCTTTTAATAGATCATTGGTTATATTTTTTTGTAACAATATCTGATGATGGACAGAAAATGACAAATGTATTTTACAGATTAGATATTGATAATTATGTTTTGGAAGAGTTATATCAAGAAGATAATATGCAAACCTTTTTCTATTTGTCAGGAGATAAAAGTGATATTTATGTAGCAAAAGGAAAATTAGTGGATGAGAAAACAGGTTATACATACATTGAAAGGTTTAATGTAGAAACTTGCAAAAAGGAAGAAGTTCTTGGATATAAAATTGACTATGAATCAGGCGAAGGGCGCGTTATAACAAATTTGAGTTTTAATGAAGGAAAATTGTATTTGGTAGAAGAGATAGTGAAAGAGGGAGTGTCGACTTCGGTTATAAATGTATATGATGAAGATGGCATGCATATAAAAACTATAGATATGTCAAAATATAAAGATGAGATTTTTTGTACCGCAATAGCACAAATTTATGTTAATGACAAGTACATATTTATTACTAATTTTGCGGATAAATCTTTAGTTGGTTATGTAGATAATGAGCAATTTGTGGAGGTGGAGACTAAAGAGAATTTTTACATTGCACAAAATAGTTTGCATTCATATGAAAATCCTATTTTTTATATTAGAGAAACTAAAAAATTGTATTTTTTAGATAAAGAACAAAATAAATTGATAGAAAAAGATATTTCATATGAATGGGATAATTTTTATATTTCGTATGTATCACAGGATAATGTGGATGGAATATGGGTTTATCTGATTAATGAAGAAAATAGTGAATTAAGCAAGTTTATTTACTATGAAAAGCAAGAAATATTAGAAACGCTGAAGACGTGATGTTTTCAGCATTTTTATGGTATAATGTATTATACATTAACATATAATAAAATATAATTGCAATTTTATTCCTGTTGGTGTAAAATGTAATTAGAAAAAGCTGTGCATCAGCGGTGGGTTGACACCTAAAATCTGATATATTTTCCGAACGAAGGTGTCGGAGGTTGACAGGCAACGGAAAAACCTGGTATTTTCCAGACATAGGTGCTGGAGGTTGGCAGACAACGGAAAAATCAACCGTAAAAAGGAAATGTTTAATGCTGCGGCATAGACATTTCCTTTTTTAAATAATTAACTAAGGGGATTGGGGTATGGACAAAAGACGAGCAATTAAGATAATAACAAAAGCAGCAGAATTATATCGAGATAATCTGGAAGATCAGAAAACATTATTTTTATATGGAATACCTTCTGAGGTAAAAAAACAGTTACAAACACAAGGAAATGTTTTGTCGGCTATTAAAAGTTATGAAGTGGCATTTCATGGATATAATTTTTTGCATTTAACCGGAGTTGAATTAAATAAAAAAAATATAGCTTCTGCAATACATTTTTATCAGAAATGTTTAGATAAAAGATTATCAGAAAATGATTTTACTTTTGCAAAAGATGGTTCTACCAGCCAAAAATTAGATATATTAGAAAGTATGATGCTTATAAAGAAGAATGCAACAATGATAGGAGAATTTACAGATAAAGGTCCTAAGCTGTATGCAGAGAAAGTGGCTGGAAATGTGTGTGGATGTATTGGCTTTGTGAAAGATAGAAACACAAAATTGAATGTTCCGAATACTTTGCTTAAAAAAGACATAAGAGATGTGACTGCACAGCCGGTTTATAAGATATTTGCTGTGTTTTCCAAGCATTATACAGATGTTAAATATACACAGCTTATAAAGTGTGACAAGAGTATTGACTTTAAAATATGCCGATTTATTGAGGAAATCGAAAATCAGATAGAAATAGATAAGTTATTATACTTTACCAGCTCGATAAAAGGATTAGATGATAATCACAAAAAAATATGTAGTTATACAAATGAGTAAATCAATATGTTTTTACGAAGGTATTTGGAGGAATGAAAGACTTATGGAAGTGAATTTTTACGAAACTGTAGATGATAAATTATTAAAATTTGCAGTTATTATTTCAAGATATAAAGATAAATGGGTATATTGCAAGCATAAAGAAAGAGACACTTATGAGATACCCGGTGGACACAGGGAAGAAAATGAGGATATTGTGACCACTGCAAAAAGAGAACTTTATGAAGAAACAGGTGCATTGGATTTTGAACTTGAGCCTATATGTGCGTATTCGGTTACAGGAAAAAACAGAGTAAATGAGACTGGCGAAGAAACTTATGGTATGTTATTTTTTGCAGATATTAAGACCTTTGACAAGGAATTGCACAGCGAGATGGAATACATCAGCTTTTTTGATGAGATGCCGCAGAATTTGACGTATCCGTTGATACAGCCTTTATTAATGGAAGAATATCTAAGAAGAAAAAATAAAGTAGCAAAGGTAATAACAGTGTGTGGAAGTTATAAATTCAAGAAGGAGATGTTAGAAATAACAGAAAAACTCACGCTTGACGGTAATTGTGTGCTAACACCAATTGAACTTTCTAAGTCTGATAAAGAGGCATATACCGAGAAAGAAATAATGATAATTGATAAAATGCACAAGGAAAAGATACGATTGTCAGATGCGATTTATGTGGTAAATGTAGGTGGTTACATAGGGAAAAGTACAAAGAGTGAAATCGAATATGCAAAGTCGCTGAATAAGGAGATTTTGTATTTGGAGGGATGATTATGAGTACATATATATTAACCAGTATGTTTCCTAATGGGTTCAATGAACAAGTTGCAGAAATATTGAAAGGTTGAACAATGATACTGATATTTGATTATTTTGAAACAATAGCACTTACAAAAGTAATGGATTTTAATCTTGGACTTAAACCATTGTGGGAAAAGTATTACAAGGATAAATGTACATTTGAGGAGATTTCGGCATTTGGAGAAGAATTATATGTAAAGCTGCAGGAGTTTCATAAAAAAGGATTAGAATATGCTTTTGTGAAAGATGAATTGCCGGAATATGCTTTAAAATACGGCGGTGATGTCATAAATATGACAGTAGAAGAAGAGGCTGAATTTCTGATGCTATGTAATGTCATGGAAAATATGCCATATATTCCGGAAGCTTTAGAAGAATTTAATAAAATGGGAATTCCTATGTATGTTTTATCAAATAGTGGCTTTACAGCGGAAGCCCTAGCTATACTTCTTGAGAGATTAGGCATACGAAAATATTTTAAGCAGATTTGGTCCAGTGCGGATTATGGAAAAGTAAAGCCAAGCAGAGACTTTTTTGAGATGGCAATAGAACATGCATTGTCGGACAATCCGGCAGAAAAGCGGGAAAATATTATATTTGTCGGAGATACATATAATACTGACGTCAAGGGTGCCAATGATGCCGGAATTGATGTAATATGGATAAATCATAAAGACGAGAAAAATACTGATAATCTGTCAGTACATACCATTAGAAATACAAGCGAGTTGGTCGGAGTTGTGAAAATGATGATGAAAGATAGAAAAGATATATTTAATCTTCCGGATGAATTTACGATTTGAACTGAAATTGAGTAAAGGAGGAGCTTTACTATGCCGGCATTTGAGGGACTCAGTTGGACATTTGATACAGTGGCATCTACATATGAAAAATTACGCCCGGGTTATGTAGAGGAATTGTATCAGAAAATATTTGAATATATTCCTATTGATGAGAATAGTAATGTGGTCGAGATAGGAAGTGGTGGCGGACAAGCTACTGCACCGATGTTAAAGACCGGATGTAAGCTCACAGCTGTAGAATATGGAGAACAGTTTTCGGCTTTGCTAAAGGAGAAATTTAAGGAGAATCCAAAATTTTCTGTTATTACGGGGAAGTTTGAGGATGTAGAGTTTGCAGAAAATAGTTTTGATTTAGTATTTTCGGCATCGGCATTTCACTGGATTCCTGAAAAAATCGGATATGAAAAAGTATATGCTATGCTAAAAAACGGAGGAGTTTTTGCGCGATTTGCAAATCATCCGTATCGTGATAAAGGAAATACTGCACTTTCTATGGAAATAGATGATATTTATGACGAATATTACAATAAATTTTATAATAAAAAGAGAGAAACAATATGTGAGTATACCGAAAAGCAGGCTAAAGATAGAGCGATGATTGCAAACAAATATGGTTTTACAGATATTGATTATGAATTATTTCATCGTGAACGAGTATTTACGGCAAAAGAATATATTGAACTCTTGGGTACATATTCGGACCATATTGCAATAGAAGAAACGATTAGGACAAAATTCTTTGGAGCAATTGAGAAGGCAATTAATCATCATAGTGGTACAATTACTGTTTATGATACGATGGATTTGCAGTTGGCAAGAAAATGAGGTTATAGGCGAAAGAAATTGTGAAATTTTTTAATGGCTAAAATGGAGGCGGAAAAAGTGTACGATTGTGGATTTTCAAAAGGAAATTATAGATTTCGATTTCGTACCGGTGGGATTATTATAAAAGATAATAAAATTCTTTTTGTAAAAAGCAACATAGGAAATTATTATTATATGATTGGTGGTGCAGTCCAACTGGGAGAAACCACTGAACAGTGCATCGAAAGAGAGATTTTTGAAGAAGCTGGAATAAAGGCAAAGGTAGATAGACTTGCTGTGGTATGTGAAAATTTCTTTAAAGGAGTTGGTGGAGCGATTGACGGATTTGATTGCCATACGATGGAATTTTATTATATTATGAAAATACAGGATGGTGCAGATTTTAATAAAAAGATGACAGATGAAGAGGAAGAATTAGTCTGGGTACCTATTGATGAAATTCCTAATAGTGATATAAAGCCATCATTTATGAAGGAATACATAAATGAGATTATTAATGAGGATAAAATAATACACATTATTTGGGAGAAGGATAGATGAAAATAATATCCATAGCAGCAGTAACAGCCGGAGGTAAAACCACAGTTGTAAACAAGCTTAAAGAAAAATTAGATAATGTATGTACCTTACATTTTGATGATTACACATTTGAAGGAGAAGTGGATGATTTCTACCAATGGGTGTTAGATGGTGCGGATTACAATGTTTGGAATTTAAAGCCTCTTGAGGAAGATATTATACAGATAATGCAAAGTGGAAAATATGAGTATCTGATACTTGATTATCCATTTGCATATTGCAATGAGCAATTGAAGAAATATATTGATATGGCGTTCTTTATAGATACGCCGTTGGATGTTGCTTTAGCCAGAAGAGTATTAAGAGATTTGGCAAATGCATCAGGGGATGAAATAAGAAATGATTTGGACTTATACCTAAAATATGCAAGAATTGCTTATGTACAGATGCAAAAAGATGTGTTGCCATCATCGGATTATGTTGTTGATGGAACGATAGGTATAGATGATTTGGTAGGAAAAATCGTAGAAATTATAAAGGATTGTAATTAGGTGGAAGATGTTGGAAAAAGTATTTGGCGAATCATGATGAGATTAGACAATATTAAGTGGAAGAACAAATAGATAGGAAAAAGGTGAAGTGATTTATGAATGAATCAATAGTAAAGATTTCAATGAAAGATGAAAACCAACTTGATTGCAGTTATGCAATAATAACAAAGGATTTATCCGGTGTTGTTATTGTCTTACGAAAAATGGAATGTGGTATATTTGATTATTCTGAATTAAGGGAAAGAAGAAACAATTTTAAATATTTACTCTTGAAGCATTATGATAGTGAAAAAGCAGCATACAAAGATTTTTTGAAGCTGATAGGTAAAATGTGCACGAAAAGTAAAGAAAGCAAATACTTTGGTGTACATATAAATGAAGATAACAGAATGATTGCTGATTCATTTGGAGCAAGGATGATAAATGAAGATGAAAAAGATGTTTATGAGAGTAGATATATTGAATTTTTAAACTGTATTGTAAAGGTTAAAAATTCATTAATTGAATTGTAAATGAAGGAGAGATAGCTAAGTATCTTACAGTTATTGAACGGTGCAGGACTTATGAATAAAATTATAGGAGGCTTAGAATGATTGAATATAAAGAGTTTGATGTAAAGTATATTGATGAGGTGACAAAAATATATGAAAAAGCTGGATGGCTTGCATATCTTGGGGATAAAGAAAAACTGATTAGAACATTTAACAATTCGTTGTACATAATAGGAGCATTTGAAGAAAATAAGTTGGTTGGTTTTATCAGATGTGTAGGTGATGGAGAGCATATTGTCTATGTTCAGGATTTAATTATTGATGTGGAGTATAAACGACAGGGAATAGGTCGTGCATTGATTGATAAGGTAATGGATAAATTTTCAAGCGTTCGTATGTTTACATTGATTACAGATTTAGCAGATGAAGTTAGCAATTCATTTTATAAGGCAATAGGATTTAAAAAGCTGGATGATAACGGATTGGTCGGCTATTTTAGGTAGATTTTATTAAGTGATTGGAGATGATTATTTGAAGAGAGTAATATTTGTAGAACCCCAAATTGAAAATAGTGATGAGATATATGAGTTCTTTGAAAAAAATAATCCGGATAGCAGTATGGTTGGAATTCACATATGTCTGGTATTTCCGTTCCATAGTGATTTGGATAGTGTTGCTATTAAGAATATGATGATGGAAGTGTTGGGTAATATAAAAACTTTTCAAATAGTAATTAAAGGCACTTCAATTAGCTTGGAAGCAAAGAATAATTTTTTGTTTTTAAATGTAGAAGATAGAGATAATATTTTGTTTGAAATTAGTAATCAATTATACAAGCGATTAGATGGATATGCATATTTGAAAGGTGATTATAATCCGCACATAACTGTTGGAAAGTGTCTGGATTTAGATAAATTCGAAAAAATGAAAATTGAATTGGAACGGATAGGTGAAATCGAATTTAACGCCACAGTTGATAAAGTTTATTGTAAGGTTATGCAAAAAGATGAGAATGGGGATATGTATTTAAAGGATGAAGTGTGTTATGAATTAGAAGAGAGAAACTAACATAAACAGGAGGAGGTTTTATGGCAATGACAGAATATCCAGCAGGGAGATTAGATAACATTGGGTTTGTGGCTATATTTACAAGATATCAGGGGAAATGGGTGTATTGTTGGCATAAGCGCAGAGAAAGCTATGAGCATCCGGCAGGACATGTTGAACCAAACGAAACGCCTATGGAAGCTGCAAAGAGAGAATTATTTGAAGAAACAGGAATAAAGGACTGCAAAATAATACCATTATGGGATTATGAATATATATGGGACAATGGTGCAGGAAGCAACAATGGACGAGTATTCTATGCAGAAGTAAATTCCTTAGGAGTTCTTCCTAAAAGTGAGATGGACCATACCCGCCTATTTGATACAGTGCCGGAAAATTATACATATAACAGAGATGATGAGCTTGCAGACATCGAAAAAATTGAGAAAATACTGAAAGCATATATCTGATGGATTGAGGGATACATATGACAACATTTTATTTTGTAAGACATGGAGAACCAGACTATGGTAGTGTGGGAGAATGGAATGAGATACCGTTTGGAAAAGAATTTGCAGGACTTTCGGAGGCTGGAGTAGCACAGATAACACAATCTGCAAAAGAGTTGAAAAAGTATTCGCCGGAAATCATTATCTCATCGCCGTATACAAGGACAATGCATGGTGCGACAATAATGTCAAGAGAACTGAATATTCCTGTGTTTGTGGAAAAAGATTTGCATGAATGGGACTCGGACCGGACACACACAATCAAAGATGGTGAGGAGTTGTTCAGATTGTGTAAGGAATTCGATGCTTACAATGGCATTTACCCTGAGGGGATAGAGAAGAACTGGGAAAGTAGGGAATTAGTTCGTAAGCGAGTGATGAATGTGCTTGAAAAGTATACAGTGTATGAGAGAGTCGTTGTTTCAGGACATGCTATTATGATACAGACTATAACCGGGCAATACAGGGCATTTGAGTATGGTGAGATAGTGGAATGGGTGATGGAATGATGTTTATAGAAGATGAAAGAATAACTAAGGAGACTAACTATTAGAAGTCAATAGTTTTTTGAAAAAATTATTATCTAAAAAAGGGTAACCTTAATAAATCCTCATTACTGGGGATTTCAAAATAAGATATAGTTAACTGCCACTACTCAGCT
>SVEL01000004.1 GCA_015057425.1 Lachnospiraceae bacterium
GTAGATTATTATAATAATAAAAGAATTCAGGCAAAAACAAAATGGATGCCTCCTGTAAAATACAGGGAAGCATCCATGTGTTCAACCTAGTTCATAAATATGTGTCCAGGATTCTGGGTACATATCACAAAATACGGACTTTTATTTTTTTAATAATACACTCTACTCAAAGTTTTCGCGATTATTTGATTGTTACTGTAGCACCTTCTGCTTCAAGTTTTGCCTTGAGATCTTCAGCTTCTTCCTTTGTAACGCCTTCTTTTACTACCTTTGGAGCGTTATCAACTACGTCTTTAGCTTCCTTAAGACCTAATCCTGTAGCATCCTTAACAACTTTGATAACCTTAACCTTGTTATCGCCTACTGCTGTTAATTCTACGTCGAATTCTGTCTTTTCTTCAGCTGC
Organism: Lachnospiraceae bacterium; assembly: GCA_015057425.1. Classification (GTDB taxonomy): domain Bacteria; phylum Bacillota; class Clostridia; order Lachnospirales; family Lachnospiraceae; genus SVEL01. Next base: position 407 of record SVEL01000004.1, read on the forward strand.
TGCTGCTGCGCCAGCACCTGCTGCTGCAACTACAACGCCTGCTGCTGCAGATACGCCGAATTCTTCTTCACATGCCTTTACTAATTCGTTTAATTCTAATACTGTTAAACCTTTGATTACTTCAATAATTTCCTGAGTTGTCATTTTGATTTCCTCCTAATATTTTTCTAATTTGTTATTTCCCTCTTAGGGATATTTACCAATTAAGCGTTAGCTTCCTGCTTCTCTGCAACCTGCTTAATAACACGAGCAAAGTTTGTAATTGGTGACTGGATACTTCCAAGTAATTTTGAGAGAAGTTCTTCTCTTGATGGGATTGTAGCGATAACCTTGATACCATTTTCATCATAGTATGTTCCGTCAACTACACCGCCTTTTAATTCAAGCGCTTCAGCTGTCTTTGAGAAATTGTATAAAATTCTTGCAGGAGCTGTAGCATCATCCTTTGATACAGCAATAGCTGTAGGTCCTTCAAGATGAGCACTTAAACTTTCAAAGTCTGTTCCCTTAATAGCGAAGTTGATCATTGTGTTCTTGTAAACCTTGTATACAACGCCTGCTTCTCTTAACTCTTTACGAAGTCTTGTATCTTCTTCTACAGTAAGACCACGGTAGTCAACTACTACTGCTGCTTTAGCGCCATCAAGTAAGCCACTGATTTCTTCAACTATAGGCTGCTTAAGTTCTACTTTAGCCATGTTTGTCTGCCTCCTTATTTATTTGGATGCCGAAATAATAAAAAAGCTTTCTTGCGCAAGACAAGAAAGCAGAAAAATCTAATAAAGATTAATTTATCACTTCCTAGGTAGGTAGTTTCCTGTTACTCGCTTACGCGAACCTACTGTCTTCGGCACGGGCTTTTAGCCACAAATGGTATGTTAACACAGTCCGAAGTGTTTGTCAACGAAATTTTTAAACTTTTTTATTTGTAAAGAAAGCATTGTCACTTCTTGCCTATCTTTGTTATAATACCAATGAAGGATTTGTGATAAGTATATTTATCCGGAGGTTCGTATGAAGATATTATATTATTGTTGGGACGAAATAACAGCGGCAGATTTTATTGATGTAGTTCAAAAAATGGGATATGCACTCGATATTTTTAAATACCCTATTAATGATAAGCTCAATGATGAAAATTTTGCTACCATTTTAAAAAATAAAATTAGTTCAAAATGCTACGACTGTATATTTACATTTAACTTTTTTCCCATTATTTCGAAAGTCGCAGAAGAACTTCATATAAAATATGTATCCTGGATTTACGACAGTCCACATCTTACACTGTATTCTACGGCTGTTTTCAATTCATATAATTACATTTTTCATTTTGACAGCGCCGAGGTTTTCCGTCTGCAGTCAGCCGGTGTAACTAATATATATCATATGCCATTGGCAGTAAATGTGGAAAAATACAAAAAGCTGGGTGATTTTTCAGCACAAACAGACATAACATACGAGCATAATATAACATTCTTAGGTTCTCTATATAATGACCAATATAATTTTTATGACCAGATAAAAAGCATCCCAGATTATTATCGCGGCTTCTTTGATTGCATAATAAATACGCAAATGAACATATTCGGTTATGATTTAGCCTCAGATTTAATCAGACAGCATTTAAATACAGCCACACTTAATACATTTGCTGCATTCAATTTAGACAAAGAAATTTTTGCTGATGATATGGATATTTTTATCCAAATTATTCAAAAGAAAATTACAAATGTAGAACGTATAAATATATTGAACAAGCTTTCCGAAGCCGGATTTTCGGTATCACACTATGGTCCGACTTCAGATGCATCATTACGTAACGTAAAATTCCATGGATATGCAGACTACGACAGACAAATGCCCCATATATTCCGTAATTCTAAAATCAACTTAAATATCTCACTTCGTTCAATACTATCCGGCATTCCGCTTCGCTGTTTAGATATTATGGCAAGTGGCGGATTCTTGATTTCAAATTACCAGCCTGAGCTTGCTGAATACTTTGAAAACGGCATAGACCTGGTTATGTACGAAAGCCTTGATGACTTGTTAACCAAAACCGAATACTACTTATCACACGGAAGTGAACGTAAAGAAATTGCTTATAATGGACGCAACAAGGTTTTTAAACATTTGTCATACGAAAATCAATTACAGAGAATATTTGATATATTAACATAAAAAATCACCGGGCTTTCCGCTCGGTGATTTCATTATTATATATACGTAATTATTAAACAAGTTTAGCACTTGCGTCATCCAGTATTTGTTGCAATTGTTCGTCACTACAGGACAATACATCTGTATTTATAAGTGATACCAGTTTCTTTTCCTCTTTCAAAGATATATCATCAAAATATGGGTTATGTATGCTTTCAGGTATAGTTTCTATCAACCATTTACACATATACCTGAACAAACCTGCTGCCACACCATATCCTCGATATTTCATAAAATAAAATGTCTCAACATAAAATGTATGTATTATATATAGTTCGATTTCTTCCTTATATACGCTGTATTGCGGTATATTTCTCATAAATTCATATACCTGTTGCTGAACCTGCAAATGTTCCAAAATTTTAGAAGGCTTTGACATATAATTTGCAGTCGTTCCCTGTTCATTGTAAATGTAATAATATAATGGTACTTCCGTTACAGCAACTTTATCAACAAAGAACTTTAATGGATACGTAAATAATGGCTCTTCATAAGAAACACCTTCTGCAAAATTTACTCCTGCACGATTAATAATTTCCCTTGTATAAAACTTTTGCCAGCATGATTCATTCATAACATTAGAATTCAGCGCATATTTCTTTCTATTTTCACAACTGTCATATTCATAAATCTCATATTTCACTTCATCAATAGTTTCATCAGCTTCATTTTCCATTCTTCCCTTATGGCGAAATTGGACAATATCACACTTTGTATCGCTTACAATGCCGCATAATATCTTGTACATATCCTTATGAATTCTGTCGTCTGCATCTACAAAGCTTATATAATCCCCTGTTGCGTAGAGAAGCCCTATATTTCTTGCCGTTCCCTGCCTGCCGTTATTTTCACACTTAATAATCATTATGTTATCAGGAAAATCCTTTTCATATTGTTCAAGCACTTCTACTGTTCCATCTGTAGATGCATCATCTACTGCTATCACTTCTAAGCTGTCTATTCCAATAGATTGTTCTATTATAGAATCGAGACAACGCGATACAATTTTTTCAACATTATAGCAAGGTATAATTACTGATATTTTTTTCTCCATTTCCTTCTCCATACTATGCACAGTCAACTCAAATTTCTGTTTTTGACACTAAAATCTTACTGTTTGCATACAACCTCTCAAATTCTTTTACAAAAGTACCTTCGCCTACGTAAAAAGCCATATCTATACACCACTTAAGTTCCATAGAATATATTTTAATATTACTTGTACCACCGATAATAACCGGTACACCTTTCTTTTCTAAAAATTTTGCGCCTGCACCATCCTTTGGTGAAAATATTACTATATTTTTCTCCAGACCTTTCTGTTTAAATAAATTATAAAGGTCTTCCGCGCATTGTTCACTATCCAAATGCTCCAATGCCACCGGCACATTACTTAACTTGGTGAGTTTATCAATGTTATATTTTTTGACATCTGCTGAAAACTTAAGTACATCAATCATCGGAAAATCATCTGTTAATTTATTTATAACATTTTCAATCACATGTTTATCTTTAGTGTAACGGGCAATTTTCATCATAACTTTTTTTGATTTCATACAATATACAGACGTAGCTATAACTATACTGCTTACAGAATAGTTTGAACAGAACAGCTCATATTCTTCTTTATCCATCTCTATGTCATACTCGACTCTCTTTAAGAAATCTCTTAAATATCCTAACCTTAAGTATAACTGTTCTACGCCATCATACCAAGGAAATGTAATGCATCCGCTTTCTTTCTCTTTTACATACATCATAGAAAGTATTACCAAGTCCTTCATTCCCGAAAATTGTGCACCGTTATTCAAGACAGCATTACTTACCGCTTCCATCTTGCCTGCATCAATCATTTCTTCAAAGGATGATATCATCTCCCTTAATGCATTTTCATATTGCGGTTTGTACATAGGTTCAAAACCTTCACTCAGCCCAAAATCCCCCCTGTATTCATCGAGAAATTTTCGTCTGTTTTCATCGTACCTGCTCATTTTGCTGAACTTATCATTGTGATATGTCCATGGCTCCTCCTGTTTCGGCACCACCACCTTGTATCCTGCTCTTCGGTACTCAAAAGCTGCTGATATATCATAAAAATCAAATTCCGTAAAAATATCTTCACGAAATCTGACATCATACTGAGTCGCAAATAAAAGTCCGTCTACCGCTTCCACTTCCGTATATTTCTTTCCAGGTTCTTCATATCCCTCTATTCTATATGTATCACTGTTAAAATACACTTTTCCCGTGTCCCATGCAGAAACAGCATATGCATTATCCGGCATCCGTCTTGCACCTACCATTCCCACAAGTCCCACTTCTTCATCAAACACGTCAAGAAGGTCTGCTATAAAATTCTTATTGACGATACAGACATCCTGATGCATGTATACTTTGTACTTTGCATCTGTTGCTTCCATTCCGGCATTATATCCCTCGCACATAGAAGGAGCCTCCTGAATCGCAATTACATCTGTCTCGTATCCTTCCGGTACTATAAGACTATCTATATATCTTTTACATTCCGCGTACTGTTCCAAATTACTTACACATAATATAAATGCTATTTTTTTACTATTCATGGCAATCCTCCCAGGTCTACATCATATGTTCAACGAAAATATACACCACTTAGTATATCGGCTTCAAAGATTAAATTATTTATATTTAAACTGCACAAATAATGTGTTATACTGTTATCAAACAGATAGGAGGACTTTGTTTGTATGCCTACAATCAATTATGTGGAATTGCACTATCCTGAATATGAAAATTCAATTATTAAAAATAAATATATTGCAAATACTGTTGATGATTATATTGCATTTCTAAACAGTGAAGTTACAAACAGCACCGAAGTACAGGAGGTTTTGAATACATACAAGCTGTTAGACTCTTATGATGTAGTGTTATTTGGTGAAAATGTTCCTGACGGTGAAGCTGATTTACTGTCATTATTGCTTGCTTTTGATATGAATATCTATGGATTCGTATATAAAAAATCTCTTACGGCTAACGCAGGCTGTTTCAATACTAAGTTAACTTCCGGTACAAACTACGAGTTCATCTGCCGTCTTGCTATGGAATCAAATGTTTTATGCATTCCATGTAGCCTCGCAGAAGGTACGTCTTATTCCTTTACTTTATACGATTATTTGAGTACAAAAACACTTGCATATATGAGCAGAAAATATCTTCCTCTGTTCGACCAACCTACAAGTAATGATTTAATGACATATATAATAAATAAAATGTGCACTTTAAATCTCGGTGCCGATTTCACTGATAATCTTAACCTTTTCTTACAAAGCAATGTGGAATTTGAGCAGATTAATGAAAATACATCTCCTTTTTTTGTTATTATGGGAGATGAACTTTGCCATGGAGTATTAAGACATTTTGCCCACTCCTTTGCAAAGGCATTAATATCCGCAGGACAGGCTGTCATAACGTCTCATGAAGGCGATGAACAATATGGTAGTCTGGAAAAAATCGAAAAGATACAATTAAAAGGCATCATTGGATTTCAGGCAGCTTCCCTTCAAAAAGATTATTTTAGAAAATATAAATGCAAAAAATATCAGTTTGCACTTGATAACCCTATGCTTTTCCCACAATTATTTAAAGATACTGATGAAAATTATCATTTCTTATGCCAGGATGCAAACTACGCAAAAGATTTAAAAAAATACTATAATATTCAAAATGCTACACATCTTCCTCCGGCAGGGGAATTGGTACAAATATATGATAATTCCATATCAGGCGACAGACCATATGACATAATCTTCATCGGAGCATATATTATGCTCAAACCTTGCATATTTGAAAATCCGATACAGACTGATTATTTCAATTATATGATTTCTAATCCCGACTTAACCTTTACCGAAGGTTTGCAGAAGCTTCTTGCAGAACGTGGACAGACCTTAGAGAATGCAGAGTTTCAAACACTTCTTACATCTATGTTAGACGTATGTGAAAGTGTATGTGCATATTATCGCAAAAAAATTATTGATACCCTGCTCGGCGCAGGCTACTCCATCCATGTATATGGTGATACATGGAATGAATATCCTGTTCCACAAACCGGAAACCTGATAATTCATCCATACATTTCAGCTGAAGAATCCGACAAAGAATTTCAGAAAGCAAAAATAGGTCTTAATATAATGCGCTGGCACAAGGATGGCATGACTGAACGGGTTGCCAATATTATGCTTGCAGGATGTGTATGTCTGTCTGATGAAACAAAGTATTTATGCGAAAATTTCACTGATGGCACAGATATTGTATTGTTTAACCTAAAAAAATCAGAAGATATTCCATCAAAACTGGAACATCTTCTTAATAATAATGATTATAGACTTTCTATTGCCCAAGCAGGTTATGAAAAAGCTTTAAATGAACATACTTGGAAAAACAGAGTAGAGAAATTTCTTGAAATAACCGGATAAATAAAAATCACCGAGCTTTCCGCTCGGTGATTTCATTATTATATATACGTAATTATTAAACAAGTTTAGCAACGTTAAGCTTAACACCAGGTCCCATTGTTGATGTAACTGTGATACTCTTAATGTACTGACCCTTTAATGTTGCAGGCTTAGCCTTAATAACTGCGTCCATAAGTGCTTGGAAGTTGTCCGCTAACTGTTCTTCTGTAAATGAAGCTTTACCAATTGGCACGTGGATAATGTTAGACTTATCAAGTCTGTATTCAATCTTACCAGCCTTAATTTCTGTTACCGCCTTAGCTACGTCCATTGTTACAGTACCAGCTTTTGGGTTAGGCATTAAGCCCTTTGGTCCAAGTACACGACCTAAACGACCAACAACACCCATCATATCAGGAGTTGCTACAACAACATCAAATTCGAACCATCCTTCGTTCTGAATCTTTGGAATAAGGTCTTCAGCTCCTACGAATTCTGCTCCGGCTTCTTCAGCTTCTTTAGCCTTGTCACCTTTAGCGAATACTAATACTCTAACCGACTTACCTGTTCCGTGTGGTAAACCTACAGCACCACGAATCTGCTGTTCAGCGTGACGTCCGTCACAACCTGTTCTGATATGAACTTCTACTGTTTCATCGAATTTTGCAACAGCTGTCTTCTTAACAAGTGCCATTGCTTCTTCTTTGTCATAAACTGAAGCGCGATCTACTAATTTAGCTGCTTCGATATATTTCTTTCCTCTTTTCATTTTAAAAGACCTCCTGTGGTATTATCGGGTGGCATTTCTCAACTATCCTAATTGCAAATGCTCCTCCCACTAATTCTAAATTTGTCAATATAAGGTTTATATAGAAACCATTAGTCAACTACTGTGATACCCATACTTCTTGCTGTACCAGCGATCATGCTCATAGCTGCTTCAACTGATGCTGCATTTAAATCAGGCATCTTAAGTTCAGCGATTTTCTGAACTTCAGCTTTTGTGATTGTTGCAACCTTTGTCTTATTAGGTACTGCTGATCCTGACTGAATCTTGCAAGCTTTCTTTAATAAAACTGCTGCAGGTGGAGTCTTTGTAATGAAGCTAAAGCTTCTATCTGAATAAACAGTGATAACTACAGGAATGATCATACCATCCTGATCAGCTGTTCTTGCGTTAAACTCCTTTGTAAACTGAACGATGTTAACACCATGCTGTCCAAGAGCAGGACCAACTGGTGGTGCCGGTGTTGCTTTTCCGGCTGCGATCTGTAATTTAATATATCCTTCGACTTTCTTAGCCATCTCATTACCTCTTTCCGTTACTGTTACTACTTTGTAAAGTAACTAATTAAAATTCGACTTTCTTTACGTCTGTAAAACTTAATTCTACAGGTGTTTCTCGGCCAAACATATCAATGTTGATCGTAACGATCTGCTTATGTTCATTAATTGACTTAATAACACCCACTGTGTTTTCCCATACACCATTGATGACCGTAACACTGTCTCCCACTTCAAAATCTACAACAATCTTAGATGGTGTTGCAATTCCAAGTGGTATCATTTCCTCTTCAGTAAGTGGTACCGGCTTAGATCCCGGACCAACGAATCCTGTAACACCACGTGTATTTCTTACTACATACCAGGTGTCATCATTCATCACCATGTTAAGAAGTACATATCCCGGAAACATTTTCTTAGAAACCTGTTTCTTTACGCCATTCTTAACTTCTACCATATCCTGCATAGGTACTGTTACCTCGAGAATCTGGTCCTGAAGTTTTCTGTTTTCAATTGCTTTTTCAATGTTTGCCTTTACCTTATTCTCATATCCTGAATAAGTATGAACAACATACCATTTTGCTTCTGCCATGATATCACCTTACCTTTGCACTATAATTAAATGTTAAATATGAAACTAAACACATACTGAACCGCAAGGTCCAAAACTTTAATTATAGCACCGAGAGCAACTGATACGAGAACTACTGCTACTGTCTGACGAAGTATCGTCATCTTATCAGGCCAGATGATTTTCTTTAATTCGGCTCTTACCCTTGTGAAAAATCCAACCTTTTGGGTTTTATTTGCAGAATCTCCCATAAGTTACCTCCTTATTTTGTTTCTTTGTGTAATGTGTGTGATTTACAGAATCTACAATACTTCTTTGTTTCCATTCTGTCCGGATGTGTTTTCTTTTCTTTTGTGAAATTGTAATTTCTCTGCTTACATTCCGTACATGCCAATGTGATTTTTACGCGCACAGCTTCCACCTCCACTAATATTTTGTTTTTTGCTTCTTTTACGTCCCTTCTTATTTATATAGAAAGATGTTGGGTTCCTTCTAAAAAAGGGCATAAAAAAAAGACTTCTTCCATAGCCAATTTAATATATCATATGGCATTTATAAAGTCAACAAAAAATTGTAAAAACTGATTTTCTTTTAAAATTTCCCCGTATTACTACGGGGAAATCCATTATACATATCCATTATACATCATTCCACTATATATAGAAGAAACATACGGATTAGAAAAACCTTTTATAGGATTTGGATACGAGATAAGTTTCTTATTTACATATCTCATCGGGTCAATGGAAATGCTGTTAGCCCGGTTCAAAAGCATATTTTTAAATGAAGAAAACTTTTCTAATGACTCTGTAAGTGTTCCTTCGTCTGCCGCCTGAACCACAAGTGCCTCGTCCACCTCTATGTATCCTTCGTCATCAACCTTAAGTCCGGATGTTTCCAGATAGCTTCTGTAATCGCCTGATACAAAAGTCAGGTCACGAAGCAATTTGGAATTCTCATATGTTCCGTCATTTTTGCTATGAGCAATTTCTATCATATTATTATATCCGGATACAAGTGTGTTAAGATTGTCAAGTATGGCATCTATATCAGGTTTAAAACTGATAATTACATCCTTATCAGCATTTACGCTATTAACAGTTACTTCAAACTCTTTATTGATAACAAATGTATTGGTTGGAGATGCACTTTCTATGCCGTTAACTGTAAAATGCGCATCCGATGGTTTAGTAACTACCTTATCAATACCAAGAATCTTTACAGCATCAATTTCTTCCCTGTCATTATCTTTTATACTAAAAGTATATTCTCTTCCGTCAGAAAGACCACTGCTTACAGATTCTAACTTAAGCGCCACCTTTCCGGATTCGTTCTCTATAATACCTGCTTTTAAACCTACGTTGGATCTGTTTATAAGTCTTGCAAGTTTTTCTTCAACGGTTCTGTTATTATCATTGCTATTTACATTAAACTGAAATTCATAAGAATACTCACCAACATTTAAGTCAAATGAATACGAACCTATATCTAAATCTCTTCCTTCAGAATTAAGATAATTACCTATATTAATCTGCGGACTTGCAAGTTCACTTACTCTGAGTTTATATTCCTTAAGGTCATCTTTTGGCTCTTCTTCGCCTACATATCTTGCAACAGCTACATCATTATCAGAAGATGACGCCTGCTTATTGATAAAGCCTGATTTAGTTTCCTTATCTTCAAGAGCTGATGCAACGTCAATAAGCGCAAACGATGCCTCCTTTAAATCAATGGCATACTTCTGCGCTTCCTCAGGTTCTTCTATCTTATACAAAGGTGAACGACGATTAGACTTTACCATACGATTGTAAATATCTCGTAATTCACTCTTCTTATGGGTTGTATATCGGTTACTGCTGCTTTCACGTCCGACATACTGCGACAAATAATATGTATACGCACTGCTAATCATCAAAATCACCTCCCTGTCTTGATATTAGCTTACATAACCAAACTCCTTTTCGGTTATCACGTAGATTCCCTAAAAATGGGGATAGTTGCACTACTATAATTATATTATATGCCTATAGACAGAATTTGTCAAATAAAACTATTCTTTTATAAATCTATTCCATATTTTTTATACAGGCACAAATCCTAACTTTTCTTTAACAATCTGTTCCTGAGCCTTGTAAAATGGATAATCATGAGACGCTCTTTTATTAATAGGCGTCATATAGTTTGCCCCATAATTAATTCTTAAAGATGTTTCATATCCTACCGGAACAGGCACTGTTGTATTTTCAAACGGCATATCTATACTGTATGCATAGCAAGACTTATCCATTCGATACTTAGGTCTTCTTGTCCTCTTAATCATTGCGGTTATTTCATTCGCTTCTTCTTCCGAAAACATACCACACAACTTATCTCCCAACATCAAAAGCTGTCTGCGTATAGGCTTTGTTCTATCAATGGTTGTACAACATAACTCTTCTATCTGACTTACAAGCCATTCTCTTTCTTCCCGGGAAACCATATCCGTATCAATAGTTTCAGCCTGTCCTAAAACAATCATCAACAAATTACTTAACATTTCATCCTCTTGAGGATTCGATGAAATAAAGTCGATAGGAAAGATATCAACACCTACAACGTATGGACATCCGTGAAACTGTCTTAAATGCTCCGGGTCAAAACTTATTTCCGTGTTATTTACTACCCTTGTAAGCATCTCAGTATATTCCGGTTCTGTGTAAATGTTTATTATACGATACTTCGGCGGTAATTCGTCTGCCAAGGTCAAAAATTTCTCATAATCTTTTCTTTTCATAACAAGGTCAATGTCATCATCCCATGGTATAAATCCCTTGTGACGTACTGCACCAAGCATAGTTCCATAATCTGCAAACAGTTGAAGATTATGTTTCTTACAGATTCCTTTTACCACTTCCATAACTTCTATCTGTGCCGCCCATGCTTTTTTCATCATCGACGAAATATAAAAACCATCTCTTTCTTCACCTTCAAAATAATTTTCTGGAAACTCCATTTTTGTCCTCCCGGTATATATTTATACTAATAATTATATTTAACAGTATTCCAACTCATTTGCATACTGTACCCAATTGTTATAATTATCAAACAGCGTTACATTCATATCTAATAATTGATTTGCAATTCTTAATGCTACATCGCCGTTATCGACCATTATTAACACAAATGCATTCTCTACTTTTTCCAACTCCTGTGGCGATATACAGACTACACCATCTATAATTTCTTTTCCCCACTTGCTTGCATCATTGTCACAAACATACTCAATGTCACAGATTTTTTTCAACGCAGAACTATATTTGATAAAACTATTTCCAGCTCCCCATGGCACAATTTTAATCTTTCCATCAATATTGTTAATTCTATTTGGCTTTTTTATTTGCATCCTTTTTGTTATACCTTTCGTCTCTATACCTTCAATAGAATTGATCAATTTCAATGCTTTGCTATCGTCTTCATAATCAACAAAGACCTCAACCAAAATTGGCCTGTCACCGATTTTTTCATCAACAAATTCCGGTAATATTTCCAGATACTCTTCCTTATTAGATACACCATAATATTTAAACCCTAAATTTTCTGCATATTCTTTAACAAGTTTATTTGACTTATTACCATAGTGTCCCAAAGCAGCTACGTAGTCATTTGCCTTATCGCCAAGATTTGCCGCAATATGACTATACATCTTAAACTCGGCTCCACCACCATTATTAACAAGCAAAATACGAAGATTATTCCCCAAATGGCGATTGGCAAGCGAATTTATATCATAAAAGAATGCCAAATCCCCAAGAAACGCATAAAATATCTTGTCCTGCTGTGACATCGATGCACCTAATAATGTCGACAAACAACCATCAATTCCAAATCCTCCCACGTTGCTATATCCAAGAATACTATCTGAGACTTCAAAGAAATTCCAACTTCTTAACGAATTTAATATTCCCATATGCAACACTGAATTATCAGGCAATTTTTTTGCTGTTTCTTTTGCTATCCATATATTTGAAAATGGAAGTTCAGAGATTTTTTCATAAATTCTTTCATATTCTCTTTTCCACTTTTCAACACAGTGTTCTTTCTCAACATTCCCATTTGACAAATCGATATATTTTTCAAAAAAACTTCTCTCTGTCATTTCAAATACATATCTAAGTCTTCTAAATGTATCACAGAGTTCACCATCTTCGCTTACTCTCCAAACCTCTTTAACACTTTTTGCGCCAAACGGTATATAAGCGCCCGACACGCTACCCATATGAATCAGCAAATCAAAGGAAAACAAGTCGTTTCTTACATCACGATTTGTTATAAGCGGACATAACACGCGATATTTCCCTTTATAGTTGCTTGTATGGTCACATAAAACCACCGCATTGTACTGTTCGCAAAACTTATCTACTGCTTTTTCTAAGCATTCACTCCATTTTGCATGCGCTCCTACAAAGATAGCAATCTTTCCTTCTTTTATCTCCGGAAATTTATCATCATGCATAATTCTATCTATAACTTTTGCTTCAGGTAAATATTGGACAGAAAAATCCGAACTATATAGTGAAGTTAAATTTATGTGTACCGGACCACCGCCTCTATGTCTCACTTCAAGTAACGCTTTATTTATGCTCACTTCACATGCCCATTCATCTTGTGCATTATGAACTGCAGGTAAATTTACACTCAATTTAACAATATCCTTAGGAACCACACTTCTGTCTATCGCCTGTGGTTTATTGTGCCCCATATTGCATTCAGGTTGAGACGATGTTATTGCAATTATTGGCAGCTTTCTATAATATGCTTCTGTTAAGCCCGACATATAATTTCTTGAAGCAGTTGCTCCGGTACAACTTAACGCAACCGGTTCCCCACTCTCTGCTGCCAATCCGCATGCAATATATGCCGCCGAACGTTCATCTGCTGCAGAATAGATTTCAAATTCTCCATCGTATTGCGCACTATAAACAAATGAAATATTAGTTGAACCGGGGCTAGCTACAATTTTTTTAACACCATGTTTTTTTAATAAATAAACCAAACATTGAGCATTGCGTTCTGATGAATAATATTTTTCCATTAAAGATATTCCTCCTATATATACATTTCACTAGTTCTAAACGCCTTAACATCCATTCCTTGAAAAATTAGCAATTTATTTTTCTTCCAACTCATCCATACGCAAATGAAATGGCACATTGATTTCCCGCCAAATTGGTTTTTTTATGAAAGCATCCAAACATTTTCTCAAACCTGTTTCCAAATCACAAAACTCTTCCACTTCAATATATTTCGAAATTTTTCGATTATCAAAGCATCTATCAAAGAGTCTGTCATACCAAATTTGGTATTTCGCTCCCGGGCACAAATCTGACATTCTATCTATGTAAGTTATTTTAGGATAAATATTATATTCCTTTAGAATATCAATATACATATCCAAAATCTCTTTCCATTTATACGCTTTTTGATGCGCTATATTAAATACTTCTCCTTGTGCCAATGGTTCATTAATAAGTTTTACAACCGCACTCACAACATCATGCGCATATGTCATAGTTGTGTATTTTTCTAACATGTCCTTCGAAAAAATAATGTTTTTTCCATTCAGTGCTCTATACAACCAATTCTCTTTTTCGAGATTCCCTAACTGTAATCTGTAATTATTATATGTTATATATGGTCTTATAATTGTCCAATTTCTTTTTTCATTATTCATTAATAAATTTTCTTGTCTAGCTTTTTTTAATGCATATTCATCTGTCGCAAGATACTCCTCGTCCTTGCATACATCTAACAATCTTTCAGATTCCTCATTCGTCAAACCATCAATTTTTGCAAAAACACGTGCAGAACTAAAAAATAAATAATGTCCTGTATTTGCAAGTAATTTATCAACTCTATTTCTAAATTCCTCCGTAGTGTAAATCATAAAATCTATGATAACATCCCATTTTTGCTCAAGCAGTTCAGATATAAATACCTCATTACGCGCATTTCCTTGAATATAAGTTACATTTTTTAATTCGCTTTCTCTTTCACTTCTGCTGGTTACATATATATTATTACTACTATCGTCTGCTAATATGGGTATTATTGCTTCTCCCATAGCACCGGTTCCACCAAGTATCAGTAAATTCATTTTTTGTTTCCCTTTCTATCTGTCTTTCTTTTTAATAAACTCAAAAATATGTACTATATCTCGAATTCCCATATCGTTTAGCTGTTTTTTTATACTATTAATCACATTTTCATTTTTTACTGCTATTATGACATACGGATTATCTATATCCTTCAAAGTTTCCGGAGCTACGCACTCAATACCATCATACATAGTCATTCCCCATTTTTTTTCATTATTATCGACTATATACATAGGATGAGTTATTTGACTTATTTCTTTATAATAATCGTCAAGTATAAGACCCGCTCCAAAGATGACTGTATTTCTTTTTTCTTGCCTATTTCTGTTTATTTTTCTTTTATATTCATCATTTTCACTAAAGATATCCGCTATCTCTGTCCCTATAGCATCCCACAACAAATCACTTTTTTCATACTCGATTTTGGAGTTTAATGCATCTTCTAACCATTTTATACTTCGACTTATTTCTGATGCTAAGCGCTCATTTGCCACGTTATAGTCTATCAAATATTCCGAGAAACAATTTTCTATATTAAAATCATCTATAAGATATGGTTTTACAATATTCAGTGTTTCAGCCAAAGAATTTGCTCTCTCTAATACATTTGTATTTGAAAACATTGCAAGAACCTGCTTATTAAATATAAGTGAAAAACAATATCCGTGATAAGAAGTAGTTATCACCATATCACTGTTATATAGATAATATAGCCAATCTTCAATTTTGCACTTTTTCTCATCAAGTATTAACTTCTTCTCATCGCCAAAGTTAAATGTCTCTTTTGATACGTTGCATACACAAACAATTTTCTTATCCAATCTTTCTGCCATGTTTTCTATAATGTGTATAATATTTTCAATATTCTTGTTATAAGGAATATAGCAAAAAATATATGAATCTTTTTTCTCTGATGTTGACTTGACCATAAGTTCTTTATAATATGATACATTGCACAAAAACACAGGATCTAACACTTGTTCTGCCTGTACACCAAATGTTTTCTTACATATATCAACACCTGTTTTTTCTCTTACAGACACTTTTTGCAATCTATTCATTAGATATTTTGCTTTTGAAATATACTTTGGAGGTATATCAATTTCCGGAAAACCAAACGATGTCGCGTATGAGATTTTTCTTATATCACAGTTTGCAAACGATAACATAAATTCATTCATTGAATGCTGCTCGAACAATCCATATCTCCACAATTGATCTGAACCTAGTACAAATGTATCGCAACTATCATTTAATTCTTTCATATCTGTAATAGTAGCATATGATTTCTTTATAACATTTTTCGGATAAGGATTTTCGGCAAAAAGACCATTTTCTTCCTTCTCACCTAACCCTGCTCGCTCAATCATGACAACATTTTTATCCATATCTGCCAAAGTTTTATATAGTGCGTAATATGTCAACTGAGCTCCATAATTAGCGCTTGTCCAATTCCCTACAATCCCCACATTGCACTCGTTTGTCACTTCATCCTTATGGTTTCCCTGACATTTGTTACTTGTTTCGTCTACACTAAAATCACTTCTCATTTGCACCTCTCCTTATGCTACAATATCAAGCTTCATATTTTAATTCTTTAAATTTTCTACTAAATTATAAATCAAAAAAATCTATTAATATTCTTGGCTTATGTAGAATTAACTTTTCCCTGTCAACCTCATATATATCTACAAGTTCACCGGCAATATTTTCCGCAGATTCCATATTTGCAACTGCAATCAGGATAAAATCATAATTTTGATTTTTTATTTCGCCAGGAGTTCTTACATCATATCTGCTTTTTTCAAATTTTTTATAATTTTTATCCACCCACGCAACTATATTACAGTAATTATTCTGTTCTATCTGCTTATAGTATGATTTTCCAACATCCCCTGCGCCATAAATGATTACATTTGTCTCAGGTACAATCATTTCATAGGGAAACATAAAAAATCTTTTTATATCTGCCTCTATAAAACGCATAGAATGAATTCCATAAGTAACTCTATATTTTAACTGTTTCATAAGAACATCTGACATATAGTGATTCTCAAAATATTCTTTTACAAACACATACACTTTATTCCAATAACTCATATAGTAATCCTGAATAGAATGGATTGCAGAATCTTCCCTTAATCTATAATAGTAAAATGGAACACCGGTTATGCATATACTATCAATCTGAGACATCAGCGCATATACAGCCATTACATCTTCTGAATTTTTCATATCCAAAGGAACCTTTTTCTGAATTTCCCAAAACTTGTCCTTTTTACATGTATAACACCATAATGTCCCTGCAATACCGGTCTTTTTCTTGTAATTCCATATATTGTTATATACATACTCTATGGATTTGTCGCTTTTTGAATAAATTCCCTCCTCTAAAATACATTGTCTTACTTCTATGCTGTTT
Organism: Lachnospiraceae bacterium; assembly: GCA_015057425.1. Lineage (GTDB taxonomy): Bacteria > Bacillota > Clostridia > Lachnospirales > Lachnospiraceae > SVEL01. Next base: position 17,474 of record SVEL01000004.1, read on the forward strand.
TTCCCCACCATATAAAATTTTTGTGTTGATACAACATCTACACCTGTTTCTTTAGCCAGGTTGTATACTTCTTCATACATATTTTCTGCAATATAGTCATCACCATCCACAAAACCTATAAATTCGCCTTTGGCACGTTCTATACCTGTATTTCTGGCACTTGTAACACCACCATTTTCTTTGTGGATAACAATAAGTCTACTATCCTTTTCCGCCATTTCATCAAGGAGTCTTCCTGTCGAATCTGTAGAGCCATCATCCACCACTATTATTTCTATGTCTTGCAATGTTTGATTCACAACACTTTCAACGCATTCAACTATATAATCTTCAACATTATATGCTGGTATAATTATGCTTATCTTTGGCATTAATCTTCACACTTTCTTTACCTATATTTCAATAAAATCTATTAACCCATTTGGTACATATACTATTATTTTTTTACGCTCCACATTATATTTATTGCAAATTTCTTCTCCTATAGATTCCGCCATAGTTTTATCAATTACAGCTATTAAAATATAATCAAATTTGAGAGTCTTTATTTCTTCCGGACTTTTTATCTGATATTTACTATTAGAAAAGTTTTCGTAACGTACATCCACCCACGCAACTATATTACAAAATTTATTCTTATTTATTTGATTGTAATATGACTTTCCTACGCCTCCTGCTCCATACAAAATAATATCCGAACCCTTTGGAACAAGTTCATATGGAAACATATGAAAATTGGTAGCCCCACTTTGTAGGAAGCGTAGTGAAAACAAATCATTAACTGTTTTATATTTCAACTGTCTCAGTAAAGCTTCTGACATATAATGCTTAGAATAATACTCTTTGATAAACAGATATCTCCTATTCAAATCTGACATGAAATTTTCTTGAACACTATTAACAGCAGAATTATCTCTCATTCTATAACAATAATAGGGATCGTCCGTGATACATACCTTATCAACCGTGGTAACTAACGAATACACCAGCATCTCATCCTCTGCATATGTCACTTCATTTGATATTTTAAACTGCACTTTCTCTAACTTGTCCCTTTTATAGATATTACACCACAAATCAGGAAGTAAACCACTCTTTTTCTCCGGATTCCATATGTTATTCCAGACATATTCTATACTTTTGTCCTCCCTTGAATAAACACCTTCCGCAAGCTTTCCGCCCTGTAAGGTGGCTTTCCTTGTTCCATTAGCACTATGTACTCTATAAAACTTCTGAGAAAAAACAATATCTGCATCGTTTTCTTCTGCCAGCTTATACAGATTTTCATACATATCCGGTGCTATGTAATCATCGCCATCTACAAATCCTATATATTCTGACTTTGCACATCGTAACCCTGCATTTCTGGCACTTGTCACGCCACCATTTTCTTTGTGTATAACCACAATTCTGTCATCTTTTTCTTTCATTTCATCAAGTAGTCTTCCTGTAGCATCCTGTGAACCATCATTTACAACTATTATTTCTATATCTTTATATGTCTGTCTTGTAATGCTTTCAATGCATTCTGTTATATATTCTTCTACGTTGTACGCCGGTACAATTATACTAATCTTAGACATATTTTTCTCTCCTTCTTGTTTCATATTCAACAAATAATTGTAAACTTCTTTAAAATACCTTATAATATACTAAATTAAACTACGGAGGATTATCTGAATATGAAAGTTCATCACATAGGCTATTTAGTTAAAAATATAGAAAAATCAATTACCGAATTTAAGAAGCTTGGTTATACAGGTGATAATGTCACCAGAGACGAATATCGCGGAATTGATATTTGTTTTATGGAAAATAATGGATACATCGTTGAATTGATCAGTCCGTATCACGATGCTTCAACTGTTTCCGGCTTAATGAAGAAGTATAAAAACTCTCCTTATCATCTGTGTTATATCAGCGACAACCTATCAGAGGATATCGACAAACTTTCTTCTGACGGTTATACACAGATAGATATCCCTACCGAAGCTCCTGCCATAAATGGCAAAAAAGTAGTATTTATGATGAACATAAATATCGGTTTAATAGAACTCGTGGAAGCATAACAATTATTTTTCCATATAACCATATACACTTCTATCCTGGTCTGCATCTCCTACATAGAGATGCATTCCATCAGTGTTACTTATATAAAATATATCTTTATTTTCTTTCAATACAGGCTCAGAAAAATGAGGAATTACATTTTTGTCATCTTTATCATGTAACAAAAAACCTGCTGCCGTAAGATACTCCCCATCTATGCCGATATTATAAAAATCAAGAAATTCATATCCTTTTGATTTCATAAGTATATCAAAAGCTTCGCCCAATTCCGAAATATCTTTATCTTCTCCTATAAAATCAACTATTTTACAACTCTTCGAACCCAAAGCTTCTACTTCACGCATAACAATAATAGAATTCCACTTTTTTTCTTCATCTAAAACTTTATATACATTATAGTTATGTTTTGACTCATCAAAATATCTGTGTTTCACACACCACATATCTTTTCGCGGAACATTTTCTTCATACCTTTTAAAGTCAAAGTTTTCAAGTTCTATTGCTTCTGTTATCAGTTCAAGGCTATTATGTCCCTTTTTATATTCACTTCTCTTTACCTCATCAATATCTGCTATTTTGAAATCACTTACATAGCCAATTTTATAATAATGATTCATTTTTCCGGAGCTATAGCCAAGCCATTTGTAAAGCGGTATTACATTTTTTCTTACACCGCAACTGGAAACTGACCTAAATCCCATATCTTCCGATATGTACTTAAGAAGAGAAATTGATGAAAAATCATTGCTTGATTTGTTTCCATACAGTAGCACTAACTGCGCATCCTTCCCTTTGCCTTCATTGGTTATAATTATACCACAGGCTCCATATATCTCATCGCTTATTTCACCTTTTCCTATAACAAACCAAAGCTTATCAAATGCCACATGAAACTGTTGATAATATTTAACACTAAGCTTCCACTCCTGACTTATAAACTCACGTATTTCCTCAAGCTCGTTTAAATACGCCTGCCTGACTACCACTTTCTCTTCCATATTGTTCTCCATTCCGAAGTATTTACTAATTACACAATCTTTTCTTTGCCATAAGCATATTTTCTATTAATTTGTCGTAATCATCTACATTTAGATTACCCATATTTCCTACTCTTACGATCCTGTCTTTAAGTTCACCGCCATTCGGTGTAACCACCATATCAAATTCATTTTTTAACAAGAGATACAAATCATAAGCATATCCATCTATAAGAATAGGCGTAACCGCATTTGACAAAGTATAGCCCGGTACATTGAAACCATTTTCCGATAATGCCTTTCTAAAATATATTGCATTTTCTTCTTTTTCTTTAATAACAGTATCAATTCCCTTTTTATAATATCTGTTTACCATATCAGAAAGTTCCATACACACTCCTACAGCAGGAGTAAATGGTGTTTGTCCTCTTTCGAAATTTTTCAGATAATCCTTAAAATCAAAGTACATTGTTTTAGGTTCTATGTTATACACTCTTTCTTCAAGTATCTTAGCACTTAATATCACAAATGACATACCAGGTGCTAATGCAAGTGCCTTTTGAGAACTGAAAATCAATGCGTCAATGCCGTACTTGTCTGCATAAATCTCATCCATAAATGCTGCACCAATAGCATCAACAATAAAATACGCATTATTACGTTTACAGAAATCCGACATAATATTCAAATCATATAACTTTCCAATAGATGTTTCATCCAAATTTACAAGAAGACCCGTATAACCTTTATTGTCGTATTCTGAAAGCATATCAGCCGTTAAATTATCTTCAAATGGAACTTTTATATCCGTATAACTAATATTATGTATATTACATATCTGACAAAATCTCTGTCCAAATGTTCCACCATTTATAATCAGCAGCTTATCCTCTTCTGTAAAGCAATTTATCACCGTCGCTTCCATAGCTGCTGTTCCTGACGCAGTAAGATATATGGTTTTTGCATCATCTCTCGCTCCAAGAATTTTTTTAAGTTTATCATCTGTATCAAGCATCATCTTAGAAAATTCTTCTGTTCTAAAGTACGGTATCTGTCTGCTTCTGACATCTAAAGTTTCATGAAACATCTCTACCGGACCTACTGTAAATATCTTCATAATACTATTCCTCTAAATTCCCATCAATCTCCGATAAGTGATTAAGAATTCTTTCATAATCATCAAAATAATCAATTTCCGACCAAAACATACCTTCTACATCTTTTGTAAATATATCTCTTTCATTGTTATCTGTAAAAGAATATATAACATTTTCCCACCAAAGCTTGTGTTGCTGTGAGCCAATAAGTTCATTCATTCTTTCTTTAAACTTATCTATAAACACGCTTTGAACTTTCGCCATACCTACATATTCACATTTTCTCTTCTGAAGCGGAAGTTCTTTACCATATTCTTTTACGCAACCACTATCAGTAGTAGCAAAGAAATAATCACCTGTAGCTGTTCTTGTTTTATCTACCATCAACACGACTTCTCTCTTATCTTCCACAAGCATTTTTAATATCTGCTTTGAAAAATAAACATCTGCATTAAGAATTATTACATCCTCATCACTTTTTAACTCTTCCTGCGCAAACCACAGACTTGCTATGCTGTTTGTAACATCATAAAATGGATTGTAATAGTATTTTACAGCTTTATCTTTCAAAATATCTCTTATTACTTCCTGCTGATATCCCACACATACTACTACTTCAAATCCCTCTTCCAAAAGCATATCAACTGTTCTTCTTATTAATGGTACTCCATTGATAGGTAATGTTGACTTTGGTACTGCCTTTACCATTCGAGATATTCTTGTTCCCTTACCCGCTGCTAAAAGTATTGCTTTCATCCATTGTCCTCCTCTTCTGCATATTTATATAAATCACCAATTTCTATAACTGCCGGTGCATGTTTTGATGTTCTTAAAAATATAGGCAAAAATTCTTTATATCTATACCCATATGCATATTCCAAATAACTATCTAAATCCTTTGTTGCATAAAACATTTTTCCTTCAAATTCCACCTCTTGCAAGTTTTCATATGTTTTACGCCAATTTACAGGATTATTTGTAAAATTCGCCCATATATCAATAAATGTCAGCCCCTCACTTGGCTCTTTTACGCAAGTTGCATACTTCATAAATTTATTAAATGCGTATTTATTACCTTTTTTTGCAAGTTTAAGATAATACCATTTTTTTATTTTATTTCGCTCGCTATATGCACCTATGTGCGACCATGTCATCGTCTTATAGAATTTACAAATTCTATTCTGCCACATTCGTTTTATAGGATTTTTAGGTGCATTAAATATAGGTAAAATATCTATAAGAACACCTGGATGTGTAGAAAATCTCTCTCTGTTTGCTTTAGAATACTTAGTATCATTTCTTTTTAACTGGGTATATGTAAGATTACAATCCTTATCACTTTCCTGTGTTTTCAAGAAATACTTTTCATTGTCAAGCTCTTCGTCAGCAATCTTTAAAAACTTTTCATATTCCTCATATAGCATAAATACATCTACATCATCATCCCACGGAACAAACCCTTTATGCCGATATGCCCCCAGTGCAGTACCTGCTCCAAGTATGTATTTTATTCCGTTTTTACGGCAAATTCTGTCAAACTCACATAATAGTTCAGTCTCAATCAACTGTATTCTTCTAAGAATTTCTCCACCTATAAGCTCAAACTTTATCATAGGTGTATGATTTATAACTTCATCAATTTTTTTACCATATCTGTATCCAACATATGACTCAATATCCTTTACCACATATACTTCTCTATCACAAAATTTTTGTCTTTCTGGATTTTCAAAATACTTTATTTCCATTCCTTTCGGATTACTTTTATCATAATCCGGAATAAATACATATTTCGTCTTTTCATTATTGCGTGTCAATGTATTAAATACATGCTTAAAAGTGTACTTATTTCTCCGAAAATAATAGTAAGTTCTTACCAAATACTTGATTTTAACCCTTCCCCGTTGCAAAAGTTTTTTATTTATCTTATCCGAATACAAACATCTAGTATAACTTATAAAGCAACGCCTAAATTTCTTATATTCCTTAATCGTATCCCCCGCATAAAATATAGGTTTTACAATTATATAAAAATCATAATATTTTTCGTCCTGTTCTCTTCCTTCACCAAGGATAACTCTGCTTCGTTTACATATTCTTGCATAAAGTTCTTCAAACTGCGGAGTATTCTCACCCGTCATAGTATAATACTTTGTTCCTTTATACTTTTCTTCAAAGAGACTTAAAAATCTAACATATTCTTCATAAAAAAGTCCGATTGTAACTCTTGGTGTCCATTTCAAAAAACCTTTTTCTACATATGCTGCAAGTGCTGAATCTTCTATTAACATATAGGTAAGGTTATTTTCTTTACACACCTCTTCAACCAAATCTAACAGTTCTAATGCAACCTCTTGTGAAGGCCACAATTTCTTTACATTTTCCATACTCTGCTCCATTTCATTATCATAAGTCTATATTAAAATATTTTTTAACTGTACATAAGCCTCTTGTCCCGCATTTCCTCCAAAATTAGTAAATGCCTGTTTCAGATTGTTCATACGTTCTTCCTTCTTTTCATCTATGCCGCATTTAACATTTTCAATAAATTCCAAGAAGGTTATACCGCCATCACCAAATCTGAAATAGTTAAGATTTCGGTTAATAACAGCTTCCTTTATAACTTCTTCAGAGATTTTTCCCTGGAATATCATAACGGGTTTTTCCGTTATCATATACTCATTTATAAGCGAACTCCATGTAGATATCATCGCATCGGAATAGGCAAATGAATATTTATATTCACCGTAAGTATCAATGACACAATTATTTGATTCAATTAATTGTTTTTCAAAGTACTCTATGTACTCAATGCATTCTTTTGCACTATCATACACTTTATTTTTAAGCAACGGATGCGGTCTCCATATTAAACCAACGTCATCTCTGTCTTTTATTGCTTCCAATATTTCATCATGAAAGCGGACTGCATAATTATTGCCTGTCTTTAATGCATTTTCAAAAGAGCGTGGAAAATAATTCAGGTGTGTATTAAGCAGGAATACCTTTTTCCCTTCCAGTTTCTCTTTCCATTCTTCCGGCATGTCTACATTTTCTTTTGTATATTTTCTTACGGCATCAGCTTTAGGAGAACCGGTTACCATCAGACGTTTGTCACTGAATCCCAAACTCATAAATAATTCTTTTACACGTTCAGACTGAACTATAATCTTGTCTGAATAAAGTGTTCCCGGCTGTATAAAAAGAAAACTGCTTTTAGTCACGTCATATGTACTAAATGTGAAATACGGACTATATACCAGACACTCCGTATGTTTTTTAATATTTTTAGAATAATATTCTTCAGGAATACTGGTGATTTTATTGGCATTATCATATGGATTGTGAATTATTATAATCTCAGGATGTTCTTTCTCTACGTCATATCCTCTATAATCAATTATATTGATCTCTTTCGGATATTCCATTCCTTCATAAGACATTGTAATGTTGTCTTTGTCCGCTATATTGTAATATGGAATAGGAACTACCGACACATGGCATTCATCATCTTTCATTGCCGCTTCCCATATGCTTTCCATTGCTGTCCACATTGAAAGCTTATATGGAAGAAATAGTATTTTCAGTTTTTCACATTTTATCTCATCAGTAATAGATTTTTCTATTTTCTCTATATGAAGTTTCAATAACGTTGCGTAATGTTCTGTAGCATCCAAATTATTAAAAGCTTTGTAAAGTATTTCGCATAATTCTTCAAGAAGCCTGACCGTCCTTGTATCACATCCACAGTGCTCTTCTATATTTTCTCCGATAGTAATTGCCATCTGCTGAGATAACTGAAGAATTTCTGTTTTTTCACTATATGTTCTATTATTTTTCAGGTCATCTGCTGCTTTATAAAGTAAATCAATACTATCTAACAGACGCTTCTTTTCATAACATCTCATTATTATGCCCTTTCACATACAACTGTTACTATTTTACCTATCTCTGTCATTTCATTTACTTCCTGCAATGTAAACTTAATTCCAAATTCACTTTCTACAGACATAATAATATTTATATGTGCTATAGAATCCCATTCTTCTATGTCCTGCCTTTTTGTTTCTTCGGTTATATCGACTTCTGCGTCCAATACATCCATAAATATCTCTTTCATTTTTTCTAAAACAACTTCTCTGCTCATATTTCCTCCATAGTTATAACTTTATTTTTGCTGATATATCCGCTATCAATTTTAAGCTCCCAATATGTATCACCATTGTCACGGCTTTCTGTCTTTGTAAATCCTAACTGTCCGTAAAGTTCTTTAACCAGACCATTTTTACTGCTTGGATTATAATATCCTCTAATGGTATCTATACCTTTACTGCGACACATTTCTACCAATTTGTCAATTACTGCGTTTTCCATATCTCTCTTGAGAACGCGACAACTCATAACCCATAAGTCTATATAACAAATATTTTTTTCACCCCTGCCAAGTAATACAGTTACCAAACCGTTATCGCCGTACTTGTCCTTTAATTTTCCATAAAGTGCAATGTTATTATCATTTTCACATATGTTATTCATATCCTCTGACGATATTTTCTTATTGGTCAGATTAAACTGATTGCACTTATTGGACAGCTGTGTCGCTCTCTCCATTTCTTTATCACTTATAGCGGCAATTTCCGCCGTCATCTCAAGTGATTTTAAAAATTCACTATAATCCGTATATTTATTCTGTTCCGTCTGTCTCAGCATATTGCTTTTATACATTTCATTGCGCTTAACATCATCTGTCGACAAAGACACACATTCAAAATATCCGTTTTTATCTATTTCTTTTATATAGCATTCAACAGTAGAAAGCTCCGGAACAGCTGCACCCGGTATCCTGTTCTTAACCAAATCCCTTTCCACGGGATTATCATCTACAAATACAAAACTCTCCGGTAGTATATTTAATTCTCCTGCAATCTCTATAATACTGTTGCTCTTTTCGTTCCAGTTCGCCTTAAACCCAAGAAAATCATCTTCCTTAAGTTCCGAATAACTGTTCATAAGACCTTCTTTTGCCACGGCTTCTTCGTTTTTAGAACAGATATTTAACAATATTCCTCTGTCTTTATGAGATTTTATATATCTTTGAAAATCACTGTATGCCTGTCCTGTCGGAGTATCCGGACCAAGTTTTATCCCATCAGCTCCTTCTTCACTTATAACACCTCCCCACAGAGTGTTATCCATATCAAGGGCGAATGCCTTTTTGTTCTTTCCGTATAATGCCTTAATTATATTGGCAATATTGTGACAAAGAACCGGAACCGCCTCGAGACTCAAAGAATATTTATACAAATACCAATAAGACTCATCATTCCACTTATCCAATCCAAAACTCGCCGAAAGATAATTTATATCATTAATATAAAAGTTCTTGTGTGCGTTGCAATATTCGTAAAACAGCTGATTCAATCTATTTATAAAATTTATTCTTCCATGAGAATCTGTTGCTTCCATATTTCCAAGCAAACGATAAGCCGGATTTTCCATATTATTCTGAATAATGACAGCTTTATATTTTTCTTCCGCCTTATCCCACATCACTTTGAATCTTTCATACTCTCCAAGAAGTTTCCTTTCTATAACCTCTTCATTATCTGTAATCTGTGGCCATTCATTGATATTTCTGTTGGAAGTATGTATATATATAATATCCGGAGCAAATCTGTCTAATTCTTCATTATCAAACATAACATCCTGCCAGTACTGACCATAATCAGACTCATAAAACTCCGGCTCAAATCCATGATTAAGAAGAAACAGCTCCATGCAATCCTTTATATCATTGGTAGTCGAACCGCCTAATATGGCAATTTTCTTTTTTTGTAAAGCTGTGCCGTTGTCGCTGTAATATGCCAACAATGCCTTCTTTATGCCACGTTTTTTTCTTATAATATATTGACTTTCAAAAGGATATTCTAATTCTCTCATAGCAATTCTCCGTCCATTATTCTATTCACTGATAAAACCGTATACTCCCACACTATTATATCGGCAAAAACAGCTTATATTATAATATGTTTCTTGCATTTTTATGAATTGTTTTTCACATGCTTTTATGTTATTCTTAATACATAAGTTTTATCGTGATTTACTATTCAAAACATAGAGGGAGGCACATATGAACAGTTCTTTTACCGGCAAAAATGCAATCGTTATAGTTCACAGCTCCTACGGCATGGAAGATGCGGTGGAGTTTATGACAAAAAAAGGAATTTCAGTTACACTTTTCTCATCTGATGAAAAGTTTGATATCAGAAATGAAAAATTTGAAAATGAATTTTACGACATTGCTTCAAAAAAGCATTATGACTTTGTGTTCTCTTTTAATTATTATCCTATCGTTTCCCATTGCTGTAACACTTTATGTACACAGGGATACGATATAAAATATCTGTCTCTTGTGTATGACAATCCCCATATATTACTTTATACATATACACTTGCATATCCATGTAACCGTGTATTTACTTTTGACTATTCACAATACATAGAATTATATAATGGTGGCATAAAGCACATATATTACACCCCCCTTCCGGTATATATGACAAGGCTTGACCGCCAAATCGGAAAGTTAACTGACACTTCTTCCATAAATTATAAACATGACATAACCTTTATCGGTTCAATGTACAATGAATCTCATACTTTTTATGACAAGCTCATTGATTCCTTAAAGGATACTTCTCCTTATGCCTGCGGATATTTAGATGCTCTCGTCGAGGCCCAGAGTCATTTATATGGAGCTTATATTTTGGAAGACGGACTTAATGACGAAATTATGAATATTATATACAATGCTTTTCCTTACGATCCGGGAAAACATTCCATTGCTACCAAAAAATTCGGCTATGCCAATTACTTTCTTGGCAGGAAAGTTGCCGAAATCGAACGCAAACGATTACTGTCACTTTTATCCGAATATTTTGATGTCAGCTTATATACAAAACTGCCAACACCGGAATTACCAAAGCTTCATAATCTTGGTCCTATTGATTACTACGAAAAGATGCCTGCAGTTTTCAGAAACAGTAAAATCAATCTGAATATATCTCTCAAAACCATAAAAACAGGTATTCCTCTCAGATGTATGGATATTATGGCGTGTGGCGGTTTCCTTCTTACTAATTATCAGGAAGATTTTCTCAGACACTTTACGCCGGATGTGGATTTTGTATATTATACAAGTGATGAAGATATGCTTACCAAAGCTGAATATTATCTGTCGCACGATAAAGAACGAAAAGAAATAGCCTATAATGGTTATCAGAACATAAGAAATAATTATACTTATGAGAACATCTTCTCTCAGCTTATAGAAATATGCCTCGAGTAGAACGGAGATCAATTATGAACATACTTTTTTACAGATACAACAGCATATGCGAACCGTCCTTTATATATACTTTTAATAAAGCAGGATTAAACGTTATTGAAGAATCAAATGAAGTTTTTAACAAGGATGTGTCATCGACTGCACTTGTAAAAAATGTCTCAGCTATATTATCAAAAAATCCATGTGCGTTCGTCTTCAGTATCAACTTTTTTCCGGCACTTTCAGCAGTATGCAACATTATGAACATTCCGTACGTTTGTGTTGTAGTCGATAGTCCTATTTTGGAATTATATTCTGACGAGCTTATGAATGAATGTAATCGTATATTTATATTTGATTATGATAATTATCGTATATTTCATAAAAGAAATCCCAAGGGTGTGTTTCATTTGCCTTTGAGTGGAGATATTGATAATTGTGGCAACACTATTCTAAATGCCCCTCAACATGTACTTGACAAATTCTCCCATGAGATTTCATTTATCGGCTCTTTATATTCGGAAAAATGCGTATACAACCAAGCCGGTTATTCCGAATTCGTGAAAGGTTATATCGACGGATTAGTAGCGTCACAGATAAACATATACGGACAAAATTTTATATATAATGTCCTAACAGATGATATGGCTGATAAAATCCTAAAGGAGTATGATTTTTACAGATTTCCGGAGAAAAGTCACGGTGATTATAAAGCTGTCGTTGCAGAACAGGTTATAGGTGTAAAAACTTCCGAACAGGACAGAATCAGAACTCTAAAATATCTGTCTGAAGATTGCGGATTTAATATAGATGTTTATACCGGCAGTGATACTTCTATGCTTCCCCTTATACATAATCGTGGTTTTGCCAAATCACTAACCGAAATGCCCCTTATATTTAACAGGAGCAAGATTAATCTTAACATAACTGCACGAACCATTCACACAGGCCTTTCCCAGAGAATTTTCGACGTTCTTGCATGCGGTGGTTTTCTTATAACCAATTATCAGGCTGAGCTTGACGAGTTCTTTACTATTGGCAAAGACCTTGAAGTATATACTTCTCTTGAAGAGCTTTGCGATAAGATTAGTTTCTACCTTACACATGATGATGTGCGTACAAAAATAGCTTTGTCCGGATATGATACTATAGTTTCAAAACATAGTATTGACACACGATTCTCAGAAATATTGAACCTCTCATTTAAGTAAAATGGTTCACCCAACTTTTGATAAATACTCAAAGAAAAATGCCGGACCAAAAGTCCGGCATTTTAATTGGTATTTTCTTATAACAATGTTTAGATTACTGAAGTAAGCTAAGAACACCCTGTGTAGCCTGGTTAGCCTGAGCAAGCATAGCCTGTCCTGCCTGTGAAAGGATCTGGTTCTTGCTGTATGTAACCATTTCATCAGCCATATCAACGTCACGGATACGTGATTCAGCTGCAGATGTATTTTCACTTGTTGTATCAAGGTTCTTGATTGTGTGCTCAAGTCTGTTCTGAATAGCACCAAGTTCTGATCTCTGTGAAGATACCTGCTTAATGGCATTCTGGATAGATGTCATAGCTGAACCAGCAACTGAATTATTGCTAACTGAAAGGCTGTTAACATTTAATGAACTTGCGTTCATGTTACTAATGCTGATACCGATATTCTGATTCTGAAGAGCACCAACCTGAAGATTCTTACCTGTGAATGTACCATCAAGTAAGTTCATTGTGTTGAACTGTGTTGTAGACTGAATTCTGTCGATTTCAGATACTAACTGGTTAATTTCAGCCTGGATAGCATTTCTGTCATCTGTTGTGTTTGTGTCATTAGCTGCCTGTGTTGCAAGCTCGTTCATTCTCTGAAGAATTTCATGAGTTTCATTTAAAGCACCTTCTGCTGTCTGGATAGCTGAGATACCATCCTGAGCGTTTGTAGAAGCTTTATCAAGACCTCTGATCTGGCTCCTCATCTTTTCAGAAATTGAAAGACCTGCTGCGTCATCACCTGCACGGTTAATTCTGTAACCTGATGATAACTTTTCTGTTGACTTAGCCTGAGCACCTGTGATGATACCAAGCTGTCTGTTTGTGTTCATTGCTGTAAGATTGTGTTGTACTACCATAATAATTCCTCCTTGAATTTGCAGTAGCTTCCTTGCTACTGATTATTTTGTTTTATATTATCCGGTCACCACCGGTTAATATCTGTTAACTTGTTCCTTATGTCTTATATATCGGAACGTTCTAAAAAAACTTAACCCTTTTTTTGAAAAAATTTTAAATTATTTTTTCTTATCCATAAATTGCGGCTCAATTACATTTAATTTCGCCATATTCTGATAATAGTTTGCCGCTACCTTATTGCTGGTTCTGGCCACTTTTATCTCCTTTGACATACTGCCTAAACGATTGTCAAAAACTTCTTTATTCTTAAGTTCCGACTTTTCAAGCTTAAGAGTTAACTCTGTAATAATACGTATACTATCTTTAAGCTCTCTTATATCTTCAGCATATATATCTTTTTCATTATTCAAAACATCTTTGACTCTATTATACACTCCCGTAAAGCCATCGTCAAGCTTATCTAATCTGGAAATCAGCTTTCCTTTTTCAGATATAAGTTCATCAAAAAGTTCGTAATCCCACTTTTCTCCCAAAGCCAACTTTTCTATACGGTTGTTAAGTTTTATCAAGTCTTCAAGACATCCGATTTTACTCTTTAAGCTATCTTTAAGGATAACTATATAATTATGCTCTGTCTTTTGTCTTTGCAAGTCGCATTACCTCTTCCCATGTATCTCTCATAGTTCTTAAATGCTTGAGAGCTTCATTTAATATTTCAATATCCTTATGGATATTGGCATCCACCAGTCTGTCATTGATATATCTGTATACATTATCAAAGTCCTTAGCTACCGGATACTTAAAGTCAAGCGTTGCTCTAAACTCATTTATAATACGTTGTGCTTTCTGAAGATTAACATTGGCTTTCTGATAATCTTTTGCCTCAATCGCCACTGCTGCTATATTGCAGAACTTAATCGCTCCGTCATATAACATCAGCGTAAGCTGAGCCGGACTTGCCGTCATTATCTTATTGTTACTATATGTTGTATATGCGTTTGGTAAAGCCATTATATCACCTCGTCAATTAATATTATAATTTACCTTTCTACATTCCAAGTAATGATGAAAGTGATGACTGCTGTGAGTTAAGTTCTGCAAGCGCACTTTCCATAGCCGAGAACTGCTTTACATACTTCTCTCTCATCTCTTCTATCTTTTCTTCCCAATCTTCTAACTTATCATCATAGTCTTCGTACTGTGCTTTCATAGACTTATCATTGTACAAAGTATATGCACTGCTTACAGTTGAGCCCTTCATCTTATCAGAAAGTTTACTGTATAATGCATTTGACAACTGTGTAAAGAATGATATTGCTGTATCAGGATCGTTTGCAAGCGCAGCCTTAAGCTTATCTTCATTACCTGAAGATGACTTGTCATCAGGATCACCGTCTATGTGGTATACACCTCTTTCATTTTCAGCCGAGCCGAAATATCCGGATGTCTTTATACCAAATGAACCTAAGTTAAAACTTTCTCCGTTTACAGTAAAGCTTTGTGCCATAACCGTCTTCAAGGCAGATATAACACCACTTAATGTACTGTCCTTTCTAAGAGCAGCCGTAGTAAGTTTATCTTCCCACTTCTCTATCTGCTTATCAGTCATCTCTTCCATTTCTTCATCTGTAAGCGGTTTGTAATCTCCTGCAGAAGCAGCGTTATAAGCTGTCTCCATCTGCTTGATAAGTTCATTATATTCCTTGAACATATCCTTTATTTTGTTATATATACCATCTATATCTGTCGCAGTTGTAACTGATATAGTCTCATCTTTATCTGTAAGACCCATAGCCGTAACACTAAGTCCGTTGATATTAAATGAGTTTGTTGTAGATGTAAATCTTGCACCATTTAAGTATATCTCTGCATCTGCACCGGCGATACGTACAGCTCCGTCAGCACCACCCGTAATTCCAAGCTCTGCTTCAAGTTCTGCAACTCTGTCTTTGTCACCGTTTTCAACAGCTGTAAGATATTCTGTATACACCTGAACCTTTTCTTCTGCATATGCAAGTCTGTCCTGATTAGCCTGAAGTATCTCGTTGTATTCTTCTGTATCATATACAGGCGCCTCTTCTCCGAAGTATGCCTGTTCTTTAGCCGCAAGATTTCCTGATATGGCACTCTTAATATCTGCTATAGACTCTTCTGTTTCTGTAAGTTCTGTATTATATCCGTCTATAACGCTCTGTACATTGGCCTTATATTCATCTAATGTACCGGCTTCACTTGCCGCCTGTATCTCGCTATATACATTCATTGTCTCTGTGTACTCAGCAAGCTTAGCTTCCATCGTATTTTTATCAGATTCTGTAAGAGCTTCATATCCTTCTGATGCCGGGTCAAGCTTGGCATTTATATCATCTATCTTCTTTTGAAGTTCATCTATTGCTGTCTGTCTGTCCTCATCGTTCTTATCAGCAAATGCCATAATGTCATTCTGTTTTGAAATATTTGCCTTAAGTTCAACTACCTTCTGATTGTGTTCCTTAAGTTTTCCGTTTAACAATGTATCAAGATATGTTTTCTTACTTTCATTTGCTATAAATTCAGGGTCTGCTGCTGCCGCATCTATGTATGACTGATAACTGCTTACATCAGCTGTAGATACAGTATATAAACCTAATGCCTTAAGAGCATTATTACCTGCATCTGATATACCTGTAAGCGAAAAGTCAGCATCTGCCCCACTATCTTTTGCACTTATAAAGAATCTCTGATTTTCTTCATCAAAGCTTGCATTTACACCTGCATCTTTAAATGCAGATACAAGCTTATCTACTGTCATAGATTCATTGATTTCTATTTCTTTTGTTTTTCCACCGGTTGCAATTGCCAGTGTAGAACTTCCTGTTATACCAAGTTCACCAAGTGTAGAGCTTCCTTTTACACCATCAAGCTTAGCCCCTGTAAGGTAACCTGTTTTTGCAAGTGATGTAATTTTCAACTCCTGTGTGCCGTTAACTGCATTACTTGATGCAGACACTATAGCTTTAGCTGTATCTGATACAGAAGTTGTCTTCAATGAATAGCCTGATGAAAATCTCATGCTGCTGAGAGTTCCTGAATAGAACCCATACACAGATGTGTTCATGGCTTTCCACGCATCCTGCTTATATTCTAATGTTTTCTGTTCTTTATATATATTATCCTTCTTGGTACTATAAGCCGCAACAAGCTCGTCTATCATAGCGTCTGTATCAAGACCGGATACCATACCTGAAAGTCTAATTGCCATAACTGTCACCTAACCTTTCGCTTATAACTTCTTATCTACGAGAATTCCTGCCAATTCCCATGCTTTTGCGATAATGTCAAGAGTTTCTTCTGCCGGAAACTCCTTAACTACCTCTTTAGTATCATTATCTATAAGCTTTATTGTTACTCTGTTAGTTGCATCGTGAATACCAAACTGACATGATGTATTGGCGTTCATCTTTTTATTAAGTTCTGCAACAGCCTTTTTAATCTGTTCGTTAGATGCTTCTTTCTGCTGATACCCTGCTTCGCTACCGTCATTCTTATATGCAGCTGTTTCAGCTACTGCTTCTCTTGTCACTGCTGTCGCTGCAGGAGTAACCTCAACGTTTTCCACAGGCTGAGCTGTTTTAGCTACTGATGAATAACTGCTTGCCATATTGTTCATTCCACTTATCTTTTCGATTGCCATAATAGCCTCCATTCTGCGCAAATGCGCCACATCCTTGTTATCTGGATTTGTAAAATTCCTTTTTCACAAAATCACTTTTCGTCTGTCATATACTTATATATCGGAATATTTTTAAAATTATTTACATCTAATTTAAAATAAACCTTTTAAAGCCTCAAGTGTATCAACTCCTGCGGCTTCTTTATTTGCTTCCTGTATCTGTAAATAAATCTCTTTTCTGTATACAGGCACTGACTTTGGTGCTTTAATTCCAAGTTTAACCTGATCACCTTTTACTTCTATAATAGTTATTTCAATATTGTTATTGATAACTATTGCTTCATCTTTTTTTCTTGATAATGCTAACATAGGCCTATACCTGTTCCTTTCTGGCTTTAAGTATATCATAGATTTCATACTTAACCGGATATTCATCACCCTCAGTAATTACCTGACATGCTTTTCTGTTATTAGCATTGATAATTATAGGAGCCATAAGATTACATGTCATCTTTGTAATATCACTTGGAACCGTAACTGTTACAAGCACAAGTATATCTTCTGCCGAAAGTTCTCCAAGACACATTAATAATTCATCCTCGATTATAGGATCGTATGTTTCATTGACTAAAAGCGGGTCAATTACAGGCATTGCAAAGGCCGGTTCATCAATTGACTGGAGCCATGTAATTGAAGCATTTTCATTTTCAGCATCATGAATAAGTATAAATCTCTTCAAATCGCCAAAGCCTATAATACCATTTTCAAATGTTATGATTTTTTCTTCATCAATGTCTATTGTTCCGAAAATTCTTGTTGTAAGTTCCATCTCTTTTACCTGTCCGGGATTCATCCCGTTCCCTTTCTATATATGTTTTGCTTTATTTCCTTCTATATAAAGTCAAGCAGTGTTGTCTGTATAACTTTAGATGCTGCTGCAAGGGAAGCATCATATACATTGCTTGCTGCCGTATATAAAACTACAACCTCTGTCATATTAGCTTCTTCGTTATTACTCTTAAGTTCTTCAACACTTGTTTTCTGTGCCGTAAGTCGTTCTTCATTAAGTGTAAGTCGGATGTTCTTCGTACCTATCTCAGCGATTGCCAGGTTAACTGTTTCCTGATAATCCTGATAAATGGTAATACAATGACCGAAGCTGTCACTCATATTTTCTTCTGCATAAGAAAGTTCCAAGTTAACTGCCTTAAGCATTGAATTAAGCTTATCAAGTGTTGCATAATCAAGAGGATCTGCATCTTCGATATACTTTTCTATCTGTTCCTTACGTTTCTGTACTTCAATTGCCGTATGCACTGACTCCATAAGGTCATCAATCTTTCTTGCCATACCTGTTGAAAATACATTTTTTCCAAGTACGTTTACCGTCAACTTCTGGCTAAAATTAATCTGATACTCCATGTACTGGTCATCTATAGTATATTCTATATGTTTGCTCGGGTCATTGTCTGATATATCTGTACAGTTAAAGTAATGTTCAGGTCTTAAATCTCCTACGGCAAATCCGTTTTTAACATAGTCAACCTGAATGGTTCCTGCATCCTTTGCAAACTCATATGCATTTTGACCAAATATGATTTCTCCTGTCTCCGGTACTATAACTATCTCATTTTCATTGAGATTATATACCTCAGCACCCATATCACCAAGACTTTTTGTTGATACGGTAATATATGGTGGGAATTGAATACCTGTAAGGGATATTCCATCTTCATCTATATTATTATATGCAAGCTGAAGTCTGTACATCTGATTATTCTTTACATCTGACTCATATACTTCTTTGATATCATCAGGATCAATAGAACCGGATATTCTATGTATGGTTTCCATATCATCAAATGTAAATTTTTCTTCTATACTGTACTTGTAATCCTGTGGATTTTCATCTACTTCAAATGCAAGAGTTCTGTCGGTCTTGTATCCTGTAAATACTGTTCTTCCCGCATAATCAGCATTACCATTACTATATATTTCATCATGATACTGTAAAAGCTGATTATACAATACTTCTCGTTCACTTACCGTATTGTAGTCATTTACACCCTGGTTACAATACTCTACAAACTCTGTAAGCAATGTATCTACATTATTAAGAGCTGTTTCGGATGTTATAAGCCACTGCTGTGCATCAGGTATATTCTTTTCAAGATACTGGCTTATATCTGCATATGTTGCTCTAAGTCTCAGTGCTCTGATAGCAATAATCGGATCTTCTGATGCTCTCTGAATTTTCTTCTGTGAAGACAGCTGTGAATTTAAACTGTCCATAAGAAGCTTGTTGTGATTAATATTATTGAGAGTATTTTTTGTCATTATATTATTAGTAATTCTCATATTGCTCTCCAATCCGAAGCATTTAATTATAGTGCTTCTTTAGTTATACGCCCATTTCATTTATCAGTTTATTGTAAATTTCCTGCATAATTGATATCATCTGTGCAGCAAGTTCATATGCTTCCTGGAATTTTACAAGATTCATCGTTTCTTCGTCTGTATCTACACCTGATACTGATAATCTCTGATTTATAATGGCGTGTTTCATAGTTGAATAGTTAGCTTCCAGTGTGTCAGCTTTTCTTGCATCTATAGCTATTTCAGCAAGTATTGACTGCATAAAATCTTCACCTGTAGAACCATCATACGTTCTTTCGTACTGGATATCTATAAGTTTTGAAAGTATATCTGTATTGTCTTCACCATTCTGTATAGGCGATGATGAAAGTCCAAGCATTCCCGGATCTTCTATGTACTTTGGATTCACCTTGTATACACCATCTTCAAAAAGGAAGAAATCTGCATCATCAAGGTCTGATATCTTATCTCCGTTTAGATTATATCCGTCTTTATGAATCTCATTAAATCTCGATGTAAGATTTTCAAGGAAATAATTTAATTCGGTTGTATAATATACAACACCCTTATAATCTGTGGGAATATCTCCCACACAGTTATTACCGTCTCTTACTTCAAGAAGTGCCTTAAGTTTTCCTTCGTATCCTGCATGTACCGGGTCAAAGCTGTCCCCCCATGCCCATTGAACATCGTAGAGACCGACTGCATCTGTCTCTGCTCTTCTTTCTTCTCTTGAAACTACTTTAAGCTGAAATGCCGTGTAGTTATCAACAAGTGTATTACCTCCAAGCATAACCTTGTATTCTGTCTTGTTGTTTGCAACTTTCTCTTCTGTAACAGAAACTTCTACAATTCCCGAAAGCTCATCTACAAGAAGATTTCTTCTGTCTCTTAGGTCATTGGCAACTTCGCCTGTCAGTTCTACTATATTTATCTGTTTGTTAAGTGCTGCAATGTCAGCAGCCAATGTATTAATTCTGTCTACATTATCTTTAACCTCTTCATTGATGTCTTCCTGAAGATTTAAAAGGTTCTGCTTCATAGTATTGAAATATTCCATTATATTTTCAGCATAACCGATAACTGATGTACGCGCCGTATAACTTGCCGGATCATCTAAAAGCGAAGTCATTGCGTTAAAAAAGTTACCATATTCAGCCGTAAATCCGTCTGTATTGATTTCGTTAAAGAAATCTTCTATATTAATCATCTGGTCGTAGAGAGTTTCAAAATACGCAACCTTTGAATTATTATTCCAGTATTTGAAATCATAGTATGAATCTCTCAACTGTTCAATTCCCGTAACGGTTGTTCCCGTACCTACCATACCGTACTGCTGATATACCTGCAATGCTCTTGAAGCTGTCTGTGATACCTGCTGTCTTGAGTATCCTTCAGTCTGTTCGTTGGAAATATTATGACCGGTAGTATTTAACGCTATATTAGCTGCAAATAATCCTGATTGTGCAATTGTAAGACCAAAAAATGTATTTGCCATATTTTCACTCCATTCCGTTGTTTCTATGCTCCAAAAGTATTGATTATATGTTCTATCATATCGGCGATAGCAGTAACATATCTTGAATTAGCATTGTACGCATTCTGATATTTGATAACAAGGCTTAATTCTTCATCTGATGATACTCCGTACTTTGACCAACGTGCATTGTTTACACTGTCGACCACGGTCGCCTGATTAACTGATATTTCGTTATACAGATAACCTATATTGGCTATTTCACTTGTCATGGAATTGTAAAATTCCATAAATGTTTTGTCTGTAAGGTTGTCCGGATTTAAGTTTCCAAAATCCACGTCCCAGATTTCCAATAATTCAAAGGCTTTATCATAGTCAGTATCACCCTCGGCATCTGTAAACGGAAGATAGGAATAATCATCCAACACATTTTCATTAATCTGGATATTTCCCAATGTATAAAGAGATAAATCTCCGAATTCGTTTGTTTCGTTATATATATATACTAAATTACCCTGAGCATCATATGCCTTGGTGTATCTTTCTGCATCACATCTCGCAAACAGTTCATTACCCGGTGTTTTGTTAACATCATTGCCGTAAGATGTCTTTTCCATATCAAGTACCTTGATAGTTTCTCCTGCACCGTATGTTACGACTGTTCCGTCTTCGAGAGTAAATGTTGTATCGGCATCAAATGTCATGGTTGTTTCAGGACACAAGATGTCGTTAATTGATGTAACTATACCATTTACAAGTTTATCAAACATAGCCTGTGTCTTCATAATACTTGAATAGTCAACATTCTCTCTGTAATATTCCAATAATTCATCATAGTTATCAGCATTTTCATCAGGAATATCTGTATAGTTTGCAACGTAATCTCCTCGTGACATAAGTAATCCCTTAAGTTCGCCAAGGTCGTTGCCTTTCTCTGTGGACACTTCGTTGGCAAAATAAAATACTTCTTTATTTTCCAAGTGTGGCCATACTGCTGACAAATATGTTGATCTGTGTGCTCCGTCCAGCTCCGCCGTTCCCATCTGGAAAACAGTAGTTTCCGTTACGAAGTCAACACCTTCTATTTTAATCGTTACTACGTGGTATGGGTTTTCCTCATACTGGATTCCCACAAGACCTGAAAGTTCGTCAATTGCAAGGTCTCTCTGGTCTCTTAAGTCATTGGCTGATTCAAAGCCTGATGCTTCAAATCCGCTTATAAGATAGTTAAGTTCCTGGATTTTTAATCCAAGTTCATTGATTCTGTTAACTGTATTATTAATCTTTACATTAAGATTTTGCTGATATGAAATCAAATCCTCATATATTGCATTTGATCTGTTTATAAATTCTTCAGCGCACATTACAAGACCGGCCTTGGCGACTATACTATCCGGAGTCTTTGACAATTCCGCAATCGCTTCCTTTAATTCAACCATGGAATTCTGGAATGCCTCTCCTTCAAGTTCTCCAAATACGGTCTCTATTTCTTCTACAGTAGTATACTGAGCTGAGTAGAAATTTTCTCTACCAACTTCCTGTCTGTAAGACAAATCAAGGAAATAATCTCTTAAATGCTGTGTATCATCTGAATACACACCAATACCCACCTGCCATGAATATGTAGGTGTTGTGGATATTTTCTGATATTTATAGTCAGCAAATGTTGCCTGCTGTCTTACGTATCCTTCTGTATTGATGTTAGCTATATTGTGGGAAGTAATATTGATAGCATTCTGACTGCTTCTCAAACCTGTAACTCCCGTATATATGCTGGTCATTAATGACATATCATTTCCTCCGATTATTGGTTACAAATACTACTTTAAATACTTCAGTTATTGTTTAGCATCAAATATTCCTCTTTGCTCTATATGCATATCGGAACTATATGTGCTGCTACTATTGTAGTTTGCCAGTTCAGGCGCCTGATTCATACTTCGTATTAAATTCAGATTGAACTCGGCCATATCTAAGCTGTCTCTCAATAGTGATTTGTTGATATCGTTCACCGCAGTAAACTCCTTCAATGTTTTCTTCAGTTCACTATGAACCTGCGACAATCTTTCCACCACTTCCTTCTGGTTCTTAAGAGCCACAAGAAGCTTACGTACCGTCACATCTCCCTTGTCGATGTTCAGAACGCTGGCTATATCGGTCACAACTTCTTCTCTTTTCTTTTCACTTTTGATTATCTTCTCTAAGTGAAGCTGTTCTTCAGCAGTAAACTCCTGAAGCTTTTCCACATCCCCCTTAACTATTACAGGGGTCTTTTCGTGTGCAAGCTTATACAGTATTTTGTATTCCTCGGTTTCCTCTGCAAGAACATTAATTAATTCATCAATAAGACTTGCCACTTACTTTACCTCACCGATTCCTACAAAATACCATTGTAACTTTCAAGCAACTTATCTGCAAATGTAGCTGCATCTACATGGTAGGTTCCATTTGCCAAACGCGCTTTAATATCAGCAACTTTGTCTTCCCTGACATCTGAGCTGTTTGCAACTGCCTGTTTCGCAATCTGAAGTTCCTTTCCGAAACTTGAAATTTCGATTTTGTCAGTTGTTGAAGTTTTGCCTGTAGGTGCTGTTTTTGCCTTGTTTTTTACACCGTAAACCTGTGTAATCTGATTATAAGCATCTATTCGCATAACTTTCTCCTTTCTGTCTTCCTTGACTGATGTAAAGACTAAAAATATTTTTATTCTCTTATTTTATCGGCATTTTTTCTATTAACTTAACCCCTTTTATAAAAAAGAATCTCGCTTGCGAGATTCTCCGCGCCCCGAGCGGTATTGCGGAGCAATAAAATACCTCTCCGCGAGGTGCGCATCCTCAGCGGAGCGCTTTTTATGTGATAGGAAATTCCTATCACATAAAAAAACCCACTTCAGCATGAAGTGGGTTCTACCTTATGTTTTATTCAAAATCCATTACGTTTACCCAGCTAAGTAAAAGTTCTCTTTCGTGAACCTTACCCTTAACTGACTGTGATGCCGCTACAATCGGTAACCACGACTGGATATACTTTTTAGCTGTATTAGTCTTTTCGCAGAAAAGGTTAAGATACTTATCAGCAAGTTCTTTCTTGTCATCAAGGCAGAAAAGAAGATAAGTTCTTGCAACGTCAGCTGATGCATTTCCCTGTGTAGCATGTGACCAGTCCAAAATGTATGGGATGCCTTCTTTATTGATAATAATGTTTGAAGGGTTGAAGTCTCCATGGCATACCTTTGCATGCTTTGGCATAGATTCAAGTCTTGTATGAAGTTCGTATGTCGTAGTAGCATCAAGCTTAGCTTCATCAATCTTTCTGTTCATCTTATCTTTTAACTTACTAAGAAGAGGAGCTTTCTTTCCGAATACCTTTATCTGAAGGTTGACAAACATATTTAAATATTCATCTTCTCTCTCAGGATTTTCTTCCATAAGCTTTGCTAAAGTTTTTCCCTCTATACATTCGGAAACTATAGCCCATCTTTCTTCAATCATAGTAACTTCGTGAAGTTTTGGAATTTCAAGTCCTGTTTCTTCTATTCTTGCCTGATTCAATGCTTCGTTTAAAACATCAGCTTTTGAATACGCTTTATCAAACACCTTTACTACCTTATCGCCATCACGATAAATCGTCTTACCTATTCTTACTGCAACAACATTTTCTAAATTCATAGGGTTCCTCCTTTACATTATGCACAATACTTATACTGCTTCGTTATTCCCATAGTAAGCATTGAGATACATCTGCTTAATTTCGCTCATTAACGGATAACGTGGGTTAGCACCTGTACACTGGTCGTCAAATGCCTGCTCAACCATATCATCAAGTCTTTCAAGGAATTCTTTCTCGTCAACGCCGTATTCTTTAATTGACTTCTTGATTCCTACCTTTTCTTTAAGTTCATCAATCTTTTCGATGAGACCCTTTAATTTATCTTCGTCTGTCTTACCCTTTACGCCAAGATAATCTGCAACCTCTGCATATCTTGCAAGTGTGTGCGGATGGTCGTACTGTGAAAATGTTCCCATCTTTACAGGTTTTTCGCTTGCATTGAAAAGAAGTACCTGGTCAATCATAAGGGCGTTGGCAACACCGTGTGGAAGGTGATAGAACGCGCCAAGTTTGTGTGCCATTGAATGACATACCCCAAGGAATGCGTTGGCAAATGCCATACCTGCCATTGTAGCAGCGTTTGCCATCTTTTCACGTGCTTCAACATCTGTCTGTCCGTTTTCATATGCTCTCGGAAGATATTCAAATATAGTCTTAAGTGCTTTAAGCGCAAGACCATCTGTATAATCTGTAGCAAGCATTGCTGCATAAGCTTCAAGGGCATGTGTTACCGCATCAATACCTGATGCCGCCGTAAGCCCCTTAGGCGCACTCATATGATAATCTGTGTCAACAATTGCCATATTTGGCATAAGTTCATAGTCAGCAAGCGGATACTTAACGCCCGTCTTTTCATCTGTAATAACGGCAAATGGTGTCACTTCAGAACCTGTACCTGCTGATGTAGGTATCGCTATAAAGTATGCCTTTTCACCCATCTTAGGGAATGTATATACTCTCTTTCTGATATCAATAAATCTCATAGCCATATCCATGAAATCTACTTCCGGATGTTCGTACATCATCCACATAATCTTTGCAGCATCCATCGCTGAACCACCGCCAAGTGCGATAATTGTATCCGGTTTAAATGCTTCCATCTGCTTTGTACCTTCGATAGCACATGCAAGTGTAGGGTCCGGTTCAACATCAAAGAATGTTGTATGCTGAATACCCATCTCGTCAAGCTTATCTGTAATAGGTTTTGTATATCCGTTTTCATATAAGAAATTATCTGTAACAATAAATGCCTTTTTCTTGCCCATTACATTTTTAAGTTCATCAAGGGCAACAGGGAGACAACCCTTCTTGATATATACCTTCTGCGGTGCTCTAAACCAAAGCATGTTCTCTCTCCTCTCGGCAACTGTCTTAATATTGATAAGGTGCTTAACTCCTACGTTTTCAGAAACTGAGTTACCGCCCCATGAACCACAACCAAGTGTAAGAGATGGTGCAAGCTTAAAGTTGTAAAGGTCACCGATGCCACCCTGTGATGACGGCGTATTGATAAGGATACGACATGTCTTCATACGTGATGCAAATTCGTCTATCTTAGCCTTTTCAGTAACAGTATTGAGATAGATTGAAGATGTATGTCCGTAACCTCCGTCTGCAATAAGCTGTTCTGCCTTAGCAAATGCATCTTCGATATCCTTTACCTTATACATAGCAAGAACCGGTGATAACTTTTCATGTGCAAATTCTTCTGAAAGGTCTACGCTTTCTACTTCACCTATGAGAATCTTTGTACCTTCAGGCACTTTAACTCCTGCAAGTTCGGCAATAGTAGTTGCCTTCTGACCAACAATCTTAGCATTTAATGAACCATTTATAATAATAGTCTTACGAACTTTTTCAATTTCATCGTCTTTAAGGAAGTAACAGCCTCTGTCTGCAAATTCCTTCTTAACAGCCTTATATACTTTCTCATGAACAAGGACTGACTGTTCTGACGCACAAATCATACCATTATCAAATGTCTTTGAATGGATAATTGAGTTAACTGCAAGGATCACATCTGCTGTATCATCAATAATAGCCGGTGTGTTACCTGCACCAACACCCAATGCCGGCTTACCGGATGAATAAGCTGCCTTAACCATACCCGGTCCCCCTGTCGCAAGTATTATGTCCGCTTCTTTCATTACAAGGTTTGTAAGTTCAAGTGACGGAACATCTATCCAGTCAATAAGTCCTTCCGGAGCACCTGCCGCAACAGCTGCTTCAAGTACAATCTTTGCCGCTTCTATAGTACAGCCCTTAGCTCTCGGATGAGGACTGATAATAATACCATTTCTTGTTTTTAATGAAATCAATGTCTTAAAAATAGCTGTAGATGTAGGATTTGTTGTAGGAATAACTGCCGCTACAACACCAATAGGTTCAGCCACTTTCTTAATTCCAAATGCAGTATCTTCTTCGATAATGCCACATGTCTTTGTATCTCTGTACGCATTGTAAATATATTCTGATGCGTAATGATTTTTTATAACCTTATCTTCCACAACACCCATACCGGTCTCTGCAACCGCCATTTTTGCAAGTGGAATTCTCATCTTGTTAGCAGCTGATGCTGCTGCAAAGAATATCTTATCAACCTGTTCCTGTGAATACGTAGCGAAGATTTTCTGCGCTTCTCTTACTCTTGCAAAAGCCGCTTCAAGTTTTTCAACGCTGTCTACAATTTCGTAATTCTTTTCCATCCTTAGCTCTCCTTTGGTCAAATTATAAATTTCAAAAGCTACATTTTTGTGTTCGTTAATATTTTAACGAGCCTATGTAGCTTTGTCAATACATTTTATTTATTTAATAATTTTTTATAGAATCTTAATTAAGGAAACGCATTCTGTCATTGTCTTTTTTCTTAATTCTTGTATCAGGTTCTTCTTTCTTAGTCTGGTATAATGTTCCAAAACCTTTAGTAAGACGGAACTTACAATCATCGCAATACCTTCCTGTTCTAATGGCTGCGCCACAACCTTCACAGTCAATAGTTACAAGTGAATCTTCTGAGAACAGAAGTCTTTCTTCTCTTATCCACTGATGAATCTGTCTTGTTTCAACTTCCATCTCTTCAGACACTTCCTGGATGGTCGCATGTGGATTATCCTGGATATACTTCTTTACTTCTTTAAATTTTGCTTCAAGTTTATCTTTACATGCAGGGCAAAATCTCGGGCCTGACATGTAGTTAAATATTTTTCCGCATTTTATACAATTTCTTACTTCCATAGTTCCTCCTTTTCGACGGTTTTAAACTCCTACACCAATGCACACCGCTATGTAATATACTTCTTTACAACCGGATTCCAACAGAACCTTCGCACATCGGTCAATAGTAGCCCCTGTCGTATATATGTCGTCTACTATAATTATCTTCTCTAATTTTACTACATTTTCTCTTATAATAAAAGCATTTTCTAAATTTTTAATTCTTTCTTCTTTACTTAATTCTTTTTGTGGTACAGTATTTACACTTCTTAGCAAAATATCATCCCTGACCGGTATATGCAGTTCATTTCCAATAGCTTCTGCTATGATTGTTGCCTGATTATATCCTCTTTTCCTTTCCTTTTTATGATGTAGCGGAACCGGAACTATACAATCAGCTTCCCACTCTAATATGTCGTGTCTGTACTTTTTGGCGATTTCCTTTCCCATTAATCTCCCCACATACTTTGTACCATGGTACTTCAAGTCATACAACGTCTCTTTCAAATATTCATTATATTCAAATGCACCTATTCCTTTCCTGTACAAATGAGAAGCCGTCAAACAATCCGGGCAATACTCTTTATACTCATCATCTATATGTTTTCCGCATTTCATACACTTAGGTTCTTTTATTAGCAGCACTTTGTCAGTGCAATATGTACATACCAGTTCTCCTTTTGTTTCTTCCCCACATACAATACAGGCAGAGGGATATAATAATCCCTCTACCTGATTCTTTATCTTACTTATATTCATCCCCTTATATCTCCTCTCCTACTCTTTTGTATTTATGCCATATATCTGCTCTATCTGAGCCTTTAGTCCTGAGTATCTGGTATTCTCTGTCTTATTGGCTATCATGTTCATAACAGCATTTTCGGTACCGATAATACATACACACTTCTTTGCCCTTGTAACAGCTGTATACAAAAGGTTCCTGTTCATAAGCATTTCCGGTCCCTTTAGCAGCGGTACAATAACTGCAGGATACTCACTACCTTGTGATTTATGAATTGTAATGGCATACGCAAGCTCCAGTTCTCCCATTTCCTCACTTGTATATGAAACAATTCTTCCGTCATCAAACTCCACTTCCAAGGTATCTGTATACGTATTAATAGACTTTATAACGCCCATATCACCGTTGTACACGCCTTTTCCACCGTCTGCCACAATGCCATACCTGCCTCTTACTTCCCACTCAAGCTGGTAGTTATTTTTTATCTGCATTACCTTGTCGCCTTCTCTAAGTATCTTGCTGTCAAGTTCTATCTGACGCTTATTATCTGACGGCGGATTTAACGTTCTTTGAAGCACCTCGTTGAGATTCTCCACCCCCAGATAGCCTTTTCTCATAGGTGAAAGGACCTGTATATCAAATCTGTCGCTGTTTACATACTTTGGCATCTGAACACCAAGTATATCTATCACTGCCTTCATAACACTTTCCGCATCATTTCTTCTTGTAAGGAAGAAATCCTTACTTCTCTTTGTAAGGTCTATCTGCATACCTTTATTAATCATATGGGCATTACTTACTATATCGCTGTCTTCCGACTGTCTGTATATCCGTTCAAGTTCCACCACATTAAAACAGCCCGACTCTATAATATCCTTCAACACCTTTCCCGGACCTACTGACGGAAGCTGGTTAACATCTCCCACCAGTACCAACCCCGTTCCCGGTATAATTGCCTTTAACAGACTGTTCATAAGAAATATATCCACCATAGACATTTCATCTATAATAATTACATCTGTCTCCAAAGGATTATCTTCATTTCTGTCAAACAAATCTGACTGTTCGTCCTCAGGATTACCACTTACGCCCAAAAGTCTGTGTATGGTCTGTGCTTCATATCCTGTCGCTTCTGACATCCTCTTTGCCGCTCTGCCTGTCGGTGCTGCCAAAAGAATATCTTCTCCACGTTCTTCAAAGTACTTGATTATACAATTGATTGTTGTGGTTTTTCCTGTTCCGGGACCGCCCGTAACAATCAAAACGCCTTTTTCCGCAGCCGCCATAACTGCTGCCTGCTGAACTTCATCAAGAGCTATTCCTTCTCTGTCTTCTATGGTTAATATGCTTTTCATCACACGTTTTTCATCAACTTCTTCTCTTATATCAAGTTCACTTAACTTATGGGCCACTGACAATTCCGTGAAATAGCTGTTCCTGCTGTAAACATACTTAATACCATCAAATTCTTTAACCACGATACATTTATCTATAACCATATTTATAAAGTAGTCTTCTACATTTTCTATCTGAATCTGCAAAATATCTTCTACATGTTTTTTTACGGATGTAACCGGCATACACGTATGCCCGTTGGCTGCTGCCAGAGTTAAAACATGCAAAATTCCGCAACGTATCCTAAATTCCGAATCCGGTTGTATTCCTGCCTTTGATGCTATCTCATCTGCTATCTTAAACCCGATACCCTGAATGTCTTCCGCCATTTTGTATGGATTATTTTCTATAATATTGTATAAATTTTTTCCGTAGTAATTATATATCTTTACTGCAAGTGCTGATGAAATTCCATATTTTTGAAGGAACATCATAGCACTTCTCATATCTTTCTTTTCTTCAAGTTGTGATGCTATTTCCATAGCCATTCTGTCACTTATGCCTCTGACACTTGACAAGCGTTCCGGCTCTTCTTCTATGACCCTGAATGTGTCTTCTCCAAACGCCGTAACTATTCTATCTGCAAGCTTAGCTCCAACTCCTTTAATGGCGCCGGAACTCAAATAACGTAAAATAGCAGTTGTGTCTTCAGGCGATTGTATTTCACAACTGCTGATGGCAAACTGCTCTTCATAAATAGGGTGAACTGTAACCTCTCCTTCAAGAGATACAAATTCACCCTCACCAATATACTGCACTGTTCCCACACACGTAACTGTTTTTCCTTTGCAGGAAACAACCATAACCGTGTATCCGTTGTCTGCATTTCTATATATAATTTTTTCGACGCAACCCTTAATATTCATATTTCCTCTCACGTCATATAACAAATATGTAACTTAAGACAATTATGATTCTTCCGCTTCCGGAATCGAATAATTTCTTTTCATCTGCTCATATAACTGTTCTGCAATTCCAAAGCTTCCCTGTTCTACTGCATTTGATGCATATTCCTGTGTAAGCATATCACTGAAGTACTCAAGCGTTGACATACTTGAACCTTCATCTTCCTTTTCAGGCACCATCTTTTCCATAGCTTTGAAAACCTGCTCTACAAAATAGCTTTCAAAATCCTTACATACCTGCATAAGTTCATCATCTGATGCTTTAGAATAATCAGTAGCTTCAAGCTTGCCTGATAAACTGTCTGCTTTTGATGTTGCAGAACCTGCAATAATATCATTAAATGCTGACATTCCGTCTATAGATAAACTCATTGTCTGCTACCTCCGTTAACTCTTAAGCTGGTTAGCCTGCCCAAGCATCGTATCAGCTGTCTGTATAGCCTTTGAATTCATTTCATACGCTCTCTGTGCAACTATAAGATTTACCATCTCATCTGCAACATTTACATTGGACGCTTCTAAATAACCCTGAACCAATGTACTTCTCTTAATATCCTCTGTATAATATTCTGAAACAGGCATACCCGATGCATCTGTCTCAGCATACATTGTTCCTGATTCCTTTGATAAACCTGCCGCATTCTGGAACTGTACAACACCTACTGTCATACCTAATGGTACCGGATTTCCGGTTTCTTCATCAGGGTAACAGATGTTGCCGGCACCATCAATAGAAAGCTTTGATACTGTATACTCTTCCGGTATAACGATTTCGTTGCCGTCTATATCAAGTACAGGATATCCCTGCTGTGTACAAAGCATAACTCCACCATATGGTGAAAGTGCCCAGTTAAATGAACCGTCTCTTGTATATCTCAATTCTCCGTTGCTATCTTTTACCGTAAAAAAACCTTCACCTGAAATAGCAAAATCTGTTGTCTTATCTGTCTGTGTAAGTGTTCCCTGTCTGAATATACTCGTAATAGCTGAGTTTCTGACACCGAGTCCCACCTGTGCTCCTACCGGCTTAGTTTCTCCGTTTGCGCTTGTGGTTTTTGACTGTATAGTCTGATATAATAATGATTTAAACTGAGCTGTCTCAGTCTTATAAGCTGTAGTATTGACATTTGCTAAGTTGTTTGCAATTACGTCTACGTTAGTCTGCTGCGAGGTCATACCTGATGCAGCAGTCCATAATGCTCTCATCATAAGCGTTCTCCATTTCTGTCTTTAATTAGACTTTACCGACTCTGTTAACTGACTTATCCAACATTGAATCAATTGTTGTGATAAGCTTCTGATTACTTTCATAAGCTCTGGCAATTGTTATCATCTCAACCATCTCTGATACGACGTTTATGTTGGACGATTCCAAATATCCCTGTCGAACAACAGCCTTTGAATCTATCTCTGTCGCACCATCGACTGCATTTAAAAGATTCTCACCATACTTTTCAAGATAATCATAATTTTCAAAATCTGTTACTGCTAATGTATCAATATACTGGCCATCTGCAAATATTCTTCCCATTTCATCAATAGCGACTTTTGCTGCGTTAGTAGGAATCTGTATAAGTCCTCCTTCACCTAACACATAATCTCCGTCTTTGGTTCTTAAGAAACCATCTGCATCTGCCACAAATTCACCATCCCTGGTATACTTAATGGATTCAACACCACTTTTATCCATAAACAGAATAGAGAAAAATCCGTTTCCCTCTAAGGCTATATCATAGGTATTGCCGGTTTCCTGAATTGAACCCTGTGAGTAATCAGTATAATTTTCACCAATCTTTACACCAAGACTCATGGTACCTATGTTCTTTGTATAATATGCATCCTGCAGGTCCTTTGCTCTGTAAGTCAGCATGTCATCAAATGCTCTTGATGTAATTCCTTCTCTCTTGTATGCTGTTGTTGTAGCATTGGCAAGATTGTTGGTTATTGTATCAAGTCTTTTCTGCTGATTTGCCATACCTGTGTATGCTGTATACAAACCTCTAACCATTCTTTCTCCTTTCCGTAACAAACAAAACCATATTAGTTAGTTAAGCTTGAGATAAATTCTACGTATTTACCTGTTCCGATAGCAACTGCTGTCATCGGATCTTCTGCTGTCATTGTATTGATGCCTGTCTTACTTTCGATAAGTTCTTCAAGTCCCTGAAGAAGGCATCCGCCACCTGTAAGAACAATACCTCTGTCCGCAATATCTGCTGCGAGTTCCGGTGGAGTCTTTTCAAGTACGCTGTGAACAGCTTCAACTATCTGTGAAGTCACTTCTCTAAGTGCCTCTTCTGTTTCTTCTGATGTTACTGTTATAGTCTTTGGAAGACCTGTTACAAGATTACGGCCTCTAACTTCCATACTTGCTATTTCAGGTCTTGGGAAAGCTGCGCCAATCTTAATCTTAATTTCTTCCGCTGTTCTTTCACCAATGAGAAGATTATGTTTCTTTCTCATATATCTTACGATAGCTTCATCAAAATCATCTCCGGCTATCTTGATAGATGTACTTACTACTGTTCCGCCAAGTGAAATTACTGCTATATCTGTAGTACCACCGCCTATATCTACAATCATATTTCCGCAAGGTCTTGAAATGTCAATACCTGCACCGATTGCTGCTGCAATAGGTTCTTCGATAATCTTAACATCTCTTGCACCTGCCTGATAAGTAGCATCTTCTACGGCTTTCTTTTCTACTTCTGTTACTCCACTTGGTACACATACACTGATAATAGGTTTCTTGAAAATCCTCTTGCCGATTGCTTTCTGGATGAAATACTTAAGCATCTTTTCAGTTACGGTATAATCAGAAATAACACCCTGTCTGAGCGGTCTTACCGCAACAATATTACCCGGTGTTCTACCAATCATAAGTCTTGCTTCTGCACCAATTGCTTTTATTTTATTTGTATCTCTGTCAAAGGCAACAACTGAAGGCTCTTTTAAAACAACACCTTTTCCTTTAACATAAACCAGTATGCTGGCTGTACCTAAATCAATTCCTATGTCTGTAGCTAACATTTTTTCTTTCTCCTTTCATATATCGGCAAAAAACCATAAATCATTATACTTTAGAAATAAAAAGTACACCTAAAGTGCCCGGACCGCAGTGGCTTGAAATAACCGCTCCGGCTCTTGTCTCTTCTATATGTTCAAAATAATCTAAATCTTCAAGATACTTTCTTACAGATTCAACTATTTGTTCATCCACTCCTGAGTGTGTTATAAACACCATATCTCTTTCTGCATTTAAAAGCTCTTCTTTCATATCATTTGTATACTTAAGAAGAACCTTTTTTAAATCTCCTCTGTACTTACTTCCCACATCCATCTTACCGTCTGTAACGACAATCTTAGGTTTAAGTTTTAATGTATTGGCAAGCAATGCCGTAACAGCCGAGCATCTGCCGCCTCTATGAAGATATGTCAATGTGTCAACTATAAAGCTGGCTCTTACCTGCGGAATAACACTTCCTGTCAATATTGTTTCGATTCCTGCCGCACTTACACCGTCTCTGATAAGCTTAGCTGCTTTAAGGAGTATCAGACCTATACCTGTAGACAGGTTCTTAGAATCGACAACATACACATGGTCTTCATATTCAAGTTCTTCTGCAGCAAGTCGAACCACACTGTTTGTCCCTGACATAGATGTTGCAATACCGATATAAAGCATATCATCACCATTCTTCTTGCATTTTTCTATCTCCGCCATAATATCATCAGGTGAAAATGCTGCCGTCTTTGGTGTATCTTTGGCTCTGTCCGCCCACTCATATATCTTATCCGGTGTAATTTCAACGCCGTCTCTTCCCGTAAGTTCATCGCCCAACGAAACATACAACGGCACCATTGTTATATTGTTTTCCTGTAACATTTCTTTCGTTAAATCACATGTACTATCTGTATACAATCTGATCATCTTATGTTATTCCTCTACCTTTCTTCATAAAAAGACACAATTATAGACAATATCATTTTTCATTATACACTCTTTCGGAAATATTATCCATATATATTTTTCAATAAAATCAAAAATTTTTATTTACATTTTTGTTCAAAATGTCCTTTTAATGTTTTTTTAACAAAATAAACAAATTTTGGACACAATTAAGTTCTATACTTTAACCATGCTATTAAGTTAGCATACAACTTAACATTTTCATAACTCTACCTGACAGGAAACTGTCAGGTATCCCCCAAAAACAATGAGCTTGCCGAATTGGCAAGCTCTTTTACATTCTGTTAACCATACATAACTTTCATTTATGCTTACTCATTTTTAAGTTCCTTAAGCTGCTTTACGGCCTTATCATAATCTCCGCATTTCTTATAATATGCTATGGCTTCATCTTTTCTTCCGAGGCATTGCATTATTACTCCTGCGTTATAATATGCAAGAAATGAATTTGTTCCTTCAGTATATGCATACTCGTCACTTATTTTTGCAGCCTTCTCAAACTGTTCCACCGCTTTATCAAACATAAGATTATTCATATAAATAAGCCCCATCACAAAGAGAAAATCTGCCACATACGAAAACTCCTCATATACACTTTCTAACATAAGTCCGTCTGCTGCCCTGCCTGTATTTAACATACAGTATCCGTAAGTAATCATCATATCAATCACATAGTGTAACTTTGGATTAATGTCTATCTCAAATGCCTTTTCTATATATTCCATAGCCTTATGGTAGTCTCCGAACATATAATAGCTTTTCCCCAGCTGATATATAATGTATGGGTCCCGGTTATTATGCTCATATTCTTTTAACAGAAGCCCTGCATTTCTCATAGCTTTTGCCTTACGTTGTTCTTCTGTCCCGGCATATCCCAAGTGAAAGACCTCTACAGGCGCATCATAAACCTCCACTTCTGCACTAATGTCTCCGCCTATAGGTGTCACCTGTTCATGTATTGTTCCTGTATAATAATAATTCTTCTTTGAAAAAATTCGTGTTATTTTTTCTTTATTTCTCACAAAATTTCCTGCTGTCTCATACTCATTGATACGTATAATCCGCCCTGCATACCGTGGATAATTCTTTGTAAGAAACTGTAATTTTTCCAAATCAAGTTTTGTTACTATTTCGTCGCTGTCCAATACAAGAATCACTTCACCTGTCGCCTTTGAAATCGAAAAATTCCTGGCTGCGGAAAAATCATTACACCACCGAAAATCAAATATCTTATCAGTATATTTTCCAACCATTTCCTTAGTTCCATCCGTGGAACCCGTATCTACAACGACTATTTCAAATCCATAAGGTTCAATGGCCTTAAGACATTTCTCCAAAAGTTCTTTTTCATTTTTTGTAATTATGCAGACTGATATCATGTTTTTCTCCTGTTTATTTCAAAAAGAAATGTATTACCTTATCGTAAAATTTCACATATGGCTGATACCTTAACGGCATATCAATCCAAGTCTTCTTGTCAACGATACTTTTATAATGTGAAAATGTATCAAATCCGGTCTTTCCGTGATATGCTCCCATTCCGCTTTCACCAAAACCGCCAAATCCCATCTCTGTCGTTGCAAGATGTATTACAACATCATTTACACAACCTCCGCCAAATCCACAATGCCTGATAAATTTGTCGGCGATTTTCTTATTTCCGGTAAAAATGTACATTGCCAGCGGATGCTCCATGGAATTAATCTTTCCTATTGCTTCATCTGTACTTTCGAATACAACAACCGGCAACAAAGGACCAAATATTTCTTCCTGCATAACCTCATCTTCAAATGTTACATTATCAAGAATTGTAGGTTCAATCTGTAACGTTGATTCATTATAGCCACCACCAACGACAACCTTTTCTTTATTTATCAATCCCAGCAATCTGTGAAAATGTTTGTTGTTAACAATTTTTCCGTAGTCGCGTCCTTCCAAAGGTTGTTCGCCATACTGTTTAACCAACTGTTTCTTCAGTTCGGACACAAGTCTGTCTTTTATTGTTTCATCACAATATACATAATCAGGTGCTACACAAGTCTGACCGCAATTAAGGAACTTGCCAAAAACAATTCTCTTAGCTGCAAGTTTTATATCGGCACTTTTTTCTACGATACACGGACTCTTTCCACCAAGTTCAAGAGTTACAGGTGTCAGATTTAGTGATGCACGTTTCATAACTTCCTTGCCCACCTCTTTACTTCCCGTAAAGAAAATGTAATCAAACTTCTGTTCCAAAAGACATGTATTTTCACTTCTTCCGCCTGTTACCACCGCCATATATTGCTCATCAAAGCACTCACTTACAATCTTTTTAATTATTTCAGAAGTATAAGGCGAATAATTACTCGGTTTCAAAATTATGGTGTTACCTGCTGCCATAGCATCTATTACCGGCCCCATAGTAAGAAAAAACGGATAATTCCACGGACTCATTACAAGCACAACACCATAAGGTGACGGCAGATAAAAGCTTTTGGAATGAAACTGTACAAGCGGGGAACGTACCGTTTTCTTCCTACTGTATTTCCTGATATGTTTAAGCATGTGCGTAATCTCACTTAATACAAGCCCCGTTTCACACATATAACTTTCGTGGGCACTTTTTCCCAAATCCATCTTCAGTGCTTCATTAATATCATGTTCATATCTTACTATGCTCTCTTTAAGTTTCTTAAGGGCACGTATTCTATAATCAACACTTGTCGTATCACCTTTTTCAAAAAATCGTCGTTGATTGTTAACTAATTCTTTTATTTGATTTTCTCTGTTTTCTGTCATTTTACCGCCTCCTGAACTCCTTAGCTTCATCGGCTTTTAGCTTCACGTTCCTTTATATTTTATTATACCCTATATCTGATATTTTTTCAAAATTTTCTTCGTTTTTTCAGATATGAAAAAAATCAGCTATTTATCATAATTCATATGAAGATACTTTTCTTTTGTTGCCAGCCCGCCTCTGATGTGGCGTTCTTCTTTATTTACATCAAGAACTTTTCTCACATCCTTTGCAAGACTGCTGTTTACAAACAAAAGCCTGGAACAAATATCCGTATGTACCGTGCTCTTGCTGACGCCAAATGCTTTTGCCGCCTGTCTTACGGTTGCATTGTTATTAATTATGTAATGAGCAATCTCTACTGCTCTTTCTTCAATATATCTTTTCATAAAAAAGCATACCCTGCATAAATCATTTATACAAGGTATGCCTGTAAACTTTGTATTATTCCGTTTTTTATTTTAAATAATCTTTACAGCCAAAAGGGAAACTCCATATAATAATTCTATAATACAACCTTAAATTTCAGAATCATTAAATTTATTTAGAAATTCTTTTATTGTTTTTGACTCAATAGAAAACCTAAACCATCTATCAAGAATCTCCGAATTGTTTTCTTCCATAACCAGACGAATCACATCCTCCGGAACACTTCCGAGTCGTTCCAGTATTTCAAGAATATATTTTTTCGCAGACATAAGTCCTTCTGCTCTTCCTTTCTCCATGGTTCTGTTAATCAACTCTTCGAACTTCATATACCCAGCCTCCAATTCACGACTCTGCTTAAGCTCGCTAACTTTTTTATGCAATTTATGTATCAAAGCACTATCTATGGACGAAACATACTCATCTGTTGTATTTTCAAAATATTTCAAAAATTGTATTGTTTCATCAGATATATTTTTCAAATCATTACCGGATGTATTAAAAAATATCCTTTTTGCCCCGTCTGCTAACGCATATCCATCTTCCCTACATATTTCCTCATATGTATATTTGCAAAGACCTCTTCCAAAAGGATCAAAAGTACAAATAAATATTATATAGCTGTCACCCAATTTATCATATGTTTCTCCAGGCTTTAACGAAGCAATATCCATCTCTGCTTGATAATAGCGACTTCTTCTTGGCAAATCTTTTGATTCATAGTTCTGCGCTTCAATATCATAATTGACATTATAAGTATCTATAGCATGAACATCAAGACGTATGCATTTTATATCTGAACTTATAAGCATCGGGCTTTCACTTTTCACAGTAATTTTATCAATATTTTTACCCAAAAGTAACTCTAACATAATTTTACAATTCTCAGGATTTTCAAACACCGCCGCAAACAGAAATGAACTGTTCAAATTTAAATTTTTAAATTCCTTATTAATTAAAGACACCTCCTTTATGAAAGAGTTTCCCCTGCTAATATAATACCACATATTATTTATATGTCAACACGTTTTATATATAATTGCTTTTTTATCTGACTCTTGTCAATTCCATCAAATAAATCTATAATAATGTAGTATCATTTTTACTATTAATACGGAGATTAATACAGATGAAAAATTCAAATAAATATACATATACGGCACTTCCTTTCGTTTGCCTTTTTGTACTTATTTTCATAATGATAAATATCCCCGGGTGCAAAACCGGCAAGACTAATAATACCGGTAATACAATTTCCGGTGAGAATACCGAAAGCTCTGCTACTGAAAAAATTACAGTCCACTCAAGCGAAAGTTCTGCTACTGAAGAAGTTACGACCGAACCAACCGAAAGCTCTACAACCGAAGAAGTTACGACCGAACCAACCGAAAGCTCTACGACCGTCGATAATTCAAATGACCCGGATTCATATGTTACGTACGAAAGTAACCTTCCGGTGTTATATATAAATACCGAAAACAACGCTGATATTACAAGCAAAACTGAGTATATTAATGCCACTATGAAATTACAGGGCAACACTCTTTTTTCTGACATCAGTACGCTGTATGACGGCAACATTGAAATCAAAGGACGCGGCAATTCTTCATGGAGAAATTTTAAGAAGAAGCCTTATAAAATCAAATTAAATGAATCTGCCAACCTTCTGGGAATGGGAAGTAACAGGCATTGGGTTCTCATCGCTAACTATATAGATGAATCCCTTATGCGAAACGCTCTGGCTTACAGAATGGCAGGTAATCTCGGACTTACATCTATGGATAGTACCTGGGTAGATATTGTCCTAAACGGAAAATATATCGGAAACTATGTATTATGCGAGCAAATACGCATAAGTGAAGAGAGAGTAGATATCTTTGACTGGGAAAAATATGGCGAAAAAGTTGCATCAATGGTATACCTAAAAGCCGGCCTTTCTGATACTTCTTTGGAACTTTTGACCGAAAAGCTTACTACTGATCTTTCTTGGATAACAGATGGTAAATTTACATTTGACGGTACAGAATATATTGTCAGCGAATATTACAATCAGGATATAGATATTAAATCCGGATATCTCATTGAGTTATCAGCGGAATACGATGAAATCACACGATTCAAAACATCTGAGAATGCTCCGATTCTTATTCAGGAACCGACGTATTTAAAGACCAACAAAACTATGTATAAGCATGTCAAAGGGCTTATACAGGCCTTTGAGGATGCTATTTACTCTGAGGATGGATATACTGATTATAATGGTAAGAGAGTTCATTACTCTGAACTTTGCAATATGGATTCTCTGGTAAATTACTGGCTTGTGGCTGAAACATTTTACCCTGCTGATGTCATTTGGAAAAGTCGCTATATGTATA
This sequence comes from Lachnospiraceae bacterium, assembly GCA_015057425.1. Lineage (GTDB taxonomy): Bacteria > Bacillota > Clostridia > Lachnospirales > Lachnospiraceae > SVEL01. The sequence continues at coordinate 57,986 of SVEL01000004.1, forward strand.
TTGGGGGTGACGGAAAGATAACCTTCGGTCCTGTATGGGATTATGACTACAGTTCCGGCGGCGCCAATCCATGGATGACCATAAAATATGACGAATGGCGTTCATCATGCACAGACACCAATAACTACTGGCTGGGTGCTCTTATAAAACATGACGATTTTATGACTTTAGTAAAAGATAGATATAAAGAAATCCGAAGCACTCATATAGAAGAACTTATCTCCGAAAGCGGTATTATATCACAGTGGTACCCTTATCTTTACGATTCAGGTATTAACAACACCGCCCTTTGGAAATACAAGCGTGGCTTTGAAAAAGATGTAAATAAACTTTCCTCCTGGCTTAAAAAACGTGTAGAGTGGATGGACTCACAGTTATTATAAAATCCAGTTATTGAAAAATCCCCTTTTGTCATTTTAGACAAAGGGGGATTTTCCAACTACACATTAAGGGCGTAATAAAGTCCCTTTTTATTCATAAGTTCTTCATGCGTTCCTTCCTCTGCAATTCCCTTGTTGGAAATGTAAAGGATTCTGTCTGCATTTCTTATGGTTGAAAGTCTGTGAGCAACTATAAATGCTGTCTTGTCTTCTATAATTACATCAAGTGCTTTCTTTATAAGATTTTCTGTCTCTGTATCGATAGAACTTGTTGCTTCATCAAGAATGATAACCGCAGGGTTCTTAAGGATAATTCTTGCAAAGCTGATAAGCTGTTTCTCGCCTGCTGACAGACCTTCTCCACGTTCATCAAGTACGTGGTAATATCCGTCTTTCAACTTATCGATACATCTGTCTGCATATATAGCTTTGGCTGCTGCAATACATTCTTCATCTGTTGCATCAGGACGTCCGTATCTGATATTTTCCATAACCGTTCCTTTGAAAATAAACGGATCCTGCATAAGTACACCGACTTCTTTTCTAAGTGATGCAAGAGTTAAATCTCTTACATCTTTACCATCTATACTAACTGAACCTTCCTGTACATCATAGAATCTTGTAAGCATATTGATGACTGTGGTTTTTCCTGCTCCTGTTGGTCCCACAAGGGCTATAGTTTCTCCCGGTTTTACATGAAGATTAAAGTTTTCCAAGATATTTACGCCTTCTTCATACGCAAATGTAACATTATCAAAATCAATCTTTCCTTCTACATTTTCAAGAACATTGCTTCCTTCCATATCCTTAATTGTAACAGGATAATCAATAGTATCAAATACCTGTTCAAGGTTTGAGCTTACCTGGGCAAGGTTCTGTATAATGTGAGCTATCTGAGTAATAGGACCGCTGAACTGTGACATATATGTGGTAAACGTAGTCATAAGTCCTACATTGATAATCGTATCACCTTTTATAAGCATCCCAAGGGCTACTGCATAAAGGCAAAGTGTTCCGATATTCCAAAATGTTTCAACTATAGGTGTATTAAGTTCGTTTCGCATGTATATCTTACGCCACTGTCTAAGGCTTATATTGTGAATATCTTCGTATATCTCTTCATTCATAGCCGCACGGTTATAGTTCTTTACGATTTTTTCACCCATAATAGACTCAACAAGAAAGGCTGTTCTGTTAGAAACTTTGGCTCTGTGAGCACCAAAAAGCTTTCTTATAGAATATCGTAACATAAATACGCAAACCATCATAGGTATAACAGCCATAAATACTATAAGTGTAAGCTGTGGACTAAGCACCAGCATAAATACCGTTACAATCACTATCTTAACTACATAGATAATAAACATCATAACAAAGTTAGTAAAGAAGTTTGCAAGACCATTTACATATTCTGTAACACGGACTACAATTTTACCATTTGGTCTGTTATCGAAATAATCAAACGGCAGCTCCTGTAACTTATAGAAAATATCCTGACGAATCTTTGCTATAAGCGTATGACCTGTTTTACCCATAAGTCTCGAATGGATAAATGTAATACTTATTTCAATAATTGCAAGTGCCACCATACTAAGCACCATATATGCCAACTGTGCGTGGTCTTTATCAGGAATTGTAACATCAGTAATCCGTCTTAAAACAAGTGGCGGAATAAGCGCTACCAATGATGATAAAAACATCAGTACACCTACGAGGATAAATACATGTTTAAATGGAATTACGTATCTAAGTGTTCTGCCAAGCTGTTTTAAATCTATCTTTCTTTCGATTACTTCATCTTGAAAATATGTATTTCTCTTTGCCATTTAAACCACCCCGCCTTCTGCTGCAAGTGCATCATAATCTACAACCTGCTGTCTCTGTGCCTGCTGTATGTTGTAAACCTCTGCAAAATCTCCATTTAATGCCATAAGCTCTTCAAATGTACCCCTCTCAGTTATTACGCCATCCTTCATATAGATGATTTCATCACAATCTACAACAGATGACATTCTGTGAGCTGTTATAATTACTGTCTTTTCCGAATATTCCTTATTTACGGTTTCAAGCAATCTCTTTTCCGTATTTACGTCAAGGGCACTTGTAGAATCGTCGAATATAAGCACAGGCGCATTTTTAAGCAATGCTCTTGCTATTGAAACTCTCTGTTTCTGTCCGCCCGAGATACCCAAACCTCTTTCTCCTACAATTGTTCTGTAACCATCACTAAGTTCTGTGATAAACTTGTGTGCCTGAGCATCTGTAGCTGCCTTTATAACATATTCCTCCTCTATTTCAGGACTGCTATATGCTATATTTGACTCAATGGAATTAGAGAAAAGGAATACATCCTGGAATACGTAAGAATACATATTTCTAAGATTTTCAAGACTATAATCCTTTATATCATTTCCATCAATTGTTATGGCGCCTCCGTTAATATCGTGTATGCGCACGAGGCTCTTAAGAAGTACACTTTTTCCGCTTCCCGTTCCACCTACGATACCAAGTTTCTTACCATACGGAATATCTATTGAAATACCGTTAAGCACCTTGTTGCCGGCAATTTCAAGAACTGCATTATCTATCTTAATGTCAGGTTTTTCTGATGTAATAACACTTTCCTTATTGTCAGGTATCTTTGATTCATATTCCATAAATGCCTTCATCTTATTACCTGCAACAATCTGTTGCTGCATCTGGAATAAGGTGTTGTTTATCTGAGTAATATGGTCCATGATTTTCATAACATAAGCCGAGCATGTGGCTATGTAACCGATTAACATCATATCGTTCATAACAAGAACTGCACCTATGGCTATAGTGCCGATATAAGCAACCTGTTTAATAGAGTTAAATACAACATCAAACTTTGATGAAAGCCATATCTGACTGATATGTGTGTTTTTAACTTTTTCGTTAGTCGTATCAAATTTGTCTCTTTCCAACTGTTCATTTGTAAATGAACGTACAAGTCGTACCGCCTCTATATTTTCCTGAACTGTAAGGTTCATGCGGCTGTCGCTTTCTCTTATCTTTCTGAAATTTTCTTTCGCCTTTTTTCTAAAATTAATGAGTGTAATTATAAGGAACGGCATCAATATAATCGGTATAAAGATAAACCAGATATTGATAGTAGATAACAAATACACTGTAATTATAAGTACAAAAATACTGTCAATAATATTAGGAATCATTCTACAGAACATTTCTTTAAACATAATAGTATCACTGTTAATTATCTGTAAAAGTTCACCTGAGTTGTACTCAGAAACAGTCTGGCTGTCAAGTTCCATAAGCTTATGGAATGTAACCAGTCTAAGGTCTGTTTCAATGTTAAGACCAAGTTTCTGATTTGTCGTATTCTTTACATAGATAAGAACAATTCTTACAAGTATAAATATCAGGTATAATGTAGCCACGTGGAAAAACAGCTCGTATGTCTGTACTTCTCCGTATTTACCTGTAAGTAAAAATGCAAATACTCCGCCATCGCCTTTTTCAACCGCTATACCTTTGATAATATAGTTTAACAATATACCTGAAAGCATCGGTATCATCAGGTCTGCTATTATGGCAATAAAACTGATTATCTGTGTAAATATTGCCCCCGGAAGATTTCTCTTCCAGTATTTAAAACCAAACTTTAATGTTTCCATAATTCCTCCTTAAAGCTATAAGCTTTCTCCTTCCGTAAATCTGTAAGCTGCAATACAATCACCTACATTTTCTTCCCCTTCAATTTTTCGCAGCAATACATTAAATGCTTTTCTGCCAAGTTCTTTAATTCCACAATCCACTGAATAAATTCTCGGTGTTACCCACTCCAGCATAGGAATATTATCAAATCCCATGATTCCTACATCTTCGGGAGTTTTTATGCCTCTGTCTTTCAATGCATTGATTAACCTTATGGCAACGTTGTCAAACGGACAAAGAATCGCCGGTTTATCCTCGCTTTCATTGATAAATTCTATAATTTCATCCGGTTCAAGTTTTGCAAAAAGCACCGGTTCACCCAGTCTCTCATCCTTCATACCATCTATATATCCAAACCTTCTCTGATTAAGTGAATATCTGTTTCTTCCATCATCCGGCCTGTCATATCCGGGATCCAGATACGCAACTCTCTTATATCCCTTGGAAACTATAAATGATACTGCATTTCTCATAATTCTGTGACAGTCAACATCAACATGATCAAACTTTTCAGAAATTTTATTATAAATTGTTACAATCGGAATTTTGTAACTAAGAATTTCCTTTTCGTAATCCTCTCCATAACCAATCGGGAAAACGATTATTCCGTCTACCTGCCTCTTGGCAAGATACTTAATACCTTCCAATTCTTTTTCCACGCTATTGTGGGTCAGGACCAATGTTATGTAATACCCGTTGGCATAAGCCATTTTTTCAATTTCTTCTATAAGCTGTGAGAAGAACGTATTGGTAAGGTGAGCGCATATCACACCTATATTCATGGTTTTTCCCTTTGCCAGACAACTTGCCAAATGATTGGACTGATAGTTCATCTCTTCTGCAGTTTTAAGAATAAGTTCCTTAGTCTCCTGCCTTATTCCGCATCTTCCGTTTAATGCTCTGTCTACAGTTCCTTCGGAAACTCCGCACTTTTTAGCTATATCCTTAATAGTTACAGGCATGTAATTCTCCTTCCTTACACATATTTTTTATATTAAAACACACTTTTGTTAGTTTCCGTGTGCGCACACGGAACTTTAATTAATCTTACATCAAAATATAAAAAAGTCAACTGAATTGTTTCAAATTTAGAATTTTTTAACAATTCAATTGACTTAATTTAATATATCTTTGTACTTATTTAGTTTGATTAATTACCTTTTTTATCTCTTAACAAGACATCCGTCTGCTATTTCTTCCGTACCATCACAGTTTGTTGCTTTATCAAGTGCTACTATTGTAAGTTTTCCGCCTGTAACTTTAATAGATACTGTCGCTACCAAACCGTCATCTATCGCAGTAAGAGTAACGTCGCCACCGTCCATATAAAAAGTTCCTTTTGTTTCATCATCCTTATCTGTTACCTTAATAGCATCATTTGCATCTATTTTAATTGTTCCTGACTTAATTGCCAAACTATCCTTCGCCTTAATACCATTATCAACAGCACTGATTTCTATAGTTCCGGACATAATTCTAAGGTCATTATTGCAGTGAATTCCGTTCTTCACTTTACCTTTTACTATAAGCTTACCTGTTCCATTGATAGTAAGGTCATCTTTACTGTTTATACATCCTGACGCATCTGATGTATCTGCATTCCCGCCATCAGTAAGGACATTGGTAGTTCCTTCAGCAAGTGTAATAACCACCTTATCTGCATTGACAACATATATTGGCGCTGAGTCTTTACATGTTATATCTACACCGTTAAGCACAAGTTGAACCTTCTCCGTTGCATCCACATTGATATTAACCTGACCGTCTGCAAGAGTACCGCTTAACACGTAAGTTCCCGGTTCATTGATTATGACATCACCCTTTGAAAGCTCAATAAATGTATCTGTTTCATCCCATTTATCATCTTTATCAAACTTTGAATAAAGTGAATCAGTATCATCTGACTGGTCTGCTGTCTCGCTTTCATCTTCACCCGGTTCAGTTGCATCCTGGTTTTCAGATTTAGTTGTTGTCTGCTTGTTAGTTTCACTTGTTTTGTTATTCTCTGTCGGCTTATCACCTCCGCCGGAGCAGCCTGCAAGAACCAATGCACATGTCATAACTGTAACCGTTAAAAGACTTAAAAACTTTTTGTTTATCATAATTCCCTCCTGTAATATATATTTATAAGTTATTCTTATTTACGCTTAATTACTAAATTTGATATCTCGCCACTTTCTTATTATATCAAATTCTTATATTATTTAACAGTACAAATTCACAATTTATTCGAGTCTCCAGGGAACTCCTTCTTCTCTGCGCATACTTTCTGTAACACTTGGCCGGTGGTTTTAGCGGTAGGCGAAATCCACTGCCTACGCAGAATCGAATCTTATGTAAAAAATCCGGGCACGAGGCCACACCCGAGTGGCATAGGATTTTTTACACAAGATTCGTTGTCGTAGTTGGCAGTTAGTTTGCCGGACGCGTTACCGGCGTTACAGAAAGTATGCGCAGAGAAGAAGGAGTTCCCTTGAGACTCAAAACCCACTTTATTCAATCCCAAAAATCTCCGCTATCTTTTCATCAGCATATGCATTAGCATCTGCTTCCAACGGATTATTAATATAATTCTCGTATACTTCCTTGTCCTCCACATAACTGTTATGCCCGGCTACCCACCGTCTTATAGTATCAAAGTATGGTGCCGATACACTTATATCCGAATCTGCTATTTTAAAGTATAAATCCATCATATTATACTGATAGCAATGGTAACACTCATGACACAACGTTCTAAATATCTGTTTCGGATCATCACATGTAAGTATGTAATTTTCACTGACTTCTATACACCCCTGACTGTGGCTGTATGACGCATGAAGGCTGTCCTTTAATGATGTGTCATTAACTCTAACTTCTATTTTTTCTATTCTTAATTCATTTATAAGATATTTAATTCCTGAATTTACAGCCGCAAACTTTTCTTCCACAGTAAGTCCGCTCCAATTTTCTTCTGAAAAAATCTCAGCCATTGTCTGATTATCTTCGTTTGGCAGTTCTTCCTCTATAGGCTTTATATTTTGGTCTGTAATTATAAGTACGTAATGAATAAATACAGGTATCATTATCACAGCAAATACAAGAGCGAACAGATATCTCAGTTTTGAAATCCACTTCCTAAATGTAAATCCTTCTTCTTTTCGTTTGCATATAAAAAAGACAATTGATGAAACCACAAAAAATCCTACAGCTATCAATATAATAACCGGCGAAAAATCCACACATTTAAGAAGCATTGCTGATGTAAATGCAATTACACAATTTATAATTACATCCATATAATCATAAGATGCCTGTTTATGTGTAAGAAGAGCCGCAACAATTGATATCAAAGGAAAAAACACAATACAAAATGCATATATATAAATTTCATCTATATATATGTTAAGTACCGGGATGGCTATGTAATTTTTAAACAGATACGGTAAGCTGGTCAAAAAGAAAATCAATGCTGTAAGACCGCTTGCCAATACATATCTTTTTCTGCTTTTCATCTATTCCCTTTCCGCTATGTAAACAAAAAAGGAACAGTTTTGAAAACTGTTCCTTAATTTATAAACTATTCCAAAACACTGTTTGGTTATTATTTTGCAGCAGTAGTTTCTTCTTCTTTCTTATCACTTCCTGCTGTTGTTGTTGCATCTTCTTTGTATTTATCGTCTGAAGGTGCTGTTGTCTTATCTTCACCAACTACGATGTTCTTTACAACAAGTTCCTGAACCTTTTCGTAAAGCATTGAGAACTCAAAATCTTCTCTCTTATAATCTGCATAATCTGATGAGAACTCTTCTACCTTATCATATCCGTAGTTACCTGCATATTCTTTTAACTTAGCTGTATATTCTTCATCAGTAATTGTTAAATTCTCAGCCTTGATGATTTCTTCAACTACCATCTTTTCCTTAAGTTCAGCCTTTGCACTGTCTTCCATTTCTTTTCTGAACTGCGCTTCTGTCTGACCCATTGCTGCAAGGTATTCTTCAAGTGAATATCCTGTATATGCATAAATGATATATTCCTGATAATCTGCATATGAATTTGTAAGTTCTTCTAACTTAACGCTGTCATATGATTCAACTTCAAATGTCTCAACAATGCCTGCCCATACTTCATTGATGATTTCTGTAATTCTCATATCTTCTTTTAAGTATGCCTTAAGGTCATCTGCTTTTTCATATCCTAAATAGCTAAAGTACTTCTTTGCAAATTCATCATTGAATTCAGGAATTACTGTTTTCTGAATTGACTTAATTGTAATCTTAAAGTGTACATCTTTTCCTTTAAGTGTTGAATCTGAATAAGTATCTGAATACTTTGTATCAACTTCAACAACATCTCCGACTTTCTTACCGATAAGTGCTTCAACAACACCATCAACCTTAAATGAACCTTCTTTAAGTGTGATAACTGCACCTGTCTGTGTACCGCCTGTGTATTCCTTTCCATCGATAGTACTTACGTAGTCTACCTTAACTTTCATTTCTTTCTCAAGAGTGCCCTCTTCAACAGATTCTACATATGAGTTGTATTCACATATATAATCAATGTATTCCTGAAGTTCTTTGTCTGTAATTTCATTTGTTGACTTCTGAACTTCTACACCTTTATATGTTCCGAGTTTAATCTTACCTACAGTAACTTTTTTCTGATTGCCATCATTGCATGAACATGCCGTAACTGATAACATCAATACAGCGCATACCACGCCTGCTATTATTCTTTTCATTGCATCCTCCAACTTTATATAAAAATTTATTTCATAGCTTTTTAAGCGTCATTTACATTTATAACATATAATTAGAAAAATTTAAAGCATTATTTGCATTTTCACACAGTTTTCATCTTTCTTCACCTTAACTGCGAAGCACATCCATTACTCCCTTAACTGACTTTTCCTTTACATATAATGTATTGACCGGTTCGTTTATCTTCGGAAGATAATGGGCATCAGAGTCCGTTATAATCTTACATTTTTCAAGATAAGGATGCTCACTTCTTAATCTGTGCAAATTCTTTATGTCTGCCAGTTCTACCCACGTAAATCTGCTTCCTTCCGGAACAAAACCCAGATTGGAGAAAAGACTGTTTGCATTTTTATCTATATGCGCCGGAATCATCACACCGTTAAATTCTTTTACAGCATCATAAACATCATCAAATGCAATATTTGTAGCGTTAATAAGAAGATACTTTTCATATCCGATTATATTCTCATCCGAGTCACATATCCGTTGCTCACCAAATATCTCCGGATTGTTTTCTATCTTCTGGAGCTTTTCGTATACATATGAGTCAAATTTTAAAGCATCATCCAAATTTTCAAAAAGACATACTACATGTATTTCTTCCATGGTAGTAAGTTCCATCCCCGGAATTCCTATAACACCGTATGCCTCACATGCTTCCAAAAATGCAGGGCAGTTCCTTGCCGTATTATGATCTGTTAATGCTATAACATCCAAGCCTGCAAGCGCTGCCATTCCTGCAATATTCACAGGTGTGGACTCGTTATCTCCGCAGGGAGACAGACATGAATGTGTATGTAAATCATATGAAACCGGTATCATCCGTTTCTCCATTCTGAAGCGATTATTACAAACGGCAATTCGTGTCGCTTCTCACAAATTGCCGTATCTTCTACAGTTCAAATGTTTCTTTCGCAAGGAGAGCTGCTTCATAAACCGGCTCCTCAGTTGAAAACAAAGTAATTCCTTTTTCCTTTGCTTTTTCAAGAGTTACTTCGTCTATGTCCATACCTTCTGCAATAATTACGCAGCTTACATCAGCAAGTGTTGCCACCGCAAATGTATTGATATTGGCCATAACAGTAACCCACGCCGAGCCGGCAGGTGCTCTCCCCATAGCTATACTGAGAAGGTCGCAACAGAAAATCTTCTCAACTTCTTTATCAAAGTTGTCGCCTTCATTTATAAGCTTAAACTTTTCATTTTTCGTTAATTCACTACTCTTTTTCATCTGCGCCTCCGTAATATAATTCACGTAATACATGAACACAGTCTGTTTCTGCAGCATTGCCTCTTACGATATCTTCTGCCAATGCCTGGCAGGTAGGTGCTCCACAGCTTCCACAGTCAAGTCCCGGGAATTTTCTTAATAATTCGTTAATCTGGTTCATCTTTGCAAATGATTCCTGCATCGTTGTTCCGAGCTTAAATACAGGCTCATATGTAACTTCATTTTCCCAGCCCAAAGCTGACATATCCATTTCCTCTAAGATGTCCTTTGAATGACTTCTTGAAACAGGCATATATTTTCTAAGTTTTTCAAGCTTTGCCTTTGCCATAAATGGATTTTCCACATTGAGCACTCCGCCTACGCAACCGCCTTCACACGCATTAAGCTCTATAAATTCTATATCATCAAACTTCTGGTCTTCTAAATCTTCCAGAACTCTGATTACATTTTCTATACCGTCTGCCGCCAGATAACTGTCTGTAAGAAGTCCTGCTGCTTCACCACCTGTTCTTCCCCAGCTTATTCCTATCTTTCCTGAAACTGCCAGTTCTTCCGGGTCATCCGCAACGTCTCTCATGAACTTATTGGCAAGGCTCGGATAAACATCCTTTATAGCCACCACCGCATCGATATCACTCTTTTCGATACCGATAGGATTGTTCTTGGCTGACATCTTGGCAGGACATGGAGAAATAAATATAATTCCGATGTCTTCCGGATTAAGTCCTGTCTTCTTTACCGCCATCTGTCTCGCGTATCTTGCCGCAAAATCCACCGGTGCGACTACAGGAAGCAGATGCTCTATAAGGTTAGGAAATCTTACCCTTATAAGTCTTACAACCGACGGACATGCCGTACTGATAAAAGGTCTTTGTTCCGGATGGGCAGCCACATATTTTCTTGAAATTGATGAAATAATTTCTGCTGCCGCACTTACTTCATATACATCATCGAAGCCCATCTTCTTAAGTCCCGTAAGTACGATATTAACATCATCCAGATTGTTAAACTGTCCGTACAGTGAAGGAGCCGGCAATGCAACTGTATACTTATAATTATCAAGCACCGAAAGCTTATCGTATCTTGCCTTCTTTGCATGATGAGTACATATCTTTATACACTCGCCACAGTCAATACAAAACTTTTTCGTAATAACTGCCTTGCCGTTTCTTACTCTGATAGCCTGGGTAGGACATCTTTTTATGCAATTAATACACCCAACACATTTATCTTCGTCAAGGTATACGGAATTGGTAAACTTATCCATTATAACCGTTCCTTTCTATGCGATTTCTATGTAATCTTTATATCATCTTAACTTTCATGGTAACTGTCGTCCCTACTCCGATAACCGTATCAATAGACATATCATCCGAATATTTCTTCATGTTCGGAAGTCCCATACCTGCGCCGAAGCCAAGGCTTCTGACATTTTCAGGTGCAGTTGAATAACCTGCCTGCATAGCTTTCTCTATGTCTGCAATACCCGGTCCTTTATCCTTAAGTTCCATAATAATTTCTTCAGGTGTAAGAGTTACCGTAATCTCTCCGCCGTCAGCGTGAATCACCATATTGATTTCGCCTTCATACATGGCAATGGAAACCTTTCTTATCACTTCAGGACTTACATTCATCTGTTTTAGCTTTCTCTTTACATCAGACGATGCTTCTCCGGCTCTGGTGAAATCATCATCTGATACAGTATACTTAAATACTATTGCATCTCTTTCACTCAATATGAAGCACCTCCACGTAATCCTTTTTCATAAAGCATTCCGCAGGCAGAGAACATTCTGTGACCTGTTTCCATAAGAACGATTTCCTTTTCGTTGGCAAGCTCTATCATCATTTCGTCAGGCTTCTTACCTCTTACAAAAACGATACATATAATATCCATCATCTCTGCTGTTCTGATAACCTGCGGGTTACAAAGACCCGTAAGTAAAACTGCCTGATCCTTTAAAAATGCGAGAACATCGCTCATCATATCCGAACCGCATGCAGTATGAACCTCTCTGTCCAAATATTCTTCACCACAAATAACTCTGGCGCCAATGGTATCTTTTACCTCTCTTATTGTCATGTGTTACCACCTTTCTAAAATATAATTTCCTTCTCTGAAGTTAAAGTTTGTCTATTATGTTTTCACGACTTAACACTTTCCTTTTAGTATACCACAAATATTAATAAAACGCAAATTTGAAGTTTTATACATTTCTTCCAAATTATTTTTGGGTTTTCTACTTATTTATACGTAAAAATTTGTAGATTTTTTGTCAATATTGTGTTAATATGGAAATAGCGTTATATGATTCGCATATAGCAAAACATTTTATAATTAAATAAACTAGGAGGTTCAAAAATGGCTATGAAGAAACCAAGCGTTCCTTTCTCTGGCACAAAGGAACAAGAAGCTCAGCTCCTTGAAGTTATTGCTGAGCACAAAAATGACCAGGGCGCATTAATGCCTATTCTTCAGAAAGCTCAGGGTATTTACGGATACCTTCCAATGGAAGTATTAGTTATCATTTCAAATGAGATGAATGTTCCTTTGGAGAAAGCATATGGTGTTGCTACTTTCTATTCTCAGTTCTCACTGAATCCAAAGGGTAAGTATACAATTTCTGTATGTTTAGGTACTGCATGCTACGTTAAGGGCTCAGGCGATATCTTCGCTAAACTTGAAGAAAAACTCGGTATCGGTAACGGTGGTTGTACACCTGATGGCAAGTTCTCACTTGATGCATGTCGTTGTATCGGTGCTTGTGGTCTTGCTCCTGTATTGACAGTAAACGATGAAGTTTTCGGACGTCTTACAGTTGATGATGTAGACTCAGTACTTGCAAAATTCGCATAATTATGATGACGGAAATAGCATTAAATGTCCATGATGTTGCAGAAAATTCTACTCGTGCCAAAGCAACTTTGGTTGAAATAAGTGTACTTATCTCACAGGCAGATGATATACTTACCATTATTATCAAAGACAATGGTTGCGGTATGAGTGAAGAACAGGTTAGACATGTAACTGACCCATTCTTCACAACAAGAACTACCAGAAGTGTAGGTCTCGGAGTTCCATTTTTTAAAATGGCAGCCGAGTGTACCGGCGGTTCTTTTAATATCGATTCCACTATAGGTGTTGGCACAACGGTTACGGCAGTATTTGTTCTTTCAAGCATTGACCGTATGCCTTTGGGTGATATTAACTGCACTATTCATTCACTTATAACATTTAATGCCGATATTGATTTTATCTATACCTATCGTTTCAACGACAGGGAATTTATCCTTGATACCCGTCAGTTTAGAGAAATCCTTGGTGACGTTCCGCTTAACTCTTATGAAGTTTCGGAATACATCAAAGAATATCTTGCTGAGAACAAGTTGGATACAGATGGTGGTGTCGTAATTTAGTCAAAATTTTAGTAGGAGGCAATAAAATGAAATCTCTTGAAGAATTAAAAGCAATCAGAGAAAGAATGCAGGGTCAGGTTGGTCTTCGTTCAGAAGATGAAACTCAGACAAGAGTTGTTGTAGGTATGGCTACATGCGGTATCGCAAGTGGTGCAAGACCTGTACTTAATGCTCTTTCAGAAATCGTTCAGACTAAAGGTCTTAGCAACGTAGCTGTAACTCAGACAGGTTGCATCGGCTTATGCCAGTATGAACCTATTGTAGAAGTTATGGAACCAGGTAAAGAAAAAGTAACTTATGTAAAGATGACTGCAGAAAAAGCTGCTGAGGTTGTTGAACAGCACCTTATCGGCGGAACTGTAGTTGCAAAATACACATTAAACTCAATAGAGTAATAGAGGAGGTTAACTTATGTATCGTTCACACGTATTAGTATGTGGTGGTACCGGATGTACTTCCTCAGGTAGTGAAGAAATTATCCGCGTACTCAAAGACGAACTTGACAAGAACGGTCTTACATCTGAAGTATCAGTTGTTAAAACAGGTTGTCACGGTCTTTGCGCATTAGGTCCTATTATGATCGTATATCCGGAAGCAGTTTTCTACTCAATGGTTGAAACAAAAGATGTTCCGGAAATCGTATCAGAACATTTATTAAAAGGTAGAGTTGTAAGCCGTCTCGTTTACGATGAGACTGTAAGCAGCGAAGGCGAAATCAAGTCATTAGCTGATACAAACTTCTACAAGAAACAGCACAGAATTGCATTACGTAACTGTGGTGTTATCAATCCTGAAAATATCGAAGAATATATCGGAACACGTGGTTACGAAGCTTTAGGTAAGGTTGTAACAGAAATGACTCCTGACGATGTAATCAAATGCATCCTTGATTCAGGACTTCGTGGCCGTGGTGGCGGTGGCTTCCCAACAGGTAGAAAATGGCAGCTTGCTAAAGACCTTGTTAAGGGTGGCCAGAAGTATGTATGCTGTAACGCCGATGAAGGTGACCCGGGTGCATTCATGGACCGTTCAATCCTTGAAGGTGACCCACATGCACTTATCGAAGCTATGGCTATCGCAGGTTATGCTATCGGAGCTAACCAGGGTTATGTATATGTAAGAGCAGAATACCCAATCGCTGTAGAACGTCTTCAGATTGCTATCAATCAGGCTAAAGAATATGGTCTCTTAGGAGAAAATATCTTCGGTTCAGGTTTCTCATTCGACCTTGGCATCAGACTTGGTGCAGGTGCTTTCGTTTGTGGTGAAGAAACAGCTCTTATGACATCAATCGAAGGAAATCGTGGTGAGCCAAGACCTCGTCCACCATTCCCTGCTGAAAAAGGTTTATTTGGAAAACCTACAGTATTAAACAACGTAGAAACTTACGCAAACATTCCGCAGATTATCTTAAACGGACCTGAATGGTTCAGTGCTATGGGTACTGAAAAGTCAAAGGGTACTAAGGTATTTGCTTTAGGTGGAAAGATTAAGAATACAGGTCTTGTTGAAATTCCTATGGGTACAACACTTAGAGAAGTTGTTGAAGAAATTGGTGGCGGTATCCCTAACGGAAAGAAATTCAAGGCTGCACAGACAGGTGGTCCTTCAGGCGGATGTATTCCAGCTGAATATTTTGATATTGAGATGGATTACGACAACCTTATCGCTATCGGTTCAATGATGGGTTCAGGCGGACTTATCGTTATGGACGAAGATAACTGTATGGTTGATATCGCTAAGTTCTTCCTCGAATTTACTGTTGACGAATCATGTGGTAAATGTACTCCATGTCGTATCGGTACAAAGAGACTTTACGAAATCCTTGATAAGATTACAAAAGGAAATGGTACACTTGAAGATATCGACAAGCTTGAAGAGCTTTGCTACTTCATTAAAGAGAACTCACTTTGCGGTCTTGGTCAGACAGCTCCAAACCCTGTTCTTTCAACACTTAAGTTCTTCAGAGATGAGTATGTAGCTCACGTAGTTGATAAGAAATGTCCTGCCGGTGTATGTAAAGATTTACTTAGATACACCATTGATCCTGATAAATGTAAAGGTTGTACAATGTGTGCAAGAGTATGTCCTAACAATGCTATTAGCGGCGCAGTTAAAACACCTCATGTTATTGATACAGACAAGTGTGTTAAGTGTGGAGCATGTATGGAAAAATGTAAATTTGGAGCAATCTCAAAGTGCTAATATAAAGCAATCAACATTTTTATTTGGAGGTCAATATGGATTATATTAATATTAAAATTAATGGTTTAGACGTAAGCGCTCCAAAGGGTTCAACAATCCTTGAAGCTGCACGTCTTGCAAACATCGATATTCCTACACTCTGTTTCTTAAAAGAGATTAATGAAATCGGTGCTTGCCGTATGTGTGTTGTAGAAGTTAAAGGTGCAAGAAGCCTTTGTGCTGCTTGTGTATACCCAATCAATGAAGGTATGGAAGTATTTACAAACACACCAAAGGTAATCGCTGCAAGAAAGAAAAATCTTCAGTTATTACTTTCAAATCATGATCGCAAGTGTCTTTCTTGCGTACGTAGCGGTAACTGTGAACTTCAGAAGCTTTGTAAAGATTACAAGATTGAAGAAGAAGGTTTATATGATGGTGAAAGAACACCTTCAGAAATCGACTACTCTGCTGCTCATATGTACAGAGATAACAGCAAATGTATACTCTGCCGTCGTTGCGTAGCTGTATGTGAAAAGGTTCAGGGTGTTGGTGTTATCGGTGCTAACGAAAGAGGTTTCAAGACATTTATAGGTAGTGCATTCGAAATGGATCTTGCAGATACAAGCTGTGTATCATGTGGTCAGTGTATCGCTGTTTGTCCAACAGGTGCACTTAGCGAAAAGGATAACACAGATGAAGTATTAGCTGCTATTAACAATCCTGAAAAATATGTAGTAGTTCAAACAGCTCCTGCTGTAAGAGCAGCTCTTGGTGAAGCATTCGGTCTTCCAATCGGTACAAACGTAGAAGGAAAGATGATTGCTGCATTAAGAAGAATCGGTTTTGATAAAGTATTTGATACAAACTTTGCTGCCGACCTTACAATTATGGAAGAAGCTAATGAATTCCTTGACAGAGTTAAGAATGGCGGTAAGTTACCACTTATCACATCTTGTTCACCAGGATGGGTTAAGTATTGTGAACACTACTTCCCGGATATGACAGACAACCTTTCAAGCTGTAAATCACCTCAGCAGATGTTTGGTGCTATTACTAAGACATACTTCGCTGAAAAGATGGGCATTGATCCAAAGAATATCGTTTGTGTATCAGTTATGCCATGTACAGCTAAGAAGTTTGAAATCGGTAGAGATGATCAGAATGCTGCTGGCGTAGCTGATGTAGATATCTCAATCACAACAAGAGAATTATCAAGACTTATTGACAGAATGGGAATTAACTTCCTTTCATTACCTGATGACGAGAAGTTCGACGATCCACTTGGACGTTCAACAGGTGCTGCCGTAATCTTCGGTGCAACAGGTGGTGTTATGGAAGCTGCATTAAGAACAGCTGTTGAAACTCTTACAGGTGAAACTCTTGATAACGTTGATTTCGAAGCAGTTAGAGGTGTACAAGGCATTAAGGAAGCATCATTTGATGTAGCAGGAATGACAGTTAAAGTAGCTGTTGCTTCAGGCCTTAAGAATGCTAACGAACTTCTTACAAAGGTTAAGAACGGTGAAGCTGAATATCACTTCATCGAAATCATGGGATGTCCTGGTGGTTGTGTAAACGGTGGTGGTCAGCCACAGCAGCCTGCAAGTGTACGTAACTTTACAGATTTACGTGCTGAAAGAGCTAAAGCTTTATATTCAATCGATGCTGCTAACCCAATCAGAAAATCACATGAAAATCCTGATATCAAGAAACTTTACGATGAATATCTTGGAGCTCCTGGCAGCCACAAGGCTCACGAACTCCTTCATACAACATATGTAAAGAGATCAATCAACTAATTAGTTCGTAGGGATTAAAGATTTATACAAAAAAAGAACTTCTGCATTCGCAGAAGTTCTTTTTTGTTTACTGATATGATGACGATATTGTCCATTTGTTTTCTTATAAGCCTTTTTCACTTTCTTCATGGCTAATATTATTGGGCTTTTGACTTTCAATTCCCAAAACATTATAAAAATAAAACAGATTATCTTCTTTTATAACATATCTCTTATCTAACACAATATTAACATTATCGCCAATTTCCTCGATTTCGCATACAGCAACAACATTTTTACTTACTTTGATTTTTTCTCCATATTCAGATATAATTTTGTCATCACTTGGACTTACTACAACATAATCTGTACCTATTTCATCTACTTTAGCTACTATACTATCCTGTTTTTCATCTTCAAAAGATATATAGTAAACATCTTCTATAACATTTATGTCGTTTTCACTAATCATTGTTTCTTTATTAAAAGATATGCTGATTTTTTCATCTATATTTTGAAATTCCCTAATTGAATATGGTGAAACTGTTTTCTTGCTTACCTTTATCTTCTTTCCAAGAAAAAGTCGGTCTATAAAATCAATCGGTTCAACCATTATATATTTTTCATCTTCTGAAAATACTGTTGCTTTTATATATCCACTACAACCTTTCCTTTTATCAGATTGCAGATTATAAATTCCTATAACTGCTGTTCCACATAATAACAACAGCACTATAAATATAATGACACCTTTTTTCATACACTTCTTACCTCATATTCAACCATTATTTATACAACCACTCTACTTCTTCTTTTTCATAACCACTACAGCAACTACTACACCAATAACTGCTATTACAGCGACTGCAATACCAACTATAGGAAGAACCTTCGCTATATCAATTCCTGATTCTTCTGATGCTACTGTCATGTTGTTAACTTTCTTCTTTGTAGTTTCTATTTCACTTTCAAATATAAACACTTCTGATTCTTCTGATTCACCTGCTGCGTTTATAGCCACTACTTTGTATGCATAGTCATGCTTAAGTGCAGCATCATCATATGCAAAGTCGCAGACCGTTGTATATCCTGCAAGCTCATATTCTCCGTCTATAACACCTTCTCTTACATCTGCCACATATACCTTGTAGAAATCAGCACCTTCTACAGCTTTCCATTTAATTCGACTTATTGAACCTAAGTACTTTCTTGTTTCAATTCCTGTAGGTGCATCCGGTACTTTTGTAGGAGGAACAGGAATCACGCAACCATCTGATATAACCGGAAGTTCTAATTCCTTAACTCCTTCAGCTACCATACCTGCCACAAGATATGCTCCGTACTTCTGAAGATGTGTATTATCTGCCACACCTGCAACATAATCTCCTGCATATGCACCTGCTATGGCATGATTATAAATAATTGCTTCTGTTATGCCAACACCATATTCTTTATTAAGTTCGGTAAACTTTTCTACTGTTTTGGCATTTAAATCGATAAGTTTTGTATCTGTTTCTGCTGCAACTTCTCTCATAGCAGTAACGTAATTAGAAAAACTTACGTTAAATACGCCTGTCTTTGCATTGTAATCATTTCTGTTGGCAAGTGTAACCAGGACGGCTGTAGCACCTCTTTGTTCTATAGCTTTGATATAGTGGTCTGCAAGATTTTTCTTATAATCTTCCACAGACACGTATCTGTCTTCATTACCTACCGTTGCATCGTTGTGACCAAACTGGATAAATACATAATCACCCGGACATAACTTTGTAAGCACTTCATTAAATCGGCCCTGTCGAATAAAATTACCCGTACTTCTTCCACCAATCGCATGATTTACACACTGTACCGTATCGCTGTTAAAGTATTCCTGCAACATCTGTCCCCAGCCTGTCTGTGGTGCATACTTATCTGTATATGTCTGTACGAGAGAATCACCGATTGTATATATTGTTGTTTTATGATTCTCTGTATTAACTGTAAGCTCTTTTAAAGTAATGCTTACAATTTTACCTTTTCCATTAAACTTAAATGTAATGCCGTCTTCAATAGCAGCTACATTAAATGAACGTTTCTGTTCTTCACCGGCCTTTACGGTTTCACCTAAAAGTCCGCTTCTGTCACTTCCGCCGTTTACATTTGGAACAATCTGATCATCTGTCACTCTGTCGTAACCGATATTTAAAGTTGTTTTCCCTTCTTCTGTCCCTGTAAACACTATCGTAACGGTATAATTCTTTCCTGCCACGGCATCTGTTTTAAGTTCAAGACTTCCGTCTACGATGCCATCGTCACCATATTCATATGTCATAACATTTTCCTCGGCCTTTACTTCTTCGGCTTTTCCTGCTGTCATAATTGTCAATACTGTTACCGCACAGAGAACCGTTGCACCGATTTTTATTACTATCTTACGAAGCATAACTATTCTCCTTTTTTCTTCTTTGATACAACTATAACTACTGATACAACTACTGCCACAACAACTACTACAGCGGCACCAATTCCTATAAACGGAAGAATATCTGCAAGTCCGCCGCCTTCATCGCTTGCAACTGTCATATTGTTAACTTTTTTCTTTGTAGTTGTTCCTTCTGCCGAACCTCTTGTTACACGTTCGCTTTCTTCTGACTCACCGGACATATTTTTACTTACTACATAGAATGTATGCTCTTTATCCTTATCAAGGTCAGAAAATACACATTTATTTTCTTCTGTCTGTTTTGCAACGGATATTAGCTCTTTTCCATTATTCATAGTTACAACTCTATATACTGTATAAAGGTCTGCACCTTCGACTTCATCCCATGTGAAAGTAAACATTGTACCCTTATCAACCAAAACTTCTATATTTGTAGGTGTTGCCGGTGCTGTTTCCGGTCTTTCAACATTGTCTTTCATACGTTCTACAAGTCCTGTCGCTCCGGCTTCCTTAAGTCCTTCAGCTACCATTCTTGCAAGCTGTATAGCACCAAATTTCTGAAAATGTGTCTTATCCTGCGCACCATCTTTATAATATGAATCATACATACCTGCCTCGCAGAAAAGGAAAATGCTCTTTGCGCCTTCTTCACCAACTTCATTGTAGTAGGCACGGCTCTTTGCGTCTAAATCTACAAGGATCACGTCATTTTCCGCTGCTACTTCTTTCATAGCTTCTACATAACCGGTAAAGTTAGAAACAAACTTTCCGTTACTTACAGAATATCTTCCGCAAGGTGTGACAAGAACAGGTGTTACTCCCTTTGCTCTTGCATCAACAACATATTTTAAAAGCCATTCCTTAAATTCTTCAGGTTCTACATGTCTTTCCGCTATATCCGGTCTTGTAACAAGCTGTTCTTCCGTAGGCTTTGAAGAATCGTTATGTCCAAACTGAACAAGAAGATAATCACCTTCTTCAGCAGTTTTAAGTAATTCTTCCAAATGCTTTACATAGTCATTTTTTGCCACGCATCCCTGATAAAATGTCTTAGATGAGTATCCGCTTATAGCACCGTTCTTTACAGTAACCGTATCATCAAAATATCTGTAAAGCATCTGTCCCCATCCTGCCTGTGGCTCATAATATCCTTCTCCTCTTATGGCATCCCAGTCACAAACTGTAGAATCACCTGCAAGGAAAATCGTAATTCCATTTTCAGTATCTGCTTTCACACTATCGCCTCCTGCCATAGCCAATGTTCCGCTTATCATAAGGCCTGCGGCTGCCAAAGCAGCCGTTTTGCCTATCTTTTTAAATATATTCATAACCATCACCCGTTTCACAAATGTAAACGCCTTTCTTATTCTGCATATTCAAA
Source organism: Lachnospiraceae bacterium (assembly GCA_015057425.1). Taxonomy (GTDB): domain Bacteria; phylum Bacillota; class Clostridia; order Lachnospirales; family Lachnospiraceae; genus SVEL01. The sequence goes on from SVEL01000004.1 coordinate 79,229, forward strand.
ATCTCTTACAGGAATTTCCATTAAATCTTCGTCAAATCCGATATAGAAACTTGTATTCGGTGGCTGGTTATAACCTACGTTCTGTGAAGCAGTCTGAACTCTGTACTGCTTATCATGCATAAGAGTATAAATTCTTGTTTCACATACATCTGTTGTAGTATAAACTCTGAGGAACTTGCTGTCTGTTGATCTTACAACAACTTCTTCTCTCCAGTCACCTATTACATCGGCCTGGATACAAACATTACCCTTAGTCCAGTTGTTTGAATATGTACCATCAAACTTCTTTATGGTTACAGCTGTTTTCTTATCGAAATCCCAATCCTGAATCAATGGAACTCCTGCTCCTGCAGCACTTGAAAAGCTGTGGTCAAGAATCTCTCTACCCATATCTCCGTCCCACCAGATTGAGAAGTTTGCAACAGGAATTGAATTTGTTATAACTTCACCGCCTGCGGCAAACATATATCCTAATGGTGAATTCCATGCGTCTGTACCTGTTGCCCAAGCTTCAACACCCGGATGATTTGGATCAATATCTGCTGCCATACCACGACCTACGTCTGTATTTGTAGCAACACTGTAAAGATATTTACCTGTTGCCGCATCATGCATTTCAATACCTGCATCATTTGGATATGATTCATGAACCATAAAGATTTCAAGTCCCGGATTACTAAGGTCAAAATCACCTACATGGATTGCATCACCATGTCCGCCACCTGCTCCGTTGTTAGCTCCTGCCAGTGTATACATCAATGAACCATCATGATCAACTGTTGCTGAACCATATACGATTTCATCATAACCATCCTGGTCTACGTCTGCTGCCATAGCATAGTGAGCACCCTGACCTGCAAGAGCTCCTTTTCCTGCATCCTTAGAATCGCAAACCCAAACTTCAACAAGTTTTTTGTCAACTACGTTATAAGCTGTAAGAACAGCTCTTGTATAATATCCTCTACAGATAATTGCACTTGGTGTTTCGCCGTCAAGGTAACCTACGCATGCAAGGAAACGGTCTACTCTGTTACCATATGAATCGCCCCAGTTTCCTACGCTTCCTCTCTGTGGATTGTAATCAATAGTATCAAGAGCCTCTCCTGTCTGACCGTCAAACAATGTAAGATATTCAGGTCCTGACAATATATATCCGCCTTCATTTCTATAATCAGCAGTAGCATCACCGATAACATTGCCCTTGCCGTCTACTGTACCGTCAGCTGTTTTTACAATCAATTCTGACTTGCCGTCACCGTCAAAGTCAAATACTGACATCTGTGTATAATGTGCACCTGCTCTTATATTAATTCCAAGGTCTACTCTCCAAAGTTTTTCGCCTGTGAGTGTATAGCAATCAATATAAACAGGTCCTGTATATCCTGACTGTGAATTATCTTTCGCATTACTTGGGTCCCACTTTACAAAGTATTCGTATACACCATCACCATCAACATCACCTACTGATGTATCATTTGCGCTGTATGTATAAGAATTACCATCCGGAAGCTTAACTGTAGGTTCCGGCTTATCCAATGGTATCTCGTAGTAATCCTGTTCATTTACTGTTATGTATTCTGTTTCATTTAAGGCTTTACCGTCTTTAACAGCCTTTATAACATATTTTGATGATGCCGTTCCGTCTGCATCAATGTAGTTTGTTGCTTCATCTGCCGCAAATGTCTTGATAAGAGTATCGTCTCTGTAAAGTTCAAATTCTCTTCCGTCTGCATATTCATCAATTGATAATTTGAATCCTACATAAACACCTGAATCAACTTTTACTGCAACTGCATTTCTGTCAAGATATTCAAGCTGGATTGTAAGATCCATACCGCTATTTGCCTTTATAATGGCATAATCTGAATATCCACCGTTATTTCCCGCAACTACCTTGTAGTATCTTGAATTAAATGTTGATGCTTCATATGTAGCTGTTATATCATTTGTTTCAAATAACAATTTATATCCTGCAAGTGAGCCTTCAACACCTTTTCTGTCTGACCAGTAAACGGCATATACATCTGCACCTTCTACTGCATTCCATGTAAGTGTTGTTGAATTACTTGAAATATCACTTACCACGAGATTTCCGGGTGCTTCAGGTGCTGCTACATTTGAATCTATAATACTAAATTCAACAGCATCAGTTGCTGCAGATTCTGCTCCCGTATCAACGGTACCCGTTACGTAATATGAATATGTATGTCTTACTTCTACTTCTTTATCTACATAAGAAGTTTCTTTAACATTTGCAATTAACTTAACTTCGCCTGTTTCATCTGTTCTGTATACATTATAGCTTTCAGCGCCATCGGCTGCGTCCCATGAAAGGCTTACCTGTGAATTTGCAAAATCCATAGTTCCTGCAAGATTTGCCGGGGCATCAACCTGAGAAATGCTGATGGCATTTACAAGACCGCCCATAGTTCCCGAACCGTCTATCTTAAATGTTAACTGTCCGTCAGAAACCTTTACATTTTCAAGAGTTGCTATTACATACTTACCTGCTGTACCAAGTGTAGGTGTTTCCACACCTTCTACCTTTATAACTGTCTTGCTTTCACTCTTTGTGGCAACAACAATCTGTACCGTATAATAGCCTTCTTCAACATCGACAACGAAAGTTTCTCCTTTGGCAATTACATAGTCAGAATAAACTTCCTGCGCAAGTTCATCGCCTTCCGGATCCATTTTCATCTCCTGCTTTCCTGTCAATACACTGTCACCGAGGAAACCATAACCCTTTGCTTTAGAGTAAAAGTATCCTTTCTGGTCATTTTTATTTTTCTTATTGACAGTAACTGCTGTCCAATCATCTTTGGTATATGATGCATCGATACCAAAATCAAATTTAAGCTTTTCCGGTTTTGTTTCATTACCTCCTGTACTTGCCGGTTTCTTCTTACAACCTGCAAATGCAGAAGCTATCATTATAGTAACCAGTCCCAAAACCAAAAGTTTTCTTAACAAACTTCTTTTTTGCACTTTTAAATCCTCCTAAAACTCTTCTCTCTATCTGTCAAATCACTTACATTTCAAATTATTCCTGCTCCGTAAGGAAAGCTACATCTACAAGAAATGCAAGGGCAAGTCCCTGTCCCCAGCCCTGTATCCAGCTCTTCGGAACTTTACGATAACCTTCCCTGTCTACCATAACAGCTGTACCACCTGATACATTTAATACTCTTCCGTCGTCTGTTATGTTTTCAAGAATTCCGTTTAACGACTTCTGAACATACTTTGTATGTAAAGGATTACCATTCATAATCATAGCTGCCGCTATACCACATGATGCCGAAACTTCCTCATAAGACTCTTCGTCATCTAAGATAGTTCTGTAAAGACCATTTTCCGTCTGAACAGCTTTAAGGCCTGCAAGCTGGTCCCTGAGAGAACAATCCATCTCCATAAATGTAGGATAAAGATAATTAATGTAATTCTTGCCCATAGCCATAGTATATGCTGCCCAACCATTTGCTCTTCCCCAGAAGAAGCCTGACATATGGTTCTTTGCTATATTGTCATATCCGTGATAGAAAAATCCTGTTTCTTTATTCTGAAGATACTGTATGTGCCAGTAATACTGGTTACATGCATCTGCAATTATCTCCTCATCATTCATCTTACGGCCCATTCTAATCATAAAGTATGCTGCCATAAACAATGTATCGCACCATGCCTGTTCCGGAAAGTCATTCTTAACAGAAACTGTATGCTGTAAAACATTGTCTCCAAATCTTAACGCCTTATTTCTTAGATAATCAAGCTTTGACAATGCAATGTTCCAATACTTCTCATCTCCTGTAGCCTCATACAATGTAATCATTGTATGTCCCATGGCACATGTATTGACAGTCCAAGGCGGAAGACCAAGTTCAATATAGTTGTCAACCCATTCTATAAGTGCATCCAGATATTCCTGTTTCTTAGTAAATTCATAAGCTCTGCATATTCCGTAATATGCCACGCCACATGGCCACTCCCATGTCATATCCATAGTAAGTGTTTTCTTAACTACTTTGTCAATTACGTCAAGGAGTTGTTCCTTATCATAGTTTAGTTTCATTACGATAGCTCTCCATTCTCTCTCAAACTAATTTACTCTTATTAATTGTCCGCTTTGCTCTCCAAAAAGCGAAATCATAGTGAAATTTTACCATATTTTTGCCCGATTTACCATAGTAAATTGTCAAATTGAACAATATGAATTATTAAAAATTTATAAAAATAATGGTTCAAAAGCAAGAACAAACACGCTAAAAAATCGTCGTAAGCAATGCTCACAACGATTTTTTATTTAGTATCTTTTACAGCAACTTTTCTGTTTATTTTATTATTTCAAACTCATAACCGTATCTCTTTGCAAATTTTTCTGCTTCCGAGCCGGATACTCCTTTGATAGTTTTCAGATTCTTTACCGTGCCGGTAAATGCTCTGTTATCTATGGATGTAACTGACGACGGAATTGTAATCACAGTCATTGCATCACAATCTGCAAATACGCCGTTTTCAAGAGTTGTAATTCCTTCCTCTATCACAACATTATCAATGCCTTTACACCACCAAAATGCCGCCGTACCCATCTTTTTAACATTATCCGAAATGGCAACTGTTTCAAGCTCATACATACGTGCAAATGCATAATCTCCAATGCTCGTTACACTATCAGGAATATATACGGTTCTGACTTTTTTAAGTGAATAGAAAGCTCCTTTTCCGATAGCCGTTACACCATCCTCTATGATTATCTTTCTTATATCATTCTTTTTATCACCCCAAGGTGCATTACATATAGGTAACAACATATTTACGGAATAATCTGTCACCTCATAATTATCATATATAATCAGGGTGTTATCTTTTATATCCCAACCATTTTCATGATTATCCGTAAAATCTACTTCTTCATAGTCAAGAACATTATCGTACTTTTTCTGATCCTGCACTTCATAATACTTAATGCCGCCTACAGTTGTTGCCGTTCCTACACCTGCAGTCACAGCCGTTCCAAGCAGGAACTTCTTAAAGAAGCTCATACCCTTTTTGGCCGCTTTCTTAACCGTTTTTCCTGTTGCACCTGATGAATTCACCGGTTGCGTTTTAATACCTGAAGCATTCTTCGCTGAATTAACAGCATGAAGTCCGGTTCCCTGCTTTACAGCAGCTGCTGCACCTCCTGCGGCAACACCACCTGTCACCACGCCAAGCGCCTGCGGTATAAGCTTCAGCATACCGCAAATAGCATTGTAGACCGATTGTACCGATGACTCTGCCATACCATAATATCCGGTATCCATAAGAGCCCTGATTGCCCATAAGAGAACAATCGGCGAAAGCGAATAAAGCTTGTGATGATTCTTTTTCTCATAATCTTCCACCATCTCCTTCAAAGCCTTCTTAGCATAGTTAAGTCTGCTTTTTATGGTATTGGGCGAACATTCAAAAACATCAGCTATTTCATCTATCTTCATATCATCATAATAGAATGCAACTACAGCTGCCTTCTGAACCGCCGGAAGACTGTCAATCATATCCTTTACTATTCTGGACGTTTCCTGTTTGTCTAACCTTTCTTCCGGTTGGGTTTCTATATCTTCACTTACTATATCTTCAAAGATAAACTCAAAATCTTCATCCGCAAGGTCATCTCTCATCTTACGGAACAGACGCATACCCTGATTATAGGCAATAGAGCCTAACCACGCATATATTTTATTGTCATCGTTAAGAGAATTAATATTTTTAAATGCCTGTATATAAGTTTCCTGTGTAAGGTCAAGGGCTTCCTCTTCACTTTCCATTACAACCTTTGCTCTTGCATATACATAATTATGAGTGTGTGCATATACAATATTAAAGCCTTCCTCCTTACCCTCTCTCATAAGGGCAATTCCTCTTAAAAGTTCCTGTTCTACTGCCATATATTCACCTTTTAGTATGTTTTTTCGTCCCAAATCTCTGTTTTTAAGCTATTTTCCTCGGCAAACTTCCATCCCGTGCTGCCTTCCACAGTATGAATAACCAGATTTTCATTGATTTTATCCATTTCCATCCAACCCATACTCTCCAACGTAAGCGGAAGATAAATATCTTTAAGTTTTTTCGACTCTGAAAATACTTTATTATCCATATACTGATTTTTCGTATTCTTTCCACTGTTAAGCCATACGATTTTTTCAAGATTAGGACAATTATAAAATGCTCCTTCTTCCAAGCTGCAATAATTTCCCGGAATTATAATTTCTGTAATCGCTGTATTTTCAAAGCAATATCTTTGAATAGCGAGGCCGTTTTCTTCTGCGCCAAGTTTCTTTTCGCTTAAAGTAATCTTCTCAAGTGATGTACAGTCTTTAAATACATTTCTTCCAAGAGTTATAACATCCGGTGAAATTGTAATCTCTTCAAGAGATTCACAATTTAAAAATGCTCCGTTTTCAAATGTAGTAACATTGGAAATATCTATATTTTTAAGATTTTTACAATAACTAAATGCTTCATACTTTATGGTAACAAGACTCTTTGGCAAATCAATTCCCGTCAATCCTTCACATCTTACAAATGCAAATTCTTCTAAATATGTAACATTTTCCGCAAGCTTAACATTTGTAAGTTTGCCACATTCTGCAAATGCTTCTTTTCCTATACCAACTTCCCCAAAATTGCATTTTCCGTTCATTACAAAGCTTTCAAGTGATGTACAGTTCTTAAATGCATACCATTCCACATTTCGCAAGCCTGTATTTTCACTTCCGCACTCAAAAGTTTTAAGTGACTTACAACCTTCAAAAGCACCTCTTGCAATAAGTATAAGGTTTTTAGAACATGTAACCTTCTCTAACTTTTCGCATCCTGCAAATACATACCATCTGATATAAACTACTGTATCCGGCATAACCACTTCTTTAAGATATACATTATTTGCAAACGCATCATTGTATATGTCTATAACCGGTTTACCGTTTATAAGTGCCGGTATTTCAACTACTTCCGCAGTACCATTATACTTTGTTATGGTAATATAATTGTCACTTTCTTCATAACTAAAATCTGACGCAGGAGCCGCGGTATCTGATACAGTCCATTTCCCCTTGATAACGCTCTCTTTTACCATATTTTCAATTTCATCATCTGACATAGCCGAAACATCATCATTTCCACCATTGTTGCCGTTCTGATTGCCACCTTGATTATCTTTATCATCATCTGATGAAAAGATTCCGCTACCAAAGCAACCACTTGCAAAATTCTTGTCCATCATACCGTTAAGTGCCATAAAAATCGCACCTGTTATAAGTAAAAATACTGCTGTAACAAGGTACACTGCCCATATAATTGCCTTAAAATTAAATCCATTCTTCGAATTTGCAGTTTTTTTCTTAAATTCTTCTACTCTTTCAGGACTTACGCCTTTTGAGATTTCTCTATCGTTATACATATGCAAAGTCCTCCTATCTTAAATATTCTGCCGGTATATCTGTTCTTGTCTGCCAGCATGTTGAATAATTCTTTCCTGTTGCACCATTAGAAAAAAGAAGCTGTGTATATACATTGTTATATCTGATAACTGCTTCTTCTCCCGGCTCTGTTACTCCCGGAATTCCTTCAGGCACAACTACCTGTTTGAAATCGCCAAGTTCAAACTCTGCCTTTCTTGCATCTCTCATATCCATCATTCGTTTTCTTTCCGCAGGTGTATACAATGAATATGGTAAAAGTGCATCATAGATTTCTTCTACTATCTCTGTAGTATCAGTTCCGTCATCCCAAAGCTTTTCATTCTGTTCTATGTATTTCTTTATGTGTTTTAAGTCACCATACATAAAGTCAAGCGGTTTACGGTCTATATCAATTCCCATCTGACCTACAAATAAAAGTACATTTGTACATACATTTACACCATTTGGCACGATATCTTTATCAAGCAAAAATCTGTTAACTGCCATTACATGCTTTTCATTCTGAATATATATATTGCCTGTCGGATTCTGTTGTCTGCCGATAAACTGTGTCCATACTTCATCATCAATCCTTCCGACAAAGTTTCCGCCACGGTTTTTACATTCAATAACGTAAATCATAGAACCTGTAATAATTATACAGTCTACCTCCTGGAAGTTTCCGTTTGGCATAGGTACGCACACATTATATAAAATCTTATGTGGCACTTTTAAACTTTTACTAAGTACATATCCCTTAAATTCACCTACAAGACCCTTATCATGCTTAAGGTCCCACTTTGAAACACCTGTTGCCAAAGCATATGGGGAATTTTTAAAGCCAAACTTATAACACCCATAGGCATTTAAATCCGTAAAATAGATAAGTCTTGCTGCAAGAAAATTAATCACTGTTACAGCCATAACAGCAAATGTAAATAACAAAAGTAAAGTTGACAATACCGGACCTATATCCTTACCTGCAAATGCTCTCATACTAAGCAGACAGTAAAAAATAGGTGCAATCATAATTGCAAACGGAATCATTAAAAATATATAATCCCAATATCCTGTCATAGTTAAACGGTATTTTGTCATTCGGCGTGATTCATAAATTTTAGCATCGCCTCTGCTATAGGCTTGATTTTGTGCTCTTACTACATTATCTAAAGCTGACATAATTTTAATCTCCTTTTCATTGTAATTTTGTCTTTCTGTATAATAGTTCCACCCTGATTAAAAAAAGTTTTATAAATTTGAAAAAATTTTTGATTTTAAAATTTTTCTTGATTTTTTAATTCCACCGACCATTTTACCTAAGTGTAATTTTACCATTTTAGACATTTTCTTTCAACAACCTTTTAACATCATTGACAAAACACACCATAAAGAGATACAATATCTATAGCAAATATAGTGGATGTGGGAAAACAAAATATTACAGATTTACACGGAGGTGCCTATGAGTAAAAGATTAAATTATTTACTTGCAAACGTGAAATTGCCGGGCGTATTAAAATGTGTAACAGCTATGGCAATTGCACTTATTTTACTTTGTTGTGCAGATGTAGCACATGCAGAAGAGAACTATTGCGAAGTTTTTAACTCTGCAGATATCTCAAACTTTCATCAGTATCATACTTGGGGCAATTATTATCCTGACGGATTTACGACAGATGTTATTGTATTTTATACATACAAAAAACACTTCGACAATGACAAATACCTTTCTGACCCTGATATGATGGAATTTAAGATTTCTGCCGCAGAGTTTGAAAAAACCGCAAAAACGCACTTTACTTTTAAAAGCATACAGGACTCTGAATATTATGATGCCGCTTCTGATTCCTACATAATATTAGGTTTTGGCGGTGCAGGCGGTTCAGGAACATACAATTTAGTTGGTTATACATCTGACGGAAAAGACGAATATACTTTATATTTTAAGCATTGTATGCCAAACTGGAGTGATACAAGTAAAGAAGCTGTATCTATGTTCCGTGAGTGGACAGGCACAGAGTTGTCTGATAGCGAATTAAAAAAAGCCGTATATGAATTTACAAACGGTAAATATGCTGTATATATTGAAAACGAAAATTCACCGGACCTTAAGTTCCGCGTAAAGTATGACGGCAAAAATGTTATATTTTTAAGTTCTGAAAAAGCTGACTCCATACCTGATATAAAGAATCTGATAACATGGTCAACAAAGTTCGAAGAGCCTACAACTCCTGAACCGGAAACAACTACTAAGGAAGAAGTTACTACAGAACCTGAAACAACTACAGAAGTTCCTACTACTGAACCGGAAACAACCACTTCTGATGAAACCACTACTTCTGATGAAACTACATCTCCAAAGGAAGATGCCACAGAAGAAGCTACAACTAATCTTGTTATATACGAAGTCGTGCAGGGTGTAAAAGTAGACGGTGGTTCTTCATTTGCAGAAAACACAGTAGTTAAAGTTGAACAGCCGACAGAAGGAAAACACTATGAGAAAGTTGAAAAAGCTCTTGCTGAAGTTGTTGAAGAAGACAAATTCGTAGTATTTGAAATTACTGCTACACTTGACAATGCACAGGTTCAGCCAAACGGCAAGGTTAAAATTGAGTTTGATATGCCAAAAACTCTTTCATCAAAGAATCTCAAGATGTTCTATATATCTGATGACGGAAAGAAAGAAGAAATTAAGATAGATGTAAATGGTGGTAAGATAACTGCTGAACTTACACACTTTAGTACATATGTGCTTTGTAATGTAAAACCTGAATCAAACAATTCTGCATTTATCATAATCGCAGTTCTTTTAGTTGCCATTGCAGCCGGTGCAGGTGTTACTGTATTTGTAATCAATAAGAAAAAAACTGCCGGTCAGACAGTTGCATAACATAATATAGCGGTATTGCGCAGCAATAAAATAACTCTCGGATTTCATGTTCTTATTGAGATTATCTCAATAAGTTAACGTGAAACCCGAGAGTTTTTACTTATAAACTTATTAAACAGCCAAATCTACATGCTGTATAGTTGAAACTCCGCCTGATTCTTTAAGATATACACCTGTCTGACGTATAATACCATTGGTTGAATTGGTTTCTGCATTTTTAAGCGAATATTCCGTAGATGCATTGCCAAGATAAATTGCCCCTACATCTGCATCCTTTAAAGTCATCAATATGTCTGTACCATCTGATGCCTTTGCCCATACCTTTAAGTTATCAAATACTTTATCGTTTTCATCTATCCAGCCGTTACTGTCTTCATCATAAGACGACAAATCTTTAAATCCATCACCTGACTGTGTTCCAAAAAGTTCAGAACCGTCATTAATAATTCCATCACCATTTTTATCTATGGCAAGGAATCCGCTACCTTCGCCTGTAAAGGATATCTGTTCCGTTTCACCATCTGAATCTAAGTCAAATAAAAACTTTTGATCTGTCACAGAGGCTACATTGGTATCAAGATTAATAACCAATGGGTCTGTTACGATGTAACTTTCCTGCACAAGACTTTCATACTGAGCGCAAAATGCCCTGGACATTTCAAGGGTCACTCCGAACTCAATCTCACGTCCGTCAGCTGTCCGTGCATATCCTACGGCTTCAAATGCCGTCATTTCACGTTCCGTGATAAATGCACTTTCCACGGTTGTCTTTGTCCATCTTGTAGGCGATGCGGCACCACCTGTGCTTACAGGTTCACTTCCGGTATTAATTCTAAATGCTCCTTTTCCCTTATACTCATTCCTTAATTTCTTAAGTTCTGCAGAGTATTCCTCAGAGTCACCTTTTCCGTTTAAGATATCAAGGATTTTTCTCATCAGCTTAATCTTCCAATTAAGTTCATCCTCGATAGGTTCAGCCACTTTCTCCTGTTCCCTCATCCGTTTCATATGCTCAACAAAACTGTTTAGCATATTTTGTTCCTGCTGTCTGTCTCTTTCTTTTTCGTCTGCCTCTATCTGCAGTTGTTTCTCCTGCATCTGCTCCATAAGGCTGACACCTTCCTTAGAAAAATCCAGTAGCGCTGCTTCGTCGGCAGTCGTAATAAGTGACGCCGATGTTTTCTGCTCATAATAGTTGTATTCACGTTGTGAAGACATACTTATGGCACTGCTTTGAATTTTCATATATAGCACCTCCTTGCGTTTTTAACCCAAACTCCTTTTTGGGTACACGAAATAAGCAGATATCTGCTTTTCACTATATATATCGGCAGAAACAGTATTTTCTGTTATGATTAGATTTACTTATAATAAAACTTCTTTATTTGTTCCGTAGAAAATATCATTTCTATTGCTTATCATTTTACAAAACTTTTCAAATCTTTCCCAATTGTGATTACCTTCAAACTCATATGCATGTCCCCATACATAGAAAATCTCCGGTGTCTCCGATTCTGTATTTAAAAATCTGTCTGCAAGCTCAAACAACATTTCATCATCATGATGGCAAGTCGGCTTAAATCTCAGCAAATCTCTTTGTATTTCAAAAGAATGGTTAGATTCTACGGTTCTCGCATACCTGTAACCAAGCTCATCCAATCTCTTTATTATATTGTCGGAATATACCCCAAAAGGATATGCCATTCCAACCGGTTCTTCTCCAAAAAGCTTTGTAATATTTTCATAATCCCTAATAAGTTCTATATCCAAGCTTTTTTCATCCAATTGTGACATATTTTGATGTGTTAATGTATGAACAGCGATTTCATGACCATCATATGCATTTACATACTTTTCAAGATCAAGTCTGAACACTTCCAACTCCTTGTATTTCCAACTGTAACTCTGCCTGCCAAGTCCTGTATTTAAGTTAAAAGTTGCCTTCAAACCATACCTGTTTAATATTTCAAGAAGTCGCAAATCCTGTTCAACTCCGTCGTCATAACTAAATGTAATTGCTTTTTTATACTTCTTAGTCCATTCCATAACATTCTCCACTTTACTTATAAGCTTATTAAACAGCCAAATCTACATGCTGTATAGTCTTAATCTTCCAATTAAGTTCAGCCTCGATAGGTTCAGCCACTGTCTTTCACAATATATATCGTCAGAAACAGTAAATTGTTTATAGTAAGCCCACCCGAAAGCCTATTAATATATATCTCCCTCCGTAATCTTTACAAGTTCTTCATCAGATATCAACTCAGGATTTGTCCTTAACACACCTGCAATTCTTATGTTTTGGTTACGAATTATTTCATCAACTATATTTCTTGCACCTCTTGCATTACCAAAATCCTCTGTTTTCATTCTTTCTGCAAGCAGCGCTCTTAACGGTTCCACAGCATTTTCATCAAGGTTCATCTTCTTTGTGGTAAGCATCTTTATGGCAATTTCAAGTAAATCTTCCCCATCGTAATCTTCAAATACGATTTCATTTGGTATACGACTCTTCAATCCCTGGTTTCGTTCCATAAATCTATCCATTTCATCACTGTATCCCGCAAGTATTACCATAAGTCTGTTACGATTATTTTCCATTTCCGACACAAGGGTATCTATTGCCTCCTGGCCAAACGAATCGTTTTCACCTTGTGAAAGAGCATACGCCTCATCTATAAATAATATTCCGCCCATTGCACTTTTTACCACATTATTTACATTGTCTGCGGTATGCCCCTGATACTTTCCTACAAGCTTTCCTCTGTTGCATTCCACAAAAACATCACCTCGTTTCAGTACGCCAAGTGCACTATATATCTTGCCGAGTAATCTTGCAACGGTTGTTTTTCCTGTTCCCGGATTGCCTTTAAACACCATATGAAGCGTACCATAATCATCTGATACATCAAGTCCTCTCTTCTCCATCTCCGCCATAACGGTAATCCTGTTGACCAATGCCTTTACTTCTTCCTTCACACCGTCAAGACCGGTCATAGAATCAAGTTCTTCAAGATATTGTTCCACTGTCTTTTCTTCCGAATTATCCTGCCAAAAATCTTCTGCCTTTAATGTAAATATATCCTGCTCCGACATTTCACCCTGCTTGTTCAAACGCTCAGCCTGATTTTCCACCGCCCTGTTTACAAGTTCTCTTATATATCTTGCATTTCCAAATGTTTCATCGATTCTATCATGTAAAATATTTTTTTTGATAGCATCGTCCACACCATCTTCCAACTGATATTTCATCCTCTCAATATGCATATGAGCCATTTTAATAAGTTCTTCATCAGTATAGTCCGGTATTTCTATCAGATATGTAAATCTGGACCTGAATCCGCTGTTTGATTTCCTTATCATATTGAGCATTGGCTCGCGATAACCTGCAATAATTACAGAATATGAATCTCTGTTGTCTTCCATATCCTTCATCAACGTATCAATAGCTTCCTGACCGAAATCTGACTCTGAATCTTCTTTATATAGAGTATAAGCTTCATCTATAAATAATGTTCCCCCTGCAACCTCATCAAGAATATTTCTCATCTGTTTTCCTGTTTCACCTATATGGTTACTTACTATTCTTGAACGTTCCACTTCTATAAGAGTTTCTCTTTCACGGACTTCAATATCATACAAAATCTTGGCAATTATTCTTGCCACTGTCGTCTTTCCTGTTCCCGGATTACCTAAAAGGACAAAATTATATCCTTTTTCGTTTTGAGCAGGTTCTTCACCTCTTTCTCTAAGAATTGCATCCCTTCTTGCCTGAAGCTTGACGGTATTATATATCTTTTCAATCTGTGCCTTAACCTTTTCCATCCCTACGAAACCTTCAAAATAAGATGCAATATCATCTATTTCTTCCTGTGATGATATAGATTTTGTAACCTGTTTTTTTCCAATTATTCCGTCAAAATAACCTTCCGGTATACTTATCACACTAATCGGCTCGTTGCTGTTCCACACGCTACATCTTTCATAATTTTCCTTTAACCATTCCCATGTCTCTACACTTTCTTCAGCCCCTAATTCTAAGGCCTTTTCTGCCCACCTTCTTGCCTGCGGAATATTGTCTTCTTCTTCATAAGAAGATATTATATAAATTAAATGTACATTATTACCAAGCTCCATATCATTTAACAGTTCACCCGCTTTTGCGTAGCATATACGTGCAGCATTATAATCTTTTCCGAAATACCCCTGTTCACCAAGCAAATCCCCATATAAAATGTAACCCAAAGGATGGTTTCTTTTGATTAACTGTTTTGCATATACCACAACCTTATACAGTTCACCGCTTTCACTTTCTTCTGCTGCAAGTTCAGCAAGTTCTTCATCATTCATACCGATAAAGCTCCCAGGATTATTTTCCATGTTATGAATTTTTTCTATACTTTCAACTATGTCGTCAATATCTGTTACACACATCCCGTAAAGTCTGTTGGTACATTCAATTGCTTTATCATAGCTAAGCTCGCTTCCCACACCTAATACATAACCTCTAAGATAGCGACATTCCCTATCTATATCATCACTGTAATCAATAATCTTTATGTCCTCGGTTACGGGTATCACCTCACATATCCCTGTTTTCGTATTAATTACCTGCTTTTCATTCATATTGTATTTGTCATCTTTAAATAATTCATCGATGGCTTCATAAATCATCTGTTCCATAGCCAGTGCCTCCTTTTTTTGATTTTAGAGGTCTTATCCACCTCTTTGTATATAAGTTCCAAATAAATCAAAAAAAGTTTTATGGATTTTTAATTAGACGAATATAGTTTACAATTTTTATTTTCAATGCATCTTATTATATATGTAGATGAGGAGTAAACGGTAACAAGCCTAATGGTTCGATCTTGCCATGAAAAATAAGTAGACAAGAAAACCCACGAGCTGCCACTCGTGGGTTTTCGTTTTTGTGTCCGCATTGAACTCTTATTTCCTTTTGCCTACTTGAAGGATAACATAGGTTATCTGAAAATTCAATCTCTATTTTTACTTACGTCATATCCATATATCGCACTGTGTATATTTTGAGTTTCTTTACATTGATGTCGATTTATGATATAATTTATTCAAATTATTTTATATTTTTTATAAAGTGTGGCGTCGTGTTATACACACTTTTTTAATGTGCAGGAGGTAAAAAATGAAAAAATTAAGTTCTATTCTTTTAGTTTGTGTCTTGGTTCTATCTTTAACCGGCTGTAGCAAAATTCCTTTCCTTGATAACAGGATTGCAATTCCGGATATTGTAGATACAGACGAAGCAACCGCAAAAAATATACTTTCTTCTAATGGATTAATTCCAAGTGTTAAATATGAAAATAATGACAATGTCGAACAGGGAAATGTAATTAGAACCGAACCTGAAATCGGAACGAAAGTTGATAAAAACAGCAAAATTACTATTTATATTTCTGACGGCCCTTCTTACGTAGTTGCAAGTAATGCCAGCGCAGAATGGTATTGCTTATCTTCTGAAGATGATGTTTGGGAGTTTTACACTCCGTGCATCGAAAATGGCGTGCTGTATATCGAATGTTATAATGTAACCTTTGGTTGCGATATGGAATGGAATGATAGTTATAACTCCGGCGAGTTATTTGGTATTGCATCTATAAACGAATCTTTTGATAAAACCGTTCCTGTTGTTGCCATATATGAAAAGCAATCATGGAAAGCAAATGAAGCTCAAAGCTTTATCCTGGAAATTCCTTTGAAGGATTTGAACGTGTCCAGACCTACTAATATGTATCTTCGTTTATATACAAACAATGAAAGTGACGTATATATCAATTTCTACATTTCATGGTAGTTGTTATATAGATATCGAGTTCGCCATGCCATTCGGATTTCGCTTTGCTTCATCCTCATGTCGGGCTGGCGCCCTATAAGTCTATATGTGCCATTGGCTTTTTGCGCCATGCCATTCGGATTTCGCTTCGCTTCATCCTCATGTCGGGCTGGCGCCCTATAAGTCTATATGTGCCATTGGCTTTTTGCGCCATGCCATTCGGATTTCGCTTCGCTTCATCCTCATGTCGGGCTGGCGCCCTATAAAATGCTAAAAATAAACGCCGGTGCAAGCAAGCTTGCCCGACGTTATTTTCACCATTTTGCATGGCTTATAGCTTACGCAAAGTATCTCTTCAAAAGTCCTTCGAATGCCTTTCCATGTCTAGCTTCGTCTCTTGCCATCTCATGAACTGTATCATGGATTGCATCAAGGCCTGCTTCTTTAGCACGTTTTGCAAGGTCAAATTTACCTGCTGTTGCGCCGTTTTCAGCATCTACTCTCATCTGAAGGTTCTTCTTTGTTGAGTCTGTTAATACTTCTCCCAATAATTCAGCAAATTTAGCTGCATGTTCTGCTTCTTCCCATGCTGCCTTTTCCCAGTATAATCCGATTTCAGGATATCCTTCTCTATGAGCAACTCTTGCCATTGCAAGGTACATACCTACTTCTGAACATTCGCCTTCGAAGTTTGCTCTTAAATCTTTAATGATATCTTCGCTCACTCCCTTAGCAACACCAACTACATGTTCTGCAGCCCATACTTTTTCGCCTTCCATCTTCTCAAACTTGTCAGCGCCTACTTTACATACAGGACAGCTTTCAGGAGCTGAATCTCCTTCGTGAACATAACCACATACTTTACATACATATTTTGCCATAACATACCTCTTTCCGTGCCCTCTCGCACTAATTAATAATGAATATTTGTCTGCTTCTCTTTTATGCTTCTATGTTAATCATTTCTAAATCAGTAATGATTACTGTTTTAGTATAACATATTATTTCTATTTGTCAATATTTTTTTTTAATTTTTTGAACAATTCTCACAAATCCCATAAAATACAGTATTGTGGCCCCATATCTGACCGTTAAAATTCTTGGATGCCAGTGTATTCATAAATGATAAATCATCCATATCCAAATCTGATACTCCACCACATTCCTTACAGTAAAAATGATAATGCGGTTTTGGATTTCCATCAAAATGCTCCGACTTATCACCGCAGGATATCTTTATGGCCTCGCCATTTTCTACAAGAAACGTAAGATTCCTATATACTGTCCCAAGGCTTATATTGGGATACTCTTCACGTACATTCTGATATACAAATTCTGCTGTGGGATGGTCCTTCCTGGACATCAAAAACGTCTTTACCGCTTCTCTTTGCCTACTATACTTTACCATATATCTCCTCCTTTCATCAAACGTAAATATCAGTAATTATTACTATTATTATAATAAACTATTATCCTTATATTGTCAATACATAAATTGAAATATCAATTCCTTTTACATTCAGGACTATTGCAATCATATAACACAATTTATACTTCTCCTCTAAAATTAAGTATTTATAAACTTTTACTTCATTTTTTTTAATATATGTGTTATAATTATTCTACAAAATTGCGTGCTAATTGGGAGGTTATACTTTTGGGTATAAAATTATCAGATTTAGATGCCGGAAGTAATATTACTCTGATAATAAGCAATCAGGACAGGCAGATGGAGATTGGTGCTACCATCGACAGAAGTATAAGGGAAAACATCTCAGTCATAACTATTAATTTGGATCTTACCCAACCTTTAAAATTCGAAAATGTACATATAGAGGTTGAGGCTATCCATACTGACGGTGTTCCTTATATATGGAGAACTGCCCAGATTCTTTACTATCAGTCTGAATATATTCTTCAAGTGAAGAATGACGGCATCCGTTACAATAGAAGAAATTCCTTTAGGGTCGGTGTCTCTAAGATCGCCACTATGTCTTCGGCAGGTCATGGCAATACTGACGTTATGATTCGTGATGTAAGTCTTTCAGGATTTTCAATCACCGACAGAAAGAAAGAACTTCATCTCCACAAAGGCGACAGTGTTCACGTTTCATTTGAAGATATTGGTCACAAGCTTAATCTCAGTGGACTTCTCGTTCGTATCGACGAAAGAGATGATTTGATTATCTATGGCTTTGAGATTCAAAATCTCTGCAAGGATTTGTCCTCTTATGTTTCCATCAAGCAGCGTCGACTGCATAACAGTTAAGATACATATGAGGTACATAAAAAGCCCGTTTAATTATACTTTCCTGTTTATTAACAAGAAGATATAATTAAACGGGCTTCTTATCTTTATATAAATATAATGTCTGTCAGGAAATATTTAGTTCATTCTTTCCATCATTCCTGTGCAAAGTGCACAACCTGTCATAGCAAAGCATGAAACTAATGTAATACCTGCAATTGCAAGACCGATAGCACCTGTTATAATACCTACAGTTGCCATACCTTTGCTGTCAGGACATCTCTTAGCAGCCATAATACCAAGTACAAGAGCTACAATGGCCAAAATTATCGGAATAATTTCTACAAGGCCTGCAGAATAAAATGCACATGCCATTAATGAAAACGAGAATACAATACTCATAATTCCCATAATCATTGATACTATCGATATACCTGTGTTATTTCTTTCTTCCATTTTCATTCCTCCTAAACAAACAAAAGGCAACCTAAAACAATAATCCGGCTAATGTCAGATCATCGTCCCGTCGCCCTTTTTTAATAATTATGTAGTAATAATACTTACTCTATTAAGCTGATGTACTACCAGCGCAGGTCATGCATCCAATACATGCTGAACATGCGAATGCAGGAACAGCAACCACAAGACCAACTATTGAAGTAATTAAACCTGCGATAGCAAGACCCTTTGAGTTAGGATTCTTCTTAATCTGTAAGATAGCAAGAACAACACCTACTGCACCAAGAATCATTGATACGATTGCACCTCCGCAAAATGCAAAAACTAAACATACAATTGAAAGAATACCGCATACTAAAGAAATAATGCCTAATACTTTGCTTTCTCCGGCTACTTCAACTGCTTCATTGTTTACTACTTCAGCTTCAACAACATTGTTATTTTCCATATCCATTTTACAATCTCCTTTTCCCTTTATTTAAGATACTTTTTTGTATTATCTCAATGAAATTATTATAGTATTAAACACTGATAAAGTCAACAAAAAACGCCAAATAACAGCAAAAAAAGAACACCCGAAATGCCCTAAAACAACGCATTTCAGATGTTCTCTTCGCAGGCAGCCTGCTATTTATAATGAAGCAACAGACTTATAATGTTATCAATACGTCATTGACGTTGTAGGAAAGTCCGTTTGCATGCTTCTAATACACGAAATATTCCACAGGATCTATTGGCTTTCCGTCTTTTTCAAGCTTAAAGTACACATTACATCCTTCAATACTATAATATTTTGTAGGCTCGGCCACTGTACCTATTTTCTGACCTTTTTGCACAGTTTCTCCTACCTTCACCTTGATGTTCGCAAGCTGCCCATATGTCGCTTCATATCCATCCTTTAAATCAACAACTACATATCCACCGATTTCTTCGTTGGTTCCAACTTTCTTCACTACACCTGCCGCTGCTGCCACAACATCTGTTCCGACTTCGCTTTGAATCATTATACCATCATTACATTTATACACATCTAATGTAGGAAAATACACTGTTGAATCCATACTGTAGTCCAGTATAATATTGCCCATTACAGGCCACTGAAGTTCTTCTGTCTTGGAAAAATACTGTGTAACCGGTGTAATTGACGCCTCAAGGTTTTTAGTTGTTTCTTCATCTCCCAAAACATCATCAACAACGTCGTTTATTCCTGATGAAATGTCCTCCAAACCCTCACCTATATCGTCGGCAACACTTGTAATTTCATCTTCTAAGCCGTTTTTCTTTGACGTACTTTCATCTTCAGTTCTTCTGTCTGTTGTGTTATCTGTTGTCTTGTTATTTCTGTCTGTTGTAGTCTGATCTAAACCAACGATATCTCCACTGGGTGTTTCCGTCGGATTGTCATCATTTCCGTTCATTGCCACTACCGCAATGATAATAATAACCGCAATAACTGCAATTGCTGCCATTATCCATGTAACTTTCGATTTAAATATATTATTTTCGTCCATAACATAAGCCTCCGTTATAATATTTTTAGTCTGCTTATATTATTTCCGCTTTTTTAACTTTTATTCCAAAGAAATATCTTCCGGATAATAATGTGTAAGTATCTGAACATATGTCCAACCTGCCGCTGCATATACTTCTGCACCACTTATGCTTACACCATATCCGTGTCCGTCACCTTTGACTGTTATCTTTATATTATTATTGAAGGTTTCTACATTAAAATTTGTGGATTTTAAGTTAAATGCTTTTGCAAATGCTTCTCCCGATACTTCCACCCCGTCTAATTGCAATGACAGTACATATCCTGCACTGTCCTTTTCAAGTATCTGAAGTGTTACTATTGGTGCATTTACGGAAAGTTCCATATCTTTACTCAAACTTTCTGCCCTTGATACAAAATCTTCATTAGAAAAAAATGTTTCTGTTATGTATTTTTCATTTTGAAGGTCTCCTTCACTTTTAGCCGATATAAGATAATTATAAGCACCTTCTCTGGTGTATCCGGCACTCATTTGATGATAATAAGGCATTATAAGGTTTCCCTCATACTTAACTACCTGGTGGGCGGTATGATTTACTATTTTCATAAGATAATTATAATATTCGCCGAAATTTTCCTGCCACTTTTCTTCCATAGCCTGATATGTTACATATGACATATTAAGTGAATCTGCTTCCACTGACCTCAAATCCCTTATCTTGTACTTAATTTCCGTTCTTATAAGTACCGCCAAAGCTTTTAAAACCTCTTCCTCCGTTTCAATGTCTGCAACCGACATAAGAACACAGGGAATAAACATCTCCAAGTCCAGCTTTTGTCTTTTAAGTCCATTTTTTACAATAATTGTCTGACCGGATTTATCTATCCCGTACGCCGGCTCACCTTTATAATTCTCTTCTGTCACTCCTGCAAAAATAAATGTAAAAAAACAGGGAATCATGATGGTAAGTACTACCATTACGCTGATTCCCCGTAGTTTTTTTCTTATCATATCCATCATTTCTCCGGTACAATCTACTTCTATAAATTGTATGTAGTTGTCCGAAAAAAATTCAAGAAAATTATAATTCTACTGTTATTTTTTCAAGTTTCCAGATGTCTCTTACATATTCTTCGATAGTTCTGTCTGATGAGAACTTACCTACACTTGCCACATTAAGAATTGCTGACTTAGCCCATGCTGAGCGGTCTCTATAGTATGCTTCTACCTTTGACTGTGCCTCTGCATATGACTTGAAATCCTTTAATATGAAGTAAGTATCCGGCCTTGGAGCACCTGTTCCGTAAAGTAATGAATCATAGATTTCTCTAAATCTTTCAGGTTCTTCCGGTGAATATGTTCCGTTGATAAGCTGCATAAGCACTTTACGAACATCCATATCCTCATTATATATTTCCATAGGATTGTATCCACCGTTCTGCTCGAAACCAATAACTTCATCTGAAGATAATCCGAAGATAAATGCATTTTCCACACCAACTTCTTCTACGATTTCAACATTTGCTCCGTCCATTGTACCAAGAGTAAGTGCACCGTTTAACATAAACTTCATATTACCTGTACCACTTGCTTCTTTACTTGCCGTAGATATCTGTTCACTGACATCTGATGCGGCAAATATCCATTCTGCATTTGATACTCTATAGTTTTCGATAAATACAACTTTAATCTTGCCGTCGATTGTCTTATCGTTATTGATAACATCTGCAACACTGTTAATAAGCTTGATTGTAAGCTTTGCTCTACGATAACCTGCTGCCGCCTTAGCACCGAAGATAAACGTTCTCGGATAGAATTCCATCTCAGGATGTTCCTTGATAGTATTGTAAAGATGCATTACATGAAGGATATTAAGAAGCTGTCTCTTATATTCATGAAGTCTCTTAACCTGAACATCAAAAATTGAATCAGGATCAACATCAATTCCGTTATGCTCCTTTATATACTTAGCAAGACGTACCTTATTCTGATACTTAATATCCATAAATTCTTTCTTGCAAAGTTCATCATCTGCGTATTTTTTAAGTCCTTCCATAAGCGAAAGGTCTGTTGTCCATCCGTCACCAATCTTATCTGTTACCCATTTTGCAAGTAACGGATTACCGTGAAGAAGGAATCTTCTCTGTGTGATACCATTTGTTTTGTTGTTAAACTTTTCAGGCATCATTTCATAGAAATCTTTTAATTCCTGATTCTTAAGTATTTCTGTATGAAGTCTTGCAACACCATTTACTGAAAAGCCTGCTGCTATTGCAAGGTTTGCCATTCTAACCTGGCCATCGTAAAGAATTGCCATCTTACGTACTTTTTCTTCACTGTTATCATACTTGTTCTGAATATCAACTACGAATCTTCGGTTAATTTCTTCTATAATCTGGTAGCATCTCGGAAGAAGCTTAGAGAATAAGTCAATTGGCCATTTTTCAAGAGCTTCTGCCATAATTGTATGATTTGTATATGCGCAGCTCTTGCTTGTAACATCCCATGCCTCATCCCAGCTAAGATTATATTCATCCATAAGGAGTCTCATAAGTTCAGCAACACATACTGTAGGATGTGTATCGTTAAGCTGGAATACTACCTTTTCATAAAGCTTACGAACATCATCATGCTTATCCATATACTTCTTAACAGCTGTCTGTACACTTGCTGATACGAAGAAGTACTGCTGTTTAAGTCTGAGTTCCTTACCTGCATAATGTTCGTCACATGGATACAATACTTCTACAATAGTCTTAGCAAGGCTTTCCTGTTCCTTAGCTTTTAAGTAATCACCTTTGTTAAATGATTCAAGAGCAAACTGCTGTAAAGGTTCTGCATCCCAAATTCTTAATGTATTAACTACATTGTTTCCATAACCTACGATTGGAAGGTCATATGGTACTGCTCTGACCTGCTGATAGCCTTCGTGGATATACTTATCCTGACCGTCTTCGTTTCTTTCCCATCTGATATATCCGCCAAATCGTACTTCACAAGCATATTCATCTCTTCTCACTTCAAAAGGATTTCCATGCTTTAACCAGTTATCAGGAACCTCCACCTGGTAACCGTCTACGATTTTCTGTTCAAACATACCATATTTGTATCTGATACCACAGCCATATGCCGGATATCCAAGTGACGCAAGAGAATCAAGGAAACACGCTGCAAGTCTACCCAATCCACCATTACCAAGTGCAGCATCCGGCTCTCTGTCTTCAATAGAATTAAGGTCTAAGCCTAATTCTTCTATAGCTTCCTTTATCTCGTCTCTTGCTGAAAGGTTAATAATGATATTACCTAACGCACGGCCGGTAAGGAATTCCATAGACAAATAATACACTGTTTTAGCATCCCGCTTATCATATTCCTTATGTGTTGCAATCCATTGGTCAATGATATAATCCTTAAGGCCAAAGGCAACACCTCTGTAGATGTCAAGCATTGTGGCTTCATCGATATTTTTTCTTGAAACCATCTTAACGTAATCTTTTACCTGTTTCTTAAAGTCTTCTTTTGAAAATTTTAATTCTGCCATATTTCGTCCACCTTTCTTAATGTGATCTACAGCTTTCTTACGCCCATCTGAACATCTTCTCCGTTAATGTTCCATTCTTTTGTGTAACCTTTCACTTCATCAGTTACAACTTCGTTTGCTAATACCTCTGACATTATAACATCTTTATTCTTAGTTACAATATCAACTATCTTAGCATTATTTGCCACATATACGGCAATTTTATCCATAACCTCAAAGTCAGCTTCTTTTCTCATTGTCTGAATCTTTGAAATTACTTCTCTTACGAAGCCTTCTTCTATAAGTTCTTCTGTAAGATTTGTATCAAGAACAACTGTTATCTTGTTGTCGTTCTGAGCAACAAATCCCTCAGCCTGTACCATTTCGATAAGAAGGTCTTCCTTTGTAAGTTCTATATTCACGCCGTCTACATCAAACTTAAGTGCACCTTCTGCATTTAATGTATCCATAGCGCTATTACCATCAAGTGTTGTAAGGTAATTCTTAATTCCGCCTAACTGCTTACCATACTTCGGTCCAACAGTCTTAAGCTGTGGTTTAAATGAATATGACGTAAAGTCTCTTACATCATCTGTAAACTTAACAGCCTTAACATTAAGCTCATCCTCTATAATTTCCTTGTAGAAATCGCTAAGCTCCCATTCAGACTTAACATACATCTGACCGATTGGCTGTCTGTTCTTTATGTTAGACTCATTTCTACATGCTCTACCCATAACTACTACATCAAGTACTCTTTCCATATCTTCTTCAAGAGTCTTGTCAATGTATTCTTCACATACAACAGGGAAATCGCAAAGGTGAATACTTTCCGGAGCATTCTTATCTACACTCACTACAAGGTTTCTGTAGATTTCTTCTGTCATAAACGGAATCATAGGTGCTGCTGCCTTTGATATTGTAACAAGGGCTGTATAAAGAGTCATATAGGCATTTATCTTATCTTGTGGCATTTCCTTTGCCCAGAATCTGTCTCTTGAACGACGTACATACCAGTTACTCATTTCGTCCACAAAATCCTGCAATGCTCTTGCAGCTTCCGGTATTCTGTAGTTATTAAGATTATCATCTACTGCCTTAACTACAGAGTTAAGCTTTGATAATAACCACTTATCCATTACTGAAAGTTTGTCATATTCAAGCTTATAATCCATTGGATTAAAGTTATCTATATTTGCATAAAGTACATAGAATGCATAAGTATTCCAAAGTGTACCCATAAACTTTCTCTGTCCTTCCATAACAGCTTTGCCGTGGAAACGGTTAGGAAGCCATGGAGCACTGTTGATGTAGAAGTACCATCTGATTGCGTCTGCACCGTAGCTTTCAAGAGCATCAAACGGGTCTACTGCATTACCCTTAGACTTACTCATCTTCTGACCATTCTCATCCTGAACATGACCAAGTACGATAACGTTCTCATATGGTGCTTTGTTAAATAAAAGTGTAGATTCAGCAAGAAGTGAATGGAACCATCCTCTTGTCTGGTCAACAGCCTCTGATATAAACTGTGCAGGGAACTGTTCTTCGAAAAGTTCCTTATTTTCAAATGGATAATGATGCTGTGCAAATGGCATAGCTCCTGAGTCAAACCAGCAGTCAAGAACTTCCGGTACACGCTGCATCTTCTTACCACATTCAGGACAGTTAATCTTTATCTCATCAATATATGGTCTGTGTAATTCAACAGTTTTAGCAGCTTCGTCACCACTCATGTTAAAGAGTTCTTCACGACTGCCTACGCAATGACGGTTACCACATTCACATTCCCAGATATTAAGCGGTGTTCCCCAGTAACGGTTACGTGAAATAGCCCAATCCTGAATATTTTCAAGCCAGTTGCCAAAACGTCCCTTACCGATAGATTCAGGAATCCAATTTATAGTATTATTATTCTTAATTAAATCGTCTTTAACTGCTGTTTCTTTGATGTACCATGACTCACGTGCATAGTAAATAAGCGGTCTGTCACATCTCCAGCAATGTGGATATTCATGTTCAAACTTAGGCGCATCAAATAAAAGGCCTTCTTTTTCAAGGTCTACAAGTACATCCTTATCGGCATCCTTAACAAACTTACCGGCATATGGTGTTTCTTCTGTCATTTCACCCTTGCCGTTTACAAACTGAACAAACGGAAGGTCATACTTACGTCCTACATTGGCATCATCTTCACCAAATGCAGGTGCTATATGAACTATACCTGTACCGTCAGTCATAGTTACATAGTTATCGCATGTAATATAATGTCCCTTTTTACTCTGCTTTTCTACGCACTCTGCCGTGCATGACCAAAGCGGTTCATATTCCTTATATTCAAGGTCTTTACCTTTGTAATTTTCAAGTATTTCATAAGCAGGTGTATCTTCCGTAGCAAGCTTACCAAGCACTGTGTCAAGAAGTGTCTTAGCCATATAGTAAACATTGCCGTCAGCAGCCTTAACCTTGCAATACTCATCATCCGGATTTACACAAAGTGCCACGTTAGACGGAAGTGTCCAAGGAGTTGTCGTCCATGCAAGGAAGTATGCATCTTCACCGATTACTTTGAAACGAACTACCGCTGAACGTTCCTTAACAGTCTTATAACCCTGTGCAACTTCGGCACTTGATAAAGGTGTACCACAACGTGGGCAGTAAGGTACAATCTTAAAACCCTTGTACAAAAGTCCTTTATCCCATATAGTTCTAAGAGCCCACCACTCAGACTCGATATAATTGTCATGGTATGTTACATATGGGTCATCCATATCTGCCCAGAAACCAACTGTACCTGAGAAATCTTCCCACATACCTTTGTATTTCCATACAGACTCTTTACATTTCTGAATAAATGGATCCATACCGTATTCTTCAATCTGGTCTTTACCATCTAAGCCTAAAAGCTTTTCTACTTCGATTTCAACAGGAAGACCATGTGTATCCCATCCTGCCTTACGTGGAACCATATAACCCTTCATAGTTCTGTAACGTGGAATCATATCCTTAATAACACGTGTAAGTACATGGCCGATATGTGGCTTACCGTTTGCTGTTGGAGGTCCGTCATAAAATGTATATGTTTCTCCCTCTTTTCTATTTTCCATGGATTTTCTGAAAATATCATTATCTTTCCAGAATTTTTCAATCTGCTTTTCTCTTTCGACAAAGTTCAAATCTGTCGATACTTTCTCGTATAACATCGTCTTCTTCCTTTCTTCTATATGATTTATTATAGAGATATCATTTATAACGCAATAAGGATAAAAAAAGTCCCATCCTGCAAAGGACGGAACTAATAACCGCTATACCACCTGTACATCTTCATACGCTTAGATAACTCTAATTAATATGTTTTCTCATAACGGGAGAATACCGTCAGAATCTACCTATGATAATAGCAATATCAATTCCTGATATCTGCTATACACTTTCAATTCTGCAACTCCGAAGTGATATTCCTATGCCATTACTTGTGTCTCCTCGCACCAACCGGAAACTCTCTTATACTTTCATAAGCAAAGTACTGTCTTCATCATAGTCTTTATTTATTATATTAAGAGTAATCTACCATAGAAACACCCTAAAAGTCAACCTATTTTTAAATTATCTTTGATTTACATGCGATAGTAATTCCCTATCACATTAAAAAGAGGATGTCATATGACATCCTCTTCTTTAGTGTAAGTTCTTATATAATTAATAAGTAAATATCTCTAAACTGAATTATTCAGCCTGTGATACTGTGATGTTACCAACCTGTGCCATAACATGAACATAAAGATCAGCTGGAGCGTCAACATTAGCAACACCTGTCATTGTATAAATATCTTCACCTGTTGTTAAATCATGATATACCATTGTATATGTCTTATCAGCACGTGTAATTGTAACCTTGTATTCGTTACCTGGTACAAACTTACCTGGGTCAGCATTTCCGTTATCAGCAAATGGGTTTGCTACAGCAGGATTGTTATCTGATGTAAGAGTTTCTGCAAACCAACCATTACCATCTGAACCTGTTGTCATAAAGTAACCAGCGTCAGCACCCTTAGCAGCGTTTGTGTAAAGTTCTACTGAGAATGCACGTGTGTTATCTGTTGTCTTGATGTTTAATACAACACTTCCGTCACCTGATAAAGCATAATCTTTACCAATACCTGTTCCTGCCCACCAAGCTGAGCATCCAAGTGTCTGTGATCCGTCATCATTGTCTGTAACACCATCAACGATAGCTGTTGTAGGAGCTTCTGTAGGACCTTCTGTTGTAACTTCTTCTGTAGGAGCTTCTGTTGTAGCTTCTGTTGTCTTTTCTGTTGTTTTCTTTGTTGTTGTTTCTTTCTTGTCATCTTTTCCGCCACATGCAACAGCGATTGTAGCAACTGTCATACATGTAACTAATAATAAAGCGATTTTCTTCATTTTTCTTCTACCTCACTAAATCTTATTGTCAGACCAACTCTGACTTTTGAACTTACTCGTTCATTATATTACTTTCATAGACATAAATCAAGTGTTCTTTTATGATTTCTTAAAAAAATATCCAAAAAAACTTTATAAATCGTTTCTTTTTTTATTCAAATTTCCTAAATTTGTCATATATATCATCATATTGCTTCAAAATTTCCATATATGTGCTTTGGGTAACTGACATACGGTTATCATAGAATGTCATAATGTCATCATATCTGTTCACAACTATCTTTACAAGGTCAGCATTAAGCTTTCCGTTTGCTGCATCTGATGAAATGATATCTATAATCTTTTCTTTCGGCATCTCGTCTTTATAACTTCTCTTACCGCGAAGAGCACTAAGTATATCTGCTACTGCAACAACCTGTTCCGATAAGGTTAATTCCTCACCATTTATGCCTCTCGGATATCCGCTTCCGTCCATTTTTTCATGATGACGTGACGCTATTCTGAATATATTGTTATCAATTGTATTTTCAAGAATACGCTCGGTTATAAGTACATGAGCCTTCATAACACGCATTTCCTGATCCGTAAGTCGTCTCGGAGATTCAAGAATCTCAAGAGGTATGGCAATTTTTCCTATATCATGAAGCAGCGCTCCATAATATATCTCTTCAATCTTTTTACCTCTTAAACCTGCAAGTGTTCCCACTATCTCCGCATATGTAGTAGTTCCAAGAGCGTGAAGTACTGTCTGCTGACTTCTGAAATCGATAGAATATACTATCATCTGAAGAAATTCTTTGATTTCTTTATCACTAAACTCTACTTTTTTGAACAAAACCTCAAGCTCATGCTTGTAATCTCCGGTTGCAAGTCTCTCTGTTATATTATACTTACTCTGCGCCTTATGGAACATCTTCAACGCTTCCTCAGAAAAATCTATATTTATCTGTCTGTGGAAGTAATCCTGTCCCATACCTGCTTTATCAGCTACACGCATAAAAACATCCATCTTATCTGCCAATGCGAGATAATCTGTTTCCTTAAGATACTTACTTCTTATGTATTTGAATTTATTATATCCAAGGTGATGATATAAAACTATTTCTGCCTTATCATCTACAGGTGACAAATACTTTAAAAACAAATATCCGTAAATGGAATGGCCCCATGTTTCCGAAGTCTCAATGGCACTAAGGCTCTTTCTATATCCCGTTTTCATTGTTCCGATATCATGTAATAATCCGAGAATGGCATAATCTGCCAACTCCTGTTTACTGTAAGTTCCGTCTGTCTGAAGCATCTTATAGAAAATATAGCTTACTATCTGTCCGTGCTCAAGAAGCTCAGAACTCATAATTCCCATAACTCTGTCTATAATATTGTATACCTGTCCGCTCTTTACAATACTCATTCCCTATTCCTATCTTTCGTCCAATAATTCTTTCCTTATGTTATAAAGTTTATCTGAAAGGTCTACATGAACTCTGTGCGGATTTACAAGTCTTCTTGTTTCATCCCAAAGTGTATCCAATTCTTTTTTGCAGATTTCCTTAATCTCCATGGTTTCCGGAGAATTATATACGCAAACACCTTTTTCAAAAATCGGCACGAGAAGTTCTCTTACTTCATATGTTCCTGCCTTAAGTAATGTTTTCTTCCATGTATCCACAGGGTCAAATATAAGCAAATCTTCATCTTCCGAAAACTTTTCATCTGCCATGGCAATAAGGTCTGCTATAATCTTTCCATTTTCCTTATCGTAAAATCTAAATACTGTTTTGTTGCCCGGATTAGTAATCTTAGCTGTATTTTCAGAAATCTTAATCTTTGGAATAAATTCGCCTGTTTCATTATCCTTAATGGCAGCTAACTTATATACTCCGCCAAATGACGGACAATCCTTTGAAGTGATAAGGTTGGTTCCAACACCCCATGATGTAATGGCAGCACCCTGTGCCTTTAAGCTGTCTACAAGGTATTCATCAAGATCACTTGAAGCTGAGATAACTGCATCTGTAAAACCTGCTTCATCAAGCATCTTTCTTGCCTTTTTAGAAAGATATGCAAGGTCGCCGCTGTCAAGTCTGATTCCGTAGAATGGCATCGGAAGTCCTGCTTCTCTCATCTCCGTAAATACTCTGATGGCATTTGGTACACCTGATTTTAACGTATCATAGGTATCTGCAAGCAAAATACATGCATTAGGATACAGTTCTGAATACTTTTTAAATGCAGTATATTCGTCTTCAAAGCTCATAATCCAGCTGTGTGCATGTGTTCCCTTAACAGGTACATTGGCAAGCTGACCCGTAAGAACACATGAAGTTCCGATACATCCGCCTATAACTGCGGCTCTCGCTCCGTATATACCGGCATCAGGTCCCTGAGCACGTCTAAGTCCAAATTCCATAACTCCGTCGCCTTTAGCTGCATACACAACTCTTGAGGCTTTTGTAGCTATAAGACTCTGATGATTAATTATATTAAGAAGGGCTGTTTCCACAAGCTGGGCTTCCATAATAGGCGCAACCACCTTCATAAGCGGTTCCTTAGGAAATACCACCGTGCCTTCCGGTATGGCATAAATATCTCCCGAAAAATGAAATGAACTTAAGTAACTTAAAAAGTCATCTTCAAATATTCCAAGGCCGCGTAAATAATCAATTTCTTCATATGAAAACTTAAGATTCTTAATATAATCTATAGCCTGCTCAAGTCCACAGGCAATTGCATATCCACCGTTACAAGGATTTGTTCTGTAAAAAAGGTCGAACACAACCGTTTCATCCTTACCGTTCTTATAGTAGCCCTGCATCATAGTGAGTTCATACAAATCCGTCAATAATGTCAAACTTCTGTCTTTCATGTTATTCGCCTTTCTCATTACCAAATATCTTTAGTTTCTTTCCGTAATCATATACATTATATATGAAAATTGCTCCGGCATATAACCATACACCATATATAATAACCGCAAGAGCTGAAGATAATGGAAACTCAATCATATCAGCCAGACCCAACACATATATAAATGGTGGTGCTATTGCCACTATCAGCCAGTCCGTCTTAAATTCATTCCACATTTCCAGATACATATATCCGTCAACCTGCGCATAAACTGCCTTCGCCATAGAAAACATTAACAAAATAACCGCAAAATAATCTACTGCTTTAAGCACACCGATTCCATAGACCATATGTATCGGTTCCAACGGCAATGCCGGTATAACAGGTATCGCTATGGCACACACAAGCCCTGCAATTGCACTGTACATAATGTGGTTAAATCTCTTATGAAATCCCAACAATCTGTACGCTACAACTATAAGGATAATATATCCTACAACATCCGATAACAAATCTATGTAATATCGATGTCCAAAGAACTGATAAATAAGTTCCACCGATAAGCTTCTTATGGTCGGTTCATCTTTTAGATGATATATAGGAATTTCTATGGGTAAATAAATAGGAAAATCCAATATAATAAGTAAAAAACCTATAACTAAACTGTATATTCTCTTCATGTCAATCAATCCTTCATACTTATTTCACCTGTTATAAATTCGTTTAACTTCCAAATACAATACAGGAAGAATATCCATAACCAGAACAATATTATATTATATACAAATGTAAGTCCTCCAAGTTGAACCCATGTTGTCACAAATACAACTATTCTGCACAGTACTGCCAGACACCACACAATTGCCATAAGAACTCTGTCTGTCTTAAATGCAATACCGTAAAGAACATTGCACATTCCGCACAGCAGGAAATATCCTGCTGATATTTCAAATCCAAGTGCTGCAATTCCTAAGAGCAACGTTACCCAGCAGAGTCTCGTTCCATTTAATAAAAACGGTAATACATTAAGCACTGCAACACATCCGACTGCTCCTATACACATAACTTTCCCGATAGAAAACACTTTACTTCTTGTGCTTAGTTTACCAAATCCCATAATGATAAGTACATATCCTGCTAAAGCAAATAATGGAAATCTGTATCCTGTATAAGCGATATTTTCCGTTTCCCAATTGACTCTTGCTCCGTAAAATGTATTAAGTGTATAATACTGAAATTCCGGTCCGACACCGGCATCCGGCTGATATGGCGGATATATCTGCATACCTGTCCCAATTCCTCTTCCCATAAGAAGAACAAGAAATCCTATAAGTGTTATAATTAAATACTTTTTTAAAATCTGATATTCCGGTTTACTCAAAATATGCCTCCATTTAAACAATACTAAAGCCATTTTATTGATTGTACCACTCTTTATACTTGATTGCAACACACCAAAAAAGGACTTTTTGTGAAATTTTTCAAAAAAAGTCCTTTTTATCATAACCTAATTTTTATAATTTATAACATTGCATTAATCATTGCTAAAACTTTTTCACCTAATGCAGCTGACTTAGCATCTGCATCTTCAAGAGATGTTCCTTTTACACCATAATAGAACTTAACCTTTGGTTCTGTTCCTGAAGGTCTTACGCAAAGCCATGCATCATCTGTAAGATCATAATACAATACATTTGAGCTTGGAAGACCTGTAGTTTTAATTTCTCCCGTAGCCATATCCTTGATTGTATCTTTCTTATAATCTCTTGCTGACAATACCTTGTATCCGCCAACTTCTTCAGGTGTATTTGTTCTAAGTGTTTCAAGAATTTCCTGAATCTTCTTGAGTCCTTCAATACCCTTAAGTGTAATTGACTTAACATCATCTTTGTAATATCCGTATCTGTCATACATAGCTATCATTGCATCCCAAAGTGTCATATTTTTTGACTTATAGTATGCTGCAGCTTCGCAAAGAGCCATAGTAGCAACAATCGCATCCTTGTCTCTTGCATGTGTGCCGATAAGGCATCCGTAGCTTTCTTCAAATCCGAAAAGATATGTTCCTTCGCCTTTTTCTTCAAAACCAAGTATCTGCTGACCGATAAACTTAAATCCGGTAAGAACTTCAATAAGTTTAACACCATAATACTTAGCAATTGCATCTGCCATATTTGTAGTAACGATTGTCTTAATAAGCGCACCATCTGCAGGAATTCCGCTCTGTTCTTTGATACAGTTAATTTCATAATCAGCAAGGAGACATCCTGACATATTACCTGTAAGTGTAATATATTCACCGCTCTTTGAATCCTTGACATATACACCAAGTCTGTCTGCGTCAGGGTCTGTTGCAAGAACAAGGTCTGCATTCTTTTCTTTTGCAAGCTTAAGTGCAAGTTCAAATGCTTCTGCAGCTTCAGGATTCGGATAACTTACTGTAGGGAATTCTCCGTCAGGAAGTTCCTGTTCAGGAACAACATATACATTTTCAAATCCCAGTTCTTTAAGAATTCTTCTTGCAGGAATATTTCCTGTTCCGTGAAGTGGTGTATACACTATACTGATATCTTTCTGGTACTGCTTAATAAGTTCAGGATTTTTAACCTGTTCTCTAAGTCTGTCCATATATACATCATCAATGTTTGCACCTATAACTTCATAAAGACCCTGTGCCATAGCATCAGCCTTGTCCATAGTCTTTACAGTATTGAAATCTGTAACAGCTTTAACTTCTGCCATAATTCCACCATCATGTGGCGGTGTAATCTGTGCACCATCTTCCCAGTATACCTTGTAACCATTGTATTCCGGTGGGTTGTGGCTGGCTGTAATGTTAATACCTGCTATACATTTTAATTCTCTAACTGCAAATGAAAGTTCAGGTGTTGGTCTGAGCGATTCAAATATATATGCTTTGATTCCGTTAGCCGCAAGACATAATGCTGCTTCATCTGCAAACTCAGGTGACATTCTTCTTGAATCATATGCAATGGCAACACCCTTAGCCTGTCCGCCTAACTTAACGATATAATTTGCAAGTCCCTGTGTTGCCTTTCTTACTGTATAGATGTTCATACGATTTGTTCCTGCACCTATAACACCACGAAGTCCTGCTGTACCAAATTCAAGTTCTGTATAGAAGCGGTCTTCTATTTCTTTTTCGTCGCCTTCAAGGGCCTTAAGTTCTGCCTTTGTATCCTCATCAAAGTAAGGATTAGCAAGCCATTCGTTGTAAAGTTCTTTGTAATTCATATATTTTCCTCCTTAATAAATGTCTTCTATCTTAAGCTACTCATCTTTTTCAAGAGCTTCAAATACTTTTACGTAATCTTTGTCATCATCAGGTATGTCTACAGAGTATATCTTCGTCTTATAACCGTTCTTCATAAGAATAACTATATGTGTTCCCGTTATCTTTTCAAAAGAAACCGGTGCCGTACCTTTATATACTCCATCGAAATATATGCTGGCTCCATCTGTTGTGGACAAGTATATCTTATGGTCCGAATCAACAACTGTTGTCGTTTCTGTCTGTCCTGTAGTTACAGGTTCAGTTGTCGTTTCTGATTCTCCTACCATATCAACATAAAGTCTCTTATATGTGCTGTCCACTGTCAATTCAAGTTCAAAATCCTTACACCCATCTGCCTTTATAAGAATCTTGTGTGTGCCATACTGAAGCTGAACTTCTTTAGTATATTCTGTTTCTTTTCCATCTACATAAAGTACTGCATTCGTAGGATTTACAACTACTTTTACAAGGCCGTATTTATCTACCTTGTTCTTATATTTTAATAAGCTAATCGGTATGGTTTCACCACTTTTTACAGTGATTTCCGATTCGCCGCCTATGCCGTTATTGGCAACCGTAAAGGTGTACTTTCCTTCAGGTACTGTAATTACCATATTGCTTTCTATAAGCTTGGTAATATGACTTCCTACTTCTACAATACCACCATCAAAATCTGCCGTATCGGTAAGTTCCAGATATCCATGACCCTTTTCCACTACTACGGATACAACTTTACTTCCATAGCCCCTCATGGTTATATAATCTTCCGCTACTACCTCTTCTATGCCTATAATCTTATTATTGGCAAGAACCACTGCTCCGGCTTCATACTTATACTTCTCACCGGCATACACTATCATCTCTTCTCCGGGATATACCACCGCACCGGTTATATTGTCATTGACCCAGGCTTCATCTGATATCTGCAACTTTATAAGCTTCTGGGTTCCCTCGGTAAAGTACACATCTGCAACCTCACCGCAGGATACCTGTGCCATAGTCATCTCTGTACCGTATTTATTAACAACATTGGTTCCTCCTGTGTAATTGAGAAGATACACACTGTCATCAACAGTACTCTTTGCCGTAAGCTTCTTATTATCTATATCTATCGACAATATAACAACGTTATCCGAACTGTTGTATCTGGTAGTCACATCAGTTACATTTTCAGTAGTCGGAGTTGTAGTAATAACCGGTTTCTTTTTCTTCTCTTCACAACCGCTTATACATATCACAGATATTATCAGCACGAGAAGCAATAAAAACTTTTCTTTCGTTATTAATTTCATATATTATCCTATCTTTTCAGTTCACTTCGGGTTACATTCACGTTACATATCATTATAGACCAAAACGCCTAAATTTTCAATACAAAACTGGCTTTCAGCTCCTGTTGGATAAACACCTGACTTATCTTTTCATAATTCTTCTCAGCTATAAATGATTTACTGCTGTTAAGATATCTGTTTACGACTTTCCAATACTTTTCCGGATAGGAAATCAGCGCTTTTAGTGTTTCTTTTTCAAACCTGCTGATTGGTTTTATCCTATCGTAGCTTTCTAAAAGATTTATGCCTGTTTTTTCATCCCACTGATATTTTTCCATAACTTTCCTGAGATAATTGTAAAGGTCAATTATCTGCATCTGATATCTGCTACCCTCAAAATTTATAATACACGTTTTATTACCGTCAAAAATTATATTGTGGTAATTATAATTTCCGTGAGTTATTCCTTTTTCCGAATCAGACTTTTCCGAAAGACTTTTCATAGTATCAACCGCTTCTGCTGCCATATGGTAATATGTATCGAAATTCCGTAATATATCAAGTTCAAGCATTCCTTTTTTAGTTTTATTTCTTATATAGTTTCTTGCCCTTTTAAGCTCTACATTATGTTTGTAATACTCTTCATATATTCCTTCCGGTGAAACAGGAATTTCTGCATCAATGCTCAAATTATTAAAATTATTATGTAATACTGCCAGTTTCTCTGCTCCCTTGTACACATCTTCTACGTTCTTAACATCGCACTCTTTTCCGTCAAACCAAAGCTTAACAATATATGTTGTTCCGTCTTCCAATTCTGTTATAAGGTTATCTTCTTTATTTTTAAGGGGACAGTCTGTAACAATATCACCTATTTCATTTAGTTTTAAAAGAAGTTCTTCTTCATATTCCATACGCCTCTTCGTTCCTATATATTCCCTAACCAGAATGTTTCCCTGTTTCGTATGGCAGATAATTGAACCGCGACCTTTTCTTTTACTTATAACATCTATATCATAATATTCCAAAACTTCTTCACTTCTATCGTCCAAAAAACAATCCCCCTTCTCATAGTCTGCATACTTCATACTATGAAAAGAGGGATTTGTTTATGCAAATTCTTTAGCTTTTTTAATTAATTCTTCTTTATTATTTTTCTCCGGATTATCTAATACCATATCAAATAATTTACCAAGCACCTCGCCCATGGCTTTACCCGGTTCGATTCCGATTTCTTTTAAATCTGAACCTTTTATCTGCATATCTCCGATACTAAGGCAATCTCCGTTTTTTATAATCTCATTGTATATTTTTCTTACCTGGCATACATCTGTTTCGCACACGCTCTCCATATAATCAAGATACATCTGATATATATCTGCGCCGACCACACACATATGTCTTCTGACTGCTGCCGCCTTTGCATCAGGATAAGTCTTACTGTTTTTCACAAGCTTGGATACAATATTTAGCGTTTTATTGTCAAATTTAAGGCTCCTAACTGCTGCTTCCGGTTTCTCTTCATCTCTAAAAAGGGCTGCCCATCTTATATAATGGTTTTTAGGCGTGCCTTTGACTATCTTTGCAGTGTCTTTCCACCACTTATCAGACTTTGTTATGATTGTACTGTCTGTTTCGTCAAATACAACTCCTATAACTCCCGTAGAATGAAGCAGATATACTTTGTCACTTTTATCTGACATAAGTAACTTGTCCATTTCTACCTGAATTCTTTCACGGCTTATTTTGGAAAGATTTCCTTTAAGTGTTTTGATAGCACTGATTGTATCTTCATCTATCTGAAAATCTAACTGTGCGGCAAATCTTACTGCCCTAAGTATTCTGAGAGCATCTTCCGAAAATCTTGCTAAGGGGTCCCCTACGCATCTTATAATACGTCTGTCTATATCTCCCATACCGTCAAATTTATCAACGATTCCTGTTCTATTGTTATATGCCATGGCATTGATGGTAAAATCGCGACGTTCGAGGTCGAGAGTCAGGTTATCAGTAAACTGAACTTCCTTTGGATGTCTTCCATCCTCATATTCGCCATCAACTCTAAAGGTGGTTACTTCGTATCCCACCCCGCCTATCATAACTGTCACCGTTCCATGCTTGATTCCGGTATCAATAGTCTTATTAAATATGGCCTTGACCTCATCTGCCTTAGCTGAAGTTGTTATATCCCAGTCATTTGGAATTCTTCCCATAACTGCGTCGCGGACACAGCCACCTACTGCGTAGGCTTCGTATCCGCTATCCTCCAGTATCCTGATAATGAGTTCAACACTTTCAGGTAATTTGATTTTCATTAATATGCTTTTCCCCAATATACCATTGTCTTAGCAGGCTTGCCACAGCAAACACACTTATCAGAAAGTGTTTCCTGTACAAATGGCATACATCTTGATGTTGCTGTTGTATCTTCCTTTATCTTAAGTTCGCAAGCTTCATCTCCACACCACATAGCCTTAATAAATCCAGGCTTATTTTCAACCGCATCTTTGAATTCTTCGTATGTAGCAGCTGTAGTAGTATGTTCATCTCTATGCTGTCTTGCTCTTTCAAGCATTTCTGCCTGCATTGTCACAAGAACTTCACCGATCTTGTCATTAATTTCATCAAGGCTTACAACTATCTTTTCACGAGTATCACGTCTTACGATAACTGCCTGATTAGCCTCGATATCCTTTGGTCCGATTTCAACACGAAGCGGAATACCTCTAACTTCCTGCTCTGCAAACTTCCAACCAGGTGACTTGTCAGTGTCGTCAACCTTCACTCTGTAATTTGAAAGTGTCTCTGCAAGCTCTGCTGCCTTTTCAAGAACGCCTTCCTTCTTCTGCATAATAGGTACAATCATAATCTGAACAGGTGCAACCATAGGTGGAAGCACAAGTCCGCTGTCATCACCATGTACCATAATTACAGCACCGATAAGTCTTGTAGACATACCCCATGATGTCTGGTGTACGTATTTAAGTTTATTGTCCTTATCTGTATACTGAATATCAAATGCCTTAGCAAATCCGTCACCGAAATTGTGGCTTGTACCTGACTGAAGAGCCTTTCCGTCATGCATAAGGGCCTCAATAGTATATGTAGCTTTAGCACCCGCAAACTTCTCTTTATCTGTCTTTCTACCCTTAATCATAGGTATAGCAAGAACTTCTTCACAGAATTTAGCATAGAGATTTAACATCTCAATAGTTTTTTCTTCTGCTTCTTCTGCAGTAGCATGTGCTGTATGTCCTTCCTGCCATAAAAATTCCGAACTTCTAAGGAATGGTCTTGTAGTCTTTTCCCAACGGCAAACTGAACACCACTGGTTATATAACTTTGGTAAATCTCTGTATGACTGTACGATGTTTGAATATAAGTCACAGAACAAAGTTTCTGATGTTGGCCTTACGCAAAGTCTTTCTGCAAGTTCTGTAGCGCCGCCGTGTGTAACCCATGCTACTTCAGGTGCAAAACCTTCTACATGATCCTTTTCTTTCTGTAAAAGACTTTCAGGAATGAACATAGGCATATATACATTTTCAACACCTGTTTCCTTAAATCTTCTGTCAAGTTCCTTCTGTATCATTTCCCAGATAGCATAGCCATTGGGGCGAAGAATCATACATCCTTTTACACTTGAATATTCAATTAATTCAGCCTTTTTCACAACGTCTGTATACCATTGTGCAAAATCTTCACCCATAGAGGTGATGGCCTCAACAAGCTTTTTCTCTGCCATCTCTAAATTCTCCTTTAAATTATATTCCGGACATATCTGTAAATTATCCGTTTTAAGTTATCTGTGCGACAAATTATCAAACTTAATGTTATTCCAGAATTTGATTTTTGTCAAGGGTATTCGTACTTCCATACAGCATCTCATATACAATTTTAATAATAATAAATCCAATAGGTCCAAGTATAAATCCGATAACTCCAAAAAGCTTATACCCGATAAATATAGATGCAAGTGTTACTACAGGATGAATGCCTACTTTATCCCCCATAAGTTTAGGTTCTATAATCTCACGAACCAGGTTACAGACAACAAATGCTGCAAATAAAATTATTGCCATAAAGTATTTTCCTTCAATTACACTTAATATACTCCATGGTATTAGGATAATTCCCACTCCAATCATAGGCAGTGCATCAAGTAAACCTATTAGTATTCCTACAATCACCCCATTATCAATCTGCAGGATAAGTAACGTGACACTACATATAATTGCCGTAATAACCATTATAATTAACTGGCTTTTAAAATACACCTTCACTATACTTATGACATTGTCATATACAGTCATCAATTCTCCCAATAAGAAAACTTTATGTTTTTTATTATCAATTCCGTTCAAATCCTTTGCCATAAATACTATTGATGCATAAAGAACTGCTGCTGCTATAAATATGCTGATAATTTGTTTTATTATGTCGACACTGTTCCCCATAGAACTTCCTATTATGGAAGATACCGCACTGTCTG
This sequence comes from Lachnospiraceae bacterium, assembly GCA_015057425.1. Taxonomy (GTDB): domain Bacteria; phylum Bacillota; class Clostridia; order Lachnospirales; family Lachnospiraceae; genus SVEL01. The sequence continues at coordinate 119,414 of SVEL01000004.1, forward strand.
CACCGTCTTTACATATATCAAGTACCCTTGCCTTTACCACTCCGTGCTTTATCTCAAATGTTTCTTCTATCTGAAAGAAAATATTGTCAGCATAAGCATATACCATATTTTCATAGGTATCTCTATTAAGAATAAGACTATGAACCCACTGATACACTAAGATTCCTATTGCAATGATAAATGCACAGATAACACCTGTTACCAATGTAAGTATTATGGCTGACGCAATTCCGTCAGCTATCTTCAGATGCTTCTTAAGAAACTTTACAAAAGGAGAAATTGTTTTAGCTATTATGAACCCTGCCACAAGAGGCCATGTAAGAGGCAGAATGTATTTTACCGCCAGTATATAACCTACTATAAGTACTGCTATAACTGCCAGTCTTTTTGCTTTATCGCGCATTTCCTCATTTATCATTCCTCCATCCATAAACCCCTGTCTCCTCTCACATCTCATTGTAAAGATAGTATTGGCGGAAACAGGGGGTTTTATTACATTCTTCTTGCCTTTTATGAGGAAATAATATATGATTTCTGTAGATTTTTAAAAATAATGAAAGGAAATACAGGAAAGGCTTATGGTAGATATTTTATATGAAGACAATGACATAATAGTTGTGGTTAAGCCGGTTGGGACTGCATCCCAGACAGAGCGTTCCATGTCACCGGATATGGTAAGTATCCTTATGAACTATCAGAAGTGTAATGGTGTTAAGAACCCATATGTTGGAGTAGTTCACAGACTTGATAAACCGGTATCAGGAATAATGGTTTATGGTAAAAATAAAAATGCTACCGCCATATTATCTAAGAATATCGCTGAGCATGATTGGAATAAAAAGTATGTGGCTGTATTTTGTTCTGCCTCTTTTCCGGAAGATTCCGGCATGTCACAAGGTTCTGTCATACCGGATGAAGCGGGTACTTGTTGTACCTGGTTACCTATGGAAGACTACCTTGTACGTGACGGAAAGACTAATACTTCATTTATCTGCGACAAAACTCATAAAGACGCAAAGCTTGCTTCTTTAAATTATCGTATTATTGAGACTAAAAATGTCACAGAACTTCCATCACTTAACAGTCATATAGATCTTACTGCAAACAATATTAACTTTGTTTCTTTAGCTGAAATTGAGCTTATAACCGGCAGACACCATCAGATACGTGTACAATTTGCTTCAAGAAATATGATGTTGTGGGGCGATACCCGCTACGGTTCTAAGGATTTTAAAAAAACAAGCGTTGCCCTTTGCAGCAATAGCTTAAGTTTTGTTCATCCTGTTACAAAAAAGAGGCTCGATTTTACAATCAAGCCTCAAAATTCAATATTTAAGTTGTTTATATAATCATCTGTGATTATACTTTTTCGAATTTGCTTACTTCATTAGCCATGTCTTTAGATATCTTTTCATGACCTTCTGTCTCTTCCTGAATCTGTGCCATTGCTTCAACAAGTTCAGCTGCATCTTCGGCAACGCTTGAAACTGCCTTGGCACCTTCATCTACTGTAAGGGAAATATCATTGATACCTGTATCCATTACCTGCATAGTTTCTGCTATCTCTGTAGCTCTTACTGCAAATCCGCGAAGGATTTCATTCATGTTGTCAGCATCCTGTTCATACTGTGCAACAATATCAACAAATCCATCGTAATCCTTCATAACATTTTCATCGATAAACTTAAGCATTTGCTGAGCATTGTTTGCAAGTGCATCAACTGCAGTAATAACAAGATTACTGATTTCCTGAATGTTGTTAGCTGTTACACGGCTATTGTCTGCAAGTACACGAATTTCATCTGCAACTACTGCAAAACCTTTACCTGCCTCACCTGCTCTTGCAGCCTCGATAGATGCATTAAGAGCAAGAAGATTTGTCTGGCTTGAAATGCTGAGAATTTCATTGGTAAGTTCATTAATCTTCTGAACGTTTTTGCTTTCCTGTACTGATTCTTCAAGCACTACGCTGATATTTTGAAGTACTTCTGTAGCTGATCTTTTGCTTTCAACCGTTTCTGTATGCATCTTATCAGCTTTTTCTTTAATAGATGAAACAATTCCAACGCCATTATCTACATTGTCGCTCATCATTTTAACCTGCTCAAGTACATTTGCACTACCTTCTGTGATCTGTTCAAGAGTAGCTGCAACTTCCTGCATACTTGCCGCAAGTTCTTCTGTAGCTGACGAAACATTTGTCGCATTTTTGTTAGAATCATTTACCTGTTCTGTTATGTTAACAACTGACTGGTCAAGGATAGCGGACTGTTCCTTCATTCTACCTACAAGAACCTGAAGGTTTTCTATAAATCCATTGATACCCTTTGCCATATTGCCGATTTCGTCTTTTGATTTTACATTGATACGTGCTGTGAGGTCACCCTTGTTGTCAACAATATCCTGAACTATTTCATCTAACTGTCTGCTCACCTTTTTAGCCGGCTTTGATACGCTCAAAGTAATGTAAATTATCGCGATAGCACCTACGACTAATACAAAAAATCCTAAAGCAACATCAAAAACAAGTGTTCCCACAATCTTAGTTTCGCTATGTTCGAGAATATAGTCGATTTCTTCCTGCAAATCTCTGGTACTTTCGCTTTCTCCCACCTTTTCTTCAAACTCATGAATATCATTTGCTATATCTGTATTAAATTCACTTATGGTCATCATTGCCGCTGCATTAAGTCCACATATGGCAACCATAATTATGGATAAAATAACCATTATAGCAAAAAGTTTTCCACCTATACTTTTCATAATTCATCCTTCCTTTCCTATTTAGTTCTCTTAATCACAAACACGCCTCTTTAGATATATAATACCACTTTTTTGGGGATAAATCTATATTTTTAGACAAAAAAAGGACTTTTTTCAAGTCCTTTTTTCGACATTTATTGTGACGTTACACCTTAAATCTATATCCTACGCCCCTTTTATTCAAGTTTGCTTCGCAAACTTGCGCGCCGAGCAGGAACAACTTGTGTTTTCCTTTCCTGCGAGTGCGCATCCTGCACGCAGTGCAACTATCTGGGGCGTCCAAATAGATTCTAACTACACCTTAAAGCGGTATCCTACGCCCCAGATAGTTTCTATATACTGTGGCTTCGCTGTATCTGCTTCAATCTTTTCTCTTATTTTCTTAATATGTACTGTTACGGTTGCAATATCACCGACAGATTCCATATCCCAAATGTTACTGAAAAGTTCTTCCTTTGTAAACACTCTGTTTGGATTTGATGCGAAGAACGCAAGAAGATCAAATTCCTTTGTTGTAAGAATTTTTTCTTCATCATTTACATATACACGTCTTGCAGTTTTATCTATCTTGATTCCGCGAATGCTTATAATCTCATTTTGAGCCGCCACACCACCGATGAGTCTCTCGTATCTTGCAAGATGTGCTTTTACACGTGCAACAAGTTCACTTGGGCTAAATGGTTTAGTAATATAATCATCTGCCCCAAGTCCTAATCCTCTTATTTTGTCAATATCATCTTTCTTAGCTGAAACAACCAAAATAGGAACATTCTTTTGTTCTCTGATGCTCTTGCAAATCTCAAAACCATCTATACCCGGAAGCATAAGATCTATAATAAATAAATCATATTCTGACGCCAATGCCTTTTCAAGTCCCTCGTCACCTCTGTTAGCAATTTCCACTTCAAAATTACTAAGTTCAAGGTAATCCTTCTCAAGCTCTGCAATAGACTCTTCATCTTCAATAATTAATATTCTGCTCATAAAATCCTCCATTTCCATTCACAAGTCTTATCTTATGTATCATTTTACCACAAAACACAAAAATTAATCTATATTTTTTGCAATAAATGTAAATTATTCAGCTTTTTTTAAGGTAAAATGAATAGTTGTACCTTCCTCGTACACACTTTCTGCCCAAATACTTCCTCCGTGAGCTTCAACTATCTTCTTAACAATTGCTAAGCCGATACCGCTTCCGCCTCTCTTTGAATTTCTCGATGCATCTGTTCTGTAAAATCTGTCAAATATTTTGTCAATATCCTTTTCTTCTATACCTTTACCATTGTCAGATATAGATATCTTCACAAAGTTTCCTGCATCACTTATTTTAATATCCACTTTTCCCGGTGTTTTGTCAATATATTTTACTGAATTTCCTACAATATTATTGATAACTCTGCGAAGTTTTTCAGAATCAGCTAAAACCTTCTCATTTTTGTGAAGCAGATTTTCAAATGTCATAATCATATTGTTCTGTTCAAGTTCAATTGACGTTTCATCATAAAAATCATGCATATATGCCGCAATATTAAGTTTCACAAAATTATACGGTATAGTGTTAGTATCTATCTGAGAATATAATGTAAGCTCGCTGATAAGTCTGTCCATATCTACGGATTTGTTATATATAGTCTTTAAATACTTAAGTCGCTTCTCCTCCGTGTCAGCAACTCCATCCATAAGTCCTTCAACATATCCTTTGATAGTTGTAATAGGTGTCTTCAAATCATGAGAAATGTTGCTTATAAGCTCCTTACTTTCCTTATCATATATAAGGTTTGCCTCCACACTTTCCTTAAGTTTAGAACGCATAATTTCAAATGATTCGCTAAGGTCACCAAACTCATCATCTTCATACTTCCTTACAACGAAATCAAGTTCACCTCTTGCTATCTTTTCAGTTGCTCTTTTCAAGTTATAAAGAGGTGTCATTACCGTATTATACAACCAAACGGTCAATACAATAGCTGTCAGTAAAAATATAAGAACGGCTATAACTATGATTTCTGCTACAAGAATGCCAACTTCATCAAGCTGTTCACCTGTCTTCGATACGATATACACTACACCTTTACTTCCATCCTGAAATGTAAACTTTTCCGCTTTGATAAGATACTGGTCCTCATTATAAGCATAAAAGTTCTTCATCTTACCATCACCGATTTCATCATAAGTAGGCAAAATTGTTACAAAATCATTCGGATTAAGACCTGTACCGACATATTCCTGTTTACCGTTTTTTGTGATCAGAACATAGCTGTATCTTGACGCAAGCTTTCCGCTTAACTGCTCCAGATATTCTTCATTTCCCAGAAGATATATTTCCTCACTGATAACACGTCTGACTTCTTCTATTGCACTTTCACTGATTTTATCTAACAATATGGTAGAATTGAATACCTGTTCTGCTGACTCTATGGTTATACCATAAGAGCGCTCAAGACTTTTCTTTTGCGAAAATGTAACTATTACAATACTTAAAGTTATAAATAAAACAGGAATTATGATATATAAAATGAATGAAAGCTTTATTTTTGTATTTATTTTCATATCGCTCACCATTATGACAGCTATGGCTTTTGCCATAGCCCGTCATCTAAAGTTACAAATTATAAATATGCCTTAAGTGTCTCTGCTTTGTCTGTCTTTTCCCATGGAAGTTCTATATCTGTTCTTCCAAAATGTCCGTACGCTGCTGTCTGCTTATAAATAGGACGTCTAAGGTCAAGCATTTTAATAATACCTGCAGGACGAAGATCAAAGTTCTCTCTTATTATTTCTATAAGCTTCTCATCACTTACTTTTCCTGTTCCGTATGTCTGAACCATAATTGATGTAGGTCTTGCTACACCGATAGCATATGACAACTGGATTTCACACTTGTCTGCAAGACCTGCCGCAACTATATTCTTGGCAACATATCTTGCTGCATATGCAGCTGAACGGTCTACCTTTGTACAATCCTTTCCTGAAAATGCTCCACCGCCGTGTCTTGCATATCCGCCATAAGTGTCAACGATAATCTTTCTTCCTGTAAGACCACTGTCACCATGTGGTCCACCAACTACGAATCTTCCCGTAGGATTAATAAAGAACTTTGTATTATCATCAATAAGTTCTTTTGGAAGGATCTCATCAAATACGTATTTCTCAATATCTTTATGAATCTGTTCCTGTGTCACATCTGCATCATGCTGAGTAGAAAGAACTACAGCGTCAAGATGAACCGGTTTACCTTCTTCATCATATTCTACAGTAACCTGAGTCTTTCCGTCAGGTCTTAAGTATGAAAGAGTCCCGTCTTTTCTTACGTCTGTAAGTCTCTTTGCAAGCTTGTGTGCAAGTGCAATAGGATATGGCATATATTCTTCTGTTTCATTTGATGCAAAGCCAAACATCATACCCTGATCGCCTGCACCAATAGCTTCTATGTCTGAATCTGACATTTTATTTTCCTTAGCTTCAAGAGCCTTATCAACACCCATGGCAATATCTGCTGACTGCTTGTCTAAAGTAACCATAACCGCACATGTATCTGCATCAAAACCATATTCTGCATTGGTATAACCAATCTCTCTTACAGTTTCTCTTACTATGGCAGGTATATCAATATTGGCTTTAGAGGCAATTTCTCCCATAACCATTACAATGCCTGTTGTTGTACATGTTTCGCAAGCAACACGGCTCATAGGATCCTGTTCAAGCAATGCATCTAACACTGCATCTGATATGGCATCACACATTTTATCCGGATGTCCTTCTGTTACTGATTCTGATGTAAATAATAATCTTTCCATTTTCTTTCTTCCTTTCTTTTGTTTGTAAGATGAACAAAGAATCTCGCGAGCGAGATTCTCCGCGCCCGAGCGGTATTGCGCAGCAATAAAACACCTCTCCGCGAGGTGCGCATCCTCAGCGGAGCGCTTTTTATGTGATAGGAATTTCCTATCACATAAAAAAGTCCGCCTTATTAAGCGGACCCGAATTCAACAGTTTCAAATCCTCTTATCGTTCGATAATTCGCTCAGGTTGGCACCTTCCTTTTAGGGGTTGCCGGGTTTCACAGATCCTTGTATCTCCACCACTCTGAATAAGAGTTTATCTATTACTAATCCGACAATGTCGGATATGTAAACATATATTAACTTACTTTAAGCTTAAACTTCTGAATCTCCTTATCTGAATCAACTATCTCAATAATTGCTCCGAGACCACGAAGTTTTTCTTCAAATCTTTCATAACCACGTCTGATATATACTATATCTTCCACTATGGTTATACCATCTGCCATAATACCTGCTATAACAAGAGCCGCTCCTGCTCTAAGGTCAGGTGTGTTAACCTGCGCACCCGTAAGCTTATCAACGCCTGTTATAATGGCGATATTACCTTCTACTTTGATATCAGCTCCCATTCTTGTGAGCTCATCAACATATTTAAATCTGTTTTCATAGACGCCTTCTGTAATAGTGCTTGTACCGTTTGCAAGTGTAAGCGCTACTGCCATCTGTGGTTGCATATCCGTAGGATATCCCGGATATGGAAGTGTCTTTACATGTGTTGCATTTAAATTATCACCACCGATTACTCTGATAGCGTCATCGTACTCTTCTATATAACAACCTGTTTCAAGAAGCTTAGCTGTTATAGCTTCCAAATGCTTAGGAATTACATTCTTAACAAGTATATTGCCTTTAGTTGCTGCTGCAGCAAACATAAATGTTCCTGCTTCAATCTGATCAGGAATAACTGTATATTCACTTTTATGAAGTTTCTCAACACCTGTAATTCTTATAACATCTGTACCTGCACCTTTAATTCGAGCACCCATACTGTTGAGCATATTGGCCACATCTACTACATGCGGTTCTTTAGCTGCATTTTCAATAATGGTATTTCCGTGAGCCATAACTGCTGAGAGCATAACATTAATCGTTGCTCCTACAGTTACAACGTCAAAGAATACATGATTACCCTTAAGGCCTTCATCGCCTGCATCTGCGATTATCATACCATGCTCAATCTTAACATCCGCACCCAGCATCTTAAATCCTTTAATATGCTGGTCAATAGGTCTGCTTCCTATATTACAGCCTCCCGGTAATGTAACCTGTGCATGAGAAAACTTTCCTAAAAGCGCACCAAGAAGATAATATGATGCTCTTATTTTCTTAACCTGTTCATTGTTAACTACACATGATGATATAGTTGAACCATTTATCTTAACGCAATGTCTGTTTACTCTCTCTACTATCGCTCCTATCTCAGCTATTGTATCGATAAGAGCATTTATATCACTAACATCAGGAAGATTATCTATCGTTACTGTTTCGTCAGCCATAACTGCTGCTGCAAGCAAAGCAAGTGCTGCATTCTTTGCACCACTTATCTCAACTTCACCCTGAAGATGAGTTCCTCCTTTAATAATGTATCGTTCCATAGAACACCTCTAAATTAATATTATATATGCTTTCCATTTGGTAAATTAATCACTTCCGTAAAATAGGCATAATTAGCTATACTAATCAGTCTATCACAATATTATATCACAAACCTTACATTTGTAAATAGAAAAAGCGAAAATCTTCGCTTGGCGTGAGTACCACCCAGTCTCCAAGTATACTTTCTGCAACGCCGGTAACGCGTCCGGCAAACTAACTGCCAACTACGACAACGAATCTTGTAGTCGAAATTCTAAGCCACTCGGGTGTGGCCTCGTGCCCGAATTTCTTTGTACAAGATTCAAGTCTTCGTAAGCAGTGGATTTCGCCTCCCGCTAAAACCACCGGCCAAGTGTTGTAGAAAGTATACTTGGAGACTGGGTGGTACTCACGCCAAGCGAATAAAAAACAGGTCAGAATAATCTGACCTGCCGTTTAACTTTATTTATCTACATACTTAAGTGGGTTTACAGTTGAACCATTGATAATAATCTCAAAATGGATATGTGGTCCGGTACTTCTACCTGTATTACCTGTCTTAGCAATTTTTTCTCCCTGCTTAACTTTCTGTCCCTTTTTAACAAGAATCTTGCTAAGATGTGCATATCTTGTTCTTGAACCGTCAGCATGTTCTATAAGGACATAATAACCGTATGAACCGCCCCATCCTGCTTTAATAACTTTACCTGAGCTTGATGCTCTTACAGTTGTTCCGACAGGACATGCCCAGTCAACACCCTTATGGAAATCTCTTTCACCAAATATAGTTCTCCAACCATATCTTGATGTCAATCTTCCGCCCGATATAGGCTTGATGTATGTAGGCGGTGTCTTAGTTCCAACCTCTATAACGGCAGCCTTTGCTTCTTCAATAATAGTCTCCTGAATAATCTCTCTGCCTGTTTCTACACCATTTTCATATGTTACAATTGCAACTACATCACGCACACCGCTTACAGCTTCTTCAAGTGTTTCTGAATATGTAGTGTACTTCTTTTCGTTGTATACATATTTGATAGGTAAATCATAATTTTCCGTGTATGACTGCTGCTCCTCAACTATAACTGAAATTTCAGGCTTTGGAACCGTAACAACTATCTGATCTCCAACGTGAAGATAATCTGAATCCTTAAGATAATCATTCATAGCAATAATCTGTTCAATTGTAAGATCAAACTTCTTTGAAATCGCTGAAAGTGTATCTCCCGATACAACTTCGTATATTTCTTTTTCTTCTGTCTCTTTTGTAACTGTTGATATAGCTTCATTAATATCCCAAACTTCGTCGTTTGAAGCATATGATGTGGCAATTGTTATATTCTCTTTAAAATTCATAGAGAATACACCATCTTTACCAATCTGTACCGTTTCTACGATAGCACCTGTCTCATCTTCACCAACCATAACTGTCGGTGCTCCCTGCATATCTGTTTCAGCCATCACAAGATTGTAAACAAATGTATCACATCTGTCATTAGATGCTAAAACTTCTGCATGGAAAAGTGCATTCTCATCAAAAGCTTTCATAGATGCGTTGAGCAATGCTGTAACATCCTCGAGACTGTCAAGTGTAATCACAAGACCATCTATATCTACTACATAAACTTCCTTCTGTACATCTATAACTGCGTTGCTCATAAGGTTGTAAATTCTATCCTGAACAACTTCTACACTGTCTTTACTTCCAACTATCTGAGCTTTCTCTGTAACAGTAAAATTATCGTCTAAGTATACTTTAGAATCACTATTCGAAACAAGCTGCTGTCTTGCATCCAGGTACGCCTTTTCAGCTTCTTCCACACTGCCTACGGCACCTACAACTTCTCCGTTGTATTCTACCACATAATAATTATATTCTCTGTTATCCAATCCTTTAAACCAAGGAAATGCCACTGCAAGTACTGCACAAGTTAATGCTGTTGCAGTTATGTACGCTAAACGCATCTTCTTTCCATGTTTTGTAATTCTGCTCATTTCAAGCCTCCAATAAAATATGTATATTGTTCTGTATAAAATACAGAAATTTCTCTCGATTTTACCATTTAATAATTTGTAATACTTTTGTAACATCTGTATTCTATCAGCAAAAGCGCGATTTGTAAAGCTTTTTTCGCATTTTTTTCGTTTTTTTGTTTACATAATAAAAAACAACTGTTACGATTTACATTTTTTAATCGTAACAGCTGCTATATAGTGTTTATTTTTTTAATATTTATTTTATATATTTTAGCGGATTTACCGTCTGCCCGTTAATGATTAATTCAAAGTGAAGATGCGGTCCGGTACTTCTTCCTGTATTACCGCTTAGGGCAATCTTTTCATTCTGCTTAACCTTCTGCCCCTTCTTAACAAGAATCTTGCTAAGATGTGCATATCGTGTCTTGGAACCGTCTGCATGTTTTATAAGAACATAATATCCGTATGAACCGCCCCATCCGGCTTCTATAACTGTTCCTGTTGCAGATGCTCTTACGGAAGTTCCTGTAGGAATACCCCAGTCAACGCCCTTATGATAATTTCTTTCTCCAAATATAGTTCTCCATCCCTGTTTAGATGTAACCTTACCACCTGTAATAGGTTTAACGTAAGTAGGCGGTGTCTTGGTTCCAACTTTTACAACCTTTGCAACAGCCTCCTTTGTCACTTCTTGAGCTATAATTTCTCTTTCAGTTTCCTGACCATTTACATAAGTAACTATTGCAACAACATCTCTGACGCCTTTCACTGCCTTCGTCACAACAGATGAATATGTTGAATATTTGGAATCATCATAGATGTACTTAACCGGAAGACTGTAGTTTTCCGTATAAGACTTCTGTTCCTTATATTCTACTGACAGTTCCGGTACAGGTACCATAACTGTAAGAAGATCTCCTATCTGTAAATAATCATTTTCGTCAATATGACTGTTCATTTCCAAGAGTGTTGACAGCTTAAGGCCAAAATTTTTGGCTATCTTATAAAGCGAGTCACCTGCGACTACCTCATATATCTGATGATCATCTTTCTCTGTAGTCACTTCTGAAACAGCTTCTTCAAGAGTCATAACCTTGTCAGCGCTTTTAATTGATGCAACTATTTTAACATCTTCACAGAATGATATACTCTTCATTCCGTCTTCTCCGACTACTGTTTCTTCAGTTTCCCGTTCCTCACCGTCTTCAGTCTGTTCATCTTCCGGTGCTGACAACTGTGGAATATCATTATCTTCCTTTAACTGTTCCTTTTTTACGACCTGACAGCTGAATGACATATCTCTGTCTGACTCAACACATATCTTTACTTCAAAAAGTCCGTCTGCATCATACTGATTCTTTACAACCGTAAGAAGTTGCTGCACTTCATCAAGTGTCTCGAGCACAACTTCTTTTCCATCTATATCCATAACATATACAGGCTTGTCCTGGAAAAATACATCGTCTTTAATTTCATTGTAGATGTTTTCTAACAAAACTTCTTCTGATGTATAATCTCCCGTAAGCTTGTCCTGTCTGTAAATAGTCATATCAACTTCAAGGAAGTTTTGACCTTTATTTTCTTCGGAAACCATTTTCTTCGCTTTAAGCAATGCTTCATTGGCGATATCCTCGCTTCTGACAGTTCCCAAAACCTTATCTTCTATAGTTACAACATAATAAGCTTCAAAGATATTTCCCTTGGTGATAACCGATGGCGCTACCATCATCAGTAAAAAATACACTGCAAACATTAATAACATATACGTTACTCTTCTAAATCCGCGACTATTAAGTTTTTTACATAATCTTTTAGGTATTCTTCTTCCGACCATTCTTCTTTTCATGGTTCTATTCTCCTAAACTACTAATTATCTGTTCTATGGTTTCTTCTACTCCCAGACCTGTCTCATCAACAGTTATGTCTGCGTACATTTCATAGAGACTCTTTCTTTCTTCATACAACGCATACAAATCCTGTCCCGGCTTAAGAACAACACCGCGACCTTTGACATTTACCACTCTTTCTTCGATAGCCTCATATCCTATCTTCAAATAAACTATCGTACCTATTTCCTTCAGGTGTTCCATAGCTTCTTTTCCATAGACCACGCTGCCTCCGGTAGCAATTACACTTTTATCTGCAATTATAGATGCATTGACTCTGTTTTCAATATCTATAAATCCATCTACACCTTCATCAGCAATTATGTCTTTTAAAAGCCTTTTTTCCTGTTCCTGTATTACTATATCCGTATCTACAAATCTATATCCCAAAATTTTCGCAAGAACAACACCTACCGTGCTTTTCCCAACGCCCGGCATTCCTATAAGTACAATATTGTTTTTCATCTATGCGTCTCCGTTTTCTTCTATTCTTCTGTTCTGGAAATAAACAAACCTGTCAAGAGCATCAAGAATATCCGCAAATGTTTCCCGCGGTGCTGCATCTATATACTTCTGCAATATTTCTCTCTCGTTTTCTCTCTTATACTTTCCGTAATATATATCGAAAAGATTATGGCCTCTGACATATGTTTTGATTAATTCCATATTGTCCTTAACATCCTGTTTTGTATGAATTCTGACATTTTTGGTTCTGACAAGCCTCTTCATACTCGGAACTTTTTTCAGATATTCATTATACTTTTTAAGGAATATCTCATAAAACTCTTCTTCATTTCGCAGTACACCTATCTCAGTCATTACTTTAGGGTCAAGGAAATAATTTTCAAAAGAATAGTACTTAAGTATAAGTACATTTCGCGGTGTTACACGCGGAATTTTACCCACTTCTTCCTTACTTCGCTGCTCATAATAACTGCATAACTGCTTTACAAGATGCTTCGGATTTTTTCCATCACTGTCTCTTATCATCAGAAACTGATCCTTAAGATACAGCTTATTTATATATTTTAAATTAGCATAAGTTTTAATATTTGTACAGCTATTTGTTTCGATAACGGAAATTCTCTGCAAATCTCCGTTTTCATCTCTTATCTCAGAATAATACTTCTCCAAAAGCATCGGAAGGCGGTATCCGTCCTGCTTTCCTTCAACGATAAATACAAAGCTGACATTCATAAGGTCGTTGGCAGTATAGCCAAGGTCATCAAGAATATCATCTATATCAACATTCTCTAACACCTTTGTCGTGTACTCTTCATCAAGTACCACCTGCTTAATCTGACGTGATGAAAAGTTAAATATCATATTTGGAGAATATGTTGAAAAGATTATCTGATTCTTATTGGAAAGCTTATACAATATCTCACTGGCATTTTTTTGAAGCTGCGGATGAAGATAAATTTCCGGGTCGTCAATTATAATAATACTTGGAACCTTATTTTTTTCGTTCATATAAGCCTGCAGCAACGAAAGCATATATATGCTTTTTGTTCCGGCACTAAATGTTCTCAGGTTTCCTTTTATATTTCTGTCTTTATTATAGACAATTGTATTTACTTTATATAATTTATTGACATCTATATCTATCTCATAGCGTACCTGCTCTGACATTTCGCCATTTTCCCTGAGGCACTTGTTAACCGAATCTGCAAATTCTCCCAAATTGACACTAAAAAGTCTGTGTTCCATAAGACGCGCAAGTTCGCCTGTAGTAAGTTCGGACGGTTTCTTCTTATCAAGCTCACTGATGCACTTAAAACACTGTTTACATTCCTTTGCCATATCGCAAAGGCAACGTTTGCTCATAGCCGCACCATTCATATCAGTTCCCTGAAGATTCAACAAATCGTCCTGAAATTCATACAATTCTCTACTGTGGTCTATATAATATATCTTTGGAAAGATTTCCTTTATAAACAGATTATTGGTTCCCGAGCCATCATCATATGTTACTTTTCCATCAGGCTCCATTCTGAATTCAAATTCAATCTTATCGTCTTTGTAGCTTGCAAAGGCTTTGTTAAATTCCTGAAGCCACAATTCATAATCTCTCTCATCTGAAACAAATCCATTTTCATAGAGCATCTGAAGGTCCTCTTCCGGGTCAATGTCAAGCATCATCCCGACTACTATAGGCTCATCAAAATTCCCAAAATTTCTTTTAGTTATAGTATAGTCTCCTGCCACTGCCCTTATTGCATCAATAATAGAACTTTTACCTGTATTGTTCTTACCTACAAGAATACAGGCATCATCTATCTCATTTATCTCGAGACTTTTAATGGATTTGAAATTTTGAATATACATCGATGAAATTTTCATATACCCTCCATATCACAACAAAAAGCCTTATTTATAATAAGACTTTTATCTGTTACCTGCTATTTTTTAACACTATACCCAAACTTACCGATTTTTTCGCCAAGAAGATAATATTCGCCGTGTGAATATGCCACAAGGCCTGTAGAATTTAACATAAACTTACCATTTTCATCCATATATCTGTCATCAATATTTACAGATACTATTTCTGCAATAAACATATCATGACTTCCCAGTTTCACTATATCCTTAACTTTGCACTCTATATTGACAGGACTTTCCTCTATACCCGGCGCATCTATTTCCTTTGATGCACATGGAGTAAGATTCATTTCCTTAAACTTGTCAACATCGCGTCCCGACTTAACGCCACAATAATCTGTAGCGTATGTCAGCTCCTTTGTTGTCAGGTTAACAACAAACTCACCTGTCTCCCTGATAATGTCATATGAATATCTCTCCGGACGAACTGATATAGACAGCATCGCCGGTGATGAACATATACTTCCGCACCATGCAACAGTAATTATATTGGGTGTCTCACCTTTTCTGCCGCAACTAACCATTACTGCCGGAACAGGATATAACATATTACCCGGTTTCCAATATTCTCTTCCCATAGCTTAATCTCCTTTGGAATTAATTTTCTTAATCTTCCTCTTCTGCAGGAGGATTATAATTAAAGCACTTTAAATCTATTTCGTTAATTATCCAATTTTCACCGGACAATTTATATACAACTCTCACTGATGAAGTAGCATTTCCTTCATAAGAGCCTCTTACACCGTTTATCATTGTTCTTCCTGTCTTTGCCGTATATGAGCATGCAAAATCCAGTCTCATCTCAACTGTATCCGGATATACGTATCCAAATCTATAAGTGGTATACGAATCAATACTCATACTTTTAAGTGTAGCTCCATTTTCCTGATTAATGTCATTATACAAGTCATCATAGCATTGTTTAAGTATTTGGGTGCCGTCTTCCGTATCACCAAAGTACTTTTTCAAATCATCAATACCTTTTTCACTTAAAGCATTGCTGTATAAGCCAAACACAACCGTATTGGTTACATCCTTAACATAATCAATATCCTCCGGCTTCATATCAAAGTCATCTATTGATACAGAATATGTAAATCCACTTTCATCTATGTATTCTGTCTTGGAAAATGCATCTATATACACTGTAGACACTCCAAAATCATGTTCTCCTCTGAAAATACGGTTA
Source organism: Lachnospiraceae bacterium (assembly GCA_015057425.1). Classification (GTDB taxonomy): domain Bacteria; phylum Bacillota; class Clostridia; order Lachnospirales; family Lachnospiraceae; genus SVEL01. The sequence continues at coordinate 135,037 of SVEL01000004.1, forward strand.
ACCACATAATAATCAGTTCCATTTTCTGTCTTTGCAAGATACGGTGACGCATCCTTTGAATCAAATGTAACCGAAACTCCTGCCGGCACCTCTATCTTACAGTCTCCTATAACAAAACCTTCGCCGTCAACTTTCCATGTACTGAAAAATCTGTACACTTTTTCTTTCTGTTTCTTAAGCTTTACGGTGTAAGTTTTCTTTGTGCTTGTCTCTTCATCAGTGTACTGAATATCAACATATGCGTAATTACCATTTTTCTTTTTTAGCTTAACATCTGCGTCAGAAAACTCACCATATATGGCTTCGGACTCTATCATACGTTCAAAGTTTTCATAATTAATATGTTCACTTTCTCTGATATCAAGGGAACTGTACACTGTCTGCCAGTCCTCGTTAAGATATGCATCAAAATACTCAATAGCATATTTTTCCACACTACCTGCATATTCCCCTATAGCAATAAATACACCGATAGCACCGGCTACAGCAAACATAGCCAGTGTCACCAGTGTATCTAATATCAATGAAATCCATTTATTTTTACGAATTGCTTTTCTTGTCTTCTTAAAAAAACCGTCTATTTTGTTAAATATTTCTTTTACCTTCATATAATTTATCCTGCCACTTCCTAAAATTATATGAAATATTATAATGCTTTAGAGCCATATAATCAAGAGACAACCTGACAATTATTTTGAAACAACCAATGTATTTACAGACTGACCTGACAGGTAAATATATCCGTCTTCGTATCTTTCTGATGTAATTTCTTCAAGATTGTGTGTTTCATCTGTTACATACAGCTTGAAGTTTTCACCTAAATTAAGGTCTGAAACTTTATACTTAACAGGTGCAGAGCTTGTATTTGTCATGACAACAACAACCTGATCCTCTGTTCCGTTATTTCCTGTAAATGCACTTATTTCAAGGCTTGTTCCTGTCGAATCAGCCTCCACCCTCTGGTAGCCTGTCAAAACAAACTTACTAAAGTTGCCCATTGCCCACAAACGTTTAGGCACAACCACTACTTCATTTGCAGTAGTTACATAGATAAGACCGTCTCTGTAATTATAGCATGAAACTGCAATCCAATACTGCCATGATACTACATCAAGAACAGTAAGGTCGTCATTGATTTCTTTTGCAAGATTAACTGCAGAATCCATAGTATAATCTGTTCCATTGACCATCTCACACCATTCACTTGTTCTGAGAACCATGTCTTCATAACCTTTGCCGGTAAGCCAACTCTTAAACTTTGTCTTAGCTGCTTTATCTGACCAATATGAATGACAATCAAGTGATGTAAAGTAATTTGCAAGAACTTCATCTGCAAATATTGCTTCCATGTATTTATAGTTTGTATTGCCCCATTCACCACTTTCAGGTGCTGAAAGTTCTACGCCGGCAAGTGTCGGTCTCTTCTCTAATTCTTCGATGAATACTTTAAGGAAATCAACAACTTCCTGTGGTTCAAAGTGGCATCCTTCCTGTCCGGATGTCCAATCCCACTGTGGCTCATTTAACGGAGATATAAACTTGATAGGCAATCCTTCTTCTACAAAATGTTCCACAACATCAAGGAAATAATTTGAATATGCAGCGTAATTTTCCGGTGCAAGATTTGACTTAGATGCTGCATTGGCATCACCATGAGCCTTTCCTGATATAGTAAATCTTTCAAGAGGACTGTTGGCAAACATTACCACTTCTGTTGCTCCAAGTTCAACAGCTCTGTTCATAAACCACACTGCATTGGCATCTTTAGTAAAGTCATAAACACCCGGTGCTGTTTCAAAGCTTTCTGCTCTTCTCCATTTGTCACCAATATCACAGTTTCCTGAATCTGCACTTCCTCCGCCTACATTATATCTGTATGTATTAAGTCCGATTCCGTTTTCTCTGTCAAAAAGTAACTGCGCTATCCATTCACGGGTTTCAAGACCGTTCTTTTGAATCTTTGTCCAACCTCCTACATTCTGACTCCACCATGCACCGCTGGCACCAAAGCCTTCAATGGTCTGATGAACATTATTTAAGTCTATGGACACTTTTATTTCTCTTGCCTTTTCCTTCAACTTTACGTTCTCCTTTTCTTCCTTACTAAGTGTTGTTTCCTTCGGCTTTTCTTCACCCTTAGAACATCCTGAAAGTAAAACTGTCGAAAAAACAGACATACACATAACCCCTATCATAGCTATTGCTAACGCTCTTTTTCTAAAACCTGCCATAATTTTTACCTCACACAATACTTACTACTGATTTAATATAGGTAATCCATTTTCATCCCATACAACTTTTCTGATTCTTGCACTTCTGCATGGGTCATATAAAGGATCTTCGTGGCCATATCCACACTTGCCTTCATAACATTCTTTTGCACGTGAATGATATACAAAAATAGTATTTCCTTCTTCGTCTACCGTAAATGAGTTATGTCCCGGACCATATTCATCAATTAAATCTTCTGATGTAAGTCCCGGCTCTGACATCTTAGTCCATGATGATTTGTCAAGAAGGTCTGCATTAACATCTGCATACATAAGTCCTATACAATATTCAGGACCTGTAGCCGAAGCAGAAAATGCCACGATAACCTTATTATCATGAATTACAACCGACGGACCTTCATTAACAGGAATAGATACCTTTTCCCAGTAATATTCCGGTTTTGTAAGCAACATAGCCGGTGTAATCGTTTTCCATGGCTCATCCGGATCAATTTCTGCCATATAAAGATTAGAATTTCCACCGTTCTGAGCCCAGATAACATATGATCTTCCATTACATTCAAAGTATGTCATATCAAGAGAGAAACCTGTAAATGAGAATGTATCTCCCTCTGCTGCCTGGAACTTGCCTTTTTCTTCCCATGGGTCTGTATAAGGGTCATCACCTGTACACATAATCGCATGGCAATTAATATCCCATACGTTATTTGAAGAACCGCTTGATGCATAGTAAACATACCATTTACCACCTATATAGTGGATTTCCGGTGCCCAGATAAACCTGTGTTCCGTATCACAGTTCTTTTCATCCCAAATAACTATTTCTTCGGCATCTTTTAATCCTTCGATAGTTGTTGCTCTTCTAAGTATAATTCTGTCATATCCTTCTGCATCACTATGTCCATACATCGGGTATGATGCAGTAAAATAATAGTAACCGTCATTTCCAAGTGTAATATACGGATCAGCTCTGTCAGCTATAAAAATTTCTGTTTCTGTTCCTGTCTTACTCATGTCGTCTTTTCCCTCTTCATATAATTCTTTTATCTCATTATCAGAAATAACCTTATCATATACCTTTACTTCTTTTATAAATCCTGTATATGTAGGATCATTTGCATAAGATGACTTTCCTATATATGCCACCAGACTGTCACCAAAGTCACTAACCGTTCTCTTTAATTCAGATGTTCCGACTTTTTCACCATTAAAATATGATGTAATTGAATCCTTCGTAATAACTGTCACATAATGATTCCATTCCATTCCTGTATATGGACCTTCTACACCGTTTGATGATACGGACGGGCTGACACCAACTTCTGTTTTATATGGTGCACTTGCGTCTACAGCATTGGTAAATACCGATTTCATCTGTCCTGCCGGATTACAAGGGTTCAAAAGCCAGTATGAATTTGGATTAGCTTTCTTTAAACCGAAAAACATTGCACTTGTATTAACTGCACCACTGTAATTTTTCAGCCACATAGAAATCGTCAGTGTATCTTCTCCTACAAACAACTCATCCGGAAGTCTTACATACGAACCTTCCTGTAAAAACAGAACATTATCCTCTACTGTTGCATTGTTAGGAATATAAAGTTTTCCGTCATTTCCATTTCCTGACTGGTCTTTTATCATGCCTTCCTCAGTTAATGTCATATCATAGTAAAGCTTAAGACCTACTTCCGTCTTGTTAAGTTCCATATAGTTAACTTCCTCTTTCTTGGTAGTTGTTTCCTTTGTATTTTCGCCGCCTTTATCCTTACATCCCATAACGCTTAACCCAAGCATTACTGATACAAGAGACAAAGCTACAATTCTTTTTACTTTCATCTTTTTTTCTTTTCTCATTTTTCCTCCTTACATTCTCCGCTACTTTCTCTTATTATCAAATCAGTTTTAAGTAAAACGACCTTCTTATAATCTCTTTCATCATTTAGCTGTTGATTAATAAGCTCTGCCGCCTCATATCCTATATTTTTCATAGGAAGTCGCACTGTAGTTAGTGAAGGCACCATATATTCCGCTGTTGACTGGTCGTTAAATCCTACAACGCTTATATCTTCGCCTACCTTGTAACCCGCTTGAACAATAGCTTTGTATGCACCATTTGCCATAGAATCATTACAGGATATTACAGCTGTTGGAACTATGCCGTTTTTAAGTTTATCCGAAAGAGCATTATATGCATGAACATTGCTGAAACAAGGAACCTTTATAAAGTACTTTTCATCAAATATTCCTTTTTCATGCATATAACCTATATAACCTCTGATTCTTGCATCGAGTTTTTCCTTTTCACCCGCAAGTTCTTCCGGTGTTTTGTCAGCGATAATTGCTATTTTCCTGTGACCGTTATTGTAAAGATAATCCATAACATATTCAATAGACATAGACAAATCAACACCTACATAATCTACATCATTTCGCAGGAAACGGTTATCTACTACTACAACCTTACGGCAATCGCCTGTAACTTTTTCAAGTTCGTCATCATCAAGTCTTCCGATAACAACGCACCCATCCATTCGGCCTTCGCCTTCATATACACTTCCGGAATTTGGATTGATATGTATAATCCTATATCCCAAATCCGTCAGTCTCTCCTCTACGGCAAGACGAACCGTCATAAAATAAACATCTTCAAGTTCTCTGTCAAAATCAAGCTTATTAACAATACCGATTGACTGTCTTTTTCCTGTACCTGGCACAGTTTTTCGAGAATTTTTCTTCACGTACTTAAGTTCTTCTGCCACCCTGAAAACTCTCCGCTTAGTCTCAACAGATACACTTAATGTATCATCCATATTTAAAATTCTTGAAACAGTCGCTATGGATACGCCTGCTTCTCTTGCAACCTCTCTTATTGTAGCCATTCACACCATCCTTTACCTTTTATTTCACTCTTACTTATTAATTCTATTTTACTAAACTTCCGCCCCATTGTCTATATATTTTACTAAACTTTATTTTTGTTTACTTGAAGTTGTTTCCGGTTGACTAACTTTTAATGGTCTCATATAATATAAGCAGTTCTTTTCAGGAGGATTAATATGAAGAAAATTGATTTTAATACAGCATTGTCTGCGCTTATGGAATTAGCCATTTCTCAGGGCAATTCCCTTACAGATAAACAGATAAAAGAGACTTTTGACGGGATTTTAGAAGATGATTCCCTTTATTCTCACATTTATGAATACTTAAAACAGCGAAATGTAACTGTTACAGACAAAGACATTGCCGAGCCTAAGGTACAGCCTGTTACATCAGACAAGCCAAAAACCGAGCTTACGGAAGAAGACGTTTTTTATAATATGTATATAAAAGATATTTCAAAAATCAGAAGCAAAAATGAGAAACAGATTGCAACACTTCTCGAAAAGTGTATGTCCGGTGATAAAGACGCAAGAAACTCTCTCGTAGAGCATCATTTGAAATTGGTTGTTACAATTTCAGAACAGTTTGAAGGAAAAGGTGTACGTACTTCCGACCTGATTCAGGAAGGTAATCTTGCCCTCATTTATTCCATCGATTCATACAACGGACAGGACAATTTCAGCAGATATCTTATATCTAACATTTCCCACGCAATGCAAAATGCCATCGACGAAGAAAATGGTTCTGCCCAAATCGCCAACCATCTTGTTGAAAGGGTAAATGCATTAAGTGATGCTACTACAGACCTTGTAGAGAAACTTGGTCGCGAAGCAACTATCGAGGAAATTTGCGAGTATATGTCTCTCCCTGAAGATGAAATACGCGCCGCAATGAAAATATCATTGGACGCGCTTACTATTGAAGAAAATAATATTAATTAATAATTTCTATCATAGGAATAGGTTTTTTCCTAATAAGTGTATAAAGGCATACCGTTCTGGCAAAGCCTAATGTTACTGTAGCATCAAGAACTGTCAGAACTATTGCCAATACATTGTTTTTCTTTTTATCTTCTTTGAATATATCAAGTATATCTTTTAAATATTGGTATTCTATAATCGCACAACAAATATTTGGAAGTAGATTGATAATCCACATCACTGCACTTAACAGCTGTCCAAGACCCGGAATAATGTTGATAACTATTGCTATTACCTTTATAAGCGATGAGCCGAATACCTCAAGACCTATATATATCCAGAATGATATCGGTCTGCTAAGCTTCAGTCTGTCACCAAACAGTTTCAACTCCTCCATACCCGGTATATCCGAAATAACATAAAGTCTAAAATATCTTCCGAGTATCGGAATCCATGCAAGCCATGCTGACTTTCTTCCCGTCTTTCTTGCTAATATGAATACAGGAATTGCTTCAAGTATAAATAAAATTAAGCTTATTACAAGAGAAACTATTACTCCGACAATAGCAATTGTAAGCAATATTCCCCATATACCCATTTGAGCTATGCCTTTAATATAAAACATACTTTCAAAAATATTTTCTAAATCGTTAGTTACCTGTTCTGTACCATCCATCTTAAATAGTATAATGAAACCTTTTCTTTCAAGCAGATTTCACATTTCCTTTCATACTTGTTATAGTATAATAGGGCTGCCAAAACAGCCCCATTACATTAATTGACTATGCAATAATAAATTTAACTTCACCAAATGTAAATTTTATAGGGAATACAATAGCTTCTACTTCGATATCTGTCTTTCCTTCAAATACTTCCGGTGGTGTAAGTGTAAGTTCTTCGTTTGATTCGCTTGAAACATTTACTGTAAATAAACCATTATGAATGTTGATAAAGTCGCATGCTGCAGCTTCTATGTATTCCATCTCATCTACTGTAAACATCTCATCGCTGTATCTGTTAGCAAATTCAACCATAGAATTTTCATCATCGAAGGCAACTGCCATATCCATCGAAAATGAACCCTTAACCTTCTGTGAAACTGACTTATACTTTACTGTAGCCTTTTCTAATACCGGCTTAATCGGTGCGAAATCATCGCCTACAAATCTTACAAGGTTCTTAAGCAAAAGAACAACGTAATCTGTGTACATCTTTGAATCTTCGTAAGAAAAATCACATAATTCCTTTACCATCTCTGCGGCTTTAAGGTCAGATGCTTCTTCACTTACTGAATCATCAATTTTGTATTTGCTCTTGTAATTACTAATAGCCTCTTCAAACTGGTCATTTGTCATAAAACCTTTATCTACAAGTGCCTGACCAAGTAAAAGATAACCTTTCTTTTGATTACCGAGCAATTCCTCTACCTGTGCTTCAGTTAAATAACCCATTTCTACAGCAATATCACCGATTCTCTTGTCCACTAACATCTGTCTTTCATGGACTTCTTCAACCTGTGCAGCTGTCATATATCCTGCGTCAATTGCCAATACACCTAACTTAAGTCTGGTCTTACTCTTTATATGGATACCTTCAATAAGTTGTTCTGCAGTTACATATTGGTTATTTAATAAATAATTTCCAAAAAACTGTGTAAACATATATCCCATACCTTTCTCATGTTTTATAGTTTTTACACCTTTTATTATGCAAGTTTATTAATTACATCTAAAAGGCTATCATTGCTAATTGGCTTCTGTAAAAAGTCCATCGCACCTGCTTTAAGAGCATCCTTAAGAAGAGCCTGTGTACCAACTGATGATGCCATAACGATTTTTGCCTTTTCATCAAATGCAATAATATCCTTCACAGCGCCGATACCATCTTTCTTAGGCATTACGATGTCCATAAATACAACATCCGGTTTGTTCGCTTTGTATGTTTCAACAGCTGTTTCACCGTCAGCTGCTTCAAAAACTTCCTTGCAACCTGCGGCAACAAGAAAATCTTTCATTTTCTTACGTGATAAAATTGAATCATCACAAATAAGCACTTTTGTTTCTCCAATAACCATGACTTTCCCTTTCTCCTATTTTATATTTAGACACGAATGAGGTATGACAAATAATCATACCTCTATTCTAAACATTTGTCCTTATTTTATACGAACGCTTTAACTTTAGCGTAGATGCTTTCAGCATCAAGACCGTACTTAGCAATAAGCTTAACTGCAGGGCCTGATTCACCAAATACATCATTTACACCAATCTTAAGAACCTTAGTAGGTGCTTTTTCACTTAAGCAATCGCATACAGCACTGCCAAGACCACCGATAACTGAATGTTCTTCAACAGTAACAATCTTACCTGTTTCTGTAGCTGCCTTAACAACAAGTTCTTCATCAAGCGGTTTGATTGTATGAATATTGATTACTCTTGCATCAATTCCATCAGCTGCAAGCTTTTCTGCAGCTTCAAGACTTTCTGCAACGCAAAGTCCGGTTGCTATAATTGTAACATCCTTACCATCTCTTAATGTTACACCTTTACCAATTTCAAACTTATAATCAGCTGTATCATTGATAACAGGTGTAGCAAGACGGCCAAATCTGATATATACAGGACCTTCATGCTCGATAGCTGCTCTGACAGCCGCTTTAGCTTCTACGTCATCTGAAGGGTTAAGAACTACCATACCAGGAATTGTTCTCATAAGCGCAAGGTCTTCGTTACACTGATGTGTAGCACCGTCTTCACCTACTGAAATACCTGCATGTGTAGCACCAATCTTAACATTGAGCTTTGGATATGCAACTGAGTTACGTACCTGTTCGTAAGCACGTCCTGCTGCGAACATTGCAAATGAACTTACGAAAGGAATCTTTCCTGTTGCTGCAAGTCCTGCCGCAATACCAACCATATTACATTCTGCAATACCACAGTCTATATGTCTTTCAGGATATGCTTTCTTAAAAATACCTGTTTTTGTAGCTGCAGCAAGGTCAGCGTCAAGAACAACTAAATTATCATAATCTTTTGCGCATTCTACAAGTGCGTTACCATAACTTTCTCTTGTAGCAATTTTCTTTACTTCTGACATAATGCTTCACCTACCTTCTCTAAATCTGCCATAGCAACTGCATACTGCTCATCATTTGGAGCTGTACCATGCCATGCCGCATTATTTTCCATAAATGAAACGCCTTTACCTTTAACACTCTTAAATACAATAGCTGTAGGCATTCCCTTTGTTGCCTTAGCTTCATCAAATGCAGCCTTAATAGCATCAAAGTCATGTGCATCAACGTTTTCAATTACATGGAAGTTAAATGCTTTAAACTTATCACCGATTGGATATGGTGAACATACATCTTCAATCTTACCATCAATCTGAAGACCATTGTTATCTACACAAACAACAAGGTTATCAAGCTTTCTGTGGCCTGCGAACATAGCAGCTTCCCATACCTGACCTTCCTGAATTTCACCATCACCTAAAAGTGTGTATACTCTGTAAGCATCACCACTAAGCTTAGCTGAAAGTGCCATACCTACTGCTGTAGAAATACCCTGTCCCAACGAACCTGATGACATATCTACACCAGGGATATGTTTCATATCAGGATGTCCCTGAAGGTATGAACCTAACTGACGAAGTGTCTTTAAATCTTCAACAGGGAAATATCCTCTCTGTGCAAGAGTAGAATATAAACCAGGTGCTGTATGACCTTTAGATAATACAAATCTGTCTCTGTCTGCTTTCTTTGGATCCTTTGGATCTACATTCATTTCTTCAAAATAAAGATAAGTAAAAACATCAGCAGCTGAAAGTGATCCGCCCGGATGTCCGGCTTTTGCACTATGAACAGCTGTCACAATACCTTTACGAACCTCATTTGCAATTTTCTGAAGTTCTAATTTATTCATGATATCCTCCATAAAATTCTATAGTTATATAATACTATTACCTTGAAGAATGACCTCGTCATTCTTCAGAAAACTCAATTTTATTGAGTTTTCATTCACCGAAGACAGCTTTATAGTCTGCCTGGAATTTTGCAATACCCTGATCTGTAAGTGGGTGTTTTGTCATCTGAGCGATTACGCTGTATGGAACTGTAGCGATATCAGCACCTGCTAATGCACAGTCTGTAACGTGGATTGGGTTACGAACTGATGCAGCAATAATCTGTGTATCAAGACCTGCTACTGCAAAAATGTCAGCGATCTGTCTGATTAAATCAATACCAGGCTGTGAAATATCATCAAGTCTTCCAAGGAATGGTGAAACATATGTAGCACCTGCTCTTGCAGCAAGTAATGCCTGGTTAGCTGAAAATACTAATGTAACGTTTGTCTTGATTCCTTCGCTTGCAAGAACCTTTGTAGCCTTAAGACCTTCAACTGTCATAGGAATCTTAACTACCATATTTGGATGAATCTTAGCAATTTCACGACCTTCTGCTATCATACCTTCTGCATCTACAGTAGTAGCCTTAACTTCACCACTGATTGGTCCGTCTACGATGCTTGCGATTTCTTTGATAACTTCATTGAAATCACGTCCTTCTTTAGCGATAAGTGATGGGTTTGTAGTAACACCACAAATTACACCCATGTCATTTGCTTTCTTAATGTCTTCAACATTAGCTGTGTCTACGAAAAATCTCATTTTGAAATACCTCCTGGTGTATATATTTTTATTATCCGTTTTTCCGATAATGCTAACTATAATTATATCATTTTTACAAGAATATGTCCATATGAATTAATTCTGTCCGTAATAAGCATTTGCACCATGTTTTCTGTAATAATGCTTGTCCTGAAGTTCCTGTGGAGCAGGCTGAATTCTTGGTTCAATTGTCTCAGCTCTGTATGCCATCTTTGCAACTTCTTCAAGAACAACTGCATTATGTACAGCTTCATGAGCATCCTTACCCCATGCAAAAGGTCCATGGTTCTTGCACAATACTGCAGGAACTGCCATTGGGTCTTTACCCATTCTGTTAAACTCATTTACAATAAGATGTCCTGTATTTTCTTCATATGCATCTGCGATTTCTTCTTCTGTAAGACATCTTAAGCAAGGGATTTCACCATACATATAATCTGCATGTGTTGTACCGTAACATGGAATACCTCTGCCTGCCTGTGCCCAGCTTGTAGCATATGATGAATGTGTATGAACTACACCGCCGACTTCAGGAAATGCCTTGTATATTTCAAGGTGTGTAGCTGTATCTGATGATGGTTTATACTTTCCTTCAACTTTATTGCCATTAAGGTCCATAACTACCATATCGTCCGGAGTAAGCTTATCGTATTCTACTCCACTTGGTTTAATTACAAATAATCCCTTTTCTCTGTCGATACCGCTAACATTTCCCCAAGTAAATGTTACTAAACCGTACTTTGGAAGATCCATATTTGCTTCATAAACCTGTTTCTTTAATTCTTCTAACATCTTTTTCTCCATTTCTTTCCTTAAACTGCTAAAGTGAAAGACCCGCCAACGAGTCTTCCACTTCATTTCTTTGTAGTGTATGCTTAATCTTATCTGTAATATACAGAGTTCAATTTTAATTCTTTCTTGAAGTCTCTGATGTTTGTGTTCTCATCGATAACGATTGTTTCGATACCCATTGCATTACCCCATGCAACCATCTGATCTACAGTTAAGTCATATGAGAATGCTGTATGGTGAGCACCACCTGCTAAGATCCAAGCTTCACATCCTGTAGCAAAATCAGGCTGTGGTGTCCAGAATGCTGTACCTACAGGTAACTTAGGCATTGGCTTTTCAACCTTCTTACAATCAACTGCGTTGATGATAAGTCTGAATCTGTTTCCAAGGTCAACAAGTGATGTAGCAACACCAGGACCTGTCTTTGATGTAAATACAAGACGGGCAGGATCTTCACGGTTACCCATTGAAAGAGGTGTAACTCTGATACCGATTTCTCCGTCAGCACATGAAGGACAAACTTCCATCATATGAGACTGTAAGATACCTTCTTTACCAGGAACTAAGTTGTATGTATAATCTTCCATAAGAGAAGCACCCTTAGCATCCTTCATATTAGCTGTCATAAGCTTCATAAGACGAACCATAGCAGCTGTCTTCCAGTCACCTTCTGCACCGAAGCCGTAACCTTTTTCCATAAGTCTCTGAATAGCAAGACCAGGTAACTGCTTCAAGCCGCCGAGCATACCAAAGTGTGTAACTACTGCCTGGTAATCACGTTCTACTAAGAACTTTTCAATACCGATTTCCTGCTGAGCCTGAACTGCAACATGTCTTCTAAATTCTGCCGCATCTCTGCCATCATCTATAATCTTATATTTGCTGTAATATTCTTCTACTAATGCATTTGTATCTGCTTCTGATACAGCGTTAACATATTCTACAACATCATTAACATTGTAGTGATCGATTTCCCATCCGAACTTAATCTGAGCTTCAACCTTATCACCTTCTGTAACAGCTACGTTGTTCATGTTATCACCGAAACGGCAAACACGAATGTGGCTTGATTCAATAATACCAAGAGCTGTAATCATCCATGTAGCGATTCTTTCCTGAACCTTTTCATTTGCCCAATGACCAACGATGATTTCTCTTTCGATACCCATACGGCTTACAATGTGACCATATTCTCTGTCACCGTGAGCTGACTGGTTTTCATTCATGAAATCCATATCGATTGTATCGTAAGGAATTTCTTCATTGAACTGTGTGTGTAAGTGGCAAAGTGGCTTTGTTAATTCTTTTAATCCGAGAATCCACATCTTTGCCGGTGAGAATGTATGACACCATGTGATAACACCTGCACATTCAGGATCGTTATTAGCATCGTTCATTGTCTGTCTGATTGATGCCTGGCTTATTAATGTTGGCTTTAATACAACCTCATATGGTAATTTTCCTGAAGCATTGAATGCTGCCACGATCTTTGCTGAATGATCAGCAACATTTCTTAAGCATTCATCTCCGTAAAGGTCCTGTGAACCTGTACAAAACCAAAACTTATAATTCTTTGTTTCTAACATTTTTTAATTTCCTCCTTAAAAAGTTTAAGCACACTACGCTTGCTATCAATTATACTATTTAATTGGGTAAATGTACAAGCCTTTTTTGAATAAAAAACAATAAATTTTAGTGAATTTTACATTAACTTTTCTCCATTTATGTATTTCATAATTCCCATATGTATACTCCATGCGATTTTTCTCTGATAATCTTTGTCGCAAAGTAACGCAACCTCTACCGGATTTGACATAAACCCACACTCTACTATAACTGCAGGACTTTGTGAATTAAGAAGGATATAATACCCCGAATTGGACTTTGCTTTCCTACCGTTTTCTTTATCAAGAATCTCAATCATAGATTCCTGAATATACCCGGCAGCGCTTCTTCCCGATTCTGATGTTTCATAATAAAATGCCTGTGCTCCTTTTACTGATTCGGACGGATAACTGTTCTGATGTATACTTACAACCAAATCCGCATCACAGCTGTTTATAATTTCACATCTTTTTATCATATCCGACATCTTCTTGTTACTGTCTGTTTCTTCATACAATCCTTCATCGTTTTCTCTTGTCATTATGACGGTAACTCCCTGACTTTCAAGCATATCTTTCAAACTATTTGCTATGTTTAGATTTATGTCTTTTTCATATACCCCGTTTTTGCTTACTTTTCCCGGGTCTTTCCCCCCATGGCCTGCATCAATCACAACCACAAAGCTTATCTCGTTATCACTGCCCGATGCAAGCATTCCGGCTTTTGCCGAACAAACATATACAACTACCAGTAACAAAACTGCCATCAATATTTCCGTATATTTCTTCGCCCTCATTTTCCCTCCAAATAAAAAAAGAATGAAACTCCAACTAATATAGAAATATTAGGAATTTCATTCTTTTATAACTAAAATCATATTAATCTATGAAGTTATCAATTACATCCCATATATCATCATACTCCAAACCCAACTTCCATGCCGCCATACCTGCTATCTGATATTTGTCCATAAGTTCAAGTTTTTTGGTCATTGATTCTTCTTCTTCCAGCCAGATTCTGTAAGTAATACCTTCATCGTCTTTATACTCACCATAGTACTGTCCGAGACTTTCAAGCCACGTTTTTGCTGCCTTATTCTTTTCAACAAGATTAAGGGCCGACTTCAGTCCCACTGCCTTACTGCTGAGAGCATAATTGCCATATATAGGGTCTTCTATAATCACTTGTGTACCGTCAGTCAATGCTTCCGGTGTTTCCATCCACACTCTTGTAAAGAATGGAACAGCATTGATAACTTTCTCTGCCGGCACAGCTGCTATAGTATTCTTAATTCCATTTTCAACAAACGGAAGTGACGCAACAGAGCCTGCCTTACCGCAACCTGCCCAATGCTCATCATATCCCATAATAATGAAATAATCCACAACCTTCCCCTGTGCTTCGCGGTTATAATATGAATTGCCTCCTGTCGGAGCATAGTTATCAACCGACAATACTATGCCTTCCTTACGACATTCAAGTGACATCTCTCTCAAAAACTGTATAAAATCATCTGCCGTAGATGATGAAATCATCTCAAAGTCAATATTCACACCATCTGCGCCGCACTTCTTTATCTCATTGATAATATTGTTCACAAGAATCTTACGCTTTGAGGAATAAGGGAGCACCTGGTTAATATAATATGACCCATTTTCATCAGAATTGAAATCACTTATAAGTGCCCATACTTCCAGGTTATTCTTATGTGCGGTTTTTACATATGACTCGCTTACCAACGAAGTGATTCCTCCACCGGCATCACTTATCTTCATCCATGTAGGCGACACTACATTGAGACTTCCGGCATCTTTAATAAGTCCTTTAAGTGAATCATTGCCGGAAGTTGATTCCATCTGGTGCCATCCAAGACATATCTCAAAATCCTTTGATATGGAAGGATAAATAATTTCCTTAAAATCAGTCGTCACTGTATTGGTATAAACTTCTGATATCTTATTCTTTTCTACATATCCCCATATACCGTCCAACGTTCTTACGTATACCCATTCCGGAGTTTCTCCGTCTTTTACATAGTAAAGTTCCGTTTCTGCCGTAATGTCTGTAAGTATTTCCTTTGACGGATTTTCACCATCACGCATTTTAAGATTCTTAACAGCTTTTACGTACTGTTTCTCACAATACTCCGTATTGATGGAAATTCTGTTTGCTCCATTTTCACAAACTGAATAATCCATTGCCGTAAAATCAACTACATAATCAAGCAAAATATATGTAACTGTTCCCTGCTTCACAATTATACTTTCATCGAATTCATAAGTTGTTCCGCCCATAGTATAACTCTTATCTCCGGCACTAATCTTAATCTCCTCTGCCGGAAGGGTATATAAACTTATTTCTTCGTTACTGTCCCAGTAAATTCCGGAATTAAAATAGTCATTTACACATTCGATATCCATATAATATCCTGTATTTATCTTCTTTGCACGTGTAGACTTAAGCATTCCGTCAATAACAACTGCATACTCGTCATCGGTTGCAGCAGGTATATTTTCCTCACCTGACACATAGCCGTTTAATTTAAAATAACTTTTTAAATCTATATATGTTTTATTGGAATTATCTGTTTCTTTAGAACATCCCGCAAGACATACTGCTGTAATCGCTGACACCATACATATCGCAGTAGCTCTCTTAAAAAATTTATTAATTATCTTTATCATCTTGTCCTCCATGCTGACAACCGGGTATATTACTTACCAGCATAGTATAGCACATAAGAAAAATAAAGTCACTATATTTTACTCCCACCCAATATGGCCGCCTTAACAATCTATCTGTACGCAAGGAACACCATACTCCTCCCTTTTTGCTAAATCTGCCTTAAGTTAATCTTATTAAAATCAATACCGACTATATTCCCCTTACCGTCAGTTACATAATCTCTCATATAATTACTGTCTTCTGACATAAGGCACTCTCTGGCGATGTTTTCCGGAGTGGTCTGCTTACCATCCAGCGTAAGCTTTATACCTTTACTGTGCAATTCTTCCAGTTCGTGTACCAATGGCAAATAGTCCTTAGGCGATTTACTACTTGTTACTTCACGCATATTATCACCCCTTTAAATAAATGGGTAGAATGAAATATCCTTAACTTCTATGAGGTTATGGATTGACATAGATAGTCTTAAATTTAAAGTGATATATTACTCCCAAGGATATTTCACTCCCACATGTCCTGATTAAGGAATACTTAAATTAAATATACTCATATCACAAAAAATAAACAGGAAATCAAATTATACTAAAATAATAAAAATTGATTAGAATAAATCTTAAGAAAAATAACTCAGAATCTTGTAAGAATCTTATTATATCTTTAACTAAAGAAATTATTACAGAATTTAACCCTTATAAGTTTCCTTTATACTCTACCCACACTTTCTCATCAGATTGGACACACAACATCCCCTCACAAATGTTGTACATTATTTATTATATACAATATGTTTCATAATTTCAAGTGGTATTTTCTATTTTATGTCTAAAATGTCAAAATTTTTTAACAATTTTTAACTTTACAGATGAATTAGTAATCGTTTATACTATATAATATAATTAGGATATCTATATATACTTATTACCATCGTTACGGAAATGAGGTGTTATATATGAAAATTGAAAAAATTAATGACAATCAAATAAGATGTACTTTAAATAAATTCGATTTAGCTTCCAGACAAATCAAGTTAAGCGAGTTAGCTTATGGCACAGACAAGGCTAAAAGACTTTTCAAAGATATGATGCAACAGGCTTCCGCCGAGTTCGGATTTGAAGCCGAAGATATTCCGCTTATGATTGAAGCCATACCAATTTCGGCAGACTGCATTGTTCTTATGATTACTAAAGTGGAGGATCCGGAAGAACTTGATACACGTTTCTCACGTTTCGCTCCTGCAGAGGAGGAAGAAACTGATGACTTCCCAAGTTCTGATTTAGGTTCAGCCCTAAAGGCAGCTGCAAAGTTTTTTGACATGCCTGTGGAAGACATCACGGAAGCAACTCCGGCAAAGGAAAGCTCCGGCTTTATTCCTCTTCCGGAAACAATCAAAGAAAAAATCGAATTACCAAAGAAAGAAGCTACAGCAAAGCATAATATACCGGGAATCTCAACTCCGATTACAACTATCTTCTCTTTTACCTCTTTGGATGATGTAATCAACCTTGCAGGTGCTGTCAGAGGCGGTTATAACGGAACAAACTCTTTATACAAATCCGAAAAGGAAGATAAATACTATCTTGTTATTTCTCAGGATTCCCTTTCCCAGGAAAAGTTTGCAGTTCTTTGCAATCTTCTTTCTGAATACGGAAGACTTGAGCGTTACAATTACGCTTCCAAGTATTTCCTTGAAGAACAGTATACAAAGATTATAGGCAAACGAGCATTACAAAAGCTGGCCACAGTAACGATTTTGTAATAGTATAAATCCTAAAATTCAGAGAGACTTCTTTTTGGAAGTCTCTTTTTTATGTGATAGGAATTTCCTATCACATAAAAAGCGCTCCGCTGAGGATGCGCACCTCGCGGAGAGGTATTTTATTGCTACGCAATACCGCTCGGGGCGTGGTAATTATATCTGTGAATTTGTATTATGAGCATAAAAAAGAGACCTCTAAAAAGAAGTCTCTCTGAATTACAATTTTTAATTCTTACTGTAAAATCTGTGCATAATCGTTGATTGCTTCAAGAAGCTCGTCTACATCAATGCCATGAACAAATGCAGCTTCTTCAAGAGATTCCCCCTGAGCTGACGGACAACCTATGCAGTGCATACCTGCTTCCATAAGTATTGGTGCGAAACCTGCATCTATTCTTAATAATTCACCGATTAACATGTCTTTTGATACTTTCATTGTTCCTCCTTTTGAAAGCTTCTTGCTTTCTTTTATATTGAATCATTTGATATTATATTACATTATGGTTTCATTTTCAATCCAAAGTTATAATTTAGCAACAGCTGACAATAATGATACGTTAAAATAAACCATACCAATGAGCGCAGCAAATTGGGATTTGGCTTAATCAACTACCTACTTTTATGTTCTTATTCTTATCTCAGTAGGTAATTTTCGACCATATTTTTTTGAGATTACCTACTCCATTATGAATTATCTTGACTTAGTAGGTAAATTTTTGATTATTTAATCAGATTTTACCTACTAAACACAATAGTCTTCTTTGTTAATAGGTATTCATACTAAAAAGCAACCATTTTTTACCTACCAAACACAGTAATCTTCTTTGTTAGTAGGTATTCATACTAAAAAGCAACAATTTTTTACCTACTAAACACAATAATCTTCTTTGTTAATAGGTATTCATACTAAAAAGCAACCATTTTTTACCTACCAAATAATGAAATCCTACTTGCCAGTAGGTATTTGGCTACAAATATGCCCATTTTTTACCTACTAATCTCGCACTACTTCATCATGAGTAGGTAAATTCAGATTTATATCATCCACATCTTCTTGCCCTTCGGACAAGAAGCAGCCCTCGCTCAAAAGAGCTCGGTCAATTCAAGTTTTTATTTCTCTCACAGCGCCAAAATCCAGCCGCTTTGCGCCTATCGTGCGACTTATGTTAATACACCACAAGGAAGATTGAGTTATTCTCAATTATTCCCTTTTCAAGCTTTGATGTTCTTACAGTTGACGTTTTTCCTGTCTCTATGTCTAATACCTGATAACTGTCTATACTTGATATGGTTCCTGTGTATCCTGTGAGCAATACATACTTACCGTCATATTTTGTTATTACAGGACATCCCTTTGATAAGAAGTAAGGGCAGTTTGCAAGTTCTCCGCCTGAGAAATCAAGGCATTTTGCATTCTTAGCTGTTGACAATCCCTCTACAGGTGTCATTCCTTCAACTACTGCAGATGTATCCTCACCCATAATGTATAAAAGAGTTTTAACCGTCTTTATAAGCTGACTGTCTGTTTCTTCCCCTCTTACTACAATATCACTGATGCTGCTTTGGTTCGGTCTCATAATTCGTCCCCAGACAAACTTTCCATCCCAGTCTACGACAAGGCCATACATATTGTTAGCAACTCGCAGAGCATCTGAAGCACGTTCATATCTGCCATACATTCTGCCTCTTGCATATACATAATACTTTCCTGTCTCAGTAGAATTACCTCCGAGTGCAATTGACTCTCCTACACTAAATTCAACTTTTCCCGGGTACCCGATTCTGATTTTGTTAGGGCTTGTAATTGTATAACTAAATGTAAGTGTCAGTTCGGTTTTCTTAAGTGTTGTTGATATAGTTCCTACTTCCGCCGATGCTCCGTCAGAATAATCGCCGTTAATATATCTGTCATCACTTGTTTCAACAAACTTACCGTCTTCTTTTTTTACTCTCGTCAACATAATCATATTGTTAATAATTTCAATATCGGTTATGTAAATATTTTCTTTTGTATATACGGATGCATCTGAATTTTCTCCGCCAAGCTTCATAACCAGCTTGTACATAGGAAATGTTGTATATCCCGCTTCATCTTCAGATATATCACCACTGTGGGCTATTCCATACGCAAAGTCATTTCCCACAAAACCAAGTACTCTTACATAATCGCCTTCCGGCGCAGTGATAATATAGTCGCTACCTGTCTCAATATTAATAACTCTTATACTTTCCGCACCATATACCAAACCATTTTCATGCCATGCAACTATGGTATTGGCGTCATTGATTACAAAGTTTCCATCATCGAGACCCTTAGCTATCTGGACACTTTCATTACTTTCAAGGTTTATGGAATATATGCTGTCTTCAAGCATAATATACGCTATATTTTTCTCATTAATATAGGCAAGTCTGCCGGCAGTTTCTTTAAGGATTGAATATTCCTTATCCGACTCTACAAATATGATTTCTTTCACTTCATTTTCAGACGCATCATATTTGTATATAGATATTCCGTTCTTTCCCTCATGTTCTCCACGATTCATATATCCGTAAACAATAAACATAATATTTCCCCTGTTGTCTACTGATATTATATTTATATCGTGATTACGGTTATTTTCTCTTACTTCCGTAAAATTATCCGTAGTAAATGTAAATACGGAAATAGCCTTATTGTTCTTCAGGTTCATACACCAAAGTGCATTTTCCTTCACAAAGCTTACATATGAACCATTGGCACTTGTAAGATACTCTATACTAAGATCACTGTCTATTCCAAGATTAATTCGTGTAGTTGAAATATTTTGGCTGTTTGCGTCAAATATCTGATTCACGGCTCTTTCGTAGGAGTAAACGTACATTTCTGAAATACCCTGTCTAAGTCTAAAGTATTCCGTCACATTGTAATACTGATATGTATCATAATCGTTAGTTGCCCTGACTACATATTCCATAGTATATTCGCCAAACACACTATACATTTCTTTTATTGTCATAACAGGCTTAGTAACCTGTTCTACCTGGAGATTTCCCCATGCAAGCTGATCCTGTGAACAATAAATATCCACATAACCAAGGTTATTCTGATTTACAGTTGCGTCATACTCTCTGTACTTATTTATCTGCTGTGCAGTCTCATCATCAAGCGTAGCCGCACTGAAAAATTCAACAAAATCCATATGCTTCTCAAGGTCATTTTCAGTTGATTTTATGATTCTTGAGTAATATCTTATATTGGTTTCTCTTTCCGTAGACAGCTTTATGATAAGCATATATTCTTCACCGGACTTAATAAGTGAACTAAGCTTAATCTTGGCATTAACCTCATTGTCCGTCACTGTCCAGTCCTCTAACTCTTCATCTTCTATAAGTCTCTCTCCGTCTAAGCTTCGAATCTCGTAAGCAATACCTACGATATTGTTACCATATCGCTGTATCGTAAAATCTACAATACCCGAATCACCTACTACAGTAAGGCAATCACGCATAAAACTTACATTCATGTCCATTGTGTAGCCATGAACATAGTTCACCGCCCTTGAACACACCTTAAAATTAACAACCGGTAATGTCGCCTCACCCATAATCACCGATGCTTCAGGTGTTTCAGGTTTTTCATATGTTATTATCATATATCCGGCTATTACCAGTAAAAATACTGCAAGCAGGACAATAAGTTTGGTCAATAATGCTTTCATAAATCAATTCTCCGCGCCGCCCTTATATGGTCGGTGTTGCCATGTAAACACTTGTAACTTTATTATCTTCATCTTCTTCAATAATGAGCGTAAGATTTACCTTTTTGTCGCCGTAGATTACATATTCATCAAATCCGTCAGTATAGCCGTAGACTGCATAATATCTGTCTTTTATATCCTTGCTTACTACGCCTGCATACAATTCACCGAAAAATCTCTTACCTACTTCTTCTTTCTCTTTATCATCAAGAATTCGACTGATTTCTCCACACACACTTATGGCAGAAGTTGTTTTCATATTCATACTTTTAAAGAATTCTATCAGTTTATCTCTGTAGTATAAAGTACTTTCTACAGAATTTTCAATACAAATTCTTACTTTAATATACTGTTCAAGGTAAATTACATTATTTCCTTCATCATTTTCTTTGGAAATAAACTCAATGCTAACCTCTGAACCCTCGTTGCCGGCTTTTATCTGTCCGGTAATTATATCGTTGTTTCTAACACTTTCATAAGGACAATAATTTGTTATGGATAATTCTTTTGCCACTTCTCCAAGAAGCTCTGCCTTCTCCTCATCACCAAGATAAGTGCTTCCGTACACCGCCGTAATCTCTGTGGTGCTGTAAGTCGAGTAAAATTCATCACCTGAAAATGCTGCAACTACATCTGAATGAGTTGCCACATACTTTTCCCCTGAATCATCAATCATATATACCACAATTGCAAGAACTGCTGCCATAATAACCACAATTGCCGCAAATATTTTCCCCAATGTAATTCTTCTATTCATATACTACCCCATTTCTGTTTTATATGGGTAGTATATCCATAAATTTCCTGCTCTATTCAGCAGACAAGGGACTTTCATAAATATTTACTTTACGAAAGTCCCTACATGCTTATATTTTCTTTGTTGCCTGTAATCTTACAAGAGATCTCTTAAGTGCAAGCTCTGCACGATGTACGTTTACATCATCTCCGCCTGATTTAAGTCTTCTTTCAGCTCGAAGCTTAGCTTCATTTGCTCTGTTGACGTCAATTTCCTCCGGCCATTCTGCCACTTCAGCCATAATGGTAATCTTATCCTGAAGGATGAGAACAAATCCTGCATGAACTGCCGCAAGCTTTTCGCCTTCTTCCATATGAATCGTAACTACACAAGGCACAAGAACTGTTGTCATCGGTATATGATTCTTATATATACCCATTTCGCCTTCGCTTGTAGTTAATTCTAAGAAATGTGCCTTTCCTTCAAAGAAAACACGTTCAGGAGAGATAATTTCCAAATCAAAATACTTATTATCTTCCATTTATCAATTCTCCATATTATTTACATTTTGCCAAAACATCTTCAATTCCGCCGGCATTAAGGAAATAACTTTCAGGAATGTTATCGTGCTTTCCTTCGATGATTTCTTTAAATCCCTGGATTGTTTCATTGATAGGAACATATCTTCCTTCAAGGCCTGTAAACTGACCTGCTACGAAGAAAGGCTGTGATAAGAATCTCTGTACCTTTCTCGCTCTTGCAACTACTAACTTATCTTCTTCTGACAATTCGTCCATACCTAAGATTGCAATAATATCCTGCAATTCTTTGTACTTCTGAAGAATTTCCTGTACAGCACGGGCTACCTTATAATGTTCCTCGCCTACTACTCTCGGATCAAGAATTCTTGATGTAGACTCAAGAGGGTCTACAGCAGGATAGATACCAAGCTCAACAATTGATCTTGAAAGAACCGTAGTTGCATCAAGATGAGCAAATGTTGTAGCAGGAGCAGGGTCTGTAAGGTCATCGGCAGGAACGTATACAGCCTGAACCGATGTAATAGAACCATTCTTTGTAGATGTGATTCTTTCCTGTAATGCACCCATTTCTGTTTGAAGTGTTGGCTGGTAACCAACAGCTGAAGGCATACGTCCGAGAAGCGCCGATACTTCTGAACCTGCCTGTGTAAATCTGAAAATATTGTCAATGAAAAGAAGCACGTCCTTACCACCCTGATCACGGAAATATTCCGCCATGGTAAGACCTGTAAGACCTACTCTCATTCTTGCTCCAGGTGGCTCGTTCATCTGTCCGAATACCATCGTTGTCTTATTGATAACTCCTGACTCAATCATTTCATGGTAAAGGTCATTACCTTCTCTTGTTCTTTCACCAACGCCTGTGAATACCGAGTATCCGCCATGCTCTGTTGCTATATTTCTGATAAGCTCCTGAATAAGTACTGTTTTACCAACACCAGCACCACCGAAAAGACCAATTTTACCACCCTTCTGGTATGGACATAAAAGGTCAACTACCTTAATACCTGTTTCAAGGATTTCAGTTGATGTGGACTGTTCCTCAAAAGATGGGGCTTTTCTATGGATAGGTAAATAACTTACTTCTTCCGGATTTGGCTTATTGTCGATTGGTTGTCCCAATACGTTAAACATTCTTCCAAGGGTATTTTCACCTACCGGTACGGAAATAGGTGCTCCTGTTGCAGTTGCGTCCATTCCTCTTACAAGTCCGTCTGTAGGTCCCATGGCTATACATCTTACGGTATCATCACCCAGATGCTGTGATACTTCTACCACAAGCAATTCGCCGTTACTACGTGTAATATTAATAGCTTCATTGATTTCAGGCAACTTGCCTTCGCTAAACTTAATATCAAGTACGGCACCAACTATCTGCGTAATTTTACCCTTATTTACGTCTGCCATCCGTTTCACTCCTTTATATTAGCCGATTGCTTCCGAGCCGGCTATTATTTCTGTTAATTCCTGTGTAATAGAGCTTTGTCTTGCTCTGTTATACTTAAGAGACAAATCAGCTATCATTTCTTCTGCATTGCTTGTTGCCGAATCCATAGCTGCCATTCTCGCACCATTTTCACTGGCAACCGATTCAATTAATGCGCCGAATATAAGGCTGCTGATGTATTTCGGAATAATTACATCAAGAACCTCTTCTTCATCCGGTTCATAATTCATCGGTATTTTTTTGTCTTCATTATTAAGCTCAAAATCCAACGATACAGGGAGAAGCTTTTTAAGTGTCGGTATATGACTTACTGTATTTTTAAATACTGTATAAGCAATATAAATTTCTCCGATTTCTCCACTTTCATATGCTTCAAGAACATCTCGTGATATGTCCATTGCATCTCTGTATATAGGTTCCTCAACAGCATCAGAATAATCTTTCTTAACTGTGTAGCCCTTTCTTGTAAGAGAATCTTTACCCTTACGTCCTACCGTATACAATAAAACATCATCTGCTTTCAGTTCTTCATTACCTGTTATCATCTTTACAATGTTAGAATTGTATCCGCCTGCAAGTCCTCTGTTGGAAGTAATTACGATAACCGCTTTCTTTCTTCCTTCCACCTGTTTTAAAAACCTGTGTCTGATATTTCCGGACCTTGCGAGAACCGAAGTAACCGTTTCATACATATTCTCAAAATATGGTTTTGTGTTTTCGGCTCTGTTCCTGCTTTTTTGCAACTTAACTGTAGAAACAAGCTTCATGGCTTTGGTGATTTGTCCTGTACTTTGTACACTTGCCTTTCGTCTCTGAATATCTCTCATAGACGCCATACACATTCACCTCTTTCACTATGCATGAATTATTTAAATGTTACTTTAAATTCTTCAATAGCTTTCTTTAATGCTTCTTCGTTATCTGCAGTAAGTTCCTTTGTCTCTCTGATATTTGCAGGTATCTCAGGATACTTTGTATTAATAAATTCAAAGAATTCTGCTTCAAAATCCTGAATTCTGTCTACATCTACATCAAGAAGATACTTTCTTGTTACAGCGTAAATAATCATTACCTGATATTCTACAGCCATAGGTTTATACTGTGGCTGCTTAAGAACTTCTTTAATTCTGATACCCTGTTCAAGCTTTTCCTTTGTATCTGCATCAAGTTCTGAACCGAACTGCGCAAATGCCGCAAGCTCTCTGTACTGTGCAAGTTCCACACGGATTGGAGCAGCAAGCTTCTTAATAGCCTTAATCTGAGCGGCACCACCTACTCGTGATACTGAAAGACCTGCGTTAACTGCCGGTCTGAAGCCTGAGTTAAACATTTCTGTTTCAAGATATATCTGACCGTCTGTAATAGAAATTACATTGGTTGGAATATATGCTGAAACATCGCCTGCCTGTGTTTCGATAATAGGCAATGCTGTAAGAGAACCGCCGCCAAGCTCTTCTGAAAGTCTCGCAGCTCTCTCTAAAAGTCTTGAATGAAGGTAGAATACGTCACCCGGATAAGCTTCACGACCAGGTGGTCTTCTAAGGAGCAATGAAAGTGTACGGTATGCAGTAGCATGCTTACTTAAGTCATCATAAACTACAAGTACATCTTCTCCTCTTTCCATCCATTCTTCACCAATAGCACATCCTGCATATGGTGCAATATACTGAAGCGGTGCAAGTTCGCTGGCTGTAGAAGCAACAATAGTTGTATACGCCATCGCACCATACTCTTCAAGTGTCTTTACAATATTGGCAACAGTTGATGATTTCTGACCTATGGCTACATAGATACAGTGAACACCCTGTCCTTTCTGATTGATGATTGTATCAATTGCAATCGCTGTTTTACCGGTCTGACGGTCACCGATGATAAGCTCTCTCTGTCCTCTTCCGATCGGTACCATGGCATCAATAGCCTTAATACCTGTCTGAAGCGGTGTATCTACTGACTTTCTTGAGATAACACCTGATGCAACTCTTTCAATAGGTCTGAACTTCTTTGCATCAATAGGACCTTTTCCGTCTATAGGCTGTCCGAGGGCATTAACTACACGTCCCGTAAGTTCGTCACCAACAGGAACTTCCGCTACACGTCCCGTAGTCTTAACCATATCGCCTTCATTAACATTCTTATGGTCACCTAAAAGAACCGCACCAACGTTGTCCTCTTCAAGGTTAAGAACCATTCCGTATACTTCATTAGGAAATTCTAACAATTCACCCTGCATGGCACTTTCAAGTCCATGTACACGGGCAATTCCGTCTGCCACCTGAATAACAGTACCTACATTTGATACTTCCATCTGAGCTGAATAATTCTTAATCTGCTCTTTTATAACTGAACTAATTTCTTCAGGTCTCAAATTCATAGAACTAACCCACCTTCTTTCTTTAAAATTTAGGTAAGTTGTATTTTGTACAAATCCTTAGACAAAGAATTAATCTTTGTTCTAATGCTGCTGTCAACAACTCTGTCACCTATTCGAATAATCATACCGCCGAGTATTTCCTTATCAACAGTATAATGTGTTTCAAACTTTTCATATTCTGTAGTGCTTACAAGCCTATCAATAAGCTTATCCTTCTGTTCTCCTGATAATTCAGTAGCAGAAGTAACATACACTATACCAATCTTTTTATATTCCTTGACTCTTCCTATAAAGTAATCAAAGACATTTTTGATTTCGCTCTGTCTGTCCTTCTTTATAAGAATAACAAGAAATCCTACAAGGTCATCTGATACACGACCCTTGAAGACATTTTCCGCAAAAGCAATTTTCTCGTCCTTTGAAATTTTGGGATGTGTAAGAAACTTCATAAGCTCTTCATTCTCCTTAAAAACTTCAAGTATAACCTTTGCTTCTTCATATAACTCATCTATCCGGGACTTCTCAAGGGAAAGATCAAATAACGCATCGCCATAAGATTTACTTACTATTTTTGCCATGTGTCTTCACCTATCTCCTTCAAAGTTTCCTCAATAAGTTTACTTTGTTCCTCTTCACTTAATGAAGCTGCCACAAGTCTGCCTGCCATTATCGTGGCAACATTTATAATCTCCTGCTTAATTTCGTCTGCTGCTTTATTCTTTTCAAGCTCAGCTTCCTTCTTGGCTCTTTCGATTATACGTGCAGCCTCTTCCTTAGCCTCATCAATGATTCTGTCTTCATTCTTAAGAGCTTTTTTACGTGCTTCACTTAATATAGCTTCAACTTCTTTATCTACAGATTCAAGGTGCTCTTCATATTCTGCCTTAAGTTTTAAGGCATCTTCCTTGTCTTTCTCAGCAGCCATTCTGTCGGATGTTATCTTTTCCTGTCTCTTCTTTAACACATCACGTACCGGATCAAAGAGAAGGTATGAAAGAATAACAAATAATAAAAATATATTTATTGCCAATATACCCGCATCAAAGAACAACTGTGCATCAAGTCCGAATATTCTGTTTTCTCCGACTTTGCTTGCTGCATCTACTGCCTCATTAGCTACATCTAACAACACGGGATTACCGGCTAATTTGCTTAAGATATCCAAGGTTTCGCCTCCTTTCCATTATTCTCTGTTCAATATTATTCTTATTTGAAAGGTTTAACGAACATTAAGATAATAGCAACGGCAAAACCATACAAACCAGTTGTTTCAGCAACGGCCTGACCTAAAAGCATAGTTGATGTAATATCTGACTTTGCACCAGGATTACGTCCTACAGCTGCAGCTGCCTGACCGGCTGCATAACCCTGACCTATACCAGGTCCGATACCTGCGATCATAGCAAGACCTGCACCTACTGCTGACATAGCATTAATAAATTCCTGTCCATTTACGTTCATAAAAAATTCCTCCATTTTCTGTCAATCTGACTTTTAATCTGAAATCTTGTCATTAATGTATACCATGGTCAACATACAGAATACATACGTCTGTATAAGTCCTGAGAATATATCAAAGTATACATGTAATATTGCCGGAATACCTGTTGTTATCGGTGGTGACAACAATCCGTAGATAAGCCCCATCATAACTGTTCCTGACAGTACATTACCGAAAAGACGCAATGACAATGACAACGGTACCGCTATTTCACCTATTAAATTAATAGGGAAAAGAATAGGGGTTGGTTTAAAGAGTGCTGTCAAATGCTGCATCTTATTCTTTTTAAGACCACAATAGTGAATCATAGCAAATGTTATGAGACCAAGTGGCAAGGTAACACCATAATCGGCAGTCGGCGGTCTGAGACCAAAAAGACCTGATATATTGGCAATTCCCACAAATAACATAACCGTAGCAATGTAATTTCTGAATCGCTTGTCATTATCACCCATAATACCGTGAACCATATTATCAATAGCTTCAACAGCCAGCTCAAATATGTTCTGCAGCGTACCCGGTGTATCTTCAGGCTTTGCTTTCTTGACCTTTCTGTTAACAACTACCGCAAGAATAATCAGCGCTATTGATACAATCAGCAGGCTGATATGTGTAGTTGTAATATACACGGTCTGACCGAATAAATGGATTTCCTTCAGGTATTGAATGGAGAAACCTGCTTCTAAATTTGAATCATTTCCTCCCACGTCCTCACCTTCCTTTATCCGTGAATTTTTGTGTTACTTTATGAGTAAGCGGCCTTAAGTAAGCCGATACTTTTAATGAAATAAGCCCAAACAAGGCTGTTATCACATCTCCTATACCAAGGAAAAACAATCCTAAGAACACAATAAGAAAGACAACTATTCTTATAATATACCCAAATCTTACGTGTTTTAATGCTCCTTCTTCGCCTCTGGAGACGGATTCTTCTACAATTATCGCCATATGTATTGTCATAAATACAGCCAAGGCAACACCTGCCAGAAAACCGACGGAAGAAAACAGCTTTCTTTCGGTTACAAACAGAATAATTATTTCTACAGGTATGGAATAAACCAATATCCCTGCCAAAAGCTCCATAAGAGTAGCGTAATTACTCATCTTTCGAATTTTCATTGATTACTCCTTTTGCCAATACATATGCATTTCTTCCTCCTGCCAACAATCCCAAAAATAACAAAGGAACTGAAAACCAGGTGGAAAACTTACTATCAATAAATAAACCTACTGCCAGACAGAGAAATGTAGGCACCATAACACTTACTCCCAACTGAGTTATCAGGGATAAGCTTCTAAAAACTGACTTCTTCATGTCATTTCCCGTCCTTTCACAGCATAAACAAAGATACTACACTTCTATTTCTAACTTTCTGTTACCCGGCTCGTATCTTGTAAACTTAACCTTTGACGACGCAAGCATCTTCTTAGACGCTACCACGCTGTCAGTACCACAGTATTTATCATCTGCATAAATTACTTCACTTATACCTGATTGAATGATTGCTTTTGCACATTCATTACAAGGAAATAAAGTAACATACATCTTACAGCCTTCAAGACTGCCGCCTCTGTAATTAAGGATGGCATTCAGCTCACTATGTGTTGTGTAAAAATACTTGTTATTTAATGGGTCACCGTCTCTGTTCCAAGGGAACTCATCATCAGAACAGCCTATAGGGAATCCATTGTATCCCATAGAAAGAATCTTATTGTTCTGACTTACGATGCAGGCTCCCACCTGTGTATTCGGATCCTTTGATCTCATGGCGGAAAGCTTGGCAACACCCATAAAATATTCATCCCAGCTTATATAATCCTCTCTCTTACATCCCATATGCTCTCTCCTTTATCTGCTTATAAGATAATTAGTCTTCTATAGCTTTAACTCGTCTTACATGTCTTTCTTCGTTAGAGAACTCTGTATCGAGGAATGTATCAACTATCTTGAGCGCAAGACCCGGACCTACAACTCTTCCTCCAAGTGCAAGGATATTGGCATCGTTGTGAAGTCTTGTAGCTTCTGCCGTAAAACAATCTGTACAAACTGCTGCACGAATTCCCTTTACTTTATTGGCTGCTATAGATATACCTATTCCCGTACCGCATACAAGAATTCCTCTGTCACATTCTCCAGTTACTATGGCATTTGCAACTGCCTTAGCATATACAGGATAATCAACTGATTCGCTTGTATAGCTTCCGTAGTCCTTGAATTCCAATCCTCTTGCAGTAAGATGTTTAATTATCTCCTGTTTTAATTCATAACCACCCTGGTCACTTCCTAATGCTATCATAGCTTCCTCCTTTTTCTATATATTAAAGCTGTTGCTTTATTTATCTGTTTACTTCTTCTAATTCTAATCTGATTATTTCAGCAAGCTTCTCTATAAGTTCTTTTATCTCGGCAACGCTTGTACGATACTCTTCGATATCCTTACCGTAAGGTGCTTCAACATCTCCGTTACTTCCCGAAATCTCTTTTAAAGTATATACATTGGTTGCATTTGAAAATCTCTCGTATAACCGGCGTTTGCCTCTTTCGGTCATCATTATTACCAACGTATTGGAGCCAAAATCATCAGCTGTCATCTGAACTGAACTGTGACCGCTTATGTCTATGCCCATTTCATTAAGTATCTGAACTCCTTTTGGGTTAGGCGGTTCATTGAAAAGTACCACCAAACCTTTAGAGGACACATTTACATAGCCCCACGGCAATGTTTTCTGAAGAAGTGCAGATGCGACAGGTCCTCTGTATGTATCATCTTCACTGACGAAAATAATATTGTCATAACTGGCATCTCCTTTAATAGCCGACATCTGTTTCCTCCTTATCATAGCCTTGCTTATGCTAAACTTCTATTATCATATATCCGGCTGATTTGGCAAGTCTGTTCATAATAGCCTGTCCCAGCCCGCTTCTGTCAAAGGTTTCTCCGTATATCTTATCAACACCTTTGCTGTCAAAGTCGCGTAACGCCGCGTACATATTGTGTGCAACCATATCTTCATCATCACGGCTACCTAAAGATATAACATATGCTTCCTTCATATAGATATCTTTAGTTTCATCCGTTGCGATAATGCCTACCTTTAAGCCATTTGACACATCTTCGGCAATCTCTGCATTTATCCTTGACGTTACAGCCTCCTGAGAGCCTGAGTACATAACAAAATCTGCCTTTGGCGCATAATGTCTGTACTTCATACCCGGTGCTTTTGGCTTATAATTCTCATCTATATCATCCTTTTTCACCGCCAGGACAACTTTATCATACTCTACAGTTCCTATAATGTCTTTTACCATATCCGAAGTAATGTACCCCGGTCTCAAAATCACCGGTTCTTCTCCGGTCACATCTATAATGGTAGATTCCAGGCCGATTTCAACCTGTCCTCCATCGATAATCATATCTATCTTACCCTGCATATCTTCCCATACATGCTCTGCCTTAGTAGGACTTGGTCTTCCTGATATATTGGCACTCGGAGCAGCTATAGGTACTCCCGATGCTTCTATGAGTCTAAGAGCAACTTCATGTTCCGGCATCCTGACTGCCACTGTAGACAGTCCTCCCGTAGTTCCGTCAGGCACTGTACATTTCTTCTTAAAAACAAGCGTCATCGGTCCCGGCCAAAACCTATCCATAAGCTTAACCGCCATATCCGGAACATACTCGACAATATCATCCAGTTCCTTCTCATCACTGATATGCAAAATGAGAGGATTGTCTGAAGGTCTTCCCTTTGCTGCATATATTTTGGCAGCTGCATCTTCGTCAAGGCCATTTGCCCCAAGACCATAAACCGTCTCCGTAGGAAACCCTACAAGACCGCCATTTTTAATAATTTCTGCAGCCTCTGAGATAACACTCATATCTATATTATTCTTGTCACATTTTCTAAAAATTGTTTCCATATATCAACAACGCCGTTTCACAAAAATCCTACTTTTGTCCCTATTATATAAATGTATCACAGACACCGCTTTTTGTCAATTTTTAACAGCTTGTTTTTCTTGATTTTTCAAGGTTTTTTCACATTTTTGTTCTGTTGAAAAAATAACAATTTATAATATGTTTATTTGACAATTTCTCCCCTATAATGTACATTGTAATAAGTATATATAAACAACACGTATAAATATTTTCTCAGATTAAGAAAGGAGTTCCGTTTATGAAAACACGTTCAGACTTAGACTTATATCCTGCAGGCATAATCCGACGAATAGTCGCTTTTATAATAGATTCACTTATGTCCTTTATCCCTGTTTTGGTAGTACTTTTGTTCTTTACTGATAACTATCAGGGATATGCACTTACTGCGCCGGCATTTCATGCCACCCCATTGGTAGGAGTTGTCACTCTTTTGGATATTCCGGGCGAAGTAAATGAATCAATCAACACTCACAACAATGATATCGGCGGTACATATACTGATTATGATGTATCCGTACTTGCAACAGGCAAGCGTGCATTATCAGTGCTGGTAGTGATTTTTTATGTGTTATATGGCACATTTGCTACATGCATCTTTGAAGGACACACTTTTGGAAAATTCTTAATGAAAATAGATGTTGTCGCCGTAGATACCGAAAAGCCTATGAAAAAGCTGCTCTTAAGAGAACTTGTCGGAAAAGTACTTATTAACTCTATTCCTATTGTTCCGATAATTTCGCTTTTTACAATTATCTTTACTCCAAAGCATCTGGCTATTCATGATATGATATTTAATACAAGAGTTGCTGAACTTACAGATTCACAGAAATAAATTATAAAAAAAGAGAAGCATTTATAGCCTTTGGAAATATTGCTCGAGCTATAAATATGCTTCTCTTTTTAAATTTATCATCTGCCACCCCATCACAGGCTTGTATATTTTGTACACACATCAATATAACAATGTACCTTATCTCCTTCATATCGGTAATACAACCACGACCACCACAATACATATAATCATAACCGCCGATACTATTGTTATAATCTTTTTCTTTACACTCATCCGCAGACATCCTTTCTAAGCGCTCTTCCAAAAAGAAAGAAAAATATCGTCAACAAAACACTTGGTAATATTTTTACAGCAAACGACAAAATATAACTTATCACTACAACAATTCCACGAACCATTTCTACTATATTGTCACTTTGGGAAACTTCAGTTATCATTATTATAAAAAAGACCAGAAAAAATGCATTTGAAAATATATGCAAAATCGTCAATACAAGATTAATTACCGATATTGCCCCCGGCATTGCCCACACTTTTTTAACAGATTTATTTTTATTAACTCTTACAATACAAATAATCGCAAAAACAAGTGCTATAAGCAAAGTAACATTCGTCAATATCAAAAATATTGAACTGATAACCATACCCGGGCTTCTTTTTACTTCCGAATTACCAAAAAAATCAGAAAAAAGGCCCGATGCAAACATACTAATGTATACAAACGGATATATACACATAACGCCAAAAGTAATCGCTATGGCCACATATTTCTTTTTCAATATGAAAATGGCAGCAATTATTGACATCAGGCAAAAAATCGTGGGTAATACAATAAAGAGAGCTATCGAGTCAAGACTTTTTGAGTATATATTGCTTAAAGTATTTATATCTTTGCTCAATATATACTGAAAAATCTCATCATAATACAGCATAATAAACTGAACAGCCCCATAACTAATCAGAAAAATTCCCGCTATTTTAAACATATCCTTTTTATGCTTCTTTTTAGGTTGTAAATCAATACTCTGTTCCATAAAATCCCCCTAAATCAAATTTTTAGGATGTGCAAACCATCCTGCTCTTTTAAAATACCACAATGATATATGCAAGTCAATTACTTTTTATTGTATTTCGATAATTTTATATTAAATTACACAAAAAAAAGACCGGTGTCCCAACCGGTCTCATCAGGTCTCATCGGACCTCTTCTTCATATCATCCTTACATAACTATCAAAAATTTAACCAACCTGTTAATATACCATGCACAAGCGCACATGAAAAAACTATCGGTATTAATAATCCGCCAAAAAGAAACACCCTTGCGACTTTCCGGATATTTTCCCCCATTTTTGCAAAACTAAGAACAGACAGCACGATTATAGCCAATAAATATAATACCATAATAGCACAACCATAATATGAGAAAGAAAATATCATAAATGGCAAAACTAAGCCCAAACTTACATTTGCCACGATTTCCATTGCCACCAAAATTACTAATTGGAAAATTTCTAATCTATAAGCTTTTTCCATAGCTTCATTCACAAAACTGTCCATACGTACCTCCTTCTGTATTAGATTTATATATTTTTGCTACTTCCTTATTATAAATGGTAAATATTACAAATATAATCTTAATTGCTTTACATTTATATTAGTTTTTAGTTACATTTCATTAACAAAATATCTCCTTTTGTTAACTTTAAAAATTTCACCACCACTTTCGTGGTGGTGAGTGTATGTCATATCTGTATATTTTGACGGTATGTCTCAATATCGAATAAAAACACATCGAGAAGCTATTTTAGAACTATCAAAAAAACGCAAAGATTTACTTGTTGACTTTTTCCCTACAGATAGTATCTCATAAGCATTACACAAAAAGAGGAAACTGTTATTAACAATTTCCTCTTTCTTATTGAATATTTCTTTTCTGATATTAGAACTGATGCTTAGTAAAAGTGGTCTTCTCTTATTACCACAACTGAATCTTCATCTTTCTTCTTAAAGATTCTCTTAAAGAAATTTCCAATTCCCTTAGTTGCTTCTTCCATTACATCTTCCATAAGGTCTTCTACATCGTCTTTATCAATTCCCTGGTTGTTTGCATCCATTCTGTCTAACTGTGCATGAAGCGCAAGCATTGCCATGTCGTCCAGTTCAAATCCACGCTCTGCGACATAATTCTGCGCATATTTTGCCCAATCACCTATTGTCATTTCTTTTATTCCAAATACCACATTGAAGGCATTTTTTACTTTAGGATATGTTGCAAACATCTGCTCCATTGCTGTTCTTTCATCTTCAAATACAACCATCATATTGCCGGTATAGCCGTCTATAACTTCTAACAATTCATTTATACTGTCAGCAGTAAGGCTTGATGCCTTCTCGATGATTACATCTGTATCTTCCAATGCAGATAATGCAAACTTAACACCTTTTTTATTTAAAATTATTGCATTTGTCTTAGCAATTCTGCGATGTTCTCTATGTCTTATCTTATTTACAAGCTTAATAAGATCTCTCGCCATAGTTGTCTTGCCGCTCTGAAGATTTCCCGTGATGAAAACGTTATTGGTCTTTGATGTTCCATCTCGATCATAATCTTTTATGAGTTTTTCCAGAATCTTGATTATTCCGTTGTCAAGTCCTGTTACAACTCCATACTTACTTATGAAGCTTTTAAGTTCCTTTTTTAAGTTGACGTCTGCTGTTTTCTCCGGCTTTTTCTCAGTTTTAGCAGGTTCTTCTTCTGCAGGCTCCTCAGATTCTTCAAGCTCTTCCTCGGCTGGTTCCTCTAATTCTCCATTCGCTTCAGGTTCTTCGGCATAATCTTCCGTGATTTCTTCTGTGCCCTCATTTTCTTCCGACTCTTCTGATTCCTCATCCTCTTCGGCAGCTTCCTCGTCGTATTCTTCGAAGTCTTCTGTTTCATCCTCTACGAACTCTTCAAAGCCTTCTATTTCATCTATCTCAACTTCCTCTGTCAGTTCTTCTTGAACTAACTCTCCTGATTCTGTAACTTCTTCGAAATTTTCCTCTGCTTCTTCGGTTGCCTCGTATGCTTCCTCAATCGGTTCCTCTTCTGGCTCGTTATCAACTTCATCGATTTCAGTTACTTGGTCAGTTTCTAATTCTTCATCAGGCTCATCAATTTCTTCGAAATCTTCAAATTCCTCAAAACCTTCAATCTCATCTATCTCTACATCTTCACTCGGTTCTTCCACAACTTCTTCACCGGCTTCAATTTCAAGTTCTTCCGCAACCGGCTCTACTTCTGCTTCCGGCTCAGCTTCATCAACCTCATCGGACTCTTTGGTATCCTCTACCTCGTCGGTTTCAGCCGCTTCTCTGTTCATCTTCTCGTATTCTGCAAGGATATCTTCGATTGTAAGCTGACCTTCTATCTGGTCATCATCTTTCTTAGGTTCAGGTGCTGATATTGATACCTGACCATCTCCTTCAAGTTCATACAACGGATTAATCGGATCAGTACTTGTATAGAAGATGTACTCATCTTCTTTTGCCTTTTCTGCAACCTCTTCACTTACTTCCATTATTTCACTGTTGGAAGCATTGTAGAATGTACCGCTAAATGCCGTAAATTCTTTTGTTGCACCACTTATATCCGGTGTTTCCCCGCTTGAATCACTTAAGAGTGATGCCATACTTTCAGCGATTTCTGCCTGAATGTTTACAGTATTAAACTTATTATTTACATCCAGTTCTTTCACTCTTATCTGAGTATAATCTATCTCTGTGGTATGCATGATGTCATCTTCGGATTCAGATATTTCTTTACTTTCCTGTATTTCTTCTGTTTCTTCCTCTATATCCTGCACTTGCTCATCCGCTGCATTCTCACTATCACTAACCTTCAAAACTTCTTCTGCTTCCGCTTCTTCTAATGATTCAGCCACCGGTTCTCCTACAGGCTCTTCAACAGATTCCTCTGTTTTATGAGCAGATGTTTCTTTAACCGGTGTAAAGACAACTGTACTTGCAGTTTCGTCAGTATACTTCATACGTTTTGTCTTTTCATCATCTTTTGAACCATCTAACATTTCCTGTTGTTCTGATGATAACGGAACATAAAGCATCTTAAGATCAAGTGCCTTCTTTACAAACTTGCCGCCATTAAACCAAAGTATGATGGTATCACACATTTCTACACACTTCTGTCCCATTCCTGCTTTGTGATAAAGTACTGCCAAAACATATGCCCACTTTTCATCCATATCTTCTGCCATATACTTTTCAAGAATAGATATAAGTACTGTAACATCTGCATTTTCAGCTTTCGCTATTTCATACTCTAACAGGTATTTCGAGATATTATTAGGAGCCATTTCAACATATTCTTCATAGTATTCCTTGGCTTCACGCACCTGTCCGAGCTTGGCTGACAATACTGCAAGCTTATATGCTATCTGTCTTCCCATAGATGACTTTTCGAAGGCTATCACAAGTACTTCTTTTGCACTCCTA
The DNA here is from genome assembly GCA_015057425.1 of Lachnospiraceae bacterium. Taxonomy (GTDB): domain Bacteria; phylum Bacillota; class Clostridia; order Lachnospirales; family Lachnospiraceae; genus SVEL01. The sequence continues at coordinate 172,141 of SVEL01000004.1, forward strand.
TAATCACCAACCACTTCATATACATCAGCTATGGTTGTCAGCATAGGAATAGACTTAATCTTATGAACATCCAAAGAGTCTGCTATTTTAGCAGCCACTTCATAATCCTTCTTTTCGATTAATTTCTTAAATTGTTCGAGTTTTAAATTAAATTCATACTTGTCCACTGTTTTTACCTCCGCTAAAACAATTGTGCCTGTGTAAAGTCTACTTTTGTATAATCCATCTTGTCACTGTCAACATTGCTGTTATAATCAACAACTACCGTCTGCTGTTTTCCGTCTATGAATTTTTGTCCTAATATATAGTTAACATCAAATCTTCCCGTAATTGCCGGTGTTGCGCCTCTGGCAGGAACAACAAGCTGAACATTATTTACTTTCAAGAGCTTAAATATCGGTTCCCAGATATATACGTCTTTCGCTGCACCGAATGGATTATCTATGAATATTACTTTACGTAATCCTTTATTGTCAGCATCTTTTGAATTAATGTTTGTAATATAATTGATTATTGCAATAAGGAACTGGATATATATACCCTGTGACTGACCGGTACTTCCTACAGCTTCTTCGTATGGAAGATATCTGCTCTGTTCCTTGATTCTTTCACGCTTATACAGGTTTATCCTTACCCCGTTCATATCTGTAACTATTACAGAAAACAGCTTCTTCCATGCTAACTGGCTTCTTATATACTTAAGTCTGTCGTTCTGGTTATTCATTTCGTCTGCTGCCATTACTATATCATCAATATATCTGGACATTCTTTCCTTATACATATCTTCCTTTACGTACGGAATCGTAAGTCCGATAATGGATATAACCTCGTCTTCCATAGTTATCTTGGAAAGTTTAGGCAGTCTGTCAAGCTGTGTCTTTATACTTAAGCAGCTCTGAATACACTGATTTTCGAAGCTGTCCTTTATCTTGTGTATTTCCTCGATACTCTTGGCAATTCTCTCCTGTTCAAGATTGATACACCTGATAACATCCTTGATGGACTCGGTAAGTTCATCTGCCTCTCTTATATCCTGTGGCATTACCACATTATACTTCATTTCATCAGCAAGTGGTGATGCTCCCGTCTTAACCAAAAGCTCAACCAGTCGATTCTTATCTTTATCAAATTCAAGCTTTCTATTGAAGTTTTCTTTAACAAAATCATCATATTTAGATGCAATTTCGCTGATTTTCTTCTCTATATCCACTTCCATATCAAATGGTTTTGCATCTGAATTAATATTAATATTTCCATTGTTGATAATTTTATCCAAATCGTGAAGAAGAACGGTTCTGTTTTGTTTAGCTTCCTGAAGGTTTTTAATCTTTCCTTCGGATTCTTTAAGCTTATCATCGCACTGCTTCTCGAGCTTATACATATCCTTAATGTATTCTTCAGGCGAAATACTTAATCCACTTAATTCTTCTCCGGTTATTTCGCCATACTTCAGAACTATCTTTTCCCGTGCTTCTGTTATGGCACCTTCCATTTTATCTGTTTTTGACTGAAGTGCGCCACACTGCTCTTTAACTTTCTTAAGTTCATTTTTCTTAAGGTTTATGTCGTTTTTAATACTTAAGAGTTCTTCCTTATCAGTTACATGTAACTCCATTCTTTCATAAGCAGCCTTGATATCGTCTACAAAGATTCCCTTATAATCAATAGCCTGCAAAGATTTCTCCATGGCAATATCAAAGTTATCCAAAAGTTTTCGCTTATCTTCAAGGTCAACTCCCGACTTTTCTATGGTGTCTATCAGGCCGTTTATCTTTGTATCAAGTTCATCATCAGTAAGTATAGATCCTTTGTAATTTCCTTCAACATAATACCCTGAAAGAAGCGAGTTCCAATTACTGTTAATCTCTTCAATTCTGTCCTTTATATCGGCACATTTTTTGATTCGATTGTCTCTTCTTACCAATACAGCACTGTATTTTGAGTTATTGTCATTAAGAGTCTTTACTTTGCTGTTATAAGTACTCTTGGCTTCGTCTACACTGCGTTCAAGTGTATTGTATCTGTCTGTAAGTTCACCAATCTCTTTATAGCACGCCAACGAAAGCTTAAGTTCTTCCATCTCTTCCTTAAGCTTTGCATTTTCCTGTTCTGCCGAAATCTTTTCAGCATAAACTGCGTTCTTCTCACTATCTTTTTCATCTATAAGCTGTTCAATGTCTTTTAACTGTTTCCTTAGACTTTCATACTCATCCTCTGCATTATCCATTGTATGCTTAATCTCGCTATAATATTTCCTAAGATACATTATATCTTCTGCATACACATCGCCTGCATTTCCATGTCTCTTGGCAGCATCCTTGTATGTATCAAGCAAATCCGTCAGTCTTGTAATTTCCTTGTCTACTGCTGCCGCACCTGTATATATAGCATTTGATGCCATAACAAATACTGCATCATCAGAGATAAATCTGCCTGTATCTTCTACTACATCCTCGTTAATGATAGGCACAAAATATCCTTCCAAATCCATTTCACGAAGTCTCACATCCGACATAATCACTTCAAATCTGTCTTTTACAATGATTGAATATGGGAAAAACGGAATCTTTTCAAGTATTTCTTCCCTTTGCTCCTTTGTAACAGATGCAAGATATTCACTGCCTGAAACCACTACGTCGCCATGGTATTTTTCGATGTAGTCCCTAACCTTGATAAATTCATCGGATTCAACTGTAAACACACCGTTTTTAAGATTGTTAATGTGTGCGGTAAGCTTAGCAATATGGTGATTATCTTCTTCCAATGCCATAGTGTTATTAAGAATTCTCTGTTCTATTATATCGTAAAGCTCTTCATCTGATTTTACACCATATATGCTCATCATTTTGCTTATATGATTTTTCTCATCTGATAAGCTTTGACGACAATCTATATTTTCTCTTATCTTCTTATCTGTCTCTGCACTTTTTGCAACAAGCTCCTGCTTCTGCATAGCTTTACGTTCAAGCTCAATAATTCCCTTAAGTATATTCTGCCCGTTCTCGTTATAGTGATCTTCTTTTTCCTGCAATTCTGCTGATAATTTTAATATTTTTTCACTTACGGAATCAGTAAGAAGGAAGTCATGCTCAGACTTTTTAAGGGTCAATAACGAAGACAGTTCATTAAGCTGCCTTGTCCCATCTTTAATTATATATTCAGATATGGCTTTCTGCTCTTCATCTGCTTTTATAGTCTCTTCAAGTTCTATACGGAACGCTTCTTCGCCCTTAAGATTAGCTTCTTCTTCAGCAAGTGACTCCTGTAACACTGCAAGCTTCTTTTCATCTCGCTTTTTCTTCTCGGCTATAAGTTCATGAAGTTCTTCTGACACTTCGCCCCGGTCTCTGCCTGTATTATCAATAAATTCTCTTATTCTGTCTCTCTGATTTTTATAATATATGTAGTCAAGATAATCGTTGGCACTTTCTTTAAGAAGAAGTTCTTCCTCCTTGCCTTCAACTTCTTCTTCCATGCTGTTTCTTATATTTGTAAGCTGTAAAAGCTCTTCTTTAAGCGTTTCTATGGCTTTTTCTTTTAGATAAACCTCTCCTATGGCAGCTTTCTTTACTGCAGTCTGCTTTTCGTCACGAAGCGTTTCTATACTTCTTTCTACTTCTTCTATCTCTTTTTCACAAGCCTTTATAAGCTCACAAACAGTAACATAGCTTCTTACTATGCCTGTGTTGATATCTTCTTTACCTTCATATGTTGTCTTGAGACTTTCAACCCTTTCTATAAAGTTCTCAAGTGCCTCACGCTGGAAATCAAAGTTGCTTATATCTGCCTTCTTCTTGGAAAGTTCAATAAGCTGGTCCTTTATCTCCATAAGGGTTTTTGCCATGGTATCTCCGTCATTTTCATCAACACTGTTGTTAAATGACTTTTGAATAATCTCTTCGATAAGCAGGTCTTCAACGACTTTTCGTGCCGTCTTGTAATTTGTCTCAAAGTATGTTCTAACATGTCCCTCTGTCTTGTTGATACCTCTGATTATCTCCCATTCGCTTTCATAAAGTCCATAATTGCTGATAAATCTCTGGTATTCATTTTTTCTTTCAAAAATCTTGATTTCAAGATTGAAATCCTTCTTTTCCAAGTCTCTGAGGTATGTTTTAAGACCATTATATGTAATTCTTTCCTTTCCGTTGCTTAAAGGAAGATTCTTGATGTCATTATCGTTATATTCTCTATAGAAAATGCAGTAGTTAAAATACTCTATGGACGCATTTTCCTTAACATTTCCTGTTTCTTCCATTCCTTCAAGGTCAAGGGTTGCATCCTTGGCTTTTCTGGCGCAAAAGCCTGTGGTCATATACTTAAAACCATTCTTTACATGCACGTCACTTAATCTCCATTCAATCATAGAATGGATAGTCGTACTTCCCGAATTGGTTCTGAAAAGTTTCTCTATCGGCTGCTTATCATCTAACGTACAGTTAGGTATAAGATTCTGCAAAAGAAGGAGCATAAGCACACTTTTACCACCACCGTTAGCAAGGTCATATATTGTATTTTTACCGGAAAACCGCATTAAAAAATCATCATAAAACTGGGTTCCAAAATTGTATTTTACATTATTTACCCTAATTCTGTTTATATGTGGCATCTTTTGCACCTCTTCCTTTAATCTTAACTAAATAGTACCTTAATTTTCACTCTTGACTTCCTTTGATGCAGACATAATCTCATACAATCTGCTCTTTTCGCTGTCAAAATAATTCTCTACAAGCGCTTTCATCTTTTCCTTCGGATAATATCTGCCTTCTGACTCCAATACAAGCTTCTGATTAACAAAGAAGTTAAATACAAGCTTCACAATACCGGCCTTGGAGCCTCTGGACGCTTTAAGCATAATATCCTCTCCACCGGAAATAGGCATATCTTCCCAAATTAATCCGATTTCCTTAAAGCTGTTTTCTTCCACTTCATCTAAAGACAACACTTTCAGGTTACTTATAACACCTGCAAGCGAACCGTTAACTGCTTCAATTACATCCTCGACTCTTGTATACTCAACATATGAATAACTCGATGAATCAGGATAAAATACACTTATTATGTTGTACATAATAAAGTAACACAGATAAAGCTCTTTATTTAATCTGATTCCCAGCTCTTTCTTCAATTCCTCATTGGTATATCCGAATACTCTGTTATTATCACCTGCTGTTATGTACAGACTGTAATTATACTCATAAATATTGATATTTAACTTTTTAAGCACCTCTAAAACTATGTCGTAAACTTCTCCGTTTGATGTATATTCATTGTATAACCCTGCATTTTGACCGTTTCTGCTTACTTCATCACCAACAATCAGTGCCGATACAATATCCAGAGCTTTATCCAAACTTTTATTATTCATAGACATCTCCATTTCTATGGCTCACCCGGTGCCACGCCTATAACTTTCTAAAATGTATATCAGTTATTTCAAATAAATCCATTATCCTTATGGTATTTGATGAATCAAATTCCAATTCAAATTTCATCTGTTTATATTCTTCCTTATCTTCTTTTTCAAGGAAATCTACTAAATATTCTTCAAAAAATGTATCCGGCTTTGCAAGTACCTTCTCACATTCGTACTCTCTCTTCTGGCTGAGATGAATCAGAAATGAATAATAATCTCCATTTTTTAGGAATGTATCTCCGAATTCCCCGGTTAACGTGTCATTTAATTCTATAAGACTGACAGTTTCCTTCTCCATAAGCATACCAAAGAGTATCTTTATAAAGCCATAATAGTTGGCCTTAATTCTTTCATCTTCGACCTCATCTTCATATACATACATTTCTTCTGTTTTATTTTCATTTATCAAATCAGCCTTTTCTTCACTTTCTGCCTTACATGTAAGCATCTTATCAATAGATGTAAGTGAAAAAGACTTCTTTATATTCAAATCCAAAAGCGGAAGCACAAACATTCCAAGTCTGCTTGTATCGTCACTTTCCATAATGGTTTTAAGACCGTGTTTAAAGTCATAACTTCTCTTAAGCTTAGAGAACTTCGCATTGAATATTATCTCGTCTGCTTTTTTCTGAAGGTCCGTACACTGTCCTAAAAGTTCACTGTGTCGGCTGAGAGATTTCTTTAACTCTGTTTCCAACACATAAATATCAGCAAATGCTTCCGTATATTCATTGTCACTTCTTTTCAGAAGCTCTTCTATCATATTCATATTCTTGCGGTATAATTTCTGTTCATCTTCAAACCATGTCATTACGCTGTCTACAAATTCATCGTATGCCTTTATACCCTCAAAAACATCATGACTTAAGATACTCAAAACTTCATTTTTTCTAACCTTAAGTCTTCCAACTTCGTTATTAATTCTCTTAACAACTTCAACTCCACCCTTGAAGTTACGTCCTGCAATCATCTTGCTAAGAAGTATCTGCGCCACACTTATGGAGCTTTCGTCCTTAACTTCCTTTGTGTCAAGATAAAACTCAATGGCATCAGAAGTTATATAATATGTAACTGTTTCGTCTTTTATCCTGCTGTCTATCAGTTTCATTCGGATAGACATTTTCTTCTTTTCCTGTGGGTCATAATACTCGTATACAAAAGGATGTCCGTCATTTTTAATCTTGTCAAATACATAAAATACAAGGGCTGACATTTCCGATTCATCTATATTTAAGTCAAAATCCCTTCGGATAACTTCCGATAAAAAGCTTGCATATTCTCCGTAAGTTACATCTTTTTCACGGAAGTTATTTTCTTCTATAAAGAATCGCAAAACAGCCATAAGGATATATCCCATATCAAGCCCGGAATACATACCTCCCTGATACTGGGCAAATGCATTTTCCGTCAGCTTAAAATATGGGTAATACTTTTTTATATTGAGCATACGCTCGCTATGATCACAGATAATATCTCTGACAAGTATGTATTCTTCCGCCATATATCCTCTTCCCTGTTTTAATCTTCATTGCAATTTGTGCCGAATCGTTGTATAAATCAACAACTTCGCAATTTGTGCCGAATCGTTGCACAAATTGCGGTAAATATGTAGTTAATAATTGTATTACAATTTTTAACTACATATTTACACGGCCTTCTAACGCCCTTTTTAACGTAATCTCATCAATACATTCAAGTTCACTGCCTACCGGCACGCCACTTGCAATTCTACTGACCTTTATTCCTGCCGGCTTAACGTACTTACTTATAAGCATAGCAGTAGCCTCACCTTCATGGCTGGCATTGGTTGCAATGATTACTTCATCCACATCGCCACGCAGTCTTTCCATAAGTTCTTTTAACTTAATATCGTTTGGACCGATATTTAGAAGCGGTGCTATAACTCCATGAAGCACATGATACACTCCATCGTACTGCTTGGTCTTTTCGTATGCTGCCAAATCTCTCGGCGTCTCCACAACCATTATGGTCTTATGATTTCTCTTTGGATTACCGCAAATAGGGCAAATCTCCATATCCGTAAGATTGTAACATTCTTTGCAATACTTAAGATTGTCTCTTGCATCTACCATAGTCTCCGCCAGCTTATGTACCTGCTCCGCCGGCATCCCTATTATGTGAAATGCCAGTCTTGCAGCTGTCTTGGTTCCTATGCCAGGCAATCTGGACAACTCTTCTATAAGTTTTCCAATCTGTCCACTATAATATTCCATTAGAACGGAAAACCTCCTCCGAGACCACCTGTTATCTTAGACATCTGTGTCTGTGATATTTCTTCCATCTTACGAAGAGCTTCATTGGTTGCTGCCATTATAAGGTCTTCAAGCATTTCTATATCATCAGGATCTACAACTTCTTCCTTAAGCGAAACCTTAACTACTTCCTTCTTACCTGACACTGTAACTTCTACAGCTCCGCCACCTGCGCTTGCCGTAACTTCCATTGTCTCTAATTCCTTAGTTGTTTCTTCCATCTGCTTCTGCATTTTCTGAGCCTGTTTCATAAGGTTGTTCATGTTGCCCATTCCTCCGCCGAAGCCTCCCGGATATCCACCTCTTTTTGCCATTTTAAAAGTCCTCCTCTTCTATTTGGAAATTAATTTTTTTCTTTATTTCTACATAGCTATCAGTAAAATCTTCACCTGTTTGTAAAGCTTTTATCTCTATCTTTACAGCCTTGCCTGTAGTCTCTCCAATGACCGTTTCAATACCTTCGATAGTTTCCGGTCTGGATAATGTTTTATATGATAAACCGTCATCCTTTGTAACGATTATCAGTCTGTTATCGCCACCCGGTGCAAGTCTGGTGGTTCGTAGGCAATTTCTCATATAATCGCTTAGATTTGCCTCGACCTTGTACCATTCGTCAGCAACCTTCTGAACCTCTTCCGGTATAGCTACATCAAGTATCTTCTTTGGCTTCGGTGCCGACTGCTGCACATTTTGTGCCAAACCGGGCTGTACACCGTCTGCTGCCTGTCCTGCCACTACAACACCTGACTCTATCTTTTCTTCCAATATACTTAATCGGCTTAATACCGATGTAAGGTCTGTCTCCATTGCAGGCTTTGTCAACTTAACCAACGCAATTTCCACAAGTACTCTTTTTCCCGTTGCATACTTTATCTGTCCTGCAAGTTCAGAAAGAATTCTTATATATCTCATAATAGAATCTATATCTGTCATTCCGGCCTCTTCTTTGAGCGCCTCTATTCTTTCCGTAGACATATCTATCATATCCGCACAGTTGTCAGATGTCTTTATAAGCATAAGATTTCTGAGATACCATGTAAAATCAGTTACAAACTGCGTAAGGTCACGACCCTGCATTATGATTTCTTCAAGCAAATGTATGCATCCCATTGTATCCCCTGATACTACAAGTCGAAGCATCCTGCTAAATACAGATGTGTCTACTGCACCTAAAACCTCAAGAACATTGTCATATCTCAAGGTCTCTCCCATATAAAATGCCACACACTGATCAAGAAGACTAAGGGCATCTCTCATCGCACCGTCTGCTGATTTGGCGATATATCTTATGGCCTTTTCTTCTACATCTATATTTTCTATAGCTGTAAGTTCTCTTAAACGCTCAGATATGGTTTCTATGGAAATACGCTTAAAGTCATATCTCTGACACCTCGAAAGTATAGTCACCGGAATCTTATGTGCTTCTGTTGTAGCCAGAATAAATATCACATATGACGGCGGCTCTTCCAAAGTCTTGAGAAGTGCGTTAAATGCACCGATAGACAGCATATGAACTTCATCGATTATATACACCTTGAAACGCCCTTCAGTTGGTGAGTACTGAACCTCATCTCTGATTTCACGTATATTATCTACGCCATTATTGGAAGCAGCATCAATCTCAATAACATTCATTGATGCCCCTGAGGCAATGGCCTTACATGTCGGACACTCATTACAAGGACTGCCGTCTATAGGATTACTACAGTTAACTGCCTTTGCAAATATCTTTGCAATAGTAGTCTTTCCGGTTCCTCTTGTTCCGCAGAACAGGTATGCATGACCTATTCTGTCATTCTTTATCTGATTTTTTAAAGTTGTTACAATATGGTCCTGACCCTTTACATCAGCGAACTGATCCGGCCTGAACTTTCTGTACATAGCTGTATATGACATATCTTCTCCGTTCCATGGAAAAATTCCCTAAAAATTTGTTGTTTTGCATCATTTAGCTAAACATACTCTAACTATTTTATTATACACAAAAAAAGGTGGATAATCAACGGATTTTTAGAGCAAAAAATGGCTGCCCATTGTGAGCAGCCATTACATTGTTATTCCGAGAACTCTTCCTTGTTATACTTATCAAGTATCATATTTTGCAAGTCTCTTCTTGTGTCTGAATTAATCGGATGAGCAACATCCCTATATTCTCCGTCAGCAGACCTTTTACTTGGCATAGCAATGAAAAGACCTTTTTCGCCTTCTATGATTTTAATATCATGAACAACGAATATTCCATCAATAGTTATTGATGCGACGGCTCTTAATTTGCCATCCCTATCAATCTTTTTGATTCTGATGTCTGTAATTTCCATATTAATCACCTGTCCCATATCTTATCTTTTGTTAGAATCTTTCGTAACGCTCTCCCTTTTCTGTTACGATAAGAATTTCGCCATTTTCACCTACATATCTTGAATTGGATCTGATAGTATCTCTACTTTCTACGATACAATTCTCAATGTAAGAATTATCTCCGATATATACATTGTTCAAGATAATAGAATTCTTGATTACACAGTTATTACCGATGTAGGCTTTCTTAAACAATACTGAATTCTCAACCTGTCCGTTTATGATACAACCGCTTGAAATAAGACTGTTCTTAATGTTTGCACCAGGGTTGTACTTCGCAGGCGGAAAATCATCTACCTTTGAATAAATATCAGGATACTGTTTGAAGAAGAAATTTCTGACATCCGGCTTAAGGAAGTCCATATTGGTATCAAAGTATGATTCTACTGTTGAAATATTGTTCCAATATCCTTCATGCTTATAAACCTGAATCTTCTTTACATTCTTGTATCTGATAAGAATATCATTAACTATGTCGTATCTGTCCTCTGCCGCACACTTCTCAATTAATTCAATAAGAAGTCTTCTTCTGAGAACATATATACCCATAGAAACTGTACTGCTTTCTGATTCCATAGGCTTTTCAACAAAATCTGTTATTCTTCCTGTTTCGTCAGTCTTTACAACGCCAAATCTTGAAACATCAGTTCCTTCCGGCATATCCTTACATACAACCGTAATATCGGCCTTGTTTTCGATATGTGCTTCAAGAACTTTGTTGTAATCCATCTTATAAACGCCGTCACCCGCTGCAATAATTACATATGGTTCATGGCTGTTCTTAAGATAACTGATATTCTGAGCTATGGAATCTGCCGTACCTCTGTACCAGAATCCGTTCTCAGCTGTAATAGATGGTGTGAATACATACAAGCCACCCTGCTTTCTACCGAAATCCCACCATTTTGATGAACTCAAATGCTCATTAAGGGATTTTGCATTGTACTGTGTAAGTACTGCCACCTTCTGAATGTGTGAATTTGTCATATTGCTTAAGGCGAAATCAATAGCTCTGTAGCTACCTGCCACAGGCATGGCTGCTATGGCTCTTTTGTATGAAAGCTCCTTCATCTTGTTGTTGTTTCCGCCAGCTAAAATAATACCTATCGCTCTCATTACATATCACCTGCCTTAATAATATATTCACCACTTGCAAGTACACCGTCAGGATAATCTCCTGCTTCTGTAATACCTGAAATAGCTGTATTTTTACCAATCTTAACATTCTTAGGAATGTATGAATTTTCACCAATTGTTGCAAGACCAAATCCGTAAATCTTGTCATTGAGCTTACTTGGTGCTTCTTCGCCAATACCAATCTCAGCACCATCATCAACTGTAACGTTTTCAGCAATAATTGCCTTATTAACCTTACATCCGGAACCGATTACAGTACCCTTCATAATGATAGAATCGCGAACTTCTGCTCCTTCGCCGATAATAACTCCGGCACCAATAACAGAATTGTAAACCTTACCGTAGATTTCCGTACCTTCACTGATAATACATCTGTCTACTACAGAATTTTCTGATAAATACTGTGGTGGAAGAGTATCACTCTTTGTGTAAATTCTCCAGAATTCTTCGTAAAGATTAAATACCGGAATAATATCGATAAGTTCCATATTTGCTTCCCAATATGAACCTAATGTTCCTACATCCTTCCAATATCCGCTATACTCATATGCAAATATTCTCTCACCCTTTTCATGGCAATAAGGAATAATATGCTTACCAAAGTCACAATTACTTTGGTCTTTAAGCTTAATAAGAGACTCTTTAAGCGACTTCCAGCTGAATATGTAGATACCCATTGATGCAAGATTACTTCTTGGATTTGCAGGTTTCTCTTCGAAATCTGTAATTCTTCCGTCTCCGTCTGCGATAAGAATACCGAATCTGCTTGCCTCTTCCATAGGAACTTTCATGGCCGCTATAGTAACATCAGCATTATTTGCCTTGTGGTAATCAAGCATAATCTCATAATCCATCTTATAAATATGGTCACCTGATAAAATCAACACATACTCAGGATTATACTGTTCCATATATTCAAGGTTCTGATATATAGCATTTGCCGTACCTGTATACCATTCACTGTTGGCACTCTTCTCGTATGGTGGAAGTACCGAAACACCACCTACGTTTCTATCCAAGTCCCAAGGAATACCGATTCCTATGTGTGAATTAAGTCTGAGTGGCTGATACTGTGTAAGAACACCTACTGTATCTACGCCTGAATTGATGCAGTTACTAAGTGGGAAGTCGATAATTCTGTACTTTCCGCCAAATGAAACTGCCGGTTTAGCTACCTTTGATGTAAGAACACCAAGACGGCTACCTTGTCCTCCTGCCAATAACATGGCTATCATTTCTTTTTTTATCACGTTATCACCTCGCTGTAAATTTTAAAAAAGTACCCAAAGCAGGCTTTAGTGTGCACCCTTCTCACTATATCACAGCCTACTAAAATGTTATGTTTATTATATCACAATCTTTCTGTTTAGTGAAGTAATTTTTAATTTTCTTTGCATTAAAACTGTCTTTTTTCTAAATTTATGCATACAAATCGTAAAATTATCAAACAAATTGCATTTTTATCATTGCTACTGTATAATTGTAACAGAGTTAAAATTACTGCACATATTGTAATATAATGATTTTTCGATTTTCATTTTAACATAAACGGAGGTTCTATGAAACAAACAAATATTGACAACTTTGACTTAAGTAATGTTAAAAAAATACACTTCATGGGCATCGGCGGCATAAGTATGAGCGGTCTTGCAGAAATCGTCATCACAAGAGGGTTTCTTGTGTCAGGTTCAGATTCACACAAGTCTGCCATAACAGAGAGATTGTCCAACATGGGGGCTGATATATCTTATGAGCAGGTTGCCGAAAATATTACAGATGATATCGATCTTGTAGTTTATACTGCTGCCATCCATCCGGACAACCCGGAATTTGCAGCGGCTGTCTCAAAAAATATACCTGTTATGGTCAGAGCAGACTTTTTGGGATATATAATGAAGCAATACAAAACTGCCATTGCCGTATCAGGTACTCACGGTAAAACCACCGTTACTTCCATGGTTTCCCATATTCTTCTTGCTGCAGAGACAGACCCAACTATTATGGTAGGCGGAATTCTTCCTGCCATAAATGGTAACATCCGTATCGGAAAGGCTGAAACATTTGTAACTGAAGCCTGCGAATATACCAACAGTTTCCTTTCTTTCTTTCCAACTATGGAGATTATCCTTAATGTTGCTGAAGATCATATGGATTTCTTTAAAGACCTTGATGATATCCGCAACAGCTTCAGAAGATTTGCGGAAATTCTTCCTGAACACGGAACGTTAATCATAAACGGTGATATCGAAAATCATCAATATTTTTATAATAATCTTCCATGTAAGGTTATTACATTCGGGCACGATTCATCCAATACTTTATCTGCTCAGAATATCACTTATGATGATTTTGCAAGAGGCTCATTTGACCTTATTTATAAAGGCGAAATCATAGATAGAATAAAGCTTTCCGTACCGGGCGAACACAATGTATACAATTCCCTTTCTGCTATAGCTGCAGGTATGGAACTTGGTATTTCTCTTCCTATTATAAAGAAAGGACTTGAAAGTTTTACCGGAACAGACCGCAGACTGCAAATCAAAGGCGAATTTGACGGAATAACAGTTATCGATGATTACGCTCATCATCCTGATGAAATTAAAACCACTTTGGACACAATAGGCAAGTATCCTCGAAGAAAAATGTGGTGCATTTTCCAGCCTCACACATTTACAAGAACCAAGGCATTTATGAAGGAGTTTGCAGAAACTCTTTCCCACGCAGACAATATCATTCTCGCTGAAATATATCCGGCAAGAGAAACTGATAATCTTGGAATTTCTTCCCAAACACTTCAGGAAGAAATCAAAGCACTTGGTAAGGAATGTTACTACTTCCCTACATTTGAAGAGATAGAAAATTTTATTAAAAAAAGTTGTTCACAAGGTGATATAGTTCTTACTATGGGTGCCGGAGATGTTGTAAATATTGGAGAAAACCTTCTTAAATAAATCAGTTATCCACTTATCCACAATTTTATGGCCTTTTAGGGCTATCAAAATTGTGGATTACTTTTTTAGAAGTTTCCGACAAAAATCCACATTTTTCAAGGGCTGTTTTTATCCCAAAACCGTTATCCACGTTTTCCACATTTTCCACATTTTTTTGCAAAAAAACTGTGGATAAAATTGCTGTTTAACTTTTTTTATTTATATGTTATAGTTTTCAATGCGATGATTTTACATCATTGGGATTGGAGAAGTTATGGGTAACATTAAGTTAGAAAAAGCAGGAAATCAGAGCATTACAACGATTTCCAATTATTTTATAGATGAGTATATGCCTCACGCAAACGGCGAGTTTATCAAGATTTATATCTATCTCTTGAGAATCGCCGAAAACCCTATCGGCGAATTTTCTTTAAGCACTATCGCCGATATTTTCAACCACACTGAAGCTGATGTTATGCGTGCGTTGAGATATTGGGAAAAGTTGGGGCTTCTTTCTATTTCTTATGATGAATTTAAGACATTATCTTCCATTAAATTGGAAGATATATCTGCCAAACAGCCTACACTTATAGATTCCTTCATAATGATGCCTCCTGTTTCGGTTACAACTGATAACGTGGCAGCAAAGAAGGAAGTTAAGGACAGCAGAGATACTAAAGAATCAGTCAAAGAAGTTAAAGAAATCAAGGAAGTTAAGAAAGCTAAGATTGAATTTACTCCTGAAAAGTTGGACGAGCTTACATCCAACGAAGATATTAAAGAATTATTATACATAATCCAGACATATTTAGGCAAAACATTAAGTCCTACAGATACAAATACCATACTTTACTTCTATGATTCTTTGGGCTTTTCAACAGAGCTTATTGAATATCTTATAGAATATTGTGTATCAAATAACCATAAGTCAATGCGTTATATAGAAACAGTCGCTTTATCTTGGAAGGATGAAGGCATCACTGATGTAAAGAGCGCCAAGGAACATACAAGTTCTCACTCCAATATCTACTATTCTATATTGAAGACTTTTGGTATCAGTGGCAGAAATGTTGCTGAGGCTGAAAAGGAATATATCAAGAAATGGACTGACGAATACAACTTTTCTCTTGATATTATTCTCAATGCATGTAACAGAACTATTTCAGCAATTCACCAGCCAAGCTTCCAGTATGCGGATTCCATCCTTAAGGGCTGGAAGTCTTCCGGTGTTCACACTATGGAAGACATCGAAGCATCAGACAAGCTTTATGTTAATACCAAGAAGAAGGCTACACCCGTATCCGTTCCTATCGGAAAGCAGAAGCCGGTTTATTCTAACTTTTCACAGCGTTCTTATGATTACAGTGAACTCGAACGCGATTTACTTAAACGCAAGTAATATTTAATGTAATATTTTAATAGGAGATAACCACCTTGAAACTTACTAATTCACAGTACAACTTAATAATGAACGAATATTCCGAACAGCGTTTTCAGAATTCATATCAGTTAGACCTTCGCACCGATGAAGTGTATGCTACGCTTCCGCGAATTAAAGAGATTAACGATACCATCAGTTCACTTTCCATAAGCTGTGCAAGGATGGTTATAGGCAAATCCAAAGAGGAAAGTTCCTATCTTAAAGCTAAACTTATATCAGATATAGAATCGCTTTCAAGAGAGAAGTCATTTATTCTGACATCCCACGGTTATCCGGCAGACTATCTGGAATTACAGTATAACTGTCCTGATTGCAAGGATACCGGATATACAGAAGGAAAGCAGTGCCAATGCCTTAAGAACAGGATAATCAAGGAACTGTACCAACAGTCCAACATCGCTGATACTCTCGAAAAAGAAAATTTCAATACATTTTCTACAGAATATTACAACAAAACAGTCAAAGACCCTATTCTCGACTGCACACCATATGAAAATATCTGCTCCGTCCTTAATACTTGCCGTGATTTTGTACATACTTTTGATGAGCAGTATAACAATCTGTATATCTATGGCGAGGTCGGTGTAGGTAAGACATTTTTGACTAACTGTATAGCCAACGAGCTTATCGCTTCGGGTCATTCGGTTATATATCTTCCTGCAATTAAGCTTTTCGACTTGCTCTCCGAAGAAAGATTTAACAAATCCGATGATTTCTCAGAGCAGGCAGGAATATCATCTTATTTATATGATTGCGATTTACTTATTATAGATGACTTAGGAACTGAGCTAATCAATTCCTTTACCACTTCTGAACTTTTTAACTGCATCAATGAAAGAAATCTCTTGAGAAAATCAACAGTTATTTCAAGTAATCTTTCTCTCATTCAGTTGAAGGATATATATGCGGAGAGAATATTCTCCAGATTAACTACTTTTACAATTTTGAAAGTTATCGGTGATGATTTACGTCTAAAGATTTCATTAACTTAATGACTTTGCCTTGACTTAATTCTTTGTTGATGATATAAAATGTGTGTACAATTAACAAAATTTTACGGAGGATACTCTTATGCCAAACGATTTTATTCACTTAGATTCTATGCCTGTTAGTCCTTTGGGTATTATAGCTCTTGAAAGCAGTAAAGGATTAGGCGCAAGAGTCGACGACTACATCACAAGCTGGAGAAAGCAAAGGGTTGAAAACGACCCTCATGCAGCAGCATTACCGGGATATGAACATGAAACTTACTTAGTAAATGCAAAAACTCCACGTTTTGGTTCAGGTGAAGCCAAAGGTATTATTAGTGAAACTGTAAGAGGTAAGGACTTATATTTCCTTGTAGATGTGACAAACTATAACATTACTTATTCTGTATCAGGACATGAAAATCACATGTCACCTGATGATCACTACCAGGATCTTAAGAGACTTATCGCAGCTGCCGGTGGTAAGGCACGCCGTATAACAGTTATTATGCCTTTCTTATATGAAAGCAGACAGCATAAGAGAACATCCCGCGAATCATTAGATTGCGCTCTTGCTCTTCAGGAGCTTACATCTATGGGTGTTGACAACATTATTACATTTGACGCTCATGACCCAAGAGTTCAGAACGCTATTCCTCTTCACGGATTTGAAACAGTTCCTGCTTCATACCAGTTTATGAAAGGACTTCTCCGCAGAGAAAAAGACCTTAAGATTGATGCTGATCACCTTATGATTATCAGCCCTGATGAAGGTGCTACAAGCAGAGCAGTTTACCTTGCAAGTATTCTTGGTGTCGATATGGGTATGTTCTACAAGAGACGTGATTACACACAGATTGTAAACGGACGTAATCCTATCGTTGCTCATGAATTCCTTGGTTCTTCAGTAGAAGGCAAAGACGTGCTCATCATTGATGATATGATTTCTTCAGGTGAAAGTGTACTGGATGTTGCTAAAGAACTTAAGCGCAGAAAAGCAAGAAAAGTATTTGCAGCTGCTACATTTGGTTTATTTACAAACGGTTTTGACAAGTTTGATGAAGCTTACAATGAAGGCTATCTCAATGGTGTTCTTACAACAAACCTTATCTACCAGACACCTGAGCTTCTTACAAAACCATATTATATAAACTGTGATATGGCTAAATATGTATCATTAATCATCGATACACTTAACCACGATAATTCAATGAGTGACTTACTTGACCCTGTTGCAAGAATTCACAATGTAGTTAAGAAGTATAATAACGGTGAAGTTATATAAGAGTTTAGATAACAAATTTAAATATCAAGAATTTAAGTATTAATAGTGTTAAATAACACAAATTTAAACAATACTAGTTTTTAAATAATAAATAGGCTGTTAAAGCAATATCATTTAAGTGAGACTTGCTTTACAGCCTATTTGCAATCTCGCTATTTTCAAGCTATTTTTACAAGCTTATTTTTTTGCAATCTCACTATTTTAAGATTCAGAATTCAAACTTTTAGTCCTGCATAATCTTGAGCATTTCTTTTCTTGAACATTTCATTCTTTTTTATCTATGCAAAAAAAGTTTAAGTACAGCAAAAATTTTTTATAAATTTAGCCTATTTTTTGCTAATTATGTCAACCTATCGTTACTATTTTTGCTATATAGAAAAAGTTGCTGAAAAGAAACAAAAATATCTTAATTTTTTTTGCTACAAATGAACTTTTTTGAAATAGCAAAAATCTTTATATAAAGTAGACATAATTCTAAACATTACGTCTACTTTCTCCGATTTTTTGTTGCTATCGGACTAATTTTTTTATATAGCAAAAAATTCACAAAATCTGATGCTATAAACAAGCAAAATAAAGTCATATACTATGCGCAGCCGGCAACCACCCCATATACAGCGCGTCTGTCACCTCTTCGTAGTAACCACTGTCTTCCCCATAGTACGGCACATCCGTCTATTCTTCGTAATACGGCGGCTCCGTCTGTTCATCGTAGTAACTACCGTTTTCTTCGTAGTGCGGCAGCTCTGTGTCTTCCCCATAGTACGGTGCATCCGTCATCTCTTCGTAGTACGGTGGTTCCGTCTGTTCATCGTAGCAACCACTATCTTCCCCGTAGTATGGTGGCTCTGAACTTTCTTCATAGTACGGTGGGTCTGTAGTTTCTTCATAATACGGTGCATCTGTTGTCTCTTCATAATACGGATAATCTTCTGATTCATCCTCCGTATTATTATTTTCCGGGCCTTCGGTGGTAACTTCATCCTTTGGATTTTCCACTCCGTAATACGGATTAAATTCCATGATTTCTTTATCAGTATGCAGATATGTCATTATTCCATTCCATATCTTGCCTGCGGAATCTTTATTTTCTTCTATTTCCTTAGGATAATCATAACCGCACCACACAGATACTGTATAATAATAACTATAACCTACAAACCATTTGTCATATGTATTATCTGTCGTTCCTGTCTTGCCTGCACATACCGCATTATCTACCTGAAACTTTTTACCTGTTCCTGATGTTAATACACCTTTAAGCACATCTGTCATCATACGGCATGCATTTTGCTCATATATTTTCTTTTCATTAACCGGCGATGTCACCACATCTTTACCCTGATTATCAACAATCTTTACAATACATGTAGGTTGTCTGTATATACCATCATTGTAAAGAGCCCCATATGCTGCTGCCATTTCTTTCGCTGACACACCATATGTCATACCGCCTAAAGATACTGCATCAGTATAGTCGGTGTCCGTTATCTTTGTAAATCCCATATGTTTTAAGTAATTAAGCGCTTTATCTGCAGTCAATTCCTTAAACATTTTCCATGCAATTGTATTCTTAGATACTTCTACCGCTCTTCTAAGAGTTATGGCACCTTCATAAACATTAGGATGATTCTTTGGCAATCCATCAGCTTTTTCATCTATTACAATGGAGTCCGGAGAATATCCCAATTCAAACAATGGCGTATATATAAGTATTGGCTTTATAGCACTTCCCGGCTGTCTGTGACTTTGGTATGCCCTGTTTAAAGTATAACCTTTGTACCCTTCTGCGGTTCTGCCGCCTACTATGGCAATTACCTGCCCCGTAGAATTATCAATGCATACGGAACTTCCCTGAAACTCATAAATTCCATCACTGTTTACAGCATTATCTACACCCAATTCTTCATCTAAAATCTGTTGCAGCTTATTCTGCACTTCCATATTGATGGTTGTATATATATGATATCCATTGGTAAACAAAAGCGAATTGCAATAATTATAAGCTTCCTCATACTTTTTATAGTATTCCATTTCTTCCGTCACGGAATTAAAGCTGTATTTTAAATCAAAGCCACTCTGTTCCATAAGCTCTATTGTTGCACAATACTTCACATATGTATCCACATAATTATTGGTGGTCTGAACAGATGGCGACAGTTCTATGGCTTCTGTCTTCAATTCCTCATACAGCGTCTTATCAATTACCTGCTGTTCCCGCAACTCATACAACAATAAATCTCTTCTTTTAACAACTTCCTCCATATTGGTAAACGGGTCATATAAAGAAGGATTGTTGGGAATAGCGCAAAGAAATACAAGCTGCGACATCGTAAGTTCATTTACCGTCTTATCAAAATATCCTTTGGCTGCAGCTTCTATACCATAATAACCGTTTGCAAAGTAAATGTTATTTACATAGAACTCAAGAATAGTATTTTTATCATATCTTTTTTCCAGTTCTGTTGCTATAAACATCTCCTTTATCTTACGTTCCACAGACACTTCAAAAGAAAGGAAAATATTTCTCGCCAACTGCTGGGTAATGGTACTTCCTCCCTGCACTATCTCACCGTCATTTTCAATAAGCGCTGCAAATGCACGTGCCACACCTCTTACGTCAATACCTTTATGAACCTTAAAGTTTCGGTCCTCTGATACGATAAAAGTTTCCCTGACTATATACGGAATTCTGTCATACTCAAGATAATATGAATCTTTCTCGCCCTTTAGATATAAAATTATTTCTCCGTTACTATCATAAATCGTACTTGTAGCACTATTATAGAAGATATCTTCATCCTTGGAATTTAAGATTTCCAAAGCTTCCTCTCTAAGCGCAAGCAACTTACCACCATATATAGTAGCAACAAAAATAACGACAAAGATAATTATTGCCGCCAATATGCCAACCGTCCACTTTATAACGGTAAATATTCTGTTTTTCTTTCTGTTCTTACGACGATTTTTTGCTTTTTCCATATTTACACGATACCTAAAAAAACACAGAGGCTCTTGCAAAACAACTACTTTCTGTAATCTTTCACTGTGCAAAAGCCTCTTTAACTTTACAATTATTATAATTCGCAGGTTCCTACTGTTCTTGGGAACGGAACAACGTCACGGATATTTGACATACCTGTAAGGTACATTACACATCTTTCAAAGCCAAGTCCAAAGCCTGCATGTCTTGCTGTACCATACTTTCTAAGGTCAAGGTAGAAATCATAATCTTCCGGACTAAGTCCCAACTCATTCATACGTGCAACAAGCTTGTCGTAATCATCTTCTCTCTGGCTTCCTCCGATGATTTCACCGATACCCGGCACAAGACAGTCCATAGCTGCAACAGTCTTGTTATCTTCGTTCATCTTCATATAGAATGCCTTGATTTCCTTTGGATAATCTGTTACGAATACAGGACGCTTGAAGATTTCTTCTGTAAGATATCTTTCATGTTCTGTCTGAAGGTCACAGCCCCAGCTTACCTTATAGGCAAACTTGTCATTGTGCTCCTTAAGCATCTCTATAGCTTCTGTATATGTTACATGACCGAAATCTGAGTTAAGAACTGATGTAAGTCTTTCCTTAAGTCCCTTATCAACAAAATTGTTGAAGAATTCGATTTCTTCCGGAGCATTGTCCATAACATACTTAATAACATACTTTAACATATCTTCAGCGATTCTCATATCATCTTCAAGATCAGCAAATGCCATCTCAGGCTCAATCATCCAGAACTCAGCTGCATGTCTTGTTGTATTAGAATTTTCTGCTCTAAATGTTGGTCCGAATGTATAGATATTTCTAAATGCCATAGCATATGTTTCGCCATTTAACTGACCTGATACAGTAAGGTTAGTAGACTTACCGAAGAAGTCCTCTTTGAAATCAACCTTTCCGTCTTCTGTCTTAGGAAGATTATCAAGGTCAAGTGTTGTAACTCTGAACATCTCACCTGCACCTTCACAGTCACTGCCTGTAATAATTGGTGTATGAACATATACAAAGTTCCTCTCCTGGAAGAACTGGTGAATAGCATATGCTATAAGTGATCTCACTCTAAATACTGCCTGGAATGTATTTGTTCTCGGTCTCAAGTGTGAAATAGTTCTAAGATACTCAAATGTATGTCTCTTCTTCTGAAGAGGATAATCAGGTGTTGACGCACCTTCGATAATTACTTCATCTGCCTGCACTTCAAAAGGCTGCTTAGCTTCCGGAGTAGCTACTAAAGTACCCTTAACAATAAGTGCTGCACCTACATTTAACTTTGATATTTCTGCAAAATTTGAAAGCTTATCGCTATATACTACCTGTAAAGGTTCAAAGTAAGTACCGTCATTTAAAACAATAAATCCAAATGTTTTTGAATCTCTGATACTTCTAACCCAGCCACATACTTCAACCTGACCGCCTACATAGCTGCTATCCTTGTATAAATCTCTAATTGATAATAAATTCATTGTATCATTCCTCTCAATCCGCACCATTATGCTTCTTTTACTCATAACACTATATCAAAAAACTTGGAATAATTCAACAGTATTGAGAAACTTTTGCTATTGCGAAGTTCTTTATTTTGTGATAGTATAGACACAGGAAGCAAATATTAGACAAAAGTTTTTTCTTTTGTCTTCATATTTTTACACTAAAAGGAGGTACTATCATGGCTCACGTAATTTCAGCAGATACATGTGTTGGATGTGGTGCTTGTGCAGAACAGTGTCCTGTAGGAGCAATCGCAGAAGCAGATGGCGTATACGCTATTGATGCAGATACATGCGTAGATTGTGGTGCTTGTGCTGGCTCTTGTCCAACAGAATCAATCGCAGCTAACTAAGATTTTTGGCAGTATTGCTACAATAATTAATCCCTTCCGAATTTCGGAAGGGATTTTTTTACCAACTCATTTATCCAAATAAATGTTTAACTTATCGTTTGTGCTTATTATCCTTAGATGCCATAAGCCTCAACTAAAGCATTATATTCAGCTTCAGTAATTGTCATAAATGAACCATGTTTAGCCCCTACAGGCATTTCATACTCACCTGCTTCAAGTTTTCTGAAATTAGCATTCTTTAAATCTTCAAGACTGTCCGCAATAAGTGGGAAATAACCTACTCCCCAGAAATCACCTGCATATCCGTCCATGTAAAGAACCCATTTCTCCTGTCCGTCTATCTTATATATAGATGGTCCTTCTACACCGTACATTCCGGCGATTTCTTTCTTTACAAGTGTGTAATCACCTAATACCGCATCACTTGTCTCAAGAAGAATTGAAAGGTTATTTTCATTCTTTGTAAATCTGTAATACACTCCATCATAATACGTCATAGTCGTATCAATGTATGTAGCTTCGCTATCATTATTTTTATAGATTTCTGCTTCTGTAAAATGATAGAAATCTCTTGTTTTTACGTATAATATTTTCTTAGGTCCGTTAATACTTGATGCAAAGTAAATTACATATTCTCCTGTAGTCGGGTCATATGTTGCTTCCGGCGCCCACATACATCCTGCATTATCAGGTGCTATTTCAATAAGTCTTACTTCTGACCAGTTAACAAGGTCATCTGACTCCCATATTACTATGCTTAAGCTTCCGTCTCCGCCATAAGCACCCCAGTCTCCGCCATTGGCGTCAAGGTCTGTACCGATAAGATAGAAATGATCTCCTTCATAGCTTCTTATAAGATATGGGTCTCTTACACCGCCTGTACCTAATGTATTGGTCAGAATTGCTTCATTATCGTAAAGTTCATCCCAGAAAAATCCGTCTTCACTTACAGACATATGAATCTTCTGGCTTTCGCCATTACCATAAATATTACCTCTGAAATATGCATACAGATACTTATTTCTCTCTGCAAGAGCTGCCGGTTTAGCCTTAACCGTAACTTCAAACTCTTTAGTCAGCTTCTGGTCACGTAATGTAAGTTCAGCCGTAAGTTTAACCTTAACATCCTGGTCACCTCTTGTCACAACACCTGCCGGAATTTCACCATTGGCACCGGTAGCTGCATCAGTGATAACCTCAGTATTATCTGACTTCCATGTTACTTTTATCTTATCTTCAAGTTCTATAGTATCTACCAAATCTATATTGCCTTTGATATTATCTGTATTGTGAAGAAGCTGTTCTGATGCCATTGTAAGAAATGCTTTATCTCGGTCTGCACCTGCCGGAACAGTAACTTTGAAATAATACATTTCTCCTTTGTACTTACACTGTATTGTAACTTCTTCTGTTTCAGTGTTCTTTCCTGTAATATTGCCTTTGTAATCAACTGCATCACTGTCGATAACCGTGTATCTTGCTCCTGCGTTGTTTACCTTTGTAGGAAATATCAGTCTGTAGATAACCTCATCGGCCGATACGTTATTGACAAGCATAGCATCAAACAACGCTTTAATTTCCTTATCTGTCGTATCATTGCTGTATGTATATTTTTTAGGTCCGTCTTCAGACTTACCTTTACAGCCAACAAGAACTACTGACATAACCGCTACTAACAATAAAATCCCAATAAATAGTTTCTTCTTCATAGGTTCCTCCATAATTTTTTTGTGACAGCAACTTTATATTTAATTGTTATCACGTTCTCCATTTGTATTTATTTTACTATAAACTTACCGTATCGTCCAATTAAGTATTTATAAACTATATGTATATATTTTTTTAAGTTTTTACTTACCCCAGCGTTTTTTCTTTCCCTTTTCCCTGGTCATCGCCGCCTCTTTTTTACTTTGCTGATAATTTCTGATTATCTCATCCATTTTTTTGAAACGCTCTTCTTCCCGTTCTTCTTTTATTCTAAGAAGGTAATCAACCTGCTTAATTACTGAATCAGATACATTGCGCCCATTATCCTCTACCACGGTTTTAATCTCTTCGTTATTTTTTCTTACGGCTTCCAAAACAATATCACCCATAATTTGTCTGAAATACTGCATTTTATTGCTACCTGCCGAATCACTTTCCTGATTATTAATGTGACTGTTCCCTTCCGTCCTTAATTGATTTCCCGTCTCCGTACTTTGAGTTAACGGATTATGACCGACACTTATATCTTCCCCCTCCATAAGTGACGGAATTAACAGTTTAATAGCCTTTAGTTGAAAGCCGCTGTCCTTCAGTTCCTTTACCTTTCGCAATAAATCTATGTAAAAATCCGTATAATATCTATGACCCATTTCATTTCTGGGAATCACTATTCCCAACTCATCTTCCCAGTATCTTAGCACATGTGATTCTACCTCTACCATTTTCGCAGCGTCTGAAATAATATATCTCTTCTCTATCATCTACCATACTCCCACATAAAAAGACTCGGAGTTTTTACTCCGAGTCTATGATACTTTACGCAAAATCCATTTTCAATGGCTCTACTGATTGTTTTTATCGTAATTTCTTTCCCGATTAGCGAATTTTGTCAAATTACCTAACCATGCCAGCTTAACTGTACCTACCGGGCCATTTCTCTGCTTAGCTACAATAATCTCAGCCACTCCCGGTTCTTTGGAGTTTTCCTTGTTATAATACTCATCTCTGTATATGAACATTACAACGTCGGCATCCTGCTCGATACCACCGGATTCTCTAAGGTCTGAAAGCATCGGTCGCTTGTCATCTCGCTTTTCAACCGCACGGCTAAGCTGTGACAATGCTATAACAGGCACATTTAACTCTCTTGCCAAAGACTTAAGCGATCTTGAAATCTCAGAAATTTCCTGCTGTCTGCTCTCGCTCTTACCGCCTGTCATAAGCTGGATATAGTCAATCATTACAAGTGAAAGACCTTGCTCCATCTTGTACTTACGACACTTAGAACGTAACTCTCCTATAGAAATACTTGGTGTATCATCTATGATAAGCTTAGACTTAGCAATTACGTCTGCACTTTCTATTAACTGTCCCCATTCAGAATCCTTTAAATTACCGGTTCTTAATGACTGGGCATCAATTCCTGATTCAAGGGAAAACATACGGTTAACCAGCTGTTCCTTTGACATTTCCAGAGAAAATACTGCAACCGGCTGATTTTTCTTAAATGCAAGATGTTCAGCTATATTTAATACAAACGCAGTCTTACCCATTGATGGTCTGGCAGCAATAATTACAAGGTCTGACGGCTGTAAACCTGATGTCTGCACATCTAAGTCTATAAAACCCGTAGGCAGACCTGTTATCTTTCCGCCTGACTTGCTTGCTTTTTCTATCTTGTCAAGGGCATTCATAACTATCTGGTCAATTCCTACAAAATCAGATGTTCCCCTGCTCTGTGCAAGGTTAAATACCGTCTTTTCTGCACGATTTAATATATCATCAAGATTTTCTGCACCTGTATAACATAATTTATTTAGCTCATCATTAGTCTTTATAAGCTTTCTTAAGACAGCCTTTTCCTTAACAATCTTAGCATGCTGCTTAACATTGACGGATACAGGTGAAAAATACATAATCGAGTCAATGGCTTCCATACTAATCATTTCTTCCGGAAGACCTTTACTGATAAGCTTTTCCTGAAAAGTAATCAGATCAATGGTCTTACCTTCCTTATTAAGTTCTAACATCGCCTCGTACATTTTACCATACTGGGCATTATAAAAATCATCCGGCGATACGATTTCTGCCGCACCGTATAACGCCTCCTGATCCAGAAGTATGGAACTGATAATTGACTTTTCAGCTTCCATATTATGCGGCATCACTTTTTTAATAGCTGACTCCTCCATCACAGCTCCTCCTCGTTTTTCTTATCTTAAGTCTCATTCCTACAGATATACTCCAAAATTACTCTGCAACAACTTTAACTGTAAGCTTACCTACTACATCCTTATGAAGCTTTACATCAATGATTGTATTGCCAAGAGACTTAATAGGATCATTTAATACCATTTTCTTCTTATCAATATCATAACCCAGCTGTTCCTTTGCAGCCTGTGCTATTTCCTTAGTTGATACGGAACCAAATATCTTTCCGCCTTCTCCTGATTTAATCTTTATGGTTACAATCTTATCTTCCAATTCTGCCGCAAATGCCTTGGCTGCGTCAAGCTTTTCCTTCGCAACCTTTTCTTCATTGGATTTTTGAAGTTTCAAATCATTAAGATTCTTACTGTTTGCTTCTACACCAAGCTTCTTAGGCAAGATAAAGTTTCTTGCATATCCGTCATTTACATTAACTATCTGTCCTTTTTTTCCAAGACTCTTTACATCCTGTAATAAAATAATTTCCATACTTACTCCAATCTAAAGCAAATGCTTTTATTTAAATCTCACCCTGAGAAATCATTTCACGAACTGTATCTTTAACTACAATTTTAGCTTCTTCCACCGTACAGTTCTCTAACTGAGCTCCGGCTACGTTCATATGACCGCCTCCGCCCAATCTTTCCATAATAAGTTGAACATTGATTTCATCTATGGACCTTGCACTTATATATATAAGGTCATTATATGATGTGAGCACAAATGATGCCTTAATTCCGTTAATATTAAGAAGTTCATTAGCCGCCTGTGCACCTGTAACTGTAGGGCTTTCAATATTTTCCGACGGACATTCCGATATGGCAAATGCATCAAGAAATACCTCTGCATTGCTTACCGCAGTAGCTCTTGCCTTATAATCACCAATATCATTTCTGAACATCTTTTTAACCCTTGTAATGTCTGCACCATTTCTTCTCAAAAATGCTGCAGCTTCAAAAGTTCTTACCCCTGTCTTCTGCGAGAAATTGTTAGTATCAATCATAATACCGCCATACATCGCATCTGCTTCTAAAGGTTTAATCTTGATTCCATCCTGAATATACTGAAGAATCTCTGCAACCATTTCACATGCACTTGATGCATACGGTTCAATGTATGAAAGCACTGCATTTTCTATGATTTCACTACTTTGTCTGTGGTGGTCAAGAACTACTGTTGCCTTTGACTTTTCTAAAAGTTCTTCACACTCTGTATAGCTCGGTCTGCTTACATCAACAACAACTACTACTGTAGAATTATCGATTTCTTCCAACGCCTGATGACTGTTAAGGAATAAATCCTCTTCATATTCATCACTTTCAATAAATCTTTCAATCATCGGTCGAACAGAACTTGTAATTTCATTGATTACAATATGCGCTTTCTTATTCATCGCCTTTGCTGTTCTATATACACCAATTGATGCTCCAAATGAATCTACGTCACCAATCTTGTGACCCATAATCATCACTTTATCTTTGTTCTGAAGAACTTCTCGTAATGCGTGAGCTTTAACTCGTGCTTTAACTCGCGTATTCTTCTCAACCTGCTTAGTCTTACCGCCGTAATAGTAAACTTTATCTCCGTCCTTAACTACCGCCTGGTCTCCGCCTCGTCCGAGAGCAAGGTCTATGGCAGTTCTTGCATAGTCAAAGTTATCATTGTATGTAGCTCCGCCAACACCGAGACCTATACTTATAGTTACGGATATATCGTTACCTATACTTACAGTCTTAACATCATCTATTATAGAAAACTTATCCGACTGTAATACATCAAGATACTTCTGCTTAAGTACAACCACATACTTATCCTTCTCGACTTTTCTGAGGACAGCATCTACATTGGCTGCATACTTGTTCAACTTTCTATCTATAAGTGCAGTAAGAAGTGAACGTCTTACTTCTTCGACACTTTGTAAAGCTTCTTCGTAATTGTCGATGTAAATCAGACCGGCAATCATCTTCTGCTCATAATTTTCCTTTGTAAGTCTCTTCTCTTCAGTAATATCAAACAAATATACTGCAATAAGATATTCCTGGACATCTTCCAGATTAAGGATATTACTTCTTCCGAAGATGCTCTGGACATTGACCTTCTTAAGCTCTACCCGGTAATTTCTTCCGTTATGGATGATTTCCTGACTTGAAACTTCATTTTCTTCCAGTTCTTCAATATCATCAAGGTTAAGCTCTTCAAGTGCTGAATTAATCGGTTTGGTCTTATAATCTTCCTTACCGAGAATTTCCTTCAGTTTAGCGTTCTGCCACATAATATCGCCACTCTTGTCAAGCAGACCATACGGAATGACAAAATCCTGCAACAACTCCTTTTGTACCTGTGCATATTCCATAGCAAAGGATATAAGCTCATGTACCATTATAGGCTTATTAATCTTGTACATTATAAATACAATAAGCATATAAATAAGTGAAACAACCATTGGAATTACTCCCAATTCAAAGTCCACTATGGATATTCCTATTCCTATGAAAAATACGCAAGCTCCCAAAACAAGCGGGAGTAAAAGATGCGTTGTTACTTTTCCTTTTACTTTCTTAACACATTCATTCATTTATTTTCTTCTCCAATATTCTGCTATTCCCACAATCAACAGTTATGTTATGCACTAACATCAGTGCACAGCATATATATTGTACCACATTTTCATATGTTTTTGAAGTACTATTTGTTTTAAGTCTGTAATTTGCAAAGTACACTCCTCTCATTTAGGCTCATTTTAGCAACGCCGGTAGCATATCCGTCAAACTAACTACTGCACTAACAATAGTTCTACAATACCGCGGGGCACATTTAGGGATATAACCGTAGAATTTTATCTATATAGAAAAACTTTCCTAAAAGATAAAAAAATCAGAGGGTTATTTACATAAATTCTGGTATTATGTAGACTTGCGCATCCTGTTTTATCTATATAGAAAAACTTGCTGCTGAGATAAAAATTTAGCTGATATTTTTTATCTTTTTGAGATATTTTTCTACATAGATAAAATCCATCCAAATCAGTTGACATAACTTGGTTTTTGCCATTAAAAAATCTATGATTTTTTATCTTTAGAGCAACTTTTTCTGTATAGATAAAATAAAAGCGCTAAATATGGGGGATTGACATTTTTTTGGTGACTATACCGCAGCCCCTATATAGAAAAACCGGGCTGACGTTTATAAACGCAACCCGGTTTCCCTAATAGTGTGTTTTGTTTTATAGCTTTTTATCAAATCCAATAAATTGGGAATGACCTTATTAAACTGTAGCTGTTCTCTTCTTTAATACTGTAACTGCTACTACTGCTGCCATAGCTAATCCTACAAAGAATACTGCTGTTGTATTGTCGCTTGTATCTGTATCATCTGCAGCTCTGAATGTGCATACTGATTCACCTGATTCTGAATCATATGTTATTGTAAGTGTACCTGCACCTGAACCGTCACATGTAAAGTGACCTTTAACTTCTTTGCTCTTTTCGCCGTCATCATCAGGTGTTCCAATCATAACGATATCATATCCTTCTGAACCGTCGAAATCTGCTGACGTTGTAGCTGTATATGTATAAGTTGTTCCGTCTGCTGTCATCTTACCTGTTGTACCAAACTGATCAGCTGTCCAGTTATCCCAGTTGTGCGCTTCAAATGCAGCTGCACCCTGAACATAATAATCATATGTATATTCTACAGTGCTGTTAAGCGCAAGTGTAAGCTTCTGTGATGTCATATTATAAGTAACTGTATATTCACCTGCTGTAACATTGGTGATATAGATAACATCACAACCCCAGCCGTCGTTTTCAACATTTACATCTACTCCTGTACCTGACCAATCAGTAATTGTAACTGAGCTATCCCATGTACCTGCTGTGTTCTGAATAGCAAACTTACCGTTTGAAGCCAATGTGATTGTTCCTGTAAATGTTACTCCGTCAGTAGATGTAAGAGTATCAGTACTTGCTGCATCCGGCCAGCTGTTAAAATCACCTGTCATCCATAATGTTGTTGCTGCCATAGCATCTGTTGCAGGAGCAAGTACTAAGCCCGCTACCATAGCTACTGTAGCCAAACCTGCTACAATTTTCTTAAGAAATGTCTTTTTCATAATAGTTTCGCCCTCCATTATATTTCACATAGGAATTCTTTATAATGGCATACTAACATCTTTTGCGCAACAATTCAATTCACTTTTTGTCCAAAGTATTGCGCACTTTTTTATGCACTTTGCACAATTTCTTGCGCAAATCCTGCGCAATGCTTGGTGCAAATGACATTTTCTGTAAAAATTGTATAAAAAATTCTGCCCGATGCGCAATTGTTGCGCAACGTGCAGATACTTTTTCTAATATTTATTTGGGCCGATGAAGCATTTCCTTCTCCGCTTAGTCAAATTCTCCATTTTGTGTCTTTACCCATATTTCACAATAATCATATATTTTTTCTCTAAACTCTGACACATCATTACCCTCAAACTCTATGGCATCATAGAAAATATTTCCTTCAAATCTTTCTTCTGCACTTTTTATGCTGTCATCTGTTGAATAAATCATATCATCATAGTTCCGCTCAAGATCAAATAACAGAATAGTATTGTTATCCATTAAATAAGACATAACGTTTTTAAATAAATTTACCGCGTCTTCAACATCAGTATCCGTATTAAAGATATGGGAAGTAGATAAATCAGACCTGCCTTCTTTTATGACCTTGCTGGTTCCATCCTGTAAAAATTCAATCACCTTAAAGGTCCTTACATCATTCCCCATATGTGATGTATCGCAAAACTCTAAAAGACACTTCTTTCCATCTTCTTCTACAATAAAATACATATAACTATTCGTTTCAGAACTCAATCCATCAAAAAAATTAACGGTTTCAAACAACACTTTATCTCCATCTATTATTTTCATTCTTGTATCAGGAAAACAATTTTTATCTACCGGTTCTGACGCATAAAATATAATACTTTCATCTTCATTATCACTATCTATATCATAATGAAAAACCTGTTCCTCTTCAGGTTTAATAATATAGGAATACTCTTCCTTTTCCCAAAAAAAGGTTTCATTCTCTTCACTCACAATTTCTTCAATTGCAGTTTCACTATTTTCTGTGCCCTCATCTGTAATTAATTCCACTTCAATTGTATGATTATTTTTACATCCAATTAACAGCATCGTCAATAAAACCATACTTATAATCTTTAGTTTTTTCACTTACAAAACCTCCTCTAGGCGTATCATAGGATATTATTGCAACAGTGTATTCATTTTGCCTTCCTACATCACCCTGACTTTTTTATTTTATTAATAATAAAAATTACAAATGCTGTTATTGCCATTATAGGAAATTGTATCAAAAGATAAATGATACCCAATATCGGTAATATAATTCCGATAGAATCTATCGTTTCATACAAGAAAAAAACCATACTTGTTATAAGTAAATTACCTGTTCCAAAATACATCAACACGCAAACAAGAACAAAAGAAAGGGTAACCATTAACCATTTTCTTCGTTTTATCCATTCCGTGCATATAAGAAAATAAAATAACATCAATGGTAATACGCAGCTTATTAATACAGCTATGCAGAACATAGGATTCCATTTTCCAAAAATCCCTATCATATCAGGTGTATTTATCGATGTTGTAACTATTACAACTAAGGTGTATACAGATAAAATCACAATGGTAAATATATTAAAGAATTTACCATATCCGTCATATGTATGTTTTTCATCACGAGCTAAGACTATTGCCTCTTTCTTAATCAGTTTATATATTATATCTATGGTCGATATACATATAATCAAACAATTTACTATTGTACTTATAACAAATAGTATTACTACTACCTGCAACATTCTTGCCGATGATATATCTTTCCATACCATCAATTCATCAATCAACTCATTATAAAGATTAACTACTCCATATGTTTTGGCATCAAAGGCCGGAAAAATCCAGATTATAGCTATTTGAACGCCAATTAATACAACCGTTATCAAGTCTCTTGTATAAAAATTGTGAGTTTTCTGTAACCGGATTGCAACAAAAGAAAGCGTCAATAGCAAACCGATTACCATCCACGAATATATGGTATATAAGCTAAACAATCCGCTTTCATTGACATCGAAAATGTCATTTGCATTTGTAAATCCTGTTGGAATAACATATATTGCAAAGAAACTTATTAAATTAATAATCAAACATACATTGACTAAGCTAATCTTTCTGTTCATTTATGTTCCTCCGATAGTAATCTATTCTTAATAAAATATGTACTGTCCTATCAGCACATCATTCTGACTTTTTTCATCATCATATATAAGGCTTCCGTTTTCTCCACGGTTAAAGACATAGTTTTCTTCCTCGGACATTTCAAGTATGATATCATAGCAATCAAACCTTATAAATCCTTTAAATGTAGTACCATTTCGATACATTTCAAATATTCCGTCTGAAAAAAATCTGAATTCTATATCCGTATCCTCTGACCAGTATTTTTTACCTTTATACTCTAAACTATCAAGTTTCTTATATGTGATTTTGTCAAGTCCATCAAAATATTCATTGTAACAGCTAAATCCTTCATAGATGATTTCATCTTCTGTAAAAGATATGTTTCCACCGGTAAGTATCGTTTCATGTGCATCTTCATATACTAACGAAGTGCTAAGATGGCAATTATTTCCTCCGCCTACGCTGACTACATCTAATAGTAATGCATCTTTCCACTCATTTTCTATGTATATTTTACCGAATGCTCTGCCACCTGGATCTATATTATTAAAGTGGACACAAAAACATTTACTTGTTACAATAAATTAGACACCAAAAAGGAGGTATCAAACATGTCCACAAAACGCACCGGAACTCGATATGATGAAGAGTTCAAAAGAA
>SVEL01000026.1 GCA_015057425.1 Lachnospiraceae bacterium
AGCTGAGTAGTGGCAGTTAACTATATCTTATTTTGAAATCCCCAGTAATGAGGATTTATTAAGGTTACCCTTTTTTAGATAATAATTTTTTCAAAAAACTATTGACTTCTAATAGTTAGTCTCCTATAACTTACATACTTAATGTTTGCCATCTGCAAACGCATATATAAATTATACCACTATTAGCAATTTATTGCCACCTTTTTATTTCCTGCAAAAAAAGCTCCTGTTAAAACAGCCAATGAAACTGCAATCATAAATGCATATCTTTCAGGATTTGAATAATCTCCTGTTTTTGGACCGTCATATGGCATAATTTCTTCAAAAAATTCTTCTTCCTCTGTTGTCATTTCTTCTGTGGTTGAATCTTCTTCTAAAGACATATTTTCTTTTGCTGTAGTAACATCCGGTGTTCCGCCTGGTTTTCTCGTAGTTTCTTCTGTATTTACAACTTTAGTTGTTGTTTCTTCAGTGTTCGTTTCTTTTGTGGTTGTTTCCTTAGTAGTAGTTTCCTTTAGTGTTAATCTCTCTTTAGATGTGGTTTCATCCGGTATATCTCCCGGCTTTTTTGTAGTTTCCTTTTCTGTCGTAACTTCTCTTATAGTTGTAGTCTCTTCTTCTGTTGTATCTTCTCTTTTAGTTGTTGTCTCACCATCATATGGATTTATTGTTGTAAATTCCTCTTCCGGCTCAATTATTTCTTCATCTGTAGTATCCGTTAAAAAATGAAGTTCCCCTCCCGGATTTGAAAATGTATCTGCAATAACCCGTCCTCTTGATGTAGCCCATACTGTAACACTACTCTTTGGTGCTGCCACGATACCTGATACTTCTGACATATATATATTACCTGTGTAATCAGCAAAATTCCAAACAATTGTCTGTGATGTATTAAGATCATCCTGTGCAGATGTCTTTCCATTTACCATAAATCTGTTTAAATAAATATTCGATGTATTATTATCATTTATAATATTTAAAATTACTACCTGACTATCTTTTTTGTTAATTTTAAGTCCGCCGGGCTGAATACATGCAAGTGCTGAAGCATTAACATTTACATAGCAAACTGACTCTTTTGCATTTGTTGTATTGATAATTGCATTATTCATGTCTGACAAAGACACATCTATACCTGAAGTATTTGATTTTTTAGCAATTGCTTTAAGATTGCTTCCTATAAGTCCTAATGTTTTTGTTACATCAACTGCTTTTTTTTCAGCAATAATATTAACATTTGAATAATTTGCAGCAAAAATTTTAGCTGCACCTATTGTATATTTATTTCCATTTGATTCGTATGATGTACCAAGATAAATATTCTTAGCTGCTCTAAGCTGCAGAATGCCTGCTTCAAATCTATTTATATATATATCCCCCACAACTGCGCTCTTTGATGAACCAAGGGTATTACCAACGTCTACCGTGCCTAAAATAGTAAGCTTATTAACTGCAAGATTTGATTCAAAATCTACACCAATAGTTGCATCTTCTGCAAAAAGTCCATAACCGTATGCATCACCAAGAATTGATTTAATTTCATTTTTACTGGTAAAAGTAACTGCATTTGAAGATGCAAATACCCCTGCCGGTGTAATAAAAATCACTGTAATAAAAATAAGTATCATTGCCATAAATCTTTTGCACACTGTATTAAACATTTTGTTCTCCTTTTATCTAAAGTAATATGTGTATATTGCCCTTATCTTTATCACACGTTCTTTATTATAGATTATTATATAAAAAAATCCCCCCACATTGCGGGGGGATTTTTAGCACCTACTTTAATCTTCAATTTCTTTTTCTTCAATAATCTCTGAATCATTATTTATCTGTTCTTCTACAACCTTCTTATAATAACTGTACTTATAATTAAAAAATCCAATATATACGCTTAACGCAATAATAAAAAGAAT
Organism: Lachnospiraceae bacterium; assembly: GCA_015057425.1. Lineage (GTDB taxonomy): Bacteria > Bacillota > Clostridia > Lachnospirales > Lachnospiraceae > SVEL01. The sequence continues at coordinate 1,917 of SVEL01000026.1, forward strand.
AAGAACAACTGAAAGGAATATTCCTCTGCCATTAACTTCATCATAATTCTTTTCAACCTGACCTGATGTAACAATTGAAAAAACATACCAATTATTATAATCAAGTTCAGAATAACATATGTATCTTTTAAGATTACCGGAAGTATATGTTATGTGTCCGGAATCTCTCGAAGTTATATGATTCTTTAATATTGATGCATACTTAATATTATTTGAAAATATATCTTTGAGTTCATGGTCTTTCTTTCCGCCGGCTATTATATCGCCTGACCTGTTGATAATAAATGAATTTTGAGACACACCCAGTATATCATCTGACACAAGCTTCCCGAATATCTCTGCATCATATGTACCCTTTATAATACACTTTTGTTCATTTACACTTATAGGCACATACATACATATATATTTTCTTCCGTTATCATCAATTTCACTTGTTATGTTACGATTACCGCTGTTTAAATATGCCTCGTCATAAGTTAAAACTTCTATTTTTTCCATTTTTTCTTTGTTAGCATATTCTTCCAGATAACCTATCCATTCATCAACTTCATCATTGTCATCATCAGACGCTCCATACATAAAAAAGTATCCGTAATTTTCAAGTGTTTTAAATCGCTCTTCAATTTTAAGGTTAACATACCTTCCCACTTCACTTGTTATATTGGTTATGTAAGACTTGGTCTGTTCATCCAAATCCTTTCTTACATTTACAAGAACAACTATATACGAGCCCATAGTTATAAGCATAAGACATATTATTACCGCAAGAGCTATATTAACTTTTTTTATCTTTAACTTAAGCATTTCTTCTCTTCCTTCTCACTATCCAAGTAATCTTAAAATGTCATCCTTTGTAAGAGATGCAATTCCTTCACTTTCACCTGAAAGAATATCTTCTGCAAGTTGAACCTTTCTGTTCTGCATAGCCATTATATATTCTTCAATGGTTCCCTTAGCAATAAGTCTAAACACCGATACAGTATTTTTCTGACCGATTCGATGCGCTCTGTCTGTCGCCTGAATTTCCGCTGCTCTGTTCCACCACGGGTCATAATGTATTACCATATCTGCCGCTGTCAGATTAAGACCGGTTCCTCCTGCTTTTAACGAAATAAGAAAAACCTGGGTATCATCAATATTAAAATTTTCTACCATATTGAGACGACTTTCTTTCTTAGTCTTACCAGTTAAAATATAATACTTTATTCCTTCTTCTTCAAGTCGTTTTTTAATTATTTCTAACATTGATGTGAATTGTGAAAATAATAAAATTTTATGTCCGCCGCTGATTCCGTTCTTAACGAGGTCAATACACATCTGAAGCTTTGCAGATTCGTCTTCATAATTTTCATAGCATAACGAAGGATCACAACATATCTGTCTAAGTCTTGTAAGCTCAGCAAATATCTGGATTTTGTTATTATTAAACTCATATTCTCCTGTAGTCTGAAGTTCCTTTTTAAGCTTCAATGCGTTGGCTACGTATAACTTATTCTGCTCACCTTCAAGTTTAGCATAAACCTCATACTCTAACTTGTCCGGAAGTTCCTTTAATACATCCTTCTTCATTCTTCGCATAATAAAAGGTTTTGTTATTTCCTTTAAATGTTCCGAAGCTTTTTTATCGCCTGAAACTATAGGCATTTCATATCTTTCCCTGAATTTCTTATAACTGAAAAGACTTCCCGGAAGTATAAAATCAAATATACTCCAGAGTTCTGCAAGTCTGTTTTCAATCGGTGTACCTGTAAGTGCAAATCTTGTCTCCGACTTAATCTTTTTTACTGCTTTAGCATTTTCCGTAGTAGGATTTTTAATATACTGTGCCTCGTCAATTACGTGAAATCTAAACACTTTATTCTTATAAAGTTCAAGGTCTCTCTTAAGCAACTCATAAGACGTTATAATTACGTTGCAGTTATCTGCATTTTCCAATATGTCCTTACGCTCACTTTTACTTCCCACCACAGATACAGCAGTAAGAGACGGAGCAAACTTCTTTATTTCATTTTCCCAGTTATAAATAAGGGACGAAGGTGTGACTATAAGCGATGGTCTGCCGCATTCTTTTTCACTTTCCAAAACAGAAATTATCTGTATGGTTTTTCCAAGTCCCATATCATCGGCAAGAATTCCGCCAAATCCACATTCATCAAGAGTTTTAAGCCAATAATATCCTGTTTCCTGATAGCCTCTTAAAATACCTTTTAAAACCTCAGGTATTTCATATTCATTTTCACCTGCATGCTTAATAGCTTTTACAAGTGCCTTAAAGGCTTCATTTCTATTGTATCTGATATTCAAATCAGCCTTTAAACTCTTATCAATATATAAGCTGCGATATCTCGGAATATAAAATGTCTTATTATAAATATCGTCTACGGTAAGTTCCATATCTGCAAGGATTTCCGATATTACTTCAAGTTCAGAACCTTCCATTTGCATAAGACCTTTATCACTTAGTCTTACGTACCTTTGCTTTTCCTTATATGCACGTAACACCTGTTCAAGCTCATTTCTTGAATAATCTCCGGCATCAATTTCCATCTGAAGAAGTCCGTTATTTATATTTACGGATGCTGTAACGGGCATATGCGGAATCACTTTAAACTCACTAAGTCTTTCGCTTAAAGATATACTTCCGTAATTCTTAAGTTCTCTTGTACCTTCAGATAAGAATTCAAATATTTTATCATAATCATCTGTTTCATAATATCTGTCCTGCAACTCACCAAAATACTTAAACAGTATGTTTCTGACCGTATACTCAAGGTAATAGTCACGATTAACATTTGCCGAGCTTATTCTTCCTGTATTTATATCAAAAGGGACACCATCATAATCACACTCTGTCTTTAGTGTCAGCTTGTCTCCATCTTCCAAATCAGCATTAAAAGAAATATTGAGTTTCCAAGGTTCCAGTTCTTCTGTTTTTATATTGTCATAATCTACTACGGCATACTTTTCCACTTCATGCATAACTATATTATAAAAAGGTGCCATATCCTTTTTACTTATATCAACAGAATTATCATTGTCATAATTGCATATGTGAACAAGAAAATCACCCATTGCTTCAGTAAAGTTTTCATCACATATACAGATACTGTTTCCTGTTACTCCATACAAATTTGCTGCACCTGTGATAATCTTTTCAACTCCCTGAAGTTTAACAGTATAACCATTACTTCCTTTTTCCCTTACAGATACACTAATAGGAAGCCTGTCTCTTGTGACATACATCGTCTTATAATTATCCACGAATACCGGTAGTTCGTTTTTCTCAAGAATCGAAAAAAAGTCATCAATATCATGTCCAAACAATGTTAATTCTCTTGTATTGTTCTTCACACTGTAGCTTCCGTTTACAGATTCATTAAGTTTTTCAAAGTTTTTCCTGCTTACTATAAATTCTACCATTTCTCTGCTTTTCTCATTGAAAGCATTGATGCCATGGACAAATCCAAGCCTTTTTCCGTATTCGTGATATATGTTATTGTTTATTCTGTCTGTAAAATCATATAAATCTTTAATGAGATACTTATTTATTCCGCTTTTCAAATAAAAGGATGCCTTTAAAACAGACTTATCCCCTGTTTTCTTTACGGTAATATCCTGACAGATAGTTATATTTGACATACTTTCTTCAAGGCTGTTTCTTGAATATCTGTTTGTTTTATCCATATAAGAATCAACAATTCTTCTTGCACTTCCTGAAGTGTATACAACACCTGCAGAAATACTGCCATTATATCCTTCGTATTTTGCTGCCAACGCAACTACGTGGCAACAGGCCTTTTCTTTGTTTAAAAACTCCTTACAGGTACAACCGTAACTTACAATCCTGTCATTGGCAATAGATATTCTTGAACGGATTTTCATACCATCATCTATAACACCATTTACCGCAATCTCTGTCTTCCAGAAAGAGTTTACCTGAATATCAACTACTTTCCCTTCCAAAAAGAGGTTTTTTCCCTTTAAGAAAGTTTCGTTATCACCTGTATAAGATTTTAAATCATTTAAAGAAAAAGCCATTTCTACCACTCACTCTCAAAATATTGTATCATATTATTATACACCCAAAAAAGGCTTTTAAGCAAGTGTATGAGTCTTTATTTCTTTCACAAGTTTACGTATAAGATTAATTACGTATTCTGCATCCTCATAAGTTGTCTCTTCTGAAATAGTAAGTCTGACTGACTCGAAACACTCCTTTTCAGGAACTCCCATACTTATTAAAACGTGTGATGGCTTTGTACTTTTAGATGAACATGCTGAACCTGTAGAAATACACACTCCATAGTTATCTGCCATTATAACCATGCTTTCTCCGTTAACTCCGTCTATGCTGATATTTATATTATTAGGAAGTCTTAAATCTCTATGCCCATTAAGTCTTGCCCCCGGTACATACCTTAAGATGTTGTCAATCATATAATCTCTTACCCTTACAGTCTCAATGCCTCTTTTTCTCATAGTCTTACATGCTTCTCCTGCTGCTACAGACATACCCTTTATAGCTGCTACATTTTCCGTTCCGGCACGCATTCCGTTTTCCTGCTTACCTCCATATATCATAGGAGTTAACTTAGTATCTTTAGACACGAAAAGTACACCTATCCCTTTAGGCCCTCCGAATTTATGCCCACTGATACTTAACATATCCACATTCCATTTCTTTACATCAATAGGAATATGTCCAAATGCCTGCACTGCATCCGTGTGAAATAATATACCGTGCCTTTTTGCAATTTTTCCGATATCACTAATATTTTGCAGAGTTCCAACTTCATTATTGGCAGTCATAACTGATATAAGAATGGTGTTTGTACGAATAGCCCTATGAATATCTTCCGTCCTTACAATTCCATCTCTTCCCGGGTTAACATATGTTACCATAAAACCTCTGTTTTCAAGTTCTTTACACTTGTTTAGTATCGCGTGGTGTTCCATAGACGAAGTAACTATATGCCCTAAATTTCTTCCATTAATATTTCTTCCTATGCCACCTCTTCCATAATTTCTGACTGCGCTTTCAAGCGCCCAGTTATCCGCCTCACTTCCTCCGCTTGTAAAATATATTTCCTCCGGGCTGCAATTTAAGCAATCTGCAAATGTTTCTCTTGCTTCATTTAACACCTTACTACTTATATCTCCCAGCATATACACACTTGACGGATTGCCATAATACTTTGCAAGATAAGGAATCATTGCTTCAAAAGCCACCTTATTCATCTTAGTAGTTGCCGCATTGTCCATATATATATAATTTCTCATCATATCACCTACAAACAGTATATAATATTATATTCATATTTTATATTAAATTGCATATCATTTAATAAATAAAGCTGGTTTGTTAAGCTTAGTAACCTTAAGCTGACTCAATAAAAATATGCCAAAAATTAATATTAAAAACAAATTGATAACAGGAACTTTAATTCTTACATGTGCAGCATTTTTAAGCAGAATTCTGGGGTTTTTCTATCGAATATATCTGTCAAATGTCATAGGGCCCGAAGGTATAGGACTCTATCAGATAGTTATGCCCATCTACGGTCTGTGCTTCGCCATAACAGTTGCCGGAATAAGCACTATAATTTCAAAAAACGTAGCCGAAAACAAAGGGAATACATTCAAAGTATTAATAAACGGAATAACCATATCCCTTACAATAACTGCACTTATAATAGTATCATTACATATCCTCGCTAATCCTATAGCTACATTTATACTGGGCAATTCTGATTGCAGTTCATTACTAAGGCTGCTTACCCTGTCACTGCCCTTTGGCGTAGTGCATGTATGTATAAACGCATATTACCTTGGACTTAAGAAAACCGTAATACCCGGACTTTCCCAACTAATTGAACAAATTATCAAAATAATTGCCGTAATACTTATTATAAAATTCTTTCTTGCATCAGGTATGGAAATTGGTGCAAAAATAGCAATCTACGGAATAATTATCAGTGAAATCGCATCTTCCGTATTTTGTGTATTTCTTTGCTTAAAAGATAACAGAAAATATATGAACGGCAAAATATCGGAATTACATCCGGAATTTCACACTGCAAAAAAACTTGCAATTACGGCTTTTCCATTATCTGTAAATAAAATAATGTTAAGCTTTTTAGGTACTGCCGAAGCATTACTTATACCTTTTATGCTACAAAAATCAGGTCTTTCCCCGGAAGAATCATTGGGAGTATTCGGAATACTTACAGGTATGGCATTTCCATTTATTATGTTTCCGACCACTATCGTTACCTCCCTTGCAAATATCCTGCTTCCTGATACCGCAGAAGCAAATACCAGTGATAATAAAAGTAAAATAAGTCGTAACATCTCTCTTTCACTTAACTTTAGCCTTATTCTCGGAATACTGTGCACCGGAATATTTCTGATGTATGGTCTGTTAATAGGCAATACCGTATTTGGCGAACCACTGGCAGGAAACTACATAATCATCTTAAGCTGGCTGTGTCCATTTATATATCTTTCGACTACCTTTGCAAGCATTTTAAATGGACTTGGGAAAATAAAAACAGTATTTATACATAATGTAATATCTGTGTGCATAAGAATATCATTTGTTATATTTCTTATTCCGGAGATGGGAATATCCGCATATTTCTGTGGCCTTCTTTCCTCGGAAATAATGCTTTCCCTGCTTCATCTGTATCAGTTAGACAAATACTGCAAAGAAAGTGAAGGCTTGTGTCACATTTCCTTTAACTCCTACGAAGCAATCCTATTTCCTGCACTGACTGTAACTGTCTGCGGCTCCTTAAGCAGACATCTGAGTAAATATTTAATGGAATTTTTAGATGGTAAATTTGATATGTCTGTAAAAAACTGTGATATATTAACACTCCTACTCTCCATCAGTATGACTATAGGATTTTTTGTGATTGTGTATCTGATAAAAGGGAAATTTAAAGAGATTTTTAAGAATAAATGTTCATAACCCGGTTAAAATAAAACAAGGAATTTTTCCATATGAAAAATTCCTTGTTGTTGCTATTATACCTTTGTTCTCCAGAAAATCCACTAATTTGCACGAATTCTTCAACTTACTTTACAGAACAATAAAATTCATTTTGACCCATACACTCATCAATAACTCTCCATCTAAGCTTGGATGCACAAATAATTGTTCCACCATATTCTTCTAAATTTCTTTCAGAAATATTTTCAAACTGTCGTTGTATAATAATACTTACCTGTTGTTTGTCCGGACTGGGTAGCATCTGTATTATTTTCTAAAAAAATCGATAAGTCTATTCTCCTACTCAAATCTATTCCTTTATATAATCAGAAATCAGAGAATCAAACTGTTCATCATCAAAAAAGAAATAGCCATACTGATTTACATTTGAACGATTAAAACATTGCGCGTCTGGGTGAATCAAATCAAAATCACCATTACGGTAATCAATTCTTATGACAACATACCCAATATCCATTTGACGAGGATCACCCCAATTTACAGAGTGTTTTAATTGATTAAGACGACTTACAAATGTTGAATAATCAGTTACTTCAGAAAGAATAGTATATTCATATCTATATTCCCCTTCGACATATTTATCTAGTCTGATGATTTGAACCGTCTCTACTTCATCAACCTCGCAGAAATAATTTTGGTCTCCAAAAAAGCCACAGGAACAGCATAAAATCATAATGATAATGCATAATATACCAAGTGGCAGTATAATTCTCTTCATATTATCAACCTATAATCCAATCAAACATAAGATGATTAGATTCACTTTTCCTTTCTTTTTACTTTTTAAATTAAGAAACTTAACAACTCCTACACCATTATTTAAAGAACAACCATATCAAATCCTGATATGAAGTATGGTAATTTTCCTTTCCTCTCCAGTATATTAATTGTAAGTGATGGAACGGCAACCTCAGAAATATATCTGCCTAATCCTTTATTATTTAACTGAACTTTGTGCCCATATTCATGATTTAAAGTATTTTTATCTTGTTGTTCTACGCCTAAACCAATAAATCCAAATGAAAAAGATGCATCCATTGGTTTATTTATATACCGTCATCTCATCAATATTCTTTAACGTCAACAAATACCTCTTTTGCAATAATATGCAATTCATCACACGAAAACATTTGGAATAACAAATATATCGAATCTTCTAATTCATCACCATTTATCTTCGTACAGTTTTCTATATGTGAATAATCATCCTCAACAGTTAATGACAAAATTGTATCACAACTACCAAATTCATTTCTATTAATTATTAGAATAATTTTCACATTATAAAAAGTAAATATTATTTTCTTGTTAAATATTGGATTCATCACACTCAAGAAAAGTATCTTTTTTTCTTTATCGTACCAACTTTCTTCATATTCTGCATCATGAATATTACTTTGATATAAATAATCTTTTAATTCTTTTATTTTCGTTCTATCATATTGTGGCATATCAATAGCTCCTTTCTATCTAACTAAATGGAAAATATAAAGATGCCTATGGTTCTGGCACTATACTGACGCCTGGTATATAATGGCCTGTACTATATATATGATAGTGAGGACCATTAGGAAAATTAGGATTCTCATCCCACCTAAAAACTTCTGTGTTAGTTATCGGATCCATCCGCACTTATAAACCTTCCTACCTCAGCGTCATAATACCTGCTGTTTGTCTGGACCGGGTAGACATAGTAGAATTTTTACTGACACATATATTTTGTTATCAACGATTCAAACTGTTCTTCGTTAAAAACATTAAATCCAGCATAATACTTGAATCCTCTCTCTTGCGTATATTCTGCCTGTCCACTCCAATTAATTAGCTCATATTCATCATTCTTATATAAAACTTTAATAACCGTATCCTCAACACCTTCTACAGTTATTCCTATTGGATCTCCATAATATTGGATCTATATTATTAAAGTGGACACAAAAACATTTACTTGTTACAATAAATTAGACACCAAAAAGGAGGTATCAAACATGTCCACAAAACGCACCGGAACTCGATATGATGAAGAGTTCAAAA